>NZ_JBVKAH010000005.1:0-92690 GCF_055598725.1 Streptomyces sp. NPDC039423
CCCTGGAACGCCGGACCCGCCTCGGTGACCCCCAGATGCAGCGGATAGTCGCACCGCGCCGCGAGCTGCCGGTAGGCGTTGACCATCACCACCGGGTCGTTGTGCTTCACCGAGATCTTGATGTCCCGGAACCCGTGCTCCTCGAACAGCGACGCCTCCCACAGCGCCGACTCCACCAGCGCCTCCGGAGTGGCCTTGCCGTACTTCTCCAGCAGCCTCCGGTCCAGCGACCCGGCGTTCACCCCGATACGGATCGGGGTACCCGCCTCACCGGCCGCCTTCGCGATCTCCCTGACCTTGTCGTCGAACTGCTTGATGTTGCCCGGGTTCACCCGCACCGCCGCACACCCCGCGTCGATCGCGGCGAACACGTACTTCGGCTGGAAATGAATGTCCGCGATCACCGGGATCTGCGACTTCTTCGCGATGGTCGCCAGCGCGTCCGCGTCGTCCTGGGTCGGACACGCCACCCGCACGATCTGACAGCCCGACGCCGTCAGCTCGGCGATCTGCTGAAGCGTGGCACCGATGTCCGAGGTCCGCGTCGTCGTCATCGACTGCACCGACACCGGCGCGTCACCACCGACGGCCACCGAACCGACCTGGATCTTGCGACTGACACGGCGGTCGGCCGGCCGGGGCACCGGCACGGGCAGCCCGAGGTCCACGGGTTCCGGCATCACCTCACCCCCGGCTTCCGGAGACCGTCTCGCGGGCGGCGCGCAGGGACTCCTTCAGCGAGCCCATGGTGGCGAGGACGGCGGTCGGCTCGTAGCCGCAGTGCGCCATGCAGTTGGCGCAGCGCGGGTCCTTGCCGCGGCCGTACTTGTTCCAGTCGGTCTCCTCGATGAGCTGCCGGTACGTCGGTACGTAACCGTCGGCCATCAGGTAGCAGGGGCGCTGCCAGCCGAAGAGCGAGTAGTTGGGGATCGCCCAGGCGGTGCAGGCGAAGTCGGCCTTGCCCTCCAGGAAGTCCAGGAAGAGCGGGGAGTGGTTCAGCCGCCAGCGCCGGCGGTTGCCGCCGGCGAACGACTTCCGGAACAGTTCGCGGGTCTGCTCGACGCCCAGGAAGTGCTCCTGGTCGGGCGCCTTCTCGTAGGCGTAGGCGGGCGAGATCATCATCTCGTCGACCTTGAGGTCGTCGTTGAGGAAGTTGAGCACCTCGATGACGGTCTGCGGGGTGTCGGTGTTGAAGAAGGTGGAATTGGTGGTGACCCTGAAGCCGCGCCGCTGGGCCTCCTTGATGGCCTCCACCGCCTCGTCGAACACGCCCTCCTTGGCGACCGACTCGTCGTGCCGTTCGCGCAGGCCGTCGATGTGCACGGCGAAGGCGAAGTAGGGCGAGGGCGTGAACAGGTCGATCTTCTTGCGCAGCAGCACGGCGTTGGTGCACAGGAAGACGTACTTCCTCTTGGCGACGAGCTGGCGCACGATCTCGTCGATCTGGGGGTGCATCAGCGGTTCGCCGCCGGCGATGGACACCATCGGGGCGCCGGACTCCAGGACGGCGCCGACCGCCTGGGCGACCGGCATGCGCTGCTTCAGCACCCCGGCCGGGTGCTGGATCTTGCCGCAGCCCTCGCACGCGAGGTTGCAGGCGTAGAGCGGCTCCAGTTCGACGATGAGCGGGAACTTGTCACGCTTGCGCAGCTTCTGTTGGAAGAGATACGTCCCTACCCGGATGGTCTGGCGAAGCGGCATGGCCATCTGGCTCACCTCCTGGGGAGCAGCAAAGAACGGTGCCATTCGAAGAATGCGGGGAGCACGGAGCGAAGAACACGGAAGGCCGATATTCCCCCGCGCACCGTGCCGATGCGGACGAGTTCGTGCTCGGGGGCGTCCACGATCACCCGTACGGCCGCGACGGGGCGGGACCGCACCCCCGTGCTGAGCGCGCTGCGGAGGGTGGCGGCGGACTCCATGTCGACCGCGATCGCCCCCGTGCCGCGCAACTGGACGCGCTCCTGGCCGCGCACCACGTGGTCGGAGCCGGTCAGCGGGCCGGTGTGGACCGTGCGGCCGGGGACCGCCCGCTCCAGGGCCTCGACCAGCAGCTCGGTGCCCGTGCAGGGGGTGGTGCCACCGGGGCCGCGGGTCTCGTCGGCGACCACCAGGTCGCCCGGGTGCATGCCGGGCTCCAGTCCGGCGCAGAAGCCGGACGCGACGACCGCGGCGCCCCGCAGGTCGCCGCCCTCCAGCGCCCGGGTGACGGCCCGCTGGGCGTTCGCGGGGCCCATGCCCGTACGGAGCACGGTGACCGGGCCGGGTGACGCCGAGCCGTGGCGGCGGCGCCCGCTGCGCAGCGCGAGCTGCTCGATGCCGAGCGCGCAGGCGATGAGCATCGGCGCCCCGGCCGGGGCGGGTACGCGGCCGGGCGCGGAGGCGGAACCGGAGGGCTCCCGCCCAGCCGCCATCACGCCCCCTCGCCGAGCCGGCCGACCACCGGTCCGCCGTTGACGTACCGGCCGAGCGCGGTCAGCGGGAACACCTGCCGGTAGAGGTGGTAGTTGATGGAGAAGTCCCAGGGGAAGCCGGTGCCGGTGAAGTACGGCTCGTCCCAGGATCCGTCCTCCCGCTGCGTCGCGGTGAGCCACCGCACGCCGCGCTCCACGGCCCCGGACGCCCGCTCCCCGGCCGCCAGCAGGGCCAGCAGCGCCCACGCCGTCTGCGAGGCGGTGGAGGCGCCGTGCCCGATCCACTCCTGCTCCCGGTAGGACCGCAGGTCCTCGCCCCAGCCGCCGTCCTCGTTCTGGACCGATTCCAGCCAGGTGACGGCGCGCCGGATGGCGGGGTGCGTCGTGGGCAGCCCGGCGGCGGTGAGGGCGGGCACCACGGAGCCGGTGCCGTAGACGTGGTTGACGCCCCAGCGTCCGAACCAGGCGCCGCTGGGCTCCTGTTCGGCCAGCAGCCAGGCGACGCCGCGGCGGGTGCGCGGGTGGTGGGCCTTGCCTTCGTGCGCCAGCATCTCCACCACGTGCGCGGTCACGTCGGCGGACGGTGGGTCGATGACCTCGCCGAAGTCGCAGAACGGGAGCCGGTTGGGGAAGGGGCTGGTGTTGTCGGCGTCGAAGGCGGCCCAGCCGCCGTCCCGTGACTGCATCCCGGCGGTCCAGGTGGCGCCGCGCCGGACGGCGGCCTCGATCTGTTCCGGGTGGGGGTGGCGGACCCGGCGCAGGGCGAGGATGACCTCGGCGGTGTCGTCGATGTCGGGGTAGTTGTCGTTGTGGAACTCGAACGCCCAGCCGCCGGGGGCGAGTCCGGGCCGGCGGACGGCCCAGTCGCCCGGGCGGACGATCTCCTCGCCGAGCATCCAGTCGGCGGCCTTGACCAGGGCGGGGTGGTCGGGGCGCACCCCGGCGTCGGCGAGCGCGATCACGGCCAGGCAGGTGTCCCAGACGGGCGACTGGCAGGCCTCGACCATGCGGGCGCCGTCGTCGCGCCGTACGGCGAACCGGTCGAGCGACTCCAGGCCCGCCCGCATCACCGGGTGCTCCAGGTCGTAGCCGAGCAGGTGGAGGGCGATGAGGGAGTACACGGCGGGTGGCTGGATGCCGCCCCAGCAGCCGTCGTTCTCCTGCCGTTCGACGATCCAGCGGGCGGCGGTGTTCATCGCGGCGCCGCGCAGCCACCGGGGGGCGACGCGGCGGTAGGCGTGCAGTGCCTTGTCCAGCCGCTGGAAGGCCCCTTCCCAGGTACCCGCCGGGGCGAGCCGCCGGGGCGGGTTGGGGACGCCGGGGTCGGTGTGCAGTTCGTCCAGCGCGAAGGGCGCGGGGCGCACGGGGCGCTTGGCGGAGACGACGGTGAGCGGCACGATCGTCTGCCGGGCCCAGCAGCCGAAGTCGTAGATGTTGAGGGGGAACCACGGGGGCAGGAAGATCAGCTCGGGTGGCAGCTCGGGCAGGTCCTCCCACTTCCACCAGCCGAAGAGCGCCAGCCAGATGCGGGTGAAGACGCGGGCCGCCGCGATGCCGCCCCGCTCCCTGATCCAGGCGGCGGCGCGCGCCATGTGCGGCTCGTCGGGGCGGTCGCCGGCCAGGCGGAGGGCGACGTACGCCTCGACGGTGGCGGACAGGTCGCCGGGGCCGCCGTAGAAGGTGGCCCAGGTGCCGTCGCCGCGCTGCCGGCCGCGGATGTGCAGGGCGGCGGCGTGGGTGGTCGCCTCGTCCTCGATCCCGAGGAACTGCCGCAGCAGGAGGTCCTCGGCGTCCATGGTGACGTTGGTCTCCAGGTCGCCCTTCCACCAGCCCTCGTCGTCCTGGCGGGACAGGAGGTGGTCGATGGAGCGCTGGGCGGCCCGCGCGGCGGCTTCCCGGACGTCGCTCGCGCCGGGGGCGGTGGTGGTGGTCGTTCCGGTGGTGGTCCCGGTGGCCGAGGGTGCGTGGGGGCCCAGGGCCCCGGTGCTTCCGTCGGTCGTCGCTGTCATGGCTTCCCCTTCGTGCAGTGGGCGTGCTGCGGCTGCGGGTGGGCCGTCGGCCGGTGCGCGGAGGCACCGGCCGGCGACTAGCGATTCATATGGTGCGGGTGTGCTTCCTGATGGTGGTCATCGCTTTCGTACGACGACGAAGTCCGCGAGCGCGGTGAGCTGGGCGCGGATCCGTTCCGGCATGTCGACGTGGTGGAGCGCGTCGATCGCGACGCTGTGCTGGCGGCGGGCCTCCTCGGAGGTCCACTCGCGGCCGCCGGCCTCCTCGATGAGGGCGGCGCGCATGGCGAACTCCTCCTCGGAGAAGCTGTCGAGGTCGGGGTTCTTGGCGTCGGCCGCGAGCAGTTCGCCGAGGCGCTCGGAGGCCTCCCCGCCCGCGGCGAGCGCGGCGACGACCGGCAGGGACTTCTTGCGCTGGCGCAGGTCGCTCCAGGTCTGCTTGCCGGTGGTGACCGGGTCGCCCCAGATGCCGAGCAGGTCGTCGACGGCCTGGAAGGCCAGGCCCAGGTGGTAGCCGTAGGCCTCCAGGGCGTCGGCGGTGCGGTCGTCGGCGCCGCCGAGGACCGCGCCGATGGAACAGGCGCAGGCGATGAGGGCGCCGGTCTTGTTGCCCTCCATCATCAGGCACTCCTCGACGGTCACCCGCTCGCGGTGCTCGTAGGAGATGTCCTGGGCCTGGCCGTCGATGAGCTTGCGGGTGGCGGTGGTGAGCCGGCGGGTGGCGCGGCCGGCCTCCACGGTGCCGAGCTCCAGCAGCAGCTCGTTGGCGAGGGCGAACAGCGCGTCGCCGACGAGGATGGCCTGCGCCGGGCCGTGGACCTTCCACACGGTGTCGCGGTGGCGGCGCTGCTCGTCGCCGTCCATCAGGTCGTCGTGCAGCAGCGAGAAGTTGTGCACGAGCTCCACGGCGACCGCGCCGGGGATGCCGACCTCGGGGGCCGCTCCGGCCGCCTCCGCGGACAGCAGGGCGAGGGCGGGGCGGACGGCCTTGCCGCTGTCGCCGTCGGCGGGCCGGCCGTGGGCGTCGATCCAGCCGAAGTGGTAGGCGGCCACGGTGTCCATGGGCGGCGCGAGCCGCTGCACGGCCGTGCGCAGGACAGGGGTGGACATGGTCCGGCCCCGCTCCAGCAGTGCGGTCACGTCCGCGGTGTCGACGGCCGGGTTCGCCGGGGGCACAGTCGGCACGGTCTCTCCTCTGGTTCCAGTACTCAGGCTCATGCCGCCTCCTCGAGCGGATGTACATGGGGGCGGCCGAGGGCCGAGAGGGCCGCGCCCGCGGCGGTGAAGCCGCTGCGTACCGCGCCCTCCATGGTCGCGGGCCAGCCGGTGGCGGTCCACGCACCGGCCAGGTGGAGGCCCGGCGCGTTGGTGCGGGCGCCCGGCCGCAGCCGGCCGACGCCGGGGGCGGGGGCGAACGTCGCTGTCCGCTCCCGGGTGACGAAGAAGTCCCGGACCTTCGCGCCGCGTGCCGCGGGCAGCAGCCGCTCCAGTTCGGGCAGGTAGCGCTCGCGGAGCACGGAGACGGGCTCGTCGATCTCGTCGCCGGCGGCCGACTGGGACAGCGCGAGGTACTGGCCGTCGGTGTAGCCGGAGGCGTCGGTACGGTCGAAGACCCACTGGACCGGGGAGCCGAGCGCGGCGAAGAACGGGCGGCGCAGCACCGCGCGGTCGTAGAGGACGTGCACGTTGAGGATCGGGGCGGTGCCGATGTCCAGGAGCGCGCCGGGGTCGTCGAGCGCGCCGTGCGGCAGCAGGTCGTGCGCTTCGCGCTGGGGTACGGCGAGGACGACGGTGTCGGCCTCCAGCCGTTCGCCGGGCACGTCGACGGCCCAGCGGCCGTGGGCGCTGGGCAGGACGGCGGTGGCCTTGGCGCGCAGTTCGGTGCGGACGCCGGCGGCGTCGAGGGCCTTGCGGGCGAGGGTGTCGTGCAGGTCGCCCAGGGGGACGTGGGCCCAGCCGATGTCGGCGGCGCCGGGGTCGGTGAGCAGGGCGGTCTTGAAGACCATGGCGGCCAGGCCCATGGAGGAGTGCGGGGCGGTGGCGTTGAGGGTGGCGACGCCGATCAGGTCCCACAGGGCTTCGACGGAGCGCGCGGACTGGCCCTGGCGGGTGAGCCAGGTGGCGAAGTCGATGCCGTCGAGGGCGGGGTCGGCCGGGTCGAGCCTCTTGAGGGCGAGGGCGGCGCGGCCGACGGCGGCGCGCTCGGCGAGCGAGAGGTGCGGGTAGCCGGCGAGGCTGGCGGCGAGGTGGAGCGGTACGGGCAGGGCGGTGCGGCGCAGCCGGCCGAGGCGGGGGCCGCGGGGGTGGGCGACGTCGAGGACCGGGACGTCGAGGCGGTCCTGGAGGGGCGCGAGGTGGCTGCCGCCGACGCGGTCGAGGAACCAGCGGTAGGCGGTGCAGCAGCGGAGGTAGACGTGCTGGCCGTTGTCGACGGTGAGGTCGCCGCGCTTGAAGGAGAACGCGAGGCCGCCGAGGCGGGGCCGGCCTTCGAGGAGGGTGACGCGCAGTCCGGAGTCGGCCAGGCGCAGGGCGGCGGTGATGCCGGCGAGGCCGCCGCCGACGACCACGGCGTGCCGCCGCGCGGCAGCGCCCGGTGTCGGGTCGTCGTCGCTCATGCGGTCTCCCGTCGGGTCGTCGCAGTCCGGGACGCGGTGCGGTGGCGGAGGGTTGCGCGCCGATTGTGCCGGTTCGCGCGCCGGGTGTCCGGCATGGTGGCCATCTAGGCGCGCCTCCTGGTCCGCTGCCGGGAGGCGGTGCGGGCGTCGAGGCCGGAGAGGCCGCGGACGGCGACGTACGCCTTCTCGTGTCCGGGCAGGGAGACACGACCGCGCAGCACGGCCCGGGGGTCGCGTTCGATGCGGTCGAGGAGACGGTGGTAGATGCCGGCCATGGCGGCGACGCAGGCGCCGCTGCGCCGGTCGAGCATGGGCAGCAGCCGGTAGCCCTCGGCGAACAGGGCCCGGGCGCGCCGTACTTCGTAGTGGACGAGGCCGGTGAAGTCGGCGCCGGGGGGCGGGGTGGCGGTGCGGAAGCCGTCGGAGCAGCCGAACTTGGCGAGGTCGTCGGCGGGCAGGTAGGTGCGGCCGGTCCCGGCGTCCTCGCGGAGGTCGCGGAGGATGTTGGTGAGCTGGAGGGCGAGGCCGAGCGTATCGGCGTACTCGGGGGCGCGTTCGGCGCCGGGCGCGCCGGGTGTGGTGCCGAAAACGGCGAGGGAGAGGCGGCCGATGGCACCGGCGACGCAGCGGCAGTAGACCTTGAGGTCGTCCCAGGTCTCGTAGGTCTCGCCGCGCACGTCCATCAGGACGCCGTCGATGAGCTCGTCGAGGCTGTCGAGCGGCAGCGGGAAGCGGCGTGCGGCGTCGGCGAGGGCGACGGCGACCGGGTCGGTGTCGTCCTCGCCGACGGCTCCCTTGCGGATCCGGTCGAGCAGGTCGCGGGTGGTGCCGAGCCGGTCGGCCTTGGCCTCGGGGCCGAGGGCCCCGTCGCCGATGTCGTCGACCCGGCGGGAGAAGGCGTACAGCGCCGACATGGCCAGCCGCTTCTCGGCCGGCAGGAGCCGGATGCCGTAGGCGAAGTTGCGGGCCTGCCCGCCGGTGACGGCCTCGCAGTAGCTGTAGGCGGCGGCCACCGGCGCGGACATCCGCGCGTGTCCTTCCACGGTCCCGTTCACCCCTCTCCACGCGCTCTGCGCCATACGGCTCCCACCGCGCGCAGCAGGTTCGGTCCGCCGGCCCTGGGGGGTCCGGGGAGTACGTCGTGTCCGGCGGCCGTGATCGCGTCCAGGGCCGCGTGTCCGCCGCCGACGAAGCCGGCGAGGAGGAGCCGGAGCCTGCCGTGCACGCCGGCGACGAGGGGGATGCCCTCGTCGAGGAGCCGGCGGGCGCGTTCGGCCTCGTGGGCGATGAGGGAGCGGACCGGCGCGCCGGCGGCGGGGCGGGCGAGGTCGGCCTCGGTGACGCCGAACCGTTTCATGTCCTCGGCCGGGAGGTAGATCCGGTCGCGGGCCAGGTCCTCGGCGACGTCCTGGAGGTGCTCGACGATCTGAAGGGCGGTGCAGACGGCGTCGGAGCGGCGCACGCGTTGGGGGCTGGTGGTGCCGGTGACGGCCAGGACGAGGCGGCCGACGGGGTTGGCGGAAAGTTCGCAGTAGGCGACGAGGTCGTCGTAGGTCTCGTAGCGCCGTACGAGCTGGTCCTGGCGGTTGGCCGCGATCAGGCCGAGGAACGGCTCGGGGGTGAGCGCGTGGCGCCGCACGGTGGGTCGCAGGGCGCGCAGCAGCGGGTGGGACGGGGTGCCGTCGAAGACGCGCCGCAGGTCGGCCTCGAAGGCGTCGAGGAGGGCGAGGCGGTCGGTCTCGCCCTCGGCGCCCAGATGGCGGGCGTCGGCGCCGCCGGGGGCGAGGTCGCCGTCGCCGATGTCGTCGACGAGCCGTGCGAAGCCGTAAACGGCCATCAGGTCGCCGCGCCAGGCGCGGGGCAGGAAGAAGGGGGCCACGGGGAAGTTCTCGTGCGCGGCCTTGTCGAGTGTGGTGCGCGAGGAGGCGTCGCGGCGCACCTGCCGGGTACCTGTCACTGCGGACGACCCGGCGCGGGGACGGCGGGACCCTCGTGGACGCGGGGCTGGGGATTCACCGTCATTGCCGTCACGTCTCCCGTTCTACACTGCTGACCCAAAACATCCTATTTCGGACACGCCGCCGGTGCCGCGAGTGAGCCGCCGCCCCGGCCCGGGGGCCCCAGGGGGAAATCGCCCCACTTGCCGCGAATCAGCACCGGTACAGCTTACGTTGTACAACGTCCGGGGCCGTGCCGGGGTGTCACACGCACGCGAACTGTCCCGTTCGCGACGCCAACCGCCCCTTCGGGGGCGGTACTTGACCGGAACGGGACGTCCGGGAGCGCGGGTACGACCCGCGCGTGCCCGCGTGCGGCGGGGTTACCTGCCGGTCTCCTTCTCGTACGCCCGCAGGACCTCGTCCGTGGGGCCGTCCATCAGCAGCTCGCCCTTCTCCAGCCACAGGACGCGGTCACAGGTGTCCCTGATCGACTTGTTGCTGTGGCTGACCAGGAAGACCGTGCCGGCCTCCTTGCGCAGCTCGCGGATGCGCTCCTCGGAGCGGATCTGGAACTTGCGGTCACCCGTGGCCAGCGCCTCGTCGATCATCAGGACGTCGTGGTTCTTGGCGGCGGCGATGGCGAAGCGCAGCCGGGCGCCCATGCCGGAGGAGTACGTCCGCATCGGCAGGGTGATGAAGTCGCCCTTCTCGTTGATGCCGGAGAAGTCGACGATGTCCTGGTAGCGCTCCCGGATCTCCTCGCGCGACATGCCCATGGCCAGACCGCCCAGGATCACGTTGCGCTCACCGGTGAGGTCGCCCATCAGCGCCGCGTTGACCCCCAGCAGCGAGGGCTGGCCATCGGTGTAGACCTTGCCCGACTCGGTGGGCAGCAGGCCCGCGATGGCCCTCAGCAGGGTCGACTTGCCCGATCCGTTGGTGCCGATGAGGCCGATGGCCTCACCCCGGTACGCGGTGAAGGACACACCCCGGACGGCGTGCACCTTGCGCACCCCGCGGGACTCGCCCGTGTCGCGGCGCAGGATCCGGCTGAGCGCCGCGGTGGCGCTGCCCTTCCCGCCCCCGCCGCCGTTGACGCGGTACACGATGTGCACGTCGTCCGCGATGACGGTGGGGATCCGCGCGCCGCCGGCCACGGCCGCCGCGGTGACGTCCTCGGTGTGCTCAGCCACGGCCGTACCGCTCCTCTGCCTTCCAGAAGTACACGAAGCCCGCCGCGCCGACCAGGACGGCCCACAGCAGGGCGGCCGGCCAGACGTGCGCGGGCAGGTTCTCCGAGCCGTACCCGTCGATCAGCGCGAACCGGATGAGGTCCATGTAGATCGCCGCCGGGTTGTACATCAGGACGTCCGCGATCCAGGCCGGCTTGTCTTTGAGCATGATCGGGATGGAGAACATGACGCCCGAGCCGTACATCCAGGTGCGCATGATGAAGGGCATCAACTGCGCGAGGTCGGGCGTCCTGCTGCCGAGCCTGGCCATGATCAGCGACAGGCCGACGTTGAAGAGGAACTGGAGCGCCAGTGCCGGGACGATCAGCAGCCAGGCGAGCGAGGGGTAGCTGCCGAACACCGCCGCGATGACGAACAGCACGATCATCGAGAACAGGAGCTGCTGGAGCTGCTGGAG
This sequence comes from Streptomyces sp. NPDC039423, assembly GCF_055598725.1. NCBI lineage: Bacteria > Bacillati > Actinomycetota > Actinomycetes > Kitasatosporales > Streptomycetaceae > Streptomyces > Streptomyces sp. NPDC039423. The sequence continues at coordinate 10,629 of NZ_JBVKAH010000005.1, forward strand.
CGCGAAGGAGACGGGCAGGGAGGCGCGCGGGAAGTGCAGCGCCCGCACCAGCCCCAGGTTCCCGGAGATCGCCCGGACCCCGGACATCACGGAGGTCTGGGTGAACATGAACACGAAGACACCCGTCACCAGGAACGGGATGTAGACCTCCTTGTCCATGCCCCGGCCGGCGTTCAGGATCAGGCCGAAGATGAGGAAGTAGACCGCCGCGTTGAGCAGCGGGGTCGCCACCTGCCAGAGCTGGCCGAGCTTGGCCTGGCTGTACTGCGCCGTGAGCTTCGCCTGGGAGAACGCCAGGATGAAGTGCCGGCGGCCCCACAGCTGACGGACGTACTCGGCCAGGCCGGGCCGGGCACCACTGACCGACAGGCCGTACTTGGCGGCGAGCTCCGCCGGGGACAGGCCCGCGTCCACGGATGGCGGGGCGGTCACGGCGATCGCTCCGTCATGGGTTGTCTCACTCACAGGCTGAAACTTTCGTGTCCAGATGCGCGGCAGATGGGGGGCGGGCGGGTCAGGTGGCGGCCGGGCCCCGGGTGCCCCGTGCTCGTCGGTGACGAGCGTGTCGGATTCCGAGCTTGTCAGATGACGGGCGGGCGGCCCAGTCTCGTCAGGCGCCACACCGTACGCCACCTCATGGGCCGGCGCGGCCCGCACGGAGAGGTCCAGCCCTCCCGGAACCCGCCGAACCAGGCCTTGAGCGCCGGCACCGACGGGCGCCGGGCCAGCGTGAGCAGCAGCCAGACGCCCAGGTACACGGGTACCAGGGGCGCGGGCAGATTGCGGCGGGCCAGCCAGACGCGGTTGCGGGCGATCATGCGGTGGTAGACGGCGTGCCGGGAGGGGGCGGTCGTGGGGTGGAACAGGACCATGTCCGCCCGGTAGTCGATCAGCCAGCCGGCGTCGAGCGCCCGCCAGGCGAGATCGGTCTCCTCGTGCGCGTAGAAGAACTCGTCCGGCAGCCCGCCGACCTCGGCGAACACCTTCGTGCGGACGGCGTTCGCGCCGCCGAGGAACGTCGTCACCCGCGAGGAGCGCATCGGGTCGGAGGCACGCAGCCGCGGCACGTGCCGGCGCTGGGTGACACCGGTGTCCGGGTCGGCGATGCGGAAGCTGATGATCCCCAGCCGCGGGTCGGCGGTGAACGCCTGGCGGACCAGCTCGGCCGTGTCGGGGTTCGGCAGCAGACCGTCGTCGTCGAGGAACAGCAGGGCGTCCACGTCGGTGCCGCCGGGACCGAAGGCCTCGATGCCGGCGTTGCGGCCGCCGGGGATGCCCAGGTTCTCCGGGAGGTCGACGGTGCGCACGCCGTCGGGGACGCCCGTGACGGGGGCGCCGTTGCCGACGACGACGATCTCGACCGGGTCGCCGTCCTGCTCGCGGACGGACTCGATGAGCGCCCGGAGGTCGTCCGGGCGGTTGCCCATGGTGATGATGACGGCGCCCAGTTTCATCGGCGTCCTCACTTCAGCCTGCTCGACGCGAGGATGGACACGAGGTGCAGCACCGTCTGCAGCAGCGCGATGCCGGCCAGCACGGCGACGCCCAGGCGGGAGAAGTACAGGTCGCCCCGGACCGTGTCCAGGACCGCCAGGACCACGATGAGCAGCGACGCCTCGATGCCGAGGACGAGCCGGTGGAACTTCAGCGCCGCGGCGGCCTTGCGGGCCAGCGCCATGCCGGACGAGCGGGGCTCGGCGGCCGACTCCGCGACCGGCGGCAGGCCGCCCTGGTGCCGGGCGACACCGACCAGGTCGGTCTCGGCCTTGATCAGGATGGCGCCGAGCGCGGCGAGGGTGCCGAGGAAGGCCCACAGCCAGTCGATCCGGCCGCTGCCCCACAGGTCGGCGGCGCGCAGGCCGAAACCGGTCAGCACCGCCGCGTCGCACAGGTAGGCGCCCACCCGGTCCAGGTAGACCCCGCCCAGGGAGAACTGCTTCTTCCAGCGGGCGACCTCACCGTCGACGCAGTCGAGCAGCAGGTAGAGCTGGACCATGAGCGCGCCGAGCAGCGCCCCGGGGATGCCGGGGATCAGCAGGGCGGGGGCGGCGAGGACGCCCGCGAGCGTCATCACGTACGTGAGCTGGTTCGGGGTGACCCGGGTGGTGACCAGGAGACGGGTGATGCGCAGGGAGATCTCGCGCATGTACAGGCGGCCGCCCCAGTGTTCGCCGCTGCGACGGTCCTTCACTCCCGCCGGATGGACGACCGGGCGGAGTTCAGCTACGGATGGTCTGGGCATAGTCGGCGTACGCGTCCCTGATCTGGTCGGTGGACAGGTCGAGGTGCTCGAGGATGGTGAAGCGGCCGGGGCGGGTCTGCGGTGCGTACTCCACCGCCGCGACGAACTCCTCCGGGGTGAACCCGATCTCGTCGGGCAGGACCGGCAGGCCGTGCCGGCGGAGGACCTCGGCGAAGAGCCCGGACTCCTCGTGGGCGCCGCGCAGGTGCATCGCGAAGGCGGCGCCGAGTCCGACCTGCTCGCCGTGGAGCGCGGCGCGCGCCGGGTGCAGCAGGTCGAAGGCGTGGGAGATCTCGTGGCAGGCGCCGGACGCCGGCCGGGTGTCGCCGCTGATCGACATGGCGATACCGGTCAGGACGAGGGCCTCGGCCAGCACGATGAGGAACTCGTCGTCCGCCACGGACCCGGGGTGGCGCAGGACGGCCTCGCCCGCCGTACGGGCCATGGCGGCGGCCAGGCCGTCGACCTGCTCGCCCGTGTGCCGGTGGGAGAGCTCCCAGTCGGCGATGGCGGAGATGTTGGAGATCGCGTCGCCGATGCCGGAGCGGACGAACCGCGCGGGGGCCTCGCGGATCACGTCGAGGTCGATGACCATGGCGATCGGCGAGGGGACGCCGTAGGAGCCGCGGCCGTTGTCGTTGTCGAGGGTGGAGACCGGCGAGCAGATGCCGTCGTGCGACAGGTTGGTCGCGACCGACACCATGGGCACGCCGACCCGCGCCGCGGCGTACTTCGCCACGTCGATGATCTTGCCGCCGCCGAGGCCGACCACGGCGTCGTAGCGCTTGCCCTTTATGGCGTCGGCGAGGCGGACGGCGGAGTCGATGCTGCCGTCGGCGACCGGGTACCAGTCGGCGTCCGGCAGCAGCGGCGCGAGCTTCTCGCGCAGCGCCTGGCCGGAGCCGTTGCTGATCGCCATGGCCAGCTTGCCGGAGGCGGAGATCCGCTGGTCGGCCAGGAGGCCGGCCAGGTCGTCCATCGCCCCGCACGCGATGTCGACGACGACGGGTGAGGGGATGAGCCGGGTCAGTACAGGCACGCGATCTCACGGCCCTTCGCGAGGTCGTCGTGGTTGTCGATCTCGACCCACTTGACGTCGCCGATGGGTGCCACGTCGATCTGGAAGCCGCGGTGGACGAGCTCCTGGTAGCCGTCCTCGTAGTAGAGGTCCGGGTCGCGCTCGAAGGTGGCCTTCAGCGCGTCCGCGAGGGCCTCGGCGGCCTCGGGCTCGATGAGGGTGACGCCGATGTACTCGCCGGTGGCGGTGGCGGGGTCCATCAGCTTGGTGATCCGCCGGACACCCTGGCCGTCGGCGGTGATGACCTTCATCTCCTCGTCGGCGAGCTTCTTCACCGTGTCGAGGGCGAGGATGATCCGCCGGCCGTCGCCGCGGGCGGCGAGCAGGGTCCGCTCGACGGAGACCGGGTGCACGGTGTCGCCGTTGGCGAGGATCACGCCGCGCTTCAGCACGTCACGGGCGCACCACAGGGAGTAGGCGTTGTTCCACTCCTCGGCCTTGTCGTTGTCGATGAGCGTGAGCTTCAGCCCGTACGTGGCCTCCAGCTCGGCCTTGCGCGCGTAGACCGCTTCCTTGCGGTAGCCGACGACGACGGCGGCCTCGGTGAGGCCGACGGCGGCGAAGTTGGCGAGGGTGAGGTCGAGGACCGTCTTCTCGCCGGTCCCGGCGGGGTCCACCGGCACGAGGGCCTTCGGGAGCGTGTCGGTGTAGGGGCGCAGACGCCGTCCGGCACCGGCTGCCAGTACAAGGCCGATCATGCGGGTTCTCCTTCGTCGTGTACCGCGGGCGCTCCGGAGGACACCCAGAAGCGGATGGACTCCACGAGCACGACCAGTGCGACGGCCACCGCGAGGGCGGTGAGCGCGAGGGTGAAGCCGTTCCCGGACGCCAGGACCGCGGCGAGGACCGCCACCACCAGCGTGCGGCCCTCGTGGCCGCCGATCGTCCGCACCAGCCACGCGGGCGGCGCGCCGGTGCCCCCGCGGATGCGGTAGACCGTGTCGTAGTGATGGTAGGCGACGGCCGCCACCAGGCCGAATGCGGCGGGGAGGGCCTGCGGGGCGTCCGAGCGGGCGGCCAGGACCAGGACCGTGACGTACTCGGCGGCCCGGAAGACGGGCGGGACGAGCCAGTCGAGGGCGCCCTTGAGGGGGCGGGCGACGGCGATGCCGGACGTCAGCGCGTACCCGAGGGCGGCGACGACGGGCCAGGGGCCGCCGAACGGGGTGAGGGCGGCGGTGGCGACGACGGCCGCGGCGCCGGCCAGGGCGGTGACGGGCGCAAGGGTCCGGGGGGCGTTCCGGAACGCCGCGGCGAAGCCCTGGGCGAGCGGGCCCGAGTCGGCGAGGTCGGCCAGGGCGCGGGCGGCCCGGTCGGTGCGGCGGGCCTTGCGGGTGAGGGAGCGCAGCAGGCGGCCGGCGGTGGTGTAGCAGGCGGCGAAGGCGCAGCCGATCAGCAGGGCCCAGAAGACGACGCGGGGGGTGGTGACGGCCGTCAGGACGGCGATCATGGCCCAGCGTTCTCCGATGGGCAGGACTATCATCCGGCGCACCCAGACCGTCCAGCCCCGGCTGTCGAGCTTGTCCGACAGGGCGGCGGTGGGGCTGGTGTTCGCGGTGGCGTCGTGGTTGGCCTCGTTGAAGGAGAAGTCCACGACGTGGCGGCAGGTCTGGAGGACCATCGCGCCGAGGGCCAGGGCCCATACGTCGTCCCCGCCGCGTGCGGCGCCGAGGGCGAGGCCCGCGTAGTAGGCGTACTCCTTGGCCCGGTCGAACGTCGCGTCGAGCCAGGCACCCATGGTCGAGTACTGGAGCGAGTAGCGGGCGAGCTGCCCGTCGGTGCAGTCCAGGACGAAGGAGAAGAGGAGGAGCAGGCCGGCGGCGACGTACCCGCCGCGGGTGCCGGTCGCCGCGCATCCGGCCGCGACGAGCGCGGTGAGGAGGGAGGCGGTGGTGACCTGGTTGGGCGTGAGGCCCCGGCGGGCGCACCAGCGGGCGATGTAGCGCGAGTAGGGGCTGATGAAGAAGGTGGTGAAGAAGCCGTCGCGTGCCTTCACGGCGGAGCGGAGGCGCACGGCCTCGTCGTCGACGGCCGCGACGGCGTCCCGGGTCTCCTTGCGGCTCTGCGGGTCGGCCGGCACGGCGGCGACCAGCGACCCGAGCTCGGGCCGGTGCACGGCCACGCCCTCGGCGCTCAGGGCGTCGGCCAGGAGGTCGGGCAGCGGCCGCGGCTCCCCGCCGGCCGCCCGTACGGGCGCCGCCCCGGGGGCGGTGGCGCCGGGGGTGGCCTCCGGGCCGGTGGCGTCGGGGGCGGTGGTGCCGGGGGCGGCCTCCGGGCCGGTGGCGTCAGGGCCGGTGGCGGTCGCCGGGCCGGTTGCGGCGGTCGCGCCGGTGGCCGGGGTCGGGATCGGGGCGGACCGGTCCGGGGCGTCCGGGCCGGCCGTGAGCGCGCGGACCAGGGCGGGGCGTGCCTCCGGCTGGGCCGTGAGGGCGCCCGGGGCGGTCGCGGCGGGGAAGCGGGGGTCCGTCAGGGCGAGCCGCAGCGCGTGGACGTGGCCCACGAAGCGCGGGTCGACGACCGCGACGCGCTCTGCGGCCGGGACGGCGGCGAGCAGCGCGGCCGTCTCCCGCTCGTCGGCGGCGATCCGGACGTCGAAGCCCAGCGACCGCAGATCGCCCTCGAGCGGCGATCCGGGTACCGGAGGACCGGTGAGGATGGCGGTCGACAGACGAACTCACTCCTTGGAGCTGAACGGGGCTGGTGCACGGCGGCTCGGCCCGGTCACGGGCGGCGGCACGTCGGCAGAGGCTATCGGATGAACGGAAGCGCGAGTTCACTGAGGTTTCCCGGCACCCGGCGGCCGTCCGCCAGGACGCGATCATCATGGTCGATGGGCACCTCGCCCCACAAACCGCCCTCCGGCCACCGCATAGGCTGGCCGCCATGACGTGGTTGATCACAGGCGGTACGGGATACATCGGCGCCCATGTGGCACGGGCGATGACGGAGGCGGGCGAGCGGGTGGTCGTCCTGGACGACGTCTCCTCGGGCGTCCCGGAGCGGCTGCCGGCGGACGTCCCGCTGGTGCGGGGGTCGCTCGGCGACCGCGACCTGGTGGACCGGACGCTGGCCGGGCACGGGGTGACCGGTGTGGTGCATCTCGCGGCGAAGAAGCAGGTCGGGGAGTCGGTCGAGCAGCCGCTGCGCTACTACCGCGAGAACGTGCACGGGCTGACCGTGCTGCTGGAGGCCGTGGTCGCCGCCGGTGTCGAACGGTTCCTCTTCTCCTCCTCGGCCGCCGTCTACGGCGTACCGGACGTGGAGCTGATCGCCGAGGACGCTCCGGCGGTGCCGATCAATCCGTACGGCGAGACCAAGCTGGCCGGCGAGTGGCTGGTCCGGGCGACCGGCCGGGCGCACGGCATGGCGACGGCGTGCCTCCGTTACTTCAACGTGGCCGGGGCCGTGCGGCCGGAGCTGGCGGACGTCGGGGTGTTCAACATCATCCCGATGTTCTTCGACCGGATCACGCGCGGGGAGGCCCCCCGGATCTTCGGTGACGACTATCCGACGCCGGACGGCACCTGCGTACGCGACTACATCCATGTCGCCGACGTCGCGGACGCGCACCTCGCCGTCGCCCGCCGCCTGGGCGAGCGGCGGGGCGACCTGACGCTGAACGTCGGCCGGGGCGAGGGCGTGTCCGTGCGGCAGCTCGCCGACGTGGTGGCCGAGGTCACCGGCCACGGTCTGGAGCCGGTGGTGGAGGCGCGGCGGCCGGGGGACGCGGCGAAGGCGGTCGCGTCGGTCGGGCGGATCAACGGGGAGCTGGGCTGGCGGGCGTCGCTCGGCGTGCGCGAGATGGTGGAGTCGGCGTGGGAGGGCTGGTGCCTCCGCCACCCCGAGGCGCGGGCGGCCGCGGCGCGGCGCTGATCGACGGCTTCCTCCGGCCGACGGTGCCGGCTGTGGCCGCACCGGCCTGACCAGCGGGCATAACCCCAGGTCAGGGTATATGACAACGGTGTTCAGTGCCGGCTTGCGGGTACCCCCCTCCCGTAGTTCACTGGCCGGTGTCGTCGATCAGCGGGAGGCGTCCGATGGGGGCAGGGCACGATCATGGGCACACGCACGGAGGTCCGCCGCCGACCGGTACCGCGGCCGCCGCGTACCGGGGGCGGCTGCGGATCGCGCTCACGATCACTCTCGCGGTCATGGTGGCCGAGATCGTGGGCGGGGTCGTCGCCGACTCGCTCGCCCTGATCGCGGACGCCGCCCACATGGCGACCGACGCGGTGGGTCTGGCCATGGCCCTGCTCGCCATCCACTTCGCGGGCCGTCCGGCCGACCAGCGGCGGACGTTCGGGTTCGCGCGGGCCGAGATCCTGGCCGCGCTGGCGAACTGTGTGCTGCTCCTCGGCGTCGGCGGCTACCTGCTGTTCGAGGCGGTGCAGCGGTTCATCACCCCGGCCGACACCAGGGGCGGGGTGGCGATCGCGTTCGCCCTGTTCGGCCTGGTGGCCAACATGGTGTCGCTCTCCCTCCTGGTCCGCGGGCAGAAGGAGAGCCTGAACGTCCGGGGCGCGTACCTGGAGGTGCTGGCGGACGCGCTGGGTTCGGTGACGGTGCTGATCGCGGCCGGGATCATCCTGGCCACCGGGTGGCAGGCGGCCGACCCGATCGCGTCCCTGGTGATCGGGCTGATGATCGTGCCACGCACCCTGAAGCTCCTGCGCGAGACGCTCGACGTGCTGCTGGAGGCCGCCCCCAAGGGCGTGGACATGGCGGAGGTACGGGCCCACGTACTGGCGCTGCCGGGTGTGGAGGACGTCCATGACCTGCACGCGTGGACGATCACGTCCGGGATGCCGGTGCTGTCGGCCCATGTGGTGGTGCACCAGGAGGCGCTCGATTCGGTGGGGCACGAGAAGCTGCTGCACGAACTCCAGGGCTGCCTGGGCGACCACTTCGACGTCGAGCACTGCACGTTCCAGCTGGAGCCGAGCGGTCATGCCGCGCACGAGTCGAAGCTCTGCTACTGACCGCTGCTAGGGTGTTCGTCCGAACGCCGTACCCGCCGGAGCGCGGGACGGCGCGGGCAGCGGTGAGAGGAGCTGAGGTCGATGACCGTCGCGGTGACGGCCGCCCCGTGCGGCACCCGGTCCAGCATCGACTTCGGCTGCCGGGTTCTCGGCTGACCTCTTCGTACGCGTCGGCCGGAACCCGCCCACACCACAAGGGTTTCCCACGTTGTCCGACAACGACCTGTACGACGCTTTCTTCGCCCTGCACCACGGCCTTCCGCGGCAGGGCCCCGGTTCCGACGACACCACCCGCCGGCTCCTCGCCCTGGCGTCCCTCGCCGGTCCGCGGCCGCGGCGGCCGCGCGTGCTCGACCTGGGCTGCGGCCCCGGCCGGTCCGCGCTGCTGCTGGCCGCCGAGGCCGGGGCGGACGTGACGGCCGTCGACCTGCACGAGCCGTTCCTGGCCGAGCTGCGGGCCGCCGCCGGCGCCCGCGGGCTCGGTGACGCCGTCCGCACCCTCAACGCCGACATGGGCCGGCTCCCCCACCCCGACGGGTCGTTCGACCTGGTGTGGGCGGAGAGCTCGGCGTACTCGATCGGCTTCGACCGGGCGCTGCGCTCCTGGCGCCGGCTCCTCGCCCCCGGCGGGACGCTGGTCGTCACCGAGTGCGAGTGGACCACCGACGACCCGAGCCCGGCGGCACGGGCCTTCTGGGACCGGCACTACGCGCTGCGCACCACCGCGGCCAACACCCGGGCGGCCGTCGACGCCGGCTACCACGTCGTCGGGACGTACCCCCAGCCCGAGAGCGACTGGGACGCGTACTACGGTCCGCTCGGCGAACGGGCCGACGCGGCCGACCCCGCCGCACCCGGGATGGCGGAGGCCCTGGCCGCGACCCGGGCGGAGATCGCGGTGCGCCGCGAGCACGGGACCGAGTACGGCTACACCGGGTACGTGCTGCGGCCGGCCGACCCCCGGTGGCGCACCCGGCCGGAGACGGAGGCGGACACCGCCGCCGTACGGGCGGTCGTCGGGGCCGCGTTCGGGTCGGACGAGGAGGCCCGGCTGGTCGACCGGCTGCGCCGGGACCCGACCGCGTGGCTGCCGGGCCTGTCGTACGTCGCCGAGGCGCCGGACGGCACGGTCGCGGCCCACGCGCTGGTCACCCGGTGCCGGGTCGGGGACGCCCCGGCCGCCGCGCTGGCGCCGGTCTCGGTCGCGCCCGGGTACCAGCGGCGGGGCGCCGGGCAGGCGGTGGTGCGGGCGGTGCTGGACGCGGCGCGGCTCGGCGGCGAGCGGCTGGTCCTGGTGCTCGGTCATCCGGAGTACTACCCGAGGTTCGGTTTCGTGCCGGCCTCGCGGTGCGGGATCGAACCCTCCTTCGAGGTGCCGGACGAGGCGATGATGGCCCTCGACCTGGAAGGTTCCGGGCGAGTGCCGGTGGGCACGATCCACTACCCACCGGCGTTCGGCGTCTGACCCGACATGACGGGCGCGGGTCGTCGTGTGCCGACAAGCGGCTTTTGTACGGCAGACTGAACGTTGCCCCACAGGGCCGAGAACCGAAGCGAAGGATGGTTATGCCGACCACACCAGCCACCGCGGCGAACAGCTCGTCGAACGGGACCGCGCCGTCGATCATGCTCGAACTGGTCGACGAGAACGGCACCACCATCGGCACCGCGGAGAAGCTGGCCGCCCATCAGGCGCCCGGGCAACTGCACCGGGCGTTCTCGGTGTTCCTCTTCGACGAGGAGGGGCGGCTGCTGCTCCAGCGCCGGGCGCTGGGGAAGTACCACTCCCCCGGTGTCTGGTCGAACACGTGCTGCGGGCACCCCTATCCGGGCGAGGCGCCGTTCGCGGCGGCCGCGCGGCGGGTCCATGAGGAGCTGGGGGTCTCGCCGTCGCTGCTCGCCGAGGCGGGCACCGTCCGGTACAACCACCCGGACCCGGCGTCCGGGCTGGTGGAGCAGGAGTACAACCACCTCTTCGTGGGGATGGTGCAGGCCCCGCTGCGGCCGGACCCCTCGGAGGTGGAGGAGACGGCGTTCGTGACAGCGCGTGAGCTGACCGAGCGGCACGCCTCGAACCCGTTCTCCGCCTGGTTCATGACGGTCCTGGACGCGGCGCGTCCGGCGATCAAGGAGCTGACAGGGGAGACCGGGGGCTGGTGACCCCCGGCCCGCCGGGTCTCTCGTCCGGTCTCCCGTCCGGCCCTCCGGGCCCCGGGAGGCCGGACGGGACGGCGGTCGCGAGCGGTACGACGGAGGGGACGGGCACGGCGGGAGCGGGAGCCGCCGCGGGGCCCAGGGGCAGCGCCGCCCAGATGATCTTGCCGCCGGTCGCGGTGTGCTCGACGTCGCACTCCCCGCCGGCCTCCTTGGTCACCTCCCTCACCAGCAGCAGGCCGCGCCCTCCCGTACGGCCGCAGTCGGCCTCCAGCGCCTTGGGGCGGTACGGGTGGTTGTCCTCCACGGACACCCGGATCCACTCGGCGCCGATCGCGATCTCGACCGCGAGCTCGGGCGACAGCAGGGCCGCGTGCCGCACGGCGTTGGTCACCAGTTCGGACACGATCAGCAGGACGGCGTGCGTCACGTCCTCGCCCATCGGCACGCCTTGACGTTTCAGCAGATCCCGGACGGCACGCCTGGCCTGCGGTACGGAGACGTCGACGGCGGGAGCCGTGAACCGCCAGACCCCTTCGTACGAGGGAGGCCCGGCCGGGACGCTCCCGCGGCTCTCGATGGTCCGGTTTCCACCCTCGTGCTCGATTTTCGCCACGTCTCGAGTGTTGGTACCGCGAGGCAGCCGTCAGGCCTACTGACCAGAAGTCAACAGCTATTCGACGGGTTCCGACCGGATACTTACGGCAGGCCCCTGAGTTCGACCGTTACGGCCCCTTCTTGATCGGTCCTCCCACCCCGCCGGATAGCATCCGGCGCATGGAGCAGCCGCAGCTTGAGCAGTCCGTCGCGGACGGTGTCGCCACCGTCGTCATCAGCAACCCCGCCAAGCGCAACGCCATGACGGCCGGTATGTGGCGCGCGCTGCCCGGGCTGCTCGCCTCGCTGGCCGCCGACCGGAGCGTACGGGCCCTGGTGCTGACCGGCGCGGGGAACACGTTCTGCGCGGGGGCCGACATCGCGACGCTGCGCGAGCCGGGCGACGAACAGCAGTCCCTCGCCGTGCGCGCCGAGGAGGCGCTGGCCGCCTTCCCCAAGCCGACGCTGGCCGCCGTGCGCGGCTACTGCGTGGGGGGCGGCAGCCAGCTCGCCGCCGCCTGCGACCTGCGGTTCGCCGAGGAGGGCGCCCGGTTCGGCATCACCCCGGCGAAGCTCGGCATCGTCTACCCGTCGTCCTCCACCCGGCGGCTGGTGTCGCTGGTGGGCCCGTCGGCCGCGAAGTACCTGCTCTACTCCGGCGAGCTGATCGACAGCGGGCGGGCGTTGCGCACCGGGCTGGTGGACGAGGTCCTGCCGGCGGGCGAACTGGGGCGGCGGGTCGCGGAGTTCACCCGGGTGCTGGTCTCCCGCTCGCTGCTGACGCAGTCGGCGGCCAAGGAGTTCGCGGCGGGCCGGACCGACCGGGACGCGCACTGGACGGAGCAGGCGCGCGGCAGCGGCGACACCGCCGAGGGCATCGCCGCCTTCCTGGAACGGCGGGCACCGCGCTTCACCTACGGGGGGTGACGTCCCCGGCCGCCCCCGCCGGGGAGGTCACCGGCCTTCCCGCCGTCTCGGCGCGCCAGAATGCGACGATTTCGGCCGGGGCCTTGTCCGGGGAGCCGGCGTCGTACGGCGGCTGGGGGTCGTACTCGGTGAGGAGCTGGACGATCCGGGCGTGCCGGTCGCCGGCGATCCGGCCGACCAGGTGCAGGCCCATGTCGATGCCGGCCGAGACGCCGGCGGCCGTGACGTACTTGCCGTCGAAGACGACCCGCTCCCCCGTCGGGTCGGCCCCGTGCTTCTCGAGCTCGCCGAGGGCGAGCCAGTGACTGGTGGCGCGGCGGCCCTTCAGAAGGCCGGCGGCGGCCAGGATGAGTGAGCCGGTGCACACGGACGTGGTCCAGGTGCTGGTGGCGTCCGCCGTGCGGAGCCAGTCGAGGGTCTCCCGGTCCCGGGTCACCGGGCCCCAGTCGCCGGTGCCGGGGACGACGACGATGTCGGGCCGGGGCACCTCGGCGAGGGCGCGGTCGGCGACGAGGGCGAGGTTGCCCTGGTCGTTGCGGACGGGTCCGGCCTCCTTGGCGACGAACACGGTCTCGGCGCCGGGCAGCCGGCTGATGATCTCGAAGGGGCCCACGGCGTCGAGGGTGGTGAAGCCGGGGTAGAGCAGGATCGCGATCCGCATGGTGGCGGTGTCCTTCCGTCGGTGGGTGGGCATGACCGGTCGCGGGCGGGCGGGCAGGGCCGCCCGCCCGGCGGTGCGGGTGGGTGGATGGATGGATCGGGGCGCGTGCCCGGCCGCCGCGCGGGCCGGGGGTGGGCGTCAGCGGCCGGGGAGGGGGGCGTGGAAGCGCCGGCGGTAGTCGGCGGGCGAGGTGCCGAGGGCCTTGGCGAACGCCCGGCGCATCGCCTCCGGCGTGCCGTACCCGCACGCGCGGGCGACCTCGTGGACCCCGCCCCCGGTGTCCTCCAGCAGGCGGCGGGCGTGTTCGAGGCGGACCCGCTCGACGTAACGGCCGGGCGTGGTGCCCGTCTCCGCCCGGAAGGCGCGGGCGAAGTGCCGCGGCGAGAGCCGGGCGCGGGTGGCCAGGGCGTCGACGCTCAGATCGGCCCCGGGGTGCTCGGTGATGAACTGCTGCACCTCGCGCAGCGGTCGGCGCGAGGCGGTCTGGGCGGCGAGCTGGGCGCTGAACTGCGCCTGGTTGCCGGGCCGGCGGAGGAAGACCACGAGGTGCCGGGCGATGGTGAGCGCGGCGTCACGGCCGAGGTCCTCCTCCACCAGGGCGAGGGCGAGGTCGATGCCCGCGGTGACCCCGGCGGAGGTGGCGAGCCTGCCGTCCCTGACGAAGATCGGGTCCGGGTCGACCCGTACCTCGGGATGGTGGCGGGCGAGGTGGTCGCAGAACGCCCAGTGGGTGGTGACCCGGTGGCCGTCCAGCAGGCCGGCCGCGGCGAGGAGGACGGCGCCGGTGCAGACCGAGACCAGGCGTTCGACGCGCGGGGCGTGCTCGCGCAGCCACGCGACCAGCCGGGGATCGGGGTCGCGGGTGCCCTCGCCCCCGGGGACCAGCAGGGTGTGCGGCAGGGCCGCGTCGGCCAGCGCGCCGTCGGCGGCCAGCCGCAGGCCGCTCGGGGTGCGCACGGGCCGCCCGTCGAGCGAGGCGGTGCGGATCGGGTACGGGGCGGGACCGCCGCTGAGGTGGTCCGCCCCGGCGAACACCTCCACCGGTCCGGTGACGTCCAGGCTCTGCACGCCGTCGAAGAGGACGACGAGTACGGGTCGTTGCGTCATGTCCTCCATCCTTGGGGCCGCGGCGGATGGCCGCAATGACGAGGACCCCGCCTTTCCTGCCATCCGCGGCCCCGCCCCCCGGGCGAGGGACCGAGACCCCTCCCCCGGACGACGTACCAACCAGTCGGTAGCCTTCGGGCATGACGACGACTCTGCCGCCGCGCGCCGGCCGCCGCTGCCACAACGCCCTGAACCCGCTGCACTCGACCGTCTACTTCTCGCCGGACTTCGCGCAGGAGCTGGCCGCGCTCGGCGTCACCGACTCCAACGCCGCCTACTTCGCGGGCCGCGCCGCCGCCATGGGGGCGGTCGGGCCGGGGGCCGTCACGGCGTCCTTCTACAACTTCAACCACGAGCTCGTCGCCCAGCACCTGCCGGCCGTGTGGGACACCGCTTCCCCCGAAGCGGTCCTGGCGGCCCGCTGGCGCGCGGCCGACACCACGCTGCGGCGGCTACTGGGCGACGCGGCGGTCGCGTCCGACGAGATGGCGGAGGCGGCCCGGCTCGCCCTCCGCGCCGCCGAGGCCTGCACCCGGCACGCCCGCCCGCTCTACGCCGCACACGCCGACCTGCCGGTGCCCGAGGAGCCGCACCTCGCCTACTGGCACGCGGCGACCCTGCTGCGCGAGCACCGGGGCGACGGACACCTGGTCGCGCTGCTGTCCGCCGGGCTCGACCCGCTGGAGGCCCTCGTCAGCCACACGGCGACCGGCAAGGGCATGGCGCCCCGCTGGATCCTCGCCACCCGTGGCTGGCGGCGCGCCGACTGGGACGCGGCGGCCGGGCGGCTGCGCGGGCGCGGTCTGCTGGACGAGCGGGGCGAGCTGACGGACGCGGGCTCCGCCCTGCGCGCCGAGCTGGAGGAGCACACCGACCGCCTGGACGCGACCCCCTACGAGCACCTCGGCGCGGCGGGCGTCGAGCGGCTCACCGAGCTGGGGCGCGGCTTCCTGATGGCCGCCGTGGCGGCGGGCGCGTTCCCGCAGGACCTGGCCGGCAAGGGCTGAGGACCCGCGGCGGGACGGACACCCGGGGGCCGGCCGCCGGGCGGCCGCCGGCGGCGGGGGGCCGCCGGTGGTCGCCGGGGGCCACCGGCGGCACGGCCCGGGGGCACGGACGTTTCGGCGGGGGCGCGGCGGCAACCCGCACAGCGCAACCGACAGCACACGGAGGTTCCCCTTGCGTACCATCGCCGACTTCTTCCGCGTGATCGGCTCGGCCGTCGCCACCGTCGTCACCCTGCCGTTCCGGCTGCTGGCACGGCTCTTCGGCGGCGCCTCGCACGGCGGGGGCCGGGCACGCCGCGCCTGACGACGGGGCAGAGGGACACGTCCCACGGTGACCCGGCAGAATGCAACCTCAAGCTGGCAGGCACGAGAAGGCGAGTCGGGACACCGTGACGACGTCCATCGAAGGCAGGATCGCCGAGGAGCTCGGCGTACGCGAGCGGCAGGTGAAGGCGGCCGTCGAGCTGCTCGACGGCGGGTCGACCGTGCCGTTCATCGCGCGCTACCGCAAGGAAGCGACCGAGATGCTCGACGACGCGCAGCTGCGCACGCTCGAGGAGCGGCTGCGCTACCTGCGGGAGCTGGAGGACCGGCGGGCCGCCGTCCTCGACTCCGTACGCGAGCAGGGCAAGCTCACCGACGAGCTGCGGGAGCGGATCCTCGGCGCCGACACCAAGGCGCGGCTGGAGGACATCTACCTGCCGTTCAAGCCCAAGCGGCGAACCAAGGCCCAGATCGCCCGCGAGGCCGGACTCGAACCGCTGGCCGACGGGCTGCTCGGCGACCCGTCGGTGGACCCGCTCGCCGCGGCCGCCGCGTTCGTGGACGCGGACAAGGGGGTGGCCGATCCACAGGCCGCCCTCGACGGCGCCCGGGCGATCCTGACCGAGCGGTTCTCCGAGGACGCCGACCTCATCGGCGAGCTGCGCGAACGCATGTGGACGCGCGGGCGGCTGGCCGCGAAGGTGCGGGACGGCAAGCATGAGGCGGGCGCCAAGTTCGCCGACTACTTCGACTTCGCCGAACCGTTCACCGCCCTGCCCTCTCACCGGGTGCTGGCGATGCTGCGCGGCGAGAAGGAGGAGGTCCTCGACCTGACCCTGGAGCCGGAGGAGCCGCCGGCGGAGGGGCCGTCCTCGTACGAGGCGATCGTCGCCTCCCGGTTCGGGATCACGCAACGCGGGCGGCCCGGTGACAAGTGGCTGGCCGATACCGTCCGGTGGGCGTGGCGCACCCGGATCCTCGTCCACCTCGGGATCGACCTGCGGCTGCGGCTGCGCACGGCGGCGGAGGACGAGGCGGTACGGGTCTTCGCCGCGAACCTGCGCGACCTGCTGCTCGCGGCGCCCGCCGGGACGCGCGCGACGCTCGGGCTGGACCCCGGTTTCCGTACCGGGGTGAAGGTGGCGGTCGTGGACGCGACCGGCAAGGTCGTCGCCACCGACACGATCCACCCGCACGTCCCGGCCAACAAGTGGGACCAGTCGCTGGCGACCCTGGCGCGGCTGTGCCGCGAGCACGCCGTCGAACTGGTCGCCATCGGCAACGGCACGGCCTCGCGCGAGACGGACAGGCTGGCCGCCGACCTGATCGCCCGGCACCCGGAGCTGGAGCTCACCAAGGTGATGGTGTCGGAGGCGGGCGCGTCGGTGTACTCGGCGTCCGCGTTCGCCTCCCAGGAACTGCCGGAGCTGGACGTGTCGCTGCGCGGCGCCGTCTCGATCGCGCGCCGCCTCCAGGACCCGCTGGCCGAGCTCGTGAAGATCGACCCCAAGTCGATCGGCGTCGGCCAGTACCAGCACGACCTGTCCGAGGTGAAGCTGTCGCGGTCGCTGGACGCGGTGGTCGAGGACTGTGTGAACGGTGTCGGTGTCGACGTCAACACCGCGTCCGCGCCGCTGCTTTCGCGTGTGTCCGGCATCGGGGCGGGCCTCGCCGAGAACATCGTGGCGCACCGGGACGCCAACGGCCCGTTCCGGTCGCGCAAGGCGCTCAAGGAGGTGCCGCGCCTCGGCCCGAAGGCGTACGAGCAGTGTGCGGGCTTCCTGCGGATCCGGGGCGGTGACGACCCGCTGGACGCCTCCAGCGTGCACCCCGAGGCGTACCCGGTGGTGCGGCGGATGGTGAAGACGACGGGCGGTGAGGTCGCTTCACTGATCGGGAACACCTCGGTCCTGCGGTCGCTGCGCCCGGCCGACTTCGTGGACGGGACGTTCGGCCTGCCGACCGTGACCGACATCCTGCGCGAGCTGGAGAAGCCGGGCCGCGACCCGCGTCCGGCGTTCCGGACGGCCACCTTCAAGGAGGGCGTCGAGAAGATCGGCGACCTGGAGCAGGGCATGGTGCTGGAGGGCGTGGTCACGAACGTGGCCGCCTTCGGCGCCTTCGTGGACGTCGGCGTCCACCAGGACGGACTCGTCCACGTGTCGGCGATGTCGCGCACCTACGTCAAGGACCCGCGCGAGGTGGTGAAGCCGGGCGACGTGGTGAAGGTGAAGGTGCTGGACGTCGACGTCCCGCGCAAGCGGATCTCGCTGACCCTCCGGCTGGACGACGCCCCCGCCGACGCGGCCTCCGGCTCCGGCGCGCCGAAGCGCGAGCGGGGCGGGCGGCCGCCGCAGCAGCGGCAGGGCGGCGGTGGCGGTGGCGGTGGCCGTGGGGACCGGCGCGGTGCCGGGGCGGCGAAGGGCGGCGGCCGCCCGTCACAGGGCTCCGCGCCCGCTCCCGGCAACAGCGCCATGGCGGACGCGCTGCGGAAGGCGGGCCTCCTGGGCGGCGGCTCCGGCGGCCCCGGTTCCGGCGCTTCCGGCCGGAGCGGCCGCGGCGGCCGCTGAGGCGGTGTGGCGGCTGGGGCGGCCGGGGCGCTGTAACGCTCAGGCGCTGTGACGGCTGGGTACTCGTGGCCGGTGAGGCGCCGGGGCCGCCGAGGCACCCGTGGCCGGTGAGGCGCTGGGGCCGCCGAGGCCCCGTGGCCGGTGAGGCGCTGGGGCCGGTGAGGCGCTGGGGCCGGTGAGGCGCTGGAGCCGCCGACGCCCCAGCGCCGGTGAGGCCCGGCGGCGTGCGTTCGGCCCGGTGACCGGTCCGGCTCCTGAGAGGGGTGCGGCGGTCACCGGGCCGGGCGGTGCGGCGTGACGGCCCGGCGCCGAAGCCCGGGTGGGCGCCCGGCGGCGGTCACGCGCCCCCGGGGTCCGGGTCGGTGATGCCGTCCCGGGTGACCGGGGGTGACGTGGGAGCAACGTGGAGGACCTCGCGGGCCTGCTGCGCGGCGCGGGTGATGCTCTCGGAGACGAAGGCGACGAAGCGGGCGATGTTCTCCAGGCGGACGGCGGCCGGGGTACCGGGGCCGAGGATGCCGACGCCCTGGCGCGCGGTGTCGACGAGGTGGGCGGTGGCGCGGGCGCTGGCCATCATCGACTGGTACCAGATGTCGTCGTCGACGACGTAACGCTCGCGGCGGCGTTCGTCGCGTTCCCGGCGGACGAGGCCCTGGCTCTCCAGGAACGCGATCGCCTTGGATACGGAGGCCGGGCTGACCTGGAGGCGCTGGGCGAGTTCGGACGCCGTGAGGCTGCCGGTGTCCGTGAGGGTCAGGCAGGCCAGTACCCGGGACATCATCTTGGGCATGCCGGAGGCCATGAGGACGGTGGTGAACGTCTCCTCGTACGCCCGGACGGCCTCGGGGTCGCGCCCATGGGGCTGCGCGGGTGCCGCCGGCGCGCGGGGAGCGGTCTGCTTGCGCCGGTGGGCGCGTTGTTCGGTGGCGCGGTGGGCGAGGTCGGCGCGGTAGGCGGTGGGGCCGCCGTTGCGCATCACCTCACGGGTGACCGTGGAGGTCGGGCGGTCGAGCCGTCGGGCGATCTCCGCGTAGGCGAGGCCGTCGGCCAGCCCCAGCGCGATCTGCTGACGTTCCTGCTGGGTGAGCCTGCCTCCCGGCATCGCGGTCTCCTTCGGCTGTGCGTGGATGGCGTCACTGTAGCGTTCACCCGCACCCCGTTGCAACAGACGCACGCACCCTGTTGCGTTACCTTCTGGCCTGTTGCAACGATTTTACGCGCCTGAACTGCTCAAACGTTGCTTGTACGCAACGAACTCATTGCCGGAACCTCGAATGCAACGTAGCGTTTCTGTTGTTCGAAACGAAGAGTCCACGAGTTGCAGGAGAAACATCATGCTGACGTTCGACACCCCCGCCCCGGTCTCCGCCGTCCTGGACGTCCCGGCCGGCCACATCCGCTTCATCGCCGCCGACCGGACCGACACCACGGTGGAGATCCTGCCCGCGGACGCCTCCAGGAGCCGGGACGTCAAGGCCGCGGAGCGGACCACGGTCGACCATGCCGACGGGGTCCTGCGGATCACCGGCCCGACGGCCACGAAGCAGCTCCTGGGCCCCTCGGGAGCGGTGGAGATCACCGTCCGGCTGCCCGCCGGCTCCCGCGTCCGGGCCACGGCGTCCAGCGCCGAGTTCCGCGGCGTCGGCCGCCTGGGCACCGTCATCCTCGACGCCGCCCACGGCACCGTCACGCTCGACGAGACCGCCGACGCCACGCTCACCCTCATGGCCGGCGACATCACGGTCGGCCGCCTGGGCGGCCCCGCCGACATCTCCACCACCAAGGGCCACATCAGTGTCGCCGAGGCCACCCACGGCGCCCTCAC
The DNA here is from genome assembly GCF_055598725.1 of Streptomyces sp. NPDC039423. Lineage (NCBI taxonomy): Bacteria > Bacillati > Actinomycetota > Actinomycetes > Kitasatosporales > Streptomycetaceae > Streptomyces > Streptomyces sp. NPDC039423. Next base: position 30,040 of record NZ_JBVKAH010000005.1, read on the forward strand.
CCTGCGCACCGAGCACGGCGACATCAGCGTCGGCGCCGCCCGCGGCACCTCCGCCACCCTGGACGCCGGCACCTCCTACGGCCGCGTCCACAACGCGCTCAGCAACACCGACGGCCCCGACGCCGGCCTGACCATCCACGCCACCACCGCCTACGGCGACATCACCGCCCGCAGCGTGTGAGGCCTCCGCTCACAGCTCGGTCACCTTGCCGCCGGCGACCTCGACGCGCCGGGTGGTGCGCACCGCGTCGAGCATCCGCCGGTCGTGGGTGACCAGCAGCAGCGTTCCGGTGTACGAGTCGAGGGCGGACTCGAGCTGTTCGATGGCCGGCAGGTCCAGGTGGTTGGTCGGCTCGTCCAGGACGAGCAGGTTCACGCCACGCCCCTGGAGCAGGGCGAGCGCGGCCCGGGTGCGCTCGCCCGGTGAGAGCGAGGTGGCCGAGCGGGTGACGTGCTGGGCCTTGAGGCCGAACTTGGCCAGCAGGGTGCGGACGTCGGCCGGCTCGGTGTCCGGTACGGCCGCGCAGAACGCGTCCAGCAGGGATTCCTGCCCGTGGAACAGCTTGCGCGCCTGGTCGACCTCCCCCACGACCACGCCCGAGCCGAGCGAGGCGTGCCCCGCGTCCAGCGGGAGGCGGCCGAGCAGGGCGGCCAGCAGGGTCGACTTGCCCGCGCCGTTCGCGCCGGTGATGGCGACCCGGTCGGCCCAGTCGATCTGGAGGGAGGCCGGGCCGAAGCGGAAGTCGCCGCGCACGGCTTCGGCGTCGCGCAGGGTCGCCACGACCGAGCCGGAGCGCGGAGCGGCGGCGATCTCCATCCGCAGCTCCCACTCCTTGCGGGGCTCCTCGACGGCGTCGAGCCGCTCGATCATGCGCTGGGTCTGGCGGGCCTTGGCGGCCTGCTTCTCGCTCGCCTCGCTGCGGAACTTGCGGCCGAGCTTGTCGTTGTCGTCGCCGGCCTTGCGGCGGGCGTTCTTGACGCCCTTGTCCATCCAGGAGCGCTGCATCTGGGCGCGGCCTTCGAGGGCGGCCTTCTTGTCGGCGTACTCCTCGAAGTCCTCGCGGGCGTGCCGGCGGGCGGTCTCCCGCTCCTCCAGGTACGCCTCGTAGCCGCCTCCGTAGAGCCGGATCCGCTGCTGGGCCAGGTCCAGTTCGAGGACCTTGGTGACGGTCCGGGCGAGGAACTCGCGGTCGTGGCTGATGACGACGGTCCCGGCGCGCAGGCCCTGGACGAAGCGCTCCAGTCGTTCGAGGCCGTCCAGGTCGAGGTCGTTGGTCGGCTCGTCGAGCAGGAAGACGTCGTAGCGGGACAGCAGCAGGGAGGCGAGCCCCGCGCGGGCGGCCTGGCCGCCGGACAGGGAGGTCATCGGCCGGTCGAGCCCGACGGTGAGGCCGAGGGTTCCGGCGACCTCCTCGGCGCGCTCGTCGAGGTCGGCGCCGCCGAGGCCGAGCCAGCGCTCCAGGGCGGTGGCGTACGCGTCGTCGGCGCCGGGAACACCGTCGACCAGGCCCTGGGTGGCGTCGTCCATCGCGGTCTGGGCGGCGGCCACACCGGTGCGGCGGGCGAGGAAGCCGCGCACGGTCTCGCCCTCGCGGCGCTCCGGCTCCTGCGGGAGGTGGCCGACGGTGGCGGTGGGCGGCGACAGCCGCAGCTCACCGTCCTCGGGGGTGTCGAGCCCGGCGAGCAGCCGCAGCAGGGTCGACTTGCCGGCCCCGTTGACGCCGACGAGGCCGATCACGTCACCGGGGGCGACGACGAGGTCCAGACCGGAGAAGAGGGAGCGTTCGCCGTGGCCGGCGGCGAGGTCCTTGGCGACGAGGGTTGCAGTCATCAGGGGGTCGATCCTAGGTCACGGCCGGTGCGGCGGTGGCCCCACCGGGACGACGAGCACGCCCCCCGAGGTGCGGGCCACGAGGCAGGAGCGTCCGGCCGCCGTCCGGGCGTCCAGCGGGACGCGGTGGGTGCCCGGTTCCAGCAGGCCGTCGTACAGCTCCCGGGCGCGGGTGCGGTGGAGGCGGTCCAGCCGGTACGCGACGACCTGGACCCGGCACGTGGAGGTGACCTCCACGATCGCCTCGCCGCCGGAGAGGGCCAGGCCGGTCAGACGTCGCCGCTCCGGCGGGGTACGGTCCAGGGCCTGCTCGACCTGGGCGACGAGCACGGGGACGACGGGCGCGAGCCCCTCGACGTACACGACGTCCGCGCCGGCCCGCTCGAACGCCTCCCGCACGGCCGCGCGCCGCTCCTCCCCCACCGCCCGGCCGAAGGCCACCGCCCCGTACGCGCGCAGTTCCTCGCCGGTCACGGTGGTGGTCTCCTCGGCGATGTCGGCGCCGACGCCGATGCCGCGCAGCGCGGCGGCCAGCCTGGCGAGGACGGCGACCCGGGCGCCGACGAGCAGGACGCGGCGGCGGGCGGGGGCGCTGGGGAGCAGGCGCTCCAGCTCGGCGCGGTACTCGGCGGCGCGGAAGCGGAACGGGCCTATGCCGTGGTAGCCGTTCAGGGCGAGGTCGGCGGACTCGTCGGTCTGCCAGGCGAAGTCGCGCCAGACGACGTCGTCGCCGTCCCGCTCGATCACGGCGGTGACGGCGCCGCAGCCCAGGCTCTCGCACTCGGGGCAGCCGTAGACGACGTACCGCCCGTCGGGCAGGGGCGGTTCGGCCTCCAGCAGCAGGCTGCGTACATGACCGGTGAAGACGGCGGGAGGTACGTCGGAGGCCAGCGGGGAGACGGCGTCGAGGTCGGACAGCCGGTGCAGCAGGGAGCGGCCGTCGACGACGAAGTCGACGTAGTCGCGGTGCGCCTGGTACGCGCCGTCGGCGAGGACGGCACCGGTCCGGGTCGCGGGCGCGAGGACGAAGGACACGTGGGCGGGGTGGCCGGGGCCGGCGGCGGGGTGGCCGGGACCGGCGGCGGGGTGGCCGGGACCGGCGGGAAGACCGGCGGGGTCGCGTACGGCGTCGTGCTCGGGCGCGGTCTCGGGCTCGGGCTCGGGAGGCATGTCGGGTGTATTCCCGTCCGTGGCGTCTCCGCTACCGTCCCGGCATGAGCGGTGACGTGATCGTGGTGGGCGGCGGGGTCATCGGGCTGACGACGGCGGTCACGCTGGCCGAGCGGGGCCGTCGCGTGCGCGTCTGGGCGCGGGACGCGCCGGGCCGCACCACATCGGCGGTGGCGGGCGCGCTCTGGTGGCCGTACCGCATCGAACCGGCGGAGCGGGTGGGCACGTGGGCGCTGGAGTCGCTGCGCGTGTACGAGCGGCTCGCCGCCGCTCCGGAAGCCACCGGCGTGCGGTTGGTGGCGGGTGTCCACGCGGGCACCGAGCGGGGGGCGCTGGGCGCGTGGGCCGGCGAGGTGCCGGGGCTGCGGCAGCTACCGTCGGGCGGCCTCGCGGCGGTGCTGCCGCTGATCGACATGCCCGTCCATCTGGAGTGGCTGGCTGCCCGCCTGGAGGCGGCGGGCGGGGTGATCGAGACGAGGACGGTGCGGTCCCTGGCGGAGGTGCCCGCGCCGGTGGTGGTCAGCTGCGCCGGGCTGGGCGCGCGGGACCTCGTGCCGGACGGGGCCGTGCGACCGGTGCGCGGCCAGTTGGTGCTGGTGGAGAACCCTGGCGTGGAGGAGTGGTTCACCGCGCCGGACACCCCGGGGAGCGGGTCGACCTACTTCTTCCCGCAGCCGGGGCGGTTGGTCCTGGGCGGTACGGCGGAGGAGGACGACTGGCGGACCGCGCCGGACGCGGGGACGGCCGCCGCGATCGTCGCCCGGTGCGCCCGGGTCCGGCCCGAGATCGGCCGCGCCCGCGTGCTCGGCCACCGGGTGGGCCTGCGCCCGGTGCGTACGGGCGGGGTGCGCCTGGCGGCGGAGCCGCTGCCGGGCGGCAGGCTGCTGGTCCACAACTACGGTCACGGAGGCGCGGGAGTGACCGTCGCCTGGGGTTGCGCCGGGGAAGTGGCCCGTGCGCTGCCGCCCGCATCCGCCTCCGGCCCGGGCGGCGGACCCGGCCCGAGTGACGGTCCCGGCCCCAGTGAGGGTCCCGGCCCCAGTGACGGTCCCGGCCCGGGCGGCGGCCGACCCGGGGCGGACTGAGCGGCGGCGCCTCCCGTAGCCGGGGCACGAGGGCCGGGGCGCACCCAGGGGGCGCGTGCCCCGGCGCCCGGGAAGCCCCGGGCGCCGGGGGGGGGCGTCAGCCGGCCGGCGGCGGGTTCCCGGGGTCGTCGCGGTACCGGTCGTCACGGTGCCGGTCGTCAGGGTCCCCGGCGTGTCCGGACGGTTCGTCCTGGGCCGGGCCGATGCGGATCTCGAACTCGCCCGCGTACTTCTCGTGGCCCGCGATCACCGCCTCCTCCACGGCCTCCTCGGCGAGTTCACCGCGCACGATCAGCGGGTCACGGCGGAGGTCCCGCATCAGGGACCAGCACATGCCGATCATCACCAGCACGAACGGCGCCGCGACCAGGATGGTCAGGTGCTGGAGGCCGGCGAGCGCGTCGCCCTTGCCCTCGCCGACCAGCAGCATCACGGCCGCCACGCCGCCGGTCACCACGCCCCAGAAGACGACCACGAACCGGGCCGGTTCGAAGGTGCCCTTCTGGGAGAGGGTGCCCATCACGATCGAGGCGGCGTCCGCACCGGAGACGAAGAAGATGCCGACCAGGATCATCACCAGCAGGCTCATCACGCCGGCGATCGGGAACTCCTGGAGCACTCCGAAGAGCTGGGCCTCGGGCGTGGTCGCGCCGCCGAGGTCGCCGCGCTCCTTCAGGTGCATGGCGGTGCCGCCGAAGACCGCGAACCAGATCAGGCTGACGGTGCTGGGCACGAGGATGACGCCGCCGATGAACTGGCGGATCGTCCGGCCCCGGCTGATGCGGGCGATGAACATGCCGACGAACGGCGTCCAGGAGATCCACCAGGCCCAGTAGAAGACCGTCCAGCTACTCAGCCAGTCGGCGACGTCACCGCCGCCGGTGGCCGCCTCGGTGCGGCCGGCGAGCTGCGGCAGCTCGTCGAGGTACGCGGCGAGCGAGGTCGGGACCAGGTCGAGGACGAGGATCGTGGGGCCGGCGACGAAGACGAAGACGGCGAGGACGACGGCCAGCACCATGTTGGTGTTGGACAGCCACTGGATGCCCCGCTCCACGCCGGAGACGGCGGAGAAGACGAAGCACACCGTCAGGACGCCGATGATGCTGACGAGCAGCCCGGTGCCGGCCTTGTCCAGCCAGCCGACCTCGTGCATGCCGCTGCCGATCTGGAGCGCGCCGAGCCCCAGGGACGTGGCGGAGCCGAAGAGCGTGGCGAAGATCGCCAGGATGTCGATCACCCGGCCGACGACTCCGTCGGCGTGCTTCTTGCCGATGAGCGGGATGAAGACGGCGCTGATCGTCTGCCGCCTGCGGCGGCGGAAGGTGCTGTACGCGATGGCCAGTCCGACCACCGCGTAGATCGCCCAGGGGTGCAGGGTCCAGTGGAAGAGGGTGGTGGCGAGCGCCGTCTGCATGGCGTCCGCCGAGTCGGCGGGGTCGGTGCCCGGCGGCGGGGTGGTGTAGTGCGCGAGCGGTTCGCTGACGCCGTAGAACATCAGGCCGATGCCCATGCCGGCGCTGAACATCATGGCGACCCAGGAGACGGTGCTGAACTCGGGCTTCTCGTGCTCCTGGCCCAGTTGGATCCGGCCGTAGCGGCTGACGGCCAGCCAGAGCGCGAAGACGACGAAGCCCGAGGCGGCCAGGACGAACGCCCAGCCGCCGTTGTGCATCAGGCCGTTCAGCATCGAGTCCGACACGCTCTCCAGCGAGTCGGTGGCGGTGGCGCCCCAGACCACGAAGGCGAGGGTGAGCACGGCCGTCACGCCGAACACCACCCGGTCGGTGACGGGCGGCTCGTTCTCGTACGGGTGGCGGCCCGGCAGAGCCGCCTTCACGGGCAGCCGCAGCCGTTGCCCCGGTTTCCGTTGCTCCTGAGACACAGGCGGCACCTTTCGCGATCATGGCCTGATTTCGCTTTTGATACCCCCTACCACGTCAGGCACACCTGCACCGGGATCAACAGGCGTCCACCGGCTCCCCGTCCGTGAGGCGGTACGCCGCGCGGGTGTCGAGCAGCAGCGGCACCAGCGCCCGCTGCGACTGCCGCAGCGGTACGAAGGCGGTGCCGTCGGCCTCCACCCGGGCGGCGACGCCGTGCAGCGCCAGCTCGTCGCGGACCCCGGCGTACCGGTCCGCGGTCAGGCGGTAGCCGCACGGCGGGTCCTGGAGGGTCTCGGCGGGCTCCGGCGGATCGTTGTCGGCGCCGCCCAGGAAGACCGGGCCCCGGTCGCGCAGGCCGGCCAGCCGGGCCGCCGTGGTGACCGCCCCGATGGTGCCGCGCCGGTCACCGACGTACCGGAAGAGTCCGTCCAGGGCGGCAAGCTGGGTGTCCACGCGGCGCCGGTTGTTGAGGGCCGGGTCCTTCTTCTCCTCCTCGGTGAGCGGGTCGACGCGGGTCTCGACGAGCAGGCCGACGGAGTGCTTGACGCCCACCGTGTTGCGGAGGATCCGCTCCTGGCCGTCGCCCGCGACCTGTTTGACGGGTTCCCCGGTGACCGGGTCGGTCCAGATGCCGTAGACGCCGCTGTCGAAGCCGGCCCGTGCGGCGGCGGGGCGGACGTACGCCTCGGAGAGGGTGTGCGCCTCGTCGTGCACGCGGGTGCCGGTGTTGGGGTTGCGCGGCCAGAGCGCGAGCAGGTCCTTGTCGTAGTAGGGCGGGGTGGCGCCGTACTCGTGCAGGTCCTGGACGACGTCGGGCCGGTGGTCGCGGATCACCGCGGCGAGGGCGCGGGCCTCGGGCGTCCGCAGGGCGATGTGGTCGCGGTTGACGTCCACCCCGTCGGCGTTGCCCCGGGTGCCGGCGGCGCGGCCGTCGGGGTTGGCGGTGGGGACGACGAGGACGGTCGTACGGGCGAGGAGGCGGAGGGTGTCGCGGTCCTTCGCGTGGGCGAGGTCGCGGACGGTGGACAGGCAGGCCTCCCGGCCGGACGGTTCGTCCCCGTGCTGGCTGCAGATCAGCAGCACGGTGGTGCGGGTGGTGCTCCTGGTGCCGGGCGGGGTGGCGGTGCCGGACGGGGACTCGGTGGCGGCTCCGGTGCCGGACGGGGACTCGGTGGCGGCTCCGGTGCCGGGCGGGGTGCCGGTTCCGGGCGCGGTGGAGATCCGTACGAGCCGCAGTGGGCGGCCCTGCCGGGTCGTGCCCACCCGGGTGACCGACACCCGGTCGCTCCCCCGGTCGACGGCGTCGAGGAAACGTTGCTCCTCGCGCTCGTCCGTCCAGCGGGCGCCGTCACTCGCCTCGAACCCGGTGCGCGGCGGCGGGGTGGGTGAGGCCTGGGCGGGTGCGGTGATCAGCGGGAGGCCGAGGGCGGCCGCGGTGACGGTCACGGCGAAGGCGCGGGCGCGTGCGGCGCGTGGGGTCATCGGGGCGTGCCTCCGGGGATCTGCGCGGCGGGGCGCGGGGCGGTGACGCCGGCCGGCGGGGCGGTGCGCGGGGCGGCGGGGTGCACGGTACCGGTGGTGGCGCGGAGGAACGCGGGGACCCCGCCGACGAGGGGCAGCCGGGCGGAGGCGCGGGCCAGGTCGAGGGTGAGGGTGGGCTTCGCCGCCGGAGGGTCGATCAGGTTCCGGTCGGTGCCGGCGACGAGGAGCGCCAGGCGGTGGCCGGCCGGGACGACGTGGTCGGTCGCGGCGAGGTCCACGGTGATGGTGTGGGGCCGGCCGGGGGTGAGGGGGCGTCCCTCCCGGGCGTCCGCCCAGGTGCCGAGGTCGGCCCAGCCCCGGCTGAACACGGTGGCGCCGACGTCGGTCGTCCTGGCCCGGGTCTCCTTGTAGCAGGCGCTGTCGCCGGTGGTGCTCGCGCCCCAGCAGGTGCGCTCGGCGAGGGTGGTGATGCCCTCTCCGGCGGCTCCGTAGTCCCGGATGGTGGCGGGACCGAGGTCGACCAGGACGGCGGTGAGGTGGGCGCTGGTGGCGTCCGGGGTGGCGGTGACGGTGACCCGGGAGGAGCCGGAGAGCCGCAGGTCCCGGGTGAGCGGGCGGGTGATGAAGCCCGCCTTGGCCGGGGTGGTGGTGCCGGCGGCCGACGCCCAGTCGAGCTCGCCGAGGGCGGGATCGTCGGTGAACGTCTCGGTGGCGCCCGGGCGGGCGGGGACGAGCCCCAGGGTGCCGACGCCGGGTGCCGCGCCCCGGCGGGGACGGAGCGTGGTGGGGGCGGTGGCGCGGGGCGGCCAGACGCGGTCGGTGGACCATTGGCCGGGGGCGCGCTCGACGTCGGCCATCGGCGCGCGGTCGACGCCGTTGTCGTAACCGAGGAGGTAGTGGTCGAACCAGTGGTGGAGGGTGGTGACCCACTCGGCGCGGCGGAAGTCGAAGGGGTCGACGTGGCCGGTCTGCGAGAGCCAGATCTTGCGTTCCACCCCGTGGGCGGCGAGCGCGTCCCACCACTGGCCGATGTGCTTGGCGCGGACGTTGAGGTCCTGCTGTCCGTGGACGAGGAAGACGCTGGCCCTCACCTTGTGGGCGTTGCGGACGTAGTCGCGCGTGTCCCACAGCGGCGTCATGTCGCCGGTCCGCGGGGCGCCGTCGACGAGGCGCTGCTGCACATGGGCGCAGCGGGCGCGGGCGTCGGGGCTGTTGACGTAGTCCGAGAGCCACTCGGGGCCGGAGTCGTACAGCGGGGCACCCTGGGCGAAGTAGTAGTCGTACCAGGAGGAGATGGCGCCGATGGGGACGATGGTCTTCAGTCCCTCGACGCCGGTGGCGGCGACGCCGTTGGCGATGGTGCCGTCCCAGCTCTTGCCGATCATGCCGGTGTCGCCGGTGGACCAGCCGGTGGCATGGGCGCGCCGGGTGCCGGTGCGGGTGGTGTAGCCGCGGCCCCGGCCGTTGAGCCAGTCGACGACGGCCTTGGCGGACTGGATGTCGGAGGGGCCGCCGACGTCGTCGCAGCCGTCCGAGCGATTGGTTCCGGCGAGGTCCACGGCGGCGAAGGCGTAGCCGCGCGGAACGAAGTAGTTGTCGTAGTACAGAGGGAACTGGACGGGGCGGCCGTCGGCGTCGTACGTCTTCTTCTGGCTCTCGTTGCCGCGCCCGCAGCAGGAGTAGTAGGGGCTGGCGTCCATGATGACCGGGACCTTGCGGCCCCGGGCGGCCGCCTCACGCGGCCGGACGATGTCGACGGCCACCCGGTCGGTACGGCCGTCGCGGTCGCCGTCGAGGCCGGTGTCGACCCAGACGGACTCACGGACGGCGTCGGCGTACGAGTGGACGGGCCGCGACTCGTGGACGGGGGCGGGTCGCGCCGTGGCGGGGGAAGCGGGTCGCGCTTCCCGGGCGGGGGCGGCCGGCGCCGCGCTCGCGGGCTGGACCAGTGCGGTCATCAGGGCGGCGGTGGCCGCCGTCACCAGGACTCTGCTCGACATGGGGGTTCTCCGCGCACGTATCGGCATGGGCGGAACGTACACGCGCCAACTGCCGGATGACAGAGGGCACTACGGGGGCGAAGCGGACGGAGGGGGCGGAGGGGACGGTGGGGCCGATCATCGTTCATGTCGGCCACATGGCCATCTCGTGACAGGTGGGGCCATGGACATGACGGGGGCGGGAGCGGCTGAATAGCCTTCAAGAGATCTTCCGTCCATACGACTTGGAGAGCTTGACGTGCACCGCAGACTGATCGTCCCGAGCGCACTCGCGGCCTCGCTGTTGCTGGCGATCCCGGCATCGGCGGCCGACTACCGGCCCGGGGCCCCGGGCATCGGCGACCCCTACTACCCGGCCAGCGGCAACGGTGGCTACGACGTGTCGCACTACGACCTGCGTCTGAAGTACCAGCCGAAGACCGACCTGCTGGAGGGCACGGCGACGCTCATCGCCACCACCACCCAGGACCTGTCCCGCTTCAACCTCGACCTCGGGCTCAAGGCGAGCGAGGTGCTGGTGAACGGCAAGAAGGCGCGCTTCGCCGCCACCGGCGACCACGAGCTGGAGATCACCCCGGCCGCACCGCTGGCGAAGAACCGGGCGATCTCGGTCGTCGTGCGGTACGCGGGCAAGCCCTCCGAGCTGAAGATCGGCGGCTGGACCGCCTGGCACCGCACGCCCGACGGCGGCGTCGCCGCGCAGGAGCCGGACTCCGCCGTCTGGTGGTTCCCGTCCAACGACCACCCGCGGGACAAGGCGACCTACGACATATCGGTCTCCGTGCCGGACGGCACCCAGGCCATCAGCAACGGCGTCCTCCAGTCGCAGTCGTCGCGCCTGGGCTGGACACGCTTCAACTGGCGCTCCAACAAGCCGCAGGCGTCCTACCTCGCCACGCTCGCGATCGGCAAGTTCGACATCACCACGGACAAGACCGACAAGGGGCTGCCCGTCCTCAACGCGTACAGCAAGGACCTCGGTGACAACGCGGGTGCGGCGCGGGCCAGCATCGAGCGCACCGGAGAGGTCGCGGAGTGGCTGGAGGAGGTCTTCGGACCGTACCCCTTCAACGCGCTCGGCGGCTACGTCCCCAACGTGACCAGCGGCTACGCGCTGGAGACCCAGACGCGGCCGTTCTACAGCCCGCGCCAGTTCGCCAACGGGGCCAACGTGTCGGTGGTCGTGCACGAGCTGGCGCACCAGTGGTACGGCGACAGCGTGTCGGTCGACGGGTGGAAGGACATCTGGGTCAACGAGGGCTTCGCCCGGTACAGCCAGTGGCTGTGGTCGGAGAAGGAGGGCGAGGGCACGGCTCAGGAGCTGGCGGACTACGTGTACGCGCAGCACCCGGCCGACGACCCGTTCTGGACGGTCGAGCCGGGCGACCCGGGCCCGGACAAGCAGTTCGACATCGCGGTGTACGACCGGGGCGCGCTCGCCCTCCAGGCGCTGCGCAACGCGATCGGCGACGAGGACTTCTTCGCCGTCCTGAAGGGCTGGCCGACGGAGCACGCGTACGGCAACGCCAAGGTGTCCGACTTCGTGAAGTACGCGGAGCGGGTCTCCGGCAAGCCGCTCGCCGGACTGTTGGACACCTGGCTCTACACGCCGTCCAAGCCGGCGGCCCCGGCGGCGGCCGGCGCGCGGATCGCCCGCTCGGCGGCGGGCACGGCGCAGCCGGTCCAGCCGAAGTCGTGGAAGAAGATCGCCGCGACGAACACGATCCACGACCACGACTGACCCGAGACGGTCGGCACGAGTCGTCACCACTCCCCCGTCCGCGGCCCGGCGCCGCGGGCGGGGGGTCCGGCCAGCGCCGTGGCCCCAGGCCGGCTTAGCGGCCCGGCCCCGCTGGAACCGGTCAAAGCCGTGGTGCCCATGGCCGGCGCACGGCCGCGGGCACCGGATCACCGGATGATCACCGAGCGCACGCTCCCCGCGACGTGGCAGCCCTCACCGCCGGACCGCTGCCACCGCCACGATCAGCGAGAGCAGGCAGAGCAGGAGGCACAGCGGCGAGTAGAGCACCGAGTTCCAGCGCTGGAACTCCGGTGGGGCGCCGGAGTTCATGAGGTAGCCGCCCGCTCCTCGGACGAACATGACCAGGGCGAATCCGAACATGCCGGTCAACTGGAGCCAGTCGGGCCCGACTCCGGGGATCGTGCCGTTGACCATGAGCGTCAGCACGCCGGCGCCGATCAGGGCCGCACCGACCAGCATGGAGTCCAGGGCGCGCGGCATCCGGCCGTCGTCCGTGCCACCGACGGTCCTGGTGAAGGTCACCGGGTCGCTCCACGGCCAGGGGGAGAAGGCCCAGACGAAGTGCAGAAGCCCTACGGCGATGACGACGAAGCAGAGCAGGCCTGGGGCCAGGGTACGGATCATTCGTCCACCTTTCGCTCCGGAGGGGCGTAGCCACTGTTGGGCTGAACGCCTTCTCAGCTCGTCATATACGGTGGCGTATATGACGGGTCCCGCTCATCGTACGGTCGGATGCGAGAGCGACGGGGGCGGGGGGTGTCGCCACCGACCGGCGGGGCCGGCGGGGGGACACGGGCGGCACGCATGGCGCTGCTGGTGGATCGTGGGCACCGATGGCTCTTCTGTGCAGAGAGCGCTCTCAACCGGCCGGGCCGACCGGCTACCCTGCTGCTGTACACAGCATTCGCCGCGCCGTCGAGGAGCACCCTTGTCCAGCATGTCCGAACCGGCCCCCGGCTCCCGTCCCACCCTGGAGGCCGTCGCGGCGCGTGCCGGGGTGTCGCGGGCGACGGTCTCGCGTGTCGTGAACGGGGGCGCGGGGGTCCGGCAGGCGCTGGTGGACAAGGTGCGGGAGGCGGTGGAGGAGCTGGGGTACGTGCCGAACCACGCGGCCCGCACCCTGGTGACGCGGCGGAACGGCGCGGTGGCGGTGATCATCGCGGAGCCGGAGTTCCGGGTGTTCTCCGACCCCTTCTTCGAGCAGCAGGTGCGGGGCATCAGCCGCGAGCTGACCGCGCACGACTCACAGCTCGTGCTGTTGTGGGTGGAGGGGCCGGGCGACTACGACCGGATCGGCCGGTACCTGGGCGGGGGCCATGTCGACGGCGCGCTGGCCTTCTCGGTGCACGACGACGACGAGCTGCCCGCCATCATCCGGCGGGCGCAGGTGCCGGCGGTGTTCGGGGGGCGGCCCGGGGGGCCGGGGACGGCGGGCGACCTGGCGGTGCCGTACGTGGACGCGGACAACCGGGGCGGGGCGCGGGAGGCCGTGCGGCACCTGCTGTCGCTGGGCCGGGAGCGGGTCGCGCACATCGCGGGCCCGCGTGACCAGACCTCCGCCACCGACCGGCTGGACGGCTACCGGGACGTCCTGCTGGACGCGGGCCCCGGGCTGATCGCGCAGGGCGACTTCACGGAGGGGAGCGGGGCCCGGGCGATGGCGGAGCTGCTGGAGCGGCGGCCCGACCTGGACGCCGTGTTCGCCGCCAACGACCTGATGGCCTCCGGCGCGCTGCGCGTGCTGCGGGAGCGCGGGCTGCGGGTGCCGGAGGACGTGGCGCTGGTCGGCTTCGACGACATGACGTCCATCGCGGAGGCCACCGATCCGCCCCTGACGACCGTCCGCCAGGACATCGAGGGCATGGGCCGGCTGATGGTGCGGCTGCTGATGCGGGTGCTGAACGCGCGGGAGACCGAGCCCGGGGCGGGCGGCGCCCCGGGCTCGGTGATCACCCCGACGGAACTGGTGCGGCGGGCGTCGGCGTAGCGCTCACCGCTCAGCCGTACGGGATGACCAGGACGGACCGGTCCGTGCCGGTCTGTACCCGGGCCGTGCCGTTGCCGATGGCGGGCCACACCTCCAGGCGTACGGTGCCGCCCCTGAGGTCCCCCAGCGCGCCGGTCGCCGACTTCAGGCCGCGCGTGTGGGCGTACTCCTCCCAGCCGGCCACCGGGTCGGTGGCGAAGTAGTGGTACGTCTCGGTCCGTTCGAAGGTCCCGTCACCCGTCAGGTCGTAGCTGACGCGGGCCTGCTGGCCGAGGCCCACCGTGGTGCCCGCGTCGACCTGGAGCCGGAAGGCGGTGGCGGCGCCGGGCTTCAGCGTGCCGGTGACGCCCCGGGCCTCGTACACCAGCGGCTGGTACGGGGTGCCGTCGTGGTTGGTGCCGCCCGCCGAGGCGATGGTGTCGCCGCCGGCCGTCCCGTTCGTGGCGGTGGTCAGCGTGCCGCCGGTGCGGAGCTGGAAGGTGTCCCCGGTGGACGGGCCCGGGTCGCCGGGGTCGCCCGGGTCGCCGCCCGTTCCGGTGCCGGTTGCCGTCGAGCGCGCGGGGACGGTGAGCCTGGCGCCGTCGGAGAAGGTCACCGTGCGGGCGGTGGGGCCGTGGTTGTGCGCCGCGTAGGTGCGTACCGTGCCCTTGGTGAAGACCGCCGAGGTGGGGAGGTCACCGGTGACGGTCGCGTCGGGCGCGCCGAGCGCGTCCAGGCCGGCGATCCAGTGGTAGGTGTGCGCCCTGGACTCCCCCGCTTCCGGGGTGTACGAGGCGTTGCCCGCGTCCCACCTGGCCTTGGCGGCGGCGGGGTCGGCGAGGGACTGGAACTCCCAGAGGATGTCGCGCCATTCGACGGCGGGGCCGCCGTTCTCGCGCTCCATCTCGGCGATGTTGCGGCGGACGGCCGCCTGTTCGCCGCCCAGGTGCAGTGAGCCTCCGGTGACGGGCAGGACGTTGATGCCGTGGATCTCCTCGGGGTTGGCGGTCCACCAGGTGGCGTAGGCGGCGCCGCTGCCCCACACCATGCCGGCGGTGTCATGGCCGAAGGAGGCGGGGAAGACCTGCTGGTCGGCGTCGAGCCAGTACTGGGCGATGGCCTCGGACTCGGTGGTCAGCAGGTACGTCCCCAGGTCGCGCAGCGCGGTGTCACCGGTGGCCGCGCCCCACAGGACCAGGCCCGCGCTGAGGTTGATGGACTCGGACGACGACTCCTGGTTGTTGCCGGCCGCGAAGCCCTGGTGGCCGGAGGCCCAGCTATGTCCGGCGTACACGTCGAAGCCCCGGAGGAAGGGGAAGGCGGTGTCGGTGCGGCTGGGGTTGGCGGCGTCGCGCACGAGCGTCTTCACCATGCCGCCCCAGGCGGAGTCGGCGGCCCAGGCGGGGTCGTACTGGGCGACGACGGCCGCCGCGTACACGTAGTAGGAGTAGTGGAAGTGGTGGTCGTTGAGTTCGGTGTCGCTGCCGTACGAGGCGGGGTAGCCGGTGAGGGTCTTCCAGGTGCGGTCGTAACTGAACTCGTTGGCCCCGCCGGCCGTGAACCAGTCCTGGAGCCGCCCCTTGAGCAGGCCGAGCAGTTTGTCACGGGTGGCGGTCTCACCGGTCTGGTCGGCCAGGGGCACGAGCTGGGCGAGGCGGCCGAGGGCCTTGCCGGTCCAGTAGGTGTCGGTGGCGCCGGCGAACGGGTCGGCGGCGTTCGCGGCCTCGTTCAGGTAGCCGCGCAGCCGGGCGGGGTCGACGCCCGAGGACTTCGGCAGCCCCGGCAGTACGGCGGCCGCGCGCTGGCTCGTGGTGAAGGTGGTGGACGCCCGGACCTTCATCGTGCCGCGCGGGGAGACGTAGGTGTACGGGGTCAGGGCGTCGGTGGTGTGCAGCCACTGATGCCGGTAGAGGGCCTGGAGCGTGCCGGTCTGAGTGCCCTCCTGAGGCTGGGTGGTGAGGGTGTAGGTGGCCCTGACCGTGCCTCCGGAGTAGCTCCAGTCGGCCTTGGATCCGGTGACGAAGCTGTAGGCGTAGGAGCGGTAGCCGGCCAGTGCGTCCGGGGAGGGCAGGACGGCCAGTGAGAAGTAGTCCTTGCCGCCCAGCCCGGCGGTCAGCGTGGAGCCGGAGACGGTCCAGTCGGTGCCGGTGGGGGCGAAGAGGCCGTAGTGGTGGCCGGCGACGGTGACGCCGAGGACGTTGCCCTGGTCGGCGAAGACGGTGGGGGCGGTGGCGGTGGTGATCCGGGCGTCGCCGCCGGTGCCCTTGGCGTACACGAAGGGCGAGCCGTGGCCGATGGTGGTGCGGAGGGTGCGGGTGCCGTCCGACCAGTAGGGGGTGACGGTCCAGTCGGACCAGGCGTCGGCCTTGGTGTCGGGCGAATCAAGGCCGGTCAGCCCGAGGGTGAGGTCGCGTGTGTGGGCGTACTCGTACTGTCTGCCGTCGCCGACGATCGCGGGGGTGGTGGGGTAGCCGACGTCGAGGCCGGCGGCGGTCGCCTGGTAGGTGAGCGGGTGGCCGTACATCGGGGTGGACCAGGGGTTGTCGCCGTAGCGCTGGAAGGCGAGTGAGGACCACCAGTCGTTGGTGGGCACCGGCTTGCCCTGGGCGGCGGGGGTGAGCTTGGGGGTGACGGGCGTGCCGGTGTCGGTGGTGGGGCCGGAGGTTCCGGGCGGACGGGTGTCGGAGTAACTCCCGGCTCCGACCGGGACGGTGGCGGCCTCGGCGGGGCCGGCGGTGGTCGCGGTGAGGCCGAGGGCGGCCAGGGCGGTGGCGAGGAACAGTGCGGCGGGGCGGCTGCGGGGGGATGGCCGGGTGCGGGGGGATGGCATGTCGGCACCTCGAATGGATGGCGGGAGAGCGGGTTCGAGAGCGCTCTCAGGTGCCCTGGAACGTAAAACTCCTGAAACGGGACTGTCAATACAGGTGACAACCCGGGGAGTTGCCGTGAGCGGCGGTCGTTATGCGTTCGAGTCTTGACGGGGACAGGGTGGGCGGGGCACGCTCCACAGCAACTTTATGAGAGCGCTCTCAACCGCTTGCTCATCCCCCGCACCTCGTCCCGCGTTCCGCGTCCCGCCGAAGCCAAGGGAGGCTTCCCATGCACATCGCCCGAGCCGCCACCGACCGGAGAGCCTCCGGCACCAGGACCACCGTCCGCAGGGGTCTGGTCCGCCTCGGGGCGGTCGCGCTGGCCGGGGCCCTCCTCGCCGCTTGCGGATCGGGCGCCTCGGACGGGGCCGCGTCCGACGGACGGGTCACGATCACCGTGGACCTCTTCGGCTCCTTCGGCTACAAGGAGGCGGGCCTCTACGCCGAGTACGAGAAGCTCCACCCCGGCGTCACCATCAAGCAGACCGACACCGAGGACGAGCAGGACTACTGGAAGTCCCTCCAGACCCGGCTCGCCGGTGGCGGCGGTCTCGCCGACGTCCAGGCCATCGAGGTCGGCCGCATCGCCTCGGTCACCCAGCAGCAGGCGGACAAGTTCGAGGACCTGACGCGGTACGGCGCCGACGGGCTGAAGGGGGCGTTCGCCGAGGCCAAGTGGTCCGCGGCGACGACCAAGGACGGCCGGGTGCTGGGGCTCGGCACGGACGTCGGGCCGGAGGCGATGTGCTACCGCACGGACCTCTTCCAGCAGGCCGGCCTGCCGACCGACCGCGACGAGCTGGCCCGGAAGTGGGCCACCTGGGACGGCTACCTGGAGCTCGGCAAGCAGTACAAGGCGAAGGCCCCCGCCAAGAGCGCCTGGCTGGACAGCGTGGGCAGCCTCTTCACCATCATGATCGGCCAGGAGGAGGAGCGGTACTACGACGCCTCCGGCAAGCTCGTCTACGAGTCGAACCCGGCCGTCAAGACCGCCTGGGACACCGCCACCGAGGCCGCTGCCGCGGGACTGAGCGCCAAGCTCGACCAGTGGTCCCCGCAGTGGAACCAGGCCTTCGCCGCCGGGTCGTTCGCCACGATCCCCTGCCCTGCCTGGATGCTCGGGTACATCAAGGGCCAGGCCGGTGAGTCCGGCAAGGGCAAGTGGGACATCGCCACCCTGCCCGGCGGCGCGGGGAACTGGGGCGGTTCGTATCTGAGCGTCCCCCGGGCGGCCGAGCACAAGAAGGAGGCGTACGAGCTCATCCAGTGGCTCACCGCGCCGGAGCAGCAGGCCAAGCTGTTCGAGAAGCAGGGCAACTTCCCCTCCTCCACCGGTGCCATCGCCAAGGTCGCCGGCGCCAAGGACCCGTACTTCTCCGACGCCCCCATCGGCCGCATCTTCGGCGACGCCGCCAAGGCGGCCCCGGTGCAGGTGCTGGGCGTGCACGACAAGAACGTCGCCGACCAGATCACCAACGCGCTGAGCGAGGTGGAGCGGAAGGGGACGTCACCGGACAAGGCGTGGTCGAACGCCCGCAAGGGCGTCGAGAACGTGACGGGCTGACCCTCGCGGGGCGGCCCGTCCGGGGCCGGCCCGGTGGGGCGGGTGCCCCGCGCGGGGCGGCTCTCCCGGGCGGTCCACCCGCCCCCGCCGGTCGCGGCGAGAACGCCCGGCACCGGGCCGGTCTACACACACACCACGTCCGTACCGCATCCGACCCCCGAAGGGCCGCACCGTGACCCTCACCGCACCCGCCGGGACGGCGGCGCGCCGTGTATGGCGGACCGTCTCGCCGTACGCGTACATCGCCCCGTTCTTCACGCTCTTCGCCGCGTTCGGCCTGTTCCCGCTGCTCTACACGGCGTTCGTCTCGCTCTACCGCGTGGAGCTCCAGACGCCCGGCGACATGGAGTGGCGCGGTCTCGGCAACTACGCCGCGCTGTTCACCGACGAGTTCTTCTGGCTCTCGTTGCGCAACACCTTCACCATCGGGGTGCTCTCCACCGTCCCGCAGCTCGTGATGGCCCTGGGGCTGGCGCACCTGCTGAACTACAAGCTGCGCGGGCGGACCTTCTTCCGTACGGCGATGCTGCTGCCGTACGCCACCTCGGTCGCTGCGGCGACGCTGGTCTTCGCGCAGCTCTTCGGCCGGGACTTCGGGCTGGTCAACTACACGCTGGGGCTTCTCGGCATCGACCCGGTCGACTGGCAGACCGGGACGGTCGCCTCCCAGATAGCCGTGTCGACCATCGTCATCTGGCGGTGGACCGGCTACAACGCGCTGATCTACCTCGCGGGCATGCAGTCCATCCCGGCCGAGCTGTACGAGGCCGCGGAGATGGACGGGGCGTCGCGGTGGCGGCAGTTCTTCCACGTCACGCTGCCGGGCCTGCGTCCGACGATCGTCTTCACCACCGTGGTGTCCACGATCGGCGCCACCCAGCTCTTCGGCGAACCGCTGCTGTTCGAGGGGTCGGTCTCGGGAGGGATCTCCCACCAGTACCAGACGCTCGGGCTCTACATGTACGAGCAGGGGTGGGGCTTCTTCCACCTCGGCCGTGCCGCCGCCATCGCCTGGGTGATGTTCCTGCTGATCCTGGTGTTCGTCGGGGCCAACGCCCTGGTCGTACGCCGCCGTTCCGCCAAGGAGGCCGGCCGATGAGCGCCCGCCGAGCCGGTCGTACCCTGCACGGCGGCAGGGTCGCGTACGCCGTCCTGATCCTCGCCGTCCTGGTGTCGGCCTTCCCCTTCTACTGGACGATCGTCGCCGCCAGCCGCTCCAACGCCGATCTGGCGCGGGTGCCCCCGTCCCTGCTGCCCGGCCCGAACCTGTTCCGGAACGTCGAGGCGGTGATGGAGGAGGCGGACATCGGCAAGGCCCTGCTGAACTCGCTGATCGTCTCGGGGTCGATCACGGTCGGCACGGTGCTGTGCTGCACGCTCGCCGGGTTCGCCTTCGCCAAGCTGCGCTTCCGCGGCCGGGGCGCGCTGCTCGCGATCACGGTGGGGACGATGATGATCCCGCCGCAGCTCGGGGTGATCCCGCTGTTCATGCTGGTCGCGGAGCTGGGGTGGGTGAACCAGCTCCAGTCGGTGGTCCTGCCCGGTCTGGTGTCGGCCTTCGGGGTCTTCTTCATGCGGCAGTTCCTGGTGCAGGCGCTGCCGGACGAGCTGATCGAGGCGGCGCGGGTGGACGGGGCCTCCTCCGCGCGGATCTTCTGGTCGATCGTGGTGCCGATCGCCCGGCCCGGTATGGCGGTGCTGGGTCTGCTGACCTTCATGGCCGCCTGGAACGACTTCTTCTGGCCGATCGTCGCGCTGTCCTCGCAGAACCCGACCGTGCAGGTCGCGTTGCGCCAGCTCGGCGGCGGCTATGTGCACGACCAGTCCGTGATCATGGCGGGCACGCTGCTCGGCACGCTCCCGGTGCTGCTGGTCTTCGGCCTGCTGGGCCGGCAGATCGTCGGCGGCATCATGCAGGGCGCCGTCAAGGGCTGACGGCCCTCCCCGTTCCTCCACTTCGTGTTGGGAGTCTTCCGCTCATGACCGAGCTCCTCTTCCCGGCCGGTTTCCGCTGGGGCACGGCCACGGCCGCGTACCAGATCGAGGGCGCCGCGACCGAGGACGGCCGGACGCCGTGCATCTGGGACACCTTCAGCAGGACGCCGGGCGCGGTCCGCAACGGCGACACCGGTGACATCGCGGCCGACCACTACCACCGGATGCGCGAGGACGTCGCGCTGATGAAGGACCTGGGGGTGACGGACTACCGGTTCTCGGTCGCCTGGCCTCGGGTGCAGCCGGCCGGGCGGGGCCCGGCCGTCGAGAGGGGCCTGGACTTCTACCGGCGGCTCACCGACGAACTGCTGAGCTCCGGCATCCGGCCGGTCGTCACGCTCTACCACTGGGACCTGCCGCAGGAGCTCGAGGACGCGGGCGGCTGGCCGCACCGGGAGACGGCCGAGCGGTTCGCCGAGTACGCCGGGCTGGTGGCCGGTGCGCTGGGCGACCGGGTGAGCACGTGGACGACGCTCAACGAGCCGTGGTGCGCGGCGTTCCTCGGGTACGCCTCCGGGGAGCACGCCCCGGGGCGCAGGGACCCGGTGGCGGCGCTGCGCGCGGCCCACCATCTGAACCTGGCGCACGGGCGTGCCGTCCAGGTGCTGCGTGCCGCGCTGCCGGCGGCCGCGGAGGTGTCCCTGACGCTCAACCTGCACGCGGTGCGGGCCCTGTCGGAGGCCGAGGAGGACCGTGAGGCCGCCCGGCGGGTGGACGCGCTGGGCAACCGGATCTTCCTGGACCCGGTCTTCCACGGGCGGCTGCCGGAGGACCTGGTGCGGGACACGGCGGGGCTGACGGACTGGTCGTTCGTGCGCGACGGGGACCTGGAGGCGATCGCCGCGCCGCTGGACTCGCTGGGCATCAACTACTACTCCCCCACGGTCGTCGGGGCGGGTACGTCCGGGTCGCCGTCGCCCTGGCCGGGTGCCGAGCCGCACGTGCGGTTCGTGCCGGCGCCGGGTCCCCGGACGGCGATGGACTGGCCGGTGGACGCGGACGGCCTGTACGAGCTGCTGGTCCGGCTGCGGGACGAGCTGCCGGGGGTTCCGCTGATGGTGACGGAGAACGGGGCGGCGTACGACGACTACGCCGACCCGTCGGGCGAGGTGCACGATCCGGAGCGGGTCGCCTACCTGCGGGACCACCTGGCGGCGGTGCACCGGGCGCTCGCCGACGGGGTGGACGTCCGGGGCTACTTCCTGTGGTCGCTGCTGGACAACTTCGAGTGGGCGTACGGCTACGGGAAGCGGTTCGGCATCGTGCACGTGGACTTCGCGTCGCAGCGCCGTACGCCGAAGGACAGCGCCCGCTGGTACGCGGACGTCATCGCCCGGGGCGGGCTGCGCGGGTGAGCCGGTCGCGGCGGCGGGCCTCCCGTGCGAGCGGGAGGTAGCGCAGCCGCTCGGGCAGTGCGGGGACGACGGCCCGGACGACCCGGCCGAAGCGGCGCAGCCGGCGTTCCTGCGCGTCCGTCCACTCCAGGCCGATGGCCTCCCTGGCGTCGGGCGGCATGAGTCCGACGGTGAGGAAGCGGCGGAAGCGGGCGAAGGGCGGGAGCAGGACGGGCCACAGGACGCGCAGCAGGAGCCGCAGCGGCAGGGGGCCCCGGTCGAACGGGGGCAACGGGACGTCCGCCGAGGCGAGTTCGCGCGCGACGGCGGTGGCCTCGATCTCGTCGGCGAGGACCTTGCGGTAGTAGGGCCAGAACTCCTCGATGGTCTGCGGCATGTCGCGGTCGTGGATGCCGAGGACGCGGCCGACCTGGAGCCACTCGGCATATAGCTGCCGCTCCTGTGCTTCGGTCAGCGGTCTGATCAGGTAGCGGGCCGCGTGCCGGTAGACCGGGAACCCGGTGGCGTGGACCCAGGCGTAGTTCGCGGGGGCGAGGGCGTGGTAGCGGCGGCCCCGGGTGTCGGTGCCCTGGACGGCGGAGTGGAGCCGGCGCAGCCGGCGGCCCTCCTCGGCGGCGGTCTCGCCGCCGTACACCCAGAGCTGGAGCGAGCGCAGGGAGCGCTCGCCCCGGCCCCACGGGTCGGTCCGGAAGACGGAGTGTTCGTCGACGCCGGCGCCGACGGCGGGGTGGGCGACCTGGAGGGTGAAGGCGGCGGGCAGCATGAGCAGGCCCCGGACGTCGCCGGCGAGGCTCCAGAGCACCCCGCCGGGCGGGGGTGGGGCGGGAGCGTCGTGCGGGGCGGGTGAGGTGCTCATGGTCCCAGTATCCGCGTATCCGCCATGGAGAAGTTGGCCCGGTGGTCCGGGGTCCGCAGGATTCCCGGCACCCGATGGCTACCGGAAAGTAACCGCGGCTGATTTGATGTGCCGCGCGAAGGTCCAACCCCCCACTTCCGTCAGGAGTTTCCGTGCCGCGATCCCCGCAGCGCCCGGCCCGTCCGACCGCTTCCCCCGCTTCCTCCACCGCCTCCTCCGGCGCCCTGCCCGCCGTCCTGTCGGCCGCGCTGTCCACCGTGCTCGCCGCCGCCGCGGTGACGGTGGCGGCGCCGGCCGCCACGGCGGTTACGGCGGCCGGGGTCTCCGCCGAGGCGGGGGCCTCCGCGGAGGCGGGGGCGCCGGCGCTCCGGGTGCTGACGTACAACTCGTTCCTGTTCAGCAAGACCCTCTACCCGAACTGGGGGCAGGACCACCGGGCGAAGGAGATACCGGCGGCGCCGTTCTTCCGCGGCCAGGACGTGGTGGTGCTCCAGGAGGCGTTCGACAACGCGTCCTCCGACGCGCTCCTGCGCAACGCCGCCGCCCAGTACCCGTACCAGACGCCGGTGATGGGCCGGAGCAAGAGCGGCTGGGACGCCACGAGCGGCGCCTATTCGGCGACCACGCCGGAGGACGGTGGGGTCGCCGTGCTCAGCAAGTGGCCGATCGTCCGCAAGGAGCAGTACGTCTACAAGGACGCCTGCGGCGCCGACTGGTACTCCAACAAGGGTTTCGTCTACACCGTGCTCGATGTGAACGGCTCCCGGGTGCACGTGGTGGGGACGCACGCCCAGTCGACGGACCCCGGGTGCTCGGCGGGTGAGGCGGCGCAGACGCGCAGCCGGCAGTTCAAGGCCCTGGACGCGTTCCTGGACGCCAAGAACATCCCGGCGTCCGAGCAGGTGATGGTGGCGGGCGACTTCAACGTCGACTCGCACAGCGGCGAGTACGCCACGATGCTGGCCGACGCGGGGCTGGCGGGCGCGGACGCCCGTACGGGCCACCCGTACTCCTTCGACACCCAGGACAACTCGATCGCCTCCGAGCGCTACCCGGACGACCCGCGCGAGGACCTGGATCACGTGCTGCACCGCGCCGGGCACGTGAAGCCGTCGGGCTGGACCAACGAGGTGGTCAAGGAGCGGAGCGCGCCCTGGACGGTGTCGAGCTGGGGCAAGCAGTACACCTACACGAACCTCAGCGACCACTACCCGGTCGTGGCGTCCGCGCAGTAGCCCCCGCCCCGCAGCCGCAACGGCTTCGCAGCTGGTCGGAGGCCGCTTTTCGGCAGTGGCCGCAAGGCGGTCCGGCTGTCATGGTGGTGTTCATGATGGGTCATGGACACCACCACGGGCGCCGTCGGCACCTTCCCGGCCACCACCATCACCATCATCACGGCGAACGGATCGACGCCGCCCTGGAGGGGTCGGCCGCCGGGCTGCGGACGCTGTGGTTCTCGTTCGCGGTGCTCGCCGCCACCACGGGCGTCCAGGCGGTGATCGCCGGGCTCTCGGGCTCGGTCGCGCTCCTCGGCGACACGGTGCACAACGCCACGGACGCCCTGACCGCGCTGCCGCTCGCGCTCGCCTTCGTGCTGGGCCGGCGGGCGGCGACCCGCCGCTACACCTACGGCTTCGGCCGGGCGGAGGACCTGGCGGGGGTGTTCGTGGTGCTGGTGATCGCCGCGTCGGCCGCCTTCGCCGGGTACGAGGCGGTGCGGCGGCTGCTGGACCCGCAGGAGGTGGGCCATCTGCCGGCCGTGGCGGCGGCCGGGCTGGTGGGGTTCGCCGGGAACGAGTGGGTGGCCCGGGCCCGGATCCGCACGGGCCGGGCGATCGGATCCGCCGCCCTGGTCGCCGACGGGCTGCACGCCCGCACCGACGGGTTCACCTCGCTGGCGGTGCTGCTGGGCGCGGGCGGCGCGGCGCTGGGCCGGTGGTGGGCGGACCCGCTGGTCGGGCTGGTCATCACGGGCGCGATCCTGCTGGTGCTGCGCGGGGCGGCGCGGGAGGTCTGGCACCGGCTGATGGACGCGGTGGACCCGGCGCTGGTGGACCGCGCGGAGCGGGTGCTGGCGGGGGTCGACGGCGTACGGGGCGTGGGGGCCGTGCGGATGCGGTGGCTGGGGCACGCGCTGCGCGCGGAGACCTCCGTGGTGGTGGACCCGGTTCTCACGGTCGTCCAGGCGCACGCGGTGGCGGTCGCGGCGGAGCACGCCCTGCTGCACGAGGTGCCGCGTCTGACCGAGGTCACCGTGCACGTCGACCACGCCGCCACGGCGGGCCCGGACCCCCACGAAGCGCTGGCCCACCACCGTCCCGCTCAGGGCACGTACGTATAGGCGGGCACGGCACGGGGCGGGCGGTCGTGGCCGGGCGGGCGCTCAGTCGCCGTGGTCGTACACCGTGACCGGTACGCCCCGGGCGAGCAGGCGCTCGGTGATCAGGGGCTCCACCCTGGACCACTTGCCGCCGGCGAGCCCGCAGCCGATGCGGGGCATGTGGACGGAGGCGCCCAGCCCGGCCGCCCGGTCGGCGAGCCGGCCCAGCGCGGTGTCGATCGCCTCGTACCGCACGGGCACGCCCTTGCTGCCCGTCCGTGTCCCCCGCTGGCCCACCATGTTGGCCACCCACAGGTACGGACCGACCTGGACGAACTGCACGGCGCCCAGGCCGAAGTCATTGCCCGCGCGGCCGCGGTGCCAGCGCCGGTAGGCGGCCTCGGGCTCGGGCCAGCGGCGGGAGAGGGCCAGGACGAAACCCTTGCCCCAGCCTCCCAGGTCGTTGCAGACATGCGCGATGATCTTGACGCCCTTACCGGCCGGCGCGGTGGCGTCCCCCCGTACGTACGCGATCCCCGTCATACGCACCACCGTACGGGCCGCCACCGACAACAGCCCGTGACTTTCACAGCGTTGGTGAGACAGCAATACTGTTGTACCGATGCAGCGCACCAGCCGGAAATGAGGCCCCCGCATGGCGACCGAGGCGACCGAGCCGACCGAGGCCGAGGAGCGGCAGCCGACGCTGACCGTCGACGAGCTGGCCGCCCGGGCGGGGGTCACCGTGCGCACCATCCGTTTCTACAGCACCCGTGGCCTGCTGCCGCCGCCGGTGATCGGACCGCGCCGGGTGGGGCACTACGGGCCCGAGCACCTGTCCCGGCTGGCGCTCATCGAGGAGCTCCAGCACCAGGGCATGACGCTCGCCGCGATCGAACGGTACCTGGAACAGCTCCCGCCCGATCTGAGCGCCCACGACCTGGCCATCCACCGGGCTCTGGTGGCGACCTGGGCGCCGGACGCACCGGAGGAGATGCCCCGGGCCGAGCTGGAGCGGCGCGCCGGCCGCACGCTCGGCGACGAGGACCTGGAACGGCTCGCCGCGATGGACGTGCTGGCCCGCACGGACGTGGACGACACCTACCGGGTCGACCCGGGGCTGCTGCGGCTCGGGCTGCGGCTGCTGGACGTGCCCATCGCGCACGAGACGATCCTGGCGTCCCGCACGGTCCTGGTGGAGCACACCCGGTCGGCGGCGCAGGAGCTGACGCGGCTGTTCCGCGACGAGGTGTGGGGCCCGTACCGGGAGCGGGAGTCGGACCCGGAGCACGTGGCGGCGATGAAGTCGCTGTCCGCGCACATGCAGCCGCTGGTGGTGCAGGCCCTGGTCACCGCGTTCCAGCGGTCGCTGAAGGAGGAGCTGGGCGCCGCCTTCCGCGCGGAGTGAGCCCGCACGGTGTCCCGCCGTTCCGGGCGGGCGCCGGGCCGCCACCGGAAGGGCCGCCGTGCCGGTGACGGCCCTCCCGGTGACACCGCCAGGTGGCGTCAGTCGCCGAACGTCTCGCCCCGCTCGGCCTTCTCCACCAGCAGCGCCGGGGGCTGGAACCGCTCCCCGTACCGCTCGGCCAGCTCCCGCGCCCGTGCCACGAAGCCGGGCAGTCCGCCTTCGTAGCCGTTGATGTACTGGAGCACGCCGCCGGTCCACGCCGGGAAGCCGATGCCCATGACGGAGCCGATGTTGGCGTCGGCGACCGAGGTCAGCACGCCCTCCTCGAGGCAGCGGACGGTGTCCAGCGCCTCGGAGAAGAGCATCCGCTCCTTCATGTCCTCGAACGGGACGGCCGCGCCGCCGTCGCCGGCACCGAAGTGCTCGCGCAGTCCGGGCCACAGGCCCTGCCGCTTGCCCTCCGCGTCGTAGTCGTAGAAGCCCGCGCCGCCGCTGCGGCCGGTCCGGCCGAACTCGTCGACCAGCCGGTCGATCACCGCGTCCGCCGGGTGCTCCTGCCAGGTGCCGCCCGCCTCCTCGACGGCGCGCCGGGTCTCGTTGCGGATCTTGCGCGGGAGGGTGAGGGTGAGTTCGTCCATCAGGGACAGCACCTTGGCCGGGTAGCCGGCCTGGGCCGCCGCCTGCTCGATGGAGGCGGGCTCCACGCCCTCGCCGACCATCGCCACGCCCTCGTTGATGAACTGGCCGATGACCCGTGAGGTGAAGAAGCCGCGCGAGTCGTTGACGACGATCGGCGTCTTGTTGATCTGCCGCACGAGGTCGAAGGCGCGTGCGAGGGCTTCGTCGCCGGACCGCTCGCCCTTGATGATCTCGACGAGCGGCATCTTGTCGACCGGCGAGAAGAAGTGCAGACCGATGAAGTCGGCCGGGCGCTCGACGCCCTCGGCGAGGAGGGTGATCGGCAGGGTCGAGGTGTTGGAGCACAGCAGCGCGTCGGGCTCGACGACGTCCTGGATCTCCTGGAACACCTTGTGCTTGAGCGCGGTGTCCTCGAAGACGGCTTCGATGACCGCGTCGCAGCCGGCCAGGTCGGCCGGGTCGGCGGTCGGGGTGATGCGGGCCAGCAGCGCGTCGCGCTCGGCCTCGGTGGTGCGGCCGCGGGACAGCGCCTTGTCGAGGAGCCCGGCGGAGTACGCCTTGCCCTTCTCCGCCGCCTCGGCCGACACGTCCTTCAGGACGACGTCGATGCCGGCCCTGGCGCAGGAGTAGGCGATGCCGGCGCCCATCATCCCGGCGCCGAGGACGGCGACCTTGCGGACCGTGCGGGGTTCGGTGCCCCGCGGGCGGCCGGCGCCGGAGTTGACCGCCTGGAGGTCGAAGAAGAACGCCTGGATCATGTTCTTGGCGGTCCGGCCGGTGACCAGCTCGGTGAAGTACCGGCTCTCGATGGTCAGCGCGGTCTCGAAGTCGACCTGGGAGCCCTCGACGGCGGCCGCGAGGATGTTGCGGGGCGCCGGGTAGGGCGCTCCGTTGAGCTGCTTCTTCAGGTTCGCCGGGAAGGCGGGCAGGTTGGCGGCGAACTTGGGGTGGGCCGGGGTGCCGCCGGGGATCCTGTGACCGGGGACGTCCCAGGGCTGCCGCGACTCGGGGTGGGCGTCGATGAACGCCCGTGCCCTGGCGAGCATGTCCTCGCGGGTGGCGGCCAGTTCGTGCACCAGGCCGTTGTCCAGGGCCCGCCGCGGGGAGTACTGGGTGCCCTGGAGGAGCACCTTCAGCAGGGCGTCGGCGACGCCCATCAGACGGACCGTGCGGGCGACACCGCCGCCGCCGGGCAGCAGGCCGAGGGTGACCTCGGGCAGGCCGATCTTGGAGCCGGGAGCGTCGAGGGCGATCCGGTGGTGCGAGGCGAGCGCGATCTCGTACCCGCCGCCCAGGGCGGCGCCGTTGATGGCGGCGACGACGGGCTTGCCGAGGGTTTCGATGCGACGCAGGGCGCGCTTCATCTCCATGCCGGCCGCGAAGATCCGCGGGGCGTCGGCGGGCCCGGCCTTCATCATGTCCTTGAGGTCGCCGCCCGCGAAGAAGGTCTTCTTGGCGGAGGTGTAGATGAAACCGCGGATGGAGTCCTTCTCGGCCTCGGCGCGGTCGGCGACAGCCGCGATCGAGGTCCGGAAGGCCTGGTTCATGGTGTTGGCGGACTGGTCGGGGTCGTCGAGGACGAGGGTGACGACGCCGGTCTCGTCCTGTTCCCAGCGGATGGTGGTGGACTGGCTCATGGTTCTGGCTGCTCCGTAAGGCCGGGTGCGGGAAAGGACGGGGTCAGACGCGCTCGACGACGGTGGCGATGCCCATGCCTCCGCCCACGCAGAGCGTGGCGAGGCCGTAGCGCTTGTCCTGGTGCTCCAGTTCGTCGACGAGGGTGCCCAGGATCATCGCGCCGGTCGCGCCGAGCGGGTGGCCCAGGGCGATAGCGCCGCCGTTGACGTTGACCTTGTCCAGGGACAGGCCCATGTCCTTGACGAAGCGCAGCACGACCGCCGCGAACGCCTCGTTGATCTCGACGAGGTCGATGTCGTCGATGGTCAGCCCGGCCTTGGCGAGGGCCTTCTTGGAGGCGGGGGCGGGGCCGGTGAGCATGATGGTCGGTTCGGAGCCGGAGACGGCCACGGAGACGATCCTGGCGCGGGGCGTCAGTCCGTACCGCTCGCCGACCTCCTTGTTGCCGATGGCGACGAGGGCCGCGCCGTCGACGATGCCGGAGGAGTTGCCGGCGTGGTGGACGTGGTCGATCTTCTCGATCCAGTGGTACTTCTGGAGCGCCACGGCGTCGAAGCCGCCCATCTCGCCGATGGCCGCGAAGGACGGCTTCAGGGCGGCCAGGGTGTCGGCGGTGGTGCCGGGCCGCATGTGCTCGTCGTGGTCGAGGACGGTCAGGCCGGCGCGGTCCACGACGGGGACGACGGACCGGCCGAAGCGGCCTTCCTTCCAGGCGGTGGCGGCCCGCTCCTGCGACAGCGCGGCGTACTCGTCGACGTCCCGCCGCCCGTAGCCCTCGATGGTGGCGATGAGGTCGGCGCCGATGCCCTGGGGGACGAAGTTGGTGTCCCAGTTGGTCATGGGGTCGTTGAACCACGCGCCTCCGTCGGAGGCCATCGGCACGCGCGACATCGATTCCACGCCGCCGGCGAGGACCAGGTCCTCCCAGCCGGAGCGGACCTTCATCGCGGCCATGTTGACGGCTTCGAGGCCGGAGGCACAGAAGCGGTTCTCCTGGACACCGGCGACGGTGTCGGGGAGCCCGGCGGCGATGGCGGCGATGCGCGCGATGTCGGAGCCCTGGTCGCCGACCGGTCCGACGACGCCGAGGACGATGTCGTCGATGGCGGCGGGGTCGAGGCCGGGGAAGCGGCCGCGCAGTTCGTGGATCAGGCCGACCACCAGGTCGACCGGCTTGGTGCCGTGCAGGGCGCCGCCGGCCTTTCCGCGTCCGCGCGGGGTGCGGATCGCGTCGTACACATACGCTTCGGTGCTCACTGGTCAAGCCTTTCGGGGAGGGGTCAGCCGAGCAGGGAACGGCCGATGATTTCCTTCATGATTTCGGTCGTACCGCCGTAAATGGTTTGGATCCGGCCATCGGTGAACGCCTTGGCGACCGGGTATTCGGCCATGTAGCCGTAGCCGCCGTGCAGCTGGAGGCACCGGTCGGCGACGCGTTTTTGCAGTTCGGTGGCCCACCACTTGGCCATCGACGCGTGCACCGCGTCCAGCTCCCCCTGGGAGTGGTCGACGATGCAGCGGTCGAGGAACGCGCGGGTGACGGCGCATTCGGTGGCCATCTCGGCGATCTCGAAGCGGATGTGCTGAAGCCGGGCCAGCGGCCGCCCGAACGCCTCGCGCTCCTTGACGTACGCCGTGGTGATCTCCAGCAGGTGCTCGGCGGCGGCGATCCCGGCGACAGCGATGTTGAGCCGCTCCTGGGCGAGGTTGTTCATCAGGTGGACGAACGCGCCGTTGAGCTCGCCGAGCAGGTTCTCCTTGGGGACGCGCACGTCGTGGAAGAACAGCTCGGCCGTGTCCTGCGCCTTCTGGCCGATCTTGTCCAGGTTGCGGCCCCGCTCGAAGCCCTCGGCGCCGCGCTCGACGACAAGGAGGGACAGGCCGTGCGCCCCGCCCTCGGGGGTGGTCTTCGCGACGACGATCACCAGGTCGGCGAGGACGCCGTTGGAGATGAACGTCTTGGAGCCGTTGAGCAGCCAGTGGTCGCCCTTGTCCTCGGCGGTGGTGCGGATGCCCTGGAGGTCGGACCCGGCGCCGGGTTCGGTCATGGCGATGGCGGTGATGGTCTCGCCGGTGCAGAAGCCGGGCAGCCAGCGCCGCTTCTGCTCGTCGGTGCCGAGCGAGGTGAGGTAGGGGCCGATGATGTCGTTGTGCAGGCCGATCGCCAGCCCGGGGGCGCCGGCGCGGGTGAACTCCTCGGCGAGGACGGCGCTGTAGCGGAAGTCGGGGTTGCCCCCGCCCCCGTACTCCTCGGGGACGGCGATGCCGAGCAGGCCCTGGCGGCCGGCGGCGAGCCAGGCGTCGCGCGAGACGATGCCGTCCTTCTCCCACTGCTCGTAGTGCGGGAGGACCTCCTTGGTGAGGAAGGTCCGTACGGTCTCGCGGAAGGCGTCGTGCTCGGCGCTGAAGAGGTGGCGCTTCACCCGGTCCCCCTGGTGTCGTCGGTGAGGATGCTCGGTACGTCCCAGTCGTGGGCGACCTCGTGCGTGCCGCTGCCCGGCAAAGCGGGCGGGCGGGTCACCGCGCCCGGGGTGGCGGAGAAGCGGGGCGCGGGGGCCGGCTGGGTGATCCCGCCGTGCTCGGTGAAGGTGGAGCGGGCGGCGAGGTGCGGGTGGGCGGGCGCCTCGCGGAGGGACAGCACCGGCGCGACACAGGCGTCGGAGCCCTCGAAGACAGCCGTCCACTCGGCGCGGGTCCTCGTCCTGAAGCGCTCCGCGACGGCGGCGCGCAGCTCGCCCCACCGGCCGGGGTCGTCGCGGGCGGCCGCCGTGGCCCCGAGGCCGAGCAGCCGCGCGAACTCGTCGTAGAACCGCTGCTCCAGCGCGCCCACGGCCATGTACTGGCCGTCCGCCGTCTCGTAGGTGCCGTAGAAGGGACAGCCGCCGTCCAGGAGGTTGGCGCCGCGCCGGTCCTGCCAGCCGCCGGCGGCCAGCATGCCGTGGATCATCATGGCGAGGTGGGCGGTGCCGTCGGTGATGGCGGCGTCGACGACCTGGCCGCTCCCGCCCCCGGCGCGCGCGTGGTGCAGGGCGGCGAGGACGCCGACGACGAGGTAGAGCGCGCCGCCCGCGTAGTCGCCGACGAGGTTGGCGGGCACGGCCGGCGGCTCACCGGGCCGGCCGATCATGGAGAGGGTGCCGGTGACGGCGATGTACCCGATGTCGTGCCCGGCCCGCCGGGCCAGCGGGCCGTCCTGTCCCCAGCCGGTCATCCGCCCGTACACCAGCTTCGGGTTGCGGGCCAGGCACTCCTCCGGTCCGACGCCGAGCCGCTCGGCGACCCCTGGGCGGTACCCCTCGATGAGGACGTCGGCGCGCTCGACGAGGTCCAGCACGCGCCCGGCGCCGCCGTCCGCCTTGAGGTCGACGAGCACGGAGCGCTTGTTGCGATTGGTCAGGTCGTACGCGGGATCGATCCCGATCCCGGCGCCGCCGGGCCGGTCGACCCGCACCACGTCGGCGCCCAGGTCGCCCAGGAGCATGGCCGCGAACGGGCCCGGCCCGATGCCTGCCAGCTCGACCACGCGCACCCCGGCGAGCGGGCCGCCGCCTGTTCCTGCCATCCGACCCCCAGGCCCGTGACTGTGACACAACCGCTGTAACAGCAATGATGCTAAGAACGTGTTCCACTCCGCACAAGACCTGTGGACAACCGCCCGGCGGACACCCGGGTGAGGGGCTCCCCACCCGCACGCTAGCCTCTGCCTCCGACAACGGCGCGGACGGCGGAGGGCTGCATGGGGACACGCAACGGCACGGAACGGGCGTACGACGTCGTGCTCTTCGGAGCGACCGGGTTCGTCGGGGAGCTGACCGCCCGCTACCTGGCCGCACACGCCCCCGCCGGCTGCCGGTGGGCGCTCGCCGGGCGCAGCCGCGACAAGCTGGAGGCACTGCGGGAGCGGCTGGCCGCCGAGGATCCCCGGTGCGCCGACCTGCCGCTGCTCACCGCCGACGCCGCCGATCCGGCATCGGTGCGCGAGCTGGCCGGGTCGGCCCGGGTCGTGGCCACCACCGTCGGGCCCTATGTCTGGTACGGCGAGCCGCTGGTGGCCGCCTGCGCCGAGGCGGGGACGGACTACGTGGACCTGACCGGCGAGCCCGAGTTCGTCGACCTGATGTACGTGCGGCACGACGCGCGGGCCCGTGAGACGGGGGCGCGGATCGTGCACGCCTGCGGCTTCGACTCGGTCCCGCACGATCTGGGCGTGTACTTCACGGTGGCGCAGCTCCCCGAGGGCGTGCCGCTGGCCGTGGACGGGTTCGTCCGCTCCAACGCCTTCTTCTCGGGCGGTACGTTCGCCTCGGCGATGACCGCGATGGGGCGGGGCCGGCAGACGCTGCGGGCGGCCCACGAGCGGCGGCTGCACGAGCCGCGGCTGATGGGGCGGCGGGCGCGGGCACCGCTCGGGGCGCCGCGCTTCAGCCGGGAGACCGGGACGTGGGCGCTGCCGCTGCCGACCCTGGACGCGGGTGTCGTGGCGCGCTCGGCGGCGGCCCTGCCCCGGTACGGGCCGGACTTCCGCTACCGCCACTACGCGGCCGTCAAGGCGCTGCCCGTGGCCGTGGGCGGGGTGGCGGCCGTCAGCGCGTTGTTCGCGCTGGCCCAGGTGCCGCCCGCCCGGCGGTGGCTGATGGACCGCTACGAGGCGGGCCAGGGGCCGGACGCGGAGCGCCGGGCGCGGAGCTGGTTCACGGTGCGGTTCGTCGGCGAGGGCGGCGGGCGGCGGGTGTTCACCGAGGTGTCGGGCGGTGACCCCGGGTACGACGAGACGGCGAAGATGCTCGCCGAGTCGGCCCTGTCGCTGGCCTTCGACGAGCTGCCCGAAACGGCCGGGCAGGTCACCACGGCGGCCGCGATGGGCGACGCGCTGCTGGAGCGGCTGGACCGGGCCGGGATCCGCTTCCGGGTCGCCCACGCGGGCTGAGCCGCCCGGCCGGCCACGGGCCGGTGCCGCCCGGCGGGCGCCCCGCCGGCCGGTGGTGGGCGGCGCGGTGGCGGGCCGGTGCGCCGCGCCCCTGGCCCGCCGGCCGGTGCCGGATCAGTCCCGTACCGGTTAGAAGGGGTGCCCCGCCGGGTCGGCGTGGACGCACCGGAGCCGGCCGGTCAGGCCGTCACCTCCTTGAGGGCCTGCCTGCACAGGGAGTCCGCGAGGCGGGTGGTCTCCGGGAGGCGGTAGCGGGGCGTCAGGTGCAGGGTGTGGGCGCAGGCGTTCTCCAGGGTGACCCGGTGGCCCGCCGAGACGAACACCGGCTTGACGGCCTCCCGGGTACGCAGCGCCCGGCCGACCTCCTCGCCGTCCGCGACCAGGGGGGTGGACGCCCCGCGTGCGGGTGCGGGCTGCTCGTAGGTGAAGGTGAACGGGTTCTTGGCCACGCCGATCACCGGCAGGCCGGTGAGCACGCCGAGGTGGCTGGCGAGGCCGAAGCGCCGGGGATGGGCCCGGCCGTAGCCGTCGCACACCACCAGCCCGGGGTCCCGCCGCAGCGCGGCCAGGGCGGCCAGCACGGTCGGCACCTCCCGGAAGGCCAGGAGCCCGGGGATGTACGGGAACGACACCCGGCCCACCGCCGTGGCCTCCTCGACGACGGTCAGGGTGCGGGCGTCCAGGACGACGGCCGCCGCGGCGACGAGGTCCCGCTCGTCGTCGTAGGCCACGTCGACGCCGGTGACCACTCCGGTGCCGGAGGGCGGGCCGGGCTCGTCCAGGACGACGCGGCCGCGCAGTTCGTCCTGGACGGCCAGGGCCTCCGCCTCGTCGGACGGCCAGTCGGCGGGCTTCTCGATGATCGTCATAGTGACGGCCACCTTAACGGCGGCGCGCCCCACGGGGGCGGGCAAGGAGCCGAGGAGACCTCCGCCGCCGGGACCGCCGGCGGGGCCCGATAGCCTCGCCACCATGTTCGTACTGGAACTGACCTACACCGGCCCCCTCGAGCGGGTGGACGCGCTCCTTGCGGAGCATGTCGCCTGGCTGGACTCCCATTACGCGTCCGGGGTGTTCATCGCCTCGGGCCGCAAGAACCCGCGGGACGGCGGGATCATCCTGGCCGCCGGGGACGACCGGGCGGAGATCGAGCGGATCACCGCCACCGACCCCTTCGTCACCGCGGGCGTGTGCGCGTACCGCGTCACCGAGTTCCTGGCGACCAGGACCGCGCCCGAACTCGCCGCCTACCGCCAGCAACTGCCGTCGTAGCCACCGGGGAACGGCCGGCGTACGGCCGCTGGTCTCACCGCTCCAGCCGTGCCACCCGGCCCTTCTCGCCGGAGGCCCAGCACCCGTGGTCCGCGGCGCAGTCGACCGTGTCGTACGAGCCGGTGTCGACGGTCCGCCAGGTGCGGCCGCCGTCCGTGGTGAGGTCCGTCCCGGTGGGCCCCACGGCCAGGGCGGCCGTCCTGCTGTGCGGGAGCCAGGCCACGCCCGAGCGGTAGGCGGGCGGCGGAGTGGCGGCCTGCCGCCAGGTGCGGCCGCCGTCCCGGCTGAGGGCGCCCGCGAGGGGCGAGGGCTGCCCGGTCCGGTAGTCGCCGCCGACGGCCAGGCCGTGCGCGCGGTCGCGGAACGCCAGCGCGAAGACCCCGCGCGCCGGGTCACCGGCAGGGATGGTCGACCCGGCGGCCGTCCAGGTCAGGCCCCGGTCGGCGGAGTGCAGCACGCGCGCGGTGGCACCGCCGCCGGTGGCCAGCCACACGTCCCTCGGGCCGGCGCCGACGAGGCACTGGCCGCTCGCCGCGAACCCGGCCTCCCCGGGCAGGGCGGGGGGCATGCCGGTGTCCGGCAGCACCTTCCAGGAGCGCCCGCCGTCACCGGTGGACAGAACCCGGTACTTGCCGTCGACCGGGTCGCTCACGGCGAGGCCGTGGCGGCGGTCGAGGAAGGTGACGCAGTCGTAGAAGGCCCGGGGGTCGGTGTTGCGGAACGACTCGGTCCAGCTCTGCCCTCCGTCGTCGGTGCGCAGGATCCGGGACGCCTCGCCCTCCCCGATGGCGAGCACGACCGCGCGGCGGCCGTCGAACGCCTCGACGTCCCGGAACTCCAGGTCGCCCGCGCCGGGCGGCGAGACGTTCCGCCAGCTCCGGCCACCGTCCGAGGTGCGCAGCACGGTGCCCTTGGAGCCGGCCACCCAGGCGCTGGAACGGCTGACGGCCGCCAGGCCCCGGAAACGCACCTCCGTCCCGGTCGGCTTCAGCCGCCAGGCGGCCCCGGACGGGCCGGCTCCCGACGCGCCGGCCCCGGGGGCGCCCGCCCCGGACGCATCGGCCCGCCCCGCTGCCGCCCCCGCCGGTGCCGGGGCGGCGGCCAGGGTGGCCGCCAGCGCCACCCCGCACAGCCCCAGCGACACCACGCGTCCCGTCTTCCCCATCGACTTCCCCATCGGCGTCATGGCGCGGGAACGTAGCCCACCCGCTCCGGCCCGTCCAGGGCGCCTCGGTGACGCACGTCACACCCGGAGCCAGTGCACGCGACGCCGGAATTCGTCGTCCTTCCCGGTGCAGGAGTCGTACCGCCGCAGCCGCGTGTGAGGGAGCAGGCCTTGTCCACCGTCATCGAGCAGGCCGTACAGGCCCGGCTGGTCGCGTCCGCGCCCCGTACGGAAACCGTCGCCGCCACCCTGCGCTACGACCGGGGGAACCCCTTCGCCGTCCAGATGGCCTTCCCCGCGCGGGCGACCCTGGAAGGCGTCGACGTGGCCTGGGAGTTCTCCCGGGAGCTGCTCGCGGCGGGCGTCGAGGAGCCGGCCGGGCTCGGCGACGTGCGCGTACGCCCCTACGGCTACGACCGTACGGTCGTGGAGTTCCACGCCCCGGAGGGCGTCGCCATGGTGCATGTGCGCACCTCCGAGGTGCGCCGGTTCCTCCGGCGCGCCCAGCACCTGGTGCCGGCCGGCTGCGAGCACCGGTACCTGGACCTGGACCAGGACCTGACCGAACTGCTGCGCGACGCCCGCTGATCCGCGCTCGGCGCACCGCGCCGCCGATATTCCGTTGCCGCCCCGGACGCGCCGGGCGTAGCGTCGTTCCCGGCCCTTGTCGTCGTCGAACGGAGTAGGACGTTGCTCGTCTGAGGTCTCGAGACACCGTGTCGCACAGCCGCGTTCGGCGCTGTGCGCGCTGATGTGTGCGACCTCGGCCCGCGAGCCGTCCTGGTGTCTCACCCGTTGCCCTTCTTCTTCCCCGACGCAACAGGGAGACCCGTATGTCTACCTTCCCCACCTCCATCACCTGCACCGACCTGTCCTTCTCGTGGCCGGACGGCACCGAGGTCCTCGACCGCTTCCAGCTCGCGGTCGGCCCCGGCAGGACCGGCCTGATCGGCGTCAACGGGTCCGGCAAGTCGACCCTGCTGAAGCTGATCGCCGGTGAACTCACCCCCGCCGAGGGCACGGTGCGCACGGCGGGCGAGATCGGCTACCTGCCGCAGAACGCCACGCTGGACACCTCGCTCCGGGTAGACCAGGCGCTCGGCATCGCCGCCACCCGCGCCGCTCTGCACGCCGTCGAGGGCGGTGACGCGAGCGAGGAGCACTTCACGGCGATCGGCGACGACTGGGACGTGGAGGAGCGG
Source organism: Streptomyces sp. NPDC039423 (assembly GCF_055598725.1). NCBI lineage: Bacteria > Bacillati > Actinomycetota > Actinomycetes > Kitasatosporales > Streptomycetaceae > Streptomyces > Streptomyces sp. NPDC039423. The sequence continues at coordinate 66,430 of NZ_JBVKAH010000005.1, forward strand.
GCGCGCGCCACCCTCGACCAGCTCGGCCTCGGCCACATCGGCCTGGACCGCACCATCGGCGAGGTGTCGGGCGGCGAGTGCGTACTGCTGCGGCTGGCCGCCCTGCTGCTGGCACGGCCCGGTGTCCTGCTGCTCGACGAGCCGACCAACAATCTGGACCTGCACGCCCGGCGCCGTCTGTACGCGGCCGTCGAGGCCTGGTCCGGCGTCCTGGTGGTGGTCAGCCACGACCGTGAACTGCTGGAGCTGGTGGACCGGATCGCCGACCTCCGGGACGGCGAGGTGACCTGGTACGGCGGCGCCTACTCGGACTACGAGGAGGCGGTGGCCGCCGAGCAGGAGGCGGCCGAGCGCATGGTGCGGGTCGCCGAGGCCGACGTGCAGCGGCAGAAGCGGGAGCTGGCCGACGCACAGGTGAAGCTGGCGCGGCGAAAGCGGTACGGACAGAAGATGTACGACAACAAGCGCGAGCCGAAGATCGTGATGGGTGCCCGCAAGCGGGCGGCGCAGGAGTCGGCCGGCAAGCACCGCATCATGCACGCGCAGAAGCTCGCCGAGGCGAGGGAGCGGCTCGACGAGGCGGTGGACGCGGTGCGGGACGACGACGAGATCCGTATCGAGCTGCCGCACACCCTGGTGCCGCCGGGCCGGGGCGTGCTGCTGCTGCGCGACCTGGAGCTGCGGTACGGGGCCCGGGTCGGCGGTGAGTGGGAGCTGCGCGGCCCGGAGCGGATCGCGCTCGTCGGACGCAACGGGGCGGGCAAGACGACCCTGCTGCGCACGATCGCGGGCGATCTGGAGCCGGTGTCGGGCGAGGTGGTGACGCACGTTCCGCTGCGCTTCCTGCCGCAGCGGCTCGACGTCCTGGACGACGCCCTGAGCGTGGTCGAGAACGTGGCGCGGTTCGCGCCCGAGGCGACCAACAACCGGATCCGGGCGCGGCTGGCCCGCTTCCTCTTCCGGGGCGCCCGTGCCGACCAGCCGGCCGGGACGCTCTCGGGCGGCGAGCGGTTCCGTGCGGCGCTCGCCGCGCTGCTGCTCGCCGAGCCGGCGCCGCAGCTCCTGATGCTGGACGAGCCGACGAACAACCTCGACATGGCGAGCGTGCGGAAGCTGACGGCGGCGCTGGACGCGTACGAGGGGGCGCTGATCGTGGCGAGTCACGACGTGCCGTTCCTGGAGTCGATCGGCATCACCCGCTGGCTGCTGCTGGAGGACGGCGAGCTGCGCCCGACAACGGAGGAGGAGGTGCTGGCCGGCCTCTGACGGCCGGGCAGCCGGCCGGCGCGCGCGGACCGGCGCGGCCGCGCACGACCCGCGCGGGTCGGCACCCGCCCGGACTCGGCGCGGACTCGGCGCGGAACGGCTGGGAACGGCTGGGAACGGCTGGGGCGAATACCCGACAGAAGGTGTCGGGTATTCGCCTTAGCGTCGTCGTATGGCTTCCACGGCATCGCACATCGTGATCGAGGGCGCCCGCGAGAACAACCTGCGGGGCGTCTCCCTCTCCCTCCCGAAGAACCGCATCACCGTCTTCACCGGCGTGTCCGGCTCCGGCAAGTCGTCGGTGGTCTTCGACACCATCGCCGTCGAGTCGCAGCGGCAGCTCAACGAGACGTTCACCTCGTTCCTCAGGAACCGGCTGCCGAAGTACGAGCGGCCGCAGGTCGACGCGATCGACGACCTGTCGGTGGCGGTCGTGGTGGACCAGAAGCCCATCGGCGGCAGCGTCCGCTCGACGGTCGGCACGATGACGGACATCTTCCCGGTGCTCCGGGTGCTCTTCTCCCGGTACGGCACGCCCAGCGCCGGCCCCGCGACCGCGTACTCCTTCAACGACCCGTCGGGGATGTGCCCGGAGTGCGACGGGGTGGGGCGCACGGTGCGGCTGGACCTCGACAAGGCGGTCGACTGGTCGCGGTCCCTCAACGGCGGCGCCCTGCGGCTGCCGGGCACGTCCGTCGGGAGCTGGCAGTGGAAGCTGTACGCCGGTTCGGGCCTGTTCGACCCGGACAAGCCGCTGGCCGAGTACACCGAGGCGGAGCGCCGGACGCTGCTGTACGGGGCGGGCGCGGGCGCCGGGCCGACGGTGCGGCTGACGATGAAGTCCGGTGCGGCCGACGTGCGGTTCGAGGGGCTGGTGGACCGGTTCGACCGGCTGTACCTGAAGCGGGACACCGCGGGACTCTCGGACACGTACAAGGAGACCGTGCGGGCGGTCACGACCCAGGGGCCGTGCGGGGCGTGCGGCGGGGCGCGGCTGAACGAGGCGGCGCTGGCGACCCGCATCGACGGGCTGAACATCGCCGACTACGCGCGGATCGAGGTCGCCGACCTGGTCGGCGTCCTGGCGGGGATCGACGACCCGGTGGCCACGCCGATCGCGGCGGCCGCCCGTGAGCGGCTGGAGCGGCTGGTGGGGATCGGGCTCGGGTACCTGAGCCTGGACCGGGAGACCACGACCCTGTCGGGCGGCGAGGGCCAGCGGCTGAAGGTGGTGCGGCACCTCGGAAGTTCGCTGACCGGGCTGACCTTCGTGTTCGACGAGCCGAGCGTGGGGCTGCACCCGCGCGACGTGGGGCGGCTGAACGACCTGCTGGTGCGGCTGCGGGACCGGGGCAACACGGTGCTGGTGGTGGAGCACGACCCGGACGTGATGGCCGTCGCCGACCATGTCGTCGACATGGGGCCGCGGGCCGGCGCGGAGGGCGGGGAGGTGGTGTACGCGGGACCGTTCGCGGGCCTGCGGGAGGCGGACACGCTCACCGGACGGTGTTTGCGGCGGCGTACGGCGCTCAAGGAGACCTTCCGTACGCCCACCGGGGCGCTGCCGGTGATTGGGGCGGACCTGCACAACCTGCGGGGCATAGACGTCCGCTTCCCGACGGGGGTGCTGACGGCGGTGACGGGGGTGGCCGGGTCGGGCAAGTCGACCCTGGTGTCGGAGGTGTTCACCGCGGCCCATCCGGAGGCGGTGGTCATCGACCAGAGCGCGATCACGGCGTCCTCGCGGTCGACCCCGGCGTCGTACCTGGGGATCATGGACACCGTACGGAAGGTGTTCGCAAAGGAGAACGGCGTCCCGGCGTCCCTCTTCAGTTTCAACTCGGCGGGCGCCTGCGCCGGGTGCGGGGGCCGGGGTGTGATCCACACGGACCTGGCATTCATGGACCCGGTCACCACGACGTGCGAGGCGTGCGGAGGGCGGCGCTTCCATGAGGACGTGCTGGAGCACCGGGTGCGGGGCCGGTCGATCGTGGACGTCCTGGAGATGACGGCGGCGGAGGCGATCGCGTTCTTCGACGACCGGGCGCTCAGGCGCACCCTGCGCACGCTTGTGGACGTGGGCCTGACCTACCTCACGCTCGGCCGGCCGCTCAGCTCCCTGTCGGGCGGCGAACGGCAGCGCATCAAGCTGGCGACGCGGCTGCACCGCACGGGGAGCGTGTACGTGCTGGACGAGCCCACCACCGGGCTGCACATGGCCGATGTGGACACGCTGGTCGGACTGCTGGACCGGCTGGTCGACGCGGGCAACACGGTGGTGTGCGTGGAGCACGACCTGGACGTGGTCAAGCGGGCGGACTGGGTGATCGACCTGGGCCCGGACGGTGGCAAGCAGGGCGGCGAGCTGGTCTTCGAGGGCACGCCCGCGGAGCTGCTCCGGGACCGGAAGTCGGTCACGGCCGCGTACCTGCGCCGGGATCTGGGCGTCGAATGACCGGGTGCGGACGGGGTAGGGGGCGGTCACCGGTTTCCGGGGCCGCCGTGCGGGACGGCCGCGTGACGTGCCTCTCGGTGCGGCTCCGCGACCTGGGCGCATAACGGAACGTAAGCCTCCATTCGGGGGCCCGGGGTTGGCTCAGGCTTACGGCCCCCTTAACCTACGGTCTCGTAACCTACGAAGCCGTAAGTAATCTCCCGTCCCCAGGAGCACCCGTATGACCCTCACCTCTCCCTCCCTCGGCAGTTCGGAAGCGTGGACCGACGCCCGGCTGCTGTACGCCCTGGAGGAGGTGGTCGAGAAGGAGCTCAACCGCCATCTCAAGGTCGTCAAGGACTGGATGCCCCACGAGTACGTCCCGTGGTCGGACGGCCGCAACTTCCCCGGCCTGTTCGAGGACGGCGAGGCCTGGGAGCCGCAGCAGTCCAAGGTCACCGACATCGGGAAGATCGCCCTCGTCGTCAACCTGCTGACCGAGGACAACCTGCCCAGCTACCACCACGAGATCGCCTCGCTCTTCGGGCGGGACGGCGCGTGGGGCACCTGGGTGCACCGCTGGACGGCCGAGGAGGGCCGGCACGGCATCGTCATGCGCGACTACCTGCTCGCCTCGCGCGCCGTGGACCCGGACAAGCTGGAGCAGTTCCGGATGTCCCACATGAGTGAGGGCTTCGAGTCGGACAACCGCCACTCGATGCTGCACTCGGTGGCGTACGTCGCCTTCCAGGAGCTTGCCACCCGCATCTCGCACCGCAACACCGGCCACCAGTCGGGCGACCCCGTCTGCGACCGGATGCTGGCGCGCATCGCGACCGACGAGAACCTGCACATGGTCTTCTACCGGAACCTGCTGGGCGCGGCCTTCGAGCTGGCCCCGGACCTGACCATGCAGGCGGTGCGGGACGTGGTCGTGAACTTCCGCATGCCGGGCCACGGCATGCCGGGCTTCGAGCGGGCGGCCGCGCAGATGGCGATCGGCGAGATCTACAACCTGCGCATCCACCACGACGACGTGCTCCAGCCGGTGCTGCGCTTCCTGAAGGTCCTGGAGATCGACGGACTGGGCCCCGAGGGCCTGAAGGCGCAGGAGGAGCTGGGCCTGTACATGGGCGGGCTGGACGCGGAGGCGAGCAAGTTCGACGAGAAGCTCGCGGCCCGCAAGGCACGCATGGCGGCCCGCGGCCGCTGACCCGTGCCCGGCGCGCCGCCCGGTGCGCCCCGGAGCGCTCCAGCCGCTGCCGGCGGCCGGCCCCTCCCCCGGCCCGCGGGCGGGGGGAGGGACCGGCGCCGGGCGCGCGCCGGGCCGGGGCCATCGGCGCGCGGAGGCGGAGCGGCGTGGGGCGCACAGGGCGCTCACAGGGACCGTGCGGCCGCGTCGTACGCTGTGCCGCGTGAAGCCTGTGACCCGCTTTTTCCTGATCGGCGCCCCGATAGCCATCGGCGCCTCCCTCGTCTTCGGCGGAGGCGACGGTTCCGTACGCCCCGCCGACGCCGCCGACCAGAGCCCCGCACCGCAGGCGGCCACGGCTTCGGGCGCGCCGAACCCGCTCAAGGCGGGCACACCGGACGAGCGGAAGGCTCTGGAGGCGCGCATCGCCGCGATGCCGGCCGGCCTGGCCGCGCCCGGCAAGAAGGAGCTCGCCGCCCGGCTGGTGGCGAGCGCGGACAACTCGACCCTCGACTGGCGGGGCCAGTACGACGACATCGAGGACATCCACGACGGAAACGGCTACACCGCCGGTGTCATCGGGTTCTGCTCCGGCACCAACGACATGCTCCAGCTCGTCGAGTACTTCACCAAGGAGCACCCGGACAATCCGCTGGCCCGGTACCTCCCGGCGCTGCGCGCCGTCGACGGCACCGACTCGCACGAGGGCCTCGACCCCGGCTTCACCGCCGCGTGGAAGGAGGCCGCCGAGGACCCGGCGTTCCGCCGGGCGCAGGACGTGATGAGGGACCGGATCTACTTCGACCCGGCCGTCCGGCTGGCGAAGATGGACGGCCTGTCCACGCTGGGCCAGTTCATCTACTTCGACGCGATGGTGCTGCACGGCCCCGGCGTGGGCCCGCAGGCGTTCTACGGCATCCGCGCCGCGGCCATGAAGAAGGCCCCGACGGCGGCGGAGGGCGGCGACGAGAAGGCGTACCTCAACGCGTTCCTGGACGAGAGCCGCGCCGTGATGAAGCTCCAGAAGACCGAGCGCGAGCGCGACACGTCCCGCATCGACACCGCCCAGCGGGTGTTCCTGCGGGACGGGAACATGGACCTCCGGGTGCCGCTGACCTGGCAGACCTACGGCGAGACGTACCGCATCACCACGCAGCCCGCCGGTAGTCCTTGAGGAACACCCCGGCGACCGGCGCGCCCGCCTCGCCCTGGACGATCGGGTCGTAGACGCGGGCCGCGCCGTCCACCACGTCCAGCGGCGTGCGGATGCCGGCGGCGGCGATCCGCGCCTTGCGGGGGGCCGGGTTCTCGTCGGTGATCCAGCCGGTGTCGACGCTGCACATGTGCACGCCCCGCGCGGCCAGGTGCTCGCCGCTGGTGCGGGTGAGCATGTTGAGCGCGGCCTTGGCCATGTTGGTGTGCGGGTGACCGGCCGTCTTGTTGCGCACGGCGAACCGTCCCTCCACCGCGCTGACGTTGACGATGTAGCGGCGCGGGTGCGGGGAGGCCAGCAGCAGCGGCAGCAGGCGGTCGCACAGCAGCGCGGGCGCGAGCGCGTTGACGAGCTGGGTCTCCAGCACCTCGGCGGGGTCGAGCTCGCCGAGCCGCGCGGACCAGGAGTTGCGCGGAGCCGGGTCGGGGAGCAGACCCGCCTCGTCCGTCTCGCGGCCGAGTACGAGGGCGAGGGCGCCGTCACCGGTGGCCGGCAGGTCCGGGGCGTACCCCGGGGCCACGACGACCCCGCCCGGCAGCTCGCCGCGCTCCCCCGCGTGCAGCGCGGCGTACGACTCGGGCGGGCGGCGTATCGTCTGGGCGGCGTTGTTGACGAGGATGTCGAGGGGCCGGCCCTCGGCGAGGAGCCGCTCGCACAGTCCGAGGACCTGGCGCGGGTCGCGCAGGTCGATGGCCACGACGGTGAGCCGCTCCAGCCAGTCGCCGCTGCCCTCGGCGGCGCGGAAGCGGCGCAGGGTGTCCTGGGGGAAGCGGCTGGTGACGAGGAGTTCGGCGCCGTCGCGGAGCATCATCAGCGCGAGCTGGAACCCTATCTTCACGCGGCCGCCGGTGAGCAGCGCCCGGCGCCCCGTCAGGTCGGTCGACAGGGTGCGGCGTGCGGTGTTGTCGGCGGCGCAGGCGGGGCAGAGCCGGTGGTAGAAGGCATCGGCCTGTCGATAGAGCGCTTTGCAGACGTAGCAGTGCCGCGGCTTGAGGAACTCCCCCACGCTGCCGCGCCGGTCCGGCGGGGGCGTCGGCAGGGGCGCGTCCTCACGCCGGTCGAGGGCACCGGTCGCGGTGGCGGCGCTGAGCAGGGCGTCGGCCCGCGACCGCGCCCGCTGCCTGGCCTTGCGGCGCTTGTTGCGGCTCTCGCGGGCGAAGGAGGCGGCCAGTTCCTCGGCCCGCATCCGCCGGGGGTCGTCGAGCGGCAGGGCCCGGAGGCGCTCCACCGTGCGGCCGTACGCGGCCAGCTCGTCGTCCGTCACTGCGCTGTGCTGCTGCTCCATGCGCATGTGATCTTACGGGCGGTCCGCCGGGACCGGCACCCGGATATCGGGCCCGCGGCTCCCCCGGTGCCGGCCGGCCGCGCTCAGCGCTCACGGCGGCGCAGCGCGTATCGCTCCTTCTCCGAGAGGCCGCCCCAGACGCCGAAGCGTTCATCGTGGGTGAGGGCGTACTCCAGGCAGGCCTCGCGGCCCTCACAGGCGCCGCAGAGACGCTTGGCCTCGCGGGTGGAGGAGCCCGGGTCGGGGAAGAAGAAGTCGGCGCCCGTCTGGGCGCACAGGGCGGTTTCCCGCCAGGCGAGTTCGTGGTCGTCGAGAGCGGTGCGGTTGATCGGCATGCCGGACACGCTGCCCGGCCCCGATAAACGGCTCGTCAACGAACGATCAACGCGGCACCGGCGGGCGGTCCGCCGGTTCGCTCCGTAATCATGGGCCTGCGGGACGTGATCGGCAAGGCGTTGGGCCGGGGTGTCCCGTGTCGGGCCGGGGTGTCCCGTGTCGGGCCGGGGTGTTCCCGGGACGGCCGGGGTGTTCCCGGGACGGGCCGAGTGCCCCCGTGTCGGGCCGAGTGCCCCCGTGTCGGGCCGGGGTGTTTCCTGGTCGGCCGGGGTCTTTCGGCGTCAGGCCCGTGTCGCGAGGCCGGTGACGACCGCGAACCGGGCTCCCTGGGGGTCGGTCAGCTTGGCGAAACGGCCCAGGCCGGGCCTTTCCTCCGGGGCCAGCCGGACGGTGCCGCCCAGGCGGGCCGCCCCGGCGGCCGTCGCGTCGGCGTCGGGGACCTCGAACACGGGCGTCCAGTACGGGGCTTCGGCCGTCTCCACCGGATCGGTGCGCAGCGGCACCAGGCTGCCGAAGGAGGCGTCGTCACCGCCGTCCGCCGGGGCGAGGACGAGGGGCGAGCGGGTGTCGCCGGGCCGGGTCGAGCAGGATGACTCCAGGCCGAGCACCGACCCGTAGAAGGCCATCGCGGCGGCCGGGTCGCGGGTGTACAGCTCCGCCCAGCACAGTGCGTACGGGACGCCGACCCGTTCCAGGCCCCCGTCGGCGCCGGGCTGCCGGACGGCGAAGCGGGCGCCGGCCGGGTCGGCGAGGAGCGCCGTCCGGCCGAGGCCGGGGACGTCCGCGGGGCCGGACAGCACCGTCCCGCCGCCGTCGCGCGCGGCGGTGGCGGTGGCGTCGGCGTCGGCCGTGCGGAAGTGGAGGGTCCAGGCGGGTGCGGCCCGGCCGGGGGTGAGGGCCGGGCCGCCCGCGACGGTCCGGCCGTCGAGCTGGAACAGGCCGTGGCCGCCGGTGCCGGGACCGGCCGGCCGGAAGTCCCAGCCGAACAGGGCGCCGTAGAAGGCGAGCGCGGCCGCCGGGTCGGGGGTGCCGAGGTCGAGCCAGTCCGGGGAACCGGTCGGATGACGGGTGGTCAGCATGGTGCCGAGTGTGGCGCCGCCGGCGGACCGCCGCATCAGGAGGGGGCCGCCCGTATGACCGGCTAGCCGGTCTTCTTGGCGCGGCTCGGCTGCACCCGCTTGGGCTCACCCGGCATCTTCGGGTAGTCCGGCGGGTACGGCAGGTCGGCCAGCCCGTGGTCGCGCTCGTCCTTCGTGGCCAGTTCCAGCAGGCTGTCGAGGGTGAAGGCGTGGTCGTCCATGTCCGCGTGGACGTCCCCGTGGTCGGCGTACCGCACCGGCATGGTCGCCAGGTCGAAGTCGCGCGGGTCGACGTCGTCCAGTTCGTCCCACCGCAGGGGGGCGGAGACCGGGGCGTGCGGCCGGGGGCGGATGGAGTAGGCGGAGGCGATGGTCCGGTCCCTGGCCGTCTGGTTGTAGTCGACGAAGATCTTCTCGCCGCGCTCCTCCTTCCACCAGGCGGTGGTGACCCGGCCCTCCATGCGCCGCTCCAGTTCGCGGCCGACGGCGATGGCGGCGCGGCGAACCCGGGTGAAGTCCCAGCGCGGCTCGATCGGCACGTAGACGTGGAGGCCGCGGCCGCCGGAGGTCTTCGGCCAGCCCCGCAGTCCGTGCTCGTCGAGCAGGGCGCGCAGTTCGTGCGCGGCGGCGACCGCGTCGGAGAAGCCGGTGCCGGGCTGCGGGTCGAGGTCGATGCGCAGCTCGTCGGGGTGATCGGTCGCGTCGCCCCGGACGGGCCACGGGTGGAAGGTGAGCGTGCCCAGGTTGGCGGCCCAGATGACGGCGGCGATCTCGGTGGGGCGGATCTCGTCGGCGAAGCGCCCGCTGGGGAAGGTGATGTGGGCGGTGGGGATCCACTCGGGGAGGTTCTTGGGAGCGCGCTTCTGGAAGAAGGACTCGCCCTCCACGCCGTCGACGAAGCGTTCCAGGGTGGTGGGGCGGTCACGCAGGGCGCGGGTGATGCCGTCGCCCACGGCGAGGAAGTAGCGCGCCACGTCCAGCTTCGTGAAGCCGCGCTCCGGGAAGTAGACCTTGTCCGGGTTGGACAGGCGTACGGTCCGCCCGCCTGCCTCCAGCTCCACCGCGTTTCCCATGGGCGCCACAGTAGGACCCACGAGCAGACATCGCATATCGGGCATATCGCTGCACGGTCGGGCAGAATCGAGCCATGGACCTGCCGGTGATGCCGCCCGTGAAGCCGATGCTGGCCAAGTCCGTGAAGAAGATCCCGCCCGGAATGCAGTACGAGGCCAAATGGGACGGCTTCCGGGCCGTCGTCCACCGGGACGGGCCGGAACTGATCATCGGCAGCCGGACCGGCAAGCCGCTGACCCGCTACTTCCCCGAGCTGGTCACCGGCCTGCCGCCCCGGCTCCCGGAGCGCTGCGTCGTCGACGGCGAGATCGTGATCGCCCACGAGGGACGGCTCGACTTCGACCGGCTCACCGAGCGCATCCACCCCGCCGCGTCCCGGGTGACGATGCTGTCCGAGCGGACCCCGGCGCGGTTCATCGCCTTCGACCTGCTGGCGCTGGGGGACGCCTCGCTGATGGACCTCCCGCTCGTCGAGCGCCGGGCGGCCCTGGAGGAGGCCCTGCGCGGGGCCGGCCCACCCGTCCACCTCGCCCCGTGCACCACCGACATCGAGGTGGCGCGCGGCTGGTTCGAGCAGTACGAGGGCGCCGGGCTCGACGGAGTGATCGCCAAGCCCCTGGACCTGCGCTACCGGCCCGACGCCCGGCTGATGTACAAGATCAAGCACGAGCGGACTGCCGATGTCGTCGTGGCCGGCTACCGCTTCCACAAGAGCGGCCCGGTCGTCGGCTCCCTCCTCCTCGGCCTGTACGACGACCACGGCGCTCTCCAGCACGTCGGCGTGTGCGCCGCGTTCACCGCGAAACGGCGCGCGGAGCTGATCGACGAGCTGGAACCGCTGCGCATGGACCCGCCCGAGGGACACCCCTGGGCCGCGTGGACGGACGGGGCCGCGCACGAGACCGCCCGGCTGCCGGGCGCGCCGAGCCGCTGGTCCGGCAAGAAGGACCTGTCATGGGTGGCGTTGCGGCCCGAGCTGGTGTGCGAGGTGGGGTACGACCACATGGAGGGCAGCCGGTTCCGGCACACCGCCCAGTTCCGCCGGTGGCGGCCGGACCGTGCGCCGGAGAGCTGCGGGTACGGCCAGCTCGAGGAACCCGTCTCCTACGACCTCGGTGAGGTGCTGTCAGGGGGCGGGAGCGGCGGGTGAGCAGGGCGCCCCGGCGGGTTCCCCGGCCCGCACGTGAGCGCCCGGCGAGGGCGGGCCGCCCGGGTCCGGTGACGGCGACGCGGTCGGGGTCGGGGACGGGGGCAGGCTCGGTGACGGGGTCGGCACCGGGGTCGGGGTCGGGGTAGGTGACGGACAGGTGGGGTCCGGGGACGGGCCCGGCGGATCCGTGGGCCCCGGGGTCGGCGTGGGCGGGGTGGACGGGGACGGAGCCGGGGCGGGCGTCGGAGAGGGGGCGGGCGTCGGAGAGGGGGCGGGCGTCGGAGAGGGGGCGGGCGTCGGAGAGGGGGCGGGCGTCGTGGACGGGGACGGGGCAGGGCCGGCGGGGGGCCGGGACGGGCGCGCCGGCGGACGGACGACCGGCGGGCCGGACGGGGGCCGCGGGCCGACCACGATCCCGCCACCCGCGCCCGCGCCCGGCCCGGTCACCCGCCCGCCGCCGGCCGGACGCCCCGCGCCGGGGCTCGCCGGGAGCACGCCGGTGGTGTCCGGCACCGGGTGCGCCCCGTGCCGGTAGAAGGCCAGCCAGGCCAGCACCGTCCGGAGATAGGCGTCCGAGTGGTTGTAGCTCAGGACCGCCCGGTCCAGGTCGGCCTTGACGCTCAGGTTCCGCTCCCCCGCGCACAGGTAGCGCCCGGCGGCGAGGGCGGCGTCGTACACGTTGCCGGGGTCCCGGCGCCCGTCGCCGTTGCCGTCCGCGCGCCAGCGGGCCCAGGTCGAGGGGATGAACTGCATGGGGCCGACCGCCCGGTCGAACACCGGGTCCCCGTCGTACGCCCCGCCGTCCGTGTCCGTGATCCGGGCGAACCCTGCGCCGTTGAGCACCGGACCGAGGATCGGCTCCAGCGTGGTGCCACGGGCGTCGACCCGCCCGCCGCGCGCCTGGCCCGACTCGACCCTGCCGATCGCGGAGAGCAGGTGCCAGGGCAGCCGGCAGCCCGGGTCGGTGCGGGCGACGGCGGCCTCGGCGCGCCGGTAGGCCGCGAGGACGGTGGCCGGGATCCCGGACTGGACGGTGACCGGCCCGGCGGCGGGGCGGGCGCTCCCCGGCCGGGGTGCCCGCAGTGGCGCGGGCGAGGCCAACGGGGGCAGTTCCGTGTGGTACGCCCCGTCGCCCGGTGGCCGTGGCACGGCGGCCCCGGCGCGGTCCCCCGCCGGGGCCCGTTCCGCGGCCGGCACCGGCGCCGGGGGCCGGGCGAACCCGGGTGCCTGCGACGCGGTCAGCGCGGCCATCGCCGTCACGGCCGCGGCCGTTCCGGTGACCCCCCGGCGGACCCGCAGCCGCCCCCGTACCCTCCCGCGGATCCTCATGAGCCCGCTCCCAGGGTGTCGATGACGGCGATGCGCCAGGTGCCGTCCTCGCGCACCGCGTCCACCGCGAACACGGCGGCGCCGTACGTCGTCTCGGGCTTCTTCGCCGCCGTACGGGTGTTGCTCTGGTCCGCGTAGATCAGCACGCGCGCGCGGTCGCCGTCGATCAGCTCCACGCCGCTGTGGGTGACGGTGGTGGTGAGGACGAGTCCGTGCTTCGCGGCCTGCGCCCGGACCGGGGCGAGCATGGCGCGGTGCTGCCCGACCGCCTTGCCGGTGAGGTGGGCGCGGACGGCCTTGTCGGCGGTGGCGGTGGCGGCGTGGTCGTACGAGAAGAGCTCGTTCACCGCCTTGGTGACCTGGCCCTTGACCTCGGTGGTGCGGGCGGTGTCGGTGAGCGCGGCGTTGCGGGCGGCGGGCGTGTCGCGCAGGGCGGCCGCCTCCCCGGTCGACCAGGCGGCGAAACCGCCCAGGAGGACGGTGAGGACGCCCAGGGCCACGGGCAGCCGGTGGCGCCGGCGGGTCCGGGGCGGGGAGCCGGCCCCGGCGTCCCCGGGGCGTGGCGGGGAGCCGGACCGCGTACGCCCGGCGCGCGGCGGGGCGGGCGGTTCGGTGCGCCGGGTCCGGGACGTGGGGTCGGTGCGCCGCGTCCGGGGCGGGGGCGGGGCCGTGCGGGGCGCGTCCGCGGCGGCCAGGCGGCGCTGCCGTTCAATGAGGTGACGTGTCGTCGACATGGCGGGTCCTCTCAGTCGGCGGCGGGCGTCGTGGTGCCGACCGGTGCCTGGCCGAGGGCGCTGAGCTTCCAGCCCTCGGGCGTCCGGGTGAGCTCGCCGAGCATCCGGCTCTCCTTGGCGGCGGGCTTGCCCTTGGGCGGGGTCACGGTGATCCGGAGGGCGACCATCACGCCGGCCCGCCCGGCCCGGGCGTCCAGCTCGGTAACCGCGCCGGCCAGCACCTTCGCGCTGGTCACCGTCCTGGCCTGCTGGATCTGCCGCTCGAACTGCGGGCGCCCTTGGGTGAGCTGGTCCAGCAGGCCGCCGGTGGCCGAGTCCTGCCAGCGGTCCAGTCCGCGCCGCAGGTCCCGGTGGTCGAGCGTGTTCATGTTCTGCACGGCCTGTTCGCCCGCGGCGAGCACCTCGTCGCGGGTCGTGGCGTACGCGGCGGACTCGTCGTGCGCCGCCGTGTACCAGGACCAGCCGCCCCAGCCGGCGCCGCCGGCCGCGAGCAGGACCAGTGCGGCCGCGGTCGCCTGGAGCGGGTTGCCTCTCATCGTGCGGGCCATCGGTACGGGAGCCCCCTATCGCGCTCGGATGTCGACGATCTGCCAGTGGTCACCGCGCTGTTCGGCGGTGACGGAGAGCTGCGCGGCGACCGTGGTGGCGGGTTTGCCGGCGCGCCGGGCCACCTGGTCGAGGAAGACCAGGAGGTGCGCGCCGCGGTCGTCGAGCCGGGTCACCCCGGCGCGTACGACATGGGTGGTGAGCGTGAGTCCCTGCTGGGCGGCCCGTTGCTCGACCTGGCCGAACAGGGCCTCGTACTGGCGGGCCGCCCGGCCCGCCAGGACCCGGCGCGCCGCCTCGCGGGTCCGGGCGGTGTCGCCGGGGCCGTACGAGAAGACCTGGGCGAGCCCTTCGCCGACCTCCTCCAGGACCCGGTCGGTGGCCGCGGTGTCGGTCAGCGCCCGGTCGTCCAGGGCGGGCGCGCCGTTCAGCTCCTGGGCGCGGAGGAGGAGTGCGGCGGCGCAGGCGAGCAGCGCAAGGGCGAGCACAGCGGGCACCCGGGGCCGGAAGGGCATGCGCCACCGGCCGCCCCGGACGGTCCCGGGGACGTCCGGGGCCCCGGTGGCGTCCGGGGCCTCGGGCACCGCAGGGGGCTCGGGCGCCTCGGGCGCCTCGGGGGACGAGCGGGGCGCGGGGGTCTGGGGCGCCTCGGGGGACGAGCGGGGCGCGGGGATCAGGGCATCCACCCTGCGGCCTCCTTTCATGGTCCGGCCACCGGTACCGCGGTGAGGGCGGCGACCTTCCAGCCGTCGCCCGTGCGGACGAGCCCGGCCTCCAGGCGTTCGCGGTCCGTGGCGGCGGGCCCGCCATCGGCGGGCGTGGTCTCGACCCGTACGGTCGCGATGAGCCGCGCCGTTCCGGCCCGGTCGTCCAGGGCGGTGAGCGCGGCGTCCGTGACGGTGGCGCGGGCGGAGGCGCCGGGGTCGGCGTCCTTCCGGGGGGCGGCCGTCCGCACCTGTTCGTGGAGGTCACCGGTGGTGGCGTCGAGCCACTGCGCGCGGGCCGCCGCGGGATGTGCGGCGTCCAGGCCGCGGAGCCGGGCGAGGTGGCCGCGCCCGTCGGCCAGGGCGTGGTCCCTGGCCTCGGCGAGGGCGCGGGTGGCGTCGCCGGCCGCCCCGGCGTACGACCGGCCGGCGAGCGCGCACAGCAGGGCCGCCACGGCGACGGCCGCCCACCACCCGTACCGCCTCACCGGCCGTCCCCCAGCCCGAGCAGGTCGCCCATGCTCCCGGCGGGGAGGGTGGCGCCGGGCGCCGTGGCCGGGGGCGGCAGCGGGCCGCCGGAGGGCGCGTTGGCGGAGCCGCGCACGTTGGTGCCGCCGGCGGGCGGGGCGGTGCAGCGGGCCCCGGTGTTGAGGGCCGGCGGGGAGGTGAGGTCGAGGCCGTTGCGGTACGTCGTCCCCTCGTACCCCGCCGTGCAGGGCAGGGGTTCGAAGAAGGTCACCGACATACCGAGGCCGACCCCGCGGGGGGTCACGGCGGTGGACCCGGCGGCGACGAGCGCCGGCATGGTCACCAGGAACTCCCGGATGCCGCGCTCCCGGGTCACCGCCACCTCCGAGGTGGTGAGCAGGTTGGCCAGCACGACCCCGAACTCGGGGTCGAGGTCCCGGAGCAGCGCGCTGATCCGGCCGGCGGCGTCTGGGGCTGCGGCGATCAGGGTGCGGAGGTCGGTGTCGGAGGCTTTGAGCCGCGCGGCCAGTTCCCTGGCCCCGGTGGCGAAGGAGGCGAGGGCCTCGCCCTCCTCCGCCTGGGTGCGCAGCACCGTCTCGGCGTCGCTGATCAGCCGGGTGGTGGCGGGCAGTGCCCGGTCGGCGGCCCGGACGACGTCGTCGCCCGCGTCCATCAGGGCCTGGAGGTCGTCGCCGCGGCCGCTCAGCGCCGTGCCGAGTTCGTCGACGACGGTGCGCAGCGCCTCCAGGTCGATGGAGGAGGCGAGGTCGCCGACGCCGCTCAGTACGGTGGTGACCGGCGCCGGGGTGCGGGTGTCGGCACGGGCGACGACCGCGCCGTCGCGCAGGTACGGGCCGCCGTCGGAGACGGGGCGGAGGTCGATGTACTGCTCGCCGACGGCGGAGAGGTTGGCGACGACGGCTTCCAGGTCGGCGGGGATGTCGGGGGCCGACCTGGCGATGCGCAGTTCGGCCTCCACACCGTCCTCGGTGAGCCGGATCGGCCCGACACGGCCGACGGAGACGCCCCGGTAGGTGACGTTGGAGTGGGTGAACAGCCCGCCGGTGGTGTCCAGCCGGACCCGGACCGTGTAGTGGTCGCGGATGCCGACGAGGTGGCCAACGTCGGCGTAGCGGACTCCGAGGAAGCCGAGGACGAGGACGCCGATGAGGAGGAAGGCGAGATTCTTCAGCCGGATGGCGGGGGTCAGCATCAGTCGCTCCCGGCGGACGGCAGGGGCAGGGGCAGGGGCAGGGGCAGGGGAACGTGCGGGGGCGGCGCCCCGGTGCGCGCGGGCGGGCCGGCGGTGCCGCCGGGCGCGGTGCCGCCGGGCGCGGTTTCGTCGGGTGGGGTGTCGTCCGGTGGGGTGAGCGCGGGGATGATCTGCGTTCCGGGGGCGGCGGTGACGTCCAGGTAGACATTGAGGTAGTCGCCCTTGACGCCGCGCAGCACCTCGTCGGTGAACGGGTAGGTGAGCAGCACCTGGAGCGAGTCGGGCAGCGCCTTGCCCGAGTCGGCCAGCGCCCGGAGGGTGGGGCCGAGGGCCTTGAGGTCGGCGATCAGGTCGGCCTTGCTCCGGTTGACGGTGTCGACGGCGACACCGGAGAGGGTGTCGAGCGCGCCGAGCATGGTGAGGAGCGAGGCACGCTGCTTCTCCAGGACCTTGAGGCCGGGGCTCAGGCCGGTGAGGACCTTGTCGACGTCCCGTTCGCGGGCGGCGAGGGTGGCGGAGAGCCGGTTGACGCCGTCGAGGGCGGCGGTGATGTTGCTCCGGTTGCCGTCCAGGGTTCCGACGAGGGTGTCGAGCCGTGCCAGCAGGGAGCGGACCTCGGTCTCGTTGCCGCGCAGGGCCGTGCCCAGTTCGGTGGTGATGGTGCGGAGCTGCTGGATGCCGCCGCCGTTGAGGAGCATCGACAGGGCGCCGAAGACCTCCTCCACCTCCGGGTTGCGGTTGGTGCGGCTCATGGGGATGCGGGCGCCGTCGCCGAGGGTGCCGTGGCCCTTGGGGGGTGCGGTGAGCTGGACGTACTTCTCACCGAGCAGGCTGGACTGTTCGAGGTGGGCATAGGCGTTGGCCGGGAGCCGCACGTCGCCGTTGACCCGCATGGTGACGGTGGCGGACCAGTCGGAACGGTCGAGGGCGATGCGGGTGACGCGGCCGACGGCCACGTCGTTGACCTTGACCGCGGACTGCGGGACGAGGCTGAGGACGTCGGCGAACTCGGCGGTGACCTCGTACGGGTGGTCCCCGAGGTCCGCGCCGCCGGGCAGCGGCAGTTGCTCGATGCCGGACAGTCGCAGGCCGCCCGCCGGTACGTCGCAGCTCGCGACGGTCGCGGCGAACCCGACGGCGAGGGCGAGCGCGGCGCCCACCGTGGTGGCGGTACGGGAGGGCCGGGTCACCGCGCGGCCCCCTTCCCCGGGGTCCCGTACACGGTGCCGACGGCGGGCAGCGGGAGGGCGGGCAGGTCCTTGCGGCGGGCGGCGTCGACGGGGACGAGGCCGCCCGGTGTCGCCGCCGTCCCGGTGCCGAAGCTCAGTTCGTTGATGTCGGCGCGGCCGTTGAGGGTGCGGTGGGAGGGGTCGTACGCCTTGAGGGCGTTGCCGGCGGCGAGGGGCGCGGTGTCGAGGGCCTCGGCGAGCGAGGCGCGCCGGTCGGCGAGGGTGCGGGTGAGCGGTAGGAGGACGTCGACGTTCTTCTTCAGGCTCGCGCGGTTGTCCTCGATGAAGGTCTTGACTTGGCTGAGGGCGGTGCCGAGTTCCTTGAGGGCGGCGCCCAGGTTCTCCTTGTCCTCGGCGAGGAAGGTGGTGACGGTGGCGAGCCGCCGCTCGGCCCGGCGGACCTCGCTGTCGTTGTTCTTCAGCATGGTGGTGAAGGACTGGAGGTGGGTGAGGGTGGCGAACAGGTCGCCGCTGCTGCGGTCCAGGGTCCTGGCGGCCTTGCCGAACTGCTCCACGGAGTCGCCGATGGCCTTGCCGTTGCCCTTGAGGTTGGCGGCGCCGGTGCCGATCAGGCCGGCCAGCGCCCCGTCGGCGTTGGCGCCCTTCGGGCCGAGTGCCTCGCTGAGTTCGGTGAGGGACGCGTAGAGCTGGTCGACCTCCAGGGGGGTGGCGTTGCGGGCGGCGGGCAGGACCGCGCCGTCGCGGATCTCGGGGCCGCCGGTGTAGGCGGGGGCGAGCTGGACGTAGCGGTCGGAGACGACGCTGGGCGCGACGATGACGGCGTGGGCGCCGGCGGGCACGCGGACGCCCTCGTCGATCAGCAGGGTCACCTCGACCTCGGTGCCCCGGGGGCGTACGGGGCCGACGGTGCCGACCTTCACGCCGAGGACGCGGAGGTCGGAGCCCTCGTACACGCCGGTGGCCCGGTCGAAGCGGGCGGTGATGCGGGTGGTCCGGGACTCGTCGAGGGCCAGGACGCCGGAGGTTCCGGCCACGGCCACCAGGGCGAGCCCGGCGGTGATGCCGAGGGCGCGTCGGAGGTTCACCGGGCATCGCCTCCCTCGGGGCGCGGCGGCATGCACCCGGTGGCGGGTGGCGTGCCGGGGGTCAGGTAGGTCCGGGGGACGAGGCCGCAGACGTAGGTGTCGAACCAGCGCCCGTTGCCGAGGGTGTTGCCGACGAGGCGGTAGTACGGGCCGGCCAGGGCGAGGGTCCGGTCGAGGCTGTCGCGGTTCTTCAGCAGCACCCCGGTGACCCGGCCGAGGGCGGCCAGGGTGGGTCCGAGCTGGTCCTTGTTGTCCTGGACGAGTCCGGTGAGCTGGGTGCCGAGGTCCCGGGCGCCGGTGAGCAGGAGGTGGATGGCGTCACGGCGGGCCTGGAGTTCGCCGAGGAGCAGGCCGCCGTCCTCCAGGAGGGTCTCGAAGCGGCTGTTCTTGCCCGCCAGGGTACGGGTGAGCCGCTTGCTGCCCTTGAGGAGTTCGGCGAGCTGGGCGTCGCGCGAGGAGACGGACCTGGAGAGGGCGGACAGGCCGGTGGCGGCGCTGCGCACATCGGGCGGGGAGTCGGCGAAGGTGGCGGAGATGGCCCGGAAGCTCTCGGCGAGCTGCCGGGTGTCGATCGCGTCGATGGTGTCGCCGAGGCCGGTGAGGGCCTGGGTGACGTCGTAGGGGGAGGTGGTGCGTGCGGTGGGGATGCGGGTGGCGGGGTCCTGGGGGCGGGTGCCGAGGGGGTCCACGGCGAGGTACTTCGCGCCGAGCAGGGTCTTGATGGCGATGGCGGCGGTCGTGGAGTCGCCGATCCAGGTGGTGTCGTCGACCTCGAAGCGGACGCGGACCTTCGCCCCGTCCAGGGCGATGCCGGTGACCTCGCCGACCTTGACGCCGGCGACGCGGACCTCGTCGCCCTCGTCGAGTCCGGCGGCCTCGGTGAAGTCGGCGGTGTAGGTGGTGGTGCCGCCGGTCAGGGCGTCCGCCTTCCACGCGCCGAGGGCGAGGAGCGCGAGGAGGAGCAGGCCGACGACGCCGACGGTGACGGGGTCGCGTTCGCGTACGGGGGTGAGGCGCTTCGGGGAGGGGAGTCTCATGCGCGGCACCTCGGTTCGGTGATCGGGACGCCGGTGGGCGGCGGGGATCCGTCGTCGGTGCCGACGCCGGTCACCGTGGCCTCGCACAGGTAGAGGTTGAGCCACGATCCGTAGGAGGCGAGGCGTCCGACGGCCTGCATCTTGGCGGGGGTGGTGCGGAGGAAGGTCTCGATCCGGTCGGTGCTCTTCGCCAGCTCCCCGGAGAGGCGGCCGAGTTGGCGGATGTCGTCCTTGAGCGGGGCGCGGCCGTCCTCCAGGAGGCCGGCGGTGACGGTGGTGAGCGATCCCATGGCGGTAATGGCCTCGCCGAGCGGTTCGCGGTCCCGGGCGAAGCCGCTGACGAGTTCCTGGAGGGTGACGACGAGGTCGTCGAAGCCGGCCTCGCGGTCGTTGACCGTCTTGAGCACCGTGTTGAGGTTCTTGATGACCTCGCCGATGACCTCGTCCTTGCCCGCGACGGTGGTGGTGAGCGACCCGACGTGTTCGAGGAGGGAGTCGACGGTGCCGCCGTCGCCCTGAAGGACCCGCACGATCGACCCGGCGAGGCTGTTGACCTCGTTCGGCGACAGGCCCTGGAAGAGCGGCCGGAAGCCGTTGAAGAGCTGGGTGAGGTCGAGGGCGGGGGTGGTGCGTTCCAGCGGGATGACGGCCCCGGCGGGCAGGGTCCGGCCGACGGGGCCGGCACCCCGGTCGAGGTCGATGTAGCGCTGGCCGACCATGTTGAGGTACTTGATCGACGCGGTGGCCGAGGCGGGCAGGGAGCGGCCCCGCCGGACCGCGAAGGCGACTTCGGCGATCCGGCGGTCGACCACTCCGACCGACTCGACCTGCCCCACCTTCACTCCGGCGATGCGGACGCTGTCGCCCTCGACGAGGCCGGTGACGTCGGTGAAGCGGGCCTTGTACGTGACGGTGTCGCCGACGCCCTCGTTGGCGACGGACAACGCCAGGACGGTGGTGGCGAGGACGGTCACCACGATGAACACCAGTGATTTGACGAGCGGTCCGGCGAGGGAGCGGCGTTTCACCGGAGGGTCACCTCCGCTCCGCGGAAGACGGGGCCGGTCAGGACGGTGCTCCAGTCGGGCAGGGCCTCGGGGCCGGTCCTGAGGCCGGGGGCGATGAGTTCGTTGACGAGCCGGTTCTCCTGCGGCGAGTTGGGCAGGCCGAGGCCGCGGCCGCCGGCGCGGGGGGTGGCGGCGGGCTTCCCGGTGTAGGGGACCGCGTAGCAGTGCGGTCCGCCGGTGGCGTCGTACACGGGCCGGTCCTTGCCGGGGACGTACTTCCCGAGGGAGGGCACGGTGCGGACGTTCACATGCAGGCCGGGTTCGTCGGTGCCCTTGCCGAGCGCCTTGTCCATGGCGGGCACGAAGCCGGCGAGGGTACGCAGGGTGCAGGGGAAGGACGGCGAGTGGCGGGCGAGGGCCTCCAGGGTGGGGCGGGAGGCGGCGGACAGCCGGATGATGTTGCTCCGGTTGCCGCGCAGGAAGGCCGTCAGGTCCTTCGCGGAGGTGGTGGTGGCCCCGTACAGGCCGGCGAGCCGGGCCTGCTGGTCGGCGATGGTGCCACTGGTGGTGGTGAAGTCGGTGAGGGCGTCGAGGACGTCGGGGGCGGCGTCGGCGTACACCCGGCTCACCTCGACGAGGTGGGCGATGTCGCGGTTGAGGGCGGGCAGGTGGGGGTTGAGCCGCTCGAGGTGGGCTTCCAGGGTGACGAGGGTGCGGCCGAGCTGCTGTCCCCGTCCGTCGAGCGCCTGGGCGACGGCGGTGAGGGTGGCGGACAGCTTCTCCGGTTTGACGGCGGTCAGCAGCGGGAGCAGCCGGTCGAGGACCTGCTCCAGTTCGACGGCGTTGGCGGAACGGTCCTGCGGGATGACCGCCCCGGCCGCGAGGGCGCGGGGCGACGGGTTGGCGGTGGGCGGGACGAGGGCCACGAACCGTTCGCCGAAGAGGGTGGTGGGCAGCATCTGGGCGGTGACGTCGGCGGGGACGCGGTGGAGGTGGTCCGGGTCGACGGCGAGGGTGAGGCGGGCACCGGTGCCGTCGGCGCGGATGTCGCGCACCTCGCCGATGACGACGCCGCGCAGTTTGACCTCCGCGCCGCGGTGCATCTCGTTGCCGGCGCTGGTGGTGAGGACGGTCACCGTGACGTCCCGGGTGAACCGCTTGTCGTAGACGGCCACCGACAGCCAGGCCAGGAGGACGGGGACCAGCAGGAACACCACTCCGGCGAGGCGTCTGCGTACGGTCGGCATACGGCTCATCCGGCCACCTTCACGGTCGTCGTCGCGCCCCAGATCGCGAGGGACAGGAAGAAGTCGGTCACGCTGATCAGCACGATGGCGTTGCGCACGGAGCGGCCGACGGCGACGCCCACGCCGGCCGGTCCGCCGGAGGCGCGGAAGCCGTAGTAGCAGTGGGCGAGGATCACCAGGACGCTGAAGACCAGCACTTTCAGGACGGAGAGCAGGACGTCGTCCGGGGAGAGGAAGAGCGTGAAGTAGTGGTCGTAGGTGCCGGCCGACTGGCCGTTGAAGAGGACGGTGACGGTGCGGGAGGCCAGGTAGGAGGAGAGCAGCCCGATCGCGTAGAGCGGGACGATGGCGACGACGCCGGCGATGATGCGGGTGGTGACGAGGTAGGGCAGGGAGCGCACGCCCATCGCTTCGAGGGCGTCGACCTCCTCGTTGATGCGCATGGCGCCGAGCTGGGCGGTGAAGCCGGCGCCGACGGTGGCGGAGAGGGCTAGTCCGGCGACGAGCGGGGCGATCTCGCGGGTGTTGAAGTAGGCGGAGATGAACCCGGTGAAGGCGGAGGTGCCGATCTGGTTGAGGGCGGCGTAGCCCTGGAGGCCGACGACCGTGCCGGTGAACAGGGTCATCGCGATCATCACGCCGATGGTGCCGCCGATGACGCCGAGGCCGCCGCTGCCGAAGGCGACCTCGGCGAGCAGGCGTTGCACTTCCCGGGAGTAGCGGCGCAGCGTGCGCGGGATCCAGGCGAGGGCCTTGAGGTAGAAGACGAGGTGGTCGCCGGAGCGGTCGAGCCAGGCGAGCGGGGATGCCATCCTCAGGCTCCCTTCGCGGGGACGACCTGGAGGTAGATCGCGGTGAGGACCATGTTGACGAAGAAGAGGAGGAGGAAGGTGATGACGACGGACTGGTTGACCGCGTCGCCGACCCCCTTCGGTCCGCCGCGGGGGTTGAGGCCCCGGTGGGCGGCGACGATGCCGGCGAGGAAGCCGAAGATCAGCGCCTTGATCTCGCTGATCCACAGGTCGGGTAGCTGGGCGAGGGCGGAGAAGCTGGCGAGGTAGGCGCCGGGGGTGCCGTCCTGCATGATCACGTTGAAGAAGTAGCCGCCCAGGGTGCCGACGACGGAGACCATGCCGTTGAGCAGCACGGCGACCAGCATGGTGGCGAGGACGCGCGGGACGACCAGGCGCTGGACGGGCGACACGCCCATGACCTCCATGGCGTCCAGTTCCTCGCGGATCTTGCGGGAGCCGAGGTCGGCGCAGATGGCGGACCCTCCGGCGCCGGAGATCAGCAGCGCGACGATCAGGGGGCTGGCCTGCTGGATGACGGCCAGCACGCTGGCACCGCCGGTGAACGACTGGGCGCCGAGCTGCTGGGTGAGCGAGCCGACCTGGAGGGCGATGACCGCGCCGAACGGGATCGAGACCAGCGCCGCGGGCAGGATCGTGACGCCGGCGACGAACCAGAACTGCTCGACGAACTCGCGGAACTGGAACGGCCGGCGGAAGGTGTCGCGGGCCACGGTGGCCGCGAGGGCGAACAGCCGCCCCGTTTCCCGCAGCGGCGCCAGTGCCCGCGAGGGCGGCCGGTGGGCGTCCCCGCCCCGGTGCGGGCGCTGCCGGCCGGTGGAGGGGCGGGTGGCCGGGCCGGTGGAGGGGCCGGGCACCGGATCGGCCGGTGGGGCGGTCCGGATGTCCGGGAGGGTGGCGGTGTCCGGGGTGGCGGTGTCCGGGGTGGCGGTGTCCGGGGTAGTGGGGCGGGGGGTGCCCGGGTGGTCGGTGGTCATGAGGCGGCACCGCCCCCCGTGCCGGCGGGGGCGTAGCTGCGGAGGATCGCGGTCCTGGCGGCCTCCGGCAGGCGGGGCAGCATGGCGAGGACCCGTTCGCGACGGCGCTGGACGGCGGCGCGGGGCGGCAGGCCGGGCGAGGGTTCCAGTTGCGGGGCGACGACCCGGGGCGCGTGGGTGGTGGGGGTCCGCTGTTCGCGCGCCAGCGTCGCGGCGTCCTTCTCCTCCGACATCCCGATGGGGCCTTCGCGCCGCCCGCTCAGGAACTGCGCCACCACCGGCTCGTCGCTGGTGAGCAGGACCTCACGGGGTCCGAAGGTGACGAGATTGCGCCGGAACAGCATGCCCATGTTGTCCGGAACCGTGGCCGCGATGTCGAGGTTGTGCGTGACGATCAGCATCGTGGCGTCGATCTGCGCGTTGAGGTCGATCAGCAGTTGGGAGAGGTAGGCGGTGCGGACGGGGTCCAGTCCGGAGTCGGGCTCGTCGCAGAGGACGATCTGCGGGTCGAGGACGAGGGCGCGGGCCAGCCCGGCGCGTTTGCGCATACCGCCGGATATCTCGCCGGGCAGTTTCCCCTCCGCCCCGACGAGGCCGACCATCTCCATCCGCTCCATCACGGTGCGGCGGATCTCGGACTCCTTCTTGCGGGTGTGTTCCCGCAGCGGAAAGGCGACGTTGTCGAACAGCGACATCGAGCCGAAGAGCGCCCCGTCCTGGAACATGAGGCCGAAGAGTTTCCGCGTTTCGTAGATGTCGCGCTCGGGGCTGTTCACCATGTCGACGCCGTTGATGAGCACGCGCCCGCGCTCGGGTTTCAGCAGCCCTATGAGTGATTTCAGGAATACGGTCTTGCCGGTGCCGGAGGGGCCGAGCATCACACTGACCTCACCGGCCGGCAGGGTGAGCGTGACGTCCTGCCAGATGTTCTGTTTGCCGAAGGATTTGGTGAGTCCTTCGACGACCACTTCTGTTCCCACCACAACTCCCAGGTCCCGCTCTTGCTGAGGAAGTGACAAAAGTGCGTCGGGAGGCGCACGTTACGGTCACCCGAAGGTCCCGGACAAGCGCCGCACACGACGTCTTCGCGGCCGCCGGGCCATTTGTCACCGCATGACAAACCGGCGGGGATTCTTTGTCGCTCCGTGCGTACCGCGCGCGGCCGGGTCACCGCTCGGGCTTCGGCCTCGGCGGGTCCGGGCAGAACTCCGGCTGGCCCGGTGAGCACAGCACGCCCTGCGTCAGCCTGGTGTGGTTGCCGCTCCCGGACAGGGAGGCGGTGAACAGCGGGTCCAGGTCCTCCGTGGCGCCGCAGCCGCTGAACTCGGGGATGGTGGCGGAGCCGGTCAGCGGGCCGCCGGTGACCACCGTGTAGCCGTGGGGCCTGCCCTCGGCGTCGTACCAGCCGCGCCCGGTCAGTGTCAGCCTCATGGGCCGGGCGGTGCGGCAGGCGGGGCCGACGTCGAGGGGGGTGCCGTTCACCTTCACGTCGGAGAGCCGCACCCACAGCTCGGCGGTCGCCTTCGTGACCTCGGAGAACTGCCCGTCGGGTGAGAAGTAGCTGCCGGTCGCGATGTCCATGGGACCGGCCAGCGTGAGTTCCGCCGTGGCCGTCGTCGGCATGAAGCCGAAGGTGAGGAACGTCGACCGGACGGGCGGCAATTGCGGTTTCCCCCGGTGGTCGAGGGTGGCGTCGCTGTACATGGTGAAGACGAGCCCGTCGTCGCGCGGGCACTGGTAGGTCTGCGTGGCCTTGGCCATGTTCACCCTCATCAGGCCGGGGTCCTTGAGGAACATGGCGGAGCCGAGCTTCAGGACGTTGGCGTAGCCGGCGATGTAGCCGTGGCTCGGTACGGGATCCTGGCTCACCGGTGGGGCCTCCACGCAGTCGTCGGCCCGGCCGGCCCCGTGACCCCGTGCCGGACCCGGGCGCGGGCCGGGGCCCGGGGGCGGCGTGCCGGGCGGCGTGCCGGGCGGCGTGCCCGCCGGACCGTCCGGTACCGGGTCCGGGCCCTCCGGTACCGGTACCGGGCCGTCCGGGCCGTCCGGGCCGGGGGACGGCCCGTCGACGACCGGCGGGCGGTCACCGGTGCCGGGCCCGGGGAGCACCGCGACCCGGCCCATCGTGATGTCCTGGCCCGGTTCGGGCGCGCAGGTGAGGGAGGGGACGGGCGGGACGAGCGGGGTGTCGTCGGCCTTGCGCAGCAGCAGGTCCAGGGTGACGGGCCCGGTCGAGAAGACGAGGTCGCCCGCCGCGGAGGCGGTCACCGAGGGCACGGCGCCCGCGCCCTCCACCGTGTACGGCCCCGTGACCGGCAGGGCGCCGTCCGGGACGGTGAGCTGTGTCCAGGGCAGGTCGGCGGTGTCGTCGCCCTGCGCCACCCGCCCGGCCAGACGGACGGCTCCGCTCGCGGACGCGGCGCCCAGGGCGGCCAGTTCGGCCACCGCCTCCGCGGGCAGCCGCACGGCGACCCGCACGTCCGAGGGGCGCACCGGCCGGCCGGCCGCGACCTGGCGCGGCAGCGTGGCCGAGACCCGTACCTCCGCCGGGTGTTCCCCGCCCGGCAGCCGGCAGGCGTAGCCGAAGACCCCGCCGGCGGGCTGCGCGCCCTCGTCCACCGCGACCCCGGTACCGGTGCCGGGCACGAGCCCCGCCACCAGCACCACGGCCCCCACGGACGCGGTGCGCGCCCAGGTGCGCCGGCGGCCCGGCCCGCCGGTCGTGCTGCTGCCCATCGGTCAACCCCCACATCGCCCGCTGCTGTCCGTCCCACGGTGGGCGCCCCGGGGGTGGGGGTTTTGTGGGGGTGGGGTCGGTAACGAGCACCGAGCGGGGGGGGTACCACCCATCCCTTTCTGTTTTTTTCTCTTTTGAACCCTTGA
>NZ_JBVKAH010000005.1:92700-558722 GCF_055598725.1 Streptomyces sp. NPDC039423
GGGGTTTGGGGGCGAGGGGGGGGGGGCGGTGTACGTGCCTGCACCCCCCCCCACACCACCCCCGCCCCCCCAAACGGGGGCCGCCCGCCCGGTGCTTACGGGCTGGTGACCGTGAGGACCGGCGAGACCTGGTACTTGGCGCCGAACTTGGCCTTGTCGCCGGTCTTGATCAGGCCCGCGCACGACCCGGACGCACTGGTGACGGTCAGCGCCGGGGTGGCGTCGGGCACGATCTCCAGGACGCCGGTCGCGTTGGTGTAGCTGCCGGTGTTGGCGGACCCCTCGATCGTGGCGTTGCACGTCCCGAGCAGGCTGGTGCCGGTGAGGGTCACCTTCACGCCGGTCAGCGTGCCCTTGGTGACGCCCGCGGCGTAGGTGACCCCGTTGAGCTTCATCGCCTGGACGGACGAGGAGACCCACTTGGACCCGAGCGGGCCGTTGCACTTGGTGGCGGAGGTGCCGAAGGTGGCGGTGCCGATGGTGGCCAGGCCGGCCCCACTGGCGTAGGCGCCGTCCACGGCGGTCCCGGAGGCGGCGTAGACGGAACACGTGATGGTGGCGCCGGTGGTCACGTTGGTGAGGACGGCGTTGGCGGCCGGGACGTTGGTGGCTGTGAACACGTCGTCCGCGGCCGGGTTGCTGACGGTCCAGGTGGCCTGGGGGGCGGCCGACGCGGTCGTCGCGGACACTCCGGCGGCGGCCAGTAACGCGGCGGCGGAAATGGCGGAAATTCTGGTAACGGGTCGCACGGGCTGTTCCCTCCTGAGGGGATGGGGCGTACCTGATGACCGCTTTCCCCCACGCGTATGCGGCTCGTACACGCCGGGGACAAGCGGTGGCGGCTCACTTCACGGAACACGGGGCCAATTGCGTACGGCCACCAGGTCGAGCACCTTGCGCGATTGACGCTACGAGCGAGTAACCGGCCGCGCAATACGCGCCCGTAAGTTTTCCCCGGCATTCTTACCGACGGGTATTTTCTTGTCGTACGGGCCACAGATCGCCGGGGTTTCTTGTACGGAAGTGAGCACTCCCGCCCCTTCGGCCGGGTGCCGGCCCCGCCCGGACCGGGAAGACGGTCGGGCTTCGGCCAGATCCGTGCACCGCGCCCGGACCATTGGTCCGTACTGGTGCGCGCCCGGCGACTCCTGGTCTATGTTCGGCACCCACGAAGTGCTCGACCCCGCCCGCACGTGGGAGCGCTTCCCCCCACAGCGCCCCCGCACCACCTCCCCCCACCGGCCGCACCCGGAGAAGGAGGGGCCACCCGCCATGCCCCGATCCACCACCCAGCCGTCGGACGTGGGCGAGCCACTGGGGCCGCTCCCCCAGGAGTTCGCCGCCATCATCCGGCCCGAACTGCCGAGCCTCGTCCAGGAGATCGGCATCGAGGTCACGCGCGCCTACCCCGAGTACGCCCGCCTCCTGGGCGGCCCCTACGGCAAGGCGATCCGCCTCGGCGTCGAGGAGAACATCTCCGCCTTCGTCGACCAGGTCGCCTCCCCCTCGGCCCCCACGACCCTGCGCGACGAGATGTGCCGGCGGTTCGGCCGGTTCGAGGCGTACGAGGGCCGCAGCCTGGAAACCCTGCTGGGGGCCTACCGCCTGGGCGCCCGGGTGGCGCTGCGGCGGGCCAAGAAGGTCGGCAGGCGCTACAACTTCTCCCCCACCCTGATGCTCAGCTTCGCCGACGCGCTGTTCGCCTACGTCGACGAGCTGGAGGCGCTGTCCCGGGAGGGCTATCTGCAAGTCCGGGCGGAGACCGTCGAACAGGCCGAGTCCTTACGCAGACGGCTGCTGCACCTGATCCTCGCCGGACCGCCCGTCCCGCGCACCGCCCTCGCCGAACTGGCCGAGCAGACCGGCTGGCCGCTGCCCGACCGGGTCACGCTCGTCGCGCTGCGCCCTCCGGCCCGTCCCTCCCTCCGCGGCAAACCCGACAACGATGTCCTGGTCGACCCGAGCGACCCTCAGCCGCACCTGCTGTTCCCCGGCCCGCTGGACGACACACGGAGGCGGTCGCTCGAGGCGGCCCTCCCGGCGGACCGCGCGGCCGTGGGCCTCACCGTCCCCCTGGCCTCCGCGGCCGACTCGCTCCGCTGGGCCCGCCGCGTCCTGGAACTGATCGACGCCGGTGTCGTCGAGGACGCCCCGCTCACCTTCTGCGCCGACCACCTGGTGACCCTCTGGCTGCTGGCGGACCCCGCCCTCGTCGACCAGCTCGCCGAGCGGGAGCTGGCCCCGCTCGCCGGACTCACGCCCACCCGCCGCGACCGGCTCATCGATACCCTGCGCACCTGGCTGGACACCCGCGGCACCGCCGCGCAGATGGGCGAGCTGCTCGACGTGCACCCGCAGACCGTGCGCTACCGGATGCGCAACCTCGAAGCCCGGTTCGGCGGACGGCTCGCCGACCCCCGGTCCAGGTTCGCGACGGAGGCGGTGCTGCGGGCGCTGCACCTGCGTGCCGCGGAGTCCGGCGGCCGGCGGGGCACCGCCTAGGGCCGGCGGGGCTGACCGCGGCCGGGAAGATCAACACCTGCCGTCCGGCGGGGACTTCGGGCGTTCGTGCGACGGAAATCACCGGTCGCGGAGCAAACGGTTGCAGCACAGATACAAACCCTTGGGGTAAACGCGAACCTGATGCTGTACCCATGGAGGGAGCACAGCAAACAGACGGCTGCCACAAGCAGCGCTCAGCAGTGAAGGACTCCACGTGACCGCGTCGCCCCTCGTCCCCGTCCCGATCCCCGACCGGGTGGCCGCCCTCATCGGCTCGTGCATGCCGATCGGCATCCTTCAGGCGGAGGTCGACGCCGAGTGCGCGGCGCGCGAGGTGTACCGGTTCCGGGCACCCCTGTGCACCGAGGACCAGGCGGACCGCGAGCACGCCCTGGCCGCGCTGGCCCGCGCCAACAAGGTGCTCGGCGCCTACAACCCGGGCCTGCTGCTCCGCCCGGGCGCGTCCTGGCGCTGATCCTCCGCCCGGGGCGCCGCCCGGCGCTGATCTCCCGCCGCGGCCGGCCGCGCGCCGGCCCGTCACTGAAGCCGGCGCCGAGGCGTCCTCCTGCCGGCCGCGCCGCCTATTCGGTGAAGGTGCCGTCCACGTACACCCAGGCGCCGTCGGTCCGCTCGAAGCGGCTGCGTTCGCTCAGCGCGCCGGGCTCGCCGCCGTGGGTGTAGCGGGCGACGAAGGAGACCGTGCCGGTGGTGTGGAAGAGGGTGCCGTCGGTGGTACCGGTGATCTCCAGGCCGGTCCAGCGCATGGCGGGGTCGAAGTCCACGCTCCGCGGCCGGGTGGCCGGTGCCCAGGTGCGCAGCAGATACGGCTCGTCGCGGACGACGAAGGCGCTGTAGCGGGAGCGCATCAGCAGTTCGGCGGTCGGCGCGAGCGCCCCGCCCGTGTGAAACCGGCCACAACAGGCCCCGTAGGCGGCGGGCAGTCCGCACGGGCAGGGGCTGTCGTCCCGCACCTCGGAGGCGGTGCGCGGGTGTGCGGCGGACCGGGGGTTACGCGAGGTGGGGCGGGGGGTGGCGCGGCGGGCGGGGGTGCGTCGGGGCATGCCTCCATTGTGCCGGTCGCCGGGGGCCCGGCCGGCCGCGCGTCCGGTGCGCAGCGGAGCGTAGTGAGCCCCCTACACACGCCCCCGCGTACCGTCACTCGTACCGGAGTTGACGAATGATGGAGGGGATCATGCAGCCGTTCGCGTGCAGCTACGCGCGTCCGCAGAAGGCTTCGGAGGACGTCACCGCGCTCTACACCTACGACCCGGCGCTCCAGCTCAACGTCCTGCCCGACGGGCGCCCGGCCATCAGCGACCGGGCGCTGCTGCTGGCCGCGGGCACGACCACGTCCACCGCCGGCTCCCAGACGCACTTCGACGACTGAAGCACGGCCGGCGCGAGCTGATGACCGTTCTGGTCCTGACGAGCCCTCAGGACGTCACGGCGGACATGGTGGTGGCCGAGCTGCACGAGCGGGGTGTGCCGCTCGTACGGCTGGACCCCGCCGACCTGCCCGGTGGGGCCGATCTGTCCGCCGAGTACGTGCACGGGGACTTCCACTGCTACCTCTCGGCACAGGGGCGCATGGTCAGCTCCCGGGCGCTGCGCTCCGTGTGGGTGCGCCGCCCGGGCGAGCCGGCGGCACACGCGCCGGGGACGTCGGCGTGGCTGGGCGCGGAGACCGGGCAGGCGCTGTACGGGATGCTGTACTCGACCACGGCGCGCTGGATGAACCATCCGCGGCCGGCCGCGCAGGCGCGGTACAAGCCCTGGCAGTTGCGGGTCGCGCACCACAGCGGCTTCGCCGTGCCGCCCACGCTGATCACGACGTTCCCGCGGGTGGCGGAGGAGTTCGCCGGGCGGTACGGGCGGGTGGTGGTGAAGTCCCTGTCGGGGCCGCCGCGTACCGATCCGCCGGTCGCGCTGCCCACCACGCTGGTGGAGCCGGGGGCGGACTTCGCGGGGGTCGCGGCCGGGCCGACGCTCTTCCAGCGGTACGTGCCCAAGCGGGCGGACGTCCGGCTCACCTGCGTCGGGGGCCGGCTGTTCGCCGCGCGCAAGGCGTCCGCGGAGGGGCAGGTGGACGGGCGGTACGGCGACACCGGGCACGCGTGGGAGCCGGTCGGGGTGCCGGACCGGATCGCCCGTCCGGTGCGGGAGTTCATGGACCTGGCCGGTCTGGTGTACGCCGCGTTCGACTTCGCCGAGGACGCCGAGGGCCTGTGGTGGTTCCTGGAGTGCAACCAGGGCGGGCAGTTCGGGTTCGTGGAGCTGGAGACCGGGCTGCCGATCGCCGGGGCGGTCGCGTCCTGGCTGGCGGCTCCCGGCCCGGCGCACACCTGAGCCCGCGTCTCTCCCCGGCCCGGGCGGCCCGGGGGGCCGGGGGCCGGCGGGTGGTGCCGGCGCGAGGCCGGTGGCGGGAACCGGCCATTGTGCGGTGGCGGGGCGCACGGTGGTTCCGGGTCGCGCGGGGCGGCCCTAAGCTCCTGCGACCGACGGGCTGGTTACCTCGGGTAAGGGTGGGTGGGGCATGCACCGTACGGGTACGACACGACGCACCTTCATGGCGGGCGCCACCGCCGTCACCGGGGCGGTCGGGGTGGGCGCGCTGCCGGGCCCGGCGGCCGCGGCGGCCCCGGCGCCCCGCGGCCCGGCCGTCGCGGTGTTCGGCGGCGGGGTCGCCGGGATGACCGCCGCGCACGAGCTGGCCGAGCGGGGGTTCCGGGTCACGCTCTACGAGCGGCGCGCGCTCGGCGGCAAGGCGCGCAGCATGGACGTGCCCGGCAGCTCCAGGGGCGGGCGCAGACCCCTGCCGGCCGAGCACGGGTTCCGGTTCATCCCGGGCATCTACCACAACCTCCCCGACACGATGCGGCGCATCCCGTTCCCCGGCAACGCCCACGGCGTGTACGACAACCTGGTCGCGCCCCGCGAGATGGCGTTCGCCCGCACCGGCCGCGAGGACCTGCGGATGCCCATCCCGTGGCCGGGCCACCAGCCGGAGCGGCTCACGCTCGACGACATCCGCCGGGCCCTGACCGCGCTGGTCGAGACGGCGACCGGGCTGCCGCTCCACGAGGGCGCGTACTTCGTCAACCGCGCGCTGGTCTTCCTGACGAGCTGCGACGAGCGGCGCGACGAGGTGTGGGAGCACATGCCCTGGTGGGAGTTCACCCGGGCGGCGCGGATGTCGGAGACGTACCAGCGGATCCTCGCCATCGGCGTCACCCGCAACATCGTGGCCACCAAGGCGGAGGAGGCCAGCACCCGCACGGTGGGCACGCTCGGCGAGGCGTTCGTCTTCAACGCGCTCGGCCGTGGCGCGGACGGCCCGCCGGACCGGATCCTGGACGCGCCCACCAACGAGGCGTGGATCGACCCGTGGGAGGCCCACCTGCGGTCGCTGGGCGTCGAGTTCCGTATCGGCTGGAGCCTGCGCGAGGTGCTGTACGGAGGGGGCGAGGTGACCGGCGCACTGGTGGAGGACCCCGCCGGCGTCCGCGGCACGGTCCGCGCCGACCACTATGTGTGCGCCCTGCCGGTCGAGCACGCGCGGCGCACCTGGGGCGCGGCCCTGCGGGCGGCGGACCCCCGGCTGGCGCGGTGCGACGGGCTCCGGACCGACTGGATGACGGGCATCCAGTTCTATCTGACCGAGCGTCCGCCCATGGTGCGCGGCCACGTCAACTGCATCGACTCGCCGTGGGCGCTGACGGCGATCGCCCAGGCGGGGCACTGGCCGCGGCGGGACTTCCCGGCCGACTACGGCGACGGCGTGGCGGTGGAGTGCCTGTCCGTGGACATCTCGGAGTGGGACAGGCCGGGGATCCTGTACGGCCGGACGGCCAAGCAGTGCACGCGCGAGCAGGTGGCCCGTGAGGTGTGGGCCCAGCTCAAGGCGGCCCTCAACGACACCGGCCGCACGGTGCTCAAGGACGGTGCCCTGCACTCGTGGTTCCTGGACCCGGGCGTGGACGGTCTCGGCACCCCGCACCCCACCAACGAGGACGAGTTGCTGATCCACCCGGTCGGCACGTTCCACCTCCGCCCGCCGGCGGCCACGGCGGTCCCCAACTTCTTCCTGGCGGGCGACTACGTGTCGGTCGCCATCGACCTGGCGACGATGGAGGGCGCCAACGCCGCCGCCCGCCAGGCCGTCAACGCCCTGCTGGACCGGACCGGTTCCGACGCCCCCCGGTGCGTGGTGAAGCCCCTGTTCCGGGCGCCGGAGATCGAGGCCCTGAAGCGGCACGACCGCGTCCGGTACCGGCTGGGGCTGCGGAACGCGCTGGACGTGGGCTGAGGGCGCTCAGGGGCGCGCGGTGTGCCCCAGGACCGCCTCGGCCGGCGGCGCGAGGACCTGGCGCGGCAGGGCGTGCCCCATCCCGGGGGCCTCGACCAGGTCGGCGCCGCCGGTGACCTGCGCCAGGTGCCGGGGGTGGGGCGGCGGGGGCCGTCGAGCAGTGCGACCGCATCCTCCGCGAGGGCGGTGAGGGCGTAGGGCTCCTTGCCGTAGGACCAGGTCGAGCGGCCCGTGTCGCGGTGGTCGTAGCGGATGACCCGGTGGTGGGCGGCGAGCAGGTCGCACAGTTCGTCGGGCCAGCCGAGGCCGGACGCCTGGGCACCCATGATCAGGAGCAGCGCGGGGGCGTCCGGGTCACCGCGCCACTCGGTCCACAGGCCCACGCCGGGGGCGGTCCGGACGTACCGGACGTGGGGCTGGGGCACGGGTGGTTCCCTTCCATGAGGACGAGACGATACGTATCGTCTCGCTCGGTCCTGCCGTGGTCAAGCCTTTCCGGGCGCTCCCGCGCGGCCGAGTAGCGTGACCGCATGAAGCTGACGATTCTGGGTGGCGGCGGTTTCCGCGTTCCGCTGGTGTACCGGGCGCTGCTGGGCGACCGCGCGGAGGGGCGGGTCACCCGGGTGACCCTGCACGATGTGGACGCGGACCGGCTGCGGGCGGTCCGCGGTGTGCTGGCCGAGCAGGCGGCGGGCGTCCCGGACGCCCCCGTGGTGACGGCCACCACGGACCTCGACGAGGCCCTGCGGGGCGCCGACTTCGTGTTCTCGGCGATCCGCGTCGGGGGCCTGGCAGGGCGGGCGGCGGACGAGCGGGTGGCACTGGCCGAGGGCGTGCTGGGCCAGGAGACGGTGGGCGCGGGCGGCATCGCGTACGGGCTGCGCACGGTCCCGGTGGCCGTGTCGATCGCCCGCCGGGTCGCGGCGGTCGCCCCGGACGCCTGGGTCATCAACTTCACCAATCCGGCCGGGCTCGTCACGGAAGCCATGTCCCGGGTCCTGGGCGACCGGGTGATCGGCATCTGCGACTCGCCCGTGGGCCTGGGGCGGCGCGTGGCGCGGCTGCTCGGGGCCGACCCGGACGAGGCGTTCTTCGACTACGTGGGCCTCAACCACCTGGGCTGGCTGCGCGGTGTGCGGGTGGCGGGGCGGGACGAGCTGCCCCGGCTGCTGGCGGACCCCGGGGCGCTGGGCTCCTTCGAGGAGGGCAAGCTGTTCGGCGCCGACTGGCTGCGCTCCCTGGGCGCGATCCCCAACGAGTACCTGCACTACTACTACTTCAACCGCGAGGCGGTGCACGCCTACCGCGACGCCGGGCTGACCCGGGGCGCCTACCTGCGCGAACAGCAGGCCGGGTTCTACGGCTCCCCCTCCCTGGACACCTGGCACGCCACCCTGGCCGAGCGCGAGGCCACCTACATGGCGGCCAACCGGGAGGCGGCCGGCGCCGGGGAGCGGGCGGAGGAGGACCTGGAGCCGGGCGGGTACGAGCAGGTCGCCCTGGCGCTGATGCGGGCCGTCGCCCGCGACGAGCGCACCACCCTGATCCTGAACGTCCGCAACCGCACCACCCTCGCGGAGCTGGACCCGGACGCGGTCGTCGAGGTGCCCTGCTTCGTCGACGCCAACGGCGCCCACCCGGTGTCGGCCGCACCGCTTCCCCGGCACGCGGCCGGGCTGGTGACCACGGTCAAGGCGGTCGAGCGGGAGGTGCTGGCGGCCGCGGAGGGCGGGTCGCGGGCGGCCGCCGTCAAGGCGTTCGCCCTGCACCCGCTGGTGGACTCGGTGTCGGTGGCGCGACGGCTCCTCGACGCGTACGTGAGCGAACACCCGGGGCTGCGCTATCTGGCGTAGCGATGGCCAACAGCGGTGTCTTTACGGCTCGTTGGCCGCACCGTACGCTCCGGCCCCATGGTTCCTCAACGCCTTGGACGAGCCGCCGCGCTGACCGGCGCGGCCTGCCTCCTCACCACCGCGCTGGTGGGCTCCGGACCGGCCACCGCCGGGGAGCGCCCGCCGGTCACCGAGAACGCCACCGTCGTCCCGGTACAGACCACCGGCCCCGCGGACGAACGGTTCAACCTGGTCCTGCTCGGGGACGGCTACACCGCGGAACAGCTTCCCGAGTTCCGGGCGGACGTCGAGAAGCACCTCAACGTGCTGTGGAGCATCGAGCCGTTCGCTTCCTACCGTTCCTACGTCAACGTCTGGGCGGTGGAGGTCCCCTCGGCCGAGTCGGGGGTCGACTGCGACCCCGCGCTGGACGCCCCGCGCCGGGACACCCCGCTCGGGATGGGCTTCTGGGGCGGCTGCGACCCCGGCAGCGTGCAGCGGCTGCTGACCGTGGACGGCGACGCGGCCGACGCGCTCGCCGGCCTGGTACCGGGCACGACGGCGGCCAACCGGCAGATCGTCGCCCTCGCCAACAGCGACACCTACGGCGGCGCGGGCGGCACCCACGCCACCGCGTCCGGCGGCAACGCACTGTCCTCCCTGATCACCCCGCACGAGATCGGCCACTCCCTGGGCGGGCTCCAGGACGAGTACGACTACTACGGGCGCGGTGTCCCCGGCGGTGCGTACGAGGGCGGCGAACCGGCGTCCGCGCACCACACCGTGCTCACCGAGCGGCGGATGAGGGACCAGCGGGCCAAGTGGTGGCGGTGGCTGGGCGAGGAGAGCGAGTCGGGGGGCGTCATCGGCCGCCACGAGGGCGGGCTCTACAGCACGAAGGGCGTGTGGCGGCCCAGCCGGCACTCGATCATGAAGACCCTCGGGTACGCCTTCGACCAGGTGGGCCGCGAGGTCATGGTGCGGGCGATCTCGTCGAAGGTGAACCTGGTCCGGGCGCACACCCCGAACACCGCGCCGCTGGGCGCCGACCGGACGGTGTGGGTGGACACGCTGCACCCGGTGGGCGGTGAACTGGACGTGACCTGGCGGCTCGACGGGCGCCCCGTGGGGACGGCCGGGGCCCGCACGGTCGACCTGCGGCGGCTGGACGTGGCACCCGGCCGGCACACCCTGACCGCGACGGTCACCGATCCCACGCCGTTCGTGCGGGACCCGGCGGTGCGGGGCTCGGCGGCCCTGACCCGCAAGGTCACCTGGACGGTCGACCCGGCGGTCACCACCCGGCCCGAACCGGTGGCCGCCGCGTTCACCGGGCACACCGCCACCGGGACGCCCGTCGGGGCCCGCTCGGTCGTGTACGCCGACACCACGCACCCGGCCGACCGCATCCTCGCCGTCCAGTGGCGGCTGGACGGCCGGCGGGTGGCCGGCGCCGGCAACGACCGCGACCTGGACCTGTCCGCGCTGCGGATGCGCCCCGGCGTCACCCACACCCTGACCGCCCGGATCGCGGGCACCGGCCACGAGCTGCGCTGGACGGTCGACGCGACACCGGCCACCGGGGCGTACGAGCTGTCGGAGCCGCTGCGCACGGTCCGCCGCCCGGGCCGCCCGGTGGAGTACGTGTACGACGGTCCGTTCACGATGCGGCTGACCGCGCGGGACGACCAGGACGGGTACGTGGTCAGCCAGTTCCGGGTCGACGGCGACGGCTGGTACACGTACTACGGCTGGCCGACCGACGCGGACGCGCCGTTCCGCTTCACCCCCGGCGGCACCGAGATCGACGGCCTGGTCTACGGCAAGCTCGGCACCCCGCGCGTGGTCCCCTGGGACGACGCGACGCCCGAGTACGGCACGCACACGGTGGAGTACCGCACGATCGACTCGGCCGGGAACACCGGCCCGGCCAAGAGGTTCCTCGTCACGCTGATGCCCCCGGCGGCACGTTAGGGAGTGTCCGGAAAGTATCGGCGTCCGCCCGGAGGGCGGGGGCCGCGGTGTCCGGTGCGTGCGATCGCAAGGCGGAGGAGGGAGTCGATACGGAGTATCGACGACCGACGACAACGCCGCGAGCGCGCGTGCGGGACACCGCGGGCCAGGCGAGACTTCGCGGACACGACCTAGGGCTTGCGTGCCACGCCGGCGTACCCCGGGATCGGGTCGTCGCCGGCGACCGGGACGGCCTCGCCGAGCTCCGGGTGCCAGTCCGCCGTGAGCGACACCCCGGGTTCGGCGAGCTCCAGGCCGTCGAAGAAGCGCGTGAACTCCTCGCGGGTGCGCGGCCGCAGGGTGAGGCCACGGCTCCGGTACAGCGCGCGCGCCTTGGCCGCGCCCTCCGGGTCGAAGTCCCCGGTGACGTGCGACAGCACGAGGTAGCTGCCGGACGGCAGCCGCTCGACGAGCCGGCCGAGCAGCTCGTACGCCCCGTCCTCGTCGTCCACGAAGTGCAGCAGGGCGAGCAGGGACAGGGCGACCGGGCGGGTGAAGTCCAGGACCTCGCCCGCCCGTTCGAGGATGTCCCCCGGCTCCCGCGCGTCGGCCTGGATGTACGCGGTGGCGCCCTCGGGGGTGGAGCGGAGCAGCGCCTCGGCGTGGGCGAGCACGATGGGGTCGTTGTCGCAGTAGACGATCCGCGACTCGGGGGCGACCTGCTGGGCGATCTGGTGGAGGTTCGGCTCGGTCGGTATGCCGCTGCCGACGTCCAGGTACTGGCGGACACCGTTGGCGCCGAGCCAGCGGGTGGCCCGGTGCATGAAGGCACGGTTGACCCGGGCCATGTCGCGCCCCCGGGAGTCGACGGTCAGCAACTGCCTGGCCATCTCCTCGTCGACCGGATAGTTGTCCTTGCCGCCCAGGAACCAGTCGTACATACGGGCCGGGTGCGGCTTGCTGGTGTCGATCCGGGTCATCCGGCGTTCCCCCTGGCGATGTGGACGGACATGGATGCTGCTGAGCGGAAGGTGAGGTGACGGAAGGTCGAGGTGACGGGAGGTCGAGCTGACGGGCGGTGGGTGAGCGGAAAGGCGGTCGGGCGGCCGACGGTCAGGTGAGCAGGAAGTCGGCCTTGCCCGACTTCGCCCCCTGGATGAAGGCGGCGATCTCCCCGTGGGTGTAGATCAGCGCGGGTCCGTCGGGGTCGGCGGACTGGCGGACCGCGACCCGGCCGTCGGCCAGCTTCATCGCCTCGACGCAGTTGCCGCCGTTGCCGCCGCTCCACGGCTTGTGCCACCCCTCGGCGCCGAGCTCGGCGGCGGGCATGCCGTTGTATATGCGCTCTGCGCTATCCATTCACAGCTCCTTGCGGAAATCCCGGAGGATTTCCTTCGTACGTTGCGCCGTGGCGGCCTGGGCCGCCATGCGGTCCATGACCTCGAGGTGCGAGGCCACCTCGGGGCGCGCGTCGAGGTAGACCGCGCCGGTCAGGTACTCGCTGTAGACCATGTCCGGGAGTTCGGGCACGGCGAAGCGGAAGAGGACGAACGGTCCGTAGGTGCCGGGGTGGTGCCCGGAGGCGAACTCGGCGACCTGGAGCGTGACGTTCGGCAGCTCGGTGGCCTCCAGCAGCCGGTCGACCTGGGCCCGCATCACGGCCGGCCCGCCGCCCACGGGACGGCGGAACACCGTCTCGTCCATGATCACCCAGAACTTCGGCGCGTCGGGGCGGGCGAGCAGGGACTGCCGCTCCATCCGGAGGGCCACATGGCGCTCGATGTCGTCGTGCCGGACCTGGCCCACGGCGCCGCCGCGCAGGATGGCGCGGGCGTAGTCCTCGGTCTGGAGGAGGCCGGGGACGAACTGCGGCTCGTAGGCCCGGATGACGCTCGCGGCGCCCTCCAGGCTGACGTACATGCTGAACCAGCCGGGCAGCACGTCGTGGAACCGCTGCCACCAGCCCGGCTTGTTGGCGTCCTCGGCGAGCCGGACGAAGCCCTCCGCCTCGTCGGCCGTCACCCCGTACGCCTGGAGCAGGAGCTGGACGTAGGGGATCTTCAGCGCGACTTCCGCGGTCTCCATCCTGCGGATCGTGGCCGGTGCCACGCGGAGCACCTTGGCGGCCTCTTCCCGCTTCAGCCCCGCCCGCTCCCGCAGATCCTGCAGACGCTTGCCGAGTACGACCTGTCCCACGGTGGGGGCGGACCGCGGCTCGCTCACTTAAGACCTCCCCACGCGCTGTTTCGACGAGTGTGCCATGCGGCGGGCACAGAGAACACCACACTCTGCAACTTTCAGAGTGCCACTTGCCAAGTGTCCAAGTCGGGAGGAAAGTATTCCGGTGAACCAGTTGGTGAACCAGTTCACGCGGCTGCCGCGCTCCGCCACGGGAGAGGCGACGTACGGCGCCGCTCCCCCATGTGAGGAATCGGTCGTGGCTCCTGGTAACGCGCTCACCCCCCGGCTCATAGCCCCACGACCCCCGATCTCCGCCGATGTCCGCCGCTTCTCGTTCGAACTCGCGGCGAGCCCGGAATCGGTCGCCAGGGCCAGGCACCTCGTCGAGGAACGGCTGGTGCTGTGGGAGGTGGACGGCACCGTGTGCGAGTCGGTGACGCTGGTCGTCTCCGAGCTCCTCACCAACGCCGTGGTGCACACGGCGAGCTGCCGGGTGGTCTGCGAACTCCGGGACTGCGGCGAGCGGTTGCGCGTCTCGGTCCAGGACGAGGGGTGCCCGGCCGCCGCGCCGAGGCTGCGGCGGGGCTCACCGGAGGAAGGCGGCCGGGGACTGATGCTCGTGGACGCGGTCAGCAGCGCGTGGGGCGCCCATGACGCGCGGCACGGGGCGGGCCGCGTCGTGTGGGCGGAGCTGGCGCACGGCGGTGGCGGCCTGGCGGACCCGTGCTGAGGACGATGGCCACGCTCCTGTCGGCGCGCGGCCGGCGGGAACCGGCCCGGCGGGGTGGGCCCGAGGGCGAGGTGCGGCTCCCGCTGCCCGCGTCGCTGCCGGCGGCCCTGGGCTGCGACGCGGTGGGCGTACCGGCGCGGTACGGCTTCCGGCTGCTGTCCCGGCTGCCCGGCGACGGATGCGTGTTCGCCGACACCGACTGGTGGTGGTGGATCGTCCCGGCCGGCTCGGACGCGGACCTGCGCTGGCCGCTGCCCTCCTGCTACGCGGCGGGGGCGTACGTCCCCGACCGGCGGCCGCGGCTGATCCACCGGCCGGGCACGACGTCGCCGTACACCCCGCCCATCCCGCTCTACCTCATGATCTGCCAGCTCACCGGGGTGGCCCCCGCCTGGACCGTTCCGGGCGTCGGCACCCGTCTCTGACCCACCTGACCGCCGTGGCCCAGCCATGGCGGCCGGCTCGCGCGGCCCCGGCTGGGGGGCCGGGCCGCGCGAGCCGCGGGTGTCCTTCCCGCGCCTTCCGTTCCGACCGTCGCCCCCGGGTGCCCGTGCCCGGGGGCTTCGCCGTGCCTGCCGTACGCCGGGCCGGGGCCCGGCGCGGGCCGTGCGGGAGGGGGGCCGGCGCCCGGTGGGTGGCGGCAGGGGGTGGGGGGCGGGGGGTGACAAGGGTTTTCCCCGTATCGGGGTCGTGGCCGGTTTCCCTACTGTCTGCCGCACCGGAGGTTCTCGGCCACCTCGATGTCAGGTGCATGTAACGCGAATCCTCCGGTGACGGCCCCGCCCCAGGGGCCGTCGCGTCGGCGGCGGCGCAAGGGGCATACCCGGCCCGGGGTCCACGGACTGCCACCCCCACGGCACGTCCGCGGTCCCCATGCGCCCGCCGCCCGTCGCGCCCTGCACCGTCAGCCGCTCCGGGAGTCGCCGGAGCTGCCCTGAAAGGGAACACCTTGAACGGTTCCAGGCGGAGACTCATATCCGTCGTGGCGGCGAGCGCCACGATCCTCGGCGTGACCACCACCTCCGCGGTGGCCCTCGCCGGAGAGGCCACCCCCACCCCGAAGCCCGCTGCCCCGGCTTCGCAGGCCATGACCCCGGCGGCGCTGCCCAGCGCGCCCGTGGACAAGGTCATCGTCACCTACAAGTCCCGTACCGCCGAGGCCACGTCGAACAGCGCCGCCAAGAGCGACGCCGCGGCGAAGGCCACCGAGACGGGCGAGAAGCTCAGCTTCGAGCGCCGCCTGGCCACCGGCGCCGCGCTGGTCGACCTCGGCGCGGACGCCTCCAAGCAGGACGTCGCGGAGGTCATGGACGCCTTCCGCGCCGACCCGCAGGTCGCCTCCGTGGAGGCCGACCTCCGCGCCTACGCGATGGCCGTCACGCCGAACGACACCGAATACGCCAAGCAGTGGGACCTGTTCGAGCCCACCGGCGGCATGAACGTGCCCGGCGCCTGGGACAAGACCACCGGCAGCGGCGTCACCGTCGCCGTCATCGACACCGGGTACGCCGCGCACAGCGACCTGAGCGCCAACATCGTGCCCGGCTACGACTTCATCTCCAGCTCCGCCGACGCCCGTGACGGCAGCGGCCGCGACGCCGACCCCAAGGACGAGGGCGACTGGAACGCCACCGACGGGGAGTGCGGCACCGGCTCCAAGGCGAGCAACTCCTCCTGGCACGGCACGCACGTCACCGGCACCATCGCCGCGACCACGTCCAACGCCAAGGGCATCGCGGGCATCGCGTACGGGGCGAAGGTCCAGCACGTCCGGGTGCTCGGCAAGTGCGGCGGCGCGTCCTCGGACATCGCCGACGCCATCACCTGGGCCTCCGGCGGCACCGTCCCGGGCATCCCGGCGAACCCGAACCCCGCCAAGGTCATCAACATGAGCCTCGGCGGCGCCAGCTCCACCTGCCCGTCCGTCTACAAGACGGCCATCGACGGCGCCGTCGCGCGCGGCACGACCGTCGTCGTCGCGGCGGGCAACAGCAACGCCAACGCCTCGGGCTTCACCCCCGCCAACTGCGCGGGCGTCATCAACGTGGCGTCCACCAGCCGCGAGGGCAACCGTTCGTACTACTCGAACTACGGCTCCATCATCGACGTCTCGGCCCCGGGCGGTGAGACCCGCCGCGCCACCGACACGCCCGGCACCGTCACCACCCCCGAGAACGGCATCCTCTCCACGCTGAACTCGGGCACCACCACCCAGTCGCTGGAGAACTACAAGCCCTACCAGGGCACGTCGATGGCCGCCCCGCACATCGCCGGCCTCGCCGCGCTGCTGAAGTCGGCCAAGTCGAGCCTGACCCCCGCCGAGATCGAGTCCGCGATCAAGGCCAACGCCCGACCGCTGCCGGGCACCTGCACCGGCGGCTGCGGCACCGGTATCGCG
The DNA here is from genome assembly GCF_055598725.1 of Streptomyces sp. NPDC039423. Taxonomy (NCBI): domain Bacteria; kingdom Bacillati; phylum Actinomycetota; class Actinomycetes; order Kitasatosporales; family Streptomycetaceae; genus Streptomyces; species Streptomyces sp. NPDC039423. Next base: position 108,603 of record NZ_JBVKAH010000005.1, read on the forward strand.
GACGCCGCCAAGACCGTGAACGCCGTGACCGGTACTACCACCCCCGGTACCGGAGCGGCGTTCACCAACAGCACGAACGTGACGATCTCGGACAACGCCACCGTGACGTCCCCGATCGCCGTCACCGGCCGCACCGGCAACGCCCCGGCCGCCCTCAAGGTGGACGTGGACATCAAGCACACCTGGCGCGGAGACCTGGTCGTCGACCTGGTCGCCCCGGACGGCACCGCGTACCGGCTGAAGAACTCCAGCAGCAACGACTCGGCCGACAACGTCCTCGCGACCTACACGGTCGACGCCTCCTCGGAGGTCGCCAACGGCACCTGGAAGCTCCAGGTCCGCGACGTGGCGTCGGGTGACACCGGCTACATCGACTCGTGGAGCCTGACCTTCTGATCCTCCGGCAGGACGTACATCTTCACAGGTCAGGGGCGTGCTCGCGGTACTTCGCCGCGGGCACGCCCGCTTGTGTGTTCGTCCACATACCGGACAGGACACCTGGACTCCCCTGGCCGAGTTCGTATCCTGCGCTCGCGGGACAGAACCGCGAGACGGATCGCGGGCAGGGCGCGGGCAGGGGGTCCGCGCCGGAGGGTGGTGGTCGCAAGTGAGGTCGGCGCCGTACCCCTCCACGCCGTGCGCCCCCATGCCGTACGGCCCCGGGCAGACCGACCGGGCCGCGCCCGTCGGGCGGGACGAACTGCTCGCGCGGCTGGACCGGGTCCTGCTCGCCCGTGGACGGGCGCTGCTCACCGGGCCCCCGGGCGTCGGCAAGACGGAGGTCGCGCAGGCGGCCGCGGAACAGGCCGGGGCGCGCGGCGAGACGGTGGTGTGGCTCGCCCCGCAGCCCGCGGACCAGGGCATGGCCGGGGCGGCGGCGGCCGCGCTCGTCGCCTCCGTGCCCGCCGTCGCGCTCGACGGCCTGCCGGGGCCGCAGCGGGACGCCGTGGCGGTGCTCTGCCGCGAGTCCGCCGCGCCGGCCGTCGGCTGGGACCCCATCGCCCTGCGGCTGGCCATCGCGGGCATCCTGCGCACCCTCGCCGAACGGTCCCCCGTGCTCCTGGTCGTCGACGACGCCCAGCGCATCGACGCCGACAGTGCCGACCTGCTGCGCTTCGCCCTGCATCTCGCCCCGCCCGCCCTGCGGGTGGTCGCCGTCGAGACGCCCGCCCCGTACGCCGGGGGCGGCGCCGACAGCGGGGGCGCGCCCATGCCCCTGTGGGTGGCGTCCGAGGCCGACGTGCTGCTGGTCCCGCCGCTCCAGGCCGACGAGATGGCGGAGCTGCTGGTGCACCACCGGCTGCCGTCCCGGCTCGCGGGCCGCATCCACCGGGCGAGCGGCGGCAACCCGCGCCTGGCCCTGGCGGTCGGCCGGTCGCTGGCCGACGCCACCGCCCCGGTGCACCACGCCGAGGCGCTGCCCCTGTCCGGGCGGGCCCGGGACGTGGCGCGCCGGATGCTGGCGCCCGCCTCCGCCCCCGTACGGGCCACGCTGCTCCTCGCCGCCCTGGCGCTGCGGCCGACCACCGCGCTGCTGCGGCGGGCCGGCCGCCCGACGGCGGAGGCGGAGCTGGCGGCGGCGGAACGCGCCGGGCTGATATCGCTGACCGAGGACGGGACGGTCGCGTTCACGGCCGGGCTGCTGCCCTCCACGCTCGTCCACGACACCTGCTGGACCGAGCGCAGCCGGGGGCACGCCGCGCTCGCCGGGGTGGTGGACGACCCGGTGGAGGCGGTGCGGCACCGGGCGCTCGCCAACGACGTGCCCGACGAGGACCTGGCCGCCGAGGTCGCCGAGGCGGCCGACACCGCGCGGCGGCGCGGCAACAGCGCGCTCGCCGCCGAACTGGCGCTGCTGGCCGCCGAGACCACCCCCGCGGACCTGGGGCGGCGGCGGCTGGAGCGGCTGGTGGACGCGGCCGAGGAGGCCGCCCGGGCAGCCCGGGCGGACCTGGCGATGCGGGCGGCGGCCGACCTGCTCGCCCGGGACGCGACGCCCGCCGACCGGGTCCGCGCGCGGCTCGCCGTGCTGGACACGGCGGGGCAGGGACTGACCGACCTGGACGAGATCTATGTGCACGCCACGGAGGACTCCGAGCACGAGCCGGCGCTGCGCGCCGCGGTGCAGTTGCGGCTGGCGGTGAAGTACGTCCTCGCGGACGGCGATCCGGTGCGGTCCCGGGCGGCGGCGGTCGAGTCGGCGGCGCTGGCCATGTCGGTGGGCGACCGGCACACGGCCGCGCGGGCGCTGACCCAACAGGCCCGGATGGACCGGGTGCTGGGTTCGCCGGACGCCGAGCGGACGCTGGCTGAGGCACGGGCCCTGGAGATGACCGACCGGCCGCTCGGGGTCCACAACACCGCCCAGATCCTGACGATCCGTCACGCCCTGTTCGACGACCGGCTCACCGAGGCCCGTGACCAGTTGTACGCGCTGCTGCCGCTCGTGGAGCGGCGCGGTCCGGTCGAGGACGCGATCGAGCTGTTCCGTACCCTCGCCGAGGTCGAGGCGCGGCGGGGCCAGTGCGCGGCGGCGCTGGCGCACGCCGGGCGGTCGCTCGCCCTGACGCTGGAGGCGGGCCTGTCGCCGGGACCGGCCTGGTACGCGCTGGCGCTGGCCGAGACGGCGGGCGGCAGCTTCGCGCGGGCGGCCGGGTACGCGCGGCGCAGCGTCCGGGCGTCGGAGGAGGAGGGCGACCACGTCTTCCTTTCGCGGAGCCTGTACGCGCTCGGCCGGGTGCAGCTCGTGACCGGGGACGTGGCGGGCGCGCTGGAGACGCTGCGCCGGGTGCGGGACGGGGAGAACGCGCAGTGCACGGTCGACCCGTCGATGCTGCGCTGGCACGAGGAGCTGGCGGAGGCGCTGCTGGCCGGGGACGCCCTGGAGGAGGCCCAGGCGCTGCTGGCCGACGTGGGCCCGGTGGCGGAGCGGCTGGGCCGTACGACGGTGCTGCTGGGCTGCGACCGGGTGTACGCGCTGTGCCTGGCGGCGAGCGGCAAGACGGACGAGGCGGTGGGCCTGCTGGTGGAGACCGCCGAGCGGTTCGCGGGGCTCGGGCTGGTGCTGGAGCAGGGGCGCTGCCTGATCGCCCTGGCGCGGGTGGAGCGGCGGCGGCGCAGACGGTCGGCCGCGCAGGCGGCGATGCAGGCGGCGGCTGCCGTGTTCGAGCGGGCGGGCGCGGTGCCGTGGCTCGGGCTGACCGCCGAGAGCCCGTCCCCCGCCGACTCCTCCCCGGTGCCCGCCGCCGGGAGCGCCCTGTCCCGGCTGACCGACGCCGAGCTGCGGCTGGCCCGGCTGGTCGGGGAGGGGGCGAGCAACCAGGAGGCGGCCGCCAAGCTGTACCTGAGCGTGAAGACGGTCGAGGCGCGGCTGACCCGCATCTACCAGAAACTCGACGTCCGCTCCCGCGCCCAGCTTGCGACGGCGCTCAACGGACCGGCCGCGGGAGTGCGCTGACGGCCGGGACGGGCCGCTCTGCCGGGCTCCTCCGAGCGGCATACGCTGAGAACAGCAGTCGCTCCAACGGCGGGAGGCGTCATGACATTCGTCCAGATCATCGACTGCAGAACCGACCGGGTCGACGAGATGAACCGGTTGCTGGACAGCTGGGCCGAGGCGACCCAGGGCAAGCGGACGGCCACGCACGCGGTGATGGGCCGGGACCGCTCGGACTCCGCGCACGTGCTGGAGATCGTGGAATTCCCCTCCTACGAGGAGGCGATGGAGAATTCGAAGCTGCCCGAGACCGACCGGATCTTCCAGGAGATGACGGCCCTCTGCGACGGTGAACCCACCTTCACGGACCTGGACGTCGTCCGGGACGAGCAGCTCAACAAGCTCGTCGTCCGGAAGTTCGTGGACGAGGTGATCAACCAGGGGGACACCGACGCGGCCGACGCACTGTGCACCCGCGACTACCGGGAGCACGACCCCTCGCTGACCTCGTACGACGTGGACCTGGAGACCGCCAAGGCGGAGAACCGGGAGATCATGGAGGCGTTCCGGCCGCGGTGCACCATCGAGGGGCTGGTCGCTGAGGGTGACACGGTGTGCCTGCGCATGTCGTTCACGGGCCGCCACGTCGGCAGGTACCGGGACATCGAGCCCACCGGCCGGGACGTGTCCGGCACCGGTCACGCGACCTTCCGCTGCACCGGCGGCAGGATCGCGGAGAGCTGGTGGAACGTGGACGACCTCGGGTTGATGCGGCAGCTCGGAGTGGTAGCGGAAGACTGACCCACCCGGCCATGCTGCCGGCCGCGTGGCCCGTACGCGGCCGGCGGGGGCACCACGCGTCGCGGCCCGGGGCCCGTCCCGCGCCGGGCCGGACCGCCCGGCGTGTCCGGCGGGGGCGCGGCCGCCGGTCAGGCGCGGCCGCCGGTCAGGCGCGGCCGCCGGTCAGGACGTCAGCAGCGAGTCGTCCTCCGGGCGGGCGCCCGGCAGTCGGTGACGGGCGGCGACCAGGGCGGTGTCCACGTCCGCGGTGCCGGTGGCGACGCACAGGGTCCGGGCGAGTTCGTCCATGCGCTCCCGGACCTCCGGGGTGCCCGCCTCGGCGTGCAGCACCCTCAGGGTCTCGTACTGCTCGACCAGGTTGTTCAGGACGGCGGGGTGGGCCATCAGCACAGCGGGTCTCCTTCCTCCACGAGCGCCGGATGTCGGCGTGGAGCCCTGCTACCCGGTGATCCGTTCCGCATGCCCGGACGTCCTGGGCTAGCTTCACCCCCATGACCAGCGCCGCGACGCCGTCCTTCGCCGACACGCTCACCACCGCGTCCTCCCCCCTCGTCCTCGACGGGGGCCTGGCCGGCCGGCTGGAGGCCGCCGGGCACGATCTCGGGGACGACCTGTGGTCGGCGCGGCTGCTCGCGGACCGGCCCGAGGCGATCGTGGCGGCGCACCTCGCCTACTACGAGGCGGGCGCGAGCGTGGCGACGACGGCGAGCTACCAGGCCACCTTCGAGGGCTTCGCCCGCCACGGCACCGGGCACGAGCGGGCGGCCGAGCTGCTCGCGCTCGGTGTGGAACTGGGCCGGGAGGCCGCCCGCCGGGCCGCCCCCGGGGCGTCCGGCCGGCCGCTGTGGGTGGCCGCGTCCGCCGGGCCGTACGGCGCGATGCTGGCCGACGGCTCGGAGTACCGGGGCCGGTACGGGCTGGACGTCACCGCGCTGGAGCGGTTCCACCGCCCGCGCCTGGAGGTGCTGGCCGCGGCCCGGCCGGACGTCCTGGCCCTGGAGACCGTGCCGGACGCGGACGAGGCGCGGGCGCTGGTGCGGGCGGTGCGCGGCCTGGGCGTGCCGGCGTGGCTGTCGTACAGCGTCGCCGGTGACCGGACGCGGGCGGGCCAGCCGCTGGAGGAGGCGTTCGCGGTGGTGGCGGCGTCGGAGGAGGTCGTCGCCGTCGGGGTGAACTGCTGCGCCCCGGAGGACGCCGGCCACGCGGTCGCGGTCGCGGCGCGCGTCACGGGCAAGCCGGTGGTGGTGTACCCGAACAGTGGTGAGCGGTGGGACGCCGGGGCCCGTGCCTGGCGCGGCCGTCCGACGTTCACCGCCGGGCGGGCGGAGGGCTGGCGGCGGGCGGGAGCGCGGCTGATCGGCGGCTGCTGCCGGGTCGGGCCGGACATGATCGCGGAGCTGGCGGCGGGGCTGCGCTGAGCCGTCCCGGGGCGGCCGTCACCGGGACGGACCCGGGGACCCGGGACGGGACCGGGGCGGGACCCCGGGGACCGGGACGGGACCGGAGCGGGACCGGAGCGGGGCCCCGGGCGGTCACACCCGGGGCCTGGACAGGTCCCGGTCGGCGGCCTGGAAGGTACGGCGGTACGCGAGCGGGGCGACGCCGATCGCGGCGTGCAGGTGCTGCCGCAGGGACGTGGCGGTGGCGAACCCCACCTCGCCCGCGACCCGGTCCACCGGCAGGTCGGTGGACTCCAGCAACTGCCGCGCCCGGGCGACCCGTTGCTGGATGAGCCACCGTCCGGGGCTCATGCCCACCTCCTCGCCGAACCGGCGGGCGAAGGTCCGGGTGCTCATCCGCGCGTGCCGGGCGAGGTCGGTCAGGGTGAGCGGCAGGTGCAGGTTCTCCAGGGCCCACTGCCGGGTGGCGCCCGTCCCGCTGTCCGACGTCTCGGGCACCGGCTGCTCGATGTACTGGGCCTGGCCGCCGTCCCGCCAGGGTGGCACCACGCAGGCGCGGGCCACCTGGTTGGCCACCTCGCTGCCGTGGTCCTCGCGCACGATGTGCAGGCAGACGTCCACGCCCGAGCCGGCGCCCGCGGAGGTGAGGACGTCCCCGCTGTCGACGAAGAGCACGTCGGGGTCGAGCGCCACATGCGGGTAGAGCCGCCGGAAGTGCGGCACCAGCGACCAGTGCGTGGTGGCGGTCCGCCCGTCGAGCAGGCCCGCCGCGGCCAGCAGGAAGGCCCCGGTGCAGATGGAGACGATCCGGGTGCCCGGGCGGATCCGCGCCAGCGCGGCGGCGGCCGGCGCGGGCGGTTCGGCGGCGATCAGCCCCATGTCGTACGGCGGGATGACCACCGTGTCGGCCGTGGCCAGGGCCTCCGGCCCGTGGTCGACGGTGATCGAGAAGTCCGAGCCGGTGTGCACGGGACGTCCGTCGACGGAGCAGGTGATCACCTCGTACCGGCCGCCGGCGGAGCCGAAGACGCGGTTCGGTATGCCGAGTTCGAAGGGATACACGCCGTCGAGGGCGAGGACGACCACACGATGCATGGCACGATCCTATCGGACCTTGGCAATCGTGCCATTTTCCGGCCGGTCCTCCCCCGGCAGGCTGGTCCGCATGACAACGACAACGACCATGCGCGCGATCAGTCAGGACGTCCTCGGCGGCCCCGAGGTGCTCAAGGAAGTGGAACTGCGGCGCCCCGAGCCGGGCCCGAGCCAGGTACTGGTACGCGTACGCGCGGCGGGGGTCAACCCGACCGACTGGAAGCACCGCGGCGGCCGGATGTTCCTGGGCGACCCGCCCTACGTCCTCGGCTGGGACGTCTCCGGGGTGGTGGAGGCGGTCGGCATGGGCGTGACCCTGTTCAAGCCCGGCGACGAGGTGTTCGGGATGCTGCCGTACCCGTACGGCGTCGGCTCCCACGCCGAGTACGTCACCGGCCCCGCCCGCGCCTTCGCCCGCAAGCCCTCCGGCCTCGACCACGTGCAGGCCGGCGCCCTGCCGCTGGCGGCGCTGACGGCCTACCAGGCGCTCGTCGACACCGCGCGCGTCGAGGCGGGGCAGCGCGTGCTGATCCACGCGGCGGCCGGCGGCGTCGGCCACCTGGCCGTGCAGATCGCCAAGGCGCGCGGGGCGTACGTGATCGGCACCGCCAGCGCGGGGAAGCACGCGTTCCTGAAGGACCTGGGCGCCGACGAGGTGATCGACTACCGGGAGACGGACTTCGCCGAGGAGGTCGGCGACGTCGACGTCGTCCTGGACACCATCGGCGACGAGGACTACCGCGTCCGCTCGCTGCGCACGCTCCGCCGGGGCGGCCTGCTGGTGTCGATCCTGCCGATGGGCGGGGAGGAGCTGGCCGCCCACGCGGAGCGGCACGGCGTCCGCACCGAGCTGCTGCTGGTGGAGGCGGACCACGCGGGCATGAACGCGATCGCCCGGCTGGCCGAGGAGGGCAGGCTGCGGGCGGCGATCGCGGGCACCTTCCCGCTGGCGGACGCCGCCAAGGCCCATGCGCTGGGCGAGACCGGCCGCACCGCCGGCAAGCTGGTCCTCACCGTCGACTGACCCGGCGCCACCGCGCCCTTCCGCCGCCGACCGCGTCCGGCCCCCGCTCGGGGGCCGGACGCGGTCGGCGTGCCCCGTGCCGGTCCGCCCCGGCGTACCCGCCCCCGGAGGCGGCCGGAGAGGCCGCGTGGGCGCGGGCGTGCGACGGGGCGTGACACCTGACCGGCTGGGGCGTTGTCCGGGGCATGGACCGCACGAACACCGAAGAGAAACGCACCTGCTCCCCCGAGCCGCCGACCGTGGGCGTGGTCGTCGCGCGCACCGGGCGGCTGGCGCGGCTGGGCGACCCGCTGGCGTACGCCATGGATCTGCTGGCGCCGAAGCTGCGTGGCCGGCTGCGCCTGGTGGGGCGCGACAGCCGCTCCTCCGCCGCGGGCGCCCGGCGCGCGGTACGGGAGCTGGTGGAGGTGGAGCGGGCGCGGATGGTGCTCACGCTGGCGGGCACGGAGGTACTGCCGGCGGTCGCCGACGCCTGCGAGGAGGCGGGGGTGCCCTGTCTGTCGAGCACGTTCCCGTGGCAGGTGTACGTCCACGGGGGCCGGCCGCGGCGCTGGACGTACCACTTCTGCTGGGGGCTCGACGACATCGCGGAGACCTTCGCCGACCTGTGGGAGGCGGACGGCGGGCCCGGGCGGACGGTCGGGTGCCTGTGGAACGACGGCCCGCAGGGCGGCTGGTCGCGGCACGGGACGCACGGCTTCCTGCCCGCGGCACGCGCGCGCGGCCACCGGCTGCTGGACCCGGCCGGGTACCGGGAGCCGGCCGCCGCGTTCGCCGGGCACGTGACGGCGTTCCGGAATGCGGGCGTGGAGGTCGTCACGAGCGCGGCGACCGGGGAGGACCTCGGGGTGTTCCGCCGGGAGGCCGCCCGGCAGGGACTGCGCCCCCGGATGATCACGTGCTCCCGCTGGCTGGCGTACCCGCCCGCCGGGGACGACGGCGCGGCGGCCGTGGCGAACGTGGCGACGCTCGTCTACTGGACCCCGGCGCACCCCTACCGCTCCTCCCTGGACGGCATGACCGCCGCCGAGCTGGCCGAGGGGTACGAGCGGGCCACCGGCAACCAGTGGCTCCAGCCGCTGGGCCTGGCGTACGCCCTGGTCGAGGTGGCCGCGCACGCCCTGGCGACGGCGGCCGACCCGACGGTTCCCGCGTCCGTGGCGGAGGCGCTCGGCGCGACCCGGCTCCGGACCGTGGCCGGTCCGCTCGACTGGACCTCGGGTCCGGTGCCGCACATCGCGACCGTGCGGCTGTCGGGGGGCCAGTGGCAGCGGGGCCGCCGTCACCCGTACGAGCTGGTGGTGGTCGACAGCCGCCGGGTGGAGGGCCTGCCGGTGGGCGGGGAGCTGCTGCCCGTGGACGCGGACCGGTGACCCGCCGGACGCCCCGCCCACCCCCAAATGTCAACTCGCCGTTGACAGTTGGCGAGTGTCAACCTACGGTTGACACATGACGCAACCAGTCGGCATGACACATCCCGTACGCCTCGACGACCTCATCGAAGCCATCAAGCGGGCGCACGGCGACGCGCTCGAGCAGCTCTCCGGTGCCGTGATCGCCGCGGACCACCTGGGGGACCTGGCGGACCATCTGATCGGCCACTTCGTGGACCAGGCCAGGCGCTCGGGCGCCTCCTGGACGGACATCGGCAAGAGCATGGGCGTCACCCGGCAGGCCGCCCAGAAGCGCTTCGTCCCCAAGGCGGGCGAGGCCGCGGACCTGGACCCCGCCCAGGGCTTCAGCCGCTTCACCGACCGCGCCCGCAACGTGGTGATGGCCTCGCAGAACGAGGCCCACGCGGCGGAGAACGACGAGATCCGCCCCGCGCACCTGGTCCTCGGGCTGCTGCACGAGCCCGAGGGGCTCGCCGCCCGGGCGATCGTCGCCCAAGGGGTCCTGCTGGACACCGTCCGGCAGGAGGCGGCCGCGACCCTGCCGCCGAAGGCGGACGCGGTACCCGATCTCGTTCCGTTCGACGCGGGCGCGAAGAAGGTCCTGGAACTGACCTTCCGCGAGGCCCTGCTGCTGGGCCACAACTACGTCGGGACCGAGCACATCCTGCTCGCGCTGCTGGAGTTCGAGGACGGGCGGGGCGTCCTCACCGGCCTGGGCATCGACAAGGCCACCACCGCCGCCCATGTGACGGCCGCCGCGGCGGCGGCCGCGCGGGCGGCGCGGGAAGCGCTGGACGCGACGGAGGACTAGGTCGGGTCGGCGACGTCCCGGCCGGCCGCCCGGCCGGAGGACCGCCGACGGCCGGGGCCCGTGGCGCGGGAACACGGTGGCCGGGATCCGCGCCCGGCCACCGGCTCCCGCCGCGCGGGCCCTATCCTCGTCCGGGCAGCGGCTGGAAGGAGCGGCGATGCGCGTCGCGCTGTTCGTCACCTGCGTCAACGACGCGGTGTACCCCTCGACCGGGATCGCCACGGTGCGCCTCCTCGAACGCCTGGGCGTGGAGGTGGACTTCCCGGCGGCCCAGACCTGCTGCGGCCAGCCCCAGTACAACACCGGTTACCGCCCGGAGGCCCGGCGGCTGGCGCGCCGCACGGCCGGTGCCTTCGAGGGCCACACGTACGTCGTCACCCCCTCGGCCTCGTGCGCGGCCATGGTGCGCGACCACTACGCCCGGCTCGGCGAACCGGACCTGGCACCCCGGACGTACGAGCTGACGGAGTTCCTGGTGGACGTCCTGGGCGTGACGGACGTCGGGGCGTACTTCCCGCACCGGGTGACCTACCACCCGTCGTGCCACGGGCTGCGGCTGCTGGGGCTCGGCGACCGGCCGCGCCGGCTGCTGGAGACCGTCCGGGGCCTCGAACTGGTCGAACTGCCCGGCGCCGAGGAGTGCTGCGGCTTCGGCGGGACGTTCGCGGTGAAGAACCCGGCGGTGTCGGTCGCGATGGGCCGCGACAAGGTGCGCCACGCCGTGGGCACCGGGGCGGACGTGCTGTGCGGCGGGGACAACTCGTGCCTGATGCACATCGACGGCGTCCTCCGGCGCGAGGGCGAGCGGATGCGGGCGCTGCACATCGCCGAGATCCTGGCCGCCACGGAGGAGGAGCAACCGCGATGAGCGGAACGTACCTGGGCATGCCCGCCTTCCCGAGGGCGGCCGCCGACGCGGTGGCCGATCCGGTGCTGCGGGCCAACCTGCGGCACGCCACGCACACCATCCGCGAGAAACGGGCACGGGCGGTCGCCGAACTGGACGACTGGGCGCTGCTGCGCGAGGCGGGGAAACGGATCAAGGACCGGACACTGCGCCACCTGGACACCCATCTGCTGCGGCTCGAGGAGGCCGTCACGGCGGCCGGGGGCACGGTCCACTGGGCGGAGGACGCCGCGGAGGCCAACCGGATCGTGACCTCGCTGGTGCGGGCGACCGGTGAACGGGAGGTCGTGAAGGTCAAGTCGATGGCCACCCAGGAGATCGGCCTCAACGAGGCGCTGGAGGCCGAGGGCATCGCCGCGTACGAGACGGACCTCGCCGAACTGATCGTGCAGCTCGGCGAGGACCGGCCCTCGCACATCCTGGTCCCGGCGATCCACCGCAACCGCGGGGAGATCCGGGACGTGTTCCGCGACCGGATGGCCGACTGGGGCCGCCCGGCGCCGGAGGGCTTGACCGACGCCCCCGCCGACCTGGCCGAGGCGGCCCGGCTGCACCTGCGGGAGAAGTTCCTGCGGGCCAAGGTGGGGATCTCCGGGGCGAACTTCATGGTCGCCGAGACCGGCACGCTGGTGGTGGTCGAGTCGGAGGGCAACGGGCGGATGTGCCTGACCCTGCCGGAGACCCTGATCTCGGTCGTCGGGATCGAGAAGGTGGTGCCGTCCTGGCGGGACCTGGAGGTGTTCCTCCAGACGCTGCCGCGCTCGTCGACGGCCGAGCGGATGAACCCGTACACCAGCATGTGGACGGGGACGACGGACGCGGACGGGCCGCGCGCCTTCCACCTGGTCCTGCTGGACAACGGCCGCACATCGGCGCTCGCCGACGAGGTGGGCCGCCAGGCGCTGCGCTGCATCCGCTGCTCGGCCTGCCTGAACGTGTGCCCGGTGTACGAGCGGGCCGGCGGCCACGCGTACGGCTCGGTCTACCCGGGTCCGATCGGCGCCATCCTCACGCCCCAACTGCGCGGCACGGCCAGTGAGATCGACGCCTCGCTGCCGTACGCCTCGTCGCTGTGCGGGGCGTGCTACGAGGTGTGCCCCGTCGCGATCGACATCCCGGAGGTGCTCGTCCACCTTCGCGGCGAGGTCGCCGGGCGGGGCGGCCGTGGGCACCGGGCGGAGCGGGCGGCGGTCGGGGCGGCCACCTGGCTGCTGGACCACCCCGGGGCTCTCGCGGCCGCCGAGCGGGCGGCCTCCGCGGTCCGCGGGGTGCTGCCGTCCCGGCCGCCGGGCGCGGGGGCCTGGACCGACGGGCGTGAGCTGCCCGAGCTGCCGGAACGGTCGTTCCGCGACTGGTGGAGGAGGAACCGCGGATGAGCGCCCGCGAGCGGATCCTGGCCCGGGTCCGGGCGGCCGTGGTGGGCGCGCCGGACGCCCCCGAGCCTGCCCACGACTACCGGGTGAGCCACTCCCCCGAGGACCCGGCGGCCCTGCTGGACCTCCTCCACCACAACCTGGCCGACTACCGGGCGCACGTCCACCGCGCCACGGAGGCCGAACTCCCGGCGCTGGTGGCCCGGTCGCTCGCCGAGCGCGGGGCGGCTTCGGTGGCGGTGCCGCCCGGGCTGCCGGCCGCCTGGCTCTCCGGCACGGGTGCGGAGCTGCGGTACGACACGGCCGCGCGCCCGCTGTCCCCGGACGAACTCGACGCCACCGATGCCGTCGTCACCGCCTGCGCGCTGGCGATCGCCGAGACGGGCACGATCGTGCTGGACGCGTCGGAGGGCCAGGGGCGCCGCGCCCTGAGCCTCGTACCGGACCTGCACGTGTGTGTCGTCCGCGCGCCCGGCCAGGTCGTCGCCTCGCTGCCCCGGGCGCTGCCCAGGCTGACCCCGGCACGGCCGCTGACCTGGATCTCCGGCCCTTCGGCCACCAGCGACATCGAACTCGACCGGGTGGAAGGGGTGCACGGGCCCCGCACGCTGGTCGTCGTCCTCCTCACCGCCGGCTGAGCGGGCGCCGGGCGCGGTGGCGCGCCGGCCGACGGAACGCGTCGCCTCCCCACGCGGGTGCCCGAGGGAACGCGTCGCCTCCCCACGCGGGTGCCCGAGGGGGCGCGGGAGGCGGAGAGTGGGCGGTTGCGCGAGCGGGGGGCGCGCGGACCCGCCGCGCGCTGCGGCGCGACACGCGCACACCCACGCCAATCCGCCATCACTGTACGTCACGCATATTCACTACGCGTGATGACTCCTGGCGAGGAGCGCGCCCGTCCGGTCGGCCGCCCGCCACGTGGATCACCATACGAAAGGGAAAGCAGCCCATGGCAGTCCAGACACGCCCGGCCCCCGCGGAGCCGAAGATCCAGACGCAGGAGCGGATCCAGCTCAGCCTCAGCACCCGCGCGGCGCGCAACCTCGCCACGACCACCAAGTCCGAGCCCCAGATGCAGGAGATCAGCTCGCGCTGGCTGCTGCGCAAGCTGCCCTGGGTCCACGTGCCCGGCGGCACCTACCGGGTCAACCGCCGGCTGTCGTACGCCGTCGGGGACGGCCGGATGACCTTCGTCCAGACCGGCTCCAAGGTGCAGGTCGTCCCGGCGGAACTCGCCGAACTGCCGCTGCTGCGCGGGTTCGGCGACCCCACCGCGCTGGCCGCGATGGCCGACAAGTTCGTCCAGAAGGAGTTCGAGCCCGGCCAGGTCCTGGTCGAGGCGGGCCGCAAGGCCGACCAGGTCGTCCTGATCGCGCACGGCAAGGTCGAGAAGATCGGCAGGGCCAAGTACGACGACGGCGAGACCCGCCTCGGCATGCTCGCCGACGGCGACTCCATCGGCGGCCGCATGCTGGCCGGCGACACCGGCGCGAAGTGGGAGTTCACCGTCCGCGCCGTGACCCGGACCACCGCCCTGGTGCTCTCGCAGACGGCCTACAAGCAGGTCGCTGGCCAGTACGAGACGCTGCGCGACCATGTGCGGAGCCTCACCTCCAACGGGCACAAGCCGACGAACAAGTACGGCGAGGTCGAGATCAGCTTCCTCTCCGGCCACGAGGGCGAGCCGGACCTGCCCACGACGTACGTGGACTACGAACTCGACCCCCGCGAGTACGAGCTGAGCGTCGCCCAGACGGTGCTCAAGGTGCACAGCCGCGTCGCCGACCTCTACAACCAGCCGATGAACCAGACGGAGCAGCAGCTCAAGCTGACCGTCCAGGCGCTGCGCGAGCGCCAGGAGCACGAGCTGGTCAACAACCCGGAGTTCGGGCTGCTGCACAACACGGAGTACGACCAGCGCATCCAGGCCCACTCCGGCGCGCCCACCCCGGACGACCTCGACGACCTGATCAGCATGCGCCGCAACACCCAGTACCTGTTCGCGCACCCGCGCACGATCGCCGCGTTCGGCAAGGAGTGCAACAAGCGGGGCCTGTACATCGGCAGCGTCGACGTCGGCGGCCACCAGATCCCCGCGTGGCGCGGCATCCCGCTCCTGCCGTGCGGGAAGATCCCGATCACCGAGCACCACACGTCCTCGATCATCGCCATGCGCACCGGCGAGGACAACGAGGGTGTCATCGGCCTCTACCAGACGGGTCTGCCGGACGAGTACGAGCCCGGGCTGAACGTCCGCTTCATGGGCATCGACGAGAAGGCGATCATCTCCTACCTCGTCAGCACCTACTACTCGGCCGCCGTCCTGGTCCCCGACGCCGTCGGCATCCTGGAGAACGTCGAGGTCCGGCCCCGTGCCGAGTAGCCGCCCCACCGCGCCCGGCGCGACCCCCCACGGACCGGCAAGGAGTACCCGAGCATGACCACGACCACCTCCGCGGAGGAGGTGCTGCGGACGGACTTCCAGAAGTCCGTCGCCGCGTACTGGAACACCAACCGGCAGGACCCGGTCAACCTGCGGCTCGGTGAGGTCGACGGCCTCTACCACCACCACTACGGCCTGGGCGACTACGACCCCTCCGTCCTGACCGGCCCCGAGGACACCCGCCAGGAGCGGATCGTCCGGGAGCTGCACCGCCTGGAGACCGCGCAGGCCGACGTGCTGCTGGACCACCTGGGCCCCGTCACCGCCGAGGACCGGCTGCTGGACGCCGGCTCCGGGCGCGGCGGCACCGGCTTCATGGCCAACCAGCGCTTCGGCTGCTACGTCGACGGGGTGTCGATCTCCGAGTACCAGGTGGGGTTCGCCAACACCCAGGCCGAGGAGCGCGGCGTCTCCGACCGCGTGCGGTTCCACTTCCGCAACATGCTGGACACCCGCCTGGAGACCGGCTCCCGCCGGGCCGCCTGGACCAACGAGACCACCATGTACGTGGACCTCTTCGAGCTGTACGCGGAGATGTCCCGCGTGCTGCGCCGCGGCGGCCGCTACGTGTGCGTCACCGGCTGCTACAACGACCTCACCGGCGGCCGCTCCAAGGCCGTCAGCCGCATCGACGAGCACTACACCTGCAACATCCACCCGCGCAGCGAGTACTTCAAGGCCATGGCGGCCGCCGGTCTCGTCCCCATCACCGTCGTGGACCTCACCGCCCGGACCATCCCGTACTGGGAGCTGCGTGCCCGGTCCGCGCTGGCCACCGGCATCGAGGAGCCGTTCCTCACGGCGTACCGGGAGGGCAGCTTCCACTACCTGCTGATCGCCGCGGACCGGGTCTGAGGCACCGGGATCCACCGCACGGGTGGGGGAGCGCTCCGAGGCGTACCGTGGGCTGGTAGGCAGCCCACGGTGGCGCACCTGTGAAGGGACGGTGCCTCCCATGCCCGAGAATTCGCTGTTGCGGGGGCGTGCGACCGGTACGCACGCCCATGGACCGTGCCGGGGGGACATCGGCCGTCGTGTGGCCGCCCGCCGGGAGCTGCTCGGCCTGAGCCGGGAGGAGGTCGCCGTCCGGGCCGGCTCGGCGCCCGGGTACATCCAGTACCTGGAGGAACAGCCGGCCACTCCGGGGATCGGCTTCCTGCTGCGGCTGGCGGACGCGCTGGAGACCAGCGTGGTCGAGCTCACCGGCGGCACCGCCGACCTGCCGCCCGGGGTCGGCCACGCCCCGCTCCACCCCGAGCTGGTCGACCTCGACCTGGACGAGTGCCGCACCCTGCTGGGCACGCACGGGGTGGGACACGTGGCCGTGACCACGGAGGAGGGGCCGGCGATCCTGCCGGTGAACTACCTGGTCACGGACGGCGAGGTCGCCTTCCGGGTGGCTCCGGACGCGCTGGCGCCGCTCACCGGCGACAGCCGGATGGCGTTCGAGGTGGACCACATCGACGACGCGCTGTGCCGGGGCTGGAGCGTCCTGGTGGTGGGCACCCCGCACCGGGTCACCGACCCCGAGGCGGTGCGCGGCCTCGACGACCTGGCGTACAGCACGCCGTGGGTCGGCGGACCGGAGGCCTGCTGGGTCGCCGTCACGCCCGCCAGGGTCAGCGGCAGGCGCGTCGACGTGCCCTACGCCCACGTCCAGCACCACCTGTGACGCCCGCCGCGTGACGGCGGCCCCGGTCGGCCTCGCGCGGGGCGGGGTGAGGCCCGGGGGGCCTCAGGCCGGGAGCGGCAGTTCGCGCACCTCGCCCGGCTCGACCGGCACGACGGCCCCGTCGGCCAGTTCGATGGTGATGGGTTCGCTGCCGGAGCCGGGGACGGCGATGTGCAGGTGGCCCGGCGTCATCCGCAGCCGTACGCCCCAGTGGCCCCGGTAGCGGAGGGTGAAGTCGTACTGCGACAGCTCGGGCAGCGGCACCGGGTCGAGGCGGAGTACGCCGTCCCGGGTCTCCAGGCCGGTCAGGCCGCGCTGGACGAGGTCGAGGGTGCCCGCCATGGCGCCCAGGTGGATGCCCTCCCCGGTGGTGCCGCCCTGGAGATCGGCGATGTCCCCCTCCAGGGCCTCCTGGCAGAACCGCCACGCCTCCGAGCGGCGCACCCGGGCCAGGACCCAGCCGTGCACCAGACCGCTCAGCGTCGAGCCGTGGCTGGTGCGGTACAGGTAGTAGTCGACGGTCCGGCGCCACGTCCCGTCGTCCAGCTCGTGGCCCAGCCGGCGCAGCAGGGCACGCAGCTCGGCCGGTGAGAAGAGGTAGCCGAGCATCAGCACGTCGGCCTGCTTGGACGCCTGGTAGCGGTTGACCGAGTCGCCCTCCGCCTCCAGGATCCGGTCGAGCCGGCGGATGTCCCCGTAGCGCCGGCGGCACCCCTCCCAGTCGAGCTCGGCCAGGTCGCCGAAGCCCTCGAACTGGCTGATCACGCCCCGGTGGAAGGGGACGTGAAGCTTGCGCGAGACGTCCTCCCACAGTTCCAGTTCGCTGTGGTGCAGCTCGGTGCGCTCGGCCAGTTCGCGCCGGCGCGGTTCGGGCAGGTCGCGCAGCAGCCGGAGGGTGCGGGCCAGCACCCAGGTGGCCGTGACGTTGGTGTACGCGTTGTCGTCGAGCCCCGGGTGGTCGGCGTCCGGGTAGGCGTCGTGGTACTCGTCCGGGCCCAGCACGCCCCGGATGCGGTAGCGGCCGGTGCCGGGGTCCCAGGCGGCGCGGCAGGCCCAGAAGCGGGCGATCTGGAGCAGCATCTCCGCGCCCTTGGTGTGCAGGAACTCGGTGTCGCCGCTGGCCTCGCAGTACTGCCACACGTTGTACGCGATGGCCGAGCCGACGTGGTGCTGGAGGTGCGAGTGGTCGGGCAGCCAGCGGCCGGAGCGCGGGTTGAGGTGGAGGAGCTGGGTCTCCTCGCGGCCGTCGCTGCCGCTCTGCCAGGGGTACATGGCCCCGGTGCAGCCCGCGTCGCGGGCGGTGAAGCGGGCCCGCTCCAGCCGCCGGTGCCGGTAGGTGAGCAGGGCCCGGGACACCTCGGGGAAGTGCAGGTTCAGGTAGGGCAGGACGAACAGCTCGTCCCAGAAGACGTGCCCGCGGTACGACTCGCCGTGCAGGCCCCGGGCCGGGACGCCGACGTCCAGGTCGGCGGTGTGCGGGGAGAGCGTCTGGAGGACGTGGAACAGGTGGAGGCGCAGGATGCGGCCCGCCTCGTCCGGAACGTCCAGGGCGGCGCGCCGCCATAGCTGCCGCCAGGCCGCGCGGTGGGAGGCCAGCAGCGCCTCGAAGCCCGGGGCGCGGCGCACCCGGTCGACGGCGGCGTGCAGCGGGTCGCTGATGGCCGCGTCCCGGGAGGTGTGCAGGGCGACGGTCTTGTCGACGACGACCGTGCCGCCGGGCCGCAGCTCCAGGCGGAGGCACTGGTCGACGCGGCGGTCGGCGTGGCGGACCGTGCGTGTGGTGTCCTCGGCGCCCGTGGTGGTCGTGCGGGCCGCCAGGCCGACACGGATGTCGGAGGTACGGGTGCGGCAGCGCAGCCACACCGTGTCGGCGGAGGCGTCGCCGGTGTGCCCGTGGGTGAGGTGGCGGGAGGCGAGCTGGCCGTAGCGGGCCACCCCCGTGTTGGCGACGTTCCCGTCCAGACCGGCCTCGACCTCCAGCGTCCCGGCCCAGTTCTCGGCCGTGAACTCGGTGCGCAGCGCGGCCAGGTGCGGGGAGGCCATGTGCACCAGCCGGGTCTGGCGCACCGCCAGTCGCCGGCCGTCGTCGTCCTCGTAGCGCACCAGGCGCTCCAGGGTGCCGGCGCGCAGGTCGAGCGTCTGGCGGTGGTCGATGAGCTGGTCGCTGTCGGGGCCCAGCCAGGCGCCGGGCTCCGCGGGGTCGCCGACGCGGTAGCGGAGGGGCAGCCAGTTGGGCAGGTTGACCATGTCCTCGTTCTCGACCGTGCGGCCTGCCACGTCGGAGGTGAGGCGGTTGTAGCAGCCCGCCACGTACGTGCCGGGGTAGTGGACCCCGTCGGCGGAACACTCGGGGGCGGCCCCGCGGGTGGCGAAGTAGCCGTTGCCGAGGGTGCACAGGGACTCCCGGAGGCGTTCCCCGGCGGGCGCGTAGCCCTCGTACTCCCAGGTCCAGTCCGTCACGACGGCACTCCTTCACGGGGGGCCGGCAGCAGTTCCGCGAGGTCGTGCACCACGAGGTCGGCGCCCGCGCGCCGCAGCGCGTCCCCGGTGGTGGGGCCTGCCGCGCGGTCGACGCCCACGACGAGGCCGAAGCCGCCGCGCCGCCCCGCCTCGACACCCGCGAGGGCGTCCTCGGCCACCGCGCACCGGGCGGGCGGCACGGCGAGCCGGCGGGCGGCCTCCAGGAAGAGCGCGGGGTCGGGTTTGCCGGGCAGCCTCAGCCGGGCCGCCTCGTCGCCGTCGACGCACACGTCGAACAGGTCCGCCACCCGCGCGGCGGCCAGCACCTCGCGGGCGTGGCGGGACGCGGAGACGGCGGCGACCGGGACGCCGGCGCCGCGCAGCGCGCGCACCAGCCGCACGGTGCCGGGGAAGGTGCGTACGCCCCGCTCCCGGAGCAGTTCGGTGAACAGCCGTTCCTTCTCCGCGGCGACCGCCCGGACCGTCGCGGGCGACGGAGCGGTGCCGCGGGCGGCGAGGAAGGCGGCGGCGCCGTCGAGGCGGGACTTCCCGTCCACGTACCGGAGGTAGTCCGCCACCTCGTCGAACGGCGCGAACCGCGGGTCGCCGGCGGGTGCGGCGGCCGGCCGCGGGGCGTCATGCGGGGCGGGCGGCCGGGGGGACGGCGGTGTGGCGGCGGGCCGGGGGGCGCGGGCGCGCAGATGGGCGTCGAAGGCCGCCTTCCAGGCCGCGGCGTGCACCCGGGCCGTGTCGGTGATCACGCCGTCGGTGTCGAACACCACGGCACGCGTCGCCCACAGCCGGTGGGCGGGAGCCAGATCCGTCATGGGCGGTCCTCCAGCGTCGTGCTCCGGACCTCGGCGGGTTCCCGGCCAGGGCCGGCGTACGCCGGGATCGGTCACCATCCGTCACCCGGAAGTGGAACCCCACCGGTCTCTTGATCCTCTTCCCTCCCAGCAGCGCGCGCAGTCAGCCGGAGAAGACGAGACAGGAAGGGGTGCCGCCGGATGGCCCATCCGCCGTACGGTCCGCGGCCGCCCCTCGGGGAAAGGCAGTCATGTTCAGCAAGGCACTCGCGCCGGAGTACCAGGGCGCGCTCAGCGCGCTGTCGGTGAATTCCTCGCTCACGGACGTGCTGGCCGCGGCGACCGATCAGCTGGTCGCCGCCCGGCGCGCGGGGGACGCCCATGAGATGGCGCGGGCCGCGCTCGCGGTGGCGGAGGCGCACCGCCGGCTCGGCCACGTGGAATCGGCGGACCTGGCGTGGAAGACGAGCTACCGCACGGCCCGCTCCGCCGGGGACGTACCGGCGATGGCGTGGGCACTGTGGAGCGGTGGCACGCTGGCCCGGCAACGGGGGGCGCTCAGGCTCGCCTTCCGGCTGCTGCGGTACGCGGCTGACCTGGGCAAACAGGGCGGTGACATCGTCGCCCAGGGCTACTCGCTGGCCGGGCTCGCGGAGACCGGCCGTATCCAGGGCGACTACGAGGCCGTCGGCGCGCTCCACGACGAGCTGCTCGCCGAGGCACGCCGGCGGGGCGAGGCGCGGCACACGGTGTGGGCCCTGGAGGGCATCGCGCAGATGCACCGCAACAGCGGGCGGTACGACACGGCGTACGCGCTGTTCGAGGAGGCCGCGGAGATAGCCGCCGCCGCCGACGACCGGCGCGGTCACGCCTGGGCGCTGCGGGGGCTGGCGGACATCGTCTCGGTACGGGACGGCGACACCGCCCGGGCGCTGGAGCTCCTCGGCCGGGCGGAGGCGGGCTGCCGGTCGATGGACCTGACGAGCGCCCTGGCCTACAACCACAAGATGCGGGCCAACGTGCTGTACCGGGCGGGGCGGTACGCGGAGGCGCTGGAGACGTACGAGCAGGCGCTGGCGGAGTTCCGCGGGATGGACGAGCCGCGCGGCGAGGCGCTGTCCCGGCTGGGTGCCGTCAAGGCGCGCGCCCGCCTCGGCGCGGATCCCGCCCGTACCGCCGCCGAGCTGGCCGGCCTGCGGGTCGTGCTGGACCGCATGGGCCTCCGCCACGCCCGGGCGATGGTCGACAAGGCCCACGCCGAACTCGGCCTGACGCCGGTGGCGGCGGGAGGACCGGAACCGGCGGCGGCCTCGGTGCCGGGGCAGGCGGCGGTGCCGGCTCCGCGGGAGGCCCGACGATGACGCTCACGAGCGGGGCCGTGACCAAAGCCGCCGCACCCGGGCCGCGGGTCGCCGGCGCGGAGCCGGCGGAGGGCGCGGGGCCGGCGGCGGCGGAGGTGCTGGCGCGCTGCCGGGACATGGTGGAGCCGGTGCTGCGGGCCCGGGTCGCGGGGATGCACGCGTGGCCCGCCGAGATGGCCGGGTACGCCTTCGGGTGGTGCGAGCACGGCGGTGAGCCGCGTACCGGATCGTCCGGGAAGGGGGTGCGGCAGGCGCTGGCCGTGCTGTGCGCCGAGGCGGCGGGGGCCCCGGCGGAGGCGGCCGTCGACGGTGCCGTGGCGGTGGAACTGGTCCACACGTTCTCCCTCCTCCACGACGACATCATGGACGGCGACGAGACCCGGCGGCAGCGCCCGGCGGCGTGGAAGGCGTATGGCACGGGGCCGGCCGTGCTGGCCGGGGACGCGCTGTTCGCGCTGGCCTTCGAGGTCCTGGCCGGCTCGCCCGGTCCGCACGGCGCGGCCGCGGTGCGGCGGCTGTCCCGGGACCTGGCGGACCTGGTGGACGGGCAGGCCGAGGACCTGCTGTTCGAGGGGCGGCCGTGGACCGGCCCTGGCGCCGTGCCGGTCGGCGCGTACCTGCGCATGGCCGAGCACAAGACGGGTGCCCTGCTCGGCTGCGCGGCCGCGCTGGGCGCCCTGCTGGCGGGGGCGCCCGCGACGACGGTGGACGCCCTGTCGACGGCGGGGCGGCAGCTCGGCGTCGCCTTCCAGGCGGTCGACGACGTGCTGGGACTGTGGGGCGACCCGGCGTCGACGGGCAAGCCGGTCCACGGTGACCTGCGGCGCCGCAAGAAGACCCTGCCGGTGCTGGCCGCCCTCGCCGCGGGCACCCCGGCGTCCGGGCGGCTGGCCGCCCTGCTCTCCGTACCCGGGCCGCTGGAAGGGGCGGAGCTGCGGCGGGCGGCGGACCTGGTCGAGGAGGCGGGTGGCCGCGAGGCGGCGATGGCGGAGGCGCGCGGGCGCCTCGACCTGGCGCGGGCGGCCCTGTGCGGCGTCCCGCTGGCGCCGGAGCCGGCCGGCCGTCTGCTGGCGCTGCTGCCGTACGTGGTGGGCCGCGTCGTGTGACGCCCGGCCCCCGGGCAACGGCCCCGCCGGGGGCCGCGGCACCGGTGCGCCGGCGGGCCGCCGGTGCCGCGTTCCGGCGCGGGCATCCGTTTTGAGGCAATGTCAGCGAATCTGCACACCGAATGTACAGGCGTCACACCGCCTCCCACGGGTCCTCATGACAGCGGCCAGGCGGCCCGGCCGTTGGTACCGGAATGTACCGTTCCGAAATGGCCGGGCCGCGGCCGCCGGAAAGGCACCCGGCCGGCCCTGTGAAGAAGCTGCCACCAAGCCGTGGACGCACCTGCACATCGAGGTAATTCGGCACCGGCGGAACGCCGTTGCGGGTACCCGCCGGATTGGCTGAGCAACACGCCCCCGTGCTTTGATCCATCGCACTGCGGCGGTCGCACAAAGGCTCGCTCCGTAGTCATTTCGAGTTATCCGTGTGAAGGGAACCTCACAGCATGAACCCCCAGATCCAGACCCAGGAGATCTCCGACGCCGACCTGGACGCCGTGTCCGGCGGTCTGCACAGCGCCGTTGTCGGCGGTGTCGTCGGCACCGCGACCGCCACGCTCGACTCGGTCGCCCCGGTCTCCTCCGTCGCCACCTCGGCCGTCGGTGCGGTCGAGTCCTTCGCCGGCCTCAACACCTCGGCCGTCACGGGTCTCGTCGCCGGTCTCTGAGACCGCGCGAGTGAGCCCCGGGACCATTCCGTTCCGGGGCTCGTCTCGCTGTTCACTTCACGATCCTTTGTGCGCAGTTGAGGGAAGAGTTACGTGCAGTTCCGCCAAAAGGCCCTTTCCAAGCTGCAATCCCCCGAGGAATTGGACCTGCCGGTGCGTTTCGCCCGGCCCCAGGGTCTTCTCGTGCTCGCCGTGACCGTCGTCGCCATGGCCGCTGCGGCCGTCTGGGCCGTCACCGGAACGGTCACCTCCACACTCACGGCGCCGGGCATCCTGACCCATGGCAGGGGCAGTTACGTCCTCCAGAGCCCGGTCGCCGGACAGGTCACGGCGGTGCGCGCCGAGGAGGGGGAGCACCTTCCCGCCGGCGCGCCCCTGCTCGACGTCCGCACCGCACAGGGGACTTCCGTCGTCCGGGCCGTCGCCGCCGGCCGGGTGACGGCCCTCGTCGCCACCATCGGCTCCGTGGTCACCGTCGGCTCGGACGTGGCGTCGGTCGAGCGCGTCGAGAGCGAGGACGCGCCCCTGACGGCGACCGTCTACGTACCGGCCGACAGCGGCGCGACCGTCCCCGTGGGCGCCTCCGTGGACCTCACCGTCCAGTCGGTGCCGGCCCGGACGTACGGCGTGCTGCGCGGCCGGGTGAAGGCCGTCGGCCGGACCCCGCAGACCCGCAGGCACATCACCGCCTTCCTCGGCAGCAGCCAGCTCGCCGAGCAGTTCTCGCGCGCCGGCCAGCCCGTGGCGGTCCTGGTCGAGCTGCGCCGGACGTCCTCGACCCGGACGGGGTACGCCTGGTCGACGCCGGACGGACCCGGCCAGGCGCTCGACACCATGACCCCGGTGAGCGCCTCCGTGCACCTGGCCTCCCAGCACCCGGCCGATTGGCTCCTCCCGTGAGCGCCCCCGGCGGCCGCCGCCGCGCCCGGCCGGCAGCGCCCAGGGCTCGGGCCAGGGCCAGGGGGAACGCGAAGCGGCCCAGGGCCGTCCGGACACCCACCGTGCTCCAGATGGAGGCCGTGGAGTGCGGCGCCGCCTGCCTCGCCATGGTGCTGGCCCACCACGGCCGGCACGTCCCGCTGGAGGAACTGCGCATCGCGTGCGGCGTCTCCCGCGACGGCTCACGCGCCAGCAACCTCCTCAAGGCCGCGCGGGGGTACGGCCTGAAGGCCAAGGGCATGCAGATGGAGCCGGAGGCCCTGGCCGGGGTGCCGGTCCCGGCCATCCTGTTCTGGGAGTTCAACCACTACGTCGTGTACGAGGGGACGGGCCGCCGCCTCGGCCGCCGGGGCGTGCACCTCAACGACCCGGACAAGGGCCGGCGCTTCGTCTCGCCGGAGGAGTTCGACACCGGCTTCACCGGGGTGGCCCTGGTCTTCGAGCCGGGCCCGGACTTCCGCCGGGGCGGTCGCCGGCCCGGTGTGCTGAGCGCCGTGCCCGCGCGGCTGCGGGGCACGGCCGGCACCCTGCTGGTGGCGCTGCTGGCGAGCCTGCTGCTCGTCGCGGTCGGCGCGGCGGTGCCCGCGCTGAGCCGGACGTACATCGACATGTTCCTGATCGGCCAACAGACCTCGGTGCTGGGCCCGCTGTTCGGGGCGATGGCGGCGACGGTCGCGCTGACCGCCGTCCTGACCGGGCTGCAACAGACCAACCTGCTGCGCGGCCGCCTCATCTCCTCGACGCTCGGCAGCGCCCGCTTCCTGCGGCACCTGATGCGGCTGCCGGTGACGTTCTTCGCCCAGCGCAGCCCGGCCGACCTGGTGCAGCGGCTCAGGTCGAACGACGCGGTGGCCGAGACGCTCGCGAGGGACCTCGCGGCCGCCGGCGTCGACGGCGTCGTCGTGGTCCTCTACGCGGTGCTGCTGTGGACGTACGACCCGCAACTGACGGTCGTCGGCGTACTGATGGCGCTCCTGAACATCGTCGCCATGCGGATCGTGATCCGGTTGCGGGCGACGCACACGCAGAAGCTGCGCGCCGACGCCGCACGGCTGACGAACACCTCGTACACCGGTCTCCAGCTCATCGAGACCATGAAGGCGACCGGCGGCGAGAACGGCTACTTCCGCCGGTGGGCGGGACAGCACGCGACCACCCTGGAGGTGCAGCAGCGCCTGGGGGTGCCGAGCGCCGCACTGGCCGTGGTCGCGCCCACCCTGGCGACGCTCAACAGCGCGCTGATCCTGTGGATCGGCGGGCTGCGGGCTGTGGAGGGCCACCTCTCCATCGGTCTGCTCGTCGCCTTCCAGGCCCTGGTGACCCGTTTCACGGCGCCCATCACCCGGCTCAACGGGGTGGCGGGCCGCATCCAGGACTTCGCCGCTGACGTGGTCCGGCTGAAGGACGTCGAGAGCTTCCCCGTCGACGCCCTCCACGCGCGCGTGGAGCCGGACGGGAGCACCCGCCGCCTCACGGGGCACGTGGAGCTGGCGGACATCACCTTCGGCTACAGCCCGCTGGACGAACCCCTGCTGAGCGGCTTCTCCCTCCGCGTGGGTCCGGGACAGCAGGTGGCGCTGGTCGGCGGATCGGGGAGCGGCAAGTCGACGGTGTCCCGGCTGATCTCGGGCCTGTACGCCCCCTGGGAGGGGACGGTCCGCATCGACGGCCGGCGGCTGGAGGACATCCCGCGCGGTGC
The DNA here is from genome assembly GCF_055598725.1 of Streptomyces sp. NPDC039423. Taxonomy (NCBI): domain Bacteria; kingdom Bacillati; phylum Actinomycetota; class Actinomycetes; order Kitasatosporales; family Streptomycetaceae; genus Streptomyces; species Streptomyces sp. NPDC039423. The sequence continues at coordinate 133,995 of NZ_JBVKAH010000005.1, forward strand.
GCTGGCGGCCTCGGTGTCGTTCGTCGACCAGGACGTGTTCCTGTTCGAGGGGACCGTCCGGGACAATGTGGCCCTGTGGAACCCGTCCGTACCGGACGACGCCGTCGTCGCCGCGCTCCGGGACGCCGCCGTGTACGACGACGTCGTCGCCCGCCGGCCGGGCGGCATCCACAGCCGCGTCGAGCAGGACGGCCGGAACTTTTCGGGCGGGCAGCGCCAGCGCCTGGAGATCGCCCGCGCCCTGGTGCGGCGGCCGAGCGTCCTCGTGCTGGACGAGGTGACCAGCGCCCTCGACGCCGGCACGGAGCAGATCATCATCGACAACCTGCGGCGGCGCGGCTGCGCCTGCGTGGTCATCGCCCACCGGCTGTCCACGGTCCGCGACAGCGACGAGATCGTGGTCCTGGACCACGGCCGGGTCGTCGAGCGGGGCCGCCACGAGGAACTGCTCGCCGCCTCGGGGGCGTACGCCGAGCTGGTCAAGGAGCGCTGACATGTCCGTCCGTCCCGAGGTGGCCGCCGCCGATCCGGTGGTCCACGCCCTGGGCACCCTGGGCTCCCCCGTCGACTGCGCGGGCCTGCGCACGGTGCCGCTGGAGGGGCCGCACGTGCTGTGGCTGGTCGTGGCGGGCGGGCTGGATCTGTTCGCGGTCGACGCCGCCGAGCGGGGCCACTGGCACTTCCTGGGCCGGCTGGAGGCCGGCAGCCTGCTCCTCGGCCCGGTCCAGGGCCCGCGGCACACCCTGGTGGGCCGCCCGACGCGGGACTGCGCGGTGCGCCGGATCGGGCTGCGGGAGCTGCACCCCGGCCACGGGCAGGACCCGTACGGCGCGTACGACCCGTACGGCGGCCATGGCGCGTACGACCCGTACGGCGAGCACGCCGGTGCGCACGACCCGTACGGCGGGGCCACGCCCCTGGAGCACGCCTTCGCCCTCGGCACCGCCCGCAGCCTGGGCGTGCTGTTCGAGGCGCCGCTCGGCGACGGGCGCGCCCCCGGGGACGAGGCGATCGCCTCCGACGACATGCTGTGGATGCCGGTGCCCCCCGGCGGCGTGCGCCACGGTGCCGCGGACGGCTCGTACGGCCCCGACGGGGCGGCCGGCCTGCTGGTCGACGGGGACCTGTGGCGGCGGATGGTGAACCAGCAGTACCGGCTGCTGTCCGCCGTGGACCGCTGGATCGAGCAACTGGAGCGCGCCCACGAGGACCGGGCGGCCGCCGGTGTCAAGGCGGGTGAGACGGTCCGCGCCCGGGCCGACCGGGCGCTGCTGGCCTCGATCGGCCGGCCGGACCGCACCGCCCGGAAGAAGGACGCGACGGCGTCCGACGACGCCACGTTCGCCGTGTGCCGGCAGGTCGCCCGCGCGGCCGGGATCACGCTGGCCGAACCGTCCGCGAGCGGCGTGTCCGACGAGCGGACCGGCCCCGTGGAGCGCATCGCCCTGGCCTCCCGGGTGCGTACCCGCGCGGTGCGGCTGGAGGGGCGCTGGTGGCGTACGGACTCCGGTCCCCTGGTGGGGCACTGGGCGAAGTCCGGCGCCCCGGTGGCGCTGCTGTGGCGGCGCGGCCGGTACGAGGCGGTGAACCCGGCCTCGGGGCTGCGGATCCGGATCGGGCGGGCGCGGGCCGGCGAGCTGGATCCGCGGGCGGTGATGTTCTACCGTCCGCTGCCGGAGCGGCCGTTGTCGCCGGCGGGGCTGCTGCGCTTCAGCCTGCGCGGTGCCGGGGGCGACGCGCGCAACCTGGCGCTCGCCGGGCTGGTGACGGTGGGGCTGGGCGCGCTCGTGCCGTTGGCGACGGGCCGGATCCTCGGGGTGTACGTGCCGGCCGGCCGGACCGGCCCGATCGTGCAGTTGGCGGTGGCCGTGATGGTTGCCGGTGTGGTGTCGGCGGCCTTCATGCTGATGCAGAACCTGACGGTGCTGCGGATGGAGGGGCGCATCGAGAGCGTCCTCCAGCCCGCCGTGTGGGACCGGCTGCTGCGGCTGCCGACGGCGTTCTTCGCCGGGCGCTCCACCGGGGAGCTGGCGAGCGCGGCCATGGGGATCAGCGCCATCCGCCGGGTGATGGCGGGAGTCGGACCGGTGGCCGTGCAGGCGGGCACGGTGGGCGCGGTGAACCTGGTGCTGCTGCTCTGGTACAGCGTGCCGCTGGCGCTGGCGGCGATGGCGATGCTGCTGGTCGTCGGGGTGGTGTTCCTGGGCCTCGGACTGTGGCAGGTGCGCTGGCAGCGGCGGCTGGTGGAGCTGAACAACAAGCTCGACAACCAGGCCTTCCAGACGCTGCGGGGTCTGCCGAAGCTGCGCGTCGCGGCGGCGGAGAGCTTCGCGTACGCCGCGTGGGCGAGGGAGTTCGCCCGCTCGCGGGAACTCCAGCGGCGGGCGGGGCGGATCCGCAACGTCACCACCGTCCTCGACGCGGTGCACCTCCCGCTCTGCTCGCTCGTCATGTTCATGCTGCTGGCGGGTCCGGCGCGCGGGAGCATGACGGCGGGCGAGTTCCTGACGTTCAGCACCTCGGTGACGATGCTGCTGACGTCGGTCACGCAGCTCACCGGGGCGCTGGTCTCCGCCGCCGCGGCGCTGCCGCTGTTCGAGCAGATCCGACCGGTGCTGGAGGAGGCTCCGGAGGTTCGCGGCTCCACCACGCCGCCCGGCGTCCTGTCGGGGGCCCTGGAGGCCCGCAACCTGTCCTTCCGCTACGCGGACGACGCGCCCCTGGTGCTGGACGACGTGTCGCTCGACGTCCGGCCGGGCGAGTTCGTCGCCGTCGTCGGCCCCAGCGGCTGCGGCAAGTCCACGCTGCTGCGCCTGCTGATCGGCTTCGACCGCCCGGTCTCGGGCAGTGTGCTGTACGACGGGCAGGACCTGAGCGCCCTCGACCGGTCCGCGGTGCGGCGCCAGTGCGGGGTCGTCCTCCAGAACGCCCAGCCCCTCACCGGCTCGATCATGGACTGCATCAGTGGGGCGGAGTCCTTCTCGCAGGAGGAGGTGTGGGCGGCCGCGGAGATGGCCGGTCTGGCGGAGGACATCCGGCGGATGCCGATGGGGCTGCACACGATGATCGCGGGCGGCGGAGCCGTCTCCGGCGGCCAGCGCCAGCGCCTGATGATCGCCCAGGCGCTGATCCGCCGGCCCAGGATCCTGTTCCTGGACGAGGCCACGAGCGCGCTGGACAACGAGGCGCAGCGCGTCGTCATCGAGTCCACGCGCCGGCTGAACGCCACCCGGCTGGTGATCGCCCACCGGCTGTCGACGGTCATGGACGCCGACCGGGTGATCGTCATGTCGGCCGGCCGGATCGTCGAGCAGGGCCACCCCTCCGCGCTGCTCGCCGACCCCGACGGGCACCTGTACGCGCTGGTACGCCGCCAAATGCGCTGACCCGGGGCCCCTCGAAAGGGTGGGATCGGCCCTCGGGGGCGCGCCGGTCCCCGGGAACGCGGGAACCCCTCCCTACGAACCCCGCCCGGACGGACCGGGCGGCGCGTCCACGGAGGAACACATGCTCAGGAAGGCCTTCGCCTGCGCGGCCCTCGTCGCCGCTGCCATGGCGGTCGGTACTGTCCCCGCCGCCGCCCACGGCGACAACGACAAGGACGACCACGGCAGCTTCCACGCCGTCGAGTGGAGCAAGGGCAAGTTCGCGGCCCTGGAGTCCGCCGGCGGTTCGAAGATCGCGGCAGGCGGGTTCAACCAGGGCGGGGCCATCGGCGCCGAGTGGTAGCCGACGGACCCGTCGTACGACGGCCGCCGGGACGACAGCGTGGTCGTCCCGGCGGCCGCCGTCGTCAGCGGGTCAGTGCCCGCACCCGAACCGTCGCCGCTCCGAATCTGGGCCGGCTTGCGGTCCCCGGACAGCGTCCAGGCCGGCGGGGGAACGCGAAATGCCGACCGGGATGATCCCGATCGGCATTTTCCGTGGTGTCCGAGGGGGGACTTGAACCCCCACGCCCGATAAAGGGCACTAGCACCTCAAGCTAGCGCGTCTGCCATTCCGCCACCCGGACAAGGTGTCTGTCGCTCCGGGGCGTTCCCCGCGGCGACATGGATAACTCTACCAGGGGTTCGAGGTGCCCTTCACCCACATATCCCGTGGTCAGGCGGCCTGGCGGGGGGCGGGCGGAGACATCGGGGCACGGCGTACGCGGTGTCCGTACACGGTCACGGAGCGTGCGGGGTTCGCCCGTCGCCGGTCACGGGACCCGGACGACCTGCCCGGCGTACGAGAGGTTTCCGCCGAACCCGAACAGCAGGGCGGGCGCGCCGGAGGCGACCTCACCGCGCTCGACCAGCTTGCTGAGCGCCATCGGGATGGAGGCGGCCGAGGTGTTGCCGGACTCGGTGACGTCCCGGGCGATCACCGCGTTGACCGCGCCGATCTTCTGGGCGACCGGCTCGATGATCCGCAGGTTCGCCTGGTGCAGCACCACCGCCGCCAGGTCCTCGGGCGCGATGCCCGCCCGCTCGCACACCTTGCGGGCGATCGGCGGTAGCTGGGTGGTGGCCCAGCGGTAGACGGTCTGGCCCTCCTGGGCGAAGCGCGGCGGGGTGCCCTCGATCCGGACGGCGTGGCCCATCTCCGGGACGGAGCCCCACAGCACCGGGCCGATGCCCGCGTCGGGCGCGGCCTCGACGACCGCCGCCCCGGCGCCGTCGCCGACCAGGACGCAGGTGGTCCGGTCGGTCCAGTCGGTGATCGCGGTCATCTGGTCGGCGCCGATCACCAGCACGCGGCTCGCCGAGCCCGCCCGCACGGCGTGGTCGGCGGTCGCCAGGGCGTGGGTGAAGCCGGCGCACACCACGTTGAGGTCCATGGTGGCGGGCGAGCCCATGCCCAGCCGGGCGGCCACGCGGGCGGCGGTGTTCGGGGAGCGGTCGACGGCCGTGGAGGTGGCGACGAGGACCAGGTCCACGTCGGCGGGGGTGAGCCCGGCGGCGGCCAGCGCCTTGGCGCCCGCGTGGGCGGCCATCTCGTCGACGGGTTCGTCGGGGCCGGCGACGTGCCGGGTCCGGATGCCGACCCGGCTGGTGATCCACTCGTCGCTGGTGTCGACCAGCGCGGCCAGGTCGGCGTTGGTCAGGACCTTGGCGGGCTGGTAGTGCCCGAGCGCGGCGATTCGAGTGCCCGTCATGCTCGGGACCCCCCTTGGCTGGCGATGTACAGGAGCCCCCAGTCTCGTCAGCGACTGGCGAGTAACCGGTCGGGCGAATCGACAGGATTCACGCCCTCCTCTTGGAGAGTCCGCAACATCACCGGTGGCGGGCGGGCGCGCCGTGAAATGCTGTCCGTCCCTCCTCCGCGGGGTGCCGCCACGGAGGGCCCGCCGGCCGCCCGGGGGCGGTGGGGCGTTCCGTGGAGCCGGGCGCGGCCGCGTCCCGTCCGTGCAGGACAATGAGGGCGTCGGGGTCACCTCGCCGCACGACGGCCCGGTGGTCCACGGCGACCTCCGCAGCCGGGTCCGTTGCGGCTGCCACCACGTCACGAACCGGGACTGATCAGCATGGGACGGGTCACCGAGCGCCGCCGCGTCATCCGCATCCGGGACGGGGCCGCATCGGCCCGTCCCGACACCCTGGTCGCGGAGGAGCCGCTGGAGATCCGGCTCAACGGCAAGCCCCTCGCCATCACGATGCGCACACCGGGCGACGACTTCGCGCTGGCCGCCGGCTTCCTCGTGAGCGAGGGCGTGCTCGGCTCGGCGGCGGACGTGCGGAACATCGTGTACTGCGCCGGTGCCAGGGAGGACGGGTCCAACACGTACAACGTGGTGGACGTGCAGCTTGCGCCCGGTGTGGCCGTCCCGGACATCACGCTGGAGCGGAACGTCTACACCACGTCGTCGTGCGGCCTGTGCGGCAAGGCCAGTCTGGACGCGGTCCGCACCCGCACGCGTTTCCCCCTGGCCGGCGCTCCCCCGCTCGTCGTCACACCGGAACTCCTCGCGGCCCTGCCCGACCGGCTGCGGGCGGCGCAGCGGGTCTTCGACCGGACGGGCGGGCTGCACGCGGCGGCGCTGTTCTCCGGGACGAGTGAGCTGCTGGACGTGCGGGAGGACGTGGGCCGGCACAACGCGGTGGACAAGCTGGTGGGCCGTGCGCTGCGGGAGGACCGGCTGCCACTGGACCGGGCGGTCCTGCTGGTGTCGGGGCGGGCGTCGTTCGAGCTGGCGCAGAAGGCGGTGATGGCGGGGATCCCCGTACTGGCGGCGGTGTCGGCGCCGTCGTCGCTCGCGGTGGACCTGGCGGCCGAGACCGGCCTGACGCTGGTCGGCTTCCTGCGCGGCCGGAACATGAACGTGTACGCGGGTGAGGAGCGGATCGCCCTGGAGGCGGGGGTCACCCCGGGCGGCTGACCGCCCCCGGCCGGCGGACGGGTTCACGGGCGTCCGGCGGGAGCGCGTCCGCCCGCCGGCCCGGTGCCGGCCTCCTGTCCGGCGTACCGCTCCTCACTTCCCCGGTGGGTCGATCATCTGGAGCGCCAGGGTGTCCGGGGGTGGCGCGACGCCCGGTCCGCCCGCCTCCACCCAGGCGAGGATGTCGTCGAGGCAGTCGTCGTCGAGCGCCCAGCCGATCCAGGCGGCGCGGGCGCCCTTGCGCCGGGCCTCGGTGGAGGGCTGGACGACCACCACGTTGGCCTGTCCGCAGGGCCCGAGGCAGTCGCTGGTCCGGACGGCGAGCCGGCCGCCGGAGGCGGCGGCGGCCGCCCGCAGCCGGTCGAGCTGGCCGGCGTGGTCGGTGCCGGGGTGCTTGCGGGCGTCGCCGCAGCAACAGCCGCGGCAGACGACCAGGGAACAGGGGCGGGCGGCGCCGGGGCGTATCCAGGTGTGGTTCACCGGGCGGCGTCCGGGGCGTCGGATGAGGGCATGGCCTCACGGTATCGACCCCGGTGATCATCCCGGGCCGGTGGGGTGCGTGATGGCGCGGTGCCGGCGGTGGGGGGCGCGCCCGGCCGTGTCCGACCCGGTCCGCCCCCGGGGCCCGTGGGCGCGGCGTACAGATTCCGTGGAGATTCCGCCCGCCGTTACTTACCCGGCGGTCAGTAAGGCGCGCGCACCCCACCGCCCCGCGTGGGCACTTGGCTTCTGACCTGTGGCGTTGCCGTACGGACAGGCTTCGCGAAGGGCCTCCCGAACGGGTCTTGCGTGAGGTACCGTCACCCTCCGCTGTGCGGAGCGCCCCCAAGGAGCAGGCCATTGCGCGAGTTCACTGTCCCACCCGTGGCGACGGCTCCCCTGGTCGGTGGACTGGCCGATTCCGTATTCGAGCACGCGCGGGACGATCCGGACCGTGTCGCGCTCGGACGCAAGGAGGCGGACGGCCGGTGGACCGACGTCACCTCGGCGCGGTTCCGGGACGAGGTGCTGGCTCTGGCCAAGGGGCTGCTCGCGGACGGGGTCCGGTTCGGGGACCGGGTCGCCATCATGGCGCGCACCCGCTACGAGTGGACGCTGTTCGACTTCGCGCTGTGGACGGTGGGGGCCCAGTCCGTGCCCGTGTACCCCACCTCGTCCGCCGACCAGGTCCACTGGATGCTGTTCGACGCCGAGGTGACCGCGTGCGTGGTGGAGCACGAGGACCACGCCATGACCATCGGGTCGGTGATCGACCGGCTGCCCCGGCTCAAGCGGCTGTGGCAGCTCGACGCCGGGGCGGTCGACGAGCTGGTGGAGCTGGGGGCGCGTATCGACGAGGACGTGGTGCACCGGCACCGGCGGGCGGTGACGCCCGAGTCGGTCGCCACGGTGATCTACACGTCCGGGACGACGGGCCGCCCCAAGGGGTGCGTCCTGACGCACGCGAACTTCATGTTCGAGGCGGACACCCTGGTCAGCCGCTGGGAGCCGGTCTTCCACTCCAAGCCGGGCGACGAGGCGTCGACCCTGCTGTTCCTGCCGCTGGCCCACGTCTTCGGCCGGATGGTGGAGGTGGCGGCGATCCGCAAGCGGGTCAAGCTGGGCCACCAGCCGCAGCTTGCGGCCGGCCCGCTGCTGGCGGGCCTGGCGGCGTTCCGGCCGACGTTCGTGCTGGCCGTGCCGTACATCTTCGAGAAGGTCTTCCAGGCGGCGCGGCGCAGAGCGGAGACCGAGGGGAGGGAAGGGCCCTTCGACAAGGCCGTCGAGGTGGCGGTGCGGTACGCGGAGGCGCTGGAGACCAAGGCCTTCGGGCAGGGCCCCGGGCCGTCGGCGGCGCTGCGGGTGCAGCACCAGTTCTTCGACAAGGTCGTCTACGGGAAGGTGCGCGACGCGCTGGGCGGGCGGGTCCGGCACGCGATGTCGGGCGGGTCGGGGATGGCCCGGCGGCTCGGGCTGTTCTTCGAGGGCGCGGGCGTGACGGTGTACGAGGGGTACGGGCTGACGGAGTCGGCATCCGCGGCCACCGCCAACCCGCCGGAGCGGACGAAGTACGGCACGGTCGGGCCGCCCATCCCGGGGACGACGGTGCACATCGCGGAGGACGGCGAGGTGTGGCTGCGCGGCCCGCACCTCTTCTCCGGGTACCTGGGCAATCCCGACGCGACGGCGGCCGTGCTCCGGGACGGCTGGCTGGCGACCGGTGATCTGGGGGCGCTCGACGAGGACGGTTACCTGACCATCACCGGGCGGAAGAAGGAGATGCTGGTGACGTCGGGCGGCAAGAGCGTGCCGCCGGCCGGCCTTGAGGAACGGGTGCGGTCCCACCCGCTGGTGGCGCAGTGCATCGTGGTCGGCAACGACCGGCCGTACATCGCGGCGCTGGTGACCCTGGACCAGGAGGCGGTCGAGCACTGGCTGGCCATGCAGAACCGGCCGCCGCTGCCCCCCGCCGAGCTGGTGCGCGACCCGGCGCTGGAGACCGAGATACGCCGGGCGGTGGTGGCGGCGAACACCCTGGTGTCGCAGGCCGAGTCGATCCGTACCTTCCGGATCCTGGCGCACCCGTTCACGGAGGAGCACGGTCTGCTGACCCCGTCGCTGAAGCTCAAGCGCAAGGCGATCGAGACGGCGTACGCGGCGGAGGTCGACGCCCTGTACGGGTGATGCGGGGCGGTCCGGGGAACAGGTGCGGGAGCGTGGACGTTGATCCGTGGAGCGACAACCGCTGAGTGACAACCGACGACCGACGACGTAAGGAATCGACCGCTCGTGAGCAAGGTCCCCTCCATCACCCTCAACAACGGCGTCTCCATGCCGCAGCTCGGCTTCGGTGTCTGGCAGGTGCCCGACGACGAGGCGGCGAAGGCGGTGGGCACGGCCCTGGAGGCCGGATACCGCAGCATCGACACCGCAGCGATCTACGGGAACGAGAAGGGCACCGGCGAAGCCGTCGCCGCCTCCGGCATCCCCCGGGACGAGCTCTTCGTCACCACCAAGCTGTGGAACAGCGAGCACGGACACGACGCCACACTGCGCGCGTTCGACGAGTCGCTGGCCCGGCTCGGTCTCGACTACGTCGACCTGTACCTGATCCACTGGCCGGTGCCCTCGAAGGACCGGTTCGTGGACACCTACCGGGCACTGGAGAAGATCCAGGCGGACGGCCGCGCCCGGGCGATCGGCGTCTCCAACTTCCTGCCCGCGCACCTGGAGCGCCTGCTCGGCGAGACCTCCGTGGTCCCCGCGCTGAACCAGATCGAACTGCACCCGCAGCTCCAGCAGGCGGAGGCCCGGTCCTTCCACGCCCGGCACGGCATCCTGACCGAGGCCTGGTCGCCGCTGGGCCAGGGCAGGGGCCTGCTGGAGGTCCCGACGATCATCGCGATCGCCCGGAAGCACGACCGCACCCCCGCCCAGGTGGTGCTCCGCTGGCACCTCCAGCTCGGCACCATCGTGATCCCGAAGTCCGTGACGCCGTCGCGGATCCAGGAGAACATCGACGTCTTCGACTTCGAGCTGGACGCCGACGACCTGGCGGCCCTCGCCGCCCTGGACGAGGGCAAGCGCCTGGGCCCGCACCCGGACACGTTCGGCGACGAGTGATCGCGGGCCGTCCGGGGACGGCATGGACGCCCGAGGAGGGCGTGCCGTCCCCGGGGCGGACCCGGTTTCAGGTGGTCAGCAGGCGGTTGAAGAACGACCGGTACCGGCGCAGCGCCCGGCGGAGGTCCTCGGTGTCGACCTCCTCGCCCCGGTTCCACTGACCCTCCAGGTCCCTCTTGTGGTCGGCGAACGTCGAGGCGAGCCGCCGCATGACGTCGGCGACGAGGGCGTCGGCCTTGTGCACCGCCTCGCGGGGGTCGTCGACGAACTGGATCTGGATCTCCTGCCAGCTCGCCCGCGGGTCAGGCCGGGGTCCGGCGGGACTGACCGCCGTCGGACAGCAGCTCGTCGAAGAGGGCGTGGTAGTGGACCATCGCCCCGCGGAGCTGCTCGGTCGTGGCCCGGTGCTGCATGCTCAGCCGGTTGACCTCGTGCGCGGCGCGGTAGTGCTCCACCGTGCGTCCGTGCTCGACCGAGAGGTCCCGCAGCCGCTGGTCCAGGTCCTCCACGGGATAGCCGCGCTCCCGCATCAGGGAGGTCACCAGGAGGTCCGCGTCCTGCACGGCGTCCTCCGGCTGGTCCACGAACTCCCCCTGCACGTCGTCCCAGTCGCGGCTGTAGCGGTCGCGGACCTCACCCGGCAGCGGCCGGATGTCCAGTGCCTCGTGGCGTTTCTCGCGGGCGCTCAGCTCGCGTTCGGCCGCGGTCCGGCTGCCGGTGTCCTCGACCGTCCTGTCGTACTCCGGTCCGAAGCGCTGTCGCAGGCGCCGGCTGCGGAGGCCGAGGAAGGCGATCACGGCCAGGGCGGCCAGGACCACCGCGACGGGAATGACGATGGCCAGGAGCGTTCCTGTCGACATGGGGTCCAACCCCTCACAAATGTCCAATATGCCCCGAATTAAGGGTATCCCTCCGCCGTCCGGCAGGGAACGGAAGCCCGGCCACCGTGATCCACCGTGATGATGAAACGATTGTCATGTTCGGCTAAGGTGTGGCCCCATGAACCGAGCCGCCTGGGCGCGGGAGCGGCCGACCGGCACCGCACCGCCGTCCCTCACCCTCGCCGGGGCCGTGTCGCTGCTGCTGGTCGCCGCACTCGCCCTGCCCCTGCTGGGACACCCCGGCTTCCGGGCCTGGCAGACGATCTGCGTGGCGCTCACCGTGCAGGCGCTGCCCTTCCTGCTGCTCGGCACCCTCGTCTCCGGCGCCGTCAACGCCTTCGTCCCGGAGCGGGTGTTCAGCAGGGCGCTGCCCCGCAACCCGGCGCTGGCCGTACCGGTGGCCGGGGCGGCCGGTGTGGTGCTGCCGGGCTGCGAGTGCGCCTCCGTGCCGGTCGCCGCCGGCCTCGTCCGGCGCGGGGTCGCCCCTGCGGCGGCGTTCGCGTTCCTGCTCTCCGCCCCGGCGGTCAACCCGGTCGTGCTGGTCTCGACCGCCGTCGCCTTCCCTGGACGACCGGAGATGGTCGCCGCCCGGCTGGTGGCCTCGCTGGCGACGGCCGCCGCCATGGGCTGGCTGTGGCTGCGCTTCGGCCGGGACGAGTGGCTGAAGCCGTCCGCGCGGCACACCGGCCACCGCACCGGGCACAGCCGGTGGGAGGAGTTCCGGACCGGGTTCCAGTACGACTTCCTGCACGCGGGGGGCTTCCTCGTGGTCGGCGCCATGGCGGCGGCGTGCTTCAACGTGCTCGTCCCCCGCTCCGTGCTGGACACGTTCGCCGGTTCCCCGTGGCTGTCGGTGCTGTTCCTCGCCGGGCTCGCCGTCGTGCTCGCCGTCTGCTCGGAGGCCGACGCGTTCGTCGCCGCGTCGCTCACCGGCTTCTCCCCCACCGCCCGGCTGGCGTTCCTGGTGGTGGGCCCTATGGTGGACGTGAAGCTGATCGCCCTTCAGGCGGGGACCTTCGGCCGGGCCTTCGCGGCCCGCTTCTCCGCCGCGACGGCGGTCGTCGCCGTGGTGTGCGCCGGCGTGACCGGATGGTGCCTGCTGTGAGACGGAACGTCCAGGCGGCCCTGCTGCTGCTGACCGGCTCCGCCGTACTGCACGTCTCGCTGCTGAGCCAGGTCTACCTGCGGTACGTGAAGGAGGGCCTGCGCCCCTTCCTCGTCGTGTCCGCCATCCTGCTGCTCGTCCTCGGGGTCACCGGCGCCGTGCGGGACGGTCTGCCGTTCGCCCCACGGCACCCGGACCGGGAGGAGACGGACGACGGGCACGGCCACGGGCACGGCGGCGGCCCCCGGGTGGCCTGGATGCTCTTCCTGCCCGTGCTGGCGCTCCTGCTGTACGCCCCGCCCGCGCTCGGCTCGTACACGGCCGGGCGCGAGACGGACGACGCGGTGGCGCGGGTCGAGGAGTTCGGCCCGCTCCCCACGGGCGACCCCGTCCCGCTCGCCCTGTCCGCGTTCATCGCGCGGGTGCAGCAGGACCGCGCCCGGGGCCTCACCGGCCGCACGGTCCTGCTGACCGGCTTCGTCACGCCCGCGAAGGACCGCCCCGGAGCGTGGCACCTCACCCGGCTCGTCGTGAGCTGCTGCGCGGCCGACTCCCGGTCGCTGCGCGTCCTGGTGCACGGCGCGCCCGCGCCCCCCGCCGACACCTGGGTCACCGTGACGGGCACGTGGCGCCCCGCCGGCGGCCCCCCGGCGACGGGGCCGGCACCGGTGGCGGTGGACGCCCGGACCGTCGAGCGGGTGCCGGAGCCGGTCAACCCGTACCAGGACACCACGCCCCGGCCGCGGTGACCGCCGGGCCGCCCGGCGGTCCGGCGCCCCGGCGGCCGTGCCGGCTCAGCCGCGGCGGGCGGTGTGCACGGTGCGGGCGGTCAGGGTGAACAGATCCGCCCGCCGGTGCAGCCCCAGCGGTTCGGCCGGGTCCAGCAGCCGGTCCAGCGTCGCCCGGTCCTCGGCGGAGAGGCGGTCGCCCAGCGACTGGCGGTGCCGGGCGAACCCGGCCACGATCTGCCGGCGTACGGCATCGGTGACGGGGGCCGGTACGTCGTGGAGGAACGAGCGGGTGCCGCTCGGCAGCAGCCCGGCGCCGGCCAGCATGCCCCGCCAGTCGTCGCCGACCTCCTTGGCACCGGGCAGCTCCGCCCGCATCTCGCCGAACCACCCGGCGTGCGCGACGTCCATCCGGGCCTCCAGGCCGGGGCTGCCGATGCCGCAGTCCTGCGGCAGGCGCCGGGTGGGCAGCCCGCCCTCGACGACCGCCAGCAGGCCGCCCGGCCGCAGCAGGCCCGCCAGCCCGGCGACGGCCCCCCGCTGGTCGCCCAGGTGGTGCAGGGAGTCGGCCGCCCAGATCAGGTCCGCGGCACCCAGCCCGGCGATCCCGTCCGGGAGTTCGGCCCGCAGTGTGGTGACCCGGTCGCCCAGGGACGCGGCACGGGCCCGCTCCCGGGTGCGTTCCAGGAGCTCGGGCGTGGCGTCGACGGCGACGACCTCCGCGTACGGGAACGCCTCGGCGAGCAGGCAGGTCAGCACGCCCGGCCCGCTGCCCACGTCGAGGACCCGGCGCACGCCGGCCGCCGGTACCAGTTCGCCGAGCCAGGCGGCGGCTCGCCGGTACAGCGGGCTCTGGAGTTCCGCGCCGTTCTCCAGCAGCGGCAGCATCTCGGACCAGTCCATGTGCGTGTGGTCATGCGCAGGGGCGGTGGCGGAGGAGGTGTGGGCGTGGTGGCCGTGGTGGTGTTCGCTCATGCCGCAAGCGTGGCGGCGGGGTCGGGCCCGTGGCGAGCTTTGTTGCCGTTCCGGCAAAACGGCCGGACCCCGGGCCCGGCGCCCTCACTCCGCGCCGTGGCCCGCCGCGATCGACTCGACGCGGGACGCCAGCGTGAAGTCCTTCTCGGTGATGGCGCCGCCCGCGTCATGGGTGTTCACCGTGAGGTTCACGGTGTTGTAGCCGAGGGTGAGGTCGGAGTGGTGGTTCAGTTCCTCCTGGATGCGGGCGACGTGGACCACCAGGGCCGTCGCGGCGAAGTGCGTGCCGAGACGGTAGGTACGGGCAATCCGGTCGCCCTCCTGGGACCAGCCGGGCAGTTCCCGCAGCCGGTCCTCGATCTCCTTCTGCGACAGCGGCTCAGTGGGCATGAATCCGTGCTCCCTCCGGTCGGTGCGTGTCGGTACGGGTGACCGTGACGATACGGTCCGGCGGGACGACCGCGCGGTCAACACGTGGGTTACCGTCTGCGGTATGACAACTGTCGCCACCGGTACGGGAGTAGGGCCGCTGCTGCGCGGCTGGCGTGAGCGACGGCGGCTGAGCCAACTGGAACTGGCGCTGCGCGCCGACTCGTCGGCCCGTCACATCTCGTTCGTCGAGACGGGGCGGTCGCGCCCGAGCGAGGAGATGGTCCTGCGCCTCGCCGAGCACCTGGAGGTGCCCGTACGGGAGCGCAACGTGCTGCTGCTGGCGGCGGGGTACGCCCCGCGCTACTCCGAGACGTCCCTGGACGATCCGTCGCTCGGCACCCTGCGGGCGGGCATCGAGCAGTTGCTGGCGGGCTACGACCCGTACCCGGCGCTGGTGGTGGACGGCTCGTACACGGTGGTGGCCGCCAACCGGGGGATCTCCCTGCTGCTGGACGGGCTGCCCGGGCACCTGCTGACGCCGCCGATGAACGCCATGCGGATCACCCTGCACCCGGAGGGCCTGGCCCCGAGGATCCGCAACCTGCGGGAGTGGCGCGGCCATCTGCTGGCGCAGATGGAGCGGCAGATCGCGCTGTCGCGGTCGGAGCCGCTGCGGCGGCTGTACGCGGAGGTCACGGCCTACCCGCTGCCCGCGCCGGCGGACACCGGCCCGGAGGACCGGGAGGACCGGGAGGACCCGCAGCCGTACCCGTACTTCGCGCTGCCGCTGCGGATCGAGCACGACGGACGGGTGCTGTCCTTCGTCTCGTCGATCTCGACGTTCAACACACCGATGGACGTGACGGTCGCCGAGCTGGCCATCGAGACCTTCCTCCCGGCCGACCCGGCGACGGTGGCGTACCTCCGCTCGCTCTAGGTCGTGTCCGCAAAGTCTCGCCTGGCCCGCGGTGTCGCGCCGGTCGTGCCGGACTTGCGTCACACGGCCCCGCCCCGGCGGCCCACCGCCCGGAGGGCGGTCCACTGGAGGGCGGCGAACCCGGCGACGGTCGCGGCCTGCGCGGGGATCCACAGGGTCCCGGCGTTGCTGGGCGACAGCCAGACGGCGAGCGCGGCGACGCTGAGCACCGCCCAGAGGGCGTTGGCGTCGACCACCAGCCGGACGGCGGTGGCGGACGGCTGCGGCCGGGAGGCCAGGTGGCCGACCGCCGCGGCGAACACGGTGAGGAACAGTCCGAGGCCGCGCAACAGCGTCGCGTCCACTCCCAGGAGCCGCCCGAGCGCCCCGGGCGCGAGGGCGTACGCCAGGCCGTTGGCGCCGGTGACGACGGCGTCCAGGGCGAGAAAGCGACGCAGCGCTGTCTGCGGCCGGGTGGTGCGCGAGATGCCGGTGAGCAGGGCCTGGGACATGGCGGATCAGCCTCCGTGAAGGTCCTCGGTGATGGGCCCGGAGCCCGGCCGGAGTGCGAGACCGCCCGGGTTCCGGTGACCACCACGATGGCGTCCGCGACGGCGGGGGTCGATTACCGCGGAGGTCATGGAACCCCGGAAATCGGGGTCGTGGACGCGGGGTCATGGAAGCGGTTCCCCGGCCACGGGGTCATGGAGGCGGTGCCCCGGCCGCGGTGATGGCCCCGGTTCCCGTCAGGGGGCGACGAGGTCACGCACGCGCCGCTCGGTCCAGTGGCCCGCGGCACCCGGACAGGAGGCCAGGTAGCCGGTGACGGTGCCGGTGTCCCAGGCACCCGCCGCGAGGAGGCCGGCGGCGAGGTGGCGGAGGTAGTCGGCGGAGGGGCTGTTCCACTCGACGTCGTGCAGGCCCCAGGGGGCGGTGAAGGTGAGCATGGGCAGCCCGTCGAGCGTGCCGGGACGGACCAGGGTCTCGTAGCGGCCGCCGCCCAGGACCGCCCGGCCGTCGCGGAGGACCCCGGTCAGGTCGAGGTCGGTGTCCGGGCCGGGCTCGCGGTACATCTCCTGGGCGGCGATGTCGGAGAACTGCCCGGCGGTGATCCGGTGCGCCCGTGCCAGGACGCGGCCCTCCGCGGCCGGGTCGTAGAACGCCCGGCCGCCGGTCCACACCGGGGACTCGGTGGCGAAGTACAGGACGCCGTCCAGTTCCACGGGGACGGAGGCGGTGGGCAGCCGACGGTCGCGGCAGCCGGGGTAGGAGCGGGCCCCGCCCGGGGGCGTACCGCCGAGGATGTAGTGGGCCAGCCGGTCGACGTGCGTGTTGGAGCCGTAGGACGTGTACCAGACCTCCGTCGTCATGCCTCGAACGTAACGGGCGCGGCGCGTGAAGCTGCGCTGTTGACCCGCTTAAGAAAACCTCGATGGACGCGGCGGGTCCGGGTCGGCAGATTGGTCCCGTTCGCGATCTCCGCGTCCGCAGACCCCCTCCCCCCGCCTGGAGCCGCACCATGAAGGCACTCGTCAAGCACAAGGCCGAGCCCGGTCTCTGGCTCATGGACGTCCCGGAGCCCGAGACGGGCCCCGGCGACGTGCTGATCCGGGTGCTGCGCACCGGCATCTGCGGGACGGACCTGCACATCCGCTCGTGGGACGGCTGGGCGCGGCAGACGGTCTCGACGCCCCTGGTGCTGGGACACGAGTTCGTCGGCGAGGTGGCGCACGTGGGCTCGGACGTGCGGGACATCGCGGTCGGCGACCTGGTCAGCGGTGAGGGCCATCTGGTGTGCGGCAAGTGCCGCAACTGCCTGGCCGGCCGTCGGCACCTGTGCCGGGCGACGATCGGGCTGGGCGTCGGGAGGGACGGGGCGTTCGCCGAGTACGTGGCGCTGCCGGCGTCCAACGTGTGGGTGCACCGCACGAAGGTGGACCTGGACGTGGCGGCGATCTTCGACCCGTTCGGCAACGCCGTGCACACCGCGCTGTCCTTCCCGCTCGTCGGCGAGGACGTGCTGATCACGGGCGCCGGCCCGATCGGGATCATGGCGGCGGCGGTCGCCCGGCACGCGGGTGCCCGCAACGTGGTGATCACCGACGTGAGCGAGTCGCGGCTGGAGCTGGCCCGCAAGGTGGGCGCGACGCTCGCCGTGAACGTCGCGGAGACCGGCATCGACGAGGCGCAGCGGCAGCTCGGCCTGCGCGAGGGTTTCGACATCGGCCTGGAGATGTCGGGGCGGCCCGAGGCGATGCGGGACATGGTCGCCAACATGACGCACGGCGGCCGGATCGCGATGCTGGGCCTGCCCGCCGAGGAGTTCGCCGTCGACTGGTCGAAGATCGTCACCTCGATGATCACCGTCAAGGGCATCTACGGCCGGGAGATGTTCGAGACGTGGTACGCGATGACCGTCCTGCTGGAGGGCGGTCTCGACCTCAGCCCGGTGATCACCGGCAGCTACGGCTACCAGGACTTCGACGCCGCCTTCGACGAGGCGGCCACGGCCCGCAGCGGCAAGATCATCCTCGACTGGACCGTCTGACCCACCCCCAAGGAGTTCTCTGATGTACGCGTCCGTCCGCGACGAGCTGCGCGCCACCCTCGACGAGATCCGCGACGCGGGTCTCTACAAGCCGGAGCGGGTCATCGGCACCCCGCAGAGCGCCACCGTGTCCGTCCCCTCCGGTGACGTGCTGAACTTCTGCGCCAACAACTACCTGGGCCTCGCCGACCACCCCGAGGTCGTCGCCGCCGCCAAGGAGGCGCTGGACCGCTGGGGCTACGGCATGGCGTCCGTGCGCTTCATCTGCGGCACGCAGGACGTGCACAAGGAGCTGGAGCAACGGCTGTCGGCGTTCCTGGGGCAGGAGGACACGATCCTCTACTCGTCCTGCTTCGACGCCAACGGCGGTGTCTTCGAGACGCTGCTCGGGCCCGAGGACGCGGTGATCTCCGACGCCCTGAACCACGCCTCCATCATCGACGGCATCCGGCTGTCCAAGGCGCGCCGCCACCGGTACGCCAACCGGGACATGGCCGACCTGGAGAAGCAGCTCAAGGAGACGCAGGACGCCCGGCGGCGCCTCATCGTCACCGACGGCGTGTTCTCGATGGACGGGTACGTGGCTCCGCTGCCCGAGATCTGCGACCTCGCCGACCGGTACGACGCGATGGTGATGGTCGACGACTCGCACGCGGTCGGGTTCGTCGGCCCGGGCGGCCGGGGCACCCCGGAGCTGCACGGCGTGATGGACCGGGTGGACATCATCACCGGCACGCTCGGCAAGGCGCTGGGCGGCGCGTCCGGCGGCTACGTGGCGGCGCGTGCGGAGATCGTGGAGCTGCTGCGCCAGCGTTCCCGCCCGTACCTCTTCTCCAACTCCCTCGCCCCGGTGATCGCGGCGGCGTCGCTGAAGGTCCTCGACCTGCTGGAGTCGGCCGGTGACCTCCGGGAGAAGCTGGCGGCCAACACCAAGCTGTTCCGCACGAGCATGACCGAGGCGGGCTTCGAGATCCTGCCCGGTGACCACGCCATCGCCCCGGTGATGATCGGGGACGCCGCGGAGGCCGGGCGGATGGCGGAGCTGCTGCTGGAGCGCGGCGTGTACGTGATCGGCTTCTCGTACCCGGTGGTGCCGATGGGGCAGGCCCGCATCCGGGTGCAGCTCTCGGCGGCGCACTCGACCGAGGACGTGGAGCGGGCGGTGGCGGCGTTCACCAACGCGCGGGCGGCGATGGCCGGCTGACGGCTGGGTGACAATGGCAGGGTGATCGACCCCCGGCGGCTGCGCATCCTGCGGGCCGCGGCGGACCACCGTACGGTGACCGCCGCGGCCGCCGCGCTGTACCTGACCCCGTCCGCCGTCTCCCAGCAGCTCGCCGCGCTGGAGCAGGAGACGGGGCACGTGCTGCTGACGCGCAGCGGCAAGGGCGTGCGGCTGACGGCGGCCGGGGAGATCCTGCTGGAGCACGCCAACGAGGTGCTGGCGCAGCTTGAGCGGGCGGAGGCGGAGCTCGCGGCGTACGCGGGCGGGGCGGCGGGCGAGGTGACGGTCGCCGCGTTCGCGACCGGGATCGCCGAGGTGCTGGCGCCCGCGATCGGCCGGCTGGCCGACACGCACCCCGGCATCCGGGTGCGGGTGCGGGACGCGGAGGGCGACGAGTCGCTGCCGCTGGTCCTGGACGGCGAGGCCGATGTGGCGCTGGCCGTGGAGTACCGGGGCGCGCCGCGGGAGGGCGACCGGCGGCTGGCCCGGGTGCCGCTGTACGCGGAGCCGTTCGACGCGGTGCTGCACGCGGGGCATCCGCTGGGCCAGGAGCCGGAGGTGGCGCTGGCCTCGCTCGTGGACGCCGACTGGATCGCGCCGTACCCCGGCAACCCGTGCCACGACATGGTGGTCCTCGCCTGCGAGCTGGCCGGTTTCGATCCGCGGCTGGTGCACTCCTCGGACGACTTCCGCGCGGTGGTCGCCCTGGCGGGCGCGGGCGCGGGCGTGGCGCTGGTGCCGCGTTCGGCGCTGCGGGGCATCGAGCTGAAGGACGTGGTGGTCCGCCCGGTCGCGGGCCCGGCGGCGTTCCGGCGGGTCTTCGCGGCGGTGCGGCGGGGCGCCGAGGAGCACCCGCTGATCCGGCCGGTCCTGGAGGCGCTGGCGGCCGCGGCGCGCGGGCTGTCCGCGCCGGGCGGCTGACGGGTACGACACGGCCCAGGACGTGGCCCCGGGGCCGCCCGTTCAGCGGACGCGGAACACCGGTCCCCGTGCCGTGAAGGGCAGCGTCGCGCCCTCCGGGACGAGGTAGGCGTGCTCGCGGCGCACCCGGAGCGTGTCGCAGTGCCCGTCGGTGATGATCAGCACCGGCGCCCCGGGCGGGAAGTCCCCGGCGCGCTGGAGGAGGTCCAGGCCCGGCTGGAGGACCGTTCCGCCGCGGCCCCGGACCCGGACGCGCCCGGCTATGTCCGTGGGCGCCAGGTACCCGGCGTCGTACGCGGCCGCGTCGCAGAACACCACCCGGGCCGCCGGCACGTCCCTGGCCTCGGCGTACGAGGCGATGGCGCCGAGCGCTTTGCCGAGCAGCCGCCGGTCCATGGAGCCGGAGGTGTCGAGGACGACGCCGAAGGTGCACCGGGCGATCTCCTCGGGCGGGACGTACCGGCCGGCGCGCGGGATGTCGGGCGTGGCCGCCTGCCGGCGGGCCGGCCGCGCGAAGCTGCGCACCGGGTGCGGGCGGGGCACGAACTCGTCGAACCAGCGGGCCAGCCGGGCGTCCCACGGCACCGGCGGGTGCGCCAGCGCCCGGATCTCCTCGACCAGCCCGGCCGGCAGCAGACCGCGCTCCCCGCTCGTGTGCAGGTCGAGGCCCTGCACCAGGCCCCGCCGGTAGAACTCGTCCAGATCGACGTGGTCACGGGGGCGCGGCCCCAGCGGCTCGCCCAGGATGTCGCCGACGCCCTTGCCCCGCAGGGTCGCCAGGCGCCGCGTCCGGCGGGCGTCGGCGGCGATCCGGTCGTACACCTCCTCGGCCGACAGCCCCTTAAGGTCCGGGTCGTACAGCAGGCCCTCGGGCATGGCGCCGACGCCCATCTCCACCAGCCAGCCGTTGACGACGTAGTCGGCCGCGACGTTGAAGAGGTACGGGTCGCGGGCACCGCGCCGGTCGCCGTGGCGGAGCGCGGCGTGGAGCATCTCGTGGGCGAGGACGAACCGCCACTCCTCGTCCTCGTACCGGCGCAGCGGGTTCAGGTAGATCTCGCCCAGTGTGGCATCGACGGCGGCGATCGAGACGCCGTGGGCGCGGGCGAACCCGGCGTCGGCCACCAGCGTCATCCCGGAGGCGATGCCGCCGAGCAGCGGGTAGGAGGAGACGAACCAGCTCAGCGCCCGGTCCCACGGCTCCTTCGGCCTGACCTCGCCGGTCAGCGTGTCACGCCGGCCGCCGGCGACGTCCATCGTGGCGGAGACGGTACGGGTCAGGGCCTGCGCGAACGCAAGCTGCCAGTCGGGGGCGGAGTGCCACCGCGACCAGGCGACCAGGACCTGGTCGGGAGCGTCACCCGCCGTGCCGCGGTGCTCGTGTCCGGCGGGGATCCCCGTCCTGCGCCAGCGCGAGGCCAACTGCTCCTCGTCTCCGTCCGGGTAGGTCTGCGGATGGTCCTCGGGGGCGCGGCCGATGTGCAGGGTGAGCATGAAGCGGTTGACGACGGCGCAGCGGGCGGCGAGGTCGTAGGGGTCGGGCTGCGGGCGGCGCGTGTCCTGGTGGGCGGGAACATGCCCGAATCCGAGGTGCAGCAGGCAGTGGGCGAGGGCCCACGCCCAGTCGGCGGGCTCGGCCCGGCGACTGGGATGGACGTGGACGCGACCGTTGGAGTCGACGGCGGCGAGCCCGTGGCGGGGGCTCAGTTCACAGTCGCGGGAACGGCAGACGTCCGCGTCCAGCGCGGCGAGGGCCGGGTGGCGCTTGACGAGGGCCAGCCCGGCGAGGAACGCCTCGGCGGCCGGGTCGTCGCGCTTGCTCCTCGCGCGCGGTGCCGGGCTCACCGGCGGGGCTCGCTCGGCCGCGCGTAGCCGCTCACCGTCGGGCCTCCACCAGCCGGGGCATGTCGCGGGCGGCCTCGACGAGGAACCACGCGGGCAGTACGGGCCGGCCGTCCTCGTCGTCGCGGATGACGGCCTGGGCCACCTCGACGGAGATCTCGGCGAGCTGGACGAGCAGCGACTTGGCCCGGTGCGCGGCCTGCCGGAGCGCGGGCGGTATCCGGTCCTTGGACGCGGGCAGTTCCCGGATCAGACGCCCCCGGAACGCCTCGGCCAGGTAGTAGAGCAGGTCCCGGTCCTCGACGCGGTTCGGCCAGGACGCGTCGCCCTTGATGATGGCCTCGATGCCGTACGTGTGCCGGACGATCTTGACGTATCCGCAGAAGGAGACGGCGTGCGCGGGGGTGAGGGTGCCGTGCGCGACGATCTTCAGCGTGTCCTCGTCGAGCGCGTGCCCGAAGGAGTGCAGCGCGTCCGAGAGCATGTGCCAGGAGCGGGGCGTGGAGAACGGCTCCTCCGTCTTGGGCGGCTGCGACCAGAGGTGGTCGGGGCGGTCGGTGAGGTAGTCGGTGACCCACGGGTGGATGCCGTTCTCCCCCGCCCACACCAGCCAGTCGGTGACGGAGGCCCGCAGGTGGACGTGGGTGAGCCGGTTGACGAGCGCGGAGGCGATGGGGCGTGCCAGGGCGTTGTCGGTGGCGCGGTTGCCGGCGCCGATGACGAGGGACCCGGCGGGCAGTTCGTAGTTCCCGATGCGCCGGTCGAGGATCAGGGAGTAGAACGCCTTCTGCACATCGGGCGTCGCGGCGTTCAGCTCGTCGAGGAACAGGCAGTACGGCTCGTCCCGGGCGATGGCCTCCGGTGGGCAGAACACGGATCTGCCGTCACGGATCTGCGGCACGCCGATGAGGTCCTCGGGAGCGAGCTGGGTGCCCAGCAGGCTCACGCACTCCAGGCCCAGGGACTCCGCGAAGTCCCGGACGAGGGACGACTTGCCGATGCCGGGCGCCCCCCACAGGAAGACGGGGCGGACGGTCGCGAGGCCGAGCAGCAGCTCGGGGATCCGGGCGGGCGTGACGGTGACGGCGGCCTGCAGGGCGAGCTCCCGGGGGTGTACGGAGGCCCGGCGCGGCGGCGCGCCCGGACCGTTCGGCGCCCGAACGGACGTCGGACCCGTCCAGTCTGATCGCCCGCCGCCCTCGTCGCAGCCGGTTTTCCGGGCCTCCGGTCCCGCCCCGCGGGGCCGCCGGCGGGGAGGCCCGGCGCCCCCGGGCCGGCGGGGGTCAGCCGCGCTGCTTGCGGGCGGACATCCACGCGTAGACGAGCACGCCCGCGAAGAGGAACAGCACGCCCTGGTAGACCGCCGCGTAACCGGAGCCGGCGACCAGCCACATGGAGAACGCGAAGGCGATCACGGCGAGGACGGCGTCGCGGACGAGGCGGGGCCGGTCGACCCGGTCGGACCGGCCGGAGGCCAGGAAGTAGATCTGCGCGGCCGTCGACAGCAGGTACGGGACGGTAGCCGTGAAGGTGGTGACGAGGACCAGGACCTCGAAGACGCCCTCGGGGCCGGCCGTGTAGTTGTAGACGGTCAGCAGGGAGGCGAGGACGACGGTGACGAGGACGCCGTACGTGGGGACACCGCGCCGCTTGTGGGTGAACGCCTTGGGGAACAGGCCGTCCTTGGCCGCCGCGTACGGGGTCTGGGCGCTGAGCAGGGTCCAGCCGTTGAGCGCGCCGACCATGGAAACGAGCGCCATGCAGGCGACGGCGGTGCCGCCCCAGGAGCCGCCGAACATGGTGTTGACGGCGGCGGAGAAGGGCGCGTCGGAGTCGACGAGCCGGTCGTGGGCGACCAGGC
Source organism: Streptomyces sp. NPDC039423 (assembly GCF_055598725.1). Classification (NCBI taxonomy): domain Bacteria; kingdom Bacillati; phylum Actinomycetota; class Actinomycetes; order Kitasatosporales; family Streptomycetaceae; genus Streptomyces; species Streptomyces sp. NPDC039423. The sequence goes on from NZ_JBVKAH010000005.1 coordinate 157,330, forward strand.
CGAAGACGGAGAGGGTGCCGAGCAGGTAGATGACGGCGGCGCCGAGCGTACCGAGGATGGTGGCGCGGCCGACGTTGCGCTGCGGGTCGCGGACCTCACCGGCGCTGACGGCCGCCGACTCCACGCCCAGGTAGCTGAAGAGCAGGATGGCGGCGGACGCGGAGACCGCGCCGACGGCGCTGGAGTCACTGGCCTGGAAGGGGCCGAGGTTGGCGGAGTCGAAGAAGAACAGGCCGCCGACGGCCACCAGCAGGAGGGGCACGAACTTCAGGACGGTGGCGACGAGCTGGACCGCGCCGACGTAGCGGGTGCCGGCGAGGTTGGCGAGGGCGGGCAGCCACTGGAGGGCCAGCGCCGCGGCGATGGTCGCGGCCTTGGACTCGTGGACGGGCACCAGGACGTCGAGGTAGCCGACGGCGGCGACGGCGAGCGCGGCGTTGGAGACCCAGGTAGTGATCCAGTACGACCAGGCGGCCAGGAAGCCGGCGAAGTCGCCGAAGGCCTCCCGGGCGTACACGTAGGGCCCGCCGGTCATCGGGTGGCGCCGCGCGAGGCGGCCGAAGACCAGCGCCAGGGCGATGGCGCCGAGGGTGAGCACCGCGAAGGCGACCAGGCTGATGGTGCCGTAGGGGGCGACGGAGGCGGGGAGGAGGAAGATCCCGCCCCCGATGATGTTGCCCATGACCAGGGCGGTCGCGATGGGCAGTCCGAAGCTCCGGGCGTGCTTGGACCGCTCGTCGGGGGTCGGGTCGGTGATCAGGGGGGTGCTGGTCATGGGGGGTGGTGCGCCTTTCGCCGTACAAACCTGAACATGGTCAGGTACGGCGAACGCTGCACCAAATCACCCGTGTTTGTCCGGTGCGACGCGGTCGGCGACCGGAAATGCTTCTTCCGGTCGGGGGCGGGACGGGGATTCCTGCACGGGTTCGCCCGCCGGACCGAGCGGCACCTGCGGGCCCTGGGTCTCGCGCAGCCAGCGCCGCAGCACCCGGTGCACCTCCTCGGCGCCCACCAGTCGGCCGCCGTCCACGACCGGCGCGGACAGGATGCGCGGCGAGAGAAGGAAGGCCTCGGACTGCTCGCCGCCGAGGCCGCCGTGCGAACCGATCTGCTCCTCGAAGGCGTGCACGGTGCCGGTGGCGGTGTCGTACCGGGAGTTGATCATGATGTCGGCGACGTGCGGGAAGGAGTCGGTGCGCCGGACCGCGTCGGCGGCGCCGGGTCCGTAGGGGGCGAGCGGCCCGTCGTCGGTGAGGTCGTCGACCGGCACCTCCGCGCCGCCGGGGCCGAGCACCACCGAGCCGTGCTCCTCGCTGCGGACGAGCACGAAGCCGATGCCCGGGTGGTCCGCCAGGGTGCGCAGCAGGCCGGGGTGCCGGCGGTCGATCTCCTCGCGGGAGAGCCGGTAAGCCACGTCGGGGAAGGAGACCAGCCCCAGGTTGCCGGAGGCCAGCACGACCGGGTCGGAGGGGCGGGCCGCCGGGCGGTCCCGGCGCTCCTCCTCCGGCAGGTGCACCGCGGTGCGCAGCGCGCCCCGGGCCTCGGCGCCGCCGGGGGTGTGCCGGGCCCGGCGCGGTACGGGCAGCCCGCAGCCGGCCCGGACCAGGTCGCGCAGGGTCAGCCCGTACGCGGACGCGAACGTCTCGCCGCGGCTCTGGCCGTGGTCGGAGAGCAGCACGATCCGGTAGGGCCGCGGGGCGTGGGCGGCGACGTGGGCGATCAGGGCGATGGACCGGTCCAGCCGGCGGAGCACCTGGAGCGCGTCACGGCCGTGCGGCCCGGAGTGGTGGGCCACCTCGTCGTACCCGACGAGGTCGGCGTACACGGCGGTACGGCCGGCCAGCAGGTCGCCGATGACGGCGGCGACCACCACGTCCCGCTCGACGACGGTCGCGAAGGCGCGGATGAAGGGGTACAGCCCGCCGCGGCCGACCCGCGGGGTCTCCCCCGCCAGCCGGGACCGGGTGGCCTGGCCGATCTCCCGGCACACCTCGGCGACGAACGAGAGGGCGGTGCGGACGGCGTTGGCGGGATCGCGGAAGTACGCCACGTACCCGGCGCGGGAGCGGTTGCGGCGGCCGCGGCGCGCCGAGACCGACAGCACCAGGGCGAGCTGGTCGGCGCCGCCGCTGAAGAGGTTGCCCCGGCTGGCGCCGTCCAGGGTGAGCAGCCCGCCGTCGCCGGTGCGGGCGATGGCGCGGCGCTGGAGTTCGACGGCGCTCGCGGGCCGGTTGCTGACCATGAGCCGGCCGGTGTCCTTCTCGTACCAGCGGAAGGCGGGGACGTCGTGGTTGGTGCCGTGCAGGATGGCGAGCTGGCTGGCCCCGGTCTGGCTGGACCAGTCGGTGCGCCAGGACGTGAGGCGGTGGGTGGCGCCCAGCCAGCCGGCGACGGTCGGCATGACCCCGTCGGCGACCGCGTCCCGCAGCACCCGGTGTCCCACGCCGTCGAGCTGGAGGAACAGCGTGCCGGGCAGCCCGCCGGGGACGGCCGCCCGGGGCCGGGAGCGCCGCCGCCCCGCGAGCCGGTACAGGCGGCGCCGGTAGGCGTCGTCGTCCCGGACGGCGAGGGCGGTGGACGTCGCGGACGCGACGGCGGACATCACGGCCGCAACCACGACGGCGTTCTCCGGGGCGGACTCGCCCCGCCCGTCGGGGACGAGCCAGAGGGCGAACAGCAGCAGGGAGCCGTTGAGGAAGAAGGCGAGGAGGCCCAGCACCAGGGCGGGCACCAGCAGCAGCGCGCGGACGGCCAGCGGCCACACCAGCGCGCTCAGCAGGCCGAAGGCGCCCGCGGCCCAGGCGGCGGTGACGGCGGTACGGGTGGCGCTGTCCCCGTCGTCGGACTGGAGCCGGAAGTCGGGCAGGAGGCCGGCGAGCGCGAGCATCGTGAGCGTGGACACCGCCCACACCACGACGACCCGCAGCAGGGCACCGCCCGCCGTACGCCACCGTGCCGGTACCACGCCGTTCGCTCCCGCTCCCGCTCAGCGGCCGTCGTAACCCGCCGTCGGCATGGACAGCCGCCGGTGCACCTGGGCCTTCATCGCCGCGTCGTAGGCCGGTTCGTCCAGCCCGGCCTCCTCCAGGCGCACGCCCCGGCGCCGGCACTCCGCCGTGAAGTCCCGCGCGGAGGTCAGCGCCCGGTGCAGGACCCGTTCGTTGGGCACGACGAACAGGTCGACCGCCCCGGCCTCGACGTCGGCCCACAGCATCCGGTGGTCCGGCCGTATGCCGTAGAACAGGAGCTGCCGGCTGACGACGTAGCCCCGGCCGGCCGCCCAGCGCTCGCACATGGCGTGCTGGCTGCGGGTGTCGACCAGGAAGGGGTCGCGGTCCAGCTCCTCGAGCGGCGTCAGGCTGGCGATCGCCGCCACGCGTACGTCGTCCATGCCGCCGACACTACTCCGATTGGGTCCGGGCGAGGAGGCGCGCCCTTACGCTCGTAAGAGCGTGCGGGAGTGACGCGGGAGCGAGGAGGGCGGGCGTGCCGGTGGAGGTCACGTGGTGGGGTCATGCCACTTGTACGGTGCGGGACTCGGGCGTGCGGGTGCTGACCGATCCGCTCTTCGTGCGCCGGCTGGCCCATCTGCGGCGGCGGCGCGGTGCGCTGCCGCCGCCGGCCGCCGCCCGGGCGGACGCGGTGCTGATCTCGCACCTGCACGCCGATCACCTGCACCTGCCGTCGCTTGCCCGGCTCGCTCCGGGAACGCGCCTGGTCGTGCCCCGGGGCGCGACGCGCGCGGTGCCGGGACTGCGGCGGCTGGGCGGCTCGCGGGGCCTGCGGATCACGGAGGTGGCGGCCGGGGACGAGGTGAAGGTGGAGGGGCTGGTGGTACGGGCGGTGCCGGCGCGCCACGACGGGCGGCGGCTGCCGGTGGGCCCGCACGTGTCCCCCGCGCTCGGGTACGTGATCGGCGGGGCGGCGCGCACCTACTTCGCCGGGGACACCGGTCTGTTCGACGGGATGGCGGCGGCGGTCGGCGAGGTGGACGTGGCGCTGCTGCCGGTCGGCGGCTGGGGCCCCTTCCTGGGGCACGGGCACCTGGACGCGGCACGGGCGGCCGAGGCGCTGGCGGCTCTGGCGCCGCGCGCGGCCGTCCCGGTGCACTACGGCACGTACTGGCCGATCGGGATGGACGGGGTGCGGCCGCACGAGTTCCACGCCCCGGGCGACGAGTTCGTACGCCATGCCGCGCGGCTGGCGCCCGGGGTGGCCGTGCACCGGCTGGGTCACGGCGAGAGCGTACGGCCGGAGGTGTCCGGGTGACCGGGGCGATGGCCCTGCTGCCGCCCGAGCCGACCCAGCAGGCGGTCGGCTACCCGGCGCTGTTCCTCCTGGTGGCCCTGGGGGCGCTGGTGCCGGTGATCCCGACCGGGGCGATCGTCAGTTCGGCCGCGGTGGTGGCGTTCCACCAGACGTCGCCGGTGGCGCTGCTGGTGGTGTTCCTGCTGGCGGCGGGCGCGGCGTTCCTCGGTGACGTGGCGCTGTACTGGCTGGGCCGGCGCGGGGTGCACTCGCGGAACGGCTCGCGGTGGCTCCGGTCCCTGCGCGGGCGGGCGGCGCCGGACCGGCTGGAGCAGGCGCAGGCCAAGCTGCGGGACCACCGGGTGTCGGTGCTGGTCCTCTCCCGGCTGGTCCCCGCGGGCCGGATACCCGTGATGCTGGCGTGCCTGCTGGCGGAGATGCCTCTGCGCCGCTTCGTGCGCGGCAACCTCCCGGCGTGCCTGGCGTGGGCGCTGACCTACCAGTTGATCGGCATCCTGGGCGGCTCGCTGTTCGCCCGCCCGTGGCAGGGCGTCGTCGCGGCGATCGCCCTGACGGTGCTGCTCAGCGCGGTCCCGTGGGCCTGGCGCCGCCTCCGCCGCTCCTCCCCCTCGCCGTCCCGCGCCGCGCGCGGCGAGTGAGCCGAAGGGGCGCGGCCGGTGTCGAAAGGGAGAACGCGCGGAGGCCGTGAGGAACGAACGGCCGAGCACGATCGACCGTCGACACCGGCACGAGCGCCCCGGAGGCGAACCGAGCCCCTACAGTACGCGTGAGCAGAAGGGGCGCGACGGTGTCGAAAGGGAGAACGCGCGGAGGCCGTGAGGAACGAGGGGTCGAGCACGATCGACCGTCGACACCGGCACGAGCGCCCCGGAGGCGAACCGAGCCCCTACAGTACGCGTGAGCCGCCGACCGGGAGGTCCCAGAGGCGGTCGCGGGGCAGGCCGGCCTTCTCCCAGGCGGCGCGGACGCGGGTGATTGGTTCCATCACGGGTTCGGAGGAGAGGACGAACGTGGCCCAGTGCATGGGGGCCATGTTCCGCGCGCCGAGGTCCTGGAAGGCCTGGACGGCCTCTTCGGGGTCGGTGTGGACGTCGCGCAGCCACCAGCGGGGGGCGTAGGCGCCGATGGGCAGGAGCGCGAGGTCGATGCCGGGGTGGCGGCGGCCGATCTCCTCGAACCAGTGGCCGTAGCCGGTGTCGCCGGCGAAGTGGACGCGGTGTCCCTGCGGGTCGGTGAGCACCCAGCCGCCCCAGAGGGAGCGGCAGGTGTCGGTGAGGGTGCGTTTGGACCAGTGGTGGGACGGCACGAAGTCGAAGCGGACGCCGCGCACTTCGGCGTGTTCCCACCAGTCGAGTTCGGTGACGCGGGTGAAGCGGCGGCGGCGGAACCAGCGGCCGAGCCCGGCCGGGACGAGGACGGGGGTGTCGGGGGGCAGCTTCCTGATGGTGGGGGCGTCGAGGTGGTCGTAGTGGTTGTGGCTGATGACGACGGCGTCGACGGGCGGCAGGTCCTCCCACCGCACGCCGACGGGGGTGATGCGGGCGGGCGTGCCGAGGATGCGGCGGGACCAGACGGGGTCGGTGAGGACGGTGAGCCCGCCGATGCGGATGACCCAGCTTGCGTGCCCGGCCCAGGTGACGGCGACCGATCCGGGGGGCGCGGCGGGCAGCGGGCCGGGCTCGAAGGGCAGGTGCGGGATGTCCCGCAGGCCCTCGGCGGTGGGCCGTACGGCGCCTTCGCGGGCGAGCCGGGCCATGGCCCGGACGCCGGGGAGGGGGGCGGTGAGCCGGTCGGCGAAGGATCTGGGCCAGATGCGGGGTCCGCCGTGGGAGTGGGGCCCGCCATGGGGATGGGGACCGCCGTGAGGGCGGGGTCCGCCGTGGTGGGGGACGCCGTCGCCCCCGTGCCCGTCGTCCCCGAGCCCATCGCCCTCGTGCCGGTCGTCGCCGTGCCCGGCGGGGCCGGACGGGGCACCGTCCGCGGGGGGCCGGCCGGTGGGTGCCGTCCGTTCCGTCGTCATGTGTCAGCTCCGTTCACCGTGGTCACCGCAGTTCGCGCAACGCGGTGCCGAACGTGTCCAACGCTTCCGCCACGTGGGGCAGTTCCAGCGGGTCCGCCGCCGTGAGGGACTCGGCGCGCTGCTCGGGGGTGGCTCCGAGCAGGGGCCAGGTCGCCAGGCGCGCCCGGAGCGCGCCGAGCTCGTCGCCGAACCGGTGGCCGCCGGGGACGAGCACGCCCAGCCGGTCGGTCAGGTACTCCTCGAGCTCCATGGAGTCGGTCACCCCGCGGTCGGCGAGCCGGCCGCGGAAGGGGCCGAGGTCGGCGTACAGGTGCCGGCCGGCGGCCGGGGGCAGGGCGAGCGCGCCGGCGGTGAGCACCGTGTGGTGGGCGGCGGCGGCCACGCGCCCGTGGAGGGCGGCGGCGGCCGTCGCGCGCGCGGTGACGGGCGCGGGTTCGCCGAGCGCGTGGGCGGCGGCCGCGGCGACGGGGCCGGCGACGTGCGCGCCGAGGGCGGTGAGCCGGTCCAGGGTGCGGGCGCGGTGGTCGCGTCCGGGCCCCGCGGGCGGGAAGCGGGCGATGGCGGCGGGCCAGGCGGCGGGGGTGAGCGAGCCGGCGAGGTCGCACAGGACGGTGACGTCGTCGGGGCACATATCGGCGGGGCTGACGAGCACGGTGCCGTGCGGGTCGTGGAGGGTGTCGCGCCAGGTCTCGTCGCTGATGACGTGGAGGCCCTCCTCGACGGCGGCCTCGCACGCCTCGAGCACGACCTCGGGCGGGGCGACGGTGGCGGTGGGGTCGTCGACGACGGAGAGCAGCAGGACCGTCGGGTGGCCGCCTTCGGCGCGGACCCGTCGTACGGTCTCCAGGAGGGCGTACGGGTCGGGGACGCCTCCGCACTCGGCGGGGGTGGGCACGTGGTAGGCGGGCCGGCCCAGGAGCCTGGCCTGGGGGGCCCACCAGGCGGGGCAGGGCCGGGGCATCAGGACGTCGCCGCCGTGGGCGGCCATGAGTGCCGAGAGCAGGGGCTGGGCGCCGGGTGCGGCGGCGACGTCCTCGGGGTGGCAGCGCAGTCCGCGCCGCCACCAGTAGCCGCAGGCCGCGTCGCGCAGCACGGCGCCGCCGCCCGGGGGTTCGGGTTCGGTGCGGTCGGCGGCGGCCGCGAGGACGGCGGTGAGCTCGGGCAGGACGGGCAGGCCGGATTCCGGCGCGTGCGGCCCGTAGCGGACGGGACCGCGTCCCCGGGGGTCCGGCTGCCGCATGTCCTCACCTCCGCCCGCTCGGCGCTGCCGCTGGGGTGCGGGGACATGTGCCCGGCCCCATAGCCCTTTATACGGAGGTTCCTCGCATGTCGCCGCTCCACGGGCCGGTGCGGGCCGGCCGCCGTCCGGGACGGCGGCCGTGTGCGGGGCGTGCCGGGACCGCCGCGTACGGGGTCCGCCACCTCGCGGCCGCCAGGGGGTGTCTTGTCAATCAGGCCGGCAAGATCGGCGAGACGCCCCTAGGTCCCGTCCACAACCTCCCGGGGCAATACACCTAGGCGGCGACGTCCCGCATGATGTCCTCCCGCATCTGGGAGCAGCACCGGCTGATGAGCCGGGAGACATGCATCTGGGAGATGCCGAGGTCCTCGGCGATCCGGCTCTGGGTCATGTCGCGGAAGAACCTCATGTAGAGGATCCTCTGCTCGCGTTCGGGCAGGTTCCGCAGGCGCGGCTTGACCGATTCGCGGTCGATGACGACGTCGAGGGCCGGGTCGGGGCCGCCGAGCGCGTCGACGAGCGTGTACCCGTCCTCGGTGCCGGGCAGCTCCGCGTCCAGGGAGAGGGCGGTGAAGCTGTCCAGGGCCTCCAGGCCCGCCATCGCCTCCTCCTCGGTCATGCCGGCCTTCTTGGCGATCTCGGACACGGTGGGAGCGCGGCCTCCGACCGTGTGCGAGAGCTCCTGGTAGGCGGCGCGGACGCGGCCACGCAGGTCCTGGACCCGGCGCGGTACGTGGAGGGTCCACATGTGGTCGCGGAAGTGGCGCTTGATCTCGCCGGTGATGGTGGGGACGGCGAAGCTCTCGAAGGCCGCGCCGCGTTCGGGGTCGTACCGGTCCACGGCCTTGACCAGGCCGAGGGCGGCGACCTGCTTGAGGTCCTCCAGGGACTCGCCCCGGTTCCTGAACCGGCCCGCGAGCCGGTCCGCCATGGGGAGCCAGGCGCGGACGATGTCCTGCCGGACGGCTTCCCGTTCCTCGCCCTCCGGCAGTGAGGCCAGGCGCTGGAACGCCTCGGCGGTGTCGGGGGCGTCGTCGTGCGGATGCTTGGTGTGAGCGAGGGTACGCATTGCTTTTCAGCTCCCTGAACGGTGCTGACGGTTGGCTGTCACCCCGAGGAGAGCTCCTTTCTCCGGGCAGGGGACACGCCCGGAACGGATGGCCGCTCCTAGGGACGTGCCTCCGGTCCGAAGCACGAGATGCGCATGCCCGGGGCCGACCCCGGCAAACTCCTCCTTCCATGCTGGCCGCCTTCCGGCGTTTCCGCTCCTCGGAGCCGCGGTACCCGGGGCCGTGCTGCCGGGACGCCCCGTAGTTACCGACGAGTACGACACGGGTTCCCGGCCCGATCGGAAGCCCCGTACGAGGCCAGGAGGACCGCAGATGAGCATGGATGTCGCCGACCGGATACTCGCCCGGCTGCGCGAGTGGGACGTCGAGTGCGTGTTCGGCTATCCGGGTGACGGGATCAACGGGCTGATCGCCGCCTGGGGCCGCGCCGAGAACCGGCCGCGTTTCATCCAGGCACGGCACGAGGAGATGGCGGCCTTCGAGGCGGTCGGCTACGCCAAGTTCGGGCGCCGGCTGGGGGTGTGCGTGGCGACCTCGGGCCCCGGCGCGATCCACCTCCTCAACGGCCTGTACGACGCCAAGCTCGACCACGTGCCGGTGGTGGCGATCGTGGGCCAGACGCACCGCAGCGCGATGGGCGGCTCGTACCAGCAGGAGGTGGACCTGCACGCGCTGTTCAAGGACGTCGCCTCCGACTTCATCGCCACGGTCACCGTCCCCGAGCAGCTTCCCAACGTCCTCGACCGGGCGATCCGCACCGCGTACGCGCGCCGCTGCCCCACCGTGGTGATCGTGCCGGGCGACGTGCAGGAGCTGGAATACACGCCGCCGACGCACGAGTTCACGATGGTGCCCTCCAGCCTGGACCGCAGCGCCTGGACGGCCGTGCCCGCCGACGACGCCCTGGAGCGGGCCGCCGACGTACTGAACTCCGGCGAGAAGCCCGCCCTCCTGATCGGCCAGGGCGCGGCGGCGGCCCGCCCGGAGGTCGAGGAGGTCGCCGAGCTGCTGGGCGCCGGCGTCGCCAAGGCGCTGCTCGGCAAGGACGCGCTGTCCGACGAACTCCCCTACGTCACCGGATCGATCGGACTGCTGGGGACCCGCCCCTCCTGGGAGCTGATGCAGGGCTGCGACACCCTGCTGACCATCGGCTCCAGCTTCCCCTACAGCCAGTTCCTGCCGGAGTACGGGCAGGCGCGGGCGGTGCAGATCGACATCGACCCGCACATGGCCGGCATGCGCTACCCGTACGAGGTCAACCTCATCGGCGACGCGCGCGCCACCCTGCGCCGGCTGATCCCGCTGCTGCGGCGGAACGGGAAGCGCGGCTGGCGGGAGAAGATCGAGAAGTCGGTGCGGCGCTGGGACGAGGTGATGGAGCGGCGCGCGGCGGTGGGCTCCGAGGCCGTGAACCCGGAGCACGCGGCACGGGCCCTGTCACCGCTGCTCCCCGACCGTGCGCTGCTGACCTGCGACTCCGGTTCGGTCACCAACTGGTACGCGCGCCACATCACCCTGCGCGGCGACATGCGCGCCTCGCTGTCCGGGACGCTGGCCACCATGGGGGGCGGGGTGCCGTACGCGATCGGCGCCAAGTTCGCGCACCCGGACCGCCCGGTGGTGGCCCTGGTCGGGGACGGGGCCATGCAGATGAACGGGCTGGCGGAGCTGATCACCGCGGCCAAGTACCGGCACCAGTGGGACGATCCGCGCCTGGTGATCGGCGTCTGGAACAACCGTGACCTCAACCAGGTGACGTGGGAGCTGCGCGCCATGGGCGGCGCCCCGTCGTTCCTGCCCTCCCAGGAGCTCCCCGACGTGCCCTACGCGCTGTTCGCCGAGTCGATCGGGCTGACCGGGCTGCGGGTGGAGAAGGCGGACGAGGTGGAGAGCGCCTGGCGGATGGCACTGGCGGCGGACCGCCCGGCGGTCGTCGAGTTCGTCACCGACCCCTCCGTACCGCCGATCCCGCCGCATGCGACCTGGCAGCAGTTCGAGTCGACCGCCGCGGCACTCGTGAAGGGCGACGCCGAGCGTGGCGCGGTCGTGAAGCAGGGGCTGAAGGCGAAGCTGCAGGAGTTCCTGCCGGGAGGGAAGCCGCGGCGGTAGTGCCGGGCGCCGGTGCCGGGCCCGCCGCGGGCGCGGTGGTCCCGGGGCCCGCCCCCGGGGCGGTGGTCCCGCGGCCCGGCACCACCGTCCCGGGGGCGGCCCGTTCCGGCAGGCCCGGCTCGCGCTCCGGCAGGCCCGGCTCGCGCTCCGGCAGCAGGAAGTCCTCGTAGCGCCCCAGGGCGAGGACGACGCCGAGCATCGCGGGCGGCAGCAGCAGGGGAACCAGCAACGACAGCAGTCCCATGACCCGGTCCTTCCGTGTGGGGCCGCCGCCCGCCGTCCGTGCCGGGACCGCCCCTTCCCCGCCGCCCGCCGACCGTCACCAGCCGGCCGTCACCCCCTGGGCGTCACCCATCGGGCGTCACCCGTCGGCCGTCACCCGTCGGCCGTGCGGCCGCACGGCCGGATCGGCGGGTCCCCCGCTCCCCCGGATCCCAAACCCGGGTTTGCCCCCGCCCGGTCGGGTACCCGCCCGGCGACCGCACGCGAAGGACCGTGGAGGGCGCCATGCAGCGAGGCAGCGACCGGCTCAGCCGCCGCCAGGACGACGAGATGAAGCACCAGCTCAAGGGGCTTCTCAGGTCCGGGCATCCGACGAGGACCGAGGAGTGGCACGACCCCGAGCCGGTTGCCGAGGACGACCCGGAACTGGCCCCGCCCCGGGGCCACACCGAGCCCTTCGAAGCACTGCGCCTGGAACTGGGCCGGCACCTGGCCCGGACACCCTTCCCGGCGCACCGGGGCGACCTGCTGCGGATGCTGCGGGAGCGGCACGCGCCGGACCCGCTCCTGGACCGGGTGGCGACGCTGCCCGGCGACCGCACCTACCGCAGCGTGCAGGACGTGGCCGTGGCCCTGGAACGGCCGCCGCACCTGGCGTAGCGACCCACGACCGGAAAGGAAGCAACTGTGCAGATCGCGTTTCTCGTGGCGCCCGAGGGCGTCGAACAGGTGGAGCTCACCGACCCGTGGCAGGCCGTGAAGGACGCCGGTGACACCCCCGTGCTCGTCTCGACCGAGCCGGGGAAGATCCAGGCGTACAACCACCTCGACAAGGCCGACACCTTCCCCGTCGACCGGGCCGTCGCCGACACCTCCGTCGGCGACTACGGCGGCCTGGTGCTGCCCGGTGGCGTCGCCAACCCGGACTTCCTGCGGATGGACGAGAAGGCCGTCGCCTTCGTGCGGGGCTTCTTCGAGGCGGGCAAGCCGGTCGCGGCGATCTGTCACGGACCGTGGACGCTGGTGGAGGCCGATGTGCTGCGCGGCCGGACCCTCACGTCCTGGCCGAGCCTGCGGACCGACATCCGCAACGCCGGCGGTGAATGGGTGGACGAGCAGGTGAAGGTGTGCGGCGCGCGGCCCGGCACCCTGATCACCAGCCGCAAGCCGGACGACCTGAAGGCGTTCTGCGAGGCGTTCACGGCGGAGTTCGCCAAGGTCTCGGGCGGCTGACCCCTCGGGGGCGGCACGCCCGGACCGGCTCCTCGTCCCGCGCGGCGGACGAGGAGCCTCGTCGTGTCGTGGGCGCGGACGGTGCGGGGCCGGCGCCCGTCTCAGGCCTGGCGGCCGACCATCGCGAGCAGCTTCGTCTGCTCGTCGGCGTCCGCCGGCGCCTTCACCGGGGCGGCGAACAGGCCCGTGCCGGACAGGCTGTCGGCGTACGGGGTCACCTCCCGTACGGCGAAGTCGACCAGGTCCCGCGGCAGCCGCTCGTCCGCGCCGATCGCCCGGGACAGGTCCCAGGCGTGGACCACCAGGTCCGAGACCATCTGCGAGCAGTAGGCGGGGACCGGCGTCGGTCCGAAGGACAGGTGGACCGTGCGGTCCATGGCGCCCTGCTCCAGGAACGCGGCGCGCGACTCCGCCGCCGCCCGGTCCCACACGGCGACCGGGTCGTCGCCCAGGACGTCACCCGCGAAGGCGTCGCCGACCTCCTCGCTGGTGCGCCGTTCCCGCACCAGCGGGGCCACCCACAACTGCTCGACGGTCAGATGGTTGACGAGGTCCCGTACCGACCAATCGGTGCAGGGGGTCGGGGCGTCCCACTGGTCGGGGCGGACGGCGTGCACCCGCTCGCCGAAGAAGTCGAGCGCCTCGCCGTGCCGGGTGAGGAGCGTGCTGGGCACATGGGGGTTCGGCACCGTGGGTCACCTCCGTGGATGGGTCGGCGTCACCCGCCCACTCTTCCCGGCCCCGGCGAAGGACGCCAGGCGAGTGACCCGGCCGGGAACGGGTGCCCCCGGAGCCGGGCCGTCCCGGGAGCCCCCGAGCGGTGCTTCGGAGCGGGTGACCCGGAGCCGTGGCCCGGAGCGCTGTCGCGTACGGTCGGCCGTACGCCCGGCCGGGGAGCCGCCCCCGCACCGCCGACCGGGGGGTCTACGCGTGGGGGACGACCGGAAAGGGTACGCGCGCAGCATGTTCGATACTTCCGCCCCGCCGGCCGCCGAGACCGTACGTGGCCGGGTCACCGCCCGGTTCAGCGCCTGGGACCGGGAGGTCTTCCACCGTGTCGCGACCCGGCACTGGCCGGGGGGCGACCAGGTGCTGCCCCGGCTGAGCCATGCGGCCAACCACGGACTGCTGTGGTTCGGCGCGGCGGCCGGCATGGCCGTCCTCGGGCGCGGCGCCCGGTCGCGCCGGGCGGCGGTGCGCGGCGTGGCGTCCCTGGCGCTGGCGTCGGCGGCGATCAACACGGTGGGCAAGCGGTCCGTGCGCCGGGCCCGCCCGGTGCTGGACGCGGTGCCCGTGGTGCGGCGGCTCAAGAAGCAGCCGTTCACGACGTCGTTCCCGTCCGGTCACTCCGCGTCCGCCGCCGCCTTCGCGGCCGGCGTGCTGCTGGAGTCGAAGGGCTGGGGCGCGGCCGTGGTCCCGGTGGCCGGCGCGGTGGCGCTGTCCCGGGTCTACACGGGCGTCCACTACCCCAGCGACGTGCTCGTGGGCGCCGCGCTCGGCGTGGGCGCCGCCTTCGCCGTACGCGGGATCGTGCCGACCCGGTCGCAGTTGCCGGCCCCGGGGCGGCCGCACGCCGACGCGCCCGCGCTGGCCGGCGGTGAGGGCCTGGTGGTCGTCGCCAACCGGGGCTCGGGCTCCGGCGACACGACCGCCCTGGTGCGGGACGCGCTGCCGGGCGCCGAGGTGCTGGAGTGCGACCCGGAGGACATGGCGGCGGCGCTGGAGAAGGTCACCTCGTCCGGGCGGTGCCGGGCGCTGGGGGTCCTGGGCGGGGACGGCACGGTCAACCGGGCCGCGGCGACGGCCGCCCGGCACGGCCTGCCGCTCGCGGTGTTCCCCGGCGGCACCCTCAACCACTTCGCGTACGACCTCGGCATCGAGTCGGTGGACGACACGTGCCGCGCGCTGGCCTCGGGGGACGCGGTCCGCGTCGACCTGGGACGGTTCACCCCCGGCCCGGACGGCGCCCCGCACGGCTACTTCGTCAACACCTTCAGCCTGGGTGTCTACCCGGAGCTGGTGCGGCTGCGGGAGCGCTGGTCGCCCCGGATCGGCGGCTGGCCCGCGGGGGTCCTGGCCGCGTGGAAGGTGCTGCGCGGGGAGCATCCGCTGGAGGCGGAGGTGCACGGCCGGCGGCGCCCGATGTGGCTGCTGTTCGCCGGGAACTGCGTCTACCGGCGCATGGGGCCCACCCCGGGCCGCCGCTCCGACCTGGCGGACGGCCTGCTGGACGTGCGGGTGGTGCACGGCGGCCGACTGCCCGGGCTGCGGCTGCTGGCGGCGGCGCTGGCCGGGCCGCTCAGCAAGTCCCCGGTGCACGCGGCCGAGCAGTTGCGGCGGGTGCGGATCTCGGGCCTGGCGCCCGGGACGCCGCTGGCCTACGACGGCGAGGTGACCGGGGCACCGCCGGAGCTGTACGTCGACAAGGAGGACGAGGCCCTGACGGTCTACCGTCCCCAGCAGGGCCGCTGAGGCTCCCGGCCGGGGCCGCCCCGGGGGGCGTGCCTGCCGGGCTCACCGCCCGAGCGTCCCCGCGTCCCCCATCACGATCACCGGCTTCTTCGCCGGGTCCAGGGCGCGCAGTAGCTGCCGCATGTCGTCGCGCCGCAGGGCGATGCACGCGCGCGTGGGCCCGCCGTGGTCGACGTGGATCCACACGCCGCCGCCCTTGCCGGGCCCGAGGGGCCGGACCTTGTCGAGCGGCGACGTGCCGGGGACGCGGTTGTAGTCGATGGCCACCACGTGGTCGAAGGATCCCTCCAGCGGTTCGCCCAGGAAGCCGGTGCCGGGCATGTCGAACTCGTCGCTGCGGTCGTAGGGCAGCAGGGTGCCCGGGTCGGGCAGGCGTCCTCCGGCGTCCCCGAGGGTGAACACCCCGATGGGCGTACGGAGGTCACCGGCGCGGTGGTGGGCCGTCCAGCCGCGGAGCGCGTTGTGGGCGGGCCACGGCTGGCTGACGGTCTTCCACCCGGTCGCCGGGTCGCGCTCGTACAGGACGGCGGTCGACTGGTAGGCGTGCGGCCCGTCGCCCTTGACCACGAGCGCCTGGGACGTGGTGGCGGGAATGCGGGCGCGGGTGGCGGGGCCCAGGCCGGGGATCCGGGCCGGCGGGGCGGGTGCGGGCGCGCCGTGCGCGGTGCCGGCGGTCGCCGAGCCGGGCCGGCCGGCGGGTTCCGGTGCCGTGCGGGCGCCGGCGCATCCCGTGAGGAGAAGCCCGGCGCACATCGCGCCGATGAGCGTGCGGCGTCCCGTTCGGTTGACGACGGACATCTCGGAACCTTTCCCTCATCGCCGGGGCCGTACGGCGTGGACTGCGGCCACCAGGCGATGATCTGCTGATCCGGTCGTCCGGGCGCGGTGATGAGGGGGCGACGCGCGTGAAGTTCCCCCGGTCCACCTAGGGCGTGCGGCGAAAGCGGCGCCGTCCGCCCGGGGCGGGTCCGGGGCGGGGCTCGGGCGGACCGGGTCAGAGGAGGGGCCCGAGGGGTCCCAGATCGAGGTTGAGGTCCTCCGGTTCGAGTCCGAAGCGCGTGCGGAGGAGCTCCATGCGGTCCTCCAGCAGCATCAGGGTGAGCCCGATGCGCTCCTCCTGGTCCTCGGTGAGGTCGCCGCCCTCCACCCGCCGCAGCGCCTGGCGCTCCATGAGCTGGCGCAGCAGTTCCACCACGGTGAGGACCAGCCGGGCCAGGTCGCGTTCGACGGTGTCGGGGTCGAGCTCCACCTTGCGGTGCGACGCGGTCACAGGCGCACCTCCCGTGCCGCCGGCCGCGGGAGCGCCTCCCCGGGCCCCCAGGGTGAGGGCACGTCCTCGTTCACCGAGCTGATGAGGGCCTTGAGGTCGACGCGTACGAGATCGACGTCGGCGATCCGGAGGGTGAGGTCACCGGTGAGCACCACGCCGCCCGCCAGCAGCCGGTCGAGCAGGTCGACCAGGGCGATACGGCGTTCGGACAGGGGTTCCACGGCGGTCACCGGCCGGCCTCCTGGCTCTCCCGGACGCCGTCGGGGGCGGGCGCGGGGGCGTCACCGTGCGCCTCCTCGTCGGCGATGCCGGCGAAGGAATAGGGGGCCCAGGGCCCGGTGAGCTCGACGCGGACACCCGGTTCGGGGGTCTCGTCGACCAGGGCGACGAACCGCTGGCTGAGCGCGCGGTCCACCAGGTAGGCGGCGTTCAGCACGTTGACGCCGGACGCTCCGGAGAGCCGGGCGTCCTGCGGCCGGTGGACGGTGGTGGCCTCCGCGTACCGGGACAGCTCGTCGTGGAGCCGCCGGCACAGCGCGTCGGCGCGCTGCCAGTCGCCGTCGCGGGTGCGGCGGGCCTGGAGCCGGCGGCGCAGGTAGTCGCGGCCGGCGGCCCCGGTGGCGGGCGCCTCGGGGGCGGGCTCGGGTGCCGTTCCGGCGCCGGGCTCGGCGTAGACCTTGACGCCCCATTCGACCCGGCCGTCCAGCCGCTCCAGGGCCCGTACGAAGCGGTCGTGGCCGTCCTCCAGGAGGCGGCGCACCCCGCTGTCGTCGCGGCAGACGGTGGCGAGCCGCAGCGGGAGCGGGCAGGTGACGGTGGACAGGGCGGCGACCACCGCGTCGTGGGCGCGCGCGGTGGCGGCGAGCCAGTCGAGGTCCTCCAGCCGGGCGCGCAGCGGTCCCTCGTCGAACTCCTCGGGGGCGACGGAGCCGGTGACGGCGACCAGGTCGCCGTGGCGCAGCAGCCGGAGCGGTTCGCCGCCGATGCCGTGGGTGCCCTCGGGGAGGACGCCGTCGAAGGGGCGCGTGACGGCGTAGACGTAACGCAGCCGGTCGGTGCTCATGCGGTGCGTCCCTCCAGTTCGGCGATGCGGCGCCGCAGTTCGGCGTTCTCCTGGGACAGTTCGCCGCCGCGGGCGCGGGAGGAGAGCGCCGGGTCGCTCTCCCACCAGTCGATGCCCATCTCCTTGGCCCGGTCGACGGAGGCGACGACGAGGCGCAGCTTGATGGTGAGCAGTTCGATGTCGAGCAGGTTGATCTTGATGTCGCCGGCGATGACGACGCCCTTGTCCAGGACGCGTTCCAGGATGTCGGCGAGGTTGGCGCTGCTGCCCTCGGAGGCGTACGGGCTGGGCAGGCCGCTGGGGCGTGGGGTGCTCATGACGTTCTCGGGCCCTTCTCCAGGCGGTCGAGGAGCTCGTCCTCCCGGCGGTCGAATTCCTCTTCGTCGATCTCGCCCGCCTCGAGCTGTTCGTTGAGCCGGGCGAGTTCGCGTTGTACGGCGGCGGGGTCGTAGTACTGCCGCTCTGCCTCCGTCACCACCTGGCGCAGCACCCAGGCGGTGCCGCGCAGGGGCGCCGCCGGCAGGAGCAGCAGCTCTCCCAGCAGGCCCATGCCCGGTCCTCCCTCTCCGTCGTTCCTCCGGCGCGTCCCGCGCCGCGTTGTGCCACGTGACCGGTCGTACGGCCCGTGACGGGGTGGGTCACTCCACGAAGCTGTAGGGCGGCAGCGGCCCGTTCACCTGGAGCACGAGGTGGTGGTGGGCCTGCTGGAGCTTGTCGATCGCGGCGACGAAGGCGTCGGCCCGGTCGCGCTCCACCAGGAAGGAGATGTTGGCCAGCCAGCCGCCGCTCTCCGGGCCGGGGCGGACGTCGGCGGCCTCGGTCTCCAGCGACTGCTGGATGTGGACCGCGTCGCTCGACTCGCGCTGCTGGACGGCCGCCGCGACGCGTTCGCCGAGAGCCAGCTTCTGCTCGTAGGTGCCGCCGCCCGCCGCGCGGTTGGCCTCGCTGAGCTTGCGCAGCTCGGGGTTGTCGGCGAGGACGCGGTGCAGGACGGCCTCCTCGTCGTGGCTGGCCTTCACGTTGTACTCGACCTTGTCGTCGAGGGTGCGCAGCCGTTCGAGGTAGTGCTCCTCGCGCTCGCCGAGGACGGCGAGGACGGCGTCGTCGTCGGGCGAGACGCCG
This sequence comes from Streptomyces sp. NPDC039423, assembly GCF_055598725.1. NCBI lineage: Bacteria > Bacillati > Actinomycetota > Actinomycetes > Kitasatosporales > Streptomycetaceae > Streptomyces > Streptomyces sp. NPDC039423. The sequence continues at coordinate 175,420 of NZ_JBVKAH010000005.1, forward strand.
CCGAAGCGCATGGGCAGGACCGCGCCGGCCGCGCCCGCCTCGGCGAGGACGTTCTGGTGGGCCATCAGGTCGCGCCGCTTGGGCCTGAGGTCGTCGGGGGCGTCGCTGACGAGCGCGGCGAGCGCGCCGTGCTTGAGCACCCGTACCGGCTGGGCCGGTTCGCCGATGCCGCCCATCTTCTCGGGGAGGCCTGGATGTGAGCTCCGGGCGATTCCGTAGACGTACGTGCTCACTCCGTTTCCTCCTTCTTACGGGACGACGAGCGGCTGCTGGACGAGCCGCTGGACGAACTGCCGGACGAGCCCTTGAGGGCGTCGGATATGGTCTCGGCGGCGCCGGACAGCGCCCCCTTGGACTTGCCGCGGGCACCGGACTCGGTGATGTCGCCGACGAGGTCGGGCAGTCCGGGGTTCTTGCGGGGGCCGGCCTCCAGGTCGAGGCGGTTGCAGGCCTCGGCGAAGCGGAGGTAGGTGTCGACGCTGGCGACGACGACCCGGACGTCGATCTTCAGGATCTCGATGCCGACCAGGGACACTCGGACGAACGCGTCGATGACGAGTCCGCGGTCCAGGACGAGTTCGAGGACGTCGTACAGGCCACTGCTGCCGCCGCCGCTCTGCTGTGCCGGAACTACGGTCATGGTGGGGTGCCTCCCTCCCTAGGAACGGTCGGACCTGCCGCGCTCGTAGCGGCGGACGCGCCGGTAGCCGCTGAGCTCGCCGTTGGCGTCGAGTTCGACCTCGTACGAGGCGAGCAGGCTCATCGTGTCGGGGACACGTGCCAGTTCGAGCACTTCGACGTTGAGCGTCCAGCCGTCCTCGGTGCGTTCGAACGACGACACCGACTCGGTCTCCATGCCGGTGAGTTCGGCGAGCTGGGCGCATGCGCCGCGCAGTACCTGCATGGGGCTCGGCGACTGTTCCTGGGGCTGTTGTCGTGCCCGGGCGCTTGTCGCCCGGGCGCTGCTGTTCTTCTCTGTGTTCTCTGATGTGTTCGCCATGGATGCCTCGCTCTCCTGGTTGCCGTGACTCGGATCCGCAAACCCTTGGCCCGTGGTGGGTTGAGGCCGGATCAGCGCAGTGCGTCCAGACGCCGCCGCGCCGGCCCGAGGGCGCGCGGGCGGGCCGCCGCACCGTCCCACGGGGTGCTGCGGGCCTGTTCGAGGACGTTGGTGACGGTCCAGCGGCGGGCGTGCGTGGCCGGGTCGTCGAGCTGGTCCCAGCGCAGCGGGGTGGCGACGGGGGCGCCCGGCCGGGCGCGTACGGAGTAGGGCGCCACGGCGGTCTGGGCGTAGCCGTTGCGCTGGACGTCGAGATAGAGGCGGTCGCCGCGGGGCTGTTTGCGGGCCGCGGTGGTGAGTTCGCGGGGGTGGGCGGCGGCCAGGGCCTCGGCGACGTCGTGGGCGAAGGCGCGTACCTCGTCGAACTCGCTGTGCCCGTCGAGCGGGACGATGACGTGCAGGCCCCTGGAGCCGGTGGTCATCAGGGCGGAGGGCAGCCTGAGGGCGTCGAGGAGTTCGCCGAGGAGGTGCGCGGCCCGGCGTACGGCGTCGAAGTCGTCCTCCGCGGGGTCGAGGTCGAACACCATGCGGTCGGGCGTCGTGGGCCGGTCGGCCCTGGACTGCCAGCGGTGCAGCGTGACGCAGGCCTGGTCGGCGAGGTGGACCAGCGTCGCGGTGTCGTCGCACACGGTGTGGGTGACGGTGCCGCCCTCCTTGGGGAGTTCGGCGCGGTGGACCCAGTCGGGGTAGCCGGCGGGCGTCTCCTTCTGCATGAAGCGGGGGCCGCCGATGCCGTCGGGGAGCCGTTCGAGCATCAGGGGCCTGCCGCGCAGGTGGGGCAGCATGAAGGGCGCGACGGAGCGGTAGTGGTCCACCAGGCCGGCCTTGGTGATGCCGTCGTCGGGGAAGAGGACCTTGTCCGGGCGGTGGATGTCGACGGTCCGGCGGCCGGCCCGGACGGCCCGGGTGCTGCTCGTACTCATCGCGTGCGTCTACCCGGGCGGGCCACCGCCACACGCCGTAATCCCGTTGCGGGAGCGGGGCGGGCGGGCGCAGCATCCGGGCCATGAGTGTCTTCCTGCGAACGCCCCGGCTGGTCCTGCGCCCCGTGACGGAGAACGATCTGGACGAGGTGTGGGCGCTGGACAACGATCCCGAGGTGATGCGCTACCTCAACGGCGGGCGGCCGGTGTCGCGCGAGGAGGTGCGGTCGGGGGCGCTGCGGCGGCTGCGGGGGCCGGGGTTCTGGGCCGCCGAGGCCCGTGACTCGGGCGAGTGGCTGGGGTGGTTCTCGCTGGAGCCCGACCCCGTGCGGGAGGCGGGCCGGTGGGAGGTGGTGGAGCTGGGCTATCGGCTGCGCCGGTCGGCCTGGGGCCGCGGGTACGCGACCGAGGGGGCCCGGGCGCTGGTCGACAAGGGCTTCCGGGAGCTGGGGGTGCGGCGGGTGGTCGCGCGGACGATGACGGTCAACGCGGGCTCGCGGCGCGTGATGGAGAAGTGCGGGCTGCGGTTCGTGCGGACGTTCTTCGAGGAGTGGCCGGAGGTGATCGAGGGGTCCGAGCAGGGCGATGTGGAGTACGCGTTGTCCCGCGAGGACTGGCCGGGCGGCCGCGGGCGGGAAGCCGGAGCGGGCGGGTGACCCCGCCGGGGTGCCGCTCCTGGCCGCGCCGGGGTCCGGTCACGGGGCGCGCGCGGCCGCCGGCCCCGGGGCGCGGGCCCCGGGGCCGGTCGTGGGCCGCGGCCGGGCCATTCAGGGGGTGACGGCCCGCTCCACCAGGAGCTGGACGGCCGCCACGATCGCCTCGGCGTCGATGCCCGCCTTCCGGAGCTGTTCCTCGGGGGTGGCGGAGGCCGGCATGTCGCGGACCGCGAGCCGTGCCGTGCGCGGGGCGGGGCGCCCGTCGGAGAAGGCCTCCGCGACGGCGTCGCCCAGCCCGCCCTCCGGGTGGTGGTCCTCCACGGTGAGGAGGCAGCCGGTGGCGGCGGCCGCGTCGGCGAGCGTGTCGGTGTCCACCGGCTTGAGCGAGTACAGGTCGATCACCCGCACCGGGATGCCGTGCTCGTCGAGCAGGTCGGCGGCCTTGAGCGCCTCGTGGACCGTCACTCCGGCGGCGACGACGGTCGCCCGGTCGTCGTCGCCGTGGGCGCGCAGCACCTTGGACCCGCCGACCGGGAACGTCTCGTCCGGCCCGTACAGGACGGGCATGTCGGCGCGCGAGGTGCGCAGGTAGCGGACGCCCTTGAGGTCGGCCATGGTGGCGACCAGCCGGGCGGTCTGGTTGGCGTCGCACGGGTACAGCACGGTGCTGTCGTGGACCGAGCGGAACATGGCCAGGTCCTCCAGGCCCATCTGGGAGGGCCCGTCCTGGCCGATGGCGACGCCCGCGTGCGAGCCGACGAGGTTGATGCCGGCCCGGCTGACGGCGGCCATGCGGACGAAGTCGTACGCCCGGCTGAGGAAGGCCGCGAAGGTCGAGGCGTACGGCACGTAGCCGCGGGTCTGGAGGCCGACCGCGGCGGCCACGAGCTGCTGCTCGGCGATGTAGCACTCGAAGTACCGGTCGGGGTGGGCCTTGGCGAAGAACTCGCTCCGGGTGGAGTCGCCGACCTCCGCGTCCAGCGCGACGACATCGGCGCGGGCGGATCCGAGGGCCTCCAGGGCGTGTCCGAAGGCGGTGCGGGTGGCGACGGTGTCGCCGATGTCGAAGCGGGGAAGCTGGGGCTCGGGCGGCTCGCCGTCGCTGTTGAGGGTGGCCTTGCGCCCGGTGGCCGCCGCCGGCTTCTGGACGTCGACGTGCAGGGAGCGGGGCCCGCCCAGTTCCGCGATGGCGGCCTCCGGGTCCTTGAGGGGCTTGCCGTGGAATCCCTCCAGGTCCTCCACCGCGGTGGCGCCCCGTCCCTTGCGGGTGGCGGCCAGGATGACGGTGGGCTGCCGGATGGTGGACCGGGCCTCGGCGAACGCCCGGTCGAGGGCCTGGACGTCGTGGCCGTCGACCTCGATGGTGTGCCACCCGAAGGCGTGCAGCCGCCGTTCGTACGCGGCGAGGTCGTGCCCGTGGCGGGTGGGGCCGCGCTGTCCGAGCCGGTTGACGTCGACGATCAGGGTGAGGTTGTCGAGGTGGTTGTACGCCGCGTGCTCGACGGCCTCCCACACCGAGCCTTCCGCCATCTCGCTGTCGCCGGACAGGACATACACGCGGTAGGGCACCTCGTCGAGGCGTTTGCCGGCCAGGGCGATGCCGACGCCGACGGGCAGGCCCTGGCCGAGGGAGCCGGTGGCGACGTCCACCCACGGCAGCCGGGGCGTCGGGTGCCCTTCGAGGCGGCTGCCGAGCTTGCGGAAGGTGAGCAGTTCGTCGTCGTCGACCGCCCCGGCGGCCTTGTACATGGCGTACAGCAGCGGTGAGGCGTGCCCCTTGGAGAGCACGAACCGGTCGTTGCCGGGGTGTTCGGGGTGGTCGAAGTCGAACTTCAGGTGGTGGGCGAGGAGGACGGCGGCGATGTCGGCCGCCGACATGGACGAGGTGGGGTGGCCGGAGCCGGCGGCGTCGGCGGCGCGTACCGCGTCGACGCGCAACTGCTGTCCGAGGGTGGCCAGTTGTTCGTGGTGCATGTCACTCCTTGCCGTCGCGGCCGTGGTCGCCGCCGTAGCTGCCTCGTCCGCCGCCCGGTCCTGCCGGGATGCGGGCCAGCTCGGGCGAGGCGGTGTCGAGCGGTACCTGCCAGGACCGGAGCAGGCCGAGCTGTACGGCCTGCCGCGGCAGAGCGGCGTCCAGCAGCCAGTCGGCGGCGACCCGCACCCGGTTGCCGGGCATCGCGGCGAGGTGGTAGCCGCGGGTGACGGCGCCCGCGACGGGGCCGGACAGCTTGACGCCCATGGGGTTGGCGGCCGCCTTGACCCCGCCGAGGTCCACGGCGAAGCCCAGGTCGTTGTGCTTGTACGGGGCGGCCTCGCCGAACCCGAGGGAGGCGGCGACGTTGCGGGCGGCGACCTTGCCCTGCCGGGCGGCGTGCTGCGCCGTCATGGGCGTGAACTCGCCGGGCCGGGTGAGGTCCGGTACGGCGGCGGCGTCACCGCACGCGAAGACGTCGGGGTGGCCGGGGACGCCGAGCTGCGGGGTGACGACCAGGCGGCCGCGTTCGACGGGCAGGCCGAGCTGGGACACGAGCGGGTCGGGGCGTACGCCGACGCACCAGATCAGCGACCGGGTCTTCACGAACTCGCCGTCGTCGAGCAGCACCCCCTCCGCCGTGGACTCCTTGACGGACGTCTTGGTGCGCACGTCGACGCCGCGGGCGCGCAGCACCTCGTCGGCGGTGCGGGAGAGCTTCTCGTCGAGGCCCGGCAGGACGCGGTCGGCGACGTCGAGGAGCATCCAGCGGGGCTTCACCCCGGTGGGCCAGGCGGGCTGCTTGCGGACGAGGGCGTCGGTGAACATCTTGCCGTGCGCGGCCAGTTCCGTACCGGTGTAGCCGGCGCCGACCACCACGAAGGTGCAGCGCGAGGTGCACTCGGCGGGGTTGCCGGCGGCGGAGGCCAGCTCGATCTGGCGGGTGATGTGGTCGCGCAGGTACAGCGCCTCGGGCAGGCCGCGGAAGCCGGTGGCGTTCTCGGCGACGCCCGGGATGGGCAGCAGCTTGCTGACGCTGCCGACGGCGAGCACGAGCCGGTCGTAGGTGAGGGTGCCCTCGGTCCCCTCGGGGTCCGTGTAGTGGACGGCGCGCGCGTCGAGGTCGACGTGGTCGGCCTGGCCGAGCACCAGCCGTACGTGGCGGAGGGTGCCGGGGAGCGAGACGGTGATCCGGCGCGGTTCCAGGACACCGGCGGTGACCTGGGGCAGCAGCGGCAGGTAGAGGAAGTAGTCGGTCGGGTTCAGCAGCACGATCTCCGCGCGGCCGCGCAGGCTGCGGGAGAGGTTTCGGGCGGTCTGGTACCCGGCGAAGCCGGCGCCGACGATCACGACGCGCGGCAGGGCGCGGGAGCCGTCGGGGCGGCCGGGGTGGCCGGCGGGGCCGGGGCCGGGGAACGGGCCGGACGGGCTGACGGACGGGGTCACAGGGCCTCCAGCGTCATGTCTGCGTGCGTGCACGGCCGCGTGATGCGGACGGACCTTCCCGGTGCCCCGGAGCCTGCCGCCCAAACGCGGCATTCCGGTCGCCGCACGGGTCCACGGCGGGTCACCCGCGTTCGGGCGGATGTCGCCGCACCGCACCCGCGTGTCTCATTTGGTGAGAACTGCGTATCACTATGCGACACGGTCGCGTACGGTGGCGGGACCAACGACCGCTGGACCAGAGGGAGTACGGCCATGGCCGACGCTGTCTACACGCACGGGCACCACGAGTCGGTGCTGCGCTCGCACCGCTGGCGGACGGCCGCCAACTCCGCGGCGTACCTGGTCGGCGAGTTGCGGCCCGGGCTCGACGTCCTGGACGTGGGCTGCGGCCCCGGCACCATCACGGCGGACCTGGCCGCGCTGGTCGCTCCGGGCGGCCGCGTGACGGCGGTCGACGCGGCCGGTGACGTCCTGGAGCAGGCCCGCGCCACCGTCCGCGAACGGGGCCTGGACAACGTCCGCTTCGCGGTCGCCGACGTCCACGCGCTGGACTTCCCGGACGACTCCTTCGACGTCGTCCACGCCCACCAGGTCCTCCAGCACGTGACCGACCCCGTACGGGCGCTGCGCGAGATGCGGCGGGTGTGCCGCCCCGGTGGCGTCGTGGCCGCCCGCGACAGCGATTACGCGGCGTTCGCGTGGTACCCGGAGGTACCGGTGCTGGACGACTGGCGGCGGCTGTACCGGCGGGTGGCGCGCGCCAACGGCGGCGAACCGGACGCGGGCCGCCGGCTGCTGTCCTGGGCGAGGCGGGCCGGGTTCACGGACGTCACCGCCTCCGGCTCCACCTGGTGTTACGCCACCCCCGAGGAGCGCGCGTGGTGGAGCGGGCTGTGGGCGGACCGCACGACCGCCTCGGTGTACGCGCGGCTCGCGGTCGACGGCGGACACGCCACGGAGCGGGACCTCGCCGCGATCGCCGAGGGCTGGCGGGAGTGGGGCCGGCGCGAGGACGGCTGGTTCCTGGTCCCGCACGGCGAGGTGCTGTGCCGGGTGTGACGCGGCGGGGCGCGGGCCCGGAGCTCCGGGGACGGCGGCGGCAGGGCGCGGGCCCGGAGCTCCGGGGACGGCCGAACCGATCTCACTCCCCCGCGCCGTCAACTACCCTCCCCCGTATGGAGATCCTCGGCACCACGCTGCGTGTCTGCGTCGACGACCTGGAGACCTCGGTGGTCTTCTACGAACGGCTCACCGGCAGCCGCGCGCTCCGTTTCGAGCGCGGCGGCGTGTCCGTGGCGGCCATCGGCTGCTTCCTGCTGATGAGCGGCCCCGAGAGCGAGCTGGAGATCCTCCGCAAGGTGGCGGCGACGATCGCCGTCGAGGACGTGGACGCCGCGCACGCCACGCTCACCGAGGCGGGCGCGAAGGTGCTCGCGGGCCCCGTGCCGACGCCCGTGGGGCGCAACCTGATCGCGGTGCACCCCGACGGATCCGTCTTCGAGTACGTCGACCAGCGCCGCTGACACCGTGCCCGCAGGACACCGAGCACCAGTCCGATATGCTTAGTTAGACGGTTTATAACGCCTTTGTCTGTTATGGCAGCAGGTGAGTATCGACGATGCCTTCGGAACGACAGAACGACGGACCACGGCGCGCGCCCCGCGGTGGCGGGGACGACCGCCCGCGACGCCTGTCGGCGCCGAAGGCCATGCGCTCCGCCTCCCAGCAGTTGCAAGAGCTGCTGGGCAGGCCGCCGGAGTCGATTTCCGCGCTCCGGCCCACCGATGACGGGTGGGAGGCCGAGGTGGAAGTGCTCGAACTCGAGCGGATCCCCGAGACGACCAGTGTGCTGGCCAGCTACCGGGTGACGCTCGACGCGGAGGGTGAGCTCATGGCGTACGAACGGATCCGGCGCTACACGCGCGGGCAGATCGACCGGCGCGCCTGAGCATCGGATCCGGACCGCGCAGAGGCGGTCCGTGAGAGGAGGCACCATGACGGTGGTGCCGCAAGGAGGCGGAGGCCCCGTCGCCCGTGGCGGAGGCGGCGGCGGGTCCTCGTCATCGTTGTACGACGTGCTGGAACTGATTCTCGATCGCGGGCTGGTCATCGACGTCTTCGTCCGCGTCTCCCTGGTGGGCATCGAGATCCTGAAGGTCGACGCCCGCATCGTGGTGGCCAGTGTGGACACCTATCTGCGTTTCGCCGAGGCGTGCAACCGACTCGACCTCGAAAGCGGGCGCAAGGCCCCGACGCAGTTGCCCGAGCTGGTGGGCGAGATGACGGAGGGCGGGGCCCGGGGCAAGAGCAAGGGAGCGCTCACGGGGGCGGTGGAGGCCTTCTCCGATTCGTTCCGGAAGGGACGCGACGACGAGTCCGAGGAAGAGCCAGAACCGGTAGAGGAGCGGGAGAGGTCACGGCCGCGCCGTCCTCCCCGGCGCCGGGAAGAGTGAGTCATGGCGGTCTACGTCTATGCGATCACAGCGGCGAGCCACCCCCTGGGGCTGGACGGGGTCACGGGCGTCGGTGAGCCGGCCGAGGAGCTGCGCGTCGTGACGGAGGGCGACCTTGCCGCCGTCGTCAGTGACGCCCCCGACGGTCTGCGCGCCAAACGCCGCGACGTCCTCGCGCACCAGACCGTCCTCCAGGAGCTGCTGGGCCAGGCCGGTGTGCTCCCCCTGCGCTTCGGCGCCCTGGCACCCGACGACGACGCGGTGCGTGACGCCCTGAAGGAACGGGCCGACAACTACCGTGAGCGGCTCGCGGCCCTGGACGGCTGTGCGGAGTTCCACCTGAAGGCGTCCTGCGACGAGGACCTCCTGCTGCGGCAGGTGCTGCGGGAGTCCGAGGAGGCCCGGCGCCTGAACGAGGAGATCCGCAGCGGGCAGGGCGGTCAGGACCTGAAGATCTCCCTCGGCGAGCTGATCGCGACCGAGGTCACGGCCCGGCGCGCGGCCCTGGCGTCCGCCGTCACCGACGCGCTGCTCCCGCTGGCCCGGGAGATCCGGGAGTCGGAGGCCGCCGGCGACGACTTCATCAGCACGTCGTTCCTCGTGGAGCGGGCCCGTGAGAGCGCCTTCCTGGAACGGCAGGCGGACCTCACCGCGGAGTACGGCGAGGACTTCGACTTCCGGCTGCACGGACCGCTCCCGCCGTACAGCTTCGTCTAGGGGGTGCGCGGACATGGGCCTCATCACCCAGTTGATCACCCTGCCCCTCGCCCCCGTCCGGGGTGTCGGGTGGGTCGTGCAGAGAGTCACCGAAGCGGCGGAGGAGGAGTACTACGACGCCCGGCCGGTCGTGCGGGCGCTCGCGGATCTGGAGCAGGAACTGATGTCCGGAGAGATCGACCAGGAGACCTTCGACCGGCGCGAGGACGAGCTACTGGACCGGCTCGAGGAGATCCAGAGCTTCTGGGACGGCCGCCAACCATGACGGCGCAGAAATGACGGGCGAGGAGGACTCCCCACGATGAATCACGCGACGACCGGTGCGGCACTGCTCAGCGGCTATGTGCTGGGCCGGACCAAGAAGGGCAAGCTCGCCATCAGCGTGGCGACCTGGATGCTCAGGAAGAAGATCAATCCCAAGGAGATCGCGTCGGCGGTCACCGGGTCACCGGCCATGGACGCCCTCAGTGAGCGGGTACGCAACGAGCTCCTCACCGCCGGCAAGGAGGCCGCGGCCACGGCCGTCGCCGCCCGCGCGGACAAGCTCGCCGACACCCTGCACTCGCGGACGACCGGGCTCCGGCAGACCCTCCCCGACGTTCCCGGTGCTCCGGGCGGCGAGGACGGGGACGGCGAGGGCGAGGGGGCCGAGGAAGCCGAGGAGAAGCCGTCCCGCAAGGGCCGCAAGGCCAAGAAGCAGCAGGAGGACGAAGGCGCCGAGGACCGGGACGAGGAGACGGACGAGGAGACGGACGAAGAGACGGACGAGGACAAGGACACGGCGGAGGACACGGACGGCGACCGGGGCGGCGGGGACGGCGACGAACCGGCCGCGGAGAAGCCGGCCGGCAAGGCGAGGAAGCCCAAGGGCGAGTCCGGCCGGGCAGGCCGCGCGCCCGCCCGCAAGGGAGGCGGAGCGGCCCGCGAGAAGAAGGGCGACACGTCCACGTCACGGCGTGAGGGGCGTGGCACCGGCACGGCGAGGAGGTCCGGGTCATGACCGACACCACCAAGGGCACGGGCGCGGTGGCCGGTGTGGGTGACCGGCTCAAGGACGAGCTGCGCCAGTACGTGGAGGCCCGGGCCGAGCGGGCGGTCAGCACCATCGGCGAACGCCTGGGAGAGGCCACCAAGCAGCTCGGCGAAGGCGGCGGGTCCCTGGGCAACGTCATGGGCACGCTCGCCAAGGGCGGTGAGGCACTCGGGCAGGGCAAGTCGCCCGGCGGCGCCGCCAGGTCGATGGCCATGCACCAGGTGACCGGGGGCATCAAGGACAAGATGAAAGGCCTGGTCGGCAAGATCACCGGTAAGGGAGGCAAGGGCGGCAAGGGTGAGACGCGGGGCAAGAGCGTCGTCATCATCGAGGACGTGGACGTGGGTGTCCCCGTACGCCAGGCGTACGACCAGTGGACGCAGTTCCAGGAGTTCTCCCGCTTCGCCAAGGGTGTGGTGAACGTCGAGAAGTCCGACGAGACGACCTCCTCCTGGCAGACGAAGGTCGCCAAGTCCAACCGGAGCTGGAAGGCGCAGACCGTCGAGCAGCTTCCGGACGAGCGCATCGTCTGGAGCTCCGAGGGCCCCAAGGGCACCACCAAGGGTGTGGTGACCTTTCACCCCCTGGGCGACAACCTCACCAAGGTGCTGCTGGTCCTGGAGTACTTCCCCAAGGGCCTGTTCGAGAAGACCGGCAACATCTGGCGCGCGCAAGGCAGGCGGGCCCGGCTGGACCTGAAGCTCTTCCGGAAGTTCGTCACGATGAAGGGCGAGCCCGCCGAGGGCTGGCGCGGTGAGATCCGCGACGGCGAAGTGGTGCGCGAGCACGACGACGCGGTGAAGGAGGAGGAGGAACAGAAGGCCAAGGAGGACCAGGAGGGCCAGGAGGACCAGGAGGGCCAGGAGAGCGACGAGGACGAGGGCGGGCCCGAGGACGAGGAGGGCTCGGAGGACTCGTACGACGAGGAGGAGGACGAGGAGGAACCCGAGGACGAGGACGAGGAGGACGAGGACCGCGCCCCCGCGAAGGGCGGCCGCGGCAGGCAGGCCGACCGCTACGAGGACGACGACGAGGGCTACGAGCGGGACGCGGACGACGCGGAGGACTGGGACGAGGAGGACGACGAGGCCCGGGACGACGAGGAAGGCTGGGACGACGAGGAGGAAGACGCCGCCGAGGAGCAACGCCCAAGCCGCCGGGCCGGAACCCGGGGCTGACCGACGCCGAATCGAGGTCGACCCGCCGTGACCGAACCCGTCTCCAGCAACCCCGGCTCGTTCCCGTCCCGGGCGGCGCCCGCGTACGGCCAGGGCTCGTCGGCGAACCTCGCCGACATCCTTGAGCGCGTGCTCGACAAGGGCATCGTCATCGCGGGTGACATCCAGATCAACCTCCTCGACATCGAACTGCTGACCATCAAGCTGCGGCTGCTGGTGGCGTCGGTGGACAAGGCGAAGGAGATGGGCATCGACTGGTGGGAGCACGACCCGTCGTTGTCCTCCCGCGCGGACGACCGGCCCAGCCTCGCCGAGGAGAACCGGCGCCTGCGCGAGGAGGTCGAGACCCTGCGCCGCGACGGTACGCGGGCGCTCGACCGGGCCGAGCCCACCCGCGAGGCGGCCGAGGGCCGGCGCCGTCCCTCGTCCCGCTCCGGCCCCACCCGGCGGCGGCCCCCCGAGGACGACCGATGAGCGGGAGCGTCAGCTACCTGTACGGGGTCGCGGAGACGGCCCCCGCGCTGCACGAGGCGGTGAGCGGCCTCCGGGGCGTCGCCGGGGCGCCGGTGCGCGTGGTGGCCGACGGGGAGGTGGCCGCGTTGGTGAGCAGCGTGCCCGCCGCGGACTTCGAGGAAGGGCCGCTGGCCGCTCACCTGGAGGACCTGGACTGGCTGGAGGCCGTCGCCCGGGCCCACCACGGGGTCGTCGACGCCGTGGCGGCCCGGTCCACCGTGCTGCCGCTGCGGCTGGCCACCATCTACCGGGACGACGAGCGCGTGCGGGCCATGCTCCTGGCGGGCCGGGCCGCGTTCCGCTCCCGCCTCGCGCGGCTGAGCGGGCACGTCGAGTGGGGCGTCAAGGTCTACGCGGAGCCCTCCGCGGCGGCGGAGGCGCGGGCGGACGGAACCCCCGGTGACGCGGGGGCGGCCGCGCCGGAGCTGACCCCGGGGCGGGCCTACCTCCGCGGCCGGAGGCATGAGCGCACGGCCAGGGACGAGGCGCACCGGGCGGCCGCCGAGGCGGCGCTGCGCATCCAGGAGGCGGCCCGCGCCCATTCCGTGGAGCACGTGCGGCACCGGGTCCAGCAGGGCCCGCTGGTACGGGGTACCGGCGAGAACGTCAGCAATGACGCGTTCCTGGTCCCCTCCTCGGGGTCCGAGGCCTTCCTGGCGGCCGTCCGGGAGGCGGAGGCGGCCGGCGGCGCACTGGTGCGGGCCCAGATCACGGGCCCCTGGGCGCCCTACTCGTTCGCCGCCGACGCGGTCCCGGACGCCGCCGACGCGGTCCCGGACCAGGAGGCGGTTCCGGCACCGGGCCAGGAGGGGGCTCCCGCACCGGGCCAGGAGGGGGCGAGGCCGGGATGACGCGTCCAGCACCGCCCCCGGAGCCGGGCTCCGCCGAGCTGCCGCAGCGGCAGGTGGCCCTGATCGACCTGCTGGACCGGCTGCTGACCGGTGGGGTCGTCCTCACGGGCGACGTCGTCCTGTCGATCGCCGACATCGATCTCGTACGGATCTCCCTGCGGGCACTGATCGTGTCCATCAGCGCCGAGAATCCCGCCCCCTGGGGGAACTCCGGCACGGCATCCGCACCCGGTCGTCATGGCGCCTGACCGGGACCGCTACGAGGAGGTCGCCGACGCGGCGGCCCGGGCGTTCCGGCTCCTCCCGGCCGCCCCGGGCGAGCTGCCCCGGCCGGGCGGCTCTCCCGCGTCCCGCCCGGCGCGGCGGATCAACGCCGACCCGGACACCGTGGAGCGGGACCTGATGAAGCTGGTGCTGACGCTGGTGGAACTGCTGCGGCAGCTCATGGAGCGGCAGGCCCTGCACCGGGCCGACGCCGGGGACCTCACCGAGGAGGAGGAAGAGCGGCTCGGCTCGACCCTGATGGTGCTGCACGACCGGATGACCGGGTTGTGCGCGCGGTACGGACTCACCATGGCGGACCTCAACCTGGACCTCGGCCCGCTGGGCACACTGCTCCCACCCGACGAAGCACCCTGATCGTACAAACCTCCAATATCCCAATTCTTCCCGCTTCGCCCCCTTTCCAGGCGGGTAGAGCTTGTCATGAGGCGGGTTCCGCACCCGGCGCACCGGCCGCTGCGGGCGACCGCCCAGGAGGTGACGCACATGGCCATGAGCAAGAAGGCCAAGAACGTTGCGCGGACCGCCAAGGGCAAGGCGAAGGAAGCCACCGGAAGGGCGTCCGGCAACGAGAGCCTGGAGGCGAAGGGGCGGGCCGAACAGATCAAGGGCGACGCCAAGCAGACGGTGCAGAAGGGCAAGGACACGCTCAAGCACTGACCCGCCGCGTCAGACCGGCCGGGCGATCACCTCTCCGGAGGTGATCGCCCACCGTTCGTGGTCGCGCCAGTCGCCGTCGACGAGGAGGAACGCCGGGGAGTAACCCTCGCGACGGAAGCCGGCGCGGCGCACGAGCGCCAGGGACGCCTCGTTGCCCGGCTGGATGTTGGCCTCCAGCCGGTGCAGGCCGAGCGGGCCGAAGGCGTGGCGGACGACGAGACCGAGGCCCTCGCCCATCAGACCGCGTCCCGCCGCGTGGGCGAAGGCGCCGTAGCCCAGGGTGCCGTTGAGGAAGCCTCCGCGAACGATGTTGTTGATGTTGATGAACCCGGCGATCGCGCCGCCCGCTCCGCGCTCGCAGACCAGGAACGGCTCGGTGGCCGGGCTTTCGATGCGGGGGCGGGCGTAGGCGTCGTACGCCTCGGCGGTCTCGGGAAGGAAGAGCCACGGCCGGTGCAGGTCCCTGCTCTCCCGCGCCCGTGCGGTGAACTCCTCGGCGTCCTCGGGGGTGAAGTGCCGGATGCCGACGCGCGGCCCCTCGGCGAGGTACGGGACGTGGGAATCGTTCGCGCGCATCCGCTCAGGCTAGGGCCTGTCTTTCGGATCAGGCCGGAGCAGGGAGCGGGGTCTGGTGCGTGCGGATGCAAGGCGGAGGAGAGAGCCACTGCGGAGCATTGGCGACCGACGACAACGCGGCAGACGCGCGTGCCAGGGCACGCGAGCCCGGCAAGATCCGGAAGACAGGCCCTAAGTCGTGGGGTTCGGGGCGCCCGGTGGGACGTGGGGGCTCACGGCGCCCTCCTGGGGCACCTGCTCCCCCCGGTCCCGCGCGTTCTCGCGGTCGCGAGTGTCCGGCCGGTCCCGTACGTCCCGCCGGTCCCACGCGTCTTCCCGGTCGCGCGTCTCCTCCCGGTCGCGCGTGTCCTTCGGGCCCCGGGAGTCCTTGGGTCCCGGCGAGCCCTCCGGACCGAGTGCCTCCCTCGGCCCTCCGGATCGTCCGGCGTTCCGGGTGGCCTCGGGGCGGCGGGGGCACTTCTCCCCCTTCTTCATCACGTCCACCGAGAAGGTGCGGCCGCCGAGGTCCGTGCCGGGGGCGGGGTGCTGGGAGCAGACCTTCCAGTTCGACGGCCACAGCACCGTGCGGCCGTACCCGCTGGCGTCGTACACCTCCACCTTGGTGCGGTGGTCCAGCGTGGTGAAGACGGTCATGAGTCCCTTGCCGGTGAAGTCCGGCACGGGCCGGCGGGCGGCCGCGCCGGCCGTGTCGCCCGCCGCCGTGCCGCCCATGGCCGTCAGGGCGAGGACCAGCCCGATCGCCGGTCCCGCCGTCACCGTGGCCACACGCTTCACTTCTGCCTCCTGGGGGTGGAAAACGCCGCCGCCCCCGGCGACCAGGATGGGGGGGGTTCCTGGCCACCGGGGGCGGTGAGGCGGTCCGTACGGGTGAGGCTCCCCCGTCCGGCGGCACGCTCGGCGTGCTCGGCGTGCTCGGCGGGTCCGCGTGCTCGGCGGGTCCGCGTGCTCAGTGGTGGGCGACGACCGGCTGCGGCTCGTCGGTGGCGACCTCGGCCGGGTCGGGCCGCTGGATGAGCAGGGCCGTCACGACGCCGATGCCGAGCAGCGCGAGCGCGGCGTACATCGCGTGCTGGTAACCGGCCTCGGTGACGCCCCCGGCGTCACTGCCCGCGGTGATCATGGCGGAGGCGAGGGCGATGCCGAGCGAGGCGCCGATGCCGAAGCAGGCTCCGTTGAGGCCGGAGAGGGAGCCCGGCTTGTCCTTGGGGGCAGTGGTGACGGCGAGGCCGTTGAGGCCGGTGAGCATGAAGCCGCCGTAGGTGACGCCGAGCGCCGCGAGGGCGGCGACGAGGATCCACTCGTTGTGCAGGAACAGCGTGGCGAAGACGAAGATCGCGAAGTTGGCGACGGCTCCGGTCACCACGACCGTGCGCCAGCCGACCTTCGGGCCGATGCGGCCGGTGAGGGGCGCGGAGATCACACCGATGAGCTGGATCGGGGTGAGGAAGAGGACCGCGGCGGTGACGGCGCTGAGGCCGAGGCCCACCCGGGCGTCCTGGGAGAACAGCGGGATGGTCAGCGCGATGGCGCCGAAGGCGCCGCCGAGGGTGCAGACCGTGGTGAGCAGCAGCGGCCAGGCGCGGCGGGAGGCGAGGACGTCGAGGTCGATGACCGGGTTGGGGGCGCTCTTCTGCGAGACGACGAAGAAGACGAGGGAGGCGAGGCCGCCGAGCAGGAAGAGCAGCGTCAGGGCGGAGGTCCAGCCCCAGGCGCCGCCCTGGGCCAGGCCGACGAGGACACCGGTGAGGCCGAGGGCGAGGGCGGCGATGCCCCGGGAGTCGAAGCGGGCGCCGGCGTCGGTGGTGGGCGGCACGTCGGGGACGTACCGGCGCACGCCGATGAGGCCGGCCACCGCGATCAGGGTGGAGCACACGAAGATGCCGCGGAAACCGATGGTGTCGGCGATCTGACCGCCCGCGATGGCGTCGACACCGGCGAGGCCGCCGTTGACGGCGGTGATGATGCCGGCCGCCTTGCCGAAGCCGGCCGGCGTGAGGAGCTGGTTCAGGGTGAGGAAGGCGAGGGTGAACATCGCGGCCGAGATGCCCTGGAGGATGCGGCCCGCGATGAAGACCTCGATGCTGGGCGCGAAGACGCACAGCAGGTTGCCCGCGATCAGCACGACGGCGCAGACGAGCATCATCGGCTTGCGGCCCCGCTGGTCGCTGAGGCGGGCGAGGGTGACCTGGCCGATGGCGGCCATCAGGAAGAACAGGGTCTGCGACAGACCGGCGGCGGCGGTGGTCGTGCCCAGGCGCTCGATGACGTCCGGCAGGGCGGGGCTGAGCATGGTCGCGTTGATCTGGTAGCCGAGGACGGCCAGCACCATCGCCAGCAGCATGGGGCCGCGGCCCGCGAGATCGGATCCGGCTCCGGAACGTGTCCGGCCGAGCGAAATGGACATGTCGGCCCCTTTGCCTTGGATGTCATGCCGTGTTCGTGGACAACGGGCCCTTGCTTGTCAGACAAGTGCCGCTGAGACAGATTGGAATCTACGCGCGTAAACGTCAATACCTTCCCGCCAACTTTTCCGTTGCGGCTGGATCTGTGCAGCTCAGCGCGGCTGAATCGAGACCTCGGCACCGTTGCCCGGCCCTCCGAGGTGGGCAACACTTGCCGACAAGTGAGCGGACGGAGGGGCAGTGGTGGTCAGCAGCGCACAGCAGCGGAGACCGGTGGTGGTGCTGTACGAGCGGATCGTGGACGCCATCCACGCCGGCACCTACCCGCCCGGGTCGACCCTCCCCTCCGAGCCCCGGCTCGCCACCGAACTGGGCGTGAGCCGCCCGGCGCTGCGCGAGGCCCTGCTGCTGCTCCAGGAGGACGGCCTGCTGTCGGTGCGCCGGGGCGTCGGCCGGACCGTCGCCGACCGCCCGCCGCGCCGCGGGTTCGAGCACATCCAGCCGCTGGAGGAGCTGATCGGCGCGGGTGTCCCGGTCCGCGTGCGCGCCCTGCTGCGGACGGTCGAGGAGCCGACCGACTTCACCGCCCAGCACCTGCTCGCGGCCTCCCGCGCCCGGCTGCGGTTCTGGGAGTCGCTGCTGGCGGCGGACGGCACGGCGGCGGCGCTCAGTCAGGAGTGGGCCGCCGCGGAGGACGTTCTGGAGGCCGCCCACCCGGCGTTCGCGCGGGCGCTGAACGCGGTCGCGGACCGGCCGGAGGCGGCCCGTACGTCGATGCTCGCCGTCCTGGCCGGGGCCTCGCGCGGGGTGCCGCTGAGCGCGCACAGCGGCGTGACCGCCACGCTGGTGGGGCAGCGGCGCGGCGAGCAGCTCGGCCGGCCGGCCGACACCCCGGCCGTGCTGGTCACCCAGGTCGTCCGGGCCGGGGACACCCCCGTCCTGGCGGCCAAGCACATGCTGCCGACGGGCGCCGCGGCCCTGCCGGTCCTCCAGTCCAACTAGGTCGTGTTTCGAAAGTGGCGCCGTCCGCCCGGAGGGCGGGGCCGGGGGCGTCCGGTGCGCGGCGCCGGGCCTGCGTGCGGGAGGCCCGTCCGGCGGGGATCACCGCCGGCAGCGGCCCTCCGGAAGGGCTGTCGTCTGCGTCACGGCGCCGCCCCACGGCGTGGCGTACACTCCCGCAGCATGCACTTGTCTGACAACGTCCCCGCCGACGCTCCCGCCACCGCCGACTGGATCCGCCGCGCCCCGAAGGCGGTCCTCCACGACCACCTGGACGGCGGTCTGCGTCCCGCCACGATCATCGAGCTGGCCCGTGAGTGCGGCTACACCGGACTGCCGACCGAGGAGCCGGCCGCCCTCGGTGAGTGGTTCCGCGACGCCGCCGACTCGGGTTCGCTGGAGCGCTACCTGGAGACGTTCGCCCACACCTGTGCGGTGATGCAGACCCGCGAGGCGCTGTTCCGCGTCGCGGCCGAGTGCGCCGAGGACCTGGCGGCGGACGGGGTCGTCTACGCCGAGGTGCGGTACGCCCCGGAGCAGCACCTGGCGGCGGGCCTCACCCTCGACGAGGTCGTCGAGGCCGTCAACGACGGCTTCCGGGAGGGCGAGCGCCGTGCGGGCGGCCGGATCACGGTCGGCACGCTGCTGACGGGCATGCGCCACACGGACCGCTCACTGGAGATAGCCGAGCTGACCGTCGCCCACCGCGAGCGCGGCGTGGCCGGGTTCGACATCGCGGGCGGCGAGATCGGCAACCCGCCCTCCCGTCACCTGCCGGCCTTCCAGCACCTCAAGCGGCACAACTGCCACTTCACCATCCACGCGGGTGAGGCGGTCGGCGCGGAGTCGATCCACGAGGCCGTGCAGGTGTGCGGTGCCGAGCGGATCGGCCACGGCGTGCGGATCACCGATGACATCCAGGTGCACGAGGACGGGACGGCCACGCTCGGCCACCTGGCCGCGTACGTGCGCGACAACCGGATCGCGCTGGAGGTCTGCCCGACCTCCAACCTCCAGACGGGCGCCGCGAAGGACTACGCGACGCACCCGATCGACCAGCTTCGCCGCCTCGGCTTCCGCATCACCCTCAACACCGACAACCGCCTGGTGTCCGGCACGACCATGAGCCGGGAGTTCCAGCACATGGTGGACGCGTTCGGCTACGGCCCCGAGGTCTTCGAGGAGTTCACCGTGGCCGCCGTCGAGGCCGCGTTCCTGCCGCTGCCGGAGCGCCGCCGGATCATCGACGAGGTCATCCGCCCGGGCTACGCGGCGCTCTAGGTCCGGACACTCCCTAGCCGCACGGCGCCCCGGGGCCGCACGGCGCGGTCGGCCACCGGGGCGACGACGGGAGGCGTCTCCGCGGCCGCGGAGGCGCCTTTCGTCGTCGCGCCGGTACGGCCCCCGGGCGGGCGAACGTCCGGCCCCGGGCGTGGCGGGGCGGCCGTGCGGTGGTACCTCGATGGGCATGGAGCCCCAGGTGTCCCCGTTCCTCCGCACGGCCGCGGCCCACGCGTGGCGCCTGCTGGTCGTCGGCGCGGCCGTGTACGGCGTCTTCGCCGTACTGGGCCGCTTCCACGAGATCGGGGTCGGGCTCTTCCTGGGCCTGGTGGTCACCGCGATGCTGCGGCCCGTCGCCGATCTCGTGGCCCGCCGGCTGCCCCGCGGGGTCGCCGTGGCGCTCACCCTGCTCGCCGGGATCGCGCTGGTCCTCGGGGTGCTGGCGTTCGTCGGTGAGGCGGTGGCCGGCGAGACGACCACCCTGGTGCGGGAGTTCCGCCAGGGGGTGGACCGCATCGAGGAGTGGCTGGAGAAGCCGCCGTTCCGGCTGCGTCCGGACACGCTGTCCGACCTGCACTCCCGGATCGCCGAGTTCCTCTCCAGCCATCGCTCGGCCCTCCTCAGCAAGGCGGTCAGCGGGGCGAGCGAGGCGGTGCACGTGCTGACCGCCCTGGCGCTCGGCCTGTTCTCCTCGGTGTTCTTCATCCACTCGGGCGACCGTCAGTGGAGCTGGTTCTGCGCCCAGCTCCCGGAACGGCTGCGGTCGCGCTGGACCCTGACGGGCCGTGCGGCGTGGCGTACGTTCACCGGCTACACGCACGGGATCGTGCTGGTCGCCGCGACCAACGCGATCCTGGTCGGGGTGGCGCTGTACTTCCTCGGGGTACCGCTCGCCGTGCCGCTGGCGCTGCTGGAGTTCGTCGCCGCGTTCGTCCCGCTGGTGGGTTCCCCGGTGGCGCTCGCGGTGGCGGCGGTGGTCGCCCTGGCGGCGAAGGGGCCGCTGACGGCCGCCGTCGTCGTCGCGCTGATCGTGGTCATCGGACAGATCGAGGGGCATCTGCTGCACCCCCTGGTGATGAGCTGGGCGGTCCGTCTGCACCCCCTGGTGGTGGCGGTGTCGGTGATCGCGGGAGCCGTCGCGGCCGGTGTCGTCGGCGCGGTGGTGGCCGTGCCCCTGGTGTCGGTGGCGTGGGCGGTGTTCACCGCGCTGCGGGACGCCCGGCGGGCCCGGCCCGTGGAGGCTCCGGGCACCTCCTGAGCCCGTTCCCGGCCCGCCGCCGGTGGCCGGGATGCGCCGGTACGGCACGTGGCACGGATGTCCGGCCGCTGACGGGGCAGGCGTACACAATCCGTGCGTGCGGCGGTCCGGTCGTATCCGTGCCGGGTGGGTGCGCGGGTGAACACGCGGACGTGGACAGGCGACGTGGACAGGCGGCGACAGGAATGCGGGGAGTGCTGATGAGGGTCCGCCCGTGGTCGGTTCGACCGGACTTCCGGCTCACGGCCCATGTGGTGGCCGGCCGCTACCGGCTCGACGATCCGCTGGGCCGCGGGGGCGCGGCCGATGTGTACGGAGGCCTGGACCTGCGGCTGCGGCGGCCCGTCGCGGTGAAGGTGTTCCGCCCGGAGGGGGACGCCGAGGCGGAGGACCGCTTCGACGGCGAGGCCCGGCTGCTGGCGCAGCTCCAGCACCCCGGCCTGGTCACCGTGTACGACTGCGGCCGGGACGACGGCCGGCCGTTCCTGGTGATGCAGCTCGTCAAGGGCACCACCCTGCGCCGGCGCATAGCCCGGGGTCCCCTCACGCCCGCCGAGGCCTGCCGGATCGGCTCCGCCCTGGCGTCGGCGCTCGGGCACGTGCACGCGGCGGGAGTGGTCCACCGTGACATCAAGCCGTCGAACATCCTGATGGACGAGACGGGGGTCCCCTACCTGACCGACTTCGGCATCTCCCGGCTGCTCGACAGCACCGTCCACACCGCCACCGGCGCGCTGATGGGAACCGCCGCGTACATGGCGCCCGAGCAGGTGATGGGCAGGGGCGCGGGGCCGGCCGCCGACGTGTACAGCCTCGGGCTAGTCCTCATCGAGTGCCTGAAGGGCGAACTGGAGTACGGCGGTCCCCCGCTGGAGTCCGCGATAGCCCGCCTCCACCGGGAACCGGTGATACCGCCGGACCTCCCGCCGGAGCTGGTCGAGCTGCTGGTGGCCATGACGGCCGCCGACGAGAACGACCGGCCGGACGCCATGACCTGCTGCCGGGCGCTGGCCGCCCTGGCGCCGGGCGGCGACTCCGGCCCGCCGGTGGCCCGCCCGGCCGACGCCCACGTCCCCCCGCACGACACCCTGTCCTACCAGGCCGGGCACCGGGCCGGACGCCGGGCCGAGCACGTCGGCCCCGCGGACACCGGAACGCCGGCCGAGGGGCCCGCGGCGCCCGGACGCGCCCCCCGTCGCACCGGCCGGGCCCTGATCACGGCGGGCACGGCGCTGGCCGCGCTCGGCGTCGCGCTGACCGGTTCCACCGTGCCCCCGGGCGACGGGCAGAACGTGGCCTCCCGTCCCCCGCACCCGGCCCCGACGGACCGCGCCCCCGCAGCCCCCGCGGCCCCGGCCGCTTCCGCCCCTCCGGCGAGCCCGGCCTCCGCCACCGCGCCGCCCGCCGGCGCCCGCGGGAGCGCGGTGAGGGTGAACCCGGTCGCCGAACGCGCCGAGGCGCACAACCCGGCTCCCTCCCCGGAGGCACCGGCCGCCTCGCGGGGCCGGTCCGGCCAGGAGCCGGGCCACGGCAAGGCGAAGGGCCGTCCGGCGCACGCGAAGCCGAAGAAGAACCACCACCGCTGACCTGACGGGCTCCGTGCCCCGCCCGACCGCGCCGCCCGGAGCCGGGGTCCGGTCAGCGCAGGGCGGGTGCGTCCAGGGTGAGGGTGCGGGCGTCGGCGTCCAGCGTGGCGGGCAGGCCGAGCGGGACGGTCAGGTTGGTGGGGCCGTGCCCGAAACCGAGCTGTTCGACCACCGGTATGCCCAGCGGGGCCAGGCGGTCCAGCAGGGTGGCGCGGACCTCGGCGTAGGGGCCGCACTCCTCCCAGGAGCCGAGGGCGATGCCCGCGACGCCGTCGAGGTGACCGGCACGGAGGAGGTGGGTGAGGATGCGGTCCAGCCGGTACGGCTCCTCACCGACGTCCTCCAGCAGGAGCAGGCCCCCGCGCGCGGAGGGGCGGGCGTACGGCGTGGCGAGCTCGGCGGCGAGCAGGGCCAGGCAGCCGCCGAAGGTGACCCCCCGCGCCCGGCCGGGGACCATGGTGCGGGCGTCCGGGAGGCCGAGGGTGAGCACCGTCTCGGGTTCGAGGAGGGTGGCCCGCAACGACTCCTGGGTGGCGGCGTCCTGGAGGAAGGTGACCGCCCCGGCCATCGGGCCGTGCAGCGTGGCCAGGCCCATCCGTACGGCGAACGCCTCGTGGAGCGCCGTCACGTCGCTGTAGCCGACGAACACCTTGGGCCCGGCGTCCCGTATGGCCGTCCAGTCGAGCAGATCGGCCATCCGCTGCACGCCGTACCCGCCGCGGGCGCAGACCACCGCGGCGACGGACGGGTCGCACCACGCCTCCGTGAAGTCGCGGGCGCGGTCCTCGTCCCTCCCGGCCAGGTACGGCAGTTCCGGGTGGACGTCCAGGACGTGCGGCATGGCCACAGGGTCGAGGCCCCAGCCGCGCAGGACGTCCAGGCCGGCCTTCAGGCGATCCTCGGGAACGGGGCCGCTGGGGGCGACGACGGCGACCCGGTCGCCCGGCCGCAGACGCCGGGGCCGGGTCAGCGGGGTCACCGTCATTTCCTCAGCTCCAGTGGGGGGACGTCGTCCCGGGTGATGCCGAAGACCCGCACGTAGAGGCCCAGTTCGGCTTCCAGGGCCCGCACCAGGGTGTCCGCCCGCCGGAAGCCGTGACCTTCGCCCTCGAAGGCGAGGTACGCGTGCGGGACGCCGCGGCCCGCCATCGCCGCGAGGAACCGCTCGCACTGGGCGGGCAGGCAGATCACGTCGTCGAGTCCTTGCAGCAGCAGGAAAGGGGAGGTGATCCGGTCGACCTGGGCGAGCGGGGCGCGGTCCCGGTAGCGGCCGGGGACGTCCGCGAGCGGTCCGATGAGGGACTCCAGGTAGCGGGACTCGAAGTCGTGCGTCTCCTCGGGCCACGCGGTCAGGTCCAGGACCGGGTAGAGGAGGGTGCCGCAGGCGTACACGTCGGTGGCGGCGAGCGACGCTGCGGCGGTCCAGCCGCCCGCGCTGTCGCCGCGGATCGCCAGGCGGTCCGGGTCGGCGGTGCCCTCGGCGGCGAGCGCCTCCGCGACGGCGGCGCAGTCCTCGACGTCCACGACGCCCCACTGCTCCCGCAGCCGGTCGCGGTAGTGCCGGCCGTAGCCGGTGGAGCCGCCGTAGTTGACCTCGGCGACGCCGATGCCGCGCGAGGTGAAGTAGGCGATCGCCAGGTCCAGGACCAGGGGAGCGTGCCCGGTGGGTCCGCCGTGCGCCCACACCACGTAGGGCGGCAGTTCGTCGTCGGGGGCGATCCGGTCGGGGTTGTGCGGCGGGTAGACGTGGGCGTGGATCTCCCGGTTGTCGGGGCCGGTGAAGGTGCGGATGTGCGGCTCCGGGTAGTACGCCGGGTCCACCTGGTCGTCGTGGGCGGCGCCGACGACCCGGGTGCGTCCGGTGCTGGTGTCCAGCTCCACGACCTCGTAGCCGCTGCGGGGGCTGGCCGCCACCCCGATGACGCGCGTTCCGTGGCCGGCGAGGGTGGGAGCCCATTCGGTCCAGGGGCCGGGGGCGTCGACCACCTCGCCGGTCTCCGGGTCGAGTATGCCGAGGCTGGTGGTGCCCTTGCCGTGGATGACGGCGATGGTCCCGTCGTCCAGCGGCTGGAACCACTTCAGTCCGATCTTCCACAGCGGCCCGCCGAACTCCTCGGACCGCCCGGTGCACAGGGGGGCGGTCACGCCGTCCGGCCCCGTCCGCCGCAGCTCCCACCAGCCGCCCGCGTCGGAGACGTACAGCAGGGAGCCGTCCAGCGCCCAGCCGGCCTGGCAGACCGACTCCTCGGTGCCGCCGGCGACGGCGCGGACACCGGTGAACGGTCCGTCGTCCGTGACGTCGCCGGTCATCACGACCGTGCCGTCCCACGGCATCCGGGGGTGGTCCCAGGCGAGCCACACGGCCCGCCGGCCGTCCGGCGAGAGCCGGGGGCCGGTGACGAACCGGTGCCGGTCGTCGGTCAGCTCCCGCACCGCCCGCCGGTCCCCGGCCGCCGACCCGTCGAGGGGCACGGCGGCGACGACCCGGCGCACGTCGCCCGGGCCGGGGCCGGTGAACTCCTCCAGGACGCACCACACCTCGTCCCGGTCCGGGTGGATCACGGGGTCCACCCAGCGCAGCCCGCCGCCCACGCCCGACACCGGGGTGAGCGGCACCGGGTCACCCGCGCGGTCCGGCTCGTAGGCGTACAGCCGCTGGTCGGGGAAGTGGCTGAAGACGACGAGCGGCCCGCCGCCCCGCTCGCGCACCGCGCCCGCCCACGGCTGCCCGCCGTACTCGACGACCCTGCTGCGGACGTTCCACGGGGTGGGCAGCACCTGATCCTCGGTGCCGTCGGGGCGACGGCGCACCAGGGCGCGTCTGCCGCCCTCGGCGGGGCGTGGCTCGGTCCACCAGACCTCGTCGCCGACCACACCGACGTACTCCGGGCGTCCACCGTGCGCGGCGGCGAGACGCGCGCCGATCGGTGACGGCCAGGTTCCGTATGCCCCCGTGGGTACCATCGCGGATTCCCCCCTACGCGGTCTGAAGGTAGTGGTCGAGGACGCGGATGCCGAAGTGCAGCGCCTCGACCGGGACGCGCTCGTCGACGCCGTGGAACAGCGCCTGGTAGTCGAAGCCGATGGGCAGCCGCAGTGGCGAGAAGCCGTAGCCGGTGATGCCGAGCCGGGCGAAGTGCTTGGCGTCGGTGCCGCCGGACATGCAGAACGGCACGACGTGGGCGTCCGGTTCGAAGTGCTCCAGCGCGGCCCGGAGTTTGGCGTACGTCGGTGAGTCGACGGGTGCCTGGAGGGCGATCTCCTGGTGCGCGAACTCCCAGTCGACGTCCGGCCCGGTGAGCATGTCCATGGTTTCGGCGAACTCCAGGTCCGAGCCCGGCAGCACCCGTCCGTCGATGTGGGCGGTGGCGACGCCGGGGATCACGTTGACCTTGTAACCGGCGTGCAGCATGGTCGGGTTGGAGCTGTTGCGGACCGTCGGCTCGACGAGCGCGGCGGCGCGGCCGAGCTTCGACAGCAGGACGTCGGCGTCGAAGTCGTCCGCGTCGAGGTCGGGCTGGAGGCCGTGCAGCGCGGCCAGTTCGGTGAGCGCGGCGCGCACCGTGGGCGTCAGGCGCACCGGCCATTCGTGCGCGCCGATGCGGGAGACGGCGTGGGCCAGCCGGCTCACCGCGTTCTCCCGGTTGACCTTGGAGCCGTGGCCCGCGCGGCCCTCGGCGGTCAGCTTGAGCCAGGCCGTGCCGCGTTCACCGGCGCCGATCGGGTAGATCTCCAGGTCGGGTCCGGCGTGGAAGGTGTAGGCGCCGGACTCGCCGATCCCTTCCGTGCAGCCCTCGAAGAGGTCCCGGTGGCGGCGCACCAGGAAGGCGGCGCCGTCGGCGGCGCTGGCCTCCTCGTCGGCGGTGTAGGCGATGACGATGTCGCGCCGCGGCCGGATCCCGTGGCGGGCCCACTCGCGGACGACGGCCAGGACCATCGCGTCCATGTTCTTCATGTCGACGGCGCCCCGGCCCCACACCAGCCCGTCGCGCACCTCCCCGGAGAAGGGGTGGACATCCCAGTCGGCGGGGTCGGCCGGCACCACGTCGAGGTGGCCGTGCACCAGCAGGGCGTCGGCCGAGGGGTCGGTGCCCTCGATACGGGCGACCACGTTTGTGCGGCCCGGGGTGCGCTCCAGCATCGCCGGTTCCAGCCCGGCCTCGGCGAGCCGCTCGGCCACGTACTCGGCGGCGGGGCGCTCCCGGCAGTCACCGCTGCCGTGGTTGGTGGTGTCGATGCGGATGAGCTCGGAGGTGAAGGTGACCACCTCGTCGAGCGCCTGCGAGTCCGTGTCGAACGGTGCCGTCACGTCAGCCATACTGCTCCTCCACTGCGGCCGAGACGATCGTGGTGACCGCCTTGAAGGCGCGGATGGCTTCGTACATCGTCTCGCTGGTGTACGCGACGCGCCGTTCCCCGCTGGGCGCCACGCCGGGGACGACGGTGGCGGCCGCCGCGAGGTGCTCCGCGTCGAACTCCAGCTCCACGGTGAACGGTCCGCCCCGCACCGGTTCGTACCGTACGGCGAGAGCGGTCGCGTCCTTGGCTGCGGCGCGGATGTCGGCGGCCGTCCGGGTGGGGGTGCGGCACACGGCCGCGTACCGCGACACATGGTCCTTGACGGCGACCTTGCGGGCCTCGGGGGCGTACCCGAGGGCGTCCTCGCAGGTCAGGTCGTCGCCGGTAACGAGGATGACGGGCACGCCGTGCTCGGCGACGACATGGGCGTTGAGCATGCCCTCGCTCGCCCGGACCCCGTTGAGCCACACGCCGGTGATGGAGTTGGCGAGGTAGGTGTGGGCGAGGACCCCTTCGCTGCCCGCGCCCGTGTGATACCCGACGAACGCGATGCCGTCCACGTCCCCGTGCTGGACGCCCTCGACCATGGAGAGGGACTTGTGTCTGCCGGTGAGCATCTCGACGCGCTCGTCGAGTTGCTCCAGCAGCAGGTTGCGCATGGTCCAGTGCGCCTCGTTGACGAGGACCTCGTCGGCGCCGCCGTCGAAGAAACCCAGCACGGCCGCGTTCACGTCGGAGGTGAACATGGACCGGCACCGCTCCCACTGGGGCGTGCCGGGCAGCACGTCGGCCGGCCAGGTCACACCGGTGGCGCCTTCCATGTCGGCGCTGACAAGGATCTTCATGCCTCGAAACCGTACGCGGTCCCGCCCCGCCTGCCCAGGCCTGTGGATAACGGTCGGCCGGGGGGCGGGCGGGCGGCCCCGGAACATGCCCCGGCGTGCGCCGGTCATGCGCCTGCCATGCGCCGGATGCGGAGCGCGGGCCGCCGCCGGACCATGGACCCATGGAAGACCTGGCCGATGACAGGACCGCGGCGCACGCCACCCCGGTCGCCGCCGCCCACCGTGCCCTCACCTCCGAGGGCGTCCACCTGATGTCCCCGGCGGCCCTCTCGGAGTGCCTCGGCACGGACGAGCACGACTGGGCCGCCTTCGCCGCCCATTGGGAGGACCTCGTACCCGACGCGTACGCGGCCGAACGGGGCACGCGCCGGCTGCGCCGCTACGGGCACTTCTCGCTGTCGCGCACCGGGGAACTGACGCCCCGGCCGCACGACACGTTCGTGCAGCCCGAGGACTCCAATCCGCTGTACGTGGACGTGGACCGGCACTTCGAGCCCCTGACGGACACCTTCGTGGCCGACCCGCTCCTGACGCCGCTGCTGCGGATGCTGGGCGACGTGGCGGCCTGCCTGGACGGCACGGACGAGTGGAGCGTCAAGGTCCACCCGTTCCGGGTGATCGCCACGGCCGGCGGTCAGGGCGCGCCCACCCCGGAGGGCCGGCACCGCGACGGCGTCACCCTGGTGACCTCGCTGCTGATCGGCAGGGAGAACGCCACCGGCGGCGAGAGCACCGTGTACGACGCGGACGGCCGGGAGTTGCTGACCACCACGCTCGACGCGCGCGGGACGCTGCTCCTGGGCGACGACCGCTCCACCCTGCACGGCGTGTCGCCCATCCGGCCGCTCGACGCCGGCGGGCCCGCCCGCCGGGACGTGCTGGTGACCACGCTCACGGCCCGCTGACCCGGCCGGTGGCGCGTACCAGCGCGTCGACCACCCCGGCCGGGCCGGCTCCGTCGCGGGCCCAGGCGCGCTGCCGCTCGGCGCCGGTGCCCCGGGCCGCCAGGCGCCGCAGGAACGCCGACACCTCGCCCATGTCCCCGTACGCCTCCAGCACCGGCCGGACGTGCCGCACCAGGCGCTCGGCCTGCTCCGGCACGGGCAGGACCCGCCCGCTGAGCGCGTCCACGCCGCTGCCGGGCCAGCCGTCCCGGGCGGCGCGCCAGTAGGCGGCGCGCAGCACTTCGGCGTCCGGGCGGGGTCCGGGGTCGCCCCGGACGGCCCGGTCCGCACTGGTCACGACGAGCGCCCTGACCAGTGCCGTCAGGGCCACCGTGTCGTCGACGTCCGCCAGGACGTCCATGGAGCGGACCTCCAGCGTCGGCAGGCGCGGGTTGGGCCGCAGGTCCCAGAAGGGCATGCCGGGCTCCAGCATCGCCTCCGACTCGGCCATGGCGACGGCCACCCGCTCGTGGTGGTCGAGGGACTCGGCGTACGGCGGCGGGCCCAGGCAGGGGAAGCGTGACCGGATGACGGACCGCCAGCTTGCGTAACCCGTGTCGTACCCCTCGTGGAACGGCGAGTTCGCGCTGAGCGCCACCAGGAGCGGCAGCCAGGGCCGCAGGTGGTTGCCCGCCATGACGGCGAGCTCGCGGTCGGGCAGGTGCACATGGACGTGGAGGGCGCTGATGGAGAAGTCGTCGAGCATGGCCCGGTACTGGTCGGCCCCGGCCCGGTAGCGCGGGTGGTCGCCGATCTCGGTGCGGGAGGAGGCGTCCCGGGGGGCGCCCAGGACGGGTGTGCCGGACGCGCACAGGTGGAGGCCCTCCGCCCGGGCGGCGGCGACGGCTGCCGCCCGAACCCGGTGGAGCTCCCGGCGGAGGTCCTCGGTGCCGGGGCAGGGCGGGGTCTTCCCCTCGATCTGGTACTCGGTGAACTCGCCGCACACGAGGTCCCCGACCATGGCGCGGGCCCTGGCCACCACCTGGGTGCCGGCGGGTTCCACGCCGCGGGTCTCCGGGTGGACGAGGAAGTACTCCTCCTCGACGCCGACCGTGGGCGCGCTGTTCTCCCAACCGTTCACCGCTACAGCATCACGCCCCCGGCGGGCCGTGTCTCGGGGAACGGCGGTGCGAGGGTGCCCGGGCTCAGGCGGTCAGCGGTGCCGGTCCGGCGGCGAGCCGGTCGAGGAGCAGGTCGCGGTGGAGCTCCGCCACGGGCGCGAGCAGGTCCGGGTGGCGCAGCAGCGCGGCGGCCCGGCGGTCGCGCTCGTCCGGGTCCACCAGGCGCCGGAAGTCGACGGGGGCGCCCGCGGTGTGCGCGGATCCGGTGAGGGCCTCCGCGGCGGTGGCGGCCAGCTCGGGCGCGCCGAGCAGGGCGGCGGCCCAGCTCGCGACGACCTCGTCGACCCAGGTCCGCCACGCCTCACCGTCCTCGTCCCCGGCCGCGTCGGCCCCGGTCACCCCGTCGAGCCGGGCGGCCCCGCCCGGTCCGGCGACGGCGACGAGCGCCGCGTCCATCGCGGTCGGGTAGCGCAGCCACGCGGCGACCGTGACGGCCTGCCGCGCCTGGGCCTCGGCCAGGGCGTGGTCGAGTGCGCCGCCGCCCGCCGGATAGGCGCGGGTCAGCCACCGCGCGGTCGCCGCTATGAGCGGGGAGAGCGAGAAGTCTGCGGGCACGGCTGGTCCATTCCGGATGTACGGGTGCGAGCGGACGGAAAACGTACCCCTGGAGCCCGAGGACCGAAATGACGCAGCTCACGCACGGCCGCACATGGGGCCGGGCCCGACACGCTGGGCGGACGGCAATACGCCCGGCACCGGCGCGGCGGCGTTTCATGGGGGATCCGTACAGCACGCGCGTGAGGAGCGACGGCATGGCACACGGTGGAGACGTCGTCACCGAACTGAGCAACGACCACCAGGAGGTGGAGGAGCTCTTCACCACCATCGAGGAGCTGCCGCCCGGCGACGGCCGGCGCAAGCAGTACGCCGACCAGGTCACCATCGAGCTGGTCCGGCACGCGGTCGCGGAGGAGACCTACCTGTACCCGGCGGTGCGCGAGCACGTGCCGGGCGGTGACGCGCTCGCCGACAAGGAGCTGGGCGATCACGCGGCCGCCGAGCGCGTCATGAAGGACCTGGAGGGCTGCGAGGCGGCGGACCCGCGGTTCGACGTGCTGGTCGACCGGCTCATGGCGGAGATCCGGTCGCACATCACCGACGAGGAGAACAACCTCTTCCCGCGTCTGAGGGAAGCGTGCTCCGCCGAGGTGCTGGCGGAGCTGGGCGACAAGGTGCGGCAGGCCAAGCGGACGGCGCCGACCCGCCCCCACCCCTCGGCCCGGGACCGGCCCCCGGCCGACAAGCTGCTCGCCCCGGGCGTCGGCATGATCGACCGCCTGCGCGACGCGATGACGGGCCGCGGCAAGGACGCCTGACGGGAGCGGCGGCCCGGCCCACGGAGGGGAGGCCCTCCGCCGTCACCCCGGCCGGCCGGCGACCCGCCAGGGCGGAGGGCAGGTCGATACGCGTGCCGTCCGGCGCCTGCTCGGTGGCGGGCAGCGGCATCCTGCCGGAGGCGAGCACGTCGGGGCCCGCCGTACGGAAGTGCTCCGGCAACTCGGCGCCGGCGACCGGGGCCGGGGCGATGCCGTGGCGGAGGACCGGCAGGACCTTGGGCGGCGGGCCGCCGGGGCCGCTCCCGTGCGCCGTTGCGCGCCGGGCATCCACCGGACCGACCGCCGTCAGTCCTCGTGGCCCAGACGGAGATCCCGCTCGGTGCGTCCGCCCCCCGCGACCTGGAAGACGGTGGCCACCGGCGCGTACCCGGCGGCGATGACGGTGTACTCGCCGGACGCGAGGTCCACGAAGCGGAACGTGCCGTCGGGGCCGGTGGTGAGCGTGTCGACGACCGTGCCGGCGGCGTCGAGCAGGGTTACGCGCGCGTCCTCCACGGGCCGTCCGCCGGGCGCCCGCACCGTCCCGCGCAGCACCGCTGTCCCGGCCAGCTCGATGTCCCGCCGGGTCTCACGGGCCGCCTGGACGCTCACGGGCAGGGCGGCGGGCCGGAAGCCCGGGGCGCTCGCGGCCAGGGTGCACTCCCCCGCGACCGGCGCGGTGAGGAGGTACCCCCCGTCGGGGCCCGTGCGGGTGCTCGCGACGACTTCTCCGCAGGCGTCGGTGAGGGTGACCGACGCCTCGCGCACGGGCGTGCCGTCGGCGGTGCGCACGGTCCCGGCCAGCCGGCCCGCGCAGCCGAGGACGACGTCGATCTCGACGGGCCCTTCGCCGACGGTGACGGGTACGGCCCGGGGCTGGTGCCCGCCGGCCGCCGCGATCAGCACGTACGACCCGGTACCGGGCACGCCGAGCGCGTACCGCCCGTCGTCGCCGCTCGCCGCGCGTCCGATCTGCCGCCCCTGGTCGTCGACGAGGGTGAGGGCGGCGCGCGGCACGCACGCCCCGTCGTGCTGCCGGACGGTTCCCCCGACCGGTACGTCGCCCCGCCGGCCCGGCTCGGTGCGGGGCGGGGGCACGGCGGCCGTGGTGGCGGCGCCGGCCGTCAGCGGCTTCTCCTTGAGGAAGAAGGCGATGACCAGGCCGAGCCCGAGGACCGGCACCAGATGGAGGAAGGTCCGGGGCATCGCCTGGGAGCACGCCTCCAGGTACGCGTCCCGGAGGGTGGCCGGCAGGGCGTGCAGGGTGTGGGCCGTGTCCGCCCAGGGGCCCGGCAGGCCGGGACCGGCGGGGGGCCGGCCGGTGAGGGCCCGGTCGAGGCGGTGGGTGAACAGGGCGCCGAGGGCGGCGGTGCCGAGACAGGTGCCGACCAGCCGGAGGTGGAAGTGGGCGCCGGTGGCGGTGCCCAGGGCGGCGGGCTGCGCGGCGTTCTGGACGGCGAGGACGAGGGCGGGCAGGACGAGTCCGATGCCCACACCGAGGACGGCCTGCCAGACGCCGTGGGTGAGGCGCGGTGTGTCGGGTCCGAGGCGGGACAGCAGCCACATGCCCACCACCGACACGGCGCCGCCGAGCACCGGGTGGACCGTGTGGCGGCCGGTGCGGGTCATGAGGTGTCCGGAGACGAGGGAGGCGACGGCGATGCCGCCCGCCAGCGGCAGCACCAGCAGCGCGGCCCCGGCCGCGTCCGTACCGGCGGTCAGCCGGAAGTAGGCGGGCAGGCAGCCGGCGACGACGTGGAGGGCGACGCCGGTGGTCACGCCCACGAGGCCGCTGACGGCGAAGGCGGGGTCGCGGAACAGCGCGAGCGGGAGGATCGGCTCGGGCGCGTAGTTCTCCACCACGACGAACAGCAGGGCGGCGCCGGCCGCCCCGCAGGCGAGGCCCAGGACGACGCGCGAGTTCCAGGCGTGCTCGGTGCCGCCCCAGTCGGCCAGCAGCACCAGGAAGGTGGTGGCGGCCGCCACCAGGACCGCACCCAGGACGTCCAGGCGCCCCCGGGCCGCGGGGGCGAGCGGGGTGAGGGCGGCGCCGACCAGGAGCAGGGCCAGCAGCCCGGGAGGCACGGTGAGCCAGAAGCACCAGCGCCAGGAGAGGTGGGCGGTGACGAGTCCGCCGAGCAGCGGGCCCGCCAGGGTGGCGAGGCCGAACACGGCGCCGAGCACCCCCATGAAGCGCCCGCGCCGGGTGGCGGGGACCAGGGCGGCCGTGATCGCCGGGGCGCCCGCCAGCAGGCCGCCGGCACCGGCGCCCTGGAGCGCGCGGAAGGCGATGAGCTGGTCCATGCCGCGCGACCAGCCGGACAACGCCGAGCCGGCGAGGAAGACGACCAGGGCGAGCAGGAAGAGCCCCTTGCGGCCGCGGAGGTCGCCGAGCCTGCCGTGCAGGGGCAGGGTCACGGCGGCGGCCAGGAGGTAGGCGGTCGCCACCCAGGGGGCCCGGCCCTCGCCCTGGAGGTCGCGGGTGACGGAGGGGAGGGCCATGGCGGTGACGAACTGTTCCAGCACGGCGAGCAGCAGTGCCAGGACGAGCCCGCAGAAGACGACGCGCACGCGCGCGGGGCTGTGGCCGGCGTCCGTCGGAGCGCCACCGCCCGGGGCTCCGGACTCGCCGGCCTGCTCCACTCCCCGTGCCATGTCCGGCCCCGGATCCTTGGGGACGCTGTCCCCGGGAGAGGCCTCGGGCACCCGGGGCGCGGCGACCCGTGCGCCGGGCAGGGACGTGGCGGCGGCGCCTTCCCAGGTGACGGTGTCGGGCCCCCACCCCCCGTCCGTCCCGGGGACCGCTCCCCGGCCCGGCCCGGGAGCGCCCTCCTGGTGGAGCCCCGCGCCACCGCCGGGTTCCCCATCGCCCGGTCCCGCACCATCGGGCCCTACGCCGCCCGGCCCCAGGGAAACCGGCCCCATGACGCCCGGCCGGGCAGCCGTACGGCCCGTGGCGCCGGACGCGGAGACGCCGTGCGCCGGAACACCGGGACCGGACGCGGCGACGTCGTACGCCGGGACACCGGAACCGGACGCCTCTCCCCCGGCCGCTCCGCTCCCGAACCCCTCACCGCCCGAGGCGGGCCGGCCGGCCCGTCCGGGGCTCACCGGCCCCGGGCCGGCGGCGGGGTCCGGGGGCGGGCCGGCCGCCGCGTTCCGCCAGGTGGCCGGGCCGGACCGGCCGCGGGCGGGTGGTGTGGTGTAGCCGTCGTTCGCCAGCGTGTTCCCACCCACGAACCTGCTCCCCTCGGTCGCGCCAACGCGGGGCGCCATTCTTCGCATTGCGCGCCGAGGGGGAGCAAGCGGGGCAATGCGAGGTCACGAGGGTGGGCGCCCGTTGCGCGCCGGGGCGCCCCGGCGCTCACCAGCGGCTTTTCCGTGGCCTACGGTGCGCCGGGCCGCCCTCACGCGCCGGGGAGCCGACGGGAAGACCACCCGAACCAGTGACCATGGCCGGGCGGCCGCGGGTCCTACTTCTCGACCTCGGCGGCGAGGTTGGCGAGCATCTGGTCGTAGATGCGGCCGAGCCCCTTGGGCGCGAAGGTCTTCTCGAAGAACCCGCCGATGCCGCCCGCCCCGTTCCACACGGTGGTGACGACGGCCTTGGAGCGGCCCTCACCGGCCGGGGTGACCGTCCAGGTGGTGACCATGGACGAGTTGCGGTCCTTCTCGACGAGCCGGCCGTCGGTCGGCTCGGTGACCTCCAGCAGGCAGTCGCGGATGCGCTTGCTGGTGGCCTGGAGCTTCCAGTGGACGAGGGTGCCCTCGCCGTCGCCGCCCTCCCGGACCTTGTACTCGCTGAAGTGCTCGGGCAGCAGCTTCTCGCGGGTCTCCTTGTAATCGGCCAGCGCGTCGAACACCGTCTCCGCGTCCGCCGCGATGACCCGCTCCGTCGTGGCCTCGACCTGCGCCATGCCATGTCCTCCAGCACTCGTTCCTAAGGGGGCACCAGCCAACCACTTGCGCCGTGACCGCCCAAATCCGCGGGAGTGGCCCGAGGCGATCATGGGAACACTTGTTCTATTGTGTGGGCGAGTACTACCGAGGAGGCGTCCATGCGCTGGGACAACCTGAGCGACCGGCCCGCCGGGGCCACCAGGGACACCGTGCTGTTCGGTACGGACGCCGTGACCACGCGAACGTTCGACACCCCCGAGTTCCGCGGGATCACCTTCCACGAGGTGCGCGCCCGCACCGCCCTGAACCGGGTCCCGGGTGCGTCGCGCATGCCGTTCGAATGGACCGTCAACCCCTACCGGGGCTGCACGCACGCGTGCGTCTACTGCTTCGCCCGCAAGACCCACAGCTACCTGGACCTCGACACCGGCCTGGACTTCGACTCCCAGATCGTCGTCAAGACCAACGCGCCGGAGCTGCTGCGCCGGCAGCTCGCGTCGCCGCGCTGGCAGGGCGCCCACATCGCCATGGGGACGAACGTCGACTGCTACCAGCGCGCCGAGGGCCGCTACCGGCTGATGCCGGGCATCATCGCCGCGCTGCGCGACCACGCCAACCCGTTCTCCATCCTGACCAAGGGGACGCTGATCCTCCGGGACCTCGACCTGCTGGTGCAGGCGGCCGAGGTGACCGACGTCGGCATCTCCGTCTCGGTGGGCTTCACCGACCGCGAGCTGTGGCGGACCGTCGAACCGGGCACCCCGTCCCCGGAGCGCCGCCTCGACGTCGTCCGGACCCTGACCGACCACGGCATCGGCTGCGGGGTGCTCATGGCCCCGGTGATCCCGTTCCTCGGCGACCACCCCGACCAGTTGCGCGCCACCGTGCGTGCCGTCGCGGCCTCCGGGGCGACGTCGGTGACCCCGCTCGTGCTGCACCTGCGGCCGGGGGCGCGCGAATGGTTCATGGCCTGGCTGGGCCGGCACCACCCCCACCTGGTGCGGCGCTACGAGCGGTTGTACGCGGAGGGCGCCTACGCCCCGAAGTGGTACCAGCGCCGGATCACCCGTCAGGTGCACGAGCTGGCCGACGAGTTCGGCATGGGACCCGCCCGGCGGGGAACGCCCCGCCGTGTTCCGGCGCCGCCCGTACCGCCGGAGCACCGCCCCACCGGCCCGGGCTCCGGCCCCGAACAGCTCACCCTCCTCTGATCGGGTCAAGTCTCACCCGTACGTGCCCCACCCGGCCGGATTGCGGGGACGATCCGCCGAGGGCCCCCGCGCCCTCGCCGCCATCGTTCCGCTCGCTCGGGAGGCCGTATGCAGAAACGCGCAGGAGTGCTGATCGCCACCGGGGCGCTGGTGGCGGGCGCGGTCGCCGCCGCCCCGTCGGCGGCGCGGCCGGCCGTGCGGGACCCGGCCGCCGCTCTCGTGTGGAAGGCGTGCGCCACCAAGGCGTACCCCAGCCTCCAGTGCGCGACCGTGCGGGTGCCGCTGGACCACGACGATCCGGACGGCGAGCGGATCACCCTCGCGCTCTCCCGGGTCCCGCACACCGCCAAGGCCTTCCAGGGTCCCCTCCTCGTCAACCCGGGCGGTCCGGGCGCCGGCGGGCGCTCGATGGCCGGGTTCGTCGCGGCGTCGCTGCCGGAGCGGGTGGCGGCGCAGTACGACGTCATCGGCTTCGACCCGCGGGGCGTCGGGGCGAGCCGGCCCGCCCTCGACTGCAAGCCGGGCCACTTCACCCCCGTACGGCCGGACTCCGTCCCCCGCGACCAGCGGGACGAGCGGGTCAATCTGGCCAGGGCCGCGTCGTTCGCCAAGGCCTGCGGCGACAAGTACGGCGGCCTGCTGCGGCACATGAGCACGGTGAGCGCCGCCCGGGACCTGGACGCCATCCGCCGGGCGCTGGGCGCCCGGCGGATCAACTACTTCGGCTACTCGTACGGGACCTACCTCGGCGCCGTCTACGCCAAGCTGTTCCCGCACCGGGTGCGGCGGGTGGTGCTGGACTCGGTGGTCGACCCGAACGGCGTCTGGTACCGGCTCAACCTGGAGCAGGACCTGGCCTTCGACGCCCGCCACAAGGCCTTCATGGCCTGGGTGGCCAAGCACCACCGGACGTACCGGCTGGGGACCGGCCCGGCGGAGGTCGAGGCGCGCTGGTACGCGATGCGCGAGGCGCTGCGGAAGAAGCCGGCGGGCCACAAGGTCGGTCCGGCCGAGCTGGAGGACACCTTCCTTCCCGGCGGGTACTTCAACGGCTTCTGGCCCACGCTCGCCGGGGCGTTCTCGGCGTACGTGAACGACCGGGACGCAAAACCCCTGGTCGCGGCCCACCGGACGCTGGCGGCGTCCGACGCGGCGGACGACAACAGCTACTCGGTCTACGCGGCCGTCCAGTGCCGCGACGCGCCCTGGCCGAGGGACTGGGGGACCTGGCACCGGGACAACTGGACGGTCTACGGCAAGGCCCCCTTCTCCACCTGGAACAACGCCTGGTACAACGCGCCGTGCGCCTTCTGGCCGGTCCCGTCGGCGGCGGCGCCGGACCTGGCGAACGACGCGGTGCCGCCGGTGCTGCTGTTCCAGGCGACGGAGGACGCGGCCACCCCGTACGAGGGCGGCGTCGCCGTCCACCGCAAGCTGCGGGACTCCCGCCTGGTGGTCGAGCGCGGCGGCGGCAACCATGCGGTCACCCTGGGCGGCAACGCCTGCCTGGACGCGCATCTGGTGCGCTACCTGGAGACGGGTGCGCTCCCGCGGGGCGGCGGGCAGAGCGAGGCGGACGCGGTCTGCCCGGCGGTGCCCGACCCGCG
Organism: Streptomyces sp. NPDC039423; assembly: GCF_055598725.1. Lineage (NCBI taxonomy): Bacteria > Bacillati > Actinomycetota > Actinomycetes > Kitasatosporales > Streptomycetaceae > Streptomyces > Streptomyces sp. NPDC039423. The sequence goes on from NZ_JBVKAH010000005.1 coordinate 212,509, forward strand.
GCCGGCCGGGACGGCGGGTGGAGCGGGGGCGGCGGCCCGGGTCGGCGGAATCGCGCTGCACGGGCTGCTGGGTCACGGGGGGACCCGGCACTGACTGTCAGTGGCGTGCGCGAGGATGAGGCGCATGAGCAACCACCTCACCCACGTACACGCCCCGGACGGGGTCGCCCCCGGTTCCGGTTACAGCCATGTCGTCTGGGGCAGCGGCCGGTTCATCGCTATATCCGGCCAGTGCGCCTTCGACGCGGACGGCTCCGTGGTCGGTGAGGGGGACGCCGGTGCCCAGGCCCGCCAGGTCTTCCGCAACCTGCGGCGTTGCCTGGCCGCGGCGGGCGCCGGCTTCGACGACGTACTGAAGCTGACGTACTACGTCACGGACGTGGCGCACCTGCCGGCGGTGCGGGCCGCCCGGGACGAGGTGATCGACACCGCGCGGCCGCCGGCCAGTTCGGCGGTGCAGGTGGCGTCGCTGGTCCGGCCCGAGCTGCTGGTCGAGATCGAGGCGTTCGCGGTCCTCCCGGAGGGCCCCCGGCCGTGACGGACGCCGTGCGCGTGCGGGAGATGACGGAGGCCGACTGCGAGGCCGTCGCCGAGGTGCGGGTGCGCGGCTGGCGGTTCGCCTACGACGGCCTGCTGCCGGCGTGGTACCTGAGGGCGATGAGCGTCGAGGCGGACGCGGAGACCCGGCGCCGGCACTTCGCCCGGGACGCGGCCCGCCACGTCAACCTCGTCGCGGAGCGCGCCGGTGAGGTGGTCGGCTGGGCCTGCTACGGGCCGTACCGGACCGGGCAGGGCGGGACCGGCGGGCAGAGGACGACGGGTGAGGGGGAGCTGTACGCGCTGTACGCCCGGCCGGACCAGGTCGCGACCGGGGTGGGGCGTGCGCTGATGACCGAGGTGGTGGCCCGCGCGGCGGCCGACGGTTACCCGGTGCTGCGGCTCTGGGTGCTGCGGGACAACACCCGGGCGCGGCGCTTCTACGAGCGGGCCGGTTTCGTGCCGGACGGCCTGGAGGAGCCGTGGCACGTGGCGGGCGTCACGCTCTCCGAGGTGCGCTGCACCCGGCGCCCGGCCGCCTGACGGTTCAGCCGGGCGGCGCCGGGGCCGGCGCCAGCCGTGCCAGGGCCGCCGCGGCCGCCCGGGCGAGGCGCGGGTGGGCGAGGGCGGCCTCCAGGACCGGGCGGGCCCGGGGGTCGCCCAGGGCGCCGAGCCCTTCCGCGCAGGCCACGCCGACCCGCCAGTGCGGGTCGCCCACCGCCAGGCGCCGCTCCAGGACGGTGACCAGCGCCGGGACGGACTCCGGGGCGCGCAGTTCGGCGAGCAGGCGGACCGGCATCAGGGCGTAGGCGACGCGCAGCTCGTTGGTGGCGAGCGCCGCCGCTGCCCTCGGTGTGCGCGGGTCGCCCAGCCGGGCCAGGGCGTGGGCGGCGGAGACGCAGCGCTCGGGGTCACGGTGGTTCAGCAGCAGGACCAGCGCCTCGAAGGCGCGCCGGTCTCCGGCGAGCCCGAGCCGGAAGGCGGCGGTCTCCCTGGCCCACAGCTCCTGCCCGGGCCGGGTGAGCACGCCCGCCAGTTCCTCCGCGTCCCGGGTGGTGACCAGCCGCTCGAAGGCGGCCGCTCCCCCGGCCTCCCCGCGCAACCGGTGCACGAGCGACCGGAACTCCTCGTCCGCCTCCGTGCCGCGCCGTCCGCCCATGGCACCCGCCCCCTCCATGCCCTCACCCGACCCCGCCGCGCGGCCCGCCCCCGCACGGCGGGCACCGGCCACCGCCAGTATCCGGTCCGGGCGCGATCCACATCACACGTTCCACCCACTTCCCAGGACTGGCGCGCTCGTTACCCGCCGGTTAACCTCAGGTGAGCGGGTCACATCCCGCACTTCTCACGGCGGCCTGGTGACGCAGCCGCCGCGAGTGCCTTGTCGGTTCGGCACTTATACGGCGTGACTCCGGGACAGAGTCGGCCGGTTCTCCTCCACCGCGACAGCACGGCCGCGCAGCACGCCTGCGCGCGATCCGCTCGCACCGCGTACACCGCCTTCCGGTCGTACCCCCGCGCGCGCCCCTCATCAGTCGTCACTCATCCCTGGAGTCCCGTGATGGACACCCCTCTCTCCACCATCGCCGTCGTCGGTCTCGGCACGATGGGCACCGGCATCGCCGAGGTCCTGGCCCGGGCCGGGCGCGAGGTCATCGGCATCGACATCAGCGAGGCCGCCGCCGCCCGCGCGTCCACCGCCCTGGAGGCCGCCACCGCCCGTTCCGTGGCGCGGGAGCGGATCACCGAGAAGGAGCGGCGCGACATCCTCGCCCGTTTCCGTACCTTCTCCGACCTCCAGGCCGCGGCCGAGGCCGACCTGGTCATCGAGGTCGTGCCCGAGTCGTACGAGGTCAAGCAGCAGGTCTTCCGCGCGCTGGACGGGATCGTCCGCCCGGAGGCGATCCTGGCCACCGGCACCAACGCCCTGTCGGTGACCCGGCTGGCCGCCGACTCGGCGCGTCCCGAGCGCGTCCTCGGTCTGCACTTCTTCAACCCGGCGCCGGCGATGAAGCTCGTCGAGGTGGTCTCCTCGGTGCTGACCTCCCCGCAGGCCGTCGCCGCCGTCACCGACCTCGCGCAGGCGCTCGGCAAGGAGCCGGTCGCGGTCGGTGACCGGCCCGGTTTCGTCGCGGACGGCCTGCTCTTCGGCTACCTGAACCAGGCCGCCGCGATGTACGAGGCGAAGTACGCCTCCCGCGAGGACATCGACGCCGCGATGAGGCTGGGCTGCGGCCTGCCGATGGGCCCGCTCGCGCTGCTGGACCTGATCGGCATCGACACCGCCCGCACCGTCCTGGACGCGATGTACACCGAGTCCCGTGACCGGCTGCACGCGCCCGCGCCGATCCTGAAGCAGCTCAGCGAGGCGGGGCTGACCGGCCGCAAGTCGGGGCGGGGCTTCTACACCTACGAGGCGCCGGGCAGCGGCACGGTCGTGCGGGACGCGCTGACCCCGCTGGAGGCGGCCGCCACGGGCGCGTCCCGGGAGGTCCGCTCGGTGGGTGTGGCCGGTTCGGGCACCATGGCGAGCGGCATCGCGGAGGTGTTCGCGAAGGCCGGGTACGACGTGGTCCTCGCGGCCCGCTCGCCGGAGAAGGCGGAGACGGCCAAGGCGCGGATCGCGAAGTCCCTGGCGCGCTCGGTCGACAAGGGCCGGATGACCGCCGAGGCGCGCGACGAGGCACTGGCCCGGGTGACGCCCGCCGGTTCCCTGGACGCGTTCGCCGAGGTCGACCTGGCGGTCGAGGCGGTCGCCGAGGACCTGGAGGTCAAGCAGCAGCTCTTCGCGACCCTGGACAAGGTCTGCAAGCCGGGCGCGGTGCTGGCCACCACGACCTCGTCGCTGCCCGTCGTCGCCTGCGCCCGGGCCACCTCGCGCCCGCAGGACGTGATCGGGATGCACTTCTTCAACCCGGCCCCCGCCATGAAGCTGGTGGAGATCGTCCGTACGGTGCTGACGGCGGACGACGTCCACGCCACCGTCCGCGAGGTCACCGCGAAGATCCGCAAGCACCCGGTGGACTGCGGCGACCGGGCCGGTTTCATCGTGAACGCGCTGCTGTTCCCGTACCTGAACAACGCGATCAAGATGGTCGAGCAGCACTACGCCTCGCTCGACGACATCGACGCCGCGATGAAGCTGGGCGGCGGGTACCCGATGGGGCCGTTCGAGCTCCTCGACGTGGTCGGGCTGGACGTCTCGCTGGCCATCGAGCGGGTCCTGCACCGCGAGTTCCGCGACCCGGGCCTGGCGCCGGCGCCCCTCCTGGAGCACTTGGTGGCGGCGGGCTGCCTGGGCCGGAAGACGGGACGTGGCTTCCGCGAATATGCCCGGCGCTGAGCCGTACGGGGAGTGGGGCGGGTTGCTCGACCGGGCCGGCGGCCCGGCGGGCGACCCCGCCCCACAGGCGCGGTCTCCTGCACGGATGCAGTACGTTCAGGTCATGTCCCAGCCCGCTGACCCCGCCCGACGGCCCCCCCGTGCCACCGCCACGCCCGACGCCCCCGAGAGTTCCGCGGGCAGCCGCGCCGCCGCGCAGCGGCTCAAGATGCGCCGCGAGCTGGCGGCAGCGGCCATGGAACTGTTCGCCACCAAGGGGTACGAAGCGACGACGGTCGACGAGATCGCGGCCGCGGCCGGGGTCGCCCGGCGCACCTTCTTCCGCCACTTCCGCTCCAAGGAGGAGGCGATCTTCCCGGACCACGACGACACCCTGGTGCGGGCGGAGGCGGTGCTGAACGCGGCGCCGGCGCACGAGCACCCGCTCGACACGGTCTGCCGGGGCATCAAGGAAGTCATGAAGATGTACGCGGCCTCGCCGGCGGTCTCGGTGGAGCGCTATCGCCTCACCCGCGAGGTGCCGACGCTGCGGGAGCGGGAGATCGCCTCGGTGGCCCGTTACGAGCGGCTGTTCACCCGCTACCTGCTGGGCCACTTCGACGAGCGCGACCACCACGACGGCAATGACGACCCGCTGCTGGCCGAGGTGGCCGCGTCGGCGGTCGTCACGGCGCACAACCACGTGCTGCGGCGCTGGCTGCGGGCGGGCGGGCAGGGGGACGTGGAGGCCCAGCTGGACCACGCCTTCGCGATCGTCCGGGACACCTTCGGCACGGGGATAGGCGCGGGGCGCGCCGCCGGTGCGACGGCCCCCTCCAAGTCCCCCGCCGTGGCGGCGAGCACCTCCGGTGACGTGCTGGTCACGGTGGCCCGTACGGACGCGCCGCTGGACGAGATCATGCGAACCATCGAACGGACCCTCAAGGCCCGCTGACCCCGCGGACACCGCCGGCCCGGAGCCCCGCCGGCCCCCGCCCGGCGCGGCGGCGCCCGCGCCCGTCGCCACCGCCCGTCGACGCCCGCCGACCTGACGAATTCGCCAGCGATTCGCCGGGATCGGCGGGCGTTTCGTCGTGTTCGGGGGTCTACTCGATCGATCATCGCTCATGTGTGAACGGCGGATTGCATCTGAGAAAAATTGTTGGCACTCAGTGCCTTGCGGCCTGACACGCGGTGTCATACGTTGATGTCGTCCGGGCGGCCGGCGTGCAGAGACATCTCGTACGCCGGCTGTCCCCGCAAGGCCGATCGCGCCGCGCGCGCCCGGACGCCTGCGTCACAGGCAACCCCCGCGCTCCACCCAGCGCTGCCAGCACCACCCGGCCGAACCGACGGCACACCTCCACACCAGCAGCACTTCCCCGACGTTCCCCTCAACGTCTGCCCTGAAGACGTATTTCGCCGGAGGCAACACCGTGAAGGAAATCCTGGACGCGATTCAGTCGTCGGACACCACGTCCGCGGACTTCGCCGCCCTGCCGCTCCCCGAGTCCTACCGCGCGGTCACCGTGCACAAGGACGAGACCGAGATGTTCGCCGGTCTCACCACGCGCGAGAAGGACCCGCGCAAGTCGCTGCACCTCGACGAGGTGGCGCTGCCCGAGCTGGGCCCGGGCGAGGCGCTGGTGGCCGTGATGGCGTCCTCGGTCAACTACAACTCCGTGTGGACCTCGATCTTCGAGCCGGTCTCGACCTTCAGCTTCCTGGAGCGGTACGGCAAGCTCTCCGAGCTCACCAAGCGCCACGACCTGCCGTACCACATCATCGGCTCCGACCTGGCGGGCGTCGTCCTGCGCACCGGCCCGGGCGTCAACGCCTGGCAGCCCGGCGACGAGGTCGTCGCGCACTGCCTGTCGGTCGAGCTGGAGTCCTCCGACGGCCACAACGACACGATGCTCGACCCCGAGCAGCGCATCTGGGGCTTCGAGACCAACTTCGGCGGCCTGGCGGAGATCGCGCTCGTCAAGTCCAACCAGCTCATGCCGAAGCCGGACCACCTGAGCTGGGAGGAGGCGGCGGCCCCCGGCCTGGTGAACTCCACCGCGTACCGCCAGCTCGTCTCCCGCAACGGCGCCGGCATGAAGCAGGGCGACAACGTGCTCATCTGGGGCGCGAGCGGCGGCCTCGGCTCCTACGCGACGCAGTTCGCCCTGGCCGGCGGCGCCAACCCGATCTGTGTCGTCTCCAGCGAGCAGAAGGCGGACATCTGCCGGTCCATGGGCGCCGAGGCGATCATCGACCGCAGTGCCGAGGGCTACAAGTTCTGGAAGGACGAGCGGACCCAGGACCCGAAGGAGTGGAAGCGCTTCGGCAAGCGCATCCGCGAGTTCACCGGCGGCGAGGACATCGACATCGTCTTCGAGCACCCGGGCCGTGAGACCTTCGGCGCGAGCGTCTACGTCACCCGCAAGGGCGGCACCATCACCACCTGCGCCTCGACCTCGGGCTACATGCACGAGTACGACAACCGCTACCTGTGGATGTCGCTGAAGCGCATCATCGGCTCGCACTTCGCGAACTACCGCGAGGCGTGGGAGGCCAACCGCCTGATCGCCAAGGGCAAGATCCACCCGACGCTGTCGAAGACGTACGCGCTGGAGGACACCGGCCAGGCCGCGTACGACGTGCACCGCAACCTGCACCAGGGCAAGGTCGGCGTCCTGTGCCTGGCCCCCGAGGAGGGCCTGGGCGTGAAGAACCAGGAGATGCGCGACAAGCACATCGACGCGATCAACCGCTTCCGGAACATCTGATGACCCAGCGGAAGAAGGACCGCCCCTGGCTCATGCGGACGTACGCCGGTCACTCGACCGCCGAGGCGTCCAACGAGCTGTACCGGCGCAACCTCGCCAAGGGCCAGACCGGTCTGTCGGTCGCCTTCGACCTGCCGACGCAGACGGGCTACGACCCGGACCACATCCTCGCCCGCGGCGAGGTGGGCCGGGTCGGGGTCCCCGTCTCGCACCTCGGTGACATGCGCCGGCTGTTCCAGGACATCCCCCTGGAGCAGATGAACACCTCCATGACCATCAACGCCACCGCCATGTGGCTGCTGGCGCTGTACCAGGTGGTCGCGGAGGAGCAGGGCGCGGACATCACCCGGCTCCAGGGGACGACGCAGAACGACATCGTCAAGGAGTACCTGTCGCGCGGGACGCACGTCTTCCCGCCCGGTCCGTCGCTGCGGCTGACCACCGACATGATCACCTACACGGTGAACCACATCCCCAAGTGGAACCCGATCAACATCTGCAGCTACCACCTGCAGGAGGCGGGCGCCACTCCGGTCCAGGAGATCTCGTACGCCATGTCGACGGCCATCGCGGTCCTCGACGCGGTATTCGCCTCCGGACAGGTGCCCGAGGAGCGCAAGGGCGATGTGGTCGCGCGCATCTCCTTCTTCGTGAACGCGGGTGTCCGCTTCGTCGAGGAGATGTGCAAGATGCGGGCCTTCGGCCGCATCTGGGACAAGATCACACGGGAGCGATACGGGATCGAGGACCCCAAGCACCGCCGGTTCCGCTACGGCGTGCAGGTCAACTCCCTCGGCCTCACCGAGGCGCAGCCGGAGAACAACGTCCAGCGCATCGTCCTGGAGATGCTCGCCGTGACGCTGTCGAAGGACGCACGCGCGCGTGCCGTCCAGCTCCCGGCCTGGAACGAGGCCCTCGGCCTCCCCCGGCCGTGGGACCAGCAGTGGTCGCTGCGCATCCAGCAGGTCCTGGCGCACGAGAGCGACCTGCTGGAGTACGAGGACATCTTCGCGGGCTCGCACGTCGTCGAGGCCAAGGTGGACTCCCTGGTCCAGGAGTGCCTGGCGGAGATCGACCGGATCCAGGAGATGGGCGGCGCGATGGCCGCCGTCGAGTCGGGCTACCTCAAGTCGCAGCTCGTGTCCTCGCACGCCGAGCGGCGGGCCCGCATCGAGGCCGGCGAGGAGAAGATCGTCGGCGTCAACATCTTCGAGACGACCGAGCCCAACCCGCTCACCGCGGACCTGGACACCGCCATCATGACGGTGGACCCGGCCAACGAGGCGCGAGTGGTGGCGAAGCTCCACGAGTGGCGGGACAACCGTGACGAGACCCGCGCCCAGGAGGCGCTGGCCCGTCTGAAGGCGACCGCGGCCGGGGACGGGAACCTCTTCGAGTCGACCCTGGAGTGCGCCCGCGCGGGCGTCACCACCGGCGAGTGGTCCTGGGCGCTGCGCGACGTGTTCGGCGAGTTCCGGGCGCCGACGGGCGTCTCGTCCGCGCCGGTCGCCGTCGCCGCCGAGGAGGGCACCCCGCTGGCCGTCGTGCGCGAGAAGGTGGCGCGCACGGCCGAGGAGCTGGGTGCCGGGCGGCTGCGGCTGCTGGTGGGCAAGCCGGGCCTGGACGGGCACTCCAACGGGGCCGAGCAGATCGCGGTGCGCGCGCGTGACGCCGGGTTCGAGGTGGTCTACCAGGGCATCCGGCTGACCCCCGAGCAGATCGTGAACGCCGCGCTGGCGGAGGACGTGCACTGCGTGGGCCTGTCGATCCTGTCCGGTTCGCACGCCGAGCTGGTGCCGGACGTGCTCGCCCGGCTCCGCGAGGCGGGCGCCTCGGACATTCCGGTCATCGTCGGCGGGATCATCCCGAGCGCCGACGCCGCCGAACTGAAGCGCGCGGGTGTGGCCGCCGTCTTCACCCCGAAGGACTTCGGTATCACGGAGATCATCGGCCGTATCGTCGACGAGATCCGTAAAGCCAACAAGCTCAACGCTGTAGAAAGCACGGAGGTCCCCGCATGACGACCGTCAACCGTCTCCGCCCGCGCCGCTCCTGCCTGGCGGTCCCCGGCTCCAACCCGCGCTTCCTGGAGAAGGCCCAGGGCCTGCCGGCCGACCAGGTCTTCCTGGACCTGGAGGACGCGTGCGCGCCGCTGGCCAAGCCCGAGGCGCGGCACACCATCGTGAAGTTCCTCAACGAGGGCGACTGGACGGGCAAGACCCGGGTCGTGCGGGTGAACGACTGGACCACCCAGTGGACGTACCGCGACGTCGTCACCGTCGTCGAGGGCGCGGGTCCGAACCTGGACTGCATCATGCTGCCGAAGGTGCAGACCGCCGAGCAGGTCGTGGCGCTGGACCTGCTGCTGACCCAGATCGAGAAGACGATGGGCTTCGAGGTCGGCCGGATCGGCATCGAGGCGCAGATCGAGAACGCCCAGGGCCTGAACAACGTCAACGCGATCGCCCAGGCCTCGCCGCGCATCGAGACGATCATCTTCGGCCCGGCCGACTTCATGGCGTCGATCAACATGAAGTCGCTGGTCGTCGGCGAGCAGCCGCCCGGCTACCCGGCGGACGCGTACCACTACATCCTGATGAAGATCCTGATGGCGGCCCGCGCCAACGACCTCCAGGCGATCGACGGACCCTACCTCCAGATCAAGAACGTGGACGGCTTCCGCGCGGTCGCGGGCCGTGCCGCCGCGCTCGGCTTCGACGGCAAGTGGGTGCTGCACCCGGGTCAGGTGGACGCCGCCAACGAGGTGTTCTCGCCCTCGCAGGAGGACTTCGACCACGCCGAGCTGATCCTGGACGCGTACGAGTACTACACGTCCGAGGCGGGTGGCAAGAAGGGCTCCGCGATGCTCGGCGACGAGATGATCGACGAGGCCAGCCGCAAGATGGCGCTCGTCATCTCCGGCAAGGGCCGCGCCGCCGGCATGACCCGTACCTCCAAGTTCGAAGCCCCGGAGGCCTGATCACCATGCAGTTCGGACGCGCTTACGAGGAGTTCGAGGTCGGCGCGGTCTACAAGCACTGGCCCGGGAAGACGGTCACCGAGTACGACGACCACCTCTTCTGTCTGCTCACCATGAACCACCACCCCCTCCACATGGACACCAACTATGCGGAGAAGACGACGGACTTCGGCAGGAACGTCGTCGTGGGGAACTACATCTACTCCCTGCTGCTGGGCATGTCCGTGCCGGACGTCTCCGGCAAGGCGATCGCCAACCTGGAGATCGAGTCGCTGCGCCACGTGGCGCCGACCTTCCACGGCGACACCATCTACGGCGAGACCACCGTCCTCGACAAGACCCCCTCGAAGTCGAAGAACGACCGCGGGATCGTGTACGTCGAGACCAAGGGCTACAAGCAGGACGGCACGCTGGTGTGCGTGTTCCGCCGCAAGGTGATGGTCCCGACCGAGACGTACATCAAGGAGCGCGGCGGCGAGCAGCCCGGCCGCCCGGAACTGAAGGCGCAGGAGAAGTAGTCATGGCCCGACTCGCGCAGACCCACGGTCTGACGGACGTCCAGCAGGAGATCCTGTCCACGGTCCGGGACTTCGTCGACAAGGAGATCATCCCGGTCGCGACCGAGCTGGAGCACCGCGACGAGTACCCGCAGGACATCGTCGACGGGCTCAAGGAACTGGGCGTCTTCGGACTGATGATCCCGGAGGAGTACGGGGGTCTGGGCGAGTCCCTGCTCACGTACGCGCTGTGCGTGGAGGAGATCGCGCGCGGCTGGATGTCGGTGTCCGGCATCATCAACACGCACTTCATCGTCGCGTACATGCTCAAGCAGCACGGCACGCAGGAGCAGAAGGACACCTTCCTGCCCCGGATGGCGGCCGGCGAGGTGCGGGGCGCGTTCTCGATGTCGGAGCCGGCGCTCGGCTCGGATGTGTCGGCCATCACGTCCAAGGCGGTCAAGGACGGCGACGAGTACGTCCTGAACGGCCAGAAGATGTGGCTGACGAACGGCGGGACGTCAACGCTCGTCGCCGTTCTCGTCCGAAGTGACGAAGGACTCACTCCCGAAGAAGCAGCCGCCAAGCCCCACAAGTCGATGACGACCTTCCTGGTGGAGAAGGAGCCCGGCTTCGGCGAGGTCCGTCCCGGCCTGACCATCCCCGGGAAGATCGACAAGATGGGTTACAAGGGGGTCGACACCACCGAACTCATCATGGACGGACTGCGCATTCCGGCCAATCGTGTCCTCGGCGGGGTCACCGGCCGAGGGTTTTACCAAATGATGGACGGTGTCGAGGTCGGCCGCGTGAACGTAGCGGCCCGTGGTTGCGGCGTGGCGCAGCGTGCGTTCGAGCTGGGTGTCTCGTATGCCCAGCAACGCCACACTTTCGGCAAGGCGATCGCTCAGCACCAGGCGATCCAGTTCAAGCTGGCCGAAATGGCTACCAAGGTCGAGGCCGCTCATGCGATGATGGTCAACGCAGCACGCAAAAAGGACTCCGGGGAGCGAAACGACCTGGAAGCAGGGATGGCGAAGTACCTCGCCTCCGAATACTGCAAGGAGGTCGTCGAGGACGCCTTCCGTATCCATGGCGGCTACGGGTTCTCGAAGGAGTACGAGATCGAGCGTCTCTACCGGGAGGCGCCGATGCTGCTGATCGGCGAAGGTACCGCCGAGATCCAGAAAATGATCATTGGGCGTCGGTTGCTCGAGGAGTACCGATTCCAGGGGTGATTGTCGCTTTTGAGCCGGTTCGGCCGCGAAGAAGATCACACCCTGTCATCGTCTTCCGGCCGCCGACTCGGCTTCTGGCTTGCCCAGTTGCGGCCCGCAACCGATAGCATCGCCAAAAAGCCGCCGTCCCCCGCACTCGCGCGGCATCACCGCTACGAAGGTCATCCATGCCCCACAGCCAAACCTCTGCACCTCGCGACAGCCTCCTTGGCGTACGTATCGCTCGCGGAGCATCGCCGTGGCTTCTGCCGACCGTCGCCACCGCTGCACTCAGTCTTGCCCGCTCGCGCCGTTCCAAGCGCGCCGCGGCCATCGCTGTGCCCACCACCGCTCTGGCGGCGGGCATGCTGTGGTTCTTCCGCGACCCCGAGCGCGAGATCGCGCCGGGCAGGGTCATCTCGCCCGCGGACGGGGTGGTGCAGAGCATCATGCCGTGGAAGGACGGACGTACCCGGGTCGCCATCTTCATGAGCCCGCTGAACGTCCACGTCAACCGCGCCCCGCTGGCGGGCACGGTGACGTCCGTCGAGCACGTCCCGGGTGGGTTCGTGCCGGCGTTCAACAAGGAGAGCGAGAACAACGAGCGCGTTGTCTGGCACTTCGACACCGAGCTCGGTGACATCGAGATGGTGCAGATCGCGGGTGCGGTCGCCCGCCGCATCGTGCCGTACATCCCCCAGGGGACCAAGGTCGAGCAGGGCGAGCGCATCGGTCTGATCCGCTTCGGATCGCGCGTTGACATCTACCTTCCGGAAGGTGTCGACGTCGCTGTCGAGGTCGGTCAGACCACGACCGCGGGGGTGACTCGAATTGACCGTGATTGATCCTGACACACGCGCCGACTGGGTCGCCGACGCCGAGGTGGACATCGTCGAGGAAGCCGAGGAGATGCCGCTGTCGCTGCGTCTCTCGATAGCGGACACCCTCACGCTGGGTAACGCCACGTGCGGCTTCATGGCGGTGTACTTCACCACCACCGGCATCCTGATCCCGCACCTCACGGGCAGCCAGGAGACCGGCATGGCCCGGCACAGCGCCGCCACGGCGGTCATCCTGATGCTCCTCGCGGCCATCTTCGACCTCTGCGACGGGCTCGTGGCGCGCAAGCTGCGCAGCTCGCCGATGGGCGCGGAGCTGGACAACCTGTCGGACCTGATCAGCTTCGGACTCGCCCCGGCGTACTTCGTCCTGGTGTACGGCATGGTCGCCGACGACGCGCACCAGAAGGTGTCGGCGGTGGCCGCGATCGTGGTGCTGCTGGCGGTGGTGCTGCGGCTCGCCAGATTCAGTTGCGTGACCATGAAGGACGGCATGTTCCAGGGCATGCCGAGCCCCTTCGGAGCGCTGACGGTCGTCTCGATCGTGCTGCTGGAGCTGCCGTTCATCCCGACGCTGCTGGCGATCATCGGTACGGCGTGGCTGATGGTGAGCCGCGTGGAGTACCCGAAGCCGCGGGGCGTCCTCGCGGTGGCGATGCTGAGCTGGATCGTCGGGGCGATGGGCCTGCTGGCGGCCTGGGCGTTCGACGCCCCCGGCGGTCAGCTCCTGCTCCAGACCGGGTGCGCCCTCCAGGTGGTACTGGGCGCCGTGATCCCCCTCTTCGCGACGGCCCGCCGGGTGAACACCTTCCGTGACAACCGGCGCGAGAGCCGGGAGGCGCGGGCGGCACAGCTCCCGTAGGCCTCAGGCCTCGGTGCAGGCATGGATGACGACAAGGGCCCGGGTGCGGGAAACGCACCCGGGCCCTTGTCCATGCGCGATCACGCTCCGCCGAGGAGCTTGTAGTAGTAGGTCGTGGCGTGGGAGGCGCCCGTCGGGGTGAGCGCGTAGTGCGGGATCGTGCCGGCGCGGGTCCAGCCCGCCCGGCGGTACAGGGCCTCGGCCGCGCTGCCCGTCTCGGTGTCCAGCACCAGCAGGGTCAGCCCCTCCCCCGCCGCGGCCTCCTCCGCCGTCGCGAGCAGCCGGGCCCCCAGGCCGCGGCCGCGGGCGTCGCGGTGCACCAGGAGCTTGGCGATCTCACCGCGGTGCGGCTGGTTCGGCATGGCCGCCCGGACGAGGGTGACCACGCCCGCCACCCGGCCGCCGGGACCGTACGCCGCCCAGACGCTCCGTGCACCGGTGGCCGTCTGCTCGGCCGCCCCCCGCCACCAGGCCGCCGCCTCGGCGGGGTCCAGCGGGGCGAGGAAGCCGACGGAGACGCCGCCGTCGACGGCGTCCACGAGCAACGGGGCGAGCCCCTCGGCCGCCAGGTCGTGGACCCGCCGGGCGGTGAGGGGCTCGATCCGGTGGCCGGTGCGGAGGTCTTCGCTCATGCACGGAGCTTCACACGGCGGCGTTACGCCGGGATGACGGGGCCGTCCCCGCGGTCAGCCGCCGGGTGTGAAGGCCTTCGCGGCGTCGGAGACCTGCGGCCCGCGGACCACGCGGGAGCCTCCGGGGGCGGACGCGGCGGGCTGGATGATCGCGCTCTGCCGGGACGAGGGCGCCTGGGGGTCGGAGAAGTCGTGCGTCATGCCGAAGCCCGCGTCGTGGGCGTTCAGCGTCAGCAGCGCCTTGCCGACGCCCTCGCGGGTCAGGTCCTTGTCCGCGCACGCCTTCTTCAGCGCCTCGCCGAAGACCTGGGCGGCCGTCCACCCGGCGACGACGCCGTTGTCGAGGGCGTCCTTCGGATAGGCGGCGCGGTAGTCCGCGACGAGTTTCCTGGCGGCCGGGGTGTCGGCGCCGATCGGCAGGCTGGGCGTGGCCACGTAGTACATGCGTTCCAGCGCCGGGCCCGCCTGGGTGGCCAGCAGTTGCGGGGCGTACGCCGAGTTGTTGCCGATCACCGGGACGGTGAGCTTCACCGCGGCGGCCACGCCGACGAGCGAGGCCGCCTGGCGCGGTCCGGCGCTGACGACGATCGCCTTGACCCCGGCCTGCTTGAGGGCCGCCACCTGCGCCGTCATGTCGTTGTCGGTCGGTTTGATCTTCTGCTCGACGACCGTGAGGCCGGCCTTCCCGGCCGCGTACTTCGCCCCCTTCAGCGCGTTCTCGCCGTAGTCGCCCTCGAAGTAGACGTGGCCGAGCTTGTCGCCCTTGCGCAGACCCTTCTCCTTCAGCAGGAAGTCGACCGCGTTGATGGTCTCGATGTCGTACGTGGAGCCGATCACCCGGATGTGCCGGCTGCCCAGCAGCGACGCCGACCAGGCCTGCGGCAGGACGAGGCCCTTGTCCCGGCCGTCGATGCGCTGCTTGACGGCCGCCACGAAGGGCGAGCCGATGAACTGCGGGAAGCCCAGGACGTCGGGTTCCAGCTCGGTGTAGGCGGCGAGCGCCTTCTGCGGGTCGTAGCCGTGGTCGCGGACCGTGAGCTCCACCGTGCGGCCGCACACGCCGCCGGCGGCGTTGAGCTGCTCGACGTACAGCCGCTGGGCCTGGGTGACGCTCTTGCCGAGGGTGGCGTACACCCCGGTCATGTCGGTGAGGACGCCGAGCCGGATCGTCTTGGCGTCGACGCCGGTGCCGGTCCTCACCCCGTCCGCGCCCTGGCCGCCGGAGTCGTCGCCGGACTTCGCCTTGGAGCTGCAGCCGGCAGCCGCCGTCAGGGCGACGAGCGCGGCGAGGGTGGCGGCGAGCCGCCGGTGTCTGCGCATGGTCATCGTTCCTCCGCTGTGGTACCTGAGGGTTGTGCGGGACGCCGGGCGGCCGACCGGACCAGGCCGCCGGGCAGGAAGAGCACGACGGCCACGACCGCGGCGCCGTACAGGTAGCGCGACGCCTCGCCCGGTGCGATGCCGCCCGTGCCGGGGGCGGACACCAGGGGCAGCGCGTCGCTGTACCGGCCGAGGACCTGCGGCAGCAGGGAGACGAAGACGCCCCCCACCACCGCGCCCGCCACCGAGCCCAGCCCGCCGATGACGATCATGGCGAGGTACTCGAGGGAGAGCAGCATGCCGAAGTACTCCGGCACGGTCCGCTGGAACACCAGCGCCAGCAGGACGCCGGCGAGGCCCGCGTACATCGAGGACAGGACGAACGCGGCGGCGCGGTAGCGGGCCACCGGGATGCCCAGGACGCCCGCCGCCACGCGGTGGTCGCGGATGGCGTTCAGGGCCCGCCCCGGCCGCCCGCGCAGCACCCCGCGGGCGAACAGGGCGGAGGCGAGGAGCAGGGCCAGACCCAGGTACCAGAGCTTCTCGGCGGCGCCGAACGGCACCTGGGCCACCAGCAGCTCGCTGTCGTCGAAGGTGACGCCGAGCAGGCTCAGCGGCGGGACGGCCCGGCCGTTGAAGCCGCCGGTCAGGTCGTGCGCGTTGAACAGCACGTGCTGGCCGATGAAGATCAGCGCCAGGGTGGCGATGCCGAGATACGCCCCGCGCAGCCGGCCCGCGATCGGGCTGAACAGCCCGCCGGCGGCGCCCGCCAGGGCCACGGCGCCCACGGCGGCGAGCCAGCCGGGCAGGCCGAGGCCGGCCAGTCCGTCGCTCCCGTCGCCGGCGAACGCGCAGTAGCCGTAGGCACCGACGGCGAGGAAGAAGGCGTGGCCCATGGAGAGCTGGCCGGTGGCGCCGGTGAGCAGGTTGATGCCGATCGCCCCGACGGCGGCGGCCATGGCGAACAGCCCGGCCTGGAGCCAGAAGCGTTCGAGGTAGAACGGCAGGGCGAGGAGCAGCACCGCGCCGAGGGCCCAGAGGTACGCGCGGGGGCGGGTGAGCGTGTCAGACACGGGCGAGCTCCTTCGTACCGAAGAGCCCGGCGGGGCGGACCAGCAGGACCGCGACCATCACCAGGTAGGGCGCCAGGTCACCGATGCCCCGGCCGAGGAAGGTGAGGTCGCCCTGGTAGCCGGTGGCGAGGGACTCGGTGATCCCGACGAGCAGTCCGCCGACGAGCGCGCCGGTGGTGGAGTCCAGGCCGCCGAGGATCGCGGCGGGAAAGGCCTTGAGCGCGGCGAGGGAGGTGGAGCGTTCCAGGCCCGGGGTCGGGAAGACGGTGAGGAAGAGGGCCGCGACGGCGGCGAGGCCGCCCGCGACGGCCCACGCCCCCAGCGAGACGCGGCCGAGCCGCACCCCCATCAGGGCGGCGGTGGACGGGCTCTCGGCGGCGGCGCGCATCGCGACGCCCCAGGAGGTGAACCGGAAGGCCAGCAGGAACGCGGTGATCAGCAGGGCGGCGGCGAGGAACGCGGCGATGCGCGTCTGCGCCAGGGTGACGGAGCCGATCGTGACGACCGCGTCGCCCCACGGGTCGCCCGGCGAGAGCACGTCGGTGCCGATCCTGCGGGCGAGTTCGGTGGTCAGCAGGATGTCCACGCCGATCGTCACGATGGCGAGCACGCTGTGGTCCCGGCCGCGGTAACGGCGCATGACCAGGAACTCGACGGCCGCGCCCACGAGGGCGGCCCCGGCGACGCCCGCCGCGAGCGCCGGCCAGAAGCCGATGTCGTCGTGCAGGACGGCGGTGACGTACCCGCCCGCGAGGAGCAGGGAGGCGTGGGCGAAGTTGACGACCTCGGTGGCGCGGAAGATGACGACGAAGCCGAGGGCGATGAGGGCGTAGACGGAGCCGAGGGACACTCCGCCCAGGAGGAGTTCGGCGAAGGTGGTCACTCGGGGGTCTCCTGTCCGAGGTAGGCGCGGACGACCGCCGGGTCGTTCTGTACGTCGGCGGGTGTGCCGTCGGCGATGCGGCGGCCGAAGTCGAGGACGGTGACGTGGTCGGCGAGCCGCATCACCACGCCCATGTCGTGTTCGACCAGGACGACGGAGATGCCGAGGCTGTCGCGGACGCCCGCGATGACGGCCGCGGTGCGGCGGCGCTCGTCGCCGGTCATCCCGGCGACGGGTTCGTCGAGCAGCAGCAGCTTCGGCTCCATGCACAGGGCGCGGGCCAGTTCGGCGAGCTTCTGCTGCCCGTACGGGAGGGAGGCCGCCGGGTGGTCCAGCTTGTCGGCGAGGCCCACGAAGTCGGCGATCTCCCGCACCCGGGCGCGGTGGCGGGCCTCCTCGCGCGCGGCGGACGGCAGGCGCAGCCCGGTGGCGAGGAACCCGGCGCGGGTGAGGCGGTGGCGGCCGAGCATCAGCGCCTCGGCGACGGTGGCGTACGGCGGCAGGGCCAGGTTCTGGAAGATCCGGGCGACGCCGAGGGCGGCGATGCGGTGCGGGGGCAGACCGGTCAGTTCCCGGCCGTCGAACCGTACGCTGCCGGAGGTGGCGCGGTAGACGCCGGACAGCACGTTGAAGGTGGTGGACTTGCCGGCGCCGTTGGGGCCGATGACGGCGTGGACGGTGCCGGGGCGGACGGTGAAGCCGACGCCGTCGAGGGCGGTGAGGCCGGCGAAGCGGACGGTGAGGTCGCGTACGTCGAGGGTGGTCACGCGTCCTCCCAGCGGGCCAGGCGGGGCACCTCGGCGGGAGCCGCGTCGGCGGCCGCCTCCTCGTCGACGACGCCGAGGTAGCGGCGGCGCACCTCGTCGGAGGCGGCCAGCTCCTCGGCGGGTCCCTCGGTGGCGACCTCGCCGACTTCCAGGACGTAGGCGTACGAGGCGAGGCGCAGCGCGAGGGCGGCGTTCTGCTCGACGAGCAGGACCGAGGTGCCCTGGGCGTTGATCTCCCGGACGGTGTCGGCGATCCGGGCGGCCATCAGCGGGGCGAGGCCGAGGGACGGTTCGTCCAGCAGCAGCAGGCGGGGGGAGGCCATCAGAGCCCGGCCGACGGCGAGCATCTGCTGTTCGCCGCCGGACAGCAGGCCGGCGTGCTGGCGGGCGCGTTCGGCGAGGACGGGGAACAGCTCGTGGACGCGGCGGAGGGCGGCGGCCCGGCCCGGCCGGGCGGCGGTGAGCGCGCCGGCGCGGAGGTTGTCCTCGACCGTCATCCGGGCGAACACCTCGCGCCCCTCGGGGACGTGGCACACCCCGGCCGCGACGACCCGGTCGGGCGGTACGCCGTGCAGCGGCCGGCCGGCGAAGGTGACCGTGCCGGCGGTGGCGGCGCCGCCGTGGAAGGCGAGTGTGCGCGAAAGGGCGCGCAGCAGCGTGGACTTGCCGGCGCCGTTGCCGCCGAGGACGGCGACGCAGGCGCCTTCCGGTACGTCCAGCGAGACGTCGCGGAGGGCGGTGACGGGCCCGTACCCGGCTGTCAGCCCCCGCACGTGCAGGGCGGCAGCGCTCATGTGTTTCCCCTCGTCCGTCTGTTCGGTGGCGCTCACCCCAGCACCGGTTCCGGCCGCCCGTCCACGCCGCCGCCGGGAATCGCTGCCGGTGCCCAGCGGGCGTGCCGGCGGGTTGTGCACCCGCACAACACCGCGTGTCAGGGGCGTGCGCGCGGGGCCCGGGCGGTGGCATCCTCCGGGCCATGGGAGCGCGACGACCGCGTACGGGGGACGACTGGAAACTGCTCGCTCAGGCGTGCGCGGCGCTGCTGGAGCGGCTGCCGGAGCTGGTGGACGAGCACGTGCGGGAGCTGCACGCCCACTCCCCCGCGTACGGCCGGGTCATCGGCTACGACCAGCACTGGCAGGAGGCGCGGGAGGCGATGCGGATCGGCATCGAGACGATCTCGGCGCCGAGGGCGTCGCCGCGCCGCGACCTGGAGCACGCCGAGTGGCTGGGGCGGCGGCGGGCGGAGCAGGGGCTGCCGCTGGAACTGGTGGTCCACGCCTACCGGCTCGCCGGGCACCAGGTGTGGGACGCGCTCCTGGAGGGCGCGACGGCGGACGCGCGGCGGCTGGCGGTGCTGATGCAGTCGGCGACCATGGTGTGGTCGGCGGTGGACGCGCAGGCGGACACGGCGTCGGAGGCGTACCGGGCGACGGAGCTGGAGCTGCGGCGCCGGACGGACGAGCAGCTCCAGGCGCTGCTGGACGCGCTGCTGGAGGGCGGCCGGTCGGCGGAGGTCGCGGCGCGGGCGGCGGCGGGGCTGGACCTGCCGGAGCGGGGCCGCTACGCGGTGGTGGTGCTGCGCACCGCCCGGCGGGACCTGACGCACCGGCGGCTGCGGGCGGAGGGGCTGCGGTTCGTGTGGCGGATGCGCACGGACTGCGAGGTGGGCGTGGTGTCGCTGGACGAGGACACGGGTCTCGACGCGCTGGCGGAGCTCATGGAGGGGCGGTGCCCGGGGCCGGGCGGGATCAGCCCGGTGGTGGTGGGTCTGACGGAGCTGGGGCGGGCGCGGCGGCTGGCGGAGCTGGCGCTGCGTACGTGCCCGGCGGACGCGCCCGCGATCGTGCGGCTGGACCGCCGGATGCCCGGCGCCCTGGTGGTGAGCCAGCCGGAGCTGTCGTCCCTGCTGGTCTCGGAGGTGCTGGGGGCCCTTCTGGAGCTGGACCCGGCGGACCGGGCGGTCCTGCTGGAGACCCTGGACGTCTGGCTGGACTGCGAGGGGTCGGCGGGCCGGGCGGCGGGCCGTCTGTACTGCCACCGGAACACGGTCTTCAACCGGCTGCGCCGCCTGGAGCAGCTCACGTCCCGGTCCCTGTCCCGCCCCCGGGACCTGACCGAGATGACGCTCGCCCTGGACGCCTTCCGGCTGACGGCGGGCTGACGGGGCGGGCCGCCCGCCGGCGCCCTGTGGCTGCTGCGGGAGCCCGTCCGGCGGCCGGGCCTCGGTTCCGGTTCTGGTTCCGGTTCTGGTTCCGGTTCCCCCGAACGGGTGCAGTCGCCCGGAGCCCCGGTGGCGTTGAACCGGTGCGGCCCCCGCGCACCGTGGGGAGCCGCACCGGCACGGTACGCCCCTGACGGGGCACACGGGGCCCGACGGCCGCCACTCATCGATCGGGGGATCCGCCCATGACGTCCGACCTGCTGCTCGCCCTGTCCGTCCCGGCCCTGGTGGGCGTCTCGGGGCTGTACGCGCTGGGCGAGGCGTGGTGGCGCCGCCGCCACCCCGGTCCGCGTCCTGTGCCGTACCTGCCCGGACGCGGGCCGGTCGCCGGGCACGAGCAGGTCGCCGTGGCGGAGGCCATCGTGGCCGAGGCCTACGCCCGCTACGGCGCCCTGTACGACACCCCGGCACCCGGTGGGGACGGGGAGCGGGGCGCCCTGGCGGGCCCGGCCCGCGGAGGCGGCGCCGCCGGGTGACGCGCCCGGACGGCCGCGCCGCCACGGGAGGACGGCGCGGGCGCGACGGCGAGGGAGCGACGGGCGCGACGGCGCGGGCGCGGGTGGCGACGCGCCGTCGCCGAACCGGGCCGGGCCGGGCCGGGCCTACGACAGGAAGTCGCGGGCGATGTTCGCCGCCTGGCGCTCCAGCAGCGGGCCGGCCTCGGCCATGCACCTGGCCGGGTCCGGCTCCAGCTCCAGCAGCGGGTAGGCGCGGCGGATGCCCGCCCGGCCCAGTGCCTCGGGCGGCAGGGCGAGGCGACCGCAGACCGCGACGACCTCGATGCCCGCCGCTCGGGCCGCCGCCGCGACACCGGCCGGGGCCTTGCCGTGCAGGGTCTGCTCGTCGAGGGAGCCCTCGCCGGTGATGACCAGGGTCGCGCGGGACAGGGCGGGGCCGAAGCCCAGGACGTCGAGCATCACCTCGATGCCCGGGCGGAAGCTCGCGCCCAGGGCGACCAGCGCCCCGTACCCGATGCCGCCGGCGGCGCCGGCGCCCGGGGACTCGGCCAGCTCGGCGGCCCGGGGGCCGATCGCGCCGGCGAGGACGGCGGCGAAGTGCGCCAGCGCGGCGTCCAGCTCCGCGACGTCCTCCGGCGAGGCGCCCTTCTGCGGCCCGTACACGGCGGGCGCGCCCTTCGGGCCGGTCAGCGGGTTGTCGACGTCGCTGGCGAGGACCAGGTCCACGTCCGCGAAGCGGGCGTCCAGGCCCGACAGGTCGGCGGTGGCGAGGTCCGGCAGCCCGCCGCCGCCCGGTCCGACGGGCTCGCCGTCCTTGTCGAGGAAGCGGGCGCCGAGCGCGGCCAGCATGCCGGCGCCGCCGTCCGTGGTGGCGCTGCCGCCCACGCCGAAGACGATGCTGCGCGCCCCCGCGTCCAGCGCGGCGCGCAGCAGCTCGCCGGAGCCGTACGTGGTGGACGTCAGCGGCGCGAAGACGCCCTCGGGGAGGAGCTGAAGGCCCGAGGCCTCCGCCATCTCCACCACGGCCGTCCCGTCGCTCAGCGCGTACGCGGCGGTCACGGGCGCGCCGAGCGGGCCGGTGACCCGTACCTCACGCCGTTCGAACCCGGCCGCCACCGCGGCGGCGACCGTGCCGTCGCCGCCGTCGGCCACGGGCAGGGTCTCCACCTCGAGTCCCGGGACGACGTGCCGGAGCCCCGCCGTCACCCGCTCCGCGACCTGTACGGCCGTGAGCGACCCCTTGAACTTGTCAGCCGCGACGAGCACGCGCGCGGCCGTAGTAACTGCTCCGTCCGTCACCTTGCATCCCTTGCTATCGAACAGGCAGTCGCGCCGGGGCCGACCCTATCCGGAGGGTGAGACGCTGTGCCACCCCTGTCCGGCGTGCGGACCCGCTGGTCAGCACGCCGGTGGGGTACGCCGGCGCGGGACGCGACTCAGGCCGCCCAGGGCCAGTCCGCGGCCCGCCCGGCCTCCAGCAGCGGCACCATCCGGAACGCCGCGTCCGTCAGGCCGCCGAACGTGTGCCGGCCGGCGCCGCCGGAGGGGGCGTGGCCCGGGCGGTAGCCGGCGAGGTTCCAGGTGTAGACCGGAACGTGCGCCGGGACCTGCTGTGCCGGGTCGCCGTGGTGGCTGTACGCGGCCTGCTCGTCGGTGACGATCAGAACCCGGTCGTGGCCGCGGTAGTGGGCACGTACCGCCTCGGTGGTGTGGGTGCCGCCCAGGCTGTGGAAGCGGTCCAGGACCTTCAGCACCGACTCGCCCGCCCGGTAGGGGACGGGCGCGCTGCTGGTGCCGAACTCGACCAGGTCGGCGTCGGCGGCCCGCAGGGCCAGCGCGGCACCGAAAACGGCCGCCGCGTCGGCCCGGTTGAGCTGGGAGCGCTGGGAGAGGGGCGCCCACATGGAACCGGAGCGGTCGACCAGGACCAGGGTCCGGCCGGACAGGGCGGGCACGTTCGCCAGCGAGTGGCCGAGCGCCCGCTCCAGCGGGTAGGACCAGCGCAGCGACGGCGCGTGCTGGTACGCGGCCAGGTAGCGGAACGGGAACTGGCGGGAGGCGGCCACGGCCTCCGGGTCGGAGATCCGCGCGGCGACGCGGGCGGCGGCCTCGTCGCTCACACCGGCCTCGTCGAAGTTGCGGAGGTTGCGCAGCAGGGCCATGGCGCCCATGGACGGGATGACCGCCTCCCAGGCGGCCGCGTCGAGCGGCCCCTGGAGCCAGCCGGCCAGGGATTCCCAGGTCATGCCCGCCTCGGCCAGCCGCTCGGCGCCGTCCGGACCGGTGACCACGGCGCGCCGTTCGGCGACCGGGAGCTCCATCAGCGCCCGGTGGGCGGTGAGCATCCGGTTCGAGGCGGGCGGCAGCGCGGTGCCGGGGCGGTGGCGGCGGTCCAGGGCGTACCGGAAGAGCTCGCCCTGCCAGGGCTGCTTCGCCGGGTCGGGGGCGGCGTGCACGAGGTTGAGGACGTCGCCGAAGCGGTAGCCCTTGCCGGCCGTGTCGTACTTCAGGAGGGACCGGGCGGTGTAGAGCCGCTGGACGGCGTCCGCGATGCCCCGCTTGACCGGCTTGGGCACGTTGCGGCCGTACCGGGAGGTCCAGTAGCCGAGGAGCTCGCCGGGTTCGTCCGCGCGCTGGAGGACGGAGGCGATGACCCGGCGGTTGGCGGGGCCGTCGGTGGCGGAGGCGGCCAGGCGGGCGTGGACGTACTCGGCGGCGCCGACCAGGGAGGCGGTGCGCATGCCGCCCTCGCCGCGGAGCCAGCCCAGCAGGCCGGCGGTCCACTCGGGGTCCTCGACGGCGAGCTCACGCACCAGAGCGGCGAACCGGTCGTCGCGGTCGCCGGCCGACTCGTGGAAGGTCGACTGGGTGACGAAGTTGGCGACGGCGAGGAGGAAGAGCTCGGAGCGCGGGTCGCGCAGCACACCGGCGCCGCCCAGGTGGGTGGTGGTGCGGCCGGTGGACCGGACCGGCGAGACCGCGCGGCCGACGGCGGTGGCGGCGGTCCGGCGGATGTTGAAGCGTGCCATGTGAATTCCCCCCGAATTCGGTGGGGACGCACGGCGGAGGGGGTGCCCGAGGTCGCATGCCGGCGACGGCCGTCATAACAGCCGCTCCACCTCGCTGAGCCACACCGGCGCGGGGCCGGTGGCGGGATTCGAACCCGCGCCCTGCTGTCCCCTGAGAAGTACCCGTCACCTTCGCACCGGGCACCCCGTCCGCCGCGCCTCCCGAGATCAAGGTGGCGGCGGCGTGATTTCGTGGGAAGGAAGTAGCCGCGGCCGGCGCACCGGGAGGTGCGTTCCGTACAGGTGTCCAGAGTTCAAGGCCGGCGGAACCGACAAGGTGCTCTACCGACTGAGCTACACCGACCCGAAGTCGATGACGGGACTCGAACCCGCGACCGCCCCATTAGCAGTGGAAGTAGGTCCTGCCTTCGCACCTGGACGACGTTCACTCTAGGGAGGCGAACTGTCCTGCCGCCACGGATTATTCGCGTCCCCGGGTGGCTATGCGCCCGAGTCGCGGGTGTCGGCCATTCGTGTGACGCTCGCATCATGACATGGGCATCGTGGACGACAACGGAGGTGTACACGGGTCGTGGCGGGGTTCGTACCGACGAGCTCGGGATCGTCACGGGCAATGTCTCCGTGCACACCACATGGGCGGGCGGCGAGGCACAGATCGCCGTCCAGTACACCGGGGCATCCGACTGGTTCACCATGACGGGCAGCCCCGTGGCGTGCCGTTCGGAGAGGGACAGCAGGGATCTGCACGAGGCCGTGGTGGAGGCCGTGCGGGCGGGCGGCGGTGCCGTCGTGCCGTCCCCCTCGCTGCCGTCTGCGTGACGGTGACCGTGACCGCGCGGGAGGCGTCGGTGCCGGCCCCGGGCCCGGACCTGGCGGACCGGATCCTCGGCGGCTGGTCCGGGCGCATCGCCGGGAACATGCTCGGCAAACCCGTCGAGCGTGGCGACTACTGGACACGCGACCGGATCGACCGCTACCTGCGGGCCACCGGCGCCCTCCCCCTGACCGACTACCTCCCCGGGCCGCCACCGGACGGTGACGCCGCCGGGTTCGAGCTGCGGCCCGAGTGGCGCGACTGCGTGCGGGGCCGCATCCACGGCAGTTGCCGGGACGACGACGTCGACTACGCGATCCTGGCCCTGCACCTGCTGGAGACCCACGGGCCGGACTTCACCACCGAGCAGGTCGGCGAGCTGTGGCTGCTGCGCCTGCCCTACCTCCAGACGTTCACCGCCGAACGGGCCGCCTACCGCAACCTCGCGAACGGTGTGCGGCCCCCGTTCACCGCCACCCGCGACAATCCGTACCAGGAGTGGATCGGGGCCCTGATCCGCGCGGACGTCTTCGGCTGGACGTCCCCCGGCGACCCGGCCCGCGCGGCAGCGCTGGCGCGCCGCGACGCGGTGCTGTCCCACACCGGCAACGGCGTGTACGCGGCGATGTGGGCGGCGGCCCTGGTCGCCGCGGCCTTCACGGCGCCCGGTCCGCGTGCCGCGGTCGAGTCGGCCCTGGGGCGCGTCCCCGGGAGCAGCCGCCTCGCGCGCGTGGTGCGGTACATGTGCGCGCTCTATGACGCGGGGGTGACCTGGGACGACGCGCTGACGGAGGTGGAGCGGGAGCTGGCCGGGCTGCACTGGATCCACGCCGTGCCCAACGCGGCCGTCCTCACGGCGGGTCTGCTGTACGGGGGCGGCGACTTCACCCGCACCATCGCCTTCACGGTCCGGGGCGGCCTCGACACCGACTCCAACGGCGCCACCGCCGGGTCGGTCGCGGGCGTGCTGTGCGGGGCGTCGGGCATCCCGCGCCACTGGACGGACCCGCTGGAGGACCGGGTGCGCAGCGCGGTGTTCGGCTTCGACGGCGTACGGATCGGTGAGCTGGCCGCGCGGACCCTCGCACTAGGCTGACGCCGTGACCACCACCGATTACGCCACGTACATCGCGGGCCTCCCCCGCGTCCTGGCCGGCGCCGCCGCGCTCTTCCGCGACGGGGAGGGCCGGGTCCTGCTGGTCGAGCCCAACTACCGGGAGGGATGGGCCCTGCCCGGCGGGACCATCGAGTCGGACGCCGGGGAGACCCCGCGGCAGGCGGCCCGGCGCGAGACACTCGAGGAGATCGGCCTCGACGTGGAGCCCGGCCCGTTGCTCGCGGTCGACTGGGTGCACGGGGCGGGACGTCCGCCGATCGTGGCGTACATCTACGACGGTGGCGTGCTGAGCGGCGAGCGGTTCCGGGAGATCCGGCTCCAGGAGGAGGAACTGGTCTCCTGGAAGCTTGTGGAGCCCGAGGACCTGCCCACGTACCTGCTGGGTTCGCTGGGTCCGCGCGTGGCGGCCGCGCTGGACGCCCTGGCGGCCGGCCGGGGTGCGGTGGAGCTGGAGAACGGCCGGCCGGTCGGCTGAGGCGGACGGCCGGGCGGCGGGTACGGCGGGCGGCACGGGGCGGGCGGCGGGCGGCACGGGGCGGGCGGCGGGCGGCAACTCGTTCGCGTGTGCGGGCGGACGCTGCGTAACCTCGGCCGCATGACTCTCGTCGCGTTCCTCACCGGTGCCGGCATCTCCACGGACTCCGGCATCAGTGACTACCGGGGACCCAACGGCCTGTGGCGGCGCGACCCGGAGGCCGAGAAGCTGGTCACCTACGCGTACTACACGGCCGACCCGGAGATCCGGCGCCGGGCGTGGCTGATGCGGCGCGACGCCGCGACACCGCGGCCGGAGCCGAACGCGGCGCACCGGGCGATCGCCGCGCTGGAGCGGAGGCCGGGTTTCGCGGTCCGGGTGATCACCCAGAACGTGGACGGACTGCACCAGCTTGCCGGGACCCCGGTGCGCAAGGTGCTGGAACTGCACGGCACCGCCCGGGCGGTGGTGTGCACCGGGTGCCACACCCGCTCCTCGATGGAGGACGCGCTGGCCCGGGTGGAGGCGGGTGAGGCCGACCCGGCGTGCGAGGCGTGCGGGGGGATCCTGAAGCCGGCGACGGTGATGTTCGGGCAGCGGCTGGACCCGGTGGTCCTGGGCGAGGCCCTGTCGATCGCCAAGGCCGCCGAGGTGTTCGTCGCGGTCGGCTCGTCGCTCCAGGTGCAGCCCGCCGCGTCCCTCGCCGGTACGGCGGCGGAGCACGGAGCCCGGCTGATCGTCGTGAACGCCGAGCCGACGCCCTACGACGAGCTGGCCGACGAGGTCGTGCGCGAGCCGATCGGCACGGCGCTCCCGGAACTGCTCCAGCGGCTGGAGTGACCGGGCGCCGGCCTCGGCGGCCGGGCTAGAACAAGGTTTCCGCCACGGGGCCGGCCGGGGGCGCGCTCGCGGGGCCGCCGTCGCGGGCTCCGTGGAGGGCTCCTTCGAAGGCCAGCAGCCGCTGCTTGCGCTCCAGGCCGCCGCCGTATCCCGTGAGCCCGCCGCCCGCGCCGATGACCCGGTGGCACGGGACGATGATCCCCACCGGGTTCTTGCCGTTGGCGAGCCCGACGGCCCGGGAGGCGCCGGGTTTGCCCAGGAGCTCGGCGAGTTCCCCGTACGAGCGGGTCTCGCCGTAAGGGATCTTCCGCAGCAGCTCCCAGACGCTGCGCTGGAACGGTGTCCCGGCCAGGTGCAACGGCAGGTCGAACTCGGTCAGTTCACGGGCGTGGTAGGCGTCGAGCAGGCGGACGACCTCGGTGAAGGGGCGCGGGTCGCGGTCGCCGAAGGTCTCCTCCGGCGGGCGGTGGCGCTGTCCGGTCATGTAGAGCCCGCTGAGGACGCCGTCGGTGGCGACGAGGGTGAGCGGGCCGTAGGGGCTGTCGGTGACGGTGTGCCGGCGGTTCATCGGCGGACTCCCTTACGCGGGCAGGTGGTTGACGGGGTGGCTGTCGGTGGCCCACAGGTACTGGACGGCGTAGGCGCGCCAGGGCCGCCAGGCGGCGGCGCGGGCGGTCAGCGCGGCGGGGGTCGCCGGCAGCCCGAGGCCGGCGGCGGCGCGCCGGACGCCGAGGTCGGTGGGGAGGAAGGCGTCGGGGTCGCCGAGGGCGCGCATCGCGATCACCTCCACGGTCCACGGGCCGAAGCCGGGGAGCTCACGGAGGCGGGCGCGGGCCTCGTCCCAGTCGCTGTCCGGGCCGAGCGTGAGCGTGCCGTCCGCGAGGGCGCCGACCAGGGTGGTGAGGGTGGTGCGGCGGCTGCGCGGCAGGGCGAGCGACCCGGGGTCGAGGGCGGCGAGTGCCGCGGGGGCGGGGAAGAGATGGGTCAGCCCGCCCTCCGGGTCGTCGACGGGCGTGCCGTACGCGGTGACCAGGCGGCCCGCGTGGGTGCGGGCGGCGGCGGTGGAGACCTGCTGGCCGAGGACCGCGCGGACGGCGAACTCGGCGGCGTCGGCGGTACGCGGGACGCGCCGGCCGCGCGCCTCGCCGACGAGTGGCGCGAGGAGCGGGTCGCCGCGGAGCTGGTCGTCGACGGCCACCGGGTCGGCGTCCAGGTCGAGCATCCAGCGGCAGCGGCTGATCGCCAGGGTGAGGTCGCGCGGGTCGGTGAGGGAGAGCCGGCAGGCGATGTGGTCGGGGCGCGGGGAGAGGGCGACGACGCCGTGGCCGTGCGGGAGCGCGAGGGTGCGCCGGTAGGCGCCGTCCCGCCATTCCTCGACGCCGGGCACGGCGGTCGCGGCCAGGTGTCCGAAGAGGTTGGAGGGGTTGAGGGGTGCGCGGTACGGCAGCCGGAGGGTGAGGACGCCGGGGGTGGGCGGGGTCTTCTCGGCGGTGCGCGCGGCGCGGGCGCGCAGTGCTCCGGGGGTGAGGGCGAAGACCTCGCGGACGGTGTCGTTGAAGGTGCGTACGGAGGAGAAGCCGGCGGCGAAGGCGACGTCGGCCATCGGCAGCGCGGTGGTCTCGATGAGCAGGCGGGCGGTCTGGGCGCGCTGGGCGCGGGCCAGGGCGAGCGGGCCGGCGCCGAGTTCGGCGAGCAGTTGGCGTTCGATCTGGCGGGTCGAGTAACCGAGCCGGGCGGCGAGCCCGGGCACCCCTTCGCGGTCGACGATTCCGTCGCGGATCAGGCGCATCGCGCGGGCGACGGTGTCGGCGCGGGCGTTCCACTCGGGCGAGCCGGGGCTGGTGTCGGGGCGGCACCGCTTGCAGGCGCGGAAGCCGGCCTGCTGGCAGGCGGCGGCACTCGGGTAGAACACCATGTTCTCGGGCTTGGGCGGCACGACCGGGCAGCTGGGCCGGCAGTAGATGCGGGTGGTGAGGACGGCGGTGAAGAACCATCCGTCGAAGCGGGCGTCCTTCGACCGGACGGCCCGCACGCAGCGCTCGGTGTCGGTGTGCATGGCTCCAGCATCGGGGAGCGGGGGCGGGGGCCGCTGGCGAGAATGCGACATCAGCCTCGCGCTGCCTGCGCTGCCCCGATTCCCCGGCGCCGCGCGGTGACGGTGTGGGAGCATCTGGTCACGTCACGTCGTGGTTCCAGGACCTTCCAGGGGGACGCATGATGACCGAGCGGGTGCTGCTCGACCCTCACAGCCCGGACCAGCGGGCCCAGGCGGAGGAGTTGCGGAGGTGGGGCCCGGTCGCGCCGGCGGAGTGGCCGGGCGGGGTCCCCTGCTGGGCGGTCGTGGGCCACGCCGAGCTGGAGACCGTGCTGACCGACGGGCGCTTCGCCCGCTCCCCCGCGCACTGGCGGGCCCTGCGGGAGGGCGAGGTGCCGCCGGACTGGCCGATGCTGGCGCACCTGACGCGGAAGTGGATGCTGACCGCCGACGGCGCCGACCACCGGCGGCTGCGGCGGGTGGTGGCCGCCGCGTTCACCCCCCGTCGGGTCGAGGGCCTCGCGCCGGCGATCACGCGGACCGTCGGCGCGCTGCTGGACGCAATGGAGGACGCGGCCGGTGCCGGGGCGCCGGCCGGGCGCCGGCCGGTCGACCTCCGCCCGGCCTTCGCGCTGCCGCTTCCGCTGCGCACGCTGTCCGACCTGTTCGGGGTGCCCGCCGAGGACCGGCCGGCGGTCGTGGAACTCGTCGGCCGGGCGTTCTCGCGGGCGGCGCTCGGTCCGCGGGAGTCGGCCCGGCTGACCCGCGACATCAACGCCTACCTGCGGAAGCTGGTGGAGAGCCGGTCGGCCGCGCCCGGCGACGACCTCGTCACCGACCTGATCCACGGGGACGGCGAGCGCCTGACGGACGGCGAACTCGTCGACATGCTGTGGCTGTTCCTGGGCGCGGGGTTCGAGACCACGGCCGGCGCCCTGGTCAACACGGTCGGCGCCCTGCTGGCGCACCCCGGGGAGCTGCGCCTCGTCCTGGACGGGCGGGCCGGCTGGGACGAGGTCGTGGAGGAGGGCCTCCGCCACGACTCGAGCGTGTACGCCCTGCCCTTCGCGTTCCCCACCGAGGACGTGGAGCTGGGCGGCCGGCCGCTGCGCGCGGGGGACGCCCTGCTGCTGTGCTTCGCGGCGGCCAACCGCGACCCGCGGCATGGCCCGGGCCGGTTCACGCTCGGCGCGGGCGGGCAGCGCCCGCGGCAGCTCGGGTTCGGGCAGGGGCCGCACTTCTGCGTGGGCGCCCCGCTCGCCCGGCTCCAGTTGCGCATCGCGCTGGCCGCGTTGTTCGAGCGGTTCCCGGGCCTCCGGCCGGCCGGTCCGCCCGGCCCGCCGGTCCCGTCGCTGATCGCCAGCACGCCGAGCGCCCTGCTCGTCACCTGGTAGCGGGCGGGGGTGCGCGCGCCGGGCCGGCGCGGGTGCCGCCCGGCCCGGAGGGGGTGCCCGCCGGGCCCGTGCGGCCACCCGAAGGAAGTCCTGATTCCGCAGGTGTGAGTCCGCGGAACCCGGGCAGATGATGATCAGGGCCCCGTCGTGTCTCCCCCGTCGCGACGGGGCCTCCCCCTTTCCGGTGCCGGGTGGCGCACGCGTCGGCGACCGGGGGGCCGGTTGCCGCGGAGGAAGGCGGCGGAGTACCGCGGCCGGTTCCGCCGCTCCGGCCGGGGCCGAGCGGGCGGAGTCGCGGTGGACCGCGTCAGCCGAGCCGTTCGGCGAAGGCCCGGTACGCCCGCTCGTCGAAGAGCACGAAGCGGACCTCCTCCACCGACGTGGTCGCCGCCCGTACGGCCTCGACGGCGATGCGGGCGGCGTCCTCCACCGGCCATCCGTAGACGCCCGTCGAGATGGCGGGGAACGCGACGGTGCGGGCGCCCAGTTCGTCGGCGACGCGGAGGGACTCGCGGTGGCAGGAGGCGAGCAGCCCGGAGCGGTCCTCCTGCTCGGAGTGGACCGGCCCGACGGTGTGGATCACCCATCGGGCGTGCAGGCGGCCGGCGGTGGTGGCGACGGCCCGTCCGGTGGGCAGGCCGCGACCGTACCGGGAGGCGCGGAGTTCGCGGCACGCGGCGAGGATGGCGGGGCCGCCCTTGCGGTGGATGGCGCCGTCGACCCCTCCGCCGCCCAGCAGGGAGGAGTTGGCGGCGTTGACGAGGGCGTCCGCGTGCTGCTCGGTGATGTCTCCGCGTACGAGCGTGATGTTCACCGGCGGGTCTTCCTCAGGTGCCGCCATACGGCCTTCGCCGCGTTGTGCCCGGACATGCCGTGGACGCCGGGGCCGGGCGGGGTCGCGGAGGAGCAGAGGAAGACGGCCGGGTGCGGGGTGTGGTACGGGAAGAGGGACAGGCGGGGCCGCAGCAGCAGTTGGAGGCCGCTGGCGGCGCCGCAGGCGATGTCGCCCCCGACGTAGTTGGCGTTGCGGGAGGCGAGTTGCGGCGGGCCGGCCGTGGCGCGGGCGAGGACCAGGTCGCGGAAGCCGGGGGCGAACCGCTCGATCTGGCGCTCCATGGCCTCGGTGAGGTCCCCCTCCCAGGCGTGCGGGACGTGGCCGTAGGCCCAGAAGACGTGCTTGCCCTCCGGCGCACGGG
The DNA here is from genome assembly GCF_055598725.1 of Streptomyces sp. NPDC039423. Classification (NCBI taxonomy): domain Bacteria; kingdom Bacillati; phylum Actinomycetota; class Actinomycetes; order Kitasatosporales; family Streptomycetaceae; genus Streptomyces; species Streptomyces sp. NPDC039423. The sequence continues at coordinate 243,794 of NZ_JBVKAH010000005.1, forward strand.
ACGGGTCGACGAGGCTCGGCTGGGCGGTGATCAGGAAGGGCGTACGGGGAGGGGTGCCGCGGTACACCTGGTTCAGGGCGGTGCCGATCTCGTGGCTGCTGGGGCCGATCTGGACGGTGCCGGCGCGGCGCGGAGCCTCGGCGGTCCAGGGGACGGGCCCGTCCAGCGCGTAGTCGATCTTGAAGACGGAGGCGCCGTAGCGGTAGCCGTCGTAGTGGGAACCGAAGCCCGCGATGCGGGCGAGGGCGGTCGGTGAGGTGTCGAAGACGTACGCGCGGGCGGGCGGCAGGTCGTCGAGCCGCTTGACCTCGTAGGAGGTGTGGACGACGCCGCCGAGGTCCTTCACGTACGCGGCCAGGGCGTCGGAGATCGCCTGGGAGCCGCCGCGCGGGAGCGGCCAGCCGCCGGCGTGGGCGGCGAGCGCGAAGACGAGGCCGATGGCGCCGGTGGCCAGTCCGCCGAGCGGGGCGATGACATGGGCGACCAGTCCGGCGAACAGGGCGCGGGCCCGGTCGTCGCGGAAGCGGCGCATCAGCCAGGTGGAGGGTGGCAGCCCGTCTACGCCGAAGCGGGCGAGCGTGACCGGGTCGCGCGGCAGGGCGGTCAGCGGCAGCGACATGAAGTCCCGCACGAGGGTGTCCCACTTGCCGAGGTAGGGCGCGACCAGCCGGCGGTACGCGCCGGCGTCGCGGGGCCCGAAGGAGGCGGCCGTCTCGGCGACGGAGCGGGACAGGACGGCGGCGGTGCCGTCGTCGAAGGGGTGCGCCATGGGGAGCTCGGCGTGCAGCCACTCCAGGCCGTACCGGTCGAGGGGCATGGCCTTGAAGGCGGGCGAGCCGATGCCCAGCGGGTGCACGGCGGAGCACGGGTCGTGCCGGAAGCCGGGCAGGGTGAGTTCCTCGGTCCGGGCCCCGCCACCGACCGTGTCGAGTGCCTCGAACACCGCCACGGAGAAGCCGCGGCGGGCCAGTTCGGCGGCGGCGGTCAGTCCGTTGGGCCCCGCTCCCACGACGACGGCATCGAACATCGACGGCACCTTCGGACTCCTTCGTCAGCCGACGGCCAGGTCACTTAAGGATATTGAACCGGTGGGCGGCTCCGGGCGGGGGGTGGGGCGATGTCCGGACCCGCCCGCACCCGCCGTCCGAAAACCGTCTACCGGGTGGCCAGCAGGGCCCGGATGCGGTCGGCCGTGGCCCGGTCGCGGGCGGCGGTGAAGGGCAGGGCGTTGGCCCCGGTGACGCGGAAGGGGTCGCCCGCCAGGGTGGTGTGGGCGCCGCCCGCCTCCTCGACCAGGAGCAGGCCCGCGGCATGGTCCCAGGCGTACTCCCAGGAGAACGCGACCGCGTCCAGCTCGCCCTTGGCCACGGCCAGGTACTCCAGGCCCGCCGAGCCGCAGGGGCGGGCCTCGACGCCCTCGGTGTACAGGCCCAGGAGCGCGGCCTTCTGCTCCTCGGTGGTGTAGTCGGGGTGGGAGGTGGCGATCTTGAGCGCCGCGCCCGGCGCGGGCGCCCCCGCCCGTATCGCCTCGCCGTTCAGCCGGGCGCCCCCGCCGCGCACCGCCACGGCCATCTCGTCCCGTGCCGGGGCGAACGTCCAGGACGCCAGGACCTCGCCGCGCAGCGCCAGCGCGACGAGCGTGCAGAAGCCGGGGTCGCCGTGCGCGAAGTGCCAGGTGCCGTCGACCGGGTCGACGATCCAGACCGGCGCGTCGCCCTTGATCTCCTCGTACACCGCGGGGTCGGCGTGGACGGACTCCTCGCCGACCACCACGGAACCGGGGAGCAGTCGGGTGAGCGAGGCGGTGAGGTGGGCCTCGGCGGCCCGGTCGGCGACCGTGACGAGATCGTGGGGTCCGCTCTTCTCGACGATCTCGTGCGTGGCGAGCTGCCGCCAGCGCGGCACGATCTCGGCGGCGGCCGCCGCGCGCACCGCCTCCTCGACCGCGGCGGAGGCCGTGGTGGACAGGGACCCGGAACCGTCGAGAAGTTCATCGATCATGCGTCCAGCTAAGCATGACCCGCTGACAGCGCGGCCCCCGCCGGGTGAACCGGTGGGGCCGGGTCAGCGGCCGACCGCGTAACCCTGCGCTCCGCGCGGGTCGGCCGCCGCCGAGAGGATCCCGGTGCGCGGGTCGCGGGCCACCGCGCACAGCCGTCCCTCGGACCAGGGCCCGGCGACCGTGACGTCATGGCCGCGGCGGCGCAGTGCGGCGATGACGGCCGGGTCCGTCCGGGACTCGACGGTGAGGGAGCCGGGCCGCATGCCGCGGGGGTGGAAGGAACCGGGGAAGGCGTCGTGGTGCCAGTTCGGGGCGTCGACGGCCTCCTGGAGGTCCAGTCCGCCATGGGTGACGGCGAGGAAGAAGTGCAGTTGCCACTGGTCCTGGTGGTCGCCGCCCGGTGTGCCGAAGGCCATGACGGGCACGCCGTCGCGCAGCGCCAGCGACGGACTGAGCGTGGTGCGGGGACGCCGGCCGGGCGTCAGCGTGTTCGGCAGGCCGGGGTCCAGCCAGGCCATCTGGAGCCGGGTGCCCAGCGGGAAGCCCAGTTCGGGGACCACGGGGTTGGACTGGAGCCAGCCGCCGCTGGGCGTGGCGGCGACCATGTTGCCCCACCGGTCGACGACGTCGATGTGGCAGGTGTCGCCCCGGGTGGACCCGTCGGTGGCGACCGTCGGTTCACCGGCCCCGGGGGCGTACGGCTCCCCCGCCGCTCCCGGCCCGTGCCCGCTCCCGCTCCTGCTCCTGCTCCGGGCGGCGACGGCGAGGGCGTGGGCGCTCAGGCGCGGCGTACGGCCGCCGGGGCTGCCGGGGCGCAGTTCGCGGGAGGCCGTGTCCCCGACGAGCGCGCGCCGTCCGGCGTTGTACGGCCCGGAGAGCAGGGCGTCGAGCGGGACGTCGGCGGCGTCCCCGTACCAGGCCTCGCGGTCCGCCATGGCGAGCTTGCCGCCCTCGACGAGGAGGTGGACGTAGTCGGCCGAGCCGTGGGCGGGCAACCGGTCGGGCAGCAGGGCGAGTTGCTGGAGGAACACGGGGCCCTGGCTCCAGCCGCCCGGCTTGCACACGGTCCAGCCGTCGTGGTCGTACGTGACGGGGTCCTCGTAGGTCGCGGACCAGCCGGCCAGGTCGGCGGCGGTGAGGGTGCCGGTGTGGCGGGCGCCGCTGGTGTCCGTGGTGGGGCGCCCGGACTGCCGTACGAGCGCTTCGGCGATGAAGCCGGTGCGCCAGACGCGGCGGGCCTCCTCGATCTGGCCGGTCCGGTCGTCACCGGCGGCGGTGACCGCCTCGTCGACCAGGCGGCGCCAGGTCCGGGCGAGGGCGGGGTTGCGCAGCAGCCGCGCGGGGGACGGGGGCCGGCCGTCCGGGAGGTAGACGTCGGCGGAGGAGGTCCACTCGTCCTCGAAGAGCGCGCGTACGGTGCCGACGGTCTCGGCGATCCGCTTCACGGGCGGGTGCCCGTCCTCCGCGTACGCGATGGCGTACCGCAGCACCTGGGCGAGGGTCATGGTGCCGTGGTCGCGCAGCAGGAGCATCCAGGCGTCGAACGCGCCCGGCACGGCGGCGGCCAGCGGGCCGGTGCCGGGGACCAGGTCGAGGCCGAGGGCCCGGTAGTGCGCGACGGTCGCCCCGGCGGGCGCGGGGCCCTGGCCGCACAGCACTCGCACCCGGCCCCCGGCGGGCGCCAGGAGGACGGGGACCTCCCCCGCGGGCCCGTTGAGGTGCGGCTCGACGACGTGGAGGACGAACCCGGCGGCGACGGCGGCGTCGAAGGCGTTGCCGCCGTCCTCCAGGACGGCCATGGCCGACTGGGAGGCCAGCCAGTGCGTGGACGAGACCATGCCGAAGGTGCCGCGGAGGGTCGGCCGGGTGGTGGACATGCGCCCTGTCACCTCACGGTTCGGATGCGGTGGGGATCCCGGGCGGGTGCGGCCGGTTCGCCGGGCCGGGTGCGGCCGGGCTGGGTGCGGCCGGTCGCCGGGCCGGGTGCGGCCGGTCGCCGGGCCGGGTGCGGCCGGTCGCCGGGCCGGGTGCGGCCGGTCGCCGGGCCGGGTGCGGTCAGGATCCGGCGGACGGGGCGAAGCCGGTCGACGAGCGGCGCAGTTGCTCGTTGAGGCGCAGGGCCTCCTGGAGCTGGTCCTCGAGGATGATGATGCGGCAGGCGGCGTCGATCGGCGTGCCCTGGTCGACGAGTTCGCGGGCGCGGGCGGCGATGCGCAACTGGTAGCGGGAGTAGCGGCGGTGGCCGCCCTCGGACCGCAGCGGGGTGATGAGGCGGGCGTCGCCGAGGGCCCTGAGGAACGCGGGTGTGGTGCCGGTCAGTTCGGCGGCGCGGCCCATGGTGAAGGCGGGGTAGTCGTCGTCGTCGAGCCTGTCGGCGGTGGGGTGCGGGGTCTCCCGGGTCACTGGCACCTCTTCTTCCTTTGCCGGACGCGTCCCTCGTCGGACGCGCGTCGAGGGGCCCTGGCGCCGTACGGCACCAGGGCCCCGAGGGGTTTCAACACCATCTACCGGCGCTCGGCGCCGTTCTTCGGTTTCCGCACGCCCGACCGGGTGGAGGGGGATGCGGGGATCGTTGCTGCGTGACCGGGGACCACCTTCCCATCCGGGGCCGGCGAGTCCGGGCGGAGTCGTTCCTCGCCCGGGCGATCCTGATGGCGTCTGCTCCTCTCTCGTGCTTCTGGGTACGAGTGAACCCTAGCTCCGTTATGAGCCAATGTCTATAGCGGCGAGGACAGGTTTCCCTCGTTCGGAGGAGCAGCTTCCCGGCGAGTCCTCCGCCCCTCCCCGGGCGCCGCACCGGCGGGCCGCCGGGGAGCGGAATCGGGGTGTCGCCCTGCCGATGGCGAATACCTGCCCCCGCAACAGGAGAATTTCCGGCTCGGCATTTCGCGCGCCGCAAACAATCCGCGCACACCTGACCGTTCCGTGCTACTGTCGATTTCAGTTGCAGTTGTGGTTCCCAAAGACTTCAAGTGCCCTCGCCGGATCCAACGTCGGCGGGAGCACTTTTGTATTTCCGGTACTTTTTTCCGGACGGGGCGATCATCGCGGCGACTCGGGGTCCGCACAGTGCGGGCCCCAGGGCACTGCCCCGAAGGAGATATGACATGGCTACTGGCACCGTGAAGTGGTTCAACGCGGAAAAGGGCTTCGGTTTCATCGAGCAGGACGGCGGCGGCCCCGACGTCTTCGCCCACTACTCGAACATCGCCTCTTCCGGCTTCCGTGAGCTCCAGGAAGGCCAGAAGGTGTCCTTCGACATCGCGCAGGGCCAGAAGGGCCCGACCGCCGAGAACATCGTCTCGGCCTGACGTCGCAGACGCAGCGCACCATCACGTAGCTGGGGCCCGCACCTTGGGGTGCGGGCCCCGGCTCGTTGGTTTTCCGTACGGCTCTGCCGCACGGTTCCACGATTTCGACCACGACGCGCGCCGCGCCGGCCGATGCCGGACGCACGGCCCGCCGCGTCCCGCACCGGCCGCGCCGAATTCACGGCCCGCCCGGTCCGCATTTCCCTACGGCTCGATCTTGCGATTCTCTCCGGGCCGCGGCCCGGGAATTTTCCTCGATACGTGCCGCATCGAGGAAGGTTCCGCATGAACCGCACGTCCCGCTCGAACGACCGCTACTCCCGCAGCCGCACCGCCGGCTCCGCCCCCTCGGGGGGCAACGCCTTCCGCTCCGGCGCGCCGAAGCGGTCCGCCGCTCCCGGCCGCGTCCGCGGCCACGGTCGTCCCGCGGCACCTCGGGGCGAGTTCGCCCTGCCCGTCACCCTGACCCCGGCCCTCCCGCCGGTGGAGGCCTTCGCCGGGATGGACCTGCCGGCGCCCCTGCTCGCGGCGCTCGCGGCCGAGGGCATGACCGTGCCCTTCCCGATCCAGGCGGCGACCCTGCCGAACTCGCTGGCCGGCCGGGACGTCCTGGGCCGTGGCCGCACCGGCTCCGGGAAGACCCTGGCCTTCGGTCTCGCGCTCCTGGCCCGCACCGCCGGGCGGCGTGCCGAGCCCCGTCGGCCGCTGGCCCTCGTCCTCGTACCCACCCGGGAACTGGCCCAGCAGGTGTCCGACGCGCTCACCCCGTACGCCCGCTCGCTGCGCCTGCGCCTGACCACGGTGGTCGGCGGCCTGCCGATCGGCCGCCAGGCGGGGGCGCTGCGCTCCGGCGCCGAGGTCGTCGTCGCCACGCCCGGCCGGCTCAAGGACCTCATCGACCGGGACGCCTGCCGGCTGGACGACGTCGTCACCACCGTCCTGGACGAGGCCGACCAGATGACCGACATGGGCTTCATGCCGCAGGTCACCGCGCTGCTGGACCAGGTGCAGTCCGGCGGCCAGCGGATGCTGTTCTCCGCCACCCTGGACCGCAACGTCGACCTGCTCGTCCGCCGCTACCTGCACGACCCGGTGGTCCACTCCGTCGACCCCTCCGCCGGGGCGGTCACCACGATGGAGCACCACGTCCTGCACGTGCACGGCGCCGACAAGCACGCCACCGTGACGGAGATCGCCGCCCGCGACGGCCGGGTGATCATGTTCCTCGACACCAAGCACGCCGTGGACCGGCTCACCAAGGACCTGCTGGCCAGCGGAGTGCGCGCGTCCGCCCTGCACGGCGGCAAGACCCAGCCCCAGCGCACCCGCACCCTGGAGCACTTCAAGACCGGGCACGTCACGGTGCTGGTGGCGACCAACGTCGCGGCGCGCGGCATCCACGTCGACAATCTCGACCTGGTCGTGAACGTCGACCCGCCGACCGACCACAAGGACTACCTGCACCGGGGCGGCCGCACCGCCCGCGCGGGCGAGTCCGGCAGCGTGGTGACCCTGGTGCTGCCCAACCAGCGGCGTACCGTGACCCGGCTGATGGCCGACGCCGGGATCACCCCGCGGACCACCACCGTGCGCTCCGGCGAGGCCGAGCTGAGCCGCATCACCGGGGCCCAGGCGCCCACGGGCGTCCCCGTCACCATCACGGCGCCCGTCGGCGAGCGGACCAGGACCGGCGGTGCGCCCTCCGGCCGCCGTGGCCGCCCGGGCCGGGCACGCCGCCGCCCGGTGCGCAACGGCACCGCCGCCTGACCGGCGTCCCGCCCGTCCCGTCCCGCCCCCTCCTACCCAGCCGAGGCCCCATGCGCTGCGTCATCGCCCGTTTCCCGTTCGACCTCGACAAGCACCAGGTGCAGCAGTCGATGAAGGGCGTGAAGCCCGAGCCCATCACCGGCGGGTCCGTGCTCATCGGGCGCCGTCACTACCCGGTCAAGCAGGTCGGCGAGGTCATCACGCGGCAGGACCGCCGTGACTTCACCGCCGCCGAGGTGACCCGGGCGCTCACCCGCCTGGGCTTCACCTGCACCACGGCCACGGCCGCCCCGGCCGCCGCCCTCAGCCCGGTCCAGGCGGCGTCGGCGATGCTCGGCGCACCGGACGGCGTCGCGGTCTGACGGAGGAGCGGTGGCCGGGGCACCGTCACCGGCCGCCCCGGCCACCCTCCGGCTCCTCCCGCCCCTCCGGCTCCTCCCGCCGTGATCCGGGCATAGGCTGACATGACGGTCGGTTCGGGGACGGGAGGCGGCGGACGTGCACGGTGAGTACAAGGTTCCGGGCGGCAAGCTCGTGGTGGTGGACCTCGACGCGGAGGACGGGGTGCTGCGGCGGGTGCGGGTCGGCGGGGACTTCTTCCTGGAGCCCGACGAGGCCCTGGTCGCCATCGACCGTGCCCTGGAGGGCGCGCCGGCGGACACCGACGCGTCGGGGCTGGCGGCCAGGATCGACGCGGCGCTGCCGCCCGGGACGCAGATGTTCGGCCTCACCACCGAGGGGATCGGGGTCGCCGTACGGCGTGCCCTGGCGCACGCCACCGACTGGACCGACTACGACTGGCAGCTCGTCCACGACGGGCCCCAGCCGCCCGCCCTGCACATGGCGCTCGACGAGGTGCTCACCGGTGAGGTGGCCGCCGGGCGCCGGCCGCCGACGTTGCGGGTGTGGGAGTGGGGCGCGCCGGCGGTGGTGATCGGCAGCTTCCAGTCGCTGGGCAACGAGGTGGACCCGGAGGCCGCCGAGCGGCACGGCATCACCGTGGTGCGCCGGATCAGCGGCGGCGGGGCCATGTTCATCGAGCCCGGCAACACCATCACGTACTCGCTGTCCGTGCCGGAAGCACTGGTCCAGGGCCTGTCGTTCACCGACAGCTACGCCTATCTGGACGACTGGGTGCTGGGGGCGCTGGGCGACATGGGCATCAAGGCCTGGTACCAGCCGCTCAACGACATCGCCACCGAGGCGGGCAAGATCGCCGGGGCGGCGCAGAAGCGGGTGGTGGGCGGGGCGGGGGCCGTCCTGCACCACGTGACCATGGCGTACGACATCGACGCCGACAAGATGACGGACGTCCTGCGCATCGGCCGGGAGAAGCTCTCGGACAAGGGGACGAAGAGCGCCAGGAAGCGGGTCGACCCGCTGCGCCGCCAGACGGGGCTGCCGCGCACGACGGTGATCGAGAAGATGATCGGCTCGTTCCGCGAGCGGTACGGGCTGTCCGAGGGCGCGGTCACGGACGACGAGATGGCCCGCGCGCGTGAGCTGGCCCGGACGAAGTTCGGCTCCCCGGAGTGGACCGCACGGGTCCCGTGACCCGGGTGCCCCGCCGGGGCCGCTGACAGGGGCGGGCCGCCGGTGGCGGGCCGCCTTCCGCTTTTTTCGCGCACACCTCTTGCCCTTCGCCGTCTACCAGGCAGTAACCTCCTCGCACCCTCATCCGGTACCGGTGCCGCGTTCCTCCCGTGCCCGCGGTCTCCCGGTCCGCCGGCCGCTTCCTCGTGCCCTCCCGCGATCCGGGACGAGCGACACGACGCTCCCGAGCCCCCCTCCGGCGTTGCCGCGCCGTTCGTCCCCTCCGCTCCGCACGACTCGTGAGGTCATCATCGTGAGAAGACACCTGACCGTGGCCGTCATGGCCGCCCTCCTGCTGTCCCCGCAGGTCCTGTCCCCCGCCGGCGCCGCCGACCCGGCCGCGGCGGCCCCGGGCTTCGGCGCGGGCAGCCACCCGGTCCTGTTCGTGCACGGCTACAACGGCAGCGCCGCCAACTGGGACACCATGGCGGGCCGGTTCCGGGCCGACGGATGGCCGGCCTCGCACCTCGACCAGTGGGCGTACGACTCGCGGCAGTCCAACGCCACCACCGCCGAGCGGCTCTCCGCCGAGGTGGACCGGCTGCTGGCCGCGACCGGGGCGTCGAAGGTCGACGTCGTCACGCACTCGATGGGCGGGCTGTCCTCGCGCCACTACGCCAAGAACCTCGGCGGCGACGCGAGGATCGACGCCTGGGTGTCGCTCGGCGGCCCCAACCACGGCACGGACTGGGCGAACGACTGCTTCGACACCTCCTGTTACGAGATGCGCGCCGGTTCCGCCTTCCTGACCGCCCTCAACTCCGGTGACGAGACCCCGGGGGCGCCGCGCTACGCGACCTGGTGGTCGCCCTGCGACACGATCATCAACCCGGACAGCAGTGTCGCCCTGTCCGGGGCCACCAACACCCAGACCTCGTGCCTGAGCCACAACGGACTGCTGACCGACGCGACGGTCTACGCGAAGGTGCGCGACACGATCAACCGCTGACGGGACCGTGCGGGGGCGGCCGCCGGCCCTCCGTCCGGCGCCGCCGCCCGGGCGCACGCCCCGCGAGGATTCGTCCCTAGGAGTTCAGCGCGGGAATGATCTCGGCGCCGTACGCGTCGATCGTCGCCTCCTTGGCGTCGTGCATGTCGTAGAGCGCGAACTGGTCGACGCCCAGGTCGCGCAGCGCCTCCAGCTTGGCGATGTGGGCGGCCGGCGGGCCCAGCAAGCAGAAGCGGTCGACGATCTCGTCGGGCACGAACGCGGTGGACGGGTTCCCGGCGCGGCCGTGGTGGCTGTAGTCGTAGCCCTCGCGGGTCTTGATGTACGAGGTGAGGGCCTCGGGCACCAGGCCGGAGTGCTCGCCGTAGCGGCCGACCAGGTCGGCCACGTGGTTGCCGACCATGCCGCCGAACCAGCGGCACTGGTCGCGCGCGTGCTCCAGGTCGTCCCCGACGTAGGCGGGCGCGGCCACGCAGACGGTCAGCGAGGCCGGGTCGCGGCCCGCCTCCTCGGCCGCCCTGCGCACCGCCTTGACCATCCACTCGGTCAGGAACGGGTCGGCGAGCTGGAGGATGAAGCCGTCCGCCTTCCGCCCGGCGAGCGCCAGGGCCTTCGGCCCGTACGCCGCCATCCAGACGGGCAGTTTCCCGTCGCGCACCCAGGGGATGCGCAGCGGCTGTCCGTCGACGACCGCCTCGCGCCCCTCCGCGAGGTCCCGGATGACGTCGATGGCCTCGCCGAGCCGGGCGAGGGTGTTGGGCTTGCGGCCGGCGACGCGCATCGCGGAGTCGCCGCGTCCGATGCCGCACACGGTCCGGTTGCCGTACATGTCGTTGAGGGTGGCGAAGGTGGAGGCGGTGACCTCCCAGGTCCTGGTGCCGGGGTTGGTGACCATGGGGCCGACGGTCAGCTTGCTGGTGTGCTCCAGGATCCGGCTGTAGATGACGAAGGGTTCCTGCCACAGCACGGCGGAGTCGAAGGTCCAGCCGTAGCGGAAGCCGTTGCGTTCCGCCCGCCGCATCAGACCGACCACGGCGGAGCCCGGTGGGTCGGTCTGGAGGACGAGTCCGAAGTCCATGACGGGCTCCTAGTTCAGGTACTGGCAGGTGGAGCGGGGGGTGTAGACGCCGTGACCGGCCCGGCCGGTGTAGGTGCCGCGGTCGATCACGACCTGGCCGCGCGACAGGACGGTCTCGACCCGCCCGGTGACGGTCTTCCCCTCGTACGCGGAGTAGTCGACGTTCATGTGGTGGGTGGCCGCGGAGATGGTCTGCACGGTGTGCGGGTCGTAGACGACGACGTCGGCGTCGGCGCCCGGCGCGAGGGTGCCCTTCTTGGGGTGGAGCCCGAACATCCGGGCCGGGGCCGTGCAGGCGATCTCGATCCAGCGGCGGCGGCTGATGTGTCCGTCGACGACCGCCTGGTGGAGCAGGTCCATGCGGTTCTCCACGCCGGGCAGGCCGTTGGGGATCTTGGAGAAGTCGCCGCGGCCCAGCTCCTTCTGCCCGCTGTAGCAGAAGGGGCAGTGGTCGGTGGAGACCACCTGGAGGTCGTTGGTGCGCAGGCCGCGCCAGAGCGCCGCCTGGTGCTCGCGCGGCCGCAGCGGTGTGCTGCACACGTACTTGGCTCCCTCGAAGCCCGGCTCGGCGAGGTTGTCGGTGGACAGGAAGAGGTACTGGGGGCAGGTCTCGCCGAACACGTCGAGGCCCTTGTCCCGGGCGGCGGCGATCTCGGCCACGGCCTCCTCGGCGGAGACGTGCACCACGTACAGCGGAGTGCCGCCGGCGACCCGGGCGAGCTGGACGGCGCGGTGCGTGGCCTCCGCCTCCAGCAGCACCTTGCGCACCTCGCCGTGGTGGCGGGGGTCGGTCTCGCCGCGGGCGAGCGCCTGTTCGACGAGGACGTCGATCGCGATGCCGTTCTCCGCGTGCATCATGACCAGTCCGCCGTTGACGGAGGCGCGCTGCATCGCACGGAGGATCCGGCCGTCGTCGCTGTAGAACACGCCGGGGTAGGCCATGAACAGCTTGAAGGAGGTGACGCCCTCCTCGACCAGCAGGTCCATCTCCTTGAGGGAGGCTTCGTTCACGTCGGAGAGGATCATGTGGAAGCCGTAGTCGACGGCGCACTTGCCGTCGGCCTTGGCGTGCCAGGCGTCCAGTCCGTCGCGCAGCGCGTGCCCCATCGACTGGACGGCGAAGTCGACGATGGTGGTGGTGCCGCCCCACGCGGCGGCGCGGGTGCCGCTCTCGAAGTCGTCGGAGGCGAAGGTCCCCCCGAAGGGCAGTTCCATGTGGGTGTGGGCGTCGACGCCGCCCGGGATGACGTACTTGCCGGTGGCGTCGATGGTCCGCCCGGCCGTCCAGGACTCGCTGATGCCGGAGCCGTGGGCGGCGAGGGCGGCGATGCGGCCGTCCTCGATGAGGACGTCGGCGTGGGTCTCGTCGGTGGCGGTGATGACGAGGCCGCCGCGAATGAGGGTGCGCGTGCTGGTCATGGTGGTTCGGCCCCCTTCGGCCAAGTCCTAGATGGAGCGCAGGGCCCGTTCGAGGATCGCGGCGCCTTCCTCGGCCTCGGCGACGGTCAGGGAGAGGGGCGGGGCGATCCGGAGGGCGCTGGTGTTGTGGCCGCCGCCCTTGCCGATGAGCAGTCCACCGTCACGGGCGGCCTCCAGGACGGCCGCGGCCGCCCGCGGGTCGGCCTCGTCGGAGCCGGGCCGCACCAGTTCGATGCCGAGCATCAGGCCCCGGCCGCGGACCTCGCGCACGTGGTCGAGGCCCGCCCCGATGGCGCGGAGCCGCTCGGCGAGCAGTCCGCCGACGCGCCGGGCGTTGCCCTGGAGGTCGTGTTCCAGGAGGTACGACAGGTTGGCGAGGCCGGCGGCCATGGTGACGGGTGAACCGCCGAAGGTGGAGATGGAGTTGGCGTCCAGGCAGTTCATGACCTCGGCCCGGGCGACGACCCCGCCGACGGACATGCCGTTGCCGATGCCCTTGGCGAAGGTGAGCACGTCGGGCGGGCCGCTCGCGGCGTGCGCCTGCCAGCCCCAGAAGTGCTCGCCGGTGCGGCCCCAGCCGGTCTGCACCTCGTCGGTGATCCACAGGATGCCCCGGGGTGCGAGGACCTCGCGGAAGGCCGCGTACAGCCCGTCGGGCGGGGAGGTGAAGCCGCCGACGCCCTGGATGGGTTCGGCGATCAGCGCGGCGACGTCCCCGGTGTGCCCGAGCAGGTCCTCCAGGTCGGCGACGCACGCCTCGATGAACCGGGCGTCGGACAGGTGGGCGTAGGGGCCCCGGGAGCGGACGCCACCGTGGACGTACAGCGTCTGGAGCGGGGAGAGGGTGGTCGGGGTCCAGGCGCGGTTCCCGGTGATGGAGACGGTGGAGAAGGACCGGCCGTGGTAGCTGTTGCGCATCGCCAGGATCTGGTTGGTGCGGCGGTGGGCCGTGGCCAGCAGCAGGGCGGTGTCGTTCGCCTCCGTACCGGAGGTGGTGAAGAAGACCCGGGCGTCGGGGATGCCGGAGAGGCGCGCGATGCGCTCGGCGAGCTCCACCATGGGGCGGTTGAGGTAGAGGGTGGAGGAGTGGATGATCCGCCCGGCCTGTTCGGTGACCGCCTTGGTGACCTCGGGGAGGGCGTGGGCGGTCATGGTGGTGAGGATGCCGCCGAAGAAGTCGAGGTAGCGCTTGCCGGTGGCGTCCCAGACGTACCGTCCCTCGCCGTGGGTGATCTCGATGGGGTCCTGGTAGTAGAGGGAGACCCAGTCGGGGATGACGGCCCGGTGGCGGGCGAGCAGGTCGGCCGCGTGGAGGTCGTGGGTCATGGCTTCATCAGTCCCTCGTACGCGTCGGGGCGGCGGTCGCGGTAGAAGGCCCAGGTCTGCCGGACGTCGTCGATGAGCCGGAAGTCGAGGTCGCGGACGAGCAGTTCCTCCTGCTTGTCGGAGGCCACGTCACCGACGAACTGCCCGCGGGGGTCCACGAAGTAGCTGGTGCCGTAGAAGTCGTTGTCGCCGTACTCCTCCTGTCCGACGCGGTTGATCGCGGCGACGTAGTAGAGGTTGGCGACCGCGGCGGCGGGCTGTTCGAGCTGCCAGAGGTGGGAGGACAGGCCGCGGTGGGTCGCCGAGGGGTTGTACACGAGCTGGGCGCCGTTGAGGCCGAGTTGGCGCCATCCCTCGGGGAAGTGGCGGTCGTAGCAGATGTAGACGCCGACGCGGCCGACGGCGGTGTCGAAGACCGGCCAGCCGAGGTTGCCCGGCCTGAAGTAGTACTTCTCCCAGAAGCCCCTGACCTGGGGGATGTGGTGCTTGCGGTACTTGCCGAGGTAGGAGCCGTCGGCGTCGATCACGGCGGCGGTGTTGTAGTAGAAGCCGGGGCCGTCGACCTCGAACACCGGGACGACGATCACCATGCCGGTCTCGCGCGCGAGGTCCCGCATCCGCCGGACGGTCGGGCCGTCGGGGACGGGTTCGGCCCAGCGGTGGTGCTCGGGGTCCTGCACCTGGCAGAAGTAGGGGGCGTTGAACACCTCTTGGAAGCCGATGACCTGGGCGCCCTGCCGGGCCGCCTCGCGGGCGTGCTCCTCATGCTTGGCGATCATGGATTCGGTGTCGCCCGTCCAGGTCGCCTGGACGAGGGCGGCGCGCACGATGTGGGACATGAGCTGCTCCTTCGGCACGGCGTCAGAGCCTCTACGCACGTAGACGAGGTGCGTAGAAAGCGAACGTAAGCCTCGTCACACCCCTGGGCAAGACCGCCGCCAGCAACCGCCGGAGTCGATCATGTTTCGTACCCGAGTGGTCCACACCGGGCAGGGAAGCGGCCCGGACCGGACAGCGGATTACCGGGGACTTTCGTCCGGGAACCGCACCGCTATCCCGACGTGCGGCCGCCTGCCCCGCCGCACCAGCGCGGCCGGCAGGTCGACGAGCCAGAACTGCACGCCGTACTTGCGGGCCAGCAGCCTGCGCACGCCTTTGACGTCGTCCAGCAGCCGCGCCGTGCCCTCGGCGCCCGCCGCGCCGTCCGCCACCCGGCCGCGCACGTCGCAGGGGGTGACGACGACCCGGCTGTTCCGGCGCAGCCGTTTGACCTTCCAGGAGTCCTCGCGGGTCCAGACGTACAGTTCACCCCCGTCCACCGCGTACCAGACCGGTGTGGCGACCGGCGTCCCGTCCTTGCGGAAGGTGGTCAGGCTGACGTAGCGGCCGTGCCGCAACCCCTCGGGCATCACGGCCGCGAGCCTACGGGACCGGCGCGCCGCGCCACAGCGGGTCCGGCGAAGAGGCCGGGGCGTCGCCGGGCGCTGTCCACTTCACGACGGGCCGGTTCCCGGACGGCTCCGGGCGGGCACCCCGCGGGCATGACACCACCGTGCCGCATCCCTCCCGACCGGGACCCCGAGGTCACCAGGACGGTGTACGCCGTGGGCCGCGACCTCGGCGTATCGGAGAAGGTCATGCCGGCCGCCTTCGAGGCCGGCTGGGTCGAGTCGCACATGAACAACCTGGACTGCGGCGACAAGGACTCGCTGGGCGTGTTCCAGCAGCGCCCCAGCCAGGGCTGGGGAACCCCCGAGCAGATCATGCGCGTGCCGTACGCGGCGGAGCGGTTCTTCCGGCGGGCGGTCGACGTCGAGCGGCGCGCGCCCCACCTCACCGCGGGCGGCACGGCGGAGGAGGTGCAGCGCTCCGGACACCCGGACCGCTACGACGCGGCGGAGGCGTAGGCGCGGGCCCTGCTGGAGGAGGCGATGGCCCCGCCCGGCGGCCGCTAGGGAGTGTCCGGAAAGTATCGGCGTCCGCCCGGAGGGCGGGGGCCGCGGTGTACGGACGGGGGCCCGCGCGTGCTGACGGCCCTGTGAGCCCGTCGTACGGCGTGGGCGCGGGCCGTCAGTAGAGGATGGACGGCAGGTAGGCCCCGGCCGGCTCGTTGTAGAGGCCGACGGTCATCAGGCTCATGAGCTGCTGGACCTTCAGTCCCTTGCCGAGGCACCACTGCAACAGGGCGCTGTCCCGCGCCGGTACGAGGATGCCGGGACCGCCGAAGGAGGGCGCGGCCGCGATGAGCGCCCGGACGTCCTCGGTGGTCTCGCCGACCGCGTGGGCGAAGAACGACAGGTCCGTGGCGTACCCGGTGATCCGGCCGCCGTGCTCGGTCACCCGTGCCGTGCCCGCCGTGACGGCGTCGGCCAGTTCACCGCCCCGGTCGACGCCGTGGACGCGGCGGCACAGGTCGTCGCAGGCCGCCAGGTCCGCCTCGGTGGCCGCGCGCACCTCGTAGCCGGGCACCACCCCGCCGATCGGCGGGCCCTGGAGGCAGGCCACCGTCTCGCGGAACACGAACCCGAGCCCGGCGTACAGCGCGAACGAGCGGCAGTGGTAGCCGCTCTGCAACAGCCGGATGCCCGGCGCCCGGCGCTCGGCCGCGCGCCGCAGGACGTCCAGCATCAGCAGGCGCCCGATGCCCCCGTCCTGGACGACCGGGTCCACGGTGATCGGCCCGACGCCGGCCACGGGGGACCGTTCGTCGAGGCAGTTGCTGCCGACGATCCGGCCGCCGGACTCGGCGACGACGGTGTAGAAGCCGGGGTGGCCGAGCACCGTACGGAACATGTCGGTGGCCGGTCGGGCGCCCGGCATGTCGGACGCGAAACCGTGCGCGCGGGCGATGCCGTCGAAGGCCTCGAAGCAGATCCTGCCGCACTCCTCGGCGTCGCCCGGCCGTCCGGGCCGCAGTACCACGTCCATGACCACCGCTCCTCCCGCCCGCCGACGGCCCGGTGGGCTCTCCTTCCATCCAACGGGTCCCTCACCGCTCCGGCAAGACGACCATGAGCCGACGAGACGCACGCGGTGCTCCGGGGCGTGGGGGCCGGTGGTCCGGGACACCGCGGACCGGTGGTCCGGGGCGCGGGCCGGCGGAACCGGACCGTACGCCTCGCTCGGCGCGATGGCTTGCTCCCCGCCCACCTCCGCGAGCGGGGCGCCCGGCACCCGGCCTGCTCATCGGCGCCGGATCACGGCACTCGGCCGTCGGCGCCCGCACCTCGCCGCGGCCACGTCGGCGATCGCGGCGAGGCGCGGTGCCGGGCGTCGAGAGCCCGGCAGGATCGGCCGGATCACCCCCTACGGGCGGCCGGCCGGGTGGACGACCATGGCCGAGCCGCCGCCGCGGCGGGTCTTCTCGGCGGCGGCGAGCCACCGGCCGTCGGGGAGGCGCTGGACGCCGGTGGCGGCGCCGATCTCGGGGTTCTCGCGGAAGGCGTGGCCCAGGGCCTCCAGCCGGGCGCGCACCGGGCCGGCGTAGAGCGCCGGTTCGAGTTCCGTGGTCGGCTGGTTGCGCTGGCTGGCGCGCGGGGCGGCGATGGCCTCGACGAGCGGGAGGTCACGGTCCAGGACGCCCGTCAGGGTCTGGAGGACGGTGGTGATGATGGTCGCGCCGCCCGGGGAGCCGAGGGCCAGCACGGGCCGGGCGTGGTCGTCGAGGACGATGGTGGGCGACATGGAGGAGCGGGGCCGCTTGCCGGGACCGGGGAGGTTCGGGTCGTGGACGGCCGGGTTCGCCGGGGCGAAGGAGAAGTCGGTCAGCTCGTTGTTGAGCAGGAAGCCGCGCCCGGGCACGGTGATGCCGCTGCCGCCGGTGGACTCGATGGTCAGGGTGTACGCGACGACGTTGCCCCACTTGTCGGCCACCGTCAGGTGCGTGGTGTTCTCCCCCTCGTACGTCGTCGGCGCCGCCGTCCCGCCCGTGGCGCACGGCTCGGGGTGGCGGGGGTCGCCGGGGGCGAGCGGGCTGGTGAGCGCCGCGTCGTCGCGGACCAGGCAGGCGCGCGAATCGGCGAACCGCTGGGAGAGCAGCCCCTTGACGGGGACGTCCTCGAAGGCGGGGTCGCCGACCCAGCGGCCCCGGTCGGCGAAGGCGATGCGGCTGGCCTCGATGAACCGGTGCAGGTACTGGGCCTCGGTGAGGGACGACAGGTCGGTGCGTTCGAGGATGTTGAGCGCCTCGCCCACGGTCGTGCCGCCCGACGAGGAGGGCGCCATGCCGTACACGTCCAGGCCGCGGTAGGAGAGCTTGGTGGGCTTGCGCCGCACCGTGTCGTACCGGGCGAGGTCACGCTCCGTCAGGTCACCGGGGCGGACCTTGCGGGTGGCGCCCTGCCGGACGGGCGGCTCCTGAACGGTGCGGACGATGGCACGGGCCAGCTCGCCCCGGTACAGCGCCCCGGAGCCCTGGCGGCCGAGCTTCTCGTACGTCCGCGCGAGGTCGGGGTTCTTGAAGACGGAGCCGACGGCGGGCAGCCGGCCGCCCGGCAGGAACAGCTCCGAGGAGGCGGGGAAGTCCCGGAACCGGGCCTCGTTGGCCTGGGTCTGCGCGCGGAAAGTGGCGTCGACGGTGAACCCGTCGCGCGCCAGCCGTTCGGCGGGCTTGAGCAGTTCCCGCAGCGACTTGCTGCCCCAGGCGTCGAGCGCGGCCTCCCATGTCGCGGGCGTGCCCGGGGTGCCGACGGACCGTCCGCTGGTCATGGCCTCGTCGAAGGGGATGGGCTTGCCGTTCTCCACGAAGAGCGAGGCGTCGGCGGACAGCGGGGCCGTCTCGCGGCCGTCGATGGTCCGCACGGTGCGGGTCCTGGCGTCGTAGTGGACGAAGTAGCCACCGCCGCCGATGCCCGCCGAGTAGGGCTCGGTGACGCCGAGGGCCGCCGCGGTGGCGACCGCCGCGTCGACGGCGTTGCCGCCGCGCCGCAGCACCTCGATGCCGGCGGCGGAGGCGTCCGGGTCCACGCTGGAGACGGCCCCTCCGTAACCGGCCGCCACGGGTTGCTTGACGGGAGCGGTGCTCTCCGTCGGCGGTGCCGCGGCACCGACCGACAGGACCGTGGCGGCGACAGTGGCGAGCGAGACGTTACGTACGTGGGACCGACGCATCCGTACCTCCAGTCAACGACCGTCCGGGCAGCCTAACTTCGCGGACAGCCCGTCGCCAGGACCGCCTCGAACGACGTTTCGCTCCCCCGCTACCATGCGCGCCCATGTATGAAGACCTGCTCAACATCCTGCTCGGCGTCATCGCCACCGGGGTCAGCGCGTCGCTCGGCTGGATCGCCCGCACCGCGCTGTGGCGCCGCAAACTCCGCCGTAAGCAGGCCTTCTACGGGCTGCCGGGGAACGCCGAGTGCCTGCTGGTGGTCAACCGCGACTCGGGCAGCGACGGCGCCGTGCGCCGCTTCGACGTGTTCGCGCTGCTGGAGCTGTCGGCCCTCATCAAGGACTGCGGCGCGCACGCGCGGATCGTCCCGCACGACGTGGCGCAGCAGGGCTTCGGCGAGCGCACCGAATTCTGCCTCGGGGGGCCGGCCTCGAACAGACGCATGGCCGCGCACCTGGCGACCCTGCTCCCCGGTGTGCACGTCAACGTGGACGTGGAGCCGAGCCCCGAGCGCGGCGCGTTCAGGATCGGCCCGGACCTGTACCCGGTGGACGGGGGGACGACGGAGTACGCCATCGTGGCCCGGCTCACCGCCGGGGAGGGCGCCCGGCCGGTGTTCCTCTTCTGCGGCCAGCGCGCGATCACCAACCAGGCGGCCAGCCGCTACCTGGTCCGCCACCAGGAGAAGCTGGCCCGGAAGTACGGGACCGACGGCGCCTTCGTCCTGCTGCTGAAGGTCGTCAATTCCGAGGCGTACGGTCCCGACGTCGTCGAGCTGGTCGCCGACGTGACCCGGGCGGCGCGGTCGGCGCCCACGCCCACGGCCACGCCCGCGTCGGCAACGGCACCGCTGCCGGACGCCGGTGAGCGGCGGCGCGGTTAGCGGCGGGCGCGGGCGGCCGACCGACCGGCCGGCCGTCCGGGGCCGAACGGGCGGGGGCGGGGGCGGGGCCGGGGGTCAGACGCCCGTGCGGCCGTCGAGGAGTTCCCGGAGGACGTCGAGGTGGCCGTTGTGGCGGGAGGTCTCCTCGATGAGGTGGAGGAGGATCCAGCGGAGGTTCGGGTGGCGGCCGTCGCGGATGGAGCGCCGGGCCGTCGCGTCCAGGTCGTGTTCGGCCACGAGGCGGCGGTAGCGGGCGCTCTGCTCCTCGTACTCGGCCAGCAGCGTGGGCAGCGGGACGTCGACCGCTGTCCGCATCTCGGGGTCCGGGTCGTCGTCCGTGGCCTCCGTGAGCGGCCCCTCGGGCTCCTCGCCGAGGAACACCACCTGGATCCAGTGGTGCTCCACCCAGCGGAGGTGGCTGATCAGCCCGCACAGCGTCATCAGCGGTGAGCCGGGGAGCGGAGCCTTGCGGGCGTCCTCGGCACGGACGCCCTCGCACTTGGCGAGCGCCGTGGCACGGGCGTAGTCGAGGAAGGTGGCCAGCTGCGTACGCTCGTCCCACGCGGGAGGCGTATCGGTTCGTGGTGTCATCGCGGGAAGTGTCCAGCACCCGCACGGGGGTGTCGAGCGATTAAGCGCGGGAGCGGGCCGGGCGGCGCGCAATACGGCACGAGGGGAAATTTCCGGCACCCTCCGGGCAACCCGCGGCCTCCGATCACCCTCTCAGCAGGGGACGAGCAATCGCATCGGAGGTTTTCCAGGTGACCCGCACACGCCCGCGCAGCCCCTTCCGCACCGCCGCCCTGTCCGGCACCGCGGTCCTCGCCGCGGCCGCCCTGACCGCGTGCTCGGGCGGCTCCGGGACGGCGGAGGCCGACGGCAAGGACGCCCGGCCGGAGACCCGGATCTCGGTGAACCTGTCCGGCAAGCAGGCCAGGGCGGGCGAGCCGGTGAAGGTGACCCTCGCCGAGGGCCGGCTCCAGCAGGTCACCGTCACCGACTCGAAGGGGGCCACGCTCAGCGGCTCGGTCTCCGCCGACGGGCGGACCTGGACCTCTGCCCGCGCGGCCGCGCCCGGCACCGGGTACACGGTGGAGGCGCGGGACGCGGAGGGCGGCAGCGCGAAGGCGGAGTTCGCGACGGCCGCGCCCGCCAAGGTGAACAAGCTGACGCTGGCGCCCGGCAAGAACAGCACGGTCGGCATCGCGCACCCGCTGTCGGTGGTCTTCGACCACCCGGTGAAGAACAAGGCCGAGGTGGAGAAGCACCTCAAGGTGACCACGTCGGACAACACGGCCGGCTCATGGGGCTGGATGGAGGACTGGTCCGGCAAGGACCGGGTCGACTGGCGGCCCCGCGCGTACTGGAAGCCCGGCACCAAGGTGACCCTCCGGGCGGAGCTGAACGGCGTCGACTCGGGGGAGGCGGGCGGCTGGTTCGTCCGCGACTACACGACCACCATGACGATAGGGAAGAACCAGGTGGTCAAGGCCGACCTCGACACGCACCGGCTGACGCTGCTGCGCGACGGCCGGGAGATCAGGGACATCCCGATGTCGGGCGGCACCCCGGGCGGCGACAAGGCCTCCTGGCGCGGGAAGACGGTGCTGATGTCCAAGGAGGGCACGATCAACATGCGCTCCGAGACCGTGGGCCTGGGCGACGCGTACGACAAGATGGTCGACTATTCGATGCGCCTGACCTGGTCCGGGATGTACGCGCACGCCGCGCCCTGGAACGCCCGTTACATGGGCAGCGCCAACAAGAGCTCCGGCTGCCTGGGCATGGACACCCCGGACGCGCGCTGGGTGTACGAGCAGGTGCAGGTGGGCGACCCGTTCGAGGTCACCGGGGGCGACGCCAAGGGCACCCAGGCGCTCAACAACGGCTACGGCGAGTGGAACCTGTCGTGGGCGGAATGGCAGGCGAAGAGCGCGCTCCGCTGACATCTCGTCCCACGACCACGCGACCCACAATCGTTACCGGCGCGTAACTTACCCATGGGTTACCTCCGGTAAGTCCCCTGTGTTTTCCTTCGGTTGACCATTCAAGCGATCACCGCGACGGGGGAACGAACCGTGGGCAAGCAGCGCGCATTCCTGCGTACGACGACGACCGGCGCCGTTTCGGCCGCCCTGCTGGCCGGGACGGCCCTGGGGTTCGCCCCCGCCGCCGCGGCCGGAGAGTCCGGCGCCACGACGGCGACGGGCGCCACGACGGGCGGCGCCACGGTGGCCGGCGCCACCGGGACGACCGGCGGGATCCGGTTCGTCGACATCCTCGGCGACGGCGGCACCGTACTGAAGGCCAACGTCGTCACCCCAGCGGACGCCGACGGGACCCGGCGGTACCCGGTGATCGTGCTGCCCACCAGTTGGTCGATGCCGCAGATCGAATACGCCGCCCAGGCCAGGAAGCTCGCCGACGCCGGCTACGTCGTCGTCAGCTACAACTCCCGTGGCTTCTGGCAGTCGGGCGGGAACGTCGAGGTCGCCGGTCCGCCGGACGTCGCCGACGCCTCCAAGGTCATCGACTGGGCACTGGCCCACACCCCCGCCGACCCCGAGCGGATCGGCATGGCCGGCGTCAGCTACGGCGCCGGCATCAGCCTGCTCGCCGCCGCCCACGACCCGCGCGTCAAGGCGGTCGTGGCGATGAGCGGCTGGGCCGACCTGATCGAATCGATCTACAGCGGCCGTACACAGCACCTCCAGGCGGCGGCGATGCTGGGCGGCACCGGCTACCTCACCGGGCGGCCGAGCCCCGAACTCCAGCAGACCCTCAAGGACTTCCTCGCCTCCAACCTCGACAAGGAGGAGGAGATGATCGCGTGGGGCGCCAAGCGCTCCCCCGCCTTCCAGCTCGACCGGATCAACGCCAACGGCACGGCGGTCATGCTGGGCAACGCCTGGGGCGACACCATTTTCCCCCCCAACCAGTACGCCTCCTTCTACGAGAAGCTGACCGGCCCCAAGCGCCTGGAGCTGCGGCCCGGCGACCACGCCACCGCCGAGGCGACCGGTCTGCTCGGCCTGCCCAACGACACCTGGACCAGCGCCCACCGCTGGTTCGACCACCACCTCAAGGGCGTCGACAACGGCATCGACCGCGAGCAGCCGGTCCAGCTCGCCCCACGGACCGCCGGCGGCTACGAGGGGTATCCCGACTGGAAGTCGGTCGGCGCGGCCGAACGCAAGATCGCGCTGGGCGGGACGAAGAAGGTGTACGCCAACGTCGACTCGGGCGCCAACGGCGGCATCGTGATGCTCTCCAGCATCCTCGACCAGTTCCTGAAGCTCCCGCCCACCGCCTCCATCCCCCTCCTCCCCCGGCCCTTCGCCGCCGTGTGGCAGTCCGAGCGGTACGGCTCCGCGCAGCGGGTGCGGGGAACGGCGAAGCTGCACACCACCGTCACCAGCACCGACTCCAGCGGGACCCTGGTCGCGTACCTCTACGACGTGGGCCCGCTGGGCATCGGCAAGCTGGTGAGCAACGCGCCGTACACCTTCCACGGCAAGACGCCGGGCCGGCCGTTCGCCGTGGACCTGGAGCTGTTCTCCACCGCCTACGACGTCCCGGCCGGGCACCGGCTCGCCCTGGTCGTCGACACCGTCGACCCGCTGTACATCGAGCACAACCCGTCCGGCGCGCGGCTGACCTTCTCCTCGCCGGCGTCCGACCCGTCGTACGTGTCGGTCCCGCTGCGCGAGGAGTGATCTCCGGCCGCCACCGGGCGGGCCCGGCCCATCGGGTCCGCCGGCGCCGCCCTGCCCCCTTCTCCGCTGTGTCGAGGTCAGCGCAAACTATCCAGCCCGAAAAGGGACTTAACCTCTCGACACGCATAAAGGCGGCATAAGCCGTATAACCACCCTGTCACGGGTCAGCCCTCGGCGGCCTCCCCGTACATCTGGGACAGCTCCGGAGAACCGCTGATCGCCCAGTCCAGACCGGCCTCGACGACATGGATCTCCCGGCCGGAGACCAGCCGGACGACGGGGTGGCCGCTCGGCCGCAGGTGCCACTGCGCGCCCGGCACCGTCCGTACGATGACCGTACCGAGGTACAGGCCCGCGTCGTTGCCCAGCCAGGGCAACTCCTCCGGGTCGTCCCGCCAGCGGGGCAGGAGCTGGTCGATGGCCTCCAAGGAGCGGGGCGTGTCGTCCAGTTCGACCCCGAACGCCTGCATCCGCGCGCGCAGCAGGTCGCACTCGGCGAGCATGTCGGCCACCGCCTCCGGGTCGCGCTCCACCGCGGAGGGGGCGTGCCCACCGCCGTACCGCTTGCGCCAGGCGTCCAGGAAGGGGATGTTCATACCGCCCAGCGTCGCACCGAACCCACCGGGCGCACTACAGGACACCCCCTAGACGTCGAGGTCGACGACGACCGGGGCGTGGTCGGAGGCACCCTTGCCCTTGCGCTCCTCGCGGTCGACGTAGCTGTCCTTGACCGCGTCGGCGAAGGGCTTGTTGCCGTAGACCAGGTCGATGCGCATGCCCCGGTTCTTGGGGAAGCAGAGCTGGCGGTAGTCCCAGTAGGTGAACGGGTGGTCGTACTTCAGCGGACGCGGCACCACGTCGGCCAGCCCGGTGTCCCGCAGCCCGGCGAGCGCTGCGCGCTCCGGATCGGTGACGTGCGTGGAGCCCTCGAAGAAGGCGCGGTCGAAGACGTCGTCGTCGGTCGGGGCGATGTTGAAGTCGCCCAGCACCGCGAAGGGGCGGGGCCCGGCCGCGTCCTCGGCGACGGCCGTCTTCAGCGCCTCCAGCCAGCGCAGTTTGTAGGCGTAGTGCTCATGGGCCACCTCACGTCCGTTGGGCACGTACACCGACCAGGCCCTGAGGGGGCCGCAGGTCGCGGAGATGGCCCGCGGCTCGGCCACGCCGTCGTACTCGGGACCGCCGGGCAGGCCGTGGACGACGTCCTCAAGGCCGACGCGGGAGACCAGGGCCACGCCGTTCCACCGGCCGGTGGCGTGCACCGACGAGGCGTACCCCAGCTCGCGCAGCTCGTCCGTGGGGAACTGCTCCGCGGTGCACTTGGTCTCCTGGATGCACAGCACGTCCGTGCCGCTGCTCTCCAGCCAGGCCAGCAGCCGCGGCAGCCGGGCGGTGATCGAATTGACGTTCCAGGTGGCGATGCGCATGCCCCACAGCCTAATGCGGCCCTGTGACAACCACGGGCCGTACGCCCGGCGCGGCCGGGGCTCCCGGAGGGCCGGGGGCGTCAGACGTCGCGGGAGTCCCCGGGGGTGAGCCGGCCGTGGTCGGCGCCGCCCAGTGCGCCGATCTGGCGGTCGTAGATCGGCCGGGCGAGGTCGGTGAGCAGCGCGTCGTGGATGTCGATGGCGCGCCGCGGCTTCACCTCGCGCACGTAGTCGATGACCTCGGAGATCTTGTTCCAGGGGGCCATCACCGGGAGCATCAGGGTCTCGACCGGGTGGTCGGGGACGGTGAGCGCGTCACCGGGGTGGAAGAGGGAGCCGTCGACCAGGAAGCCGATGTTGGTGATCCGGGGGATGTCCGGGTGGATCACCGCGTGCAGTTCGCCGTGCACCTGGACGTCGAAGCCGGCCGCCGAGAAGGTGTCGCCGTGGCCGACCGTGTGGACCCGGCCGGGGAACGCCGCCGAGAGCTGCTCCGCGACGCTCCGCAGCGTCCAGACCTCGACGGCGGGGTCGGCCTCCAGGGCGGCCCGCAGCCGCCCCTCGTCGAAGTGGTCGGGGTGCTCGTGGGTGACCAGGACGGCGTCGGCGCCCAGGGCCGCGTCCTGTTCGCTGAACCCCCCGGGGTCCACGACGAGGGTGCGCCCCTCCTTCTCCAGCCGGATGCAGGCGTGGGACTTCTTGGTCAGCTTCATGGGGCGTCCTCTCGTCAGGGAGTGTCCGCGAAGTGTCGGCGTCCGCCCGGAGGGCCGGCGAGACTGTGCGGGCACCCCCTAGGCCTCGGGGGTGGTCTCCTCCAGGATCACCTTCCGGGCGACCGCGAACGCCGAGTTGGCGGCCGGGACCCCGCAGTAGACCGCCGTCTGGAGGAGGACTTCCTTGATCTCGGCGGGTGACAGGCCGTTGCGCAGGGCGGCGCGGGTGTGGAAGGCGAGTTCGTCCAGGTGGCCGCCGGCGACCAGGGCGGTCAGGGTGACGGCGCTGCGGGTCCGCCGGTCCAGGCCGTCGCGGGTCCACACCTCGCCCCAGGCGTAGCGCGTGATCAGCTCCTGGAAGTCCCCGGTGAAGTCGTCGGCGGCGGCCAGGGCGCGGTCGACGTGGGCGTCGCCCAGCACTTCGCGCCGGACCTTCATCCCGGCGTCGTACGGGTCGGGCCGCCCGCCCGGGACGGGCCCGCCCGCGCCGGTGGCGGGCGGTACGACACCGGTGGCGGGACCCGGCGGTACGGCACCTGTGGCGGGGCCCGGCGGCACGGTACCCGCAACGGGGCCCGGCAGGACGGCGCCGCTCGGGACGGGGATCCGGGGTACGGGGCCGTGCGGGGCGTGGGCGTCGGACACGGCGCCGTGCGGGACGTGGCCGTTGGACGCGGCGCCGTGCGGGGCGTGGACGCCCGGGACCGGGCCGGGCGCGGTGGGGTCGGCGGACGGGCCCGGCGGCACCGCGACCGGCGCGACGGGATGCGCGGCGGGGGCGGCGGGGCCCGGGGCGACCACGGCCGGAGCGGCGGGCCCCTGCGGGACCGCGGCGGCGATGGCGGGGACCACGGGCGGCGCGGCGAGGGCGGCCATCCCGGTCGAGGAGTCGGACGCGGCCTGCCAGGAGGTGGTGAAGTGCCGTACCAGCAGGTCGGTGACGGCCCCGGGCTGCTCCACCGGCGCGAGGTGGGACGCCCCCGGCACCACGGCGAGGCGGGCGTCGGGGATGCCGGCCACCAGGTGGCGGGCCTCGGCGGGGCCGGTGACGCGGTCCTCGGAGCCGACCAGGACGAGGGTGGGGACGCCCACGCGGCCGAGGTCGGCCCGGACGTCGAAGGCGGCGAGCGCCTCGCAGGCGGCGACATAGGCGCCCGCGTCCGTCGTGCGGACCATCTGCACGGCCCATTCGACGATGGCGGGCTGCGCGGCGGCGAACCCGGGGGTGAACCAGCGCTCGGGCGCGGTGCGGGCCATCGGGTCCAGCCCGTTGGTGCGGACGATCACGCCGCGCTGGCGGAACTCGTCGGCGGTGCCGAAGCGGGGCGAGGAGGCGATCAGGGCGAGCGAGGCGAGCCGGTGCGGGGCGCGCAGCGCCAGGTCGGTGCCGATGGCGCCGCCGATGGAGCAGCCGGCGTACCCGAAGCGGTGGACGCCGAGGTCGTCGAGGGTGGCGAGGAGCCGGTCGGTGAGCTCGGCGACGGAGGTCGCCGGGTGGGCCGGGGCGCCGCCGTGGCCGGGGAGGTCGAAACGGATGACCCGCCACTGCCGGACGAGTTCGGGTATCTGGCGGTCCCACATGTGCCAGGTGGTCCCGAGCGACGGGCCGAGGATGAGGACGGGTGCGTCGTCGGGGCCGTCGGACCGGTACTGGAGGGTGAGGGGGCCGGCGGGCTGCGGGTCGGTCGTCTGCGTCTGGCTCACTCGCTCCAGGGTAGCGAGCGGAATGACCCCCTCCGGTCAGGGGGTCGCGGTCGAGACGACGTACACGCGCGGGGCCGCGGGGTCGCTGAGGTCGACGGTGATGTCCTGGGTGGGGCGGGGGTCCTTCTGCCGGTGCGTGGTGGCGGACCAGTCGCGACCGGCCGGGAACTCCCAGCCCACGGTGCGGGCGTCGCGGTGGCTGATGCTGACGTCCCGGGCGTCCAGGGCGGCCCGGGACGTGCCGACGTCGTTGAGGAAGTCGTCCAGCCCCGTGCCGCTGGTGGTGAACTCGACGTACAGCCGGCTGGACTTCCAGTTGCTCGTCTCGAAGTAGGCGACCTCGGTGGAGCCGCCCGGGATGGGGACCTCGAAGACCCGGCGCTTCATCTTGGACGGCCAGCTGTCCTGGAGGCCGGTGACGGAGGACTCGGCCTCCTTGTCCCGGCCGCTGGCACGGCTCTGCTGGGCGGAGATCACCAGGTAGCCGGCCGGGATGCCGATCAGCAGGACGATGACGACGGCGGTCAGGACGCGCCGGCGGATCATGCGCCTGCGCTCCTCCGGGGACGCCGGGCGGTTCAGTACGGACATCGCTGACATCACTGGCATGACTAGGGTTCCTGGGGGGTTCGGGTACCGCGGCCGGTGACGCCGCCGTTGCGGATGGCCTGCGCGTACCGCTCGTACTTCTCGTAGCGCTCCAGACGGCGGCGGTTGGCGCGGCGGAAGCGGCGCGCGACGAGCCGGGCGAGGTCGGCGGCGCCGACCATGCCGGCCTCGGGGCCGAGCTGGGCCTTGGCGATACGGGCCTCGGGGCGGTAGCCGCGGCCGGTGAGATGGCGGCGGAAGGCGTCCCGGGCCGGGCCGATGAGCAGGTCGTCGGCGGCGCTGACGCCTCCGCCGACGACGAAGCAGGACGGGTCGAGGGCGGCGGCCAGGTTGGCGATGCCGACGCCGAGCCACTGGCCGATGTCCTGGAACAGTTCGATGCACATGGCGTCGCCCTCACGGGCGAGCTCGGTGATCAGCGGGCCGGTGATGTCCGGGACGCTGCCCTTGACGCGCTCGATGATGTTGTACGCCACCGGCGAGTCGGCCGCCGCCAGCTCGCGGGCCTCGCGCACGAGGGCGTTGCCCGAGCTGTACTGCTCCCAGCAGCCGCGGTTGCCGCACGGGCAGCGGTGGCCGCCCGGGACGACCTGCATATGGCCGAACTCGCCGGCGACGCCGTACTTGCCCCGCTTGACCTGGCCGTCCTCCAGGATGGCGCCGCCGATGCCGGTACCGAGGGTGATCATGACGAGGTGGTCCTCGCCCCGGCCGGCGCCGAAGCGCCACTCGGCCCAGGCGGCGGTGTTGGCGTCGTTGTCGACCATGACCGGGACGGCGAGCCGGGCCTGGAGCGAGTCGCGCAGCGGCTCGTTGCGCCAGGCCAGGTGCGGGGCGAACAGGACGCGGCTGCGGTCGGCGTCCACCCAGCCGGCCGCGCCGATGCCCACGGCGTGCACGTCGTGCCGGTCGGAGAGGTCCAGGACCAGCTCCGTGATGGTGTCCTCGACGACCTTGGCGCTCTTGGACTTGTCGGGCGTCTCGGTCTTGATCTGCTCCAGGATCTGTCCGTCGGCGTCGACGACGCCCGCCATCACCTTCGTCCCGCCGATGTCGATGCCGACGGTCGGGACGCGGGGCGCGGTCAGGTGCGAGCGGCGCTCGCGGGCCGAGACGGTCCGCAGGACGGTGGCGCGGGCGGAGCCCCGGTGGGGGTAGTCGCGGTACGTGCTCACGAGTCCTGTCGTCCCTGGTGGTGGGGGGCCGGGGGTGGGGCTCCGGCGGCGGACGGCGCCCGCCGCCCTCGATTCTGCCAGGTACGGGGCGGGCGGCGGTGGCGCGGCGGGGTCGGGTGGCCGGGTCCGGCCGCCCCGGGGGGCCGCCGGCCGGTGCGGGGGCGCGGCGGTCCCGGGAGGTGCTCAGCCGGATCTTTCCAGCTCGTGACGGAGGTCCTCCAGCTCGCTGCCGCCCGCCATCTGGCGGGTGAGTTCGTCGAGCGTGACGGAGTCCTTGGTGTGGCTCGCCGCCATCACGCCGCGCTTCAGCAGCACGAACCGGTCGCCGACCAGATAGGCGTGGTGCGGGTTGTGGGTGATGAGCACCACCCCCAGGCCGGCGTCGCGGGCGGCCGCGACGTACTTGAGGACCACCCCGGACTGCTTGACGCCGAGGGCGGCGGTGGGCTCGTCGAGGACGAGGACCTTGGCGCCGAAGTGGACGGCCCGGGCGATCGCCACGCACTGGCGCTCGCCGCCGGACAGGGTGCCGATCGGCTGGTCGACGTCCCGCAGGTCGATGCCCATGCGCAGCAGCTCGGCGCGGGTGGTCTCGCGCATCAGGTCGACGTCGAGGCGCTTGAAGGGGCCCGCGCCCTTGGTGGGCTCCGAGCCGAGGAAGAAGTTGCGCCACACCGGCATGAGCGGGACCACGGCCAGGTCCTGGTAGACGGTGGCGATCCCGCGGTCCAGGGCCTCGCGCGGGGAGGAGAGGGAGGTCTCCTCGCCGTCGACGCGGAAGGTGCCGCCGTCGTGGGCGTGCAGCCCGGCGATGATCTTGATGAGGGTGGACTTGCCGGCGCCGTTGTCGCCCAGGACGCAGGTGATCTCCCCCGCCCGGACCTCCAGGGAGACGCCCTCCAGGGCGCGGATGTTGCCGTAGTACTTGCTGACGTCGTCGAGCTCGACCAGTGGCTCGCTCATGTCGTTGCCTCCGCGCGCTTGCGGACCCAGGCGTTGAGCAGGGTCGCGAGAAGGAGCATCGCCCCGAGGAAGAACTTGAACCAGTCGGGGTTCCACTCGGCGTACACGATGCCCTTGCTGGTCATGCCGAAGATGAACGCGCCGACCGCCGAGCCGATCGCCGAGCCGTAGCCGCCGGTGATCAGGCAGCCGCCGATCACCGCCGCGATGATGTAGATCAGTTCGTTGCCGACGCCCTCGCCGGACTGGACGACGTCGAACGAGAACAGCAGGTGCTGTCCCGAGACCCAGGCGCAGAACGCGACGCCCATGTAGAGGCCGATCTTCGTGCCGCGGACCGGGACGCCGACCGCGCGGGCCGCGTCCGCCCCGCCGCCCACCGCGAAGATCCAGTTGCCGAAGCGGGTGCGCAGCAGGATCCAGGTGGCGACGGCCACCAGGGCGAACCACCACAGGATGGTGACCTTGATGTCGATGCCGCCCAGGGAGAACTGGGAGGCGAACAGGGTCCGGGCCGAGGAGAAGCCCTCCATGTCGGCGATGGTCTTGGTCGACACGGTGCCGCTGATCAGCTTGGTCAGACCCAGGTTGAGGCCGGTCAGCATCAGGAACGTGCCGAGCGTGATGATGAAGCTGGGGAGCTTGGTACGGGTGAGCATGACGCCGTTGAAGGCGCCGATGGCCAGCGTGACGAGCAGCGAGACCAGGACGCCGACCCAGGCGTTGGCGGTCATCTGGAAGCTGAACATCGAGGAGACGAGCGCCGCGCTCGTCACCATCACACCGGCGGACAGGTCGAACTCGCCGCCGATCATCAGCAGGGCGACGGGGACGGCCATGATGCCGATCGTCGAGGCGGCGTACAGGACGGTGCCGAAGCTGGAGGCCCGCAGGAAGCCGTCGGCGACGACCGCGAAGAAGAGGAAGACGGCGGCGGCCCCGACGACGGACCCGAGTTCCGGGCGGCCGAGCAGCTTGCGCAGCGGCGAGGTGCGCAGCAGGCGCTCGTCGCCGGGGGCGCCGTCCTTGGCGGGTGGTGCGGTCGTGGTCACCGGGTACCCCGCTCCGTGAATTCCGCGAGGGCGGCGGCGTCCTTCTCGGTGATGATCTGCGGCCCGGTGAGGACGGGCCGGCCGCCGCCGAGCATGTCGGCGTTGTAGCGGTACAGCCACAGCAGGTCGACGGCCTCGTAGCCCTGGAGGTAGGGCTGCTGGTCGACGGCGAAGCCGAGCTGCTTGCCCTTGAGGCCGGCGGCGACCTTGGCGTTGAGGTCGAAGGTGTCGATCTCCGCGTCGGACCCGGCGGTCTTCCTGGCCTGGACCGCCGCGTCGGCGAACGGCGCGCCGAGGGTGACGACGGCGTCGATGGCGGGGTCGGTCTGGAGCTTCGCCTCGATCGAGGCCTGGACGTCGGGCATGTTGGTCCCGTCGACGTACAGGTTCTGGAGGGTTCCGCCGAAGGTCTTCTTCACCCCGGCGCAGCGCTGCTCGTGGCCGACGTTGCCCTGTTCGTGCAGCACGCACAGGGCCTTCTTGCGGCCCCTTCGGTCCAGCTCGTCGCCGACCGCCTCGCCGGCGATCGTCTCGTCCTGCCCGATGTGCGTGAGGGCGCCGAAGGCCTTGGACTGATCGGATCCGGAGTTGACGGTGATCACCGGGATGCCGGCCTTGACGGCCCTGGCGACGGCGGCCTTCATGGCGTCGGGCTTGGCGAGGGTGACGATCAGCCCGTCGACCTTCTTGTCGACGTAGGAGTCGACGAGCTGCGCCTGCTGCTGGCCCTCGTCGCTGTGGGCGTACAGGAAGTTGATGTTGTCCTTGACGGCGGCCTGCTTGGCGCCGTTCTGGACGATGTCCCAGAAGGTGTCGCCGTCACCGGAGTGGGTGACCATCGCGATCGTCCACTTCGGGGTGTTCACCGCCGCCCGGCCCTCGGCGGCGGCGGCCTTGCGGGCGTCCTCGGCCCGCTTGCCGCCCGTGGCGCTGCATCCCGCCACGGCTCCCGCGAGGGAGATACCGAGCACCGTCGCCAGCACCGCGCGGAACGCGCGTGCCCCTGTCCGAACCCTTGCCACGACGCCGTGCCCCTCTTGATCTGCCGGTGTGCCTGCTGTGGTCGCTGTGCCTGCCGGTCGTGCTCGCGCACGACCGGCCCAGTATCGGTCATGGTGATGTGCCCGGTTTTCACCGGGTACCGGCGGGCCGCCGGACGGGCCGCCCGCGGCCGTTTCTACGGGGGCGGGGCGGCCACGTCAATGGTTTGTCCGAACATCCTTACGCAATGACGTGAAGACGTAAGGGCATTGGCGGGATGCCGTCACGGTGACATCGCCGCGCCACGGCCCTTCGGGTTTTACGGGCGCTACGGCCGGACGAGGAGCTGGAACTCGAACGCGTACCGCGACGCCCGGTAGACGTGGGAACCGAACTCCACCGCGCGGCCGGTGTCGTCGAACGTGGTCCGTTCCATCGTCAGCAGGGGGGCGCCCTGCGCCTCGGTGAGCAGCTCCGCGTCCAGCCCCGTCGCGGCGCGGGCCCCGACCTTCTGGCGGGCGCTGTGCAGGGTGATGCCCGCGCCGCGCATCAGCCGGTACAGGCCGGTGCCCTCCAGCAGCTCGGTGTCCAGGTCCAGCAGGCCGAGCGGGAGGTGGTTGCGCAGCCGCGCCATCGGCTCGTCGTGGGCGAACCGGAGCCGTTCCACGTACCGCACGTCGGTGCCCTCCGGGAGGCCCAGCGCGGCGGCGACCTCGGCGGGGGCCGGCTCGACGCGGTTGGCGAGGACGAGGGTGGCGGGGCGCTGGCCGGCCGCCTCCAGGTCGTCGTAGAGGCTGCTGAGCTCCAGGGGGCGCTTGACCTGGCTGTGCACCACCTGCGTACCGACGCCCCGGCGGCGCACCAGCAGGCCCTTCTCGACGAGGGCCTGGATGGCCTGGCGGACGGTCGGCCGGGACAGGCCCAGGCGGCCCGCCAGCTCGATCTCGTTGCCGAGGAGGCTGCCGGGGGTGAGCGTGCCGCGCTCGATCGCGGCCTCCAGCTGCTGGGAGAGCTGGAAGTAGAGCGGGACCGGGCTGGTGCGGTCCACGCTCAGCGGCAGGCGCACGACGGAACCGGTCTCTTCTCTGGCTGCTCGGGTCTGCTTGGGCACGGGCCGAGCCTATCCACCGGGAATGATGACGGGAAGTTGTGAAGTCCTGTTGTCAGGACAAAAGCTTGACATGATGACGGCCCCGGCATCACCTTGGGGGCCATGCGCATCGGACTCATCGGAACGGGACGTATCGGGAGCTTCCACTCGGGCGTGCTCAGCCGCCACCCGGAGGTGGGGGCCCTCGTGGTCGCCGACGCCGACCCCGGCCGGGCGGCCCAGGTCGCCCGTCTCACCGGCGCCACGGCCGCGCCGACCGTCGACGACGTCTTCGCCTGGGGCGTGGACGCGCTGGTCATCGCCTCGGCGACCGCCTCCCACGCCGAGCTCATCGGCCGCGCCGCCCGCGCCGGGCTGCCCACCTTCTGCGAGAAACCCATCGCCCTCGACCTGCCGGGCACCCTCGGCGCGCTCCGCGAGGTGGAGGCGGCCGGCACCCCACTCCAGCTCGGCTTCATGCGCCGCTTCGACGCCGGCTACCGGGCGGCCCGTGACGCCGTCCGCTCCGGGCGCATCGGCCGGCTGCACACCGTCCGGACCATCACCTCCGACCCGGCACCGCCGCCCGCCGCCTACCTCCCGCTCTCCGGCGGCCTCTACCGCGACTGCCTGGTGCACGACTTCGACATCCTCCGCTGGGTCACCGGCCGCGAGATCACCGAGGTGTACGCGACCGGCGCGGACGCCGGCCCCGCGATGTTCCGCGAGGCCGGCGACGTCGACACGGCCGCCGCGCTCCTCACCCTCGACGACGGCACCCTCGCCACCGCGACCGCCACCCGCTGCAACGGCGCCGGCTACGACGTACGGATGGAACTGGCGGGCGAGCGCGACCAGATCGCGGTGGGCCTCGACGACCGGACGCCCCTCACCTCCACCGAACCGCTGGGCCCGCCCGCCGCCGACAAGCCGTGGCCCGGCTTCCTGGAGCGGTTCGCCCCGGCGTACGAGGCGGAGCTGGACGCCTTCGTGCGCCTCGCCCGCGGCGAGCAGGCCAACCCCTGCGACGGCCGGGAGGCCCTCCAGGCGCTGCGCGTGGCCGAGGCGTGCGAACGATCACGCCGTGAGCGCCGCCCCGTCCGGCTGGACGAGGTGCCGTCAGCCCTCTGAGGCGCCCGGCGCCGACAGGACCGTGCCCTGGGCGACCGCGCACAGGGTCTCGGTCCCGTCGGCGTCCACGGTCAGCAGATCGCAGCGCACCACGGCCTGCCGCCGGCCCGCGTGGACCACCGACGCGCGGGCCCGCAGCGCGAGGCCGGTCGCGGGGCGGACGTACTGGATGGAGAACCCGGCCGTCAGCACCGCCTGCCCGAGGGCGCTGCCAGCGGCGAAGGTGATCGCGTTGTCGGCGGCGTACGAGAGGACCCCGCCGTGCAGGAAGCCGTTCTGCTGGCGCAGGTCGTCGCGGACGTCCACCTCCAGGAGGGCGCCGCCGTCACCGAAGGCGGTGAGGCGGGCGCCGACGAGCCGGCTGAAGGGCTGGTCGTCGAGGACCGCGCGGGCGCGCGCGAGGTCGAAGCCGGTCATCGGGTCACCACCTGACGGGAAGGCGGCGGACGCCGCGGATGAGGAGGCCGGGCAGCCAGTCCAGCGGGCCGGCCGAGGGGTCGAGGGACAGGCCGGGGAAGCGTTCCAGCAGGGAGCGCACCGCGACGCGGCCCTCCAGGCGGGCCAGCGGGGCGCCGAGGCAGTAGTGGATGCCGTGCCCGAAGGCCAGGTGCCCGCCGGTGTCGCGGCGGATGTCGAACCGGTCGGGGTCCGGGAACCTGGCCGGATCCCGGTCGCCCGCACCCAGCCCGGCCAGCACGGCGGCACCCCGCGGGATCACCGTGTCGCCCACCGGGACCGGTTCGAGGGCGAACCGCACGGTGGCGGTCTCGACGGGGCCGTCGTAGCGCAGCATCTCCTCGACCGCGCCGTCGAGCAGGCCGAAGTCGGCCCGTAGGGCGGCGAGTTGGTCCGGGTGGGTGAGCAGGGCGCGGACGCCGTTGGAGATCAGGTTGACCGTCGTCTCGTGCCCGGCGATCAGCAGCAGGTAGGCCATGGCGCACAGTTCCGCGGCCGACAGGCGGTCGCCGTCCTCCGCCCGGGTGCGCAGCAGGGCGGAGAGCAGGTCGTCGGCGGGCCCGGCCCGGCGTTTGTCCTCGACGAGGGCTTCCAGGTAGCCGCCGAGCGCGTACACGGCGGCGTTCCCCGCCTCGGTGCTCGTCGGCGCGACGATCTCGGTGGACCAGGTGCGGAAGGTGTCCCGGTCGGCGGTGGGGACGCCCAGCAGCTCGCAGATCACCGTGATCGGCAGCGGGAAGGCCAGCGCCTCCACGAGGTCGGCGTGGCCGTGCGGTTCCATGGCGTCGAGCAGTTCGTCCGTGATGGCCTGGACGCGCGGGCGGAGGGCCTCCACGCGCCGGCCGGTGAACTCGCGGGCGACGAGCTTGCGCAGCCGGGTGTGGTCGGGCGGGTCGACGACCAGCAGGTTGGGGCCGATGACCTCCTCGTCGAGCATCTGGACTCCGGCCGCCGCGGGCGACTTGGACAGCCGCGGGTCGGCGAGCGCCGCGCGCGCCTCGGCGTGACCGACGACGATCCAGAGCTCGTCCCCGAGGGGGGTGCGTACGTGGTGGACGGGTCCGCTCTCGCGGAGCTTGGCGTAGTACGGGTAGGGGTCGGCGGTGAAGTCCTCGCCGTACTCGCTCAGTTCGACCGTGATCATCGGCTCAGCCTAAGCTCCTTCCTCCCCGTCGAGCAGCCCCGAGTCCTGTACCAGGAGGGCTATCTGGACACGGTTGTTGAGGCCGAATCCGGCCAGGATGCGTGAGACGTGCGTCTTGACGGTCGGCACGCTCATGTACAGGTTCGCGGCGATCTCGGCGTTGGACAGGCCCCGGCCGACGGCGAGGGCCACCTCCCGCTCGCGCGCGCCGAGTCCGGCGAGCCGGGCGGCCGCCGACGCCCGCCGGCCGGTGCGGTGGTCGTCCGCGTGGTGTGCCACATGGGTCATCAACTGGCGGGTGACGGCCGGGGAGAGCACCGGGTCGCCGGCCGCCACCCGGCGTACGGCGTCGACGATCCGGTCCGGCGGGGTGTCCTTCAGGACGAACCCGGCGGCACCGGCCCGCAGCGCCCGCAGCACCTGTTCGTCGGCGTGGAACGTGGTGAGGACGACGACCTCGGGGGCCCCGGGGCGGGCGCGGAGCCGTTCGGTGGCGGTGAGTCCGTCGACGTGCGGCATACGGATGTCCATGAGGACGACGTCGGGGGCGGTACGGGCCACGAGCGCGGGGACGTCGGCGCCGTCGGCGGCCTCCCCGACGATCTCGATGTCGTCGGCGCCGCCGAGCATGAAGGTGAGTCCCGCGCGGACGAGGGGGTCGTCGTCGACGAGGAGCAGCCGGATGGTCATGAGGGCCACGGTAGCCAGGCGTGGAGCCCGAACCCGCCGCCGGGCAGGTGCCCGTGGGTGAGGCGGCCGCCGGCGAGGGTGGCCCGTTCGGTCAGCCCGATGAGTCCCTGGCCGGATCCGGGCACGTGGGGGACGGGGCCGGTGGGGGCGGGGTTGCGGACGTCGACGGTCAGCCCGTCCCCGGGGCGGCCGCGGACGGTGACGGTGACCCGTGTGCCGGGGGCGTGCTTGCGGGCGTTGGTCAGGCCCTCCTGGGCGATGCGGTAGACGGTGCGGCCGGTGGCGGCGGGGACGCCGGCCGGGTCGTCGACGGTGGTGTCGAGCGTGACGTCCATGCCGCCCCGGCGGGACTCGCCGACCAGGGTGCCGAGGGTGGCGAGGGTGGGCTGCGGGCGGTCGCCGTCCTCGCGGTCGCCGGGGGCGCGCAGTACGCCGATGATCTCGCGCAGGTCCTGGAGCGCCTCGTGGGCGCTGTCGCGGATGACCCCGGCGGCACGGGCGACCTGGGGCGGGGGCGCGTCCGGCCGGAACTCCAGGGCACCGGCGTGGACGCTGAGCAGGGTGAGGCGGTGGGCCAGGACGTCGTGCATCTCGCGGGCGATGGCCTCGCGGGCGGCCCGCTGGGCACGTTCGGCGCGGAGCCCGGCCTCGGCCTCGGCGCGCCGGGCGCGTTCCCGCAGGGCGACGACGAGTTGGCGCCGCGAGCGGACGAGCATGCCCCAGGCGGTGACCAGCAGGACCAGGACGACACCGACGGCGATCCCCGCGAGGGGGTGCAGGGTCGGGTCGGGGCGCACGAACACCTGGACGACGCCGCAGACGAGGGCCAGACCGCCGACGTACGCGAGGCGCCGGAACGGCACCCGTACGGCGACGCCGAACAGGGCCACCAGCAGGGCCCCGCCGGCGGTGGGCGCGACCGTGCTCAGTACGGACAGGGCGACGGCCAGGCCCACGGGCCACCGGCGGCGCAGCCAGAGCGCGCAGCAGGCGGCGGCGCCGAGGAGCTGGTCGGCGACGACGGCGGCGGGCGCGTTGCCCAGCGCGCTGGAGGCCTCGGCGGCGAGGACCCCGACGAACGCGGCGAAGAGGAAGGCGGTCGTGTCGACGACCCAGTCCCGTACGGTACGCCGGTGCCGCGCCGGGCGGCCCTGCCCGCCGCCGGGGCCCTCCGGGCCGCCGGGCCCGTCCGTGAGCGCCGGGCCGGCGGGTTCGGCCAGGTCGGAGGGGAGCAGCCAGGGGTAGTCCGCACGCGTCATGCCGCCCAAGTTATGCGGGCGCCGGGCGCCGCGCGGCCCGGGAGGGGCGGTCCGCTACCGAAGTCGCCGAGACCGATACTTCCGGACCCGGCGCCCATACCGAGGGGGGAGGCGGTGGTCCGGCGGCGGGGCCGAGGCTTCCCGGTATGAAGAAGATCCTGGAAGTCATCGGCACCCTGTCCCTCGTCGTCGGCGTGTGCGGGGTGCTGCGTGAGCTGACCGGCTGGTTCCGGTTCCTGGGGTTCACGCGGTACCTGACGGACCGTGTGGGGATCCTGCACGGGCGGGAGCTGTTCGCCCACATCGTGCTCGCGGTGACCGGGTTCGCCGTCCTGATGATCGCGGACCGGCTGCGGCGGGCGTAGGGGGTGGGCGGACGTCCCGGGCCGGGGGGTGCCCGGCCGCCCGGGGCCGGTCGGGTGCCCCGGGTCGTCAGTCGCCGGGGGCGAAGGTGCCGAACCGGGCGGGGCCGGCGACGCGGTAGGTCTGGATGGTGACGCCGGTGGTCGTGGCGCGGTGGCCGGTCAGCTCGAAGGCGGTGGGCGCCGCCGTCGGGGAAGAGGCGGCGTCCCTTGCCCAGGAAGACCGGGTAGACCAGCAGGTTCAGCTCGTCGACCAGGCCCAGGGCGATGAGGCTCCGGGCGAGCCGGGCGCTGCCGTGGACCTGGATCTCGCGGCCGGGCAGCCGCTTGAGGCGGTCGACCTCCTCGGCCAGGTCGCCCGTGAGGACGGTGGAGTTGTGCCACTCGGCCGTGCCGAGGGTGCGGGACACCACGTACTTGGGCAGGGAGTTGAGCCGGCCGGCGACCGGATCGTCCTCGTCGGTGACGTGGGGCCAGTACGCGGCGAAGATCTCGTACGTCCGGCGGCCGAGCAGGAAGCCGTCCACCCGGCCGAACACCTCGTCCATGAACCGGCCGAACTCCTCGTCCACGTAGGGGACGCTCCAGCCGCCGTACGCGAAGCCGTCGGTGCGGTCCTCGTCGGGGCCGCCCGGAGCCTGCATGACTCCGTCGAGCGTCATGAAGGTGGTGACGGTGAGCCTGGCCATGGCCGGCGCCTTCCTCCGGGAGCGGTCGGTCTCCTTCATCGTGTGCCACGACGACGGACCGTGCCTCCGCACGGAACGCACCCGGGCGCGGGCCTCCCGGTCTCGGGGTCCGATTCCCGCCAGCGCCCCGGCCGCCCCTCCGATGTCATTGAACCCGCAACCACTTTGGACGTACCACGGTGGACGAAGGCTCGGAGGGGCACATGAACGGCAGGACAGCTCTGGTCACCGGCGGCAGCCGCGGCATCGGGGCGGCGGTCGCGCTGCGGCTGGCCCAGGAGGGCGCGGACGTCGCGATCACCTACGTGCGGGGCGAGGAGCAGGCCCGGGAGGTCGTCGCCAAGATCGAGGCGACCGGGCGGCGCGGGGTCGCGCTGCGCGCCGATTCCGCGGACGCGGCCGAGGCGGCGGGCGCCGTGGAGCGCGCGGCGGGCGCCCTGGGCGGGCGGCTGGACGTGCTCGTCAACAACGCCGGCATCGGGGTGCTCGCCCCGCTGGAGGACCTGACGGACGGCGATGTGGACCGGGTGCTGGCGGTGAACGTGCGCGGCGTGTTCCTGGCGTCGCGGGCGGCCGCGGCGCGCATGGGGCGGGGCGGGCGGATCATCACCGTCGGCTCGTGCATGACGCAGCGCGTGCCGGGCCCCGGCGGGACGCTCTACACGATGAGCAAGTCGGCGCTGACCGGCCTGACCAAGGCACTCGCCCGGGAGCTGGGCGGGCGCGGCATCACGGCGAACATCGTCCACCCGGGGCCGGTCGACACCGACATGAACCCGGCGGACGGCCCGTACGCGGACGGGCAGCGCGCGCTGACGGCACTGGGCCGCTTCGGCGTGCCGGACGAGGTGGCGTCGATGGTGGCGTTCCTGGCCGGTGAGGAGGCGGCGTTCGTGACGGGCGCCGAGTTCGCGGTGGACGGCGGGCACGCCGCGTAGGGCGTGCGCGGACACGCGGGGGGAGGGCGCGAGGGCGCACCGGTGCTGTCGGGCCGGGGCGCCCCCGCGTACGGGCAGGTGTCGTACTGCCCGGGTCGGTCAGCCCAGCTCGTCGTGGCGGGCGGCGAGGCGCTTGGCGCCCAGTGCCGTCAGCGAGCCGAACAGGCGGAGGCGGGAGATGCCGCCGTCCGGGTAGATGTCGACGCGGACGTGCGTGCCGACCGCCGGCTCCGGCAGGACGAACCGGTGGTTGGTGTCCGGCTGGAGGCGGGTGCGCGGCAGGACCTCGGTCCACTCGCCGCCCTCGCCGTCGCGTACCGAGAGGGCGGCCCAGCCGGCGCTGTTGCCCTTCAGGTAGGCCGTGTCGATCTCGACCGCGCGGACGGCGGACTGCTCGACGAGCCGGTAGCGGATCCAGTCGTTGCCCTTGTCGCGGCGGCGGCGGGTCTCCCAGCCGTCGTCCATCTTGCGGGAGCGGCCCGGCTGGATGGTGTTGGTGGCCGGGGAGTAGAACCGGTCGGAGGCGTCCTCGACGTGGCCGCCGTTCTCCAGCGCCACGACGTCGAAGGTGCCGAGCACGCCGAGCCAGGCCGGGTCGGGGGCGACGTCGCCGTACACGCGGAGGCGGGCGATGCCGCCGTCCGGGTGCTGCTTGACCCGCAGGTGCGTGAAGCGCCGCTCGACGTCGACGGCGAAGCCGTTGGCCGCGTGGCCGCCGATGGCGGTGCGCGGGACGAGGGTCGTCCACTCGACGTCGTCGGCGAGGAGCTGTTCGGGCGACGGGGAGCCGGCCGCCGCGGTCGCCTCGACGGAGACGGCCTGCGGGTAGTTGCCGCGGAAGTGGGCGGTGTCGACGACGATGCCGCGGACGACGCCGGGCGCGCCGAGGCGCACCAAGGCCCAGTCGTGGTCCTCGTCCGTCGGGTGGGGCTCGGTGGCGGAGACGCCGCGGCGGCGGCGCGTCTCCCAGCCGTCCATGATCTTGCCCTTGTGGCCGAAGTGCTCGGGGTCGAACTCGGCGGGCTCGGGCTTGAGCATGTTCTCGCGCTCGGCGAAGAACTCGTCGTTGGCGGCGATGACGCCCGCGCCGAGGCGGCGGTCGGCCAGGTCGACCAGGCCGGTGAAGGGGAAGTCCGCGGTGCGGTAGTCGGCGTAGGGGTCACCGCCGCCGTACGGGCTGGCGTCGCCGGTGAAGGACGGTATGGCGGTCACGGGTGTCACTTGTTCCTTTCGAGCAGCCGGCCGGTGGGCTCGGCCGGGATGCCGTTGTCGGCGATGCGCACGCCGCGCAGCCAGGTGGACCTGACGACGCCGTGCAGGGTCTTGCCGGCGTACGCGGTGACCCGGTTGCGGTGGTGCAGCTCGGCCGGGTCGACGGTGAAGCTCTCGTCCGGGTCGAGGACGGCGAAGTCGGCGTCGCGGCCGGCTTCGATGGCGCCCTTGCGGTCGAGGCCGGCGAGGCGGGCCGGGCCGGCGGACATCCAGCGGACGACGTCCTCCAGGGTGTGTCCGCGGCGGCGGGCCTCGGTCCAGACGGCGGGCAGGCCGAGCTGGAGGGAGGAGATGCCGCCCCAGGCGGTGGAGAAGTCGGGGGTCTTGAGGTCGGCGGTGGAGGGCGAGTGGTCGGACACGATGGCGTCGATCGTCCCGTCGGCGAGGCCCTCCCACAGCGCGTCCTGGTTGGACGCCTCACGGATGGGCGGGCAGCACTTGAACTCCGTGGCGCCGTCCGGGACCTCCTCGGCCGTGAGGGTGAGGAAGTGCGGGCAGCTCTCGACGGTGATCCGCACGCCCTCGCGACGGGCGGCGGCGATCATCGGCAGCGCGTCGGCGGAGGACAGGTGGAGCACGTGCACGCGCGCGTCGAGCCGCCTGGCCTGGTTGATGAGGTTCTCGATGGCGGTGTTCTCGGCGTCGCGCGGCCGGGAGGCGAGGAAGTCGGCGTACTTCGGCCAGCTCTTCTGCGGGGCGGCGTCCAGGTGGTGCGGGTCCTCGGCGTGCACGATCAGCAGGCCGCCGAAGCCCGCGATCTCGGCGAGGGACGCGGTGAGCTGCTCCTGGTCGAGCGAGGGGAACTCGTCGACGCCGGAGGGCGACAGGAAGCACTTGAAACCGAAGACGCCCGCGTCGTGCAGCGGCCGGAGGTCCTTGACGTTGTCCGGCAGGGCGCCACCCCAGAAGCCGACGTCGATGTGCGCCTTGGCGCGGGCCACGTCCTGCTTGGTGCGCAGGTTGCCGACCGTGGTCGTGGGCGGCAGCGAGTTGAGCGGCATGTCGATGAGGGTGGTGATGCCGCCGGCGGCGGCCGCGCGGGTGGCGGTCCAAAAGCCCTCCCACTCGGTGCGGCCGGGGTCGTTCACATGGACGTGGGTGTCGACGAGGCCGGGGAGGACGACGTGGTCGCCGACGTCCTCCAGCCGGGCGCCGGCGGGCACCTCGGCGTCGTGGGGCAGCACCGCCGCGATGCGGCCGCCGGCGACGGCGACCGAGGCGGGGCGGGTGCCCTCGGGGGTGATCACGCGCGTCGAGCGCAGTACCAGCGTCACCTCCGCGTCCGTGTCGACGCCGGCGACGTCGACGTCGCCACCCTGTTGCGCGTTGCCGTTCAGGTCCACGTTCCCGTCCACATCGCCTTCCACATCGCCGGTCGGATCATCGTTTTCACGAGTTTTTCAACGAACTGTTGAAGGAGTCTTCACTCCGGACCCCACCTCGTCAAGGGTCCCCCGGTTCCTCGCCGGGTGGCGGACGGGCGGCTTGGATGTTTCCATGAAGTGGAAACATAATTTCACCCAGGAGAACGTAGCTCTCCACATGAGGAGCACCGGCAGACCTTCGCGCACCCCCGCGGACACCCGGACAAACAGCGCCTGACCGGCCAAGACGTCCCACCGAGGGCGATGTGCCCGGAGGAAGGGCCCGGTAGGCTGCTGACTTGCCGCATCCGCCTCGAAAGGACCGTTGACGTGCCGACGTCCAGCGCCAGCACCACCGACGCCGCCAAACCCGCCGCCGCGACCGGCGGTGTCCAGTCCCTGGAGCGTGCCTTCGACCTTCTGGAGCGGATGGCCGATGCCGGGGGCGAGGTCGGGCTGAGCGAGCTCTCGTCCAGCAGCGGACTGCCGCTGCCCACCATCCACCGCCTGATGCGCACGCTGGTGGCCTGCGGTTACGTACGCCAGCAGCCCAACCGCCGGTACGCGCTGGGCCCCCGCCTCATCCGGCTCGGCGAGTCCGCCGCCCGGCTGCTGGGCACCTGGGCCCGCCCCTACCTGGCCCGGCTGGTCGAGGAGACCGGCGAGACCGCGAACATGGCGCTGCTCGACGGCGACGAGATCGTGTACGTGGCCCAGGTGCCG
The DNA here is from genome assembly GCF_055598725.1 of Streptomyces sp. NPDC039423. Lineage (NCBI taxonomy): Bacteria > Bacillati > Actinomycetota > Actinomycetes > Kitasatosporales > Streptomycetaceae > Streptomyces > Streptomyces sp. NPDC039423. The sequence continues at coordinate 286,687 of NZ_JBVKAH010000005.1, forward strand.
TCCAAGCACTCGATGCGGATGTTCACCGAGGTCGGCCGGCGCGTGCTGCCGCACTCCACGGGCGTGGGCAAGGCGCTGCTGGCGCACACCCCGCCCGAGGAGGTCCGGGCGCTGCTCGCCCGCACCGGCATGCCGGCCGCGACGGAGAAGACGATCACCACGCCCGACGGCTTCCTGCACGCCCTGGAGCAGGTGCGTTCGGCGGGGTACGCCGTGGACGACAGCGAGCAGGAGATCGGCGTCCGCTGCATCGCGGTGTCGGTGCCCGACTCCCCCACCGCCGCCGCCATCTCCATCTCCGGCCCGGCCGGCCGGGTCACCGAGGCCGCGACGGAGCGGATCGTCCCGATCCTCCAGGGCATCGCCAAGGAACTGTCCACGGCGCTGGCGAACCCCGCCAACAACGGCCAGGCCTGACCCGGACCCGGACCCGCCGGTACCGCCCGGCCTCGCCCCCGGGCCGGACCCGGGGCAGCCGGGGCGCGCCCGGAAGCGGGTGGGTCAGGGTGCCGGGCGGGGGGCCGAGAGCTTGCCGTCCTGGACGGTGACCGTGCGGTCCGCCCGGTCCGGATGGGCGCGGTCGTGGGTGACCAGCACCGTGGCCGTGCCGCGCTCCCTGGTCAGCACCGCCAGCAGGTCGAGGACCGCCGCCCCGCGCTCGTGGTCCAGCGCGCTGGTCGGCTCGTCGACCAGCAGCACGGCCGGGTCGTTCATCAGCGCCCGCGCGATGTTGACGCGCTGGCGCTGACCGCCGGAGAGCTGGTGCGGGCGCCGCCCGGCGAGGTCCGCCAGGCCGACCGCGTCGAGCAGGTCCATGACCCGCCCTCCGGCCGGCCGGCGGCCCGACAGGTGCGCCATCACCCCGAGCTGCTCGGCGGCCGTCAGCGACGGCAACAGGTTCGGCTGCTGGAAGACGATCCCGATCCGCTCGCGCCGCAGCGCCGCCCGCCCCGCCGCGTCCAGCGCGCCGGTGTCCGTACCGGCCACCACGACCCGTCCCCGCTCGGGCGTCACCAGGGTCGCCGCCACGGCGAGCAGGCTGGACTTGCCGGAGCCGGAAGGGCCGACGACCGCCGTGAGAGTGCCCGGCGGGACCGTCAGGGAGACGGCGTCCAGCGCGGTCAGCCGCCCGTCACCGTCCGGGTAGGTCAGGGTGACGTCGTCGAGGTGCAGGCTCATCGGACGCTCCCGAGCGCGGTGAGGGGGTCGACGGCGGTGATCCGCCGGATGGACAGGGCCGCGCCGAGCATCCCCAGCACGACCATCACGGCGGCCGGGACCAGCACGGTCGGCGGTTCGAGGACGAACGGCACGTCACCACCGCCCACCAGCGCGCCGACACCGACCGCGAGACCGCTGCCGAGCAGGATCCCGCCGCCCAGCATCAGCGCCGCCTGCCCCAGCGCGTCCCCGAGCAGGTAGGGCGTCGAGGCGCCGAGCGCCTTGAGCACCGCCACGTCGGCGCTCCGCTGGATCGTCCACACCGTGAAGAAGGCCCCGATGACCAGCGCCGAGATCACGAAGAGGAAGCCCCGCATCAGTTGCAGGCTGCCGTTCTCGGCCCGGTAGGACCCGATCGCCGTGAGGGCCCCGTCGACGGTCGTGCTCCGCGTCCCGGCGGCCCGGTCCCCCGCCGCCGCGTCGATGCCCTCGCCCCGCAGCACGACGACCGTCGCCCCGGTGTGCCCGAGCGCGCGCCAGTCGGCCAGCGACGTCCACACCACCGGGGTGTGGCTGTACGAGGCGTCGCCGGCGACCGCGGCAACCGTGACCTCCAGCCGGCCCAGCCGCAGCCGGTCGCCGGCCCGGACGCCCAGGTCATCGGCGGCCGGGCCGGCGAGCACCACCTTCCCGGGGCGCAGTTCCGCGCTGCGCGGGCCGATCCCGGCGCCCGGCTCGGCGGCGAACACCGAGAGCGCCGCCGTACGGTCGCCGGCCACCGCGTCGAGCGTGCCGATGCCGAGCGGCCGGGCGGCGGTCACGCCCGGTTGCCGCGCCCAGGTCCGCCACGCCTCCTCGGGCAGCACCGAGTCGGTGAACGACACCGGCCGGCCGGGCGGCGGGGCGGCGAAGGCCAGCCGGTCGGCGGGCAGACCGGTGACCGCGGAGACGTTCTCCCGCGCCAGCCCGGCCGTCAGCCCCGACAGTAGTCCCACCAGCAGGGTGATCAGCACGATCACCGTGCCCATCAGCGCGAACCGCCCTCGGGCGAACCGCAGGTCTCTCCATGCGACGAACATGCGGCCAGCCTGCCGAGGGGCGGCCCGCCGGGGCATCGCACGCCGGATGGGCCCGTCATCCAACTTTCGGTTGAGTCCCCGGACGCCGGGCCCGCCTACGCTGGACGCGACATGGATCCACGCTCGCTCACCCCCGCCCTGCGCGTCCTGCGCGTCTGCCTGCACCTGCTGGTGGCCGGACTGCTGGTGCTGGCCGCGCTGCGCTCCCCCAGCCCGGCCGCCGTCGCCGCGGCGGTCGCGACGGGCGGGGTGTACGCGGCCGGGTCGGCCCTCCGGGCGGTGCGGGAGTCCCGGACCGCCGCCGCGGTCTGGCTGGGCGCCCTGTCCGCCTCCTGGCTGGTCCTGCTGGCCCTGACGCCCGACGGACTGTGGCTCGCCTTCCCGCTGTACTTCCTGCTCCTGCACCTGCTGCCCGCCCGCTGGGCCCTGCCGGCCGTCGCGGCCACGGCGGCCGCCGCGATCATGTCGTACGTACGCCATGGCGCACCGCTGAACCCCGGCGCCGTCATCGGCCCGCTGCTGGGCGCGGCCGTCGCCGTGGCGACCGTCCTGGGCTACCAGGCGCTGTACCGGGAGAGCGAGCGGCACCGGAGGCTGGCCGAGGAGCTGACCTCGACGCGGGCGGAGCTGGCCGCCGCGGAGCGGCACGCGGGGACGCTGGCCGAGCGGGAGCGGCTGGCCCGGGAGATCCACGACACGCTCGCGCAGGGCCTGTCGTCCATCCAGTTGCTGCTGCGGGCCGCCGGGCGGGCCCTGCCGGACGGCTCCCCGGTGGCGGCCGGCCACATCGAGCGGGCCCGGTGGACCGCCCAGGACAACCTCGCGGAGGCGCGGCGGTTCGTCCGGGCGCTGGCGCCGGCCGACCTGGAGCGCGGTTCGCTGGCGGCGGCGCTGGAGCGGCTGTGCGACACCGGTGGGCCAGGCCCGAGGGCACGGTTCTCGGTGAGCGGCACGCCGGTGCCGCTGCCCACCCCGTACGAGGTGGCGCTGCTGCGGATCGCCCAGTCGGCGCTGGCCAACACCGTGCGGCACGCGGAGGCCGCGCGGGTCGAGATCACCCTGACCTTCATGGACGCGTCCGTCAGCCTGGACGTGGTGGACGACGGCAAGGGCTTCGACCCCGGCTCCCCGGCACCCTCGCCGGGCAGCGGCTTCGGGCTCCGGGCGATGCGCTCGCGCGCACGGTCCCTGGGCGGGACGTTCACCGTCGAGTCGTCGCCCGGCCAGGGGACCGCCGTCGCGGCGGCCCTTCCGCTGCGTACGCTCCGGACGGAGGACCAGCCGCTGTGACCATCCGTCTGCTGCTCGCCGACGACCATCCCGTCGTACGGGCCGGGTTGCGCGCCGTCCTGGACACCGAGCCGGACTTCACGGTGGTCGCCGAGGCCGCCACCGCGGAGCGCGCGGTGGAACTCGCGCACGGCGTGGACGTGGTGCTGATGGACCTCCAGTTCGGCTCCGGCATGCACGGCTCGGAGGCGACGGCCGCGATCACCGCCCGCCCGGGAGGACCGCGGGTGCTGGTGCTCACCACGTACGACACGGACGCCGACATCCTGGCGGCCGTGGAGGCGGGCGCGAGCGGCTACCTGCTCAAGGACGCCCCGCCGGAGGAGCTGTCGGCGGCGGTCCGGACGGCCGCGGCCGGCCGGTCGGCGCTCGCCCCGGCGGTGGCGCACCGGCTGATGGACCGGATGCGGACGCCGGCCGAGGCGCTGACCAAACGGGAGCTGGAGGTGCTCCAGCTTGTCGGCGAGGGGCTGTCGAACCAGCAGATCAGCAAGCGGCTGTTCCTCAGTCAGGCGACGGTGAAGTCCCATCTGGTGCACGTGTTCGCGAAGCTGGGCGTGGACTCGCGGACGGCGGCGGTGGCGGCGGCGACGGCCCGCCGTCTGATCCGCCGCTGACCGCCCCTCCTGTCCGGCCCGTACCGCTAGGGAGTGTCCGGAAAGTATCGGCGTCCGCCCGGCGGGCGGGCGGGGGCCGCGGTGTCCGGTGCGTGCGATCGCAAGGCGGAGGGTGGGGGCACCTCCCGCGCCGCCAGGCGCAGGGGGAGAGAGCGCAGCGGGCTGCGCCGACGACCGACAACGCGGCGAGCGGGCGTGCCGGACGCCCCCGGCCAGACGGGAATTTCGACACACGCCCTAGCGGGGCTGTTCGGCGAACAGCTCCACCGCGTGGCGCAGGCCGGTGAGCGCGGCGCCCAGTGCGCTCACCGAGCCGATCGCGCCCGCGATGAGCAGTAACGACCGGCGCAGCCGGCGCACTTCGGGCACGCCGGTGAGGGTCATCGCGGCGAGCGCGGCCAGTTCGTCGTCGGCTATGCCCCGGTCCGCGAAGTCGGCCGGATGGCCGGCGAGTTCGCGGCGGAGGCGGGCGACGGCGGCGCGCAGCTCCGTCACCCTGGGGTCCTCGCCGCCGTCGGCCGCGTGCCTTCGTCCGATGCTTCGCAACAAAAGCTCTCCCGCCCCTCACCCGCACTACGTTGTGCGCCCGCCCCTGTACTTAACGCCATCACGGGCGGGGAGCGCCACTCCTCCGACGAAAGTCAGGAGGTGCCTTCCGGGGCGATCGCGCCCCGCCATACGGTCACGTCGAGCGTGACGTAGTGACTGGGGTCGGACTCCGGCGACTTGCCCTGGTACGTGACGAGGCCGACGTGGCCTCCGTTCGTCAGGACGCAGAGCTGGGACCCCTTGGACAGGGAGTCGAGGTCGACCCGGTCGGCGTACCGGGTCTCGGTGCGGCAGGTCTCCAGGTCGCCCTTCTGACCCGCCCGGAGGAGGATGAGGCGGCCGTCCTCGACGTGGATCTTCTCCAGGTTCCAGTTGTAGGCGATGTCCACGTTGGCGTCGTCGGCGAGCGGCTTGACGGGATCGTCCGCCAGCGTCAGGTGGTAGCCGTCCGTGAGGTCGATGCCCTGGTAGGTGGCGGGTTCGGGGTTGGCGACCGGCTCCGGGGGCCGCTCGGAGGAGGGCGTGTCGGGCGACGCGGTGGCCTGGTCCTGGCCCTGGTTCTGGTCCTGGGTGCCGTCCGCGGAGCCCTCGGGCGCGGGCGTGGAGCCGCTCGTGGTCCGGCCGCCGCCCTGCGCCCGGCTGCCGCCCTTGTCGTCGTCGCCCGACATCAGGACGTACACCCCGCCGCCGGCGAGGGCGGCCACGAGGAGCGCGGCGGTGAGGCCGAGCAGCAGGTTCCGCCTGGTCTTCCGGCGGGGCTGCGGGGTGGGCACGGAGGCGGTGACCGGGGCCGGTCCGGCGTGCGGGGGCGGGGTCGCGTGCGGGGGCGGGGTCGCGTGCGCCTGCGGGTAGCCGTACCGCGGGGTGGGCGCGGGGACGGGCGCCGGGGTGTGGGCGGCGCTCTGGGTGGGCGGCGGGCCGAAGCCGGGCGGCGGGGTCGACGGAGCCGCGTGGGCGGTCGGGGGGTGGGGCGCCGGGGCGGGCTGCTGCGGGTACGCGGCCGGTGCCTGGGCGGGCGGCGTGTGGCCGGGCGCGTGGGGGTGGGCGGCGGCCTGGCCGTGCGCCTGCGCCGGGAAGGGCGGGGGCGTCGCCGGGGCGGCCGGGGCGGCCGGGGGCTGTGCGGGCGGCGGGGGCGTGGTGGCCGCCGCCGGGGCGGGCGCGGCGGCGCGGGTGGTGATGTCCGCGGCGACGGCGCCGGGCAGCCACTCCTCCGGGCGGCGCAGCGCCGTCTGGTCGCTGGCCGTCTGACACAGGGTCAGGATGTCGGCGACGGAGGGCCGGCCGGCCGGGTCCTTGGTCAGGCAGCGGGTCACCAGCTCCCGCAGCCGGTCGGGGAGCCCGTCGAGCCGCGGCTCCTCGTGGACGATCCGGTACAGCACGCCGTGGGAGGTGCCCTCGCCGAACGCCGGGCTGCCGAGGGCCGCGTACGCGGTGACCTGGCCCAGCGCGAAGATGTCGGTGGCCGCGGTGACCGTGCGGCCGGCCGCCTGCTCGGGGGACATGAAGGACGGGGTGCCGATGGTCACGCCGCTGCCGGTGAGCGAGGTGGCGTCGGCGGCGCGCGCGATGCCGAAGTCGATCACGCGCGGTCCGTCCGCGGCGAGCAGGACGTTGGCGGGCTTGAGGTCGCGGTGCACGATGCCGGCGCCGTGGATGACCTGGAGGGCCTCGGCGATGCCGGCGACGAGCAGCAGCACCGTGTCGACGGGCAGCCCGCCGTGCGCCTGCACGGCGTCGGCGAGGGAGGGGCCGGGGACGTACGCGGTGGCCAGCCAGGGCTGGCGGGCGTCGGTGTCGGAGTCGATGACGGGCGCCGTGTACAGGCCCTGGACGCGCTGCGCGGCCTGGACCTCCTGGGCGAACCGCCGCCGGAACTCGGCGTCTTCGGCGAAGTCGGGACGGATCACCTTGATGGCGACCGGCCGGCCGCCCGGGGTGTACGACAGGTACACCTTGCCCATGCCACCGGCGCCGAGCCGGGCGGCGAGCCGGTAACCGGCCACCGAGCGCGGATCGTCGTCCTCGAGCGGCTGGAAGACCGTTCCCTGGCGTGCCGGACCACCACTCATCAACCCATGTCCCCCGTAACGGACTTCATACTGTCCTTGCTGATCACCGCGGATCACCGTCGGATCGCTTCGATCCCGGACCCGCACCTTATCCAAGGCGGAGCCCCGTCTTCACCCGCGCGCGGGAGTCCGCGCATGCGGTATGCACTCCACATGGGACATACGACGACAGACGCACCACGGATCGCCGGACTCCTCCTGGCGGCGGGCGGCGGGCGGCGGCTCGGCGGCCGCCCGAAGGCGCTGCTGGAGCACCGGGGCCGCCCGCTGGTCGAGCACGCGGTGGGCGTGCTGCGGGCGGGCGGCTGCGCGGTGGTGCACGTGGTGCTGGGCGCCGCCGCCGGGGCCGTCCGCGAGCGGGCCGCGCTGGAGGGGTGCGTCCTGGTGGACAACCCGGACTGGGAGGAGGGCATGGGGTCGTCGCTGCGCGCGGGCCTGGCGTCCCTCGCCCCGGCGGGCGGCGCGGGCGAGAGCGGCGCGGACGCGGTCGTCGTGGCGCTGGTGGACCAGCCCGGGATCGGGCCGGAGGCGGTACGGCGGGTGGCCGCCGCGTACCGCTCGCGCGACGCGCTGGCGGCCGCCGCGTACGACGGGAGGCGCGGCCATCCGGTGCTGATCGGGGCGGACCGCTGGGCGGACGTGGCGCGGAGTACGGAGGGCGACCGGGGGGCACGCGCCTATCTGAGGGAGCACGAAGGGGCGATCGTCCTCGTCGAGTGCGGGGACGTGGCCGAGGCGTACGACATCGACCGGCCGGAGGACCTGGCGCACCTGGAGTGAACGGCGTGGCACCGAGCGCCATGTTCTGTCGACCCGGAGAATCTCGACATCAACAAACCATTGAACTTCCACCATGAGGAAACTAGTATCCACTGTTCAGAAGCACCCGATCGTCAGAAGGCGCCCGTGACCGTATCTCGGCTCCCGCGGCACTCAGTGCCGCGCGCGTACGCCCGGCGGCCGCTGCACGGCGCCGTGCCACAGTCCCCGCTGAAGGAAGTGACAGCTCATGTCCGCACCAGCGCCGTCCCCGCTGGCCATCGTCGAAGCCGAGCCCCTGCCCCGGCAGGACGAGGTCCTCACCGACGCGGCCCTGGCCTTCGTGGCCGAACTGCACCGGCGCTTCACGCCGCGACGTGACGAACTCCTCGCCCGCCGCGCCGAGCGCCGTGCCGAGATCGCCCGCACCAGCACGCTCGACTTCCTCCCGGAGACCGCACAGCTCCGCGAGGACGACGGCTGGAAGGTCGCGCCGGCTCCGGCCGCGCTGAACGACCGCCGCGTGGAGATCACCGGTCCGACCGACCGGAAGATGACCATCAACGCCCTCAACTCGGGCGCCAGGATCTGGCTCGCAGACTTCGAAGACGCGTCCGCCCCCACCTGGGAGAACGTCGTCCTCGGCCAGCTCAACCTGATCGACGCGTACGAGCGGAAGATCGACTTCACCGACCCGCGCACCGGCAAGTCGTACGCCCTCAAGCCCGCCGACCAGCTCGCCACCGTCGTCATGCGCCCGCGCGGCTGGCACCTGGAGGAGCGCCACCTGCGCTTCGACGGCCGCCCGGTCCCCGGCGCCCTGGTCGACTTCGGCCTGTACTTCTTCCACAACGCGCGGCGCCTCATCGACCTCGGCAAGGGCCCGTACTTCTACCTCCCGAAGACGGAGTCGCACCTGGAGGCCCGCCTCTGGAACGACATCTTCGTCTTCGCCCAGGACTACGTCGGCATCCCGCAGGGCACCGTCCGCGCGACCGTCCTGATCGAGACGATCACCGCCGCGTACGAGATGGAGGAGATCCTCTACGAGCTGCGCGACCACGCCTCGGGCCTGAACGCCGGCCGCTGGGACTACCTCTTCTCCATCGTCAAGAACTTCCGCGACGGCGGCCGCAAGTTCGTCCTCCCGGACCGCAACGCGGTCACGATGACGGCGCCGTTCATGCGCGCGTACACCGAACTGCTGGTGCGCACCTGCCACAAGCGCGGCGCCCACGCGATCGGCGGCATGGCGGCCTTCATCCCGTCTCGCAAGGACGCCGAGGTCAACAAGGTCGCCTTCGAGAAGGTCAAGGCGGACAAGGACCGCGAGGCGAACGACGGCTTCGACGGCTCCTGGGTCGCCCATCCCGACCTGGTCCCGATCGCGATGGCCTCCTTCGACGCCGTGCTGGGCGACAAGCCGAACCAGAAGGACCGCCTCCGCGAGGACGTCTCGGTGGCCCCCGGCGACCTGATCGCCATCGACTCGCTCGACGCCGAGCCGACGTACGAGGGTCTCCGCAACGCCGTCCAGGTCGGCATCCGCTACATCGAGGCCTGGCTGCGCGGCCTCGGCGCCGTCGCCATCTTCAACCTGATGGAGGACGCGGCCACCGCCGAGATCTCCCGCTCGCAGATCTGGCAGTGGATCAACGCCGGTGTCGTCTTCGAGAACGGCGAGCGGGCCACCCCGGAGCTGGCCCGCGAGGTCGCGGCCCGTGAACTGGCCGCCATCCGCGCCGAGATCGGCGAGGAGGCCTTCGCCGCCGGCCGGTGGCAGCAGGCCCACGACCTGCTCCTGAAGGTCTCGCTGGACGCCGACTACGCGGACTTCCTCACCCTCCCCGCGTACGAGCAGCTCGTCGGCTGACCCGCCCCGCACCCTCCCCGCGGACCACCCCCGCCCCCGGCGTCGCACTGCGCCGGGGGCGGGGGCGTCTCAGCGGGTCACCACGGTGCGCTGGGCGGAGAAGTCGCCCCAGGTGCCGTCCGGGAGCCTGGCGCGGAGCTTGACGGTGTAGCGGGTGCCGGGGCGGTCGGTGACGGTGAAGGTGTAGTGCACCGGGCCGGGAGGTGGCTGGGCACCCCAGACGATGGTGGTGGCGAGGGCGCCGTCGAGGAAAAGCTGGTGCTCCTTCACGGGGGCGCCGGTGGCGGGCGGGGTCCAGGACAGGGCTACGCCGCCCGGGCGGGCCGTGGCGGTCAGGCCGGTGGGGGCGGTGCTGGGGCCGGAGCCGGCGGCCGGGGCGGTGGTGAGGTCCACGGAGGGGCTGTCGGGCGAGGAGTTGTCCGCCGCGTCCCGGGCGCGGACCGTGAAGGTGTAGACCGTGCCCGGCCGGAGGTGGGTGACCCGGGCGGTGGTGGCCCTGCCCGGGACGCTGTGGACGCGGGAGTCGGCCTGGTAGACGTCGTAGGCGGTGACGCCCGCCGCGTCGGCGGCCCGCCCCCAGGTGAGGGTGACCGCCCCGGTGCCCTCCACCATGCCGCGGAGGGCCGGCGGGCGGGTGGGCGGGGTGCGGTCGTCCGGCACGGACGGGGGTGTGGTGACGGACACGGCGGCGCTGGGCGCGGACAGGTTGCCGGCGGCGTCCCTGGCGCGGACCGTGAAGCGGTACGCGGTCGAGGGGGCGAGCCGCTCGACGTCGACCATGTTCCGGGCGGCCGGCACCGACGCGACCCGCCGCCCGTCGTGGAGCACCTCGTACCCGGTGACCGCCGTGTCGTCCGTCGAGCGCTCCCACATGACGTGCGCGGACGTGGCGCTGCCGGCCTGGGCGGTCACCCCGGTGGGGGTCGTGGGGCGCGCGGTGTCCTTGGCCCGGTCCGCGTCCGGGCCGCCGCACGCGGTGAGCAGGAGGGCGGCGGTCACGCTCAACGCGGCGGCGGTCGGGGGACGGTGCACGATCGGCCTCCACACGGACGGCTGGGAATTGGTCCAGACCTGTATGGCACACCGGGAGGGGACGCTTCAAGAGTGGGGACGATCCCGGCTGGTGCGGTTCCGGCGGAGGCGGTTTCCGGAGGATCCCCGCGGGGCCGTCCGTGCGGCCCCTTTCGCCGCGGCCCGCGCGGCCCGTGAGGCGAGGGCCGCCGTCCCCGGGTCCGGGTGGTGGCCGGCGAGGGACTGGAGGACCCGCAGGGCGGTGGCACGGTCGGTCCCGGTCAGGGCCCGGACCAGAGCGGGCGCGCCGCCGGGCCAGGCCGAGGAGGCGGCGTCGAAGGCGCCGGGGAGCGCCGGGACGCCCGCGTCCCCGTGCTCGGCGGTCGTGCGCCGGTCCCGGGCCCGGAGCTCCTCCAGCGTCTCCAGGGTGAGGACCGCGCGGGCGCTCTCGGGGACCCGGTCGGCGTCGGCGGGGGTGGCCTCGCCCCGGGTCGTCAGCAGCCGGTGGGCGTGGGCGCCGACGGCCGGGTGGGTGAGGGCGGCCCGCAGGGCCTCGGCCGGTACGGAGGCCAGGTCGAGACGGGCGAGGAGCGCGGCGGTGTCGAGCCCCTGGAAGTCGGCGGCCTTGGCCGCGCCCGCGGCGTCGAGGAGCTCGCTCCAGGCGGCGACGCCCCGGCCGGCCGTCCACCGGGTCAGGGTGCCGGCGGCGGTGTCGGCGGGCCAGCTCTGGACGGCGGTGACGACCTCGGCGGCCTCCCACTCGGAGACCTCCTCGTCCCCGGGGGCCGCGACATGACCGGCGGTCAGGACGTGGCGGAGCACGGCACGGCCGAGCGGGGTGAGGCCGTACGCGTCGCCCGCGCGGAAGACGCAGCCCGTCGCGGCCAGCCGGTCGACGACCTCCGCCAGGGCGTGGGCGTGCGTCTCCAGTCCGGCCCGGTCCTCCTCGGTGAGGGAGGGCATGCCCAGGAGGGCGGGGAGCCGGTCCGGGGACGGCATGGCGTACGGCCGGTACGAGGTGTCCTCCGGTAGCGGTACGGGCGCGTCCTCCAGGTCCGGGTCGACCGGCAGGCCTCCGCTCTCGGCCGCCTTGCGGACGACGGAGTCGGCCGTGCCGCCCCGCTCGTACAGCGCGTAGAGCAGGTGGGCGGCGTCCTGCGCGTACTCCGATGCGGAGGTGGAGCCGATGCTGTCGACGACCGCCGCCAGGACGTCCGCGGCGAGTTCGGTGAGTTCGGCCGGCGTCCCGTCGGCCCAGACGGCGGCCGCCGGGCCGGGGAAGCAGCGTTCGGCCAGTTCGGGCGGGACGTCCGCGGAGCCCGCGGCGAGGGCGGCGGGGAGCGGGGCGGCGTGCAGCAGTTCCTTGATCGCCTCGGGGGCGGGCAGTGCGGGCGGCGGGGGGAGGGGACGTGCGGCGTCGCCGTAGTAGTCCAGGTGTTCGCCGAGCAGCCGGTCCGCGAGGGCGAAGTGCGGGATCGACTCCGGTCCGGGCGCGAGGGAGGCGTGCGGGCCGTCCGGCTCGGCGAGCGCGGCGGCCAGGCCGGCGGCCGTCCAGCGGTCGACGAGCTCGTCGGCGAGCCGCTCCAGCCCGGCGGGCACGTCCTCGTCCGGGCGGCCGGCGGGCCGTGGCGGGACGGGCAGCAGGGGGCCGGCCGGCGAGGGGGCCTCGGCGTCCCGGGCGGAGGCGGCCAGCAGCAGCTCGTCCAGCCGCGCCCGGACGGCGAAGGTGCGGGCGGCGACGTCGGAGCGGTGCAGCGGCGCCGGGAGGGCGGGGCGCTCGGCGCGCGGGGTGTTCTCGTGGGCGGCGAGCCAGGCCCGTACGGCGCCGGGGTCGTCGGCGTCGACGCCGTCGGAGCGCAGCAGGGAGGCGTACCAGCGCGGCCAGGTCAGGTTCCACGGGTCGGCCATGGCCCGGCGGTGTTCCGGCACCGCCTCGTCGAGCGCGGCGAGCAGCCGGGCGTGCCGCTTGGCGTTCAGGCGGCCGGACGCCCGCGCGAGGTCGGCGAGCGCGGCGACGACCTCGGGCACGGCGTCGGCCTCCGGCGGGGAGCCCCACAGCAGTACCGGCAGGTCCTCGTGGAGCACCGGGCCCAGCAGCCGCGCGGTCGGCTCGGGCACCCCGGTCCGGCGGTCGGCCCCGTGCAGGGCGAACAGGGTCAGGACGGCGTCCGCGGTACGCACGGGGAGGGGGGCCTTCCCGCGGGCCTCGCGTTCCTTGCCGGCCCAGGCCAGGAAGGTGTCGAGTCCGGTGTTGGGGGCGGGGGTACGGATCACGGTCACTCGGGGAGCGTATGGGCCGCGCCCGGGGTGCGCGGGGGTCGGCGCGGCTCGCGCCCGGGCGGGTAGCCCGATCAGGGGACGCCGGGGCGGGGCGCCGTTGTCAGTGGGGTGCGCTTCACTGGTTCCATCACTCTCCGTGACGAGTGCTGGGGGGATCATGACGGAGCGTTTGACGTACCTGACGCCGACCGGGCTGCGGCAGCGCGGGTGGACCGACGCGATGGTGCGGCAGTTGCTGGGTGAGCCGGACGTGCAGGGGCGGGACCCGCGGCGGTGGTCAGTGGCGCCGGTCCGGCTGTACCTGCTGGCCAGGGTGGAGGCGGTGGAGCGGACACCGGAGTTCGCGGCGTGCTCCGCCTCGGCGGGGCGCAGCCCGGCGGCCGTGCGGGCCGGGGCGGAGCGGCGGCGGGCGGCCGTGCTGGCGGCGATCCGGGCGGAGCCGATCCGGGTGCCGCTGCTGCCGGAGGCGGAGCTGGAGCGTCGCGCGGTCCGGCACCGGCGGTCGACGGGCGCCGGTGCGGGCGGGGGCTCGGGTGCCGGTGCGGGCGGGGGCGGCGGGCCGGGGAGCGCGGGTGCGGGCGCGGGAGGTCCGGGGGCCGGCCGCCCGGTGGGGGCCGGCCGCCCGGGGGCGGAGGCACCGGGCCAGGAGGCGCCGGGCCCGGGGGCGCCGAGCCCGGGGGCGCCGAGGGCGGGGGCGCCGGGCCCGGAGGCGCCGAGGGCGGGGGCGCTGGTGCGGTGGCAGGTGGACTACCTGCGGTACACCCTGCGCCGGTACGACGCGCTGCTGGACGGGCTGTACGGGGCGACCGGGCGGGCGGAGGCCGAGCGGCTGCTGCGCGAGCGGGTGTACGGGGCGATCGCGCGGGCGTACCCGCGGCTGGCCGACGAGTGCGCGCGGCGGCGGAAGTGAGGGGGCACGATGAGTTTCCGGGCCGCCGGCGGTCTGCCCCCCATGGACGTACACACGGAGGAGCGCATGCTCGATCTGGGACCCGCGACCCGCGGTGTGGCCCGGCTGCTGGACGGGATCGGTGACGACCGGCTCGGCGACCGGACGCCCTGCCCCGAGTACGCGGTACGGGACCTGCTGGCCCACCTGCTGGGACTGGCGGTCGCGTTCCGGGACGCCGGGCGGAAGGACCTCGGGCCCACCACGGACACGGACCCGCGGGCGGGGCTGCCGCCGCTCGCCGAGGACTGGCGGGCCGCGCTCCCCCGCCGGCTGGACGAGCTCGCGGCCGCCTGGCGGGACCCGGCGGCGTGGCAGGGCACCACCCGGGCCGGGGGTGTCACCCTGCCGGGCGAGGTGGCCGGGCTGGTCGCGCTGAACGAGGTGCTGCTGCACGGGTGGGACCTGGCGCGGGCGACCGGCCAGGAGTACGCGCCGGACGAGACCTCCCTGGCGGCGTCGTACGCCCTGCTGGCCCCCACCGCCGACGACCCGGAGCAGCGGGGCCCGTTCGGCCCGCCCGTACCGGTACCCGAGGGTGCGCCGCTGCTCGACCGCGTGGTCGGCCTCGCGGGCCGCCGCCCCGACTGGCGGCCGGGGGCGTGACGGGGGAAAAGCCGGGTGACCCGGACGGCCCGGTGTGTCATGCTCGCGGCCCATGACGCGCCGTGTTCGCCCCAGCCTGTACATCTCCGTCGACGTCGAGGCGGACGGGCCCATTCCCGGGCCGTACTCGATGCTCAGCGTCGGCGCGGCGGTGGCCGGGCGCCAGGACGCGGACGGGTACACGGCGGCAGACCCGGAGGCCGACACGTTCTATCGCGAACTGCGGCCGGTGGGCGAGGCGTTCGTCCCGGAGGCGCTCGCGGTGAGCGGGCTCGACCGGGACCGGCTGGCGGTGGAGGGCAGCGAGCCCGCCGTGGTGATGGGCGAGCTGTCCGCCTGGGTCCGTGAGGTGAGCGCGGGCGCCCAGCCGGTGATGTGCGGCTATCCGGCTTCGTACGACTGGACGTTCCTGTACTGGTACCTGATCCGGTACACGGGTGAGAGCCCGTTCGGGCACTCGGGCTGCATGGACATGAAGACGCTGTACGCGACCAAGGCGCGGGTGCCGCTGCGGGCGGTCGCCAAGGGGACGATGCCGCCTGAGCTGCTGTCCCGTCGCCCGCACAGCCACCACGCGCTGGACGACGCGATCGAACAGGCCGAGCTGTTCAGCAATCTGATGGCGTGGCCGGGGGCCTGAAAGGAGAGCGGGCGCGTACGGCACCGGGCGTGCCGCACGCGCCCGCCCCCGGCGGGTCCGGTCCGTCAGTGGGCCGGGGCCGCCTTGGTGGCCCTGGTCCCGGAGATCTCCTCGCCCGGTTCCATGGGGGCGGTGACCTCGTCGGCGTCGCGTCCGCCGTTGCCCAGGTGGTTGAAGACCAGGTTGAGCAGGACGGCGGCGACACAGCCGGTGGAGATGCCGGAGTCCAGGATGATCTTCGCGGTCTCCGGGAAGGCGTGGTAGAACTCCGGCGCCGTGATCGGGATGATGCCGACGGCCAGCGAGACGGCGACGATCAGGACGTTGTTGTCCTTCTCCAGGCCGGCCTTGACCAGGGTCTGGATGCCGCTGGCCGCGACCGACCCGAAGAGCACGACGCCCGCGCCGCCCAGGACCGGGCGGGGCACCACCGAGATCAGCGAGGCGGCGACCGGGGAGAGGCCCATCAGGACCAGGAACCCGCCGCCGCAGGCGACCACGAACCGGCTGCGGATCCTGGTCATGGCGACCAGCCCGATGTTCTGGGCGAAGGCGCTGCACATGAAGCCGTTGAAGAGGGGGCTGAGGGCCGAGCCGAGGGTGTCGGCGCGGAGTCCCGCCGCGATGGTCCTTTCGTCGGCCGGCCGCTCGACGATCTCGCCGAGCGCCAGCATGTCGGCGGTCGACTCGGTCATCGACACCAGCATCACCACGCACATCGAGACGATCGCGGCGAGGGCGAACTGCGGGGCGCCGAAGTGGAACGGCGCCGGGAAGCCGACCACGTCCGCCTCGGTGACCGGGCTGAAGTCGGTGACGCCGAACGGTACGGCGACGAGGGTGCCCAGCACCAGGCCTATGAGGACGGCGATCTGCTTGACGAAGCCCCGGGTGAACCGCCGCAGCACCAGGACCAGGACCAGCGTGATCGCGGCCAGGGTGAGGTAGGTGGTCGAGCCGTAGTCGTCGGCGGCGGGGTTCGGCCCCTGGGCCCATCCGAAGGCGACGGGCAGGAGGGAGACGCCGATCAGGGTGATGACGGTGCCGGTGACGACGGGCGGGAAGAAGCGGACCAGTTTGCTGAAGTAGGGGGCGGCGATGAAGCCCAGCAGACCGGCGACGATGATCGCGCCGAAGATGACCGGCAGGGCGTCGGCCTTGTCGTCAGTGGTGTCGACGATGGCGAGCATGGGGGCGACCCCGGCGAAGGTGACGCCGTTGACGAACGGCAGCCTGGCGCCGATCTTCCAGACGCCGAGGGTCTGGAGGAAGGTGGCGAGCCCCGCGGTGAACAGGCTGGCCCCGGTGAGGAAGGTCAGTTCGGTGCCGGACAGCCCCACGGCCGCGCCGACGATGAGCGGCGGGGCCACGACGCCCGCGTACATGGCGGCCACGTGCTGGAGGCCGCTGGTGAACATCTTGAAGGGCGGGAGCTTCTCGTCGACCGGGTGCTTACGGTCGTCGGGCGCGGCTCCTGCGTCGGCGACGTCGGTGGCGTCGGTGGCATCTGCGTCGTTGCGAAACCTGGGCTTGGCGGCCACGTGGGTTCCTCCGGTCGGTTACACGTGCTCGGGGACGTGGGTTTCATGGAGGTGTTGCAGGTGTTGCGCCCGGGGGGTGTGTCGTCAGGGTGGGGGTGCCGACATCCTTCACCGTTCCGGGGGGCGCGGTACCTCCTTGCGGTACGGCGCCCCCCGGTCCGGCTGCCGCGGGCCCCGCTCGGGTCCGCGGCGACCGGTCGAGGGCCGTCCCCCTCGACCGGACTTCGTGGATCGCCCGGCCGCGGCGTGCGCGGCCGGCGATGTGGCCCGGGGGTCAGCCCTGGGCGGCGATCCGGGCGAGGCGCTGGGCCTCTTCCCGGGTGGTACGGGCGATGGCGTCCTCGTCGACCGTCAGCAGGCGGTTGTCCTCGACGATCTGCTTGCCGTTGACGAACGAGGCCGTGACCGGGGCCGCCGCGCCGAAGACGAGGGCGGTCACCGGGTCGGCGATGGAGGCGTGGGCGAGCGTGTCCAGCTTCCACAGCACCAGGTCGGCGAGCTTGCCCGGCTCCAGGGAGCCGATCTGCCCGGCGCGGCCGAGGACCTGGGCGCCGCCGTAGGTCCCGAGGCGCAGGGCCTGGCGGGCGTTGAGGGCGGCCTCGCGGTGCTCGCGGTTGAGGCGGTTGATCAGCAGGGCGTTGCGCAGCTCGGTGTGGAGCTCACCGGACTCGTTGGAGGCGGTGCCGTCGACGCCCAGGCCGACGGGGACGCCCGCCTTGAGCATGTCGGGGACGCGGGCGATGCCGGCGGCGAGGCGGGCGTTGGACGACGGGCAGTGCGCGACGCCGGTCCTGGTACGGGCGAAGGCCTCGATGTCGGAGTCGTTCATGTGGACGCAGTGCGCCATCCACACGTCCTCGCCGAGCCAGCCGGTCGACTCGAAGTAGTCGGTCGGGCCCATGCCGAACAGTTCCTTGCAGAACTGCTCCTCCTCCACGGTCTCCGAGCCGTGCGTGTGCAGGCGCACCCCGAGGCGGCGGGCCAGTTCGGCGCCCTGCTTGAGCAGTTCGGTGGAGACGGAGAACGGGGAGCAGGGCGCCACGGCGACCTGGGTCATGGCGTCGAAGGAGGCGTCGTGGTGCTTCTTGACGGTCTCCTCGGTGGCGGCGAGGGCGCCGTCGAGGGTCTCGACGGCGAAGTCCGGCGGCAGGCCGCCGTCCTTCTCGCTGCGGTCCATGGAGCCGCGGGCCAGGGTGAAGCGGACACCCATCTCGGACGCGGCCCTGATGATGGCGCCGGACAGGTCGCCGGAGCCCTTCGGGTAGACGTAGTGGTGGTCCATGGCGGTGGTGACACCGCCACGGGCCATCATGGCGAGGGAGCCCTGGGCCGCCGTGTAGCCCATCCGCTCGTCGATGCGCGCCCAGGTCGGGTAGAGGGCGACGAGCCAGTTGAAGAGGTTGTGGTCGGTGGCCAGGCCCCGGGTGATCCACTGGTAGAAGTGGTGGTGCGTGTTGACCAGGCCGGGGGTGACGAGGTGGCCGGTGGCGTCGATGCGCCGTACGACACCGTCCAGGCCCTCGGGGGCCTTGCCCGCTCCGATGGACTCGATCCTGTTGTCCGCGATGACCAGGTGACCCGAGGCGTACTCGGTGTCGTCGGCGTCGACGGTCGCGATCGCGCAGTTCTCGATCACGATGCGCCGGGGGGCGCTCTGGGCTGCCGAAGGTGCCATGGTGCTTCCTTCTTCTTTCGGTGGTGGCTTCGGGTTCCCCTGGACGGAGTCCGTGGGGGAGGGCACGGCAGGACCCTAGGAGGATTTGAGTGCCGGGACCGTGTGACGGCTCCGGGTGCCGAGATGGTGGAAGAACAGGTTGAGCAGGACCGCCACGAGTGCTCCGGCGCTGATGCCGGAGCCGAGCACGGTCTGTGCCCAGGCCGGGAACTCCGCGTAGAAGGTGGGAGCGGCGAGCGGGATGATGCCCGCTCCGAGGGCGACGGCCACCAGGATGATGTTGGAGCTGTCGTCGAGGCCCGCCTCGGAGAGCGTACGGATGCCGCTGACCGCGATCGAGCCGAACAGAACGATACCGGCGCCGCCCAGGACGGGCATCGGGACGAGGGAGACGACCGCTCCGAGCGCCGGGAAGACCCCGAGCACCAGGAGCACGCCGCCGGCGACCGCGACGACGTACCGGCTGCGCACCCGGGTGAGGGAGACGACGCCGACGTTCTGGGCGAAGGCCGAGGTGGGGAAGCCGCCGAAGACGGGGCCGACCAGGGTGGCGATGCCGTCCGTGCGGAGGCCACGGGTGATGGTCCTGCCGTCGGTGCGGCGCTCGCAGATCTCGCCGAGGGCGAGCATGCCGGCGCTGGACTCGGTCATCAGCACCAGCATCACGATGCACAGGGAGAGGATCGCGGCGGGCTGGAACTCGGGGGCGCCGAAGGCGAAGGGCGAGGGCAGCGCGGCGAGGGGCGCCTCCCGCAGGCCGGCGAAGTCGGCCATCCCGAAGGGGATCGCGGCGAGGGTGCCGATGAGGAGGCCCAGCAGCAGGGCGATCTGCTTGACGAAGCCCTTGCCGAAGCGCTGGAAGAGCAGGATCACCACGAGGGTGAAGGCGGCGAGCGCGAGGTACCGCATGGCGCCGAAGTCGGCGGCGTCCTTGTCACCGCCCTGGGCCCAGCTCACCGGCACGGGCATCAGGGTCACCCCGATCAGGGTGATGACGACTCCGGTGACGAGGGGCGGGAAGAAGCGCAGCAGCCGGCCGAAGAAGGGACCGACGGCGAGGCAGAAGACTCCGGCGACCATCACCGCGCCGTAGATGGCGGGCAGTTGCCGGCCGGGCGCGCTGGTCTCGGCGATGGCGAGCATCGGCGCGATGCCGGCGGAGGAGGCCGCGTTGACGAACGGCAGCCGGTTCCCGGCGACGCCGGAGACGCCGAGGGTCTGGAGGAGGGTGGCGAGGCCCGCGATGAGCAGGCTCGCCGCGATCAGCCGGGTCATCCCGGCCGCGTCCAGGCCGACGGCCTGGCCGATGATGAGCGGAGGGGTGACGACGCCCGCGTACATGGCGGCGATGTGCTGGAGTGCGGCGGGGACGAGCCGCGAGAAGGGGAGCTTTTCGTCCACCGGGTGACAGGGGATCTTCTCCGGTGGGGTGGAACACGGGCCTTCTGGTGCCGGCCCCGATGCAGGCTGTGCCATTGCTGGTCCCTCCGGTCCGGTGCCGCCCCGTCCTCCGTGAGGGCGGGCGGGGCGGTCATCGGCCTGGCAATCAGAGGTTGGTCATGTCGACCGGGATCTTGGGCTCCACACCGTCCCGGAGGATGGTGGCCTCGATGAGGCCGTAGGGGCGGTCGGCCGCGAAGTAGACCTCGTTGTCGTTCTTCAGCCCGAACGGTTCGAGGTCGACCAGGAAGTGGTGCTTGTTCGGCAGGGAGAAGCGCACCTCGTCGATCTCCGACCGGTTGTTGATGATGCGCGAGCCCATCTGGTACAGCGTCTGCTGGAGCGACAGGGAGTACGTCTCGGCGAAGGCCTGGAGCATGTGCTTGCGCACCTGCTCGTAGGACTTCTCCCAGTTGGGCATCCGCTGCTCGTCGTCGGTCCAGTTGAACCGCCAGCGGCCGGAGACCTGGGTGGCCAGGATGCGGTCGTACGCCTCCTGGAGGGTGGTGTACTTGTCCTTCACGTACCCCCAGAACTCGGAGTTCGTGGAGTTCATGACGACCAGGTCCTTCAGGCCGGATATGACCTGCCAGGCCTCACCGTCGTAGGTGATCTCCGTGACGCGGGTCTCCTGGCCCTTGCGGACGAAGGAGTGCTTGACCTCGTCGGCGCCGATGAACTTGGAGTTGGCGTCGGAGGTCTCGATGCGCTCCCAGGCGTACTCCTCGATGCGGATGCGCGCCCGGTGGATCGGCTCCTGCGAGGTCACGAAGTGACGGGCGAGGTGGATGCCGAACTGCTCGGCGGACTCGATGCCGTACTCCTTGGCGAACGCGTACACCGTGTTCTTGGTGGTGTCGGTCGGCAGGACGTTGGCGTTCGAGCCGGAGTAGTGGACGTCGTCCATGTCGCCGGAGAGGGCGACCGAGACGTTCAGGTCCTTGATGTGGTGGGTGTCGCCGTCCCGCGTGATCTTGACGACGCGGTTCTCTGCTTTGCCGTACTGGTTCTGGCCGAGAATCGTGGGCATGTGTCTGCTAGCTCCCTCGGTAAACGGAGTAGCCGAACGGGTTGAGCAGCAGCGGTACGTGGTAGTGCTCGCCCGGGACGACGGCGAACGTGATCGCCACCTCCGGGAAGAACGCGCCGCTGTCCCTTACGCGGGGGGCGTCCTGCTGCGCCTCGGCTTGCTTCACTGTGGTGTTCGAACGCGTGAAGTACGCCTCGGTCTCGAAGCCGAGGCGTACGTGTGTGGTGCCTTCCGGCAGGGCCGGCAGGTCCTTGCAACGCCCGTCCGCGTCGGTCGCCGAAGCCCCGAGCGCCACCCATTCCGCGCCGGACCCGCTGCGGGCCGACAGGGAGACGGCGACGCCCTCGGCGGGGCGTCCGATGCTGGTGTCCAGGATGTGCGTGGACACCGACGCGGTGGTCTCGGTGCTCATGCGGCGCTCTCTTCCTCTACGAGACGGGTCAGCCGGATGCGGTTGATCTTGCCCAGTTCGGTGCGGACGATCTCCCGCTCCCGCTCGGGCGAGTTCCCGATCCGGGTCCGGACCGCGTCGCGCATCTGCTCGCCGGTCCTGCCGGTGGCGCAGATCAGAAAGACGTGGCCGAACTTCTCCTGGTAGGCCAGGTTCAGTTCGAGCATCTCCGCCTTGAGGTCCTCGGAGGCGCCGGCCATCCCGCTCTGTTCGCGGGACGACGTCGGATCACCGGGCTTGGGGCGGCCGATCGGCGGGTGGCCCGCCATCGCCTCGGCCAGGTCCTCCGCCGTCAGTTCGGCCATGGCGGCGTCGCTGGCGAGAAGGAGGGCCTCGGTGGTGGCGTACGGGCGCCGGGCGAGCAGTTTGCTCCCCCACGCCGAGCTGGCGCACACCTCGTGCAGGGCGGCGAGCGCGTCGCCGTCCGCCGAGGTGTTGAACCGGGTGAGGCCCGTGGTGGGTTCGGGGGTCTCCCCCGAAAGGCGCTGTGTACTCGAAGTCACGGGAGCCTCCGTGGCTGTTTTCCTGTGCTTGGACGGGCTGCGGATAGCTAACGCCCTGGCGCGACGCCCCGTCAACAGTTTGTTGAAACTTCGGTGACACAAAAGCCGCCGTCCCGACATGCGGACGGCGGCCGGCTGCGCACTGTGCTCAGCTACTCACCCTTCGCGGCATTCTCCCTGTTCAGGTAGTTGTAGACGGTGAACCGGCTGACACCGAGGGCGCCCGCGACCGTCTCGACGCCATGCCGGACGGAGAACGCACCACGTGCTTCCAGCGTACGCACGACGGCCTGTTTGGTCTTGCGGTCCAGCTCCGAGAGCGGCTTGCCGTGGCGCCGCTCCATCGCCACCAGGATGTGGTCCAGCGAGTCGGCGAGCTGCGGCAGCCGTACGGCGAGGACGTCCTCGCCCTCCCAGGCGAGGACGACGTCGTCGTCGGTGGCCTGCTCCGGCCCCAGGATCTGTGCGCCCATCGCGTCCACCAGCGGCTTCACCGCGGTGACCAGGGGGTGGTCCGCCGGCTCGGTCACTTGTCGCCCTCCTGGGTCGTCGCCACCGCGCCGGTCCCGCCGATCACGTTGACCTGCAACGACACCCGGGTGGCGCCCGCGCCGAGGGCCTGCCGGAGAAGGGCGTCGACCGCGGTGAGCACCGCGTCCGCGCCGCCTTCGGCCGTGTTGCCGAACGGGCCCACGTCCACGGCGTCCAGATCGGCCGCCCGGAGGACCTCGCGGGCCACCACCGCATGGGCGGGTGCCTCGTCGAGATCGAAGGGCTCTGTCGTGAACTCCACTCTCAGTCGCTGCATGCCCCCACGGTAAGCAATGCCGGCTCCGGCCCGCGACGGACGCCCGCCCTTCCCGCGCGGGGGAAGGGCGGGCGGGAGGGCGGGTCGCCCGGGCCGGTCGCCCGGCGGGCCGCGGCGCGGACACCGGAGGACGAGCCGGGGGTGGAGGGCAGGGCCCTGGTCCTGGACGCGGACCCGGGTGACCCCGCGCACGGAGCGAGGCGAACGCGCAGGTCACGGAGGTGGTGGGCGGCGGGCGACTGTAGCGCCGTACAAGCGCGCCGGGTGCGTTTCGGGGCATCGCCCGGAAGGCGCCTTTTTTGAGCGGCGCTCTTGACAGCCTTCCCCGGCGCCAGGCAATCTTCCGTTAAGCAGAAACGAACTTCCGCAATACGGAAGGAGCGCCGAACCCCTCATGGGATACACGGACCAGCGCTTCAATGTGAACCTGTCGATCCTCTTCACCGAACTCCCGCTCCTGGAGCGTCCCGCGGCCGCCGCCGCGGCGGGCTTCACCGCGGTCGAGCTGTGGTGGCCCTGGATCGAGACGCCGACGCCCGACCGGAGCGAGCTCGACGCCCTCAAGAAGGCCCTGGACGACGCCGGCACCCGGCTGGTCGGCCTGAACTTCTACGCCGGACAGTTGCCCGGCCCGGACCGCGGCGCCCTGTCCGTCCCCGGCGAGGAGTCGGAACGCTTCCGCGCCAACATCGACGTGGCCGCGGACTTCGCCGCCTCCGTCGGCTGCAAGGCGCTCAACGCCCTGTACGGCAACCGCGTCGACGGCGTCGACCCGGCCGCCCAGGACGAGCTGGCCCTGGAGAACCTGGTCCTGGCGGCCCGCGCGGCCGACCGGATCGGCGCGATCCTGCTGATCGAGGCCCTCAACAAGCCGGAGTCGCCGCGCTACCCGCTGGTGAGCGCCCCGGCCGCGATCGAGGTCGTCGACAGGGTCAACGAGGCCACGGGACTCGGCAACGCCAAGTTCCTGCTGGACCTCTACCACCTGTCGATGAACGGCGAGGACCTGCCCGAGGTCATCGAGAAGTACACCGCCAGGACCGGTCACGTCCAGATCGCCGACAACCCGGGCCGCGGCGCGCCGGGCACCGGCGACCTCGACCTCGCCGACCTGCTCGGCCGCCTGAAGAAGGCCGGATACGAGGGCTGGGTGGGCCTGGAGTACAAGGCCGGCGACCGCCCGAGCGCGGAGAGCTTCGAGTGGCTCCCGCGGCCGCAGCGCGCGGCCAACTGACTTCACGTACAACAGTTTTGAGAGAGGTACCCTCATGAGCACGCTCCCCAGGATCGCGTGGATCGGTCTCGGCATCATGGGCTCGCCCATGTCCGAGAACCTGCTGAAGGCCGGCTACCCGGTCACCGGCTACACGCTGGAGCAGGACAAGCTGGACCGGCTGGCGAAGGCCGGCGGCACGGCCGCGGGGTCGATCGCCGAGGCGGTCGCCGACGCGGACGTGGTCATCACCATGGTCCCCGCGTCCCCGCAGGTCGAGGCCATCGCCTACGGACCCGAGGGCATCCTCGAGAACGCCAAGCGGGGCGCCCTGCTGATCGACATGTCCTCGATCACCCCGCAGACCTCCGTCGACCTCGCCAAGGCCGCGGCGGACAAGGGCATCCGGGTGCTCGACGCCCCGGTGTCCGGCGGTGAGGCCGGCGCGATCGAGGCCGTCCTGTCCATCATGGTGGGCGGCGAGCAGGCCGACTTCGACGCGGCGCTGCCGATCCTGGAGGCGCTCGGCAAGACCATCGTCCTGTGCGGTCCGCACGGCTCGGGCCAGACGGTCAAGGCCGCCAACCAGCTCATCGTGGCGGTCAACATCCAGGCGTGCGCCGAGGCCGTGGTCTTCCTGGAGAAGTCGGGCGTGGACCTCACGGCGGCGCTGGACGTCCTCAACGGCGGTCTGGCCGGCTCGACCGTGCTGACCCGCAAGAAGGACAACTTCCTGAACCGGGACTTCGCCCCCGGCTTCCGGATCGACCTGCACCACAAGGACATGGGCATCGTGACCGACGCCGCCCGCAACGTCGGCGCGGCCCTTCCGGTCGGAGCGGTGGTCGCCCAGCTCGTCGCCTCCCTGCGCGCCCAGGGTGACGGCGGCCTGGACCACTCCGCGCTGCTGCGCGCCGTCGAGCGCCTCTCCGGTGCGCAGGTCTGAGCCTGCCGGCTCCCCAGATCTCCGGGCGGTGTCGTCGCTGACACCTGTCCTGTCGCGCCCAGGCGACGGCGCCGCCCGGAACACCACAGCTTCACTTTCAACAAACTGTTGACGTGAGCTCGAGGGCCTCCTTACGCTCCTCGCACCGCCAGCAGCTCCCGTACGTATCGGAAGGTCACGATGTCGAAGCGCGTGCTTACGACCGAGTCCGGCGCCCCTGTCGCCGACAACCAGAACTCCGCCACCGCCGGCGTCGGTGGCCCGCTCCTCCTCCAGGACCAGCACCTGCTGGAGAAGCTCGCCCGCTTCAACCGTGAGCGCATCCCGGAGCGCGTGGTGCACGCCCGCGGTTCCGGTGCGTACGGCTACTTCGAGGTCACGGACGACGTCACCGCCTACACCAAGGCGGACTTCCTGAGCGAGGTCGGCAAGCGCACCGACCTGTTCCTCCGCTTCTCGACCGTCGCGGACTCGCTGGGTGGCGCGGACGCGGTCCGCGACCCGCGCGGCTTCGCGGTGAAGTTCTACACCGAGGAGGGCAACTACGACCTCGTCGGCAACAACACCCCGGTGTTCTTCATCAAGGACCCGATCAAGTTCCCCGACTTCATCCACTCCCAGAAGCGCGACCCGTTCACGGGCAAGCAGGAGCCGGACAACGTCTGGGACTTCTGGGCGCACGCCCCCGAGGCCACGCACCAGATCACCTGGCTGATGGGCGACCGCGGCATACCCGCCTCGTACCGCCACATGAACGGCTACGGCTCGCACACCTACCAGTGGACCAACGAGGCGGGCGAGGCCTTCTTCGTCAAGTACCACTTCAAGACGAACCAGGGCATCCGCTGCCTGTCGTCCGAGCAGGCCGCCGAGGTCGTCGGCAAGGACGCCAACTCGCACCAGACCGACCTGCTCCAGGCCATCGAGCGCGGCGTGAACCCCTCGTGGACCCTGTACGTGCAGATCATGCCGGCGCACGAGGCGGCGGACTACCGCTTCAACCCGTTCGACCTCACCAAGGTGTGGCCGCACGCCGACTACCCGCTCCAGCGCGTCGGCCGCCTGGTCCTCGACCGCAACCCGGACAACGTCTTCGCCGAGGTCGAGCAGGCCGCGTTCTCGCCGAACAACTTCGTCCCCGGCATCGGCCCCTCCCCGGACAAGATGCTCCAGGGCCGCCTCTTCGCCTACGCGGACGCCCACCGCTACCGCCTCGGCGTCAACCACACCCAGCTCCCGGTGAACGCCCCGAAGGCCACCGTGGCGGACAACTACGGCCGCGACGGCTTCATGGCCACCCGCAACGGCTCGCGCCACGACAAGAACTACGAGCCCAACTCGTACTCCGGCCCGGCGCAGACCGACGCGGCGCTCTCCGCCCCGCTGGCCGTCGCCGGCTACACCGGCGCCCACGCGGCGCCGCTGCACGTCAAGGACGACGACTTCTTCCAGGCGGGCGAGCTCTACCGCCTGATGTCGGAGGAGGAGAAGTCCCGCCTCGTGGCGAACATCGCCGGCGGCCTGTCCCAGGTCTCCCGCGAGGACGTCGTCGAAAAGAACCTCGCTCACTTCCACGCCGCCGACCCGGACTACGGCAAGCGCGTCGAGGAAGCCGTCCGCGCGCTCCGCGAGGACTGAGCACCAGACCGCGTACGGCTCCGACGGGAGGTCGGCAGCCGTACGCAGTCCGTACCGCGGGCCCGGATGAGGGGTGGCCAACGGTACGGACGGCGTGAGGACCGCGGCGGCGAGCGTGCCAGTGCGGTGGTGAGGACTTCCGGCCCCCTTCTTGACCTGAAGGAAGGCCGGGCCGGAACTCCGTCGCCCGCCGCCGCGGTCCCAGCGCGACACCTCCCCCACAGACCCCCGTCCGGCGGCGCGAACGTCCTGTCGCGCCAGCCTCGCGCCGTCGGACGGCCACAACCGCACACCGAGGAATGAGCCAGAGCGCGGAGTCGGGGTTTACGGCCCCCCGACTCCGCGCTCTTCTTTACCACTTCGAGGTCAGCCCAAGCGCCCACTCGTCGACCGAGTTGAAGGTCATCGGCGCGAACAGGACGGCGTCCGCCCTGGGCCACACGTCCGGCTCCCCAGGCATCCCGTACTCGGAGCGCACCTCCTCGTCATGGCCCCATCCGATCACAAGCGATCGCCCCCATCCCGGGTGGGACAGGGGCGGTCAAGGGTCCGCCGCGGGTGTCCGCCGGTACCGTTCCGGATGACGAGTCAGGAACTGGAGACGAGGATGTCCAACCCGGACGACGACCACACGGGTGCCCGCATCAAGGAGCAGCGGAAGCTCGCCCGCCTGGCACCGAGTGACCGACGCTCACGTCGACCCGCGCGGGCTCCTGACGCTGGGCTTCGTGCTGTACGCCGGCACCCGGCTGCCGGGCGTGCGGATGTGGCACGCCAACCGGCCGGGCGGCGCCGAGGTGTGGCTCCAAGACCCGGGCGGCTCCGCGGCATCGGCCGCCACCGGTGAGGCCGCGCACGAGTACGGCGCGCGGAGTCTCTGGCAGGAGGTCGAGCGGGTGCACGACGAGTACGCCGCCCTCGGCTCGCCCGAGACCCGGGACTTCGGGCTGACGGTGACGGCCCGCCGGCACCAGACGTGGCTGCACCACCCCGAGCGGATCATCGAGCCCGCGCCGGTCCGCGAGGCCGCCGGTGAGACCGCCCCGGCAGGCCATGACCGCCCCCGCCGCGGCCGGTCCCTGATGGGCCCCTCCGGTACCTCCACCGGGTGCCTGACCGGCCGGGATGCATCTGGACAGCGTTCACGCACGTCCCATCAGGCCGAGCGACAGCGACCGGTTCGGATGACACGTTCAGGGGACGAACGCCGTGAACGCCCGTAGCCGGCAACTGTCGAGCGGTACGTTCGCCGCCCCCGTACACCACCGACCCACAAGGGGGCCACCCGCATGACCAGCCCGTACGATCCCCACCCGTACATCAGCACACCCGTCGCCACCGGCGGTCGGCCCCGGATGTTCCACAGCACCGCAGCGAAGGTGCTGTGGCTCCTCGTCCCGATCGTCACCGTCAGCATCGCCGCCGCCGTCCCGTTCGTCGTGGCGGCGGTCAAGGGCGTGATCAAACCGTGGGTAGCCGTCGTGTACGTCGTCGTCGAAGTTCTGATCCTCGGCGTCGGCACCGTCGTCGTCGGTCCGGACGAGGAAAGCCCCTTCGTGGGCTTCCTCATCGTCATGCTGATCGTCACCGCCGCCACCCACACCGCGCTGCTCGACAACGAGAGGGTCACCATCGGCAAGTAGAGGCCCATGCCGTGCGCGCCGCGGCGGCCACTGGGCAGGATGGGCGCATGGTCGACGACGAGCGCACGGGATGCGCGCTGCCGCGGGGGGCGACGGGTTTCCTCCGGCCCGGGGACGGGGCCCTCCCCGACACCGATGTGCGGGGCTTCCGCACCGCGCTGTACGAGGCCGCGCGGGTCGCCGGGGGCAGAGTGGGCGAGGTGGAGGAGCGGACGTACCCGCTCACCTTCCACACCGCGTCGGTCATCGACCGGGCGGGCGAGCACGTCGTCCTGTGCCACGCCCACCTGCCCTGGGTCGCGTTCGGCCGGGACCGCCGGAACTGGTACGACGAGGAGTTCCTGGACCCGCCGCCCTGGGCCTCCGCCTTCACCCACGTGGGGTTCATCGTCCTCGACCGCGAGCGGCTCGCCACACCGCTCACCGACGCGGACACCTCGGGCTTCACGCGGGACGAGTGGCGTGCCGTCCGCCTCTACCGCGTCACCACACTGGGCGGTGTGCTCTTCAACACGTGGGCCTGAAGAACGCTGGACGGGGCCGCACCGGCCGGCGTTGTCAGTGGTGCCCCCTACCGTGGAACACGTCCTTACCCGCGCTGCTGGCTGCCGCGTGCTGCGGACCGCGATCGGCCCCGCCCGGAACAGCGCCCGGGCGGGGCCGTCGGCGAGCCGTCCCGCCCGCCAGGTCGTGTCCGCGACCTAGCCCGACGACGGGTCGATCAGCTTGTCCAGGGACCTCCTCACCGCCTCGTACGCCGCTGCCGTCATCTCGTCCGGTGCCTGCTGCTCCTGCCGGTGCGCCCAGTCCCGGGTGACCCGGATGCGGCGGAGCAGTTCGTCGGCGTCCACTACATCTGCCATGGGGGCCGGGTACCCCGATTCGGGCGTTGCGCGCATGGGTGTTCGTCACTATCCGTGGGTATCACCTCACTGGACGTACACCACGTGCACGTACGAGAGCTCCGGAAAGGGGGGCCATGGCGTGGTATCCCGCTGCGACGCGCATGGAGTTGCAGCCAGAGTCGGACGCCCAGGCGGCTATCCGGCCCACCCAGTTCATCCTGCACAGCATCGCCGCTCCCTGGACCGCACGCCCGATGTACGCATACGGAGGCGTAGGCCAGGGTTGCTCCTCACAGGGCTACCGGGAGGCGTGGCGCTCCAGGTACGCCGCTGCGGCACGCAGCAGTTCGGGGCTGTCGCGGAACTTCCCCAGTCCGTGGTTGCACGCGCTGCACACCAGACCCCGGACACATCTCCCGCAGGTCCGCGCAGCGTCCGGGCAGCAGCCATGATCGTGGTCGACGCACAGGGCGAGCCTGTTGCCGTCGGGCTGCTCGCAGATGGCACAAACGCCTTCTTGGGTCGCCAGCATCTCGGCATAGCGGCCCGGAGCCAGCCGGTACAGCGCCTTGCGCTGCGCGTCCCGTGCGCAGGTTCGGCAGCTTCCCTGCAACCCATCCTTGGTCCTGGCATTGCGGTTGAACATGTCCGGGCGAAGCCAGAGGAGGCAGGTACGACACTGCTTCTCGCCACGCGAGTTCCGGTCATGCGGCTTGGCGAGCCGCCGGTCCGGCAGCGCAGTCAGTTCGCGCCCCGCATTGCGCTGCCAATTGTGGCTCGCGCACAGGCCCTTGCTGACGTACGTCCGCGTGCAACCGGGAAATTCGCATCGCCGGGTCTCCGTCGCCGTAGTGCCGTGCATACGATGCGCGGCCCCAGGACCGGTGTCTCCCTTGCGCTGCCACCGCTGGTAGTGCATGGCGCACCACCCTCGGGAGCGTACGCGTACAGGGCGACCACACCCCTCGACCCCACAGGTGAGTTCGTTCATGCCGATGTCCCCCGAAAGGACGTTCCCGAGGCAAAGGAGGCACCCTGATGGCCTGGTGCCCGTTCGCGAGAAAAATGGAGCTACAGCCTGAGAGCGATCAGCAACCCGCCATCCGGCCCACACAGTTCATCCTGCACAGCCTTGCCGCACCATGGACCGCCCAGAGGATCTACGAGTACTGGCAGACTAGCTCACTCGAGTCGCACTTCGGCCTCGGGTACGAGGGCGACCTCGGGCAGTACGTCGGCACCGAGACCCGCGCGGACGCCAACTACCAGGCCAACCGCCGCCCGGACGGCACCGGGGCGGTGTCCATCGAGACGGCGTCCAACCTCCAGCACACCGACCCCTGGACCGACCGGCAGGTCGAGCAGCTCATCCGGCTCGGGGTGTGGCTGCACCAGCGGCACGGCATCCCGCTGCGGATCTGCCGCAGCGCCTCCGATCCGGGGTACGGCTACCACCGGCTGCACGCCGCGTGGTCGAGCGGTGGTACGGCGTGCCCCGGTGACGCGCGGGTGCGCCAGTTCAGGAACGTCGTCTTCCCGGGGATCGTCGCCCGGGCCAACGGCCAGTCACAGGAGGACCCCATGCCGACCGTCATCAACGAGACACAGGAGGGCGGCCCCGCCCTGGAGGCCGGCACGTACAAGCAGTTGGCCATGGCCAACGACGCCGCGCTGCTCCAGGGCCCGTGCGCCTACTCCGCGACCACGTACGCCACGGTCAAGGGCCAGGCGGGCACGCGCATCACCATGCGGTTCTACGACTACCACCTGGGCACCAAGCACCGCTCCTACGACCTGCCCATGGACTGCGGCACCGTCGGCGCGAACGGGGTCCTGAACGTCGCCGTGACCCGCAACGGCCTCCTGGACACCAACGAGGTGTTACGGGTGGAGATCCTGGCCGACCGGCCGGCGACGGTCACCTGGCGGGTGCTGCGCGCCCTGCGCTGGTCCTCCTGAGGACACGGGACGGCCCCCGTCCCGGGGTTCCGGGGCGGGGGCCGTCCGGTGGTACGCGCCGGACGCGGGGCCGGGTCAGACGAGCGGGCGGATCGCCGTCGGGGCGTGGCCCGGCTCGGTGGCGAGCTCCTCGAACTCGGTGACGTTGCTCATGTCGACCGTCTTGCTCATCGAGATGTTGGTGACGCGCTCCAGGATGGCCTCGACGACCACCGGGACGCTGTACTCGGCGGCGAGCTTCTTCGCCTCCTCCAGCGCGGCGCCCAGCTCGTTGGGGTCGGTGACCCGGATGGCCTTGACGCCCAGGCCCTCGGCGACCTTGACGTGGTCGACGCCGTAGACGCCCAGTTCCGGGGTGTTGATGTTCTCGAACTCCAGGTTGACCTGGAAGTTGATGTCGAGGTTGATCTGCGCCTGGCGGATCAGGCCCAGGTAGGCGTTGTTCACCAGGACGTGGACGTAGGGGACCTTGTGCTGGGCCGCGACGGCCAGTTCCTCGATCATGAACTGGAAGTCGTAGTCGCCCGAGAGCGCGACGATCGGGGTCTCGGGGTCGGCCACGGCGGCGCCGATCGCGGCCGGGATGGTCCAGCCGAGCGGGCCGGCCTGGCCGCAGTTGATCCAGTTGCGCGGCCGGTAGACGTGCAGGAACTGCGCGGCGGCGATCTGGGAGAGGCCGATGGTGGTGACGTAGCGCGTCTCGGGGCCGAAGGCCTTGTTCATCTCCTCGTACACGCGCTGCGGCTTGATCGGGATGTTGTCGAAGTGCGTGCGGCGCTGGAGGGTGGCCTTGCGCTCCTGGGCGGAGGCGGCCCAGGCGCCGAAGTCCGGCAGCTCGCCCGCGGCCTTGAGCTCCTTGGCGATCTCGATGAAGAGCTCCAGGGCGGCCCGGGCGTCGGAGGCGATGCCGTAGTCCGGGGCGAAGATCTTGCCGATCTGGGTCGGCTCGACGTCGACGTGGACGAACTTCCGGCCCTTGGTGTAGGCCTCCATGTTGTAACCGGTGTGACGGTTGGCCCAGCGGTTGCCGATGCCGAGGACGAAGTCCGACTCCAGGAAGGTCGCGTTGCCGTAGCGGTGCGCGGTCTGGACGCCGACCATGCCGGCGCTCAGCTCGTGGTCGTCGGGGATGGTGCCCCAGCCCATCAGGGTGGAGATGACGGGGACGCCGGTCAGCTCGGCGAACTCGACCAGCAGGTCGGAGGCGTCGGCGTTGATGATGCCGCCGCCGGCGACGATCAGCGGGCGCTCGGACTCCAGCAGGAACCGGAGGGCCTTCTCGGCCTGGGCGCGGGTGGCCCGCGGCTTGTGGACCGGCAGCGGCTCGTACGTCTCCGGGTCGAACTCGATCTCGGTCTGCTGGACGTCGATCGGCAGGTCGATGAGGACCGGGCCGGGACGGCCGGAGCGCATCAGGTGGAAGGCCTGCTGGAAGACGCCCGGGACCTGCGCGGCTTCCAGGACGGTGGTCGCGGCCTTGGTGACCGGCTTCGCGATCGAGGCGATGTCGACGGCCTGGAAGTCCTCCTTGTGGAGCTTCGAGACCGGGGCCTGGCCGGTGATGCACAGGATCGGGATCGAGTCCGCGATCGCCGAGTACAGACCGGTGATCATGTCGGTGCCGGCCGGGCCGGAGGTGCCGATGCAGACACCGATGTTGCCGGCTTTGGCGCGGGTGTAGCCCTCCGCCATGTGGGACGCGCCCTCGACGTGGCGGGCGAGCGTGTGGTTGATCCCGCCGCCCTCCTTGAGGGCCTTGTAGAAGGGGTTGATCGCCGCGCCCGGCACACCGAACGCGTTGGTGACGCCTTCGCGCTTGAGGATCTCAACTGCCGCTCGGGCGGCGGTCATACGAGGCATTGGGTGCTCCTGCTTCGGCCAGCGGATTCGGCTCTGTCGCGCCACCTGAGAGCTTCGATTCCGTAATGCGGAAGTTTAGTTCTGCTATACGGAAGCAATGTAGGGTGTGGCAGAGATGCAGTCAAGGGATGGCCGAAGTCCCTCCCCAAGAGGGCGCCCTTCATGGACCATGGGTCACGGAACGAAGGGGGTCATACGTGGGAGAGAACGTCCCGGTACGCTGCCCGGCCTGCCGCCGGACCCACGGCTACGTGCCACCCGTCTACCCCTGCCCGTGCGGCGCCTGTGTCGTCCCGCCGCTGCTCAGGGGCGCGCCCGCCGAGCCGATCACCCACCGCACCTGGACCGACGAGTGGGTCACCGTCCGCTGCGCCGCGTGCGGGCGCCAGGACCAGTGGCCGCAGCCCGAGCTGGGGTGCCCCTGCGGGACGGTGCTGCGCGTCCCGGTGCGGCCGGTGACCGCCGTACCGCCGCCGGTGGCCGACCCCGGCGACACGCGCCCGCCGGCCCCGCCGCCCGGACCGACCACGGCCATCACCGGGGTCTCCACGGTGCCCGCCCACATCCCGCTGCCCCGCACCGCCGCCGTACCGCGCCCGTCCTTCCGTCCGGTCACCATCCGGACGGCCCGCGACGCGGTCACCACCGCCGCGCTCTACCTCCGCTGGCTCGGCTTCCGCGACGTCGTGCAGCCCGAGGAGAACGCGGGAGCCGGGTCCGGCACGGGCGCCGGGTCCGGCTTCGGGGTGGACCTGCGCGGTCCCGGCCTGGTCGCCCAGGTCGACCCGACCACCCGGCCCACGTCCCTGCGCGCCGTCGAGTGCCTGTGGCTGACCGGGCTGGCGGCGTCGGCGACCAGCGTGTCGTTCTCCCTCGCGGGGTACGAGCAGCGGGCGGGCGCCCGCGCCGACCGGCTGCGGCTGCCGCTGTTCGTCATGGACCTCACCGGCACCCCGCAGCCCGTCAACGGAGCCGCGGACGAACTCGTCGCCCGCGGCGTCTGACCCGGCACCCCCGGCCGTCCCGGCACCCGGCCGTCCGGCCGGCGGGTGCGCCGACACGCGGGCGGCGCCCGGCCGTCCGGCGGGCGGGGCCCCGGAGGCCCGGCGGCCGGTCCCCGTAAGCGCGCGCTAGCCGCCGTACGTCCGGCGCAGTTCCACCTTGCGCACCTTGCCGCTGACCGTCATGGGGAAGGCGTCGAGGACCTCGACCCGGCGCGGGACCTTGTAATGCGCCAGGCGGTCGCGGCAGTACGCGGTGATGTCCTCCAGCGTCGGCGGGTCGGCCGGGTCGCGGGGGACCACGCAGGCGAGGATCTCCTCCCCGTACCGCTCGTCGGGAACACCGACCACCTGCACGTCGGCGATCTTGGGGTGGGTGTACAGGAACTCCTCGATCTCGCGCGGGTAGACGTTCTCCCCGCCCCTGATGATCATGTCCTTGATCCGGCCGACGATCCGGACGTACCCGTCCTCCCGCATCTCCGCCAGGTCGCCCGTGTGCATCCAGCGGCCCGCGTCGATCGCCTCGGCGGTCCGCTCCGGCTCGTCCCAGTAGCCGAGCATCACGCCGTAGCCGCGGGTGCACAGCTCGCCCGCCTCGCCGCGCGGCAGGGTGGTGCCGGTCACCGGGTCGACGATCTTCACCTCGACGTGCGGCAGCACCCGCCCCACCGTGCCGGTGCGGCGCTCCAGGTCGTCGTCGCGCCGCGTCTGGGTGGAGACCGGCGAGGTCTCGGTCATGCCGTAGCAGATGGACACCTCCGCCATGTGCATCTCGGCCACGACCCTCTTCATCACCTCCACCGGGCACGGCGATCCGGCCATGATCCCGGTGCGCAGCGAGGACAGGTCGTACGTGGCGAAGTCCGGCAGGTCCAGTTCGGCGATGAACATCGTCGGCACGCCGTACAGCGAGGTGCACCGCTCCCGCTGGACGGCGCGCAGGGTGGCGGCCGGCTCGAAGGAGGGGGCGGGGATCACCATGCACGCCCCGTGGGTGGTGGCGGCCAGATTGCCCATGACCATGCCGAAGCAGTGGTAGAAGGGCACGGGCAGACAGATCCGGTCCCGCTCGGTGTAGCCGAGCGTCTCCCCCACGAAGTAGCCGTTGTTGAGGATGTTGTGGTGGGTGAGGGTGGCGCCCTTGGGGAAGCCGGTGGTGCCGGAGGTGTACTGGATGTTGATGGGGTCGTCGCACGACAGCGCCGCCTCCCGGGCGGCGAGTTCGGCGTCCGGGACGCTGCCGGCCAGCAGCTCATCCCACGAGGCGTCGCCGATGTGGTGAACGGCCCGCAGCCGCGGGCAGTCGCCGCGCACCCGGTCCACCAGGGCCCGGTAGTCGCTGGTCTTGTGGGAGACGGACGCGATGAGCAGGGAGACGCCCGCCTGGTTCAGGACGTACGCCAGCTCGTGCGCCCGGTACGCCGGGTTGATGTTCACCAGCACCGCGCCGATCCGGGCGGTGGCGTACTGGGTGAGCACCCACTCCGGACAGTTCACCGCCCAGATGCCCACCCGGTCGCCCTTGCCGACCCCGGCCGCGAGCAGCGCCCGCGCCAGCCGGTCGACGTCGGCGCCGAACTCGGCGTACGTCCAGCGCCGGCCCGAGACGGCGTCCACCAGCGCCTCGCGGCCCGGGTGACGCGCCACCGTCCGCGCCAGGCCGGCGCCGATGGTGTCACCGAGCAGAGCGGTGGTGCTCACGCCGTGCGCGTACGACAGGTCCGGGCTCATCCCAGGTCCCCCTCGGTGTACTCGGCCGACGACCCGGCCGCCGTGCGCTCACGCAGTTCGATCCGGCGGATCTTGCCGGACACCGTCTTGGGCAGGTCGGCGAACTCGATGCGGCGGATCCGCTTGTACGGCGCCAGCACGGCGCGCGAGTGGGCGAACAGCGCCTTCGCCGTCTCCGGGCCCGGCTCCCAGCCCTCGGCCAGGACGACGTACGCCTTGGGCACCGCGAGCCGCACCGGGTCGGGCGCCGGGACGACCGCCGCCTCGGCCACCGCTTCGTGCTCCAGCAGCGCGCTCTCCAGCTCGAACGGCGAGATCTTGTAGTCGGACGCCTTGAAGACGTCGTCGCCGCGGCCGACGTACGTGACGTACCCGTCGGGGTCGCGCGCGCCGATGTCCCCGGTGCGGTAGTAGCCGCCCGCCATCGCCTCGGCCGTACGCTCCGGGTCGCCGTGGTAGCCGGTCATCACGCCCACCGGGCCGGTCGACAGGTCGACGGCGATCTCGCCCTCGTCCGCGCCCGGCTTGCCCGTCACCGGGTCGAGCAGTTCGATGCGGAAGCCGGGGCTCGGCCGCCCCATGGAGCCCGCCTTCAGCAACTGGCCCGGGCTGTTGGAGACCTGGACGGCCGTCTCCGTCTGACCGAAACCGTCCCGGACGGTCACGCCCCACTCGCGCCGGACCGTCTCGATCACCTCGGGGTTCAGCGGCTCACCGGCGGCGACGACCTCCCTGGGCGGGGTGCGCAGGGCGGACAGGTCCGCCTGGATGAGCATCCGCCACACGGTGGGCGGGGCGCAGAAGCTGGTGACCCCGTGCCGGTCCATCTCCGTCATCAGGCGGGCGGCGTCGAACCGCGTGTAGTTGTGGATGAAGACGGTCGCCTCCGCGTTCCAGGGCGCGAAGAGGTTGGACCAGGCGTGCTTGGCCCAGCCGGGCGAGGAGATGTTGAGGTGGACGTCGCCCGGCCGCAGCCCGATCCAGTACATCGTCGACAGATGACCGATGGGGTACGAGGTGTGGGTGTGCTCGACGAGCTTGGGGCGGGCGGTGGTGCCGGAGGTGAAGTACAGCATCAGTGGGTCGTCCGCCCGGGTCTCCCCGTCGGGCGTGAAGCCGGCCGGGGCGTCGCGGGCGTCCTCGTACCGCAGCCAGCCGTCCGCCGCCGCGCCGCCGACCGCGATGCGGGTGTACTCCCCCGGTACGTCGTCGAACTTGGCCGTGTCCTCCGCCCGTACCAGCACATGCCGGACCCGCCCGCGCTCGACCCGGTCCCGCAGGTCGGCGGCGCCGAGCAGCGGGGTGGCGGGGATGACGACGGCGCGCAGCTTCATCGCCGCCAGGGCCGTCTCCCACAGCTCGGCCTGGTTGCCCAGCATGACCAGCAGCCGGTCGCCGGCCCCGACGCCCCGGGCGCGCAGCCAGTTGGCGGCCCGGTCGGAGCGGTCGGACATCTCCGCGAAGGACAGCCGGGTCCCGGTGCCGTCCTCCTCGACGATGTGCAGCGCGGTGGCGTCGTTGCCCGCCGCGATGACGTCGAACCAGTCGAGCGCCCAGTTGAACCGGTCGGGCCTGGGCCAGGTGAAGCCCTCGTACGCCGCCTCGTAGTCCTCCCGGTGCCGGAGCAGGAAGTCCCGGGCCGACCGGAATTCCTCCGTCGCGCCGCTTGCCGCCATGTGTCCTCCTCGTTGCCGCGCGTCGCCGCGCATTGCGGGACCCGTCGCCGACATCGTGTAATCGGTGACCCAGGTCTCACTACCCCCGGACGGGGGTGAAGGAGCGGCGTGTGTCCGAGCGGGTCGAGGAAGCGGTCGACGTACGCGGGGCGTTGCTGCGGCTGCGCCGTACCACCGGGGTGCACACCGCGTTCGGCGGGCTGCTGCTGGACGGGCGGCGGCTGCGGATCGCCGAGCAGACGGGCGCGGTGACCGGTGCCCTGCCGGGCCTGGTGATCGGCGCGGGCAGCGGGCTGGGCGGCAAGGCCATCGCGCTGGCCCGCCCTTGCGCGGTGACGGACTACCCGGTGGCGCGCCACATCAGCCATGAGTACGACGGGCCGGTGGCGGCGGAGGGGTTGCGGTCGGTGCTCGCGGTGCCGGTGGTCGTGCGCCGGCGGGTACGGGGGGTGCTGTACGGGGCGCTGCGCGAGGCGTCGCCGCTGGGCGGGCGGGTCTTCGACGCGGCGGTCGCGGCGGCGCGGGACGTGGAACAGGCGCTGGCGGTACGGGACGAGGCGCGGCGCCTCCCGGCAGCGGGCGCGGGAGGAGGGCCGGCCGGCCGCGCCCCGGCGGGGGCGGCACCGGACGGGGAGGGGCGGGGCGCGTGGGAGGCGGTGCGGGAGGCGCACGGGGAGCTGCGGGCGCTGGCGCCGCGGATCGCGGACCCGGCGCTGCGCGCGGAGCTGCTGGCGGTGTGCGGGCGCATCGCCGCCGCCCAGGCGGGGCCGGGCGCTCCGGTCGTGTCCCTGGCGCCGCGGGAGGTGGACGTGCTGGGGGCGGTGGCGTCGGGCGCGACGAACGCCGGGGCGGCGGAGCTGCTGGGGCTCCGGCCCGAGACGGTGAAGGGCTACCTGCGGTCGGCGATGCGGAAGCTGGGCGCCCACACCCGGGGGCAGGCGGTCGTCGCGGCCCGCCGGGCGGGGCTGCTGCCCTGAGGTGCGCCGGGTGCCCGGCGGGGGCGGCGGGGTGCGGCGGGGTGCCGGGTGCTCGCCGGGGCGGGCCGGGGGCGGCGGGGGCCCGGGTGCTCGGCGGGGCGGGGGCGGCGGAGAGCGGCGGGGTGCCGGGTGCTCGCCGGGGCGGGTGCTCGCCGGGGGCGGCGGGGTGCCGGTGGAGGGCCGCTCGGGGGCGGGCGGGTGCGGGGGGCCGGGCCTGTCGCGCGGGGGCCTCGCGTGCGTAGGGTGTGGGCCATGGTGTCCACCGACCGTGTGCTGGCCTTCGCGGCCATGTCCGTGCTCGTGATCGTGATTCCGGGCCCGAGCGTCCTGTTCGTGATCGGCCGCGCTCTCGCCCACGGCCGCCGTACCGCGCTGGCGACGGTCCTCGGCAACGTGCTGGGCTCCTACGTCCTGGTGGTGGCCGTGGCCCTGGGCGTGGGGGCGGCCGTGGAGCGGTCGGTGGCCGTCTTCCTGGCGGTCAAGCTGGCGGGCGCGGCGTACCTGGTCCTCCTGGGGGTGCAGGCGTTCCGGCACCGCAAGGAGATGAAGGCCGCCCTGCTGGACGCACCTCCCCCGGCCGCGGCGGCCCGCGGTGACCTGCGCACGGTGGTGGACGGTGTCGTCGTGGGCGTCACCAACCCCAAGGGCATCGTCTTCTTCGCGGCGGTGCTGCCCCAGTTCGTGGACCACGCGGCCGGCGGGGTGGCGGCGCAGATGCTGCTGCTGGGCCTGGTCCCCATCTGCATCGGCCTGATCACCGACACCCTGTGGGGCCTGGGCGCGGCCGCCGCCCGCGGCTGGTTCGCCCGCTCGGACCGCCGGCTGTCGATGGTGGGCGGCGCGGGCGGCTTCGCGATGATCGGCCTGGGCGTCACCGTGGCGGCGACGGGACGGGCCGACTAGGCGTGCCCCGGTCGGCCGTCCGGTGCTGATCTCGCGGCGATACAGGACCGTACTCGTCCTGATTCGGTCCTAGGCTCGGCACCTCGCGAAGGACCGGACGAGGGGACGAGACCGATGAGTCACACCGCACCCGAGGGCTACACCAGCGTCGCACCGTGGGTGGTCACCGACGACACCGGCGCCCTGCTCGACTTCATCACCGCCGCGTTCCACGGCGAGGAACTCGCCCGGGTGCCGGTCGAGGACGGCACCATCGGCCACGGCGAGATCCGCGTCGGCGACACGGTCGTGCTGGCCTTCGACCGACGGCCCGACTGGCCGGTGATGCCCTCCCTGCTGCGGGTCTACGTCCCGGACGCGGACGCCGCCATGGCGGCCGCGGTCAGGCACGGGGCGCAGGTGATCACCGAGGCCGCTGACAGCGCGTGGGGGGATCGCGGCGGCCGGGTGCGGGATCCGTTCGGCAACATCTGGTGGGTGATGAGCCGGGTCGAGGACGTCGCACCGGACCGGGCCTGGGAGCGCATGTCCGAGCCGAAGTACGCCGAGGCGATGCGTATGGCCCAGGAAACGCTGGATGCCGCGCTGAGCGGCCGGAAGTCAGGGGTGGCGAGTGCCCCGCGGCGTCCGGCCCACTGAGACCGGCCCGGCTTCATGGGCATGTTGCCCGCCCCTCATCCCCACCCCGCGCCAGGCCCGGCCTGGGCGGCGCGTCCTCGTACCGGCTACTAAAGAGTTCCGAACCGGACGTCGCACGGCTTGCCCGGGGCCAGCACCGTCATGGTGTGCTCGGTCTCCTCGGCCACGGCGGTGCGCTGCTCGCGGGTGAGGTTCCCGAACGGCTGCACGGTCACCGTCACCGCGTCCTTCGTTTCGTCCGGCCGCCAGATCCCGGCGAGGAAGCCGTCGACGAGGAAGGTGCGGTACGCCTGGTTGCCCTTCCAGGTGCGGTCCTTGTACTCCGCCGGGACGACCCGGGTGCGGTCGGCGTGCGAGAGCAGCAGGTTGTCGAACTCGGGCAGGAGTCGGGGCGGGGCCGGGGTGTCCGGGTCGGGGCGGGGCGCGTCGGGCAGGTCGAAGAGCTCGGTGCCGTCCTCGTCCCGGAAGGTGAGCAGCCCGGGCCGCAGCCGCTCGAATGCGTCCCGCAGCCGGGTGAGGCCGGACCAGGTCTGCATGTCCTTGACGGAGGCCGGCCCGAAGGCGGCGAGGTAGCGCAGGACGGTGTCCTCCCGGCCGGCCGGGTCGGCGGTCCGTCCCAGCCAGGCCTCGGCGGTGGTGAGGGCCACCTGCCCGCTGCGTCCCCAGAGGCCGCGCGGGGTGACCTGGACCAGCGGCAGCAGGCACCGGGCGGCGACGGTGAGGGCGAGCGGATCGGCGTCGGGCCACTCCGCCAGCAGCGCCTCGCGGATCTCCTTGGGCGTACGGGGCCGCTCCTCCACCAGGTCGCGGGCCAGTGCCGCCAGCCGCTCCAGGTCCACGCCCGCCAGGCCCTTGCGGAAGGCGGTGACCTCCCGGTCGCGCGCGGCCTGGACGAGCGGCCGCAGTGCCAGGACGTCGTCGGCGGTGTGGGTGTGGATGGTGGACCGCATGGTGACGATCCGTGCCACCGCGCGGGTCTCCATCAGCGCGGACAGTTCCTCGGGGCGGAAGTCCGCGAGGCGGGCGGCGAGCGCGACGTAGGGCGGCTTGGTGTTCTGCGCCTGGAGGCCGACGAGGTGGGCGACGGCGTGTTCCGCCGGCATC
The DNA here is from genome assembly GCF_055598725.1 of Streptomyces sp. NPDC039423. NCBI lineage: Bacteria > Bacillati > Actinomycetota > Actinomycetes > Kitasatosporales > Streptomycetaceae > Streptomyces > Streptomyces sp. NPDC039423. The sequence goes on from NZ_JBVKAH010000005.1 coordinate 327,156, forward strand.
GGGGTACGACGCAGCAGGAGCTGCCGCGCCAGGGTGGCTCGGTTCAGGGCGCGGGTGGAGAGGACGGGCTTCGTGACGGAGACCATGCCCGGCACGCTACGCACCCTTGAGGACAGCGGCTGTCCTCAACACGTTCCGCCGGCCGCCATGCCGGGGCAAACCGGGACGTATATCGTTCGACCCGGGAGGTGAGCCCCGCATGACCCTGCCCTCGAAGAAGCCGAACCGGCGCCGGCGGCCCTTCGGCGCCGCACCCGCCGCCGATCCCCCGCCCGCGCTCGCGGCAACCCCGGCCCCTGCCCCGGCGTCCGACCGGGGCAGCGTGGTCCAGGCCTCCCTCTACCGCGACGGTCGCGAGGTCTCCTCCCCCGCCACCCTCGCCGAGACCTTCCGCCGGCTGCGCGACACACCGGACGGCATGGCCTGGATAGGGCTGCACCGCCCGTCCGAGGCGGAACTCCTCTCCCTCGCCGCCGAGTTCGACCTCCATGAGCTGGCCGTCGAGGACGCCATGGAGGCCCACCAGCGCCCGAAGCTGGAGCGGTACGGCGACACGCTCTTCGTCGTCCTGCGGGCCGCCCGGTACCTCGACGCCCAGGAGGAGGTCGACTTCGGGGAGCTGCACGTGTTCCTCGGCCCCGACTTCCTGATCACCGTCCGCCACGGCGCCGCCCCGGACCTCTCCGCGGTGCGCCGCCGCATGGAGGAGACCCCGGAGCTCCTGGCCCTGGGCCCCGAAGCGGTGCTGTACGCGATCCTCGACGCGGTCGTCGACGGCTACGCCCCGGTGGTGGCCGGCGTCCAGAACGACATCGACGAGATCGAGACCGAGGTCTTCCGGGGCGACCCGGAGGTCTCCCGCCGGATCTACGAACTCTCCCGCGAGATGGTCGAGTTCCAGCGCGCCACCCGCCCTCTCGTCGGCATGCTGCACAACCTGATGGCCGGCTTCGCCAAGTACGGCACGGACGAGGAACTCCAGCGCCATCTGCGGGACGTCGCCGACCACGTCACCCACACCAGCGAACGCGTCGACGGCTTCCGCCAGGCCCTCACCGAGATCCTGACGGTCAACGCGACCCTGGTCACCCAGCAGCAGAACGCGGAGATGCGCGCGCTGGCGGAGGCGGGTTTCGAGCAGAACGAGGAGATCAAGAAGATCTCCGCTTGGGCCGCCATCCTCTTCGCCCCCACCCTGGTCGGCACCATCTACGGCATGAACTTCGACCACATGCCGGAGCTGCACTGGGCGGGCGGGTATCCGTTCGCGGTGGTGCTGATGGCGGTGGTGTGCACGAGTCTGTACGTGGTCTTCAAGAAGAAGGACTGGCTGTAGGCGACGGCCGGTGACGTGGGGGCCCGGCCCCGCGGGGGGCCGGGCCGTGGGGTGGGGGTCAGCGGCCGCGGCCGCTGAGCATGTCGCGGAGGCGGTCGACCATGCCGGCGCCCGGGGCGAGGAGCTTGTTCGCGGGGGGAGTGTCCGGGGCGGACGGGTGGGGGCGGGTGGGGGCGGTCTTCTTGGCCGCGCGGACCTTGTCGCCGAGCTGCGCCAGGGCGTCGGCGGAGCAGGACTCGGCCAGCAGCGGGAACAGCCGGTTCTCCTCGTCGGCGACGTGCTCGGTGACGGACGCCTTCAGCCGGGTGATCAGGCCGTCGAAGCGACCGTCGCCGGGCTCGCAGCCCTCGAGTTCCTTGAGCATGCGCTCGACCTCGGCGTGGTCGGCGATCTCCTTGTCGGCGATGTCGTCGCCCCCGTCGACGTACCGGCGCACCGTCGGGTAGAGGTACTCCTCCTCCGCGACCGAGTGGCGGATCAGCTCCATGGTGAGCTGGTCGGCCAGGTCGCGGCGCTGCTCGTCGCCGGGCGGGAGCGCTTCGATCCGTGCGAAGAGTTCGTCGACCTCGCGGTGGTCCGTGGTCAGTTCCTGAATGACGTTTCCGCCGTGTCCCATGGTGTGTCTGCTCCTTTTCGTTGGTGGACGGGTGCCCGCCGGCCGGGTCCGCACACCGGGGACGCGGGAGCGCCCGGGGGCCTCGGGGCGGGTGCGGCGGGCGGTGACACCGCTGTACGCCCTGCACCGGCCCGCGTCCTGGTCCGAACGTGCTCGGATATGTCCCCCGCCACTCGCCCCCGGGCTCGTACCGGCCCGGCACTTCACTCCGGTGGCCGACAGCCGGTGCCGGCCGCGCGGCGGCTCAGAGGCCAGTCAGGATCTGCGGGGCGAGGTTCTTGATCACGGAGTTGGTCCAGCGCATCTGGCGCAGGGTCTCCGGATGGCAGTCGGAGGCGAGGGCGAGGAGCCGGTCGTCCCGGCCCGCCTGGGCGGCCTGCGCCAGCATCTCCCAGTGCAGGCTGTTCTCCGTGGCGGCCAGGTGCAGTTCCCTGAGGTCGCGCAGGAGGAGCAGGCCGGGTTCGGGGCGGTGGCCGGCCGCTTCGGCCGCCTTCTCCCTCAGGGTGCCCAGCGGCCCGTGGGAGTCGCCGTCGGGGGGGTGCGCCGAGGTGCAGACCGTGGGCCCGGGCGGTGTCGGCCAGCCGCTGGACGTGGGTGCGGGACCAGCGGGCGAGATCGGTGGCCACGCGGTGGACCTCGTGGTCATGTCCGGGTCGACGCCCTCCTCCAGGTAATGTCCGGGTCGACGCCCTCCTCCAGGTACGTGTCCACGCGCACCGGCCACGGCGCGTGCCGGGCGTAGGGGGTGCGTCCGCCCCAGGGCTGCGCGATCCGGTCGACCGAAGCGTCCATGCGTGCCTCCGGGGGCGATGGGGACGGTGGCGGGGGTGGGGACGGTGGGCAGGGAGGCGGGGGCGCGGGGGCTCAGCCTTCGACGCCGGTGGCGCCGTGGGCCGCGCCGACCGGCTTCGACTCCGGGGAACCACGCTGCCGGAGGTAGATGGACAGGACGGCCATGGAGGCGACCGCCAGCATCTCGGACTGCCAGTTCTGGAGGGTGCGGCTCCAGAAGTCCGCCGAGGAGAGGTAGCCGGCCCAGGTGACGGGCGCCTCGAGCCCGCGCAACCGCTGCTCGTTGTAGGCCGCGACCCCGGTGATCGACTGGGACAGCCAGGACAGCAGGAAGATGGTGCCCATCACCAGGCCCAGCGAGCGGGAGAAGAGCACCCCGCGCCAGTCGGTGTACGCGGCCCAGCGGGGCGAGTCGCCCTTGGCGTGCTCCCCCACCTTCTGGTCCTCGTCGGACTCCGGGCCCTCCTTGCCGGGCTCCTTGGACTCCGGCGAACCGCGTTGCAGCAGCCACACGGTGCCGAAGATGTAGAGGAAGAACTGGAGGTACTCCGACTGCCAGTTCTCCGTGACGTCGACGGCGAAGTCCGACGTGGTCAGGTACGTGCCGAAGCCGATCGGGGGCATCCCGTCGGCGACGAGCTGGTTGTTGAACTCCGCGTGACCGGCGATGGCCTGACCGATCAGGGAGACGAGGAAGGCGCCCAGGAAGAACAGGCCCAGGCCGTTGTGCCGGAGGAAGCGCCGCGCGCGGTGCCCGGCGGGTGCGGCGGTGCTGCCCGTCCGCTTCGCGGCGCTCACCGGTGCATCAGTCCCAGCGTCGTGAAGTACGCCAGACCGCAGCCGATGATGAGCAGGGTCACGGTGAACAGGGTCTTCATGGTGTCCTCACCCGCCCTTGATCCCGCACGCGTACGGCCGCTGGGGCCGTGGCCGGCAGCCGGCGGCCGTCACCTTCCACCCGCCGGGGAAGCGGGCGAGGAACACGGTGTCCCGTTCCAGCACCACCCGCGCCTGGTCGCCGTACACGTCCACGTCCCGTACGGCCCCGGCGGCGGGCAGGTCGTGTTCCTCGACCGCCCGGGCGACCGCCGCGTCGCAGCCGCTCTTGGCGGACTGCTCCAGTTCCTCCCTGGTGGCGGGGGCGAGGGCGGCGCACAGCCGCTCCCGCTCGCCGGCGTCCAGCGCCCGCTCGAAACGGGTGACTTCCGCGGTGACGTCGTCGCGCCTCTCGGCGGGAGTGCCGCAGGCGCTCGCCGTGGCGAGAAGGGCCGGCACGGTGACCCAGGGGACGTACCACCGTCCTCGCATCCTGCCTCCCGATGGCCTGGGCAGGGCGACCACCCGGCGATCATGTGGACCTGCGGTTACCCGCCCATGGGACATCCACGCCCGGCGGCCCGCAACCGGGGGCAGGGGCGGCCGGGGCGGCGGGTGTGCGGGCGCCCGGGGCAGCGGATGTGCGGGGCCGGGGTGGCGGATGCGCGGGGCCGGGGTGGCGGGTGTGCGGGCGGCCGGGGTGGGAAACCGCTGATCATGGGTGGTGTGACTGATCTGAAGCGAGTGGACCGCGACCTCACCCGCCGGGCGGCGGCCTGGCGGACGCCCTTCGCCCGCCGGCTCCTGCCGGCGGCGCAGTCGGCGGCCGAACGCACCAAGCTGTGGTGGGCGGTGGCCGGGGTGATGGCCGTGGCCGGGGGCGGCCGGGGCCGGGCCGCCGCCGTCGCGGGACTCGCCGGCATGGGGCTGGCGGAGCTGCTGTCCAACGCGGTGTGCAAGCAGTTGTACGAGCGCCGCCGGCCGCCCGAGGAGCTGATCCCGCACGACGACGTGCACGACCGGCCGGACAGTTCGTCGTTCCCGTCCGGGCACACGGCGGCTGCCGTCGGCTTCGCGGTCGCCGCCGCGGGGCCCTGGCCCCGGGCGGGCGCGGCGTGTGTGCTCCCGGCGGGGTGCGTGGCGGTCGGACGGGTCCACTCGGGCGCCCACTACCCGAGCGACGTCGCCGTCGGGGCCGCCATCGGCGCGGCCGCCGCGTTGCTGGTCCGCCACTCGCCGCGGATCGTGCTGCGGCGGCTGGTCGGCTGAAGCAGCGGGCACGGACCGGGACACGGGCGCCGGGACGCGGGTGTACGGCACACGATGCTTATGGCCGGCCGGCGGGGGCATGCGGAGCGGTACCCGAAGGTCGGGGCAAAGAACGGAAGGAGTTGCCGTGTCGTTCCTCTGGGCCATCATCGCGGGACTCATCATCGGTCTGCTCGCGAAGCTCGTCCTGCCCGGACGCCAGCCCATCCCCCTGTGGCTCACCGTCGTCCTGGGCATCGTCGGCGCCGTGGCGGGCAACGCGCTGGCCACCGCCTTCGGCGTCCGTGACACCGGCGGCATCGACTGGATCCGTCATGTCTTCCAGATCGGCATCGCCGCCGTGCTCATCGCCTTCGTCACCCCCGTGTGGGCACGACGGCACGCGTGAGGGCCCGTCGCCCCGACGCTCGCACTTCCGAAGCCCCGCCCGGCCACCGGCCCGGCGGGGCTTCGGTGTGTGTACGGGTTCAGCGGCCGGTGTCGGAGCGGGGTCCGTGGCCCAGGTGGCGGCGCCCGGCGGGCTGCGGTGCGGGGGCGTCCCGGCCGGTGGCGGCGGCCAGTTCGGCCGCGAGCTCGGCGACGGTGCGGCCGCGGTCGGCCCTCGGGTCCGTCGTGGTGGCGTCGGGGCGGGGTCCGGTGCCCAGCGGGCGGCGCGTCGTACTCACGGGCGTCAGTCTGTCAGGGGGTGCGCGTCCAGGACGCCCCGGTCCCGCAGCTCGTCCAGATCGGGGAGGTTGAGGCGGTGGAGGGGGCCGTTGTCGAGGTCGGCCTGGGAGGCCACGATGCGGGGCCTGTGGGCGGCGGTCGCCCCGGTCTCCCGGGCCGTCGCGCCGGGCCCTCGTCCGAGGAGGCGGCGTCTGTCAGAGGTCACGAATGATCATCGTAAGGCGGTACGGGCGCGGGATCGAGTGACTTTCGCCTCGCCGGGACGGGCGTTCCCCAGGGTGGCGTGAGGACGGGCACGGTGGGGGCATGCCCGTCCCCGGGGCGGGCCGGCGGGCCGTCAGGGCACCGGTTCGTGGAGCCCTCGCCCGGTCCGGCCGGCGGGAGCGAGGGTGCACCGGCCGTCCTCGCAGGAGCGCTCCAGGCGTCCTCGCGTCACGGTCTGGACCAGGCCGATCGTCCAGCACATCGGGCAGCCGCGCAGCGCCAGCACGCCGGCCGGCAGCAGGAGCAGGCTCCATGGCCCGACGACCGGCAGCAGGGCGAACGCGCCGATCAGGGCGCCGAACCCGGCCGCGCCGCGGGCCAGGTGCCGGGGCAGCGACGTACTGGCGAAATCGGGGGTCCCTGTACTCGTCACCGTCATCGGTTCCTTCCGTGGTCCGGGCCGGACGGGTCCGGCAGTGCGTGCTGGAGGGCCGCGCGGGCCCGGTGCAGCCGTGACTTCATGGCGGCCGTGCTGAGGCCCAGGGCGTCGGCGACCGTCCGGCCGCTGTGGCCCTGGACGTCCCGCATGATCAGCACCCGGCGCTGGTCGTCCGGCAGCGCGGCGATGGCGGCCGCCACCCGGCCGGCTTCCAGGCGCTGGAGCACCTCCTCCTCGGCCGACCGCACGGTGGCGGCCTCCGGCAGGGCGTGGTCCAGCGGCTGCGCCTGGTCCCGCAGCACCGTTCGGGCGCGCCGCAGGCACTCGTTGCGGACGATGCGGAACATCCAGGACGCCAGGGCGCCGGACGCCCGCAGCATCCCGATCTTGCGGTACAGGATGATCAGCGCCTCCTGTGCCGCGTCCTCGGCGTCCTCCGGAGTGGCGCACAGGGAGCGGGCGAAGCGCCGCACGTTCGGGTGGGCGCCGGACACCAGCGCGGTGAGCGAGGCGACGTCACCGCGCTGGGCGGCGGCGACCAGCCGTTCGCCGGGCCAGCGCGTCGTCTCAGCCACGGGTCCGCCCCCGTCTGCGCAGTACGGCCAGTGTGCACGCGCAGAGCAGGACGGCTCCGACGGCGACGGCGATTGCGGTGATCACGGCGACCTCCCTTGTCCGGCCCGGCGCGGTCGCCGGGACACGTATAAGAGGCGCGGACCTCCCGAAAGGATTCTCCCCGTACCGTCCTCATGCCGTCCCCGCCCCGCCCACGGTGTGCGGGACGTGTGTCAGTACTCCTCAACAACCATGACGCACAAGGGTCTTGAGTGTGCGCGGAGGGGGCGTGGGGTAGTGAGGGAGATCTCGACATGGTCACAAGGGAGCCGATCGACGCCGGACATCTAAGGTGTGCCTTACCTAAGTTGTAGGGTGGCGCCGTCGGAACGGCGGTGGGGGAAGGGAAGTTGGTGTCCATGGGCGACGTCCGCCTGGTGGCGAAGGACCTCGACGTGGGGCACGGCGGTCGCCCGGTGCTGAAGCAGGTCGACCTGTCGTTACGGGCGGGGGCGATCACCGTGCTGGTCGGCCCCAACGGCTGCGGCAAGTCCACCCTGTTGCGTACGGTGGCGGGGCTGCTGCCGCCGCTCGCCGGGGAGGTCCGGGTCGACGGCGCCCCGCTCGCGTCGTTCGCCCGCCGCACGTTGTCGCAGCGGCTGGCGTTCCTCCCCCAGACCTCGCAGTCGCCGGCCGGGGTGACGGTCCGTGAGCTGGTACGGCACGGCAGGTACGCCCATCGCGGCGCGCTCGCCCCGCACACGGGCGAGGACACGGAGGCGATCGACTGGGCGCTCGACGTCACCGACGCCGCCCCCCTGGTCGAGCGGCGCCTCGACGAGCTGTCGGGCGGCGAGCGCCAGCGCGCCTGGCTGGCCATGGTGCTGGCGCAGCGGGCCGGGGTGCTGCTGCTGGACGAGCCCACCACGTACCTCGACATGCGCCACCAGTTCGAAGTCCTCGACGTGGTGCGGCGGCTGGCGCGGGAGCACGACATCGCCGTGGGCGTGGTGCTGCACGACCTGATGCAGGCCGCCGCCTACGCCGACGACGTCGTGGTGGTCGCCGACGGCGGCATCGCCGCCTCGGGAGCGGCCGACGACGTGCTCACCCCGGACGTCATCGAGCAAGCCTTCGGCCTGCGCGTCAGCGTCGTCCGTGATCCGGCCACCGGCTACCTCGCCTGTTTCCCCCGGCGGTCCCAGGCCCCCGCCGCGTCCTGAACCCGGCGGTCCCGGCCCCCGCCGCGTCCCGGACCCGGCGCCGCGCCGGCGGTCCGCCCGCGCTCCGCACCACCAGCACACAAGGAGAGATGCACCATGCAGAGAATGCTGCGCGCCCTCGCGACGGGCGGTACCGCCGTGGCCCTGGCCCTCGTCACCGGATGCGGCTCCGGCACCGTCGGGGAGACCACGGGCGACGGGAAGAGCGGCGGCGGGCCCGCGAAGGGGCGTATCACCGTCGACACCGCCCAGGGCAAGGTGAGCCTGGACAAGCCCGCGACCAAGGTCGTGGCGCTGGAGTGGACGTACACCGAGGAACTGGTCGCCCTCGGCGTCACCCCGGTCGGCAACGCCGACAACAAGGGGTACGGCACCTGGATCACCGCCAAGGGGGCCGGCCTGCCCGGCGGGGTGACCGACGTGGGCGACCGCAACGAGCCCAGCCTGGAGAAGATCCGGGCCCTCCAGCCGGACCTGATCGTGATCGACAACGACCGGTCGAAGGCCAACCTCAAGCAGCTCCGGGCCATCGCGCCGGTGCTGTCGTTCACGTACACCACCAAGCCGCAACTGGAGACGATGAAGAAGAACTTCGGCGAGCTGGCGAAGGCGGTCGGCAAGGGGGACAAGGCAGCGGAGGTCACCGGCCGGATCGACACCGCGGCCGCCGACCTGAAGGGCCGGCTGGACAAGGCGGGCAAGGGCGGCCTGAAGTACGCGCTCGCACAGGGCTTCACCGCCAACGGCACCGCGTCCATCCGGATGCTCACCGACGACGCCATCGCCCCGCAGGTGCTGGGCCTCGCCGGGCTGAAGAACGGCTGGAAGGGCCAGTCCGACGCGTGGGGCATGACGACGGTCGGCGTCGAGGGCCTGACCAAGGTCGAGAAGGACGCCACCTTCCTGTACGTCGCCGCCGACAACGACAACCCGTTCACCGGCGACCTGGCGGGCAACGCCGTGTGGAAGGGCCTGGACTTCGTCGCGAAGGACCGGGCGCTGCCGCTCGACCCGGGCACCTGGCTCTTCGGGGGGCCGCTGTCCGCGATCCACATCCTCGACGAGACCGGCAAGGCCCTGAAGGTCTGATGGCCCGGGAACTGACGACGGCCGCACCCACCGCCCGTCCGCTCGGCCACCGCCCACGAGCCGTGCTCGTGGGCGGTGGCCTGTCCCTCGCCCTGTGCCTGGTCGTCGTGGTCCACCTCGGGCTGGGCGCGTCGGGCGTGGGCACCGGCGACATCCTGGACCTGCTCCTCGGCCACGGCGACGCGCGCACCGAGGACGTCCTGCTCGGCAGCCGGCTGCCGCGCACGCTCACCGGGCTGGTCGTCGGCGTCGCGCTCGGCGTGTCCGGGGTCCTCGTCCAGGGCGCGACCCGCAACCCGCTGGCGGCGCCCGACACGCTGGGCGTCAACGCCGGGGCGTACTTCGCGGTGGTGCTCGTGGCCTTCGCCGGGATCGACCTGGGGCCGCTGCCGGCCGGCGGGGCGGCGTTCCTGGGCGGGCTCGTCGCGGTCGCCGTGGTGTACCTGCTCAGCCGCAGCGGTGTGATGACGCCCGGGCGGGTGCTGCTCGCCGGTGCGACCGTGGCGCTGGCGGGGACGTCGGCGGCCGAGTTCCTCCAGATGCTCGACGTGCAGGCGACCCGCGGGCTGTTCTTCTGGGGCAACGGCACCCTGATGCAGTCCGGCCTGGAGCGGCCGCTGGTGCTGGGCGCGGTCGTCGCCGCCGGCGCGCTGCTGGCCCCGCTGCTGGCCCGGCCGCTGGACCTGCTGGCGCTGGGGGACGAGACGGCCGAGGCCATGGGTGTACGGGTGGAGAAGGTGCGCCCGGCCGCCTTCCTGGTCGCCGTGCTGCTGTCGGCCGCGGCCGTGTCGCTGGCCGGGCCGATCGGCTTCGTGGGGCTCATCGGGCCGGTGATCGTCCGTCAGCTCGGCATCCGCGCGCACGCCGCGCTCATCCCGATGGCGGCGCTGCTGGCCTCCGCGCTGGTGCTGGGCGCCGACGCGGCCGCGCAGTTGATCGTCACGCCGTCCGCCACGCAGCCCGCCGAGATCCCGGTGGGTGTGGTGACGGCGCTGATCGGCGGCCCGGTGTTCATGGCGCTGGCCCGCCGGGTGAGCACCGGTGACGCCGACACGGGCGCCGCGGTGGTCGTGTCCGGCCGGCGGCGCGCCCCCGCCTACGTGGTGGCCCTGGGCGGCGGGCTGGTGGCGCTGGCCGTCGCGATGGCCGTCTCGCTGCGCGTGGGGGACGTCGAGATCACCTGGAGCCGGCTGGGGGCGGCGCTGTTCGGTTCGGCGGAGGGGATCACCGAGGCGGTGGTGGACTACCGGCTGCCCCGCGTCCTGGTGGCCGCGCTGGCCGGGGCGTGCCTCGCGGTGGCGGGGGCGGCGGTGCAGGCGGTGGTGCGCAACCCGCTGGCCGAGCCCGGGCTCGTCGGGGTGACCGGCGGGGCGTCGCTCGGCGCGATCGCGGTCATCCTGGTGGTGCCCTCGGCGCCGCTGGTGGCCCTGCCGGCGGCCGCGGGGACGGGCGGCGTGCTGATGCTGGCGCTGGTGGTGCTGGTCGCCCGGGGCGGCACCGGGGGCGTCCGGACCGGGCTGGACCCGACCCGGGTGGTGCTGGTGGGCCTCGGGGCCGCCGCCACCTCGATGGCGCTGGTCAACATCATGGTCGTGGGCGCGCAGATGAACGTCTCGTCGGCGCTCGGCTGGCTGGCGGGCAGCACTTACGCCCGGGACTACTCCGCGCTGGGCTGGCTGGCCCTGCCCGCGGTGGTGGCGGTGCTGCTGGTGGTCGCCGCGCGGCCGGTGAACCTGCTGTCGCTCGGCGACGAACTGCCGCGCGCCCTGGGGCTGGAGCTGGGCCGGGCCCGGCTGCTCGTGCTGGGCGCGGGCGCGGTGCTGGCGGCGGGTACGGCGGCGGCGGTGGGCGCGGTGGGCTTCGTGGGCCTGGTGGCGCCGCACCTGGCGCGGCGGATCGTGGGCAACGGCACGGCGCGGATGGTACCGATGGCCGCCGTGCTGGGGGCGGTGCTGGTGGTGTCCTCGGACGCGCTGGGGCGCTGGCTGCTGGCACCGACCGAGATCCCGGTGGGCATCGTCACGGCGCTGGTCGGCGCCCCGTACCTGGTGTGGCTGCTGCGGCGGCTGTGACGGGGTGGGCCGGCCGGTGGGGCGCCCCGGAAGGCCCGGGCCGCCAAGGCTCGGGTGGGGCGCCCCGGGAGGCCCCGGCGACCGGGGACCGGGTGGGGCGCCCCACGAGGCCCCGGCGACCGGTCGGGCGGCTCAGGAGGCCCGGGCGATCCGGGACCGGGGGCGCTCCGCGCGGCCGCCCGCGGCCTCCGTCCCGGCCCTGAGCGTCCGGGCGGCCAGCACGCCGACCAGGCACACCAGCGCCGAGGCCAGGCACACGGTGCTGAACGCACCCGCGAAGGCGGTGCGCGCGACGGGCAGGAGCGCGGGGTCGAGGAGCTCGAACCTTCCGGTCTCGACGGCCTCGCGCACCGGCCCGGTGGCTCCCGGCCCCGTACCGAGGCCGTCGCTCAGCCGGGCGGAGAACAGGGCGCCGAAGACGGCGACGCCGGTGGCGGTGCCGAGCGGGTAGCAGGCGTTGGTCAGCCCGCTGGCCATACCGGCCCGGTCGGCGGGCGCGGCACCCACCGCGATGCCCATCAGGGGCGGGAAGATGACGGCCCCTCCGGTGCCCAGGAGCACCAGCGCGGCCACCGTGAGGGCGCGGTCGCCGCCCGCCCCGGCGGCGGCGAGCCCAAGCAGCCCCAGGCCCTGTGCCGCGAAGCCGCCGGCGACCAGCAGGTCAGCGGGCAGGGCCCGTTGGAGGCGGGCGACGAACAGCCCGGCCACCAGCAGGCTGCCGGTCAGCGGGAGCAGGTGCAGTCCGACCTCCAGGGGCGAGTACGCGTGGGCGCTCTGGAGCCAGAGCGTGACGAAGGCGAGGACGCCGAGGCTGGAGAGCCGGGCGAGGAAGCCCAGCAGGGCGGCGCCGGAGAAGGCCCTGATCCGCAGCAGGGTCATGTCGAGCAGGCCGTCGCCCCGGCGCTGGCTGACCACCAGGGCGGCGGCGAGAACGACCCCGAGGGCGGCCGGGAGCAGCACCCGCGGTGCCGTCCAGCCGGCCTCGGGGCCGGTGACCAGTGGGTAGTGCAGCGCGAGGAGCGCCCCCACGCCGAGGGCGGCGCCCAGCGGGTCCAGCCGGCGCCGGGTGCCCGGCGGGGCCGTCGACTCGGGCATGCGGGTGAGCGCGCCCGCCACGACCAGGATGCCGATGGGCACGTTGACCAGGAAGATCCAGCGCCAGCCGAGCAGTTGGACGAAGAGTCCGCCGACGATGGGGCCGAGCGCGCCGGCGGCGGAGGCGATGGCGGCGAAGGCGGCAATCGCGGCCTGGCGGCGGGCCCCGGCGTACGCGGCGGCCAGCAGGGCGAGGGTGGGGGCGAACACCATGGCGCCGCCCAGCCCCTGGGCTGCGCGGGCGGCGATGAGGGTGCCGGCGCCGGGCGCCAGTCCGCAGGCGGCGGACGCGAGGGTGAACAGGGCCATGCCGGCGGTGAAGACGGTGCGGCGCCCCAGGCGGTCGGAGAGCGCGCCGGCGGTGAGGAGCAGGGCGCCGAAGGCCAGGGAGTAGGCCGACACGGTCCACTGCGCCTTGCCCAGGCCCGTTTCCAGGTCCTGGGCGATGCCGGACAGCGCGACGTTCACCACCGTGACGTCCAGGGTCATCATCACGCCACCGGCGCTGACGAGGGCGAAGGTCCAGCGCGGGGTCCGAGGCCGTGGTGGCACCGCTGATCACCTCCTTGGAGAGCGGGGGCAGGGCCCTTCCCCGCCCGGGTCCAGCCGACGGTCCGTCATGGCTGACGTTGCGTCAGGCGTCAACTGGCCTGGCGTGGCTGAAAGTTGACCTTGTCCATTAGGTAAGCCTAACCTAATCTAAGCCCGCTTGGACGTCCAGGCGTTCGAGCGCACTGATCCGGACAGACATCGGAGCCGCCTGATGCCCACCCCCGCCGACCATCCCGTTCCCGCGCTGCCCGATGTGGCCCCCGCGGCCTGGCGCGAGGCCAACCGGCGCCTCCTCGCCAAAGCGATCGGTGAATGGTGCTTCGAGGACATGCTCAAGGCGGTCGGGACCGGCGACGGCGGGTACCGCGTCGACCTCGACAGCGGCACCACCTACGCGTTCGAGGCCACCCCCGGGGCCTTCGGCTGGCTGCGGGTCGACCCGGCGTCCATCACCCGCACCGCCACCAGCATGCTCGGGAACGCCATCGCCCAACCCGCCTGGGACGCCCAGCAGTTCCTCATCGAGGCCGCCTCCACCCTCGGCACCGACCCCTCGACCGTCGCCACCTACTTCACCGAGCTGTCCGCCACCCTGGCCGTCGACGCCGCCCGCATCACCCACGGCGGCGAGACCGTGGCGGAACTGCGCGCCCTGGACCACACCGAGCTGGAATGCCGGATGACCGGGCACAACCTGCTCGTCGCCAACAAGGGCCGCATCGGCTTCTCCGCCACCGACGTCCGCGCCTACGCCCCCGAGTCCGCGCGGTCGCTGGCGCTCCTGTGGGTGGCCGTGCACCGCGGCCTGGCCGAGTTCCGGGGCACCTCCGAACTGTCCGAGAGCGACGTCCTGGCCCGCGAACTGGACGAGGAGACCCGCGCCCGGTTCACGGCCGTGCTCCAGGCGGCGGGCGTCGACCCCCAGGGCTACGTCTGGATGCCCGTGCACCCCTGGCAGTGGGACCACGCCGTCCAGGTCCTGCACGCCGCCGACGTGGCGCAGCGCCGCGTCATCCCGCTGGGCGAGAGCCCGGACGCGTACCTGCCCGGCCAGTCCATCCGGACGATGGCCAACGTCACCACCCCCGAGCGGTACGACGTCAAACTCCCCCTGAAGATCCTCAACACCCTGGTCTGGCGCGGCATCCCGCCGCACTGCACCATGGGCGCGCCCGTGGTCACCCAGTGGCTGCGCGGGCTCGTGGAGCGGGACGCCTTCCTGACCGAGGAGTGCCGCACCGTCTTCCTCGGCGAGGTGGCCTCGGTGACCGTCCGGCACCCCTACCTCACCCGGCTGGAGGACACGCCCTACCAGCACCTGGAGACGCTCGGCTGCATCTGGCGCGAGTCGGTGTCATCGCGCAAGGACCCCGGCGAGCGGGTGCGCACCTTCGCGTCCCTGCTCCACGTCGACAGTGCCGGTGACGCGTTCGTCGCCGAACTCGTCCGCGCCTCCGGGCTCGACCCGCGGGAGTGGCTGCGGCGCCTCTTCGACACCCTCCTGGTGCCGGTGATGCACGTGCTGTACCGCTACGGCGTCACCTTCAACCCGCACGGGCAGAACACCCTGATCGGGTACGACGGGAACGACGTGCCGGTCCGCCTGTACCTGAAGGACTTCGTGGACGACGTGTGCGTGTCGTTCACCGACGTGCCCGAGCGCGGTCCCGAACCGGACGGCCACGACCACGTGCTTCCCCGCAAACACCCCTCGATCATCAAACAGCACGTCGTCGACCAGGTCTTCGTCGGCCACTTCCGCTACCTCGCGCCCCTGTGCGCCGACGGCCTCGGCGTGCCGGAGAAGGAGTTCTGGGGCCTGGTGCGGCGGACGATCCTCGACTTCCAGAAGCGGTTCCCCGAGCTGTCCGAGCGGTTCGCCGAGTACGACCTGCTCACCCCCGAGATCCCCCGCTACGGCCTCAACCGCGACCGGATCGTGGTCACCCGCTACACCGACCGGGCGCTGCGGCACGCGCTGTACCCGAACGGCACGCACCCCAACCCGCTGGCCGAGCACCGAGGAGACCGGGCGTGACCCCGCTGACCAGGACGCGACCCCCGCAGTCCCCCTTCGCACCGGCCCTGCTCGCCGGCTCCCACGACGGGCTCGCCGAGGTCCTCGCCACGCTCGCCGAGGCGGTCGACACCGCGTCGCACGCGCGCCGGCCGGACGGCCCCGTCCCGGCGGGCGCCCCCGCCGACGTCCTCGCCGCGGCCGCGCGGGCGCTCGGCCCCGCCGAACTGCCCGCGGAGGGGCTCGGCCCCAAGGCCGCGCTCCAGTTGCTGACCACGGTGCTGGTCGAGCACGGCATCGACCTGTCCCACCCGCGCGCCGCCGCCCATCTGCAACCGCCGGCGCTGGCGGTCGCGGTCGCCGCGGACGCCCTGGCCGGCGCCGGCAACGCCTCCCTGGACACCTACGACTCCGGCGCCTCCGCCCTGGCGGTCGAACGCTGGCTCATCGACGCCCTGATCCGGCTGGCCGGGCTCGGGGAGCGGGCCGATGGCGTCCTCACGCCCGGCGGGTCCCTGTCCAACCTGATGGGCCTGCTGCTCGCCCGGGACTCCGCCGCGCTGCGGCGCGGCGTCGACGCCCGCGCGCACGGGGTGGCCGCGCTGCCGGGCCCCGTGGTGTTCTGCTCCGAGCTCGCCCACTTCTCCACCCACCGCGCCTGCGCCGCCCTCGGGCTGGGCGAGGCCGCCGTACGCCCCGTACCGGTCGACGCGCACCGGCGGATGCGGCCCGACGCGCTCGCCGCCGCCCTGGCCGCGCTGGGCCCGGACCGGACCCCGATCGCGGTGGTCGCCACCGCCGGCACCACGGACTTCGGCTCGGTCGACCCCCTGCCGGAGATCGCCGAGATCGCCGCGGAGCACGGGCTGTGGATGCACGTCGACGCCGCGTACGGGTTCGGCGCGCTGTTCTCCGAGCGGCTGGCCGGACGCCTGGCGGGGCTGGAGCTGGCCGACTCGGTCACCCTGGACCTGCACAAGATCGGCTGGCAGCCGGCCGCCACCAGTGTGCTGCTGGTCTCCGACACGACCGCGTTCGCCTCCCTGGACCGGCAGGTCGCCTACCTCAACCCGGCCGACGACGCCGATGCCGGGTACGACGGCCTCCTCGGCCGCAGCCTCCAGACCACCCGCCGGCCCGACGCGGTGAAGGCCGCCGCCACCCTGCTGGCGTACGGCCGCACCGGCCTGGGCCGCATGGTCGACACCTGCCACGACCTGGCCCGCCACGCCGAGCGGCGCGTCCGCGCGGAGCCCCGGCTGGAACTGGTCGCCCCGGCCGAGCTGACCACGGTGGTCTTCCGCTACCGCAGCGCCGACCCGGCCGCGTCGGACCGGCTCAACGGGGCGCTGCGGCGCACCCTGCTGGAGTCCGGCACCGCCCTGGTCGGGCGCACCGAGGCGGCCACCGGCGGACCGGGCTCGCCGGCCCGGGTGTGCCTGAAGTTCACCCTGCTCAACCCCACCGCCACCACCGACGACATCGACGGGCTCGTGGACACCGTCCTCGACGCCGGCCGCACCTGTGAACGACTCTTCGAGGAGGGCGCCGCATGAGCATCACCACCACGGCGGCAACCACCACCCCGGCCGGCGCGGCCGACCCGCTGCACACGCTCGACCCCCGGGGCGCCGCCGAGCACGCCCACGTCGAGGCCCTGCTCCGGTGCTGGCTCCGCGAGACGGGGACGCCCGTGGCACCCGGCCCGCTCCGGGTGGAGCTGCCCACCGCCGGGCTCGCCCTGGTCACGGAGGTGACGCACCGCTCCCCCACCGGCTGGCACCGTTTCGCGCCGACCCGTCTGGAGGGCCCCGGCGGACCGCTCGGCCCGGTCGCCGACCCGGTGACGGCCGTCGCCCTGCTGTCCACCGAGGCCTCGGTGCGCGGCGGCGGCCGGCCCGGCGGGGTCCCGGCCGGTGAGGTCGCCGACCTGGTGGAGCGCACCGCCGAGTCCGTACGCCGGGTCGCCGCGTTCCTCACCGACCGGCGGGCCCACCCGCAGCCGCCGCCCGGGGTCGACGGCTTCCTCGACGCCGAACAGGCGCTGCTGCTCGGCCATCTGCACCACCCCGCGCCCAAGAGCCGTGACGGGATCTCCGACCACGAGGCCGCCGCCTTCTCGCCCGAGCTGCGCGGCTCCTTCCGGCTGCACTGGTTCGCCGCCGACGCCTCGGTCGTCTCCCACGACGCGGTCGAGGGGGCGCCCTCCCTGGCCGGCCGGGACACCGTCGCGCTCCTCGCCGACCTGGCCGGACGGCGCCCGGACGACGGCCGGGTCCTGGTGCCCGCCCACCCATGGCAGGCCCGGGACCTGCTCCACCGGCCCCGGATCGCGGCGCTCGTCGCCTCGGGGGCGCTGGAGCCGCTCGGCGAGCTGGGCCCGGAGTGGTGGCCGACGTCCAGCGTGCGGACGGTGTACCGGCCGGGCGCCGAGGTGATGCTGAAGCTCTCCCTCGGGCTGCGGCTGACCAACTCCCGCCGGGAATCGACGCGCACCGAGCTGCGGCGCGGCCTGGAGGTCAACCGGCTCCTCGACGCCGGATACGCCGACAGCACCTTCCTGGCGCACCCCGGGTTCGCCATCACCCGCGACCCCGCCTGGCTCGCGGTGGACGAGCCGGGCCGCCCGGAGGGCCCGGAGGTGACCGGCCTGGACGTCGCCGTGCGCGAGGTACCGGACGGCGTCGGCGGACTGCGCTGCCTGGTGGGTCTGGTCGCCCCGCGCCCCGGTCTCGGCCGCAGCCTCCTCGGCGAGCTGGTTGCGGCGCTCGGCCCCGGCGCCGCCGAGCGGTGGACGGCCGACTACGCCGACACGGTCCTGGTGCCGATGCTGCACCTGTACGCCGCGACCGGCATCGGGCTGGAGGCCCACCAGCAGAACACCCTGGTCCGGCTGGACGGGCGGGGCCGGGTCACGGGCGCCACGTTCCGCGACAACCAGGGCTATTACCTGGCGGCGTCCCGTCTGCCCGGGCTGCTGGAGCGGCTCGGCGCGGACTCCTCCACGCTGGCCGTGGTCGACGACGCGCTGGTCGACGACCGGCTCTCGTACTACCTGCTGCGCAACCAGGCGCTGTCGGTCGTCGGCTGCCTCGCCGTCGACGGCCTGGCGGACGAGCGCGACCTGCTCGCCGTACTCGCCGGCCGGCTGCGGGCGGCACTGCCCGCGCTCGCGGAAGCCGGGCCGGACGGCGACCGGCTGGCGCGCCGCTGGCTGGAGGCGGACACCCTGCCGTGCAAGGGCAACCTGCTGACCCGGCTGCACGGCATCGACGAGGTCCTCGCCCCCCTGGACGCCCAGTCCGTCTACCTGGACGCCCCCAACCCCTTCCGGGAGGCCACGGCATGACGTCCGCGCACCAGCACCCGGCCACCACCGTGCCCGGTCCCCCGCTGCCGCTGCTCAGCGCCCCGTGGTCGGCCCGTGTCGCCCGCCCGGAGGGGGCCGACCTGGCCCTGGTGCACGGGTGGATGCGGTCCCCGCACATCGACGCCTTCTGGCACCAGGCGTGGCCCCGCGAGCGCTGGTACGAGGAGATCGCCGGGCACCTCGCGGGCGACGCGATCCTGCCGCTGCTCATCGACCTGGACGGCCGGCCGCTCGCGTACGTCGAGGTGTACCGGGTGGCACGGGACCGGCTCGCCGGACACTACGCCGAACTCCCGCACGACCTGGGCGTCCACATCGCCATCGGGGACGCGGACCGCACCGGCCGGGGCCTGGGCCGGACCCTGCTGCGGGTCCTGGCCCGGGGTCTGCTGGCCGCCGACCCGGCGTGCGTCCGGGTGGTCGCCGAGCCGGACGTCACCAACGTGCCCTCGCTGCGGGCGTTCGGGGCGGCGGGCTTCCGCCCCGCCGGGGAGGTCACCTTCCCCGAGAAGACGGCCGCCCTGCTCGTCCACCCGCGCACGGAGGAGGACATGCCCCGATGACCGACACCGTCCGGACCGCCGAGCACGACGTGGTGGCCATCGGCTGCGGCCCGTTCAACCTGGGCCTGGCGGCACTGGCGTCGACCGTGGACGACGTGGACCTCGTCGTCCTGGAGGAGCGGCCCGAGCTGACCTGGCACCGGGGGATGATGTTCGGCGACGCCTCGATGCAGGTGAACTTCCTCGCCGACCTGGTCACCCTGGTCGCCCCGTGGCACCCCCTGTCGTTCCTCGCCTACCTGCACGACATGGACCGGCTCTACACGTTCACCGTGCGGGAGAACTTCTTCCCGTCGCGCCGGGAGTACGAGGACTACCTGCGCTGGGCCGCGGCCAGGCTGCCCTCGGTGCGTTTCTCCCACCGGGTCGAGGAGGTGCGCTGGGACGCGGCGGCCGAGCGCTTCACCGTGGAGGTGGTACGCGGTGACGGCACCCGGCTGCGGATGCGCGCCCGCGACCTGGTGGTGGGCATCGGCACCGCGCCGTACGTCCCGGACGCGCTGGCCGGCCTGCCCGGGCCGGTGCTGCTGCACACCTCCGACTACCTGTACCGGACCGCCGACGTGGCCGCCGCCGGGAAGGTGACGGTCGTCGGTTCCGGCCAGTCGGGCGCCGAGGTGGTGGTGGACCTGCTCGGGCGGAACGTCGAGGGCGGCCCGGCCGTGAGCTGGCTGACCCGCACCTCGTCGTTCGCCCCGCTCGACTACACCAAGATGAACCTGGAGCTGACGACCCCGGCGTACATGGAGTACTTCCACTCGCTGCCCCAGGAGGTCCGCGACCGGCTGGTGGGCGAGCAGTGGCAGTTCTACAAGGGCGTCTCCACCGACACCCTGGAGGAGATCCACGAGCTGCTCTACCGGCGCCAGTTGGAGCACGGCCTGGCGGACGTGGAGCTGCGGTTCGGGATCACCGTCGAGTCGGCGTCCATGGAGGAGGGGTCCCGGGGGGTGGTGCTGACGTGCCGTCACCGGGACACGGGCGAGCGCTTCGAGCACACCACCGACCTGGTGGTGGCGGCGACGGGCTACCGCAACCGCACCCCCGGCTTCCTGGCGCCGGTGGACGGACTTGTGCGCAGGGACAGGCGGGGCCGTCCCCGGGTGCGCCTGGACCACTCCGTGGAGCTCGACGGGGCCGTCGGCGGGCGGGTGTTCGTGGCGAACGCCGAGATCCACAGCCATGGCGTCTCGGCGCCGAACCTGGACATCGGGGCGGTGCGCAACGCGACCATCCTCAACGCGATCACCGGCCGGGAGGCCTACCGCCTGCCGAAGCGCTCCGCGTTCACCCGCTTCGACGTGCCCCGGCACGCCTCCTGACCACGGGCCCGCCACGGCGGCCCGTCCCGACGGCCCGCCGGACCGGAGGCCTGACCACCCTCCGGTCCGGCGGGCACCTTGGTAAGATCATCGCTCCACCGGCACCGGCGAGGGAGGTTGATGAATATGGCCCGCCAGACGCCTCATCAGCATGCCCGGATCCGGGTCGCCGCGCGGCGCTAGCCGACGGAAGCGCGACCCGGCCCTTCTCCCGAACGACCAGGAGTGCCGCGTGTCTTCCCTTTCCCACCCCATCGATCCGACCACCGACCGCCTCGTGCTGCGGACGTGGACCCCCGACGACCTCGCAGCCGTGGCGGCCGGGGCGCACCCGCCGCACTGGGCGGAGGACTTCCCCGCCGAGGGCGACCGCGTCATCGCGGGCTTCATCGGCGAGCACCCCGAGAGCCTGGGCGCCTACGGCCAGCGCCTGGTCGTCGAGCGGGCCGGCGGCCTGGTCGTCGGCTCCATCGGCCTGTTCTGGCCGCCCGACGACGGCGTCCTGGAGATCGGTTACGGCATCGTCCCCTCCCGGCGCGGCCGTGGGTACGCCGCCGAGGCCACCCGCGCCCTGGTGGCGCACGCGCTGACCGCGCCGGGCGTGCACACGGTGTGCGCGACGGTCGAGCGGTCCAACCCCGCGTCCGCGCGCGTGCTGGAAAAGGCCGGATTCGCCCGCTGGAGCGAGGACGCCACGACTGCCCGCTTCCGCGTGACCGTGTCCGGTACGCGCTAGGGAGTGTCCGCCACGTCTCGCCTGGCCCGCGGTGTCCGGGCGGACGCCGATACGTTCCGGACACTCCCTAGGGAGCGTCCGATGGGTCGTATGAGCTGATCAGGGACGTGCGTGGCCTACTGTTCGCTGGAACGAAGGGGGCCGCATGGCGCGCGATACAGCCCCGAGGCAGAGGCGGGGATGAAGGGGATCACGTTTCCTGCCTGGCACGGAAAGCACTACGTGACGCCGGCTGAGCTACTGGTTCGCCTCGGCGGCTTCGGCCTCCGGCAAGGCTCGGCAGGTGGGCCGGTCACGGGCGGACGAGGACAGGTGGAGAGGATCACGCACATGAGCTTGGCAAAGGACCTCAGCCGTCCGCGTCGGCCCGACGCGTCAGGCCCCGTTCGGCGCCCGCGGATCGACGGGAGCGACGGCGTCCCGCGGTCGCTCCGTCCGCCCGTGGCCCGCCGTACGCGCGCCGCCGCAGGTGGTGGCGGACGGGTACCCGCCGGGGTCCTGCGGTCGGTCGGGGTTCCGGCGACCGCGCCGAAGCCCGTCACGGCCGGCCGGGTGGTACCGCCGGTGTCCACGCCGGCGCGGCAGCCTTGAGCACGAGCACCGTGGGGTCCTCGTCGTCGTCCGGGGGTGGTGCCGACGCGTGGCGGGTCGAGGTCGATGCGGCGCCGGGCCGCCTGGTCGTGGCCGGCGTGATCGGCAAGGCCCGGGAGCACGCGCACGCCGCCGTACAAGTACTGGCGTGCGGGTCCGGCAGAGTGCTGCTGAGCGACGGGCGGGACGAACTGCCCGTACGAGCCGCCGTCATCCCCGCCGGGCACGCGCATCGCGTGCGTCCGGCACCGGGGCCGCCGCCGATGGGGGTGATGGTCTACCTCGACGCGGACACCACCGCCGGACGCGCCCTGCACTCCACCGCGGCCCGTGGCGGGGTGGCCTGCTGGGCCGCCGCGGCGTCCGTGTTCACCGAGGCCGACCCGCCGCCGTCCGCCGTGTCCGCGGCGGGCGTGCTGCGGGCGCTGGACCGGCTCGGCGCCGCCGCCCCCGGCCGGCCCCGGCACCCGGCCCTCGCGGCGGCGCTGGCGGCGCTGCCGGGCGCGGTGGCGGACGGACCGGTGCGGGTGGGCGAGGTCGCCGCCCGGGCCGGGGTGTCCGCGAGCCGGCTGGGGCACCTGTTCGCCGAGCAGTTGGGCTGGTCGTTCCCGGCGGCGGTGCGGTGGGCACGGCTGCACGCCGCGATCGTCTCGGTGCGTGGTGGGGCGAACGCCACCGAGGCCGCGCACGCCGCCGGGTTCTCGGACAGTGCTCACCTGACCCGCGTGTGCAAGGCCATGTTCGGCATCACCCCCTCCCAGGCCCTGGCCGCCGCCCACTGGGCGCCGGCGGCCGACGGCCCTGATACGCGGCGGGGCCGGTAGCGGATCCGTTCAAGCCAGCCGGCCACCGCGGCCGCGAGGCTGCCGGTATGCCTGCAACGACCGCCGCGGCGCCCGCTGTCGCCCTCGCTCGATTTCTGGTCCGGTACGCGTATGTGCCCTTCATGCTGCTCGGCGTCAACGGTGCCGCCATCTGGCTGGTGAGCGCCGGAGCCCCGAAACTGTGGCTGCTGGTGCTGTTGGCGTTCGCGGTGGGCTGCTCGTTCGCCGCCGAACGCGTGCTCCCGTACCTGCCCGCGTGGAACACCCCGCGTGGGGACGGCCGCCGTGACACCGTCCACGCGTTCGTCAACGAGGTGTTCACCCTTGCCGGACTCGCCGTCGTGCCCGCGGCCGCCGCGCTCGCGCCGGCCCCGCGAGCGTGGCCGGACAACTGGCCGCTGTGGTGCCAGGTGCTGCTCGCCGTCGCCGTCGCCGACCTCGGCATCACCCTCGTACACCGCGCCAGCCACCACGTCGGCTGGCTGTGGCGGCTGCACGCCGTCCACCACAGCGTCACGCGCTTCTACGGCTTCAACGGTCTGATGAAGCACCCCCTCCACCAGAGCCTCGAAACCCTCGGGGGCGTCACCCCGCTGCTGCTGCTCGGCATGCCCCTCGACGTCGCCTCCGTCCTGGCCTTCGCCGTCGCCGTCCAGCTACTGCTCCAGCACTCCAACGCCGATTACCGCACCGGCCCGCTCACCAAGGTCCTCGCCCTCAACCAGGGTCACCGGTTCCACCACCTGAAATGGGCCGGCATCGGAGACGTCAACTTCGGCCTGTTCACCCTCGTCTGGGACCACGCCATGCGCACCTACACCTACGACCCGGACCGGCGGTTCACCTCCGAAGACCTGGGCATGGCCGCCAAACCCGACTACCCGGCCTCCTACCTCGCCCAGCTGGCCGAACCGTTCCGGCCCGGTCCTTGATCACGGCATGTGGCCACCGCCACCCACCCCCCCATGACCGGCCGGCCCGCGTCAGGGCCCGGTCGTGACGGGATCGACGAAGGGAGCGGTCCGCACCACCGCCCGGTGCCGATTCCGCGGCGGAAGAGAGCACGGCGGCGCTGCTGCGCCCCTATTTCCCGGGTGTCGCCGCCGTGGTGACGCTGCGGGTGGACGGCCGGGTGCAACTGACGCTCCGTCGGCGACCGGCCGCGCGGCTCGGGCGGGTACCGATCGGCTGGTTCTCCCGGCGCCGGACCGGTGAGCCGGCGAAGGTGGTGGGGGATGACGTCAGCGCGGTGCACCCGTTCATCGCCCACACCCCCGGCGAGCTGGTTTCCGCCTTCGTAATTCCTCTGGCGTCGCTGGTCCACCTTCGCCGACGGCGAGCCGATCCCGGCCGGGTACGTGGTGCGGTTACGCGACCGCGGTCCGGCGGCGGCGGTCGATGTGGACCGGCGGGCCGGTGATGTCATGGTGATCGACAAGATCCCGGTCGGTCACGGCCGCCGGCCGTACACCGGTCCGCGCCGGCTGCTGGCCGCCATGTCGGACTGAGCGACCGGGCCGGCCGGGCGGACCGGGCGGCGGCGCGGGACGCCGGACGACCGCAGGAAGAGATGGGGTGAGGGCGGATGGCGACGGCCGGGGTGAGCGGCGCGATACCGCGGCAGCCGTGGCGGGCGCTTCGGTCGGGCGCACTGTGGGGCGGCTGCGCGCATCTCGCGGCCGACGGGGCGATCGCCCTGGTGGCCGCGGCCCTCCTGCTCGCGCTGGTGGCGGGAATCGTCCTGCTGCCCGTCGCGTTGTCCGGCGTACCCGTCGTGGTCGCCGCGGGCTGGGCGCTGGGCCGGCTCGCGGCTCTGGAACGCCGCCGCTTCGCCGCGACCTGCCGGGTGGAGATCCCGGCGCCGCCCCGCGTCCGGCGGGTCGGGCCGTTGCTGCCCGCGTTGCGCTCGCTGGCCCGCGACCGCTGCGCGTGGCGGGAGCTCGGGTACTTCGTGGCGCTGATCCCGGTGTCGGTGGTGACCGGGGCGGGGGTCGCGCTGGCCTGGGCCGTGCCGCTCACGCTCGTGGCGCTGCCCGGCTACTACGACCGGCTGCCGCGTGGCGGGGCGGTCCTCGGCCCGGTCGCCGTGGACAGGGTCGGCGAGTCCCTCGTGGTCTCCGTGGCCGCTGTGCTGTTCGGGGTGTTCGTGTCGCCCGTCCTGGTGCGGGCCCTGGTGGCGCTCGACGCGGCGCTCGGGCGGGCCCTGCTGGCGCCGCCCCGGGATCTCGAGCTCACCGAGCGGGTGGTGCAACTGACGTCGAGTCGCGATCTGTTGCTCGCGGCCGTCGAGGCGGAACGCAAGAGGATAGAGCGCGATCTGCACGACGGGGCGCAGCAGCGGCTGGTGGCCGTGGCGATGACGCTGGGCCGGGTGGTCTCCCGTCTGCGCAAGTCGGGTGACGAGGCGACGCGGGAGATCGTGGAGGGCGCCCGCGAGGACGCCCGTGCGGCCATCACGGAGCTGCGGGAACTGGCCCGGGGTCTGCACCCTCCCGTGCTCGGCGACCGGGGCCTGGGCGCAGCGCTCACCGCCGTCGCGGCCCGCGCACCCGTACCGGTCACCGTGGACGTGGAGGCGGAGCCGCGGCCCCCGGCCGCCGTCGAGTCCGCGGCCTACTTCGTGGTGACGGAGGCGCTGACCAACGTCGCCAAGCACGCCGGAGCTTCCCGGGCGTGGGTGGAGATCCGCCGGGACGCCGACCGGCTCCGTGTGATCATCGGTGACGACGGTGCGGGCGGGGCGGATCCGGCCCGCGGCAGTGGGCTGGCCGGGCTGGCCGGGCGGGTCGCGGGGATCGACGGCACGCTGACGGTGACCAGCCCGCCGGGCGGCCCGACTCTTATCGAAGTGGATGTGCAATGCGGGTAGTGATCGCGGAGGATTCCGCCCTGTTGCGGCACGGCATGGTGCTGCTGCTGGGAGAGGAGGGTTTCGAAGTGGCGGCGGCGGTCGGCGACGGTGAGGCCCTTCTGGCCGCCGTGGCGGAACACCGCCCGGACGTCTGCGTCGTCGACGTCAGGATGCCTCCGACCTTCGTCGACGAGGGGCTGCGCGCGGCCCTGGTGATCCGCAGCCGCTGGCCGGGGACCGGGGTCCTGGTGCTCTCCCAGTACGTGGAGGAGCGGTACGCCTTCGACCTCGTGGGCGAGAACACCGGCGGGATCGGCTACCTTCTCAAGGACCGTGTCTCCGACGTGGACGACTTCGTCCAGACGCTGGAACGGGTGCGGGCGGGCGAGACGGTGCTCGACCCGGAGGTCGTCAAGCAGTTGCTGACACGCAGCCGCCGGCAGGACCCGCTGACGGCGCTGACGGCCCGGGAGCGCGAAGTACTGGCGCTGATGGCCGAGGGCGAGTCCAACGCGACCATCGCGACGGCCCTGACGATCACGCACAGCGCGGTGGGCAAGCACATCAACAACATCTTCGCGAAGCTGGACCTGCCCAAGGAGGACGGCGGCGGGCACCGGCGCGTCCTCGCCGTCCTGCGCTACCTGGGAGCCTGAGATCCGTACGTCAGCACGTCCGGCGTCGGCACGGGAACGCGGGTGGGCAGTCGGCGGCGGCCTCGCGCTGCTGGTCGTCACCGTGGCCTGCGCCTGCCTGGGCATCGTCGCCCTGCTCGCGGCCCCCCGCGGATTCGAGCAGGAGCTTCACGCCGATGCCGTGGGCAGTTCCCTGCTGGAGGTCGAGACCGAGGGCACCGCCGTCTCGCTGCGACCGGGCACCGATTCCGCTATACGGGTCACGGCGACGGGCACGTGGTCGGGCCCCCGGCCCGAGGTATCGGTCGGCGCGGGGGACGGCCGGGTCTCCGTGCGGGCCACGTGCCGCACGGGCTGCTCCCTGCGGCTGGACATCGCGGTCCCGGCGGGGCTGGCCGCCCGGGTCGGCGCGGGCTCCGGTGCGATCTCCGCCAGTGGTCTCGCCAGCCCGCTCGATCTGCGGACGGGCAGCGGGACCATCGACGTACGCGGTGCGGCCGGTCCCGTCGGGCTGCGCACCGACTCGGGCACCGCCACCGTCACCGACAGCCGTTCCTCCCGGGTGTCCGTGGAAACCCACCGGGGCGCGGTGCGGGGGGACTTCGCCGAACCGCCCGTCACTCTCGAGGTGTTCACGGACACCGGCGCGGTCGATCTCTCCCTGCCCGCCGGCACGGAGTACGCCGTCGAGACGCACAGCGACACGGCCCCGATGATCTCCCTCCCGGTCAACCGCACGGCCCGGCACGCCGTGACCGTGCGCACCGGCAAGGGCGGAATCCGCATCCACTGAACCCCTGGGGGTGGTGCAGGCACCACCCCCACAACTGATCCGCAGTTCATTGTTCCGCGATGGGCCGGAAGGTGTACTTGCCAACATGACCGCTACACGATTCGGTGTCGAACTCCGCTCCGTCGCGAAGACCTACCGTTCCGGACCCGAGCCCGTCGTGGGACTCGACCGGGTGAGCCTCGGCTTTCCGGTCGGCACCTTCACCGCCATCATGGGGCCGTCCGGATCCGGCAAGTCGACGCTGCTGCGCTCGGCCGCGGGACTGGAGGCCATCGACAGCGGAACCGTGCTCGTCGGCGGCACCGAGCTGGGCGGTCTGGGCGACCGGGAACTGACCGTGCTGCGCCGCGAGAAGATCGGTTTCGTCTTCCAGTCGTTCAACCTCCTGCCGTCCCTGACGGCCGCTCAGAACGTCATGCTTCCCCTCAAGCTGTCGGGCCGACGGCCCAAGAAGTCCGAGGTGCTGGCGGCGCTCGATTCGGTCGGCCTGGCCGACCGGGCCCGGCACCGGCCCGGCGAGCTGTCCGGCGGCCAGCAGCAGCGCGTCGCCATCGCGCGGGCGCTGATCAGCCGCCCCGCGGTCGTCCTCGCCGACGAACCGACGGGCGCCCTGGACACCAGGAGCGGGCGCGAGGTGCTCGGTCGGCTGCGCGCCCTCGCGGACGACGGCGACCGCGCGGTGGTCATGGTGACGCACGACCCGGTCGCCGCCTCGTACGCGGACCGCGTCGTCTTCCTCACCGACGGCAGGCTCGCCGGCTCTCTCGAGGCCCCGGCGGCCGAGCAGGTGGCCGCCCGTATGACCGGTCTGGAGGCCGTCGCATGCTGAGCGTCGCCTTCGCCACCCTGCGCGTGCGCTGGGTGTCCTTCGTCGGCACCTTCGTCGCGCTCGCCTTCGGTGTCGGGCTGATGGCGACGGCGATCCCGGTGATCGCCGCGACCGGCAGCGTCGTGGACTCCGCCCGGCAGCGCTGGTCGGAGGCGCCGGTCGTCATCGTCCCGAACAGCACGATCGACGTCGTCGGCACGTCCGGTCGGACCCAGAGCACGGCACTGCCCCAGCAGCCGGGCCTGACCCCGCAACTCGTGGCGGCCGTCGCCGCGACCGGTCGGGTCATCGAGGACCACAGCTTCTACGCCCAGCTCAAGGGCGGGCCCAAGGATCAGGTGGGGCGCGGCTGGTCGGCGCATGAGGCCGGTGGTTACCGCCTGGCGGGCGGCCGGCCGCCCGCCGCGGACGACGAGCTCGTGGTGGGCGGCGGTGACACCGCGCTCATCGGCAAGCGGCTGCGCCTGACGACCGGTACCGGACCGCGCACCGCCACCGTCACCGGTGTCACCGACGAAGTCCCCTTCGAGCACGCGCTGTTCTTCTCGGACGGCACGGCGACACGACTCTCCCCCGCCGTCGACGCCCTGGCCGCCTACGGACCGGCCGAAGAGGTGCGCAAGGCCGTGGCCGCGGCCGGCGGCGCCCGCGTCTCCGTCCTGACCGGCAGCGAGCGCGCCGTCGCCGACCCCCACCACCTCGTCCTGCTGGCCCAGAAGGACAGCGTGGACACGCCGCTCGGTCTGGCGGCCGGGGTGGCCGGTTTCGTCGCCGTCTTCGTCGTCGCCGGAACCTTCGCGCTGTCGATCGCGCAGCGCCGCCGGGAACTGGCCCTGCTGCGGCTGGTCGGATCCACTCGGCGTCAGCTCCGCCGCGTGATCTGGTGCGAGGCCGTGCTCGTCGGCGTGCTCGCCTCGGCCGCGGGCGCCCTGATGGGCCTGGCCGGTGCCCCGCTGGCCCGGGACTGGCTGGTGGACCACTCCCTCGTCACCCCGGACTTCACGGTGCCGGTGCCCTGGTGGTCGCCGCTGAGCGCCGCGGGCATCGGCATGTTCACGGCGCTGGCCGGCGTCATGGTCTCCTCCGTACGGGCGGGCCGGGTCGCCCCCGGCGAGGCGCTGCGGGACGCGGCGGTCGAACGGACCTCCCGGGCCGGGAACCTGGTGCGCTGGGTTCTCGGTGGGCTGGCCCTGGCCGCGGGCGTCGCCGCCGTCTCCGGTACGGCCGCCGTGCAGCCGGAGGCCGGCTCGAACGCCGCCGCGTCGGCCTCCCTGTGCCTGCTGATCGTCGGCGCTTGCGTCACCCTCGCCGGCGTGGTCGCCGGCCCGCTGATCAAGTTTCTGACGGCGCTGCCCACCGCGGCCGCCCGGCGCCGCGACCCCGACGCCGAGGAGGCGGGCGGCGTCGTGTGGACGACCGCCCGGCAGAGCGCGCTGACCGCGTTCCGCCGCACGGCCGCCACCAGCACCCCGGTGGTGATCATCATCAGCCTCGCCGGCTGCCTGCTGGGCACGATCAACACCATCAACGCCGCTGAGGCCGGCAATGTCCGCCGGCAGCTCTCCCGTGCGGACTTCGTCGTCTCGCCGGCCGGTACGCCGGGCCTGAGCCGGGCCGTGGTCCAGCGGGTGCGGTCCGTACCCGGGGTCACGACGCTGGTCAGCACGCCCACGACGCTGCTCGTCGACCGCGGCCCCAAGCCCGCGGTCGCCCGCTCGGCGGCAGCCGTCGACGCGGCGGCGCTGGAGTCCCTGTCCGCGCTGAAGGTGTCCGAGGGCTCGCTCTCCGCCCTCGGCCCCGAATCCGTCGTGGTGAGCAGCGTCTGGCCGGGTTCACCGCACGCCGGTGACACGGTCAAGCTCCGGCTGGCGGACGGCTCCCCCAAGGAGCTGCGGGTCGCCGCCGTGCTGGCACCGGGCAACGACAGCGTTCGGGCGTACGTGGACTCCGCGTACGCGGGCTCCGGCCTGCCGGGCAGGATCACCGTACGAGTGCGGGACGGCGCGGACCGCGCGGCGGCCGCGGCCGCCCTGGAAGCGGCGGTGCACGGTCTGGGGGCCAAGGTGAGCACCCCCGACGAGGTCTCGGCCGCGGCCACCGACGCCAACGCGGAGAGCTCCCGCATCGGCATGCTGATGATCCTCGGCCTGTCGGTCCTGTACGCGCTGCTCGCGCTGGCCAACACCCTCGTGATGACGGTCAGCGACCGTCGCCGCGAGCTGGCGATGCTGCGGCTCGCCGGCGCCACCAAGGGGCAGGTACTCCGGGCGGTGACGGTGGAGACGCTGATGTGCGTCGCGGCGGGCGCCGTGATCGGCGCGGCCGCCTCGGCCATCAGCATCACCGGCTCGTGGGCGGCACTGACCCGGCTGGTCGGCGAGACCCCGGCGATGGTGCCGTGGGTCCCGCTCGGCGAACTGCTGGCCGTGAGCGCCGCCATCGCGCTGACGGCAGCCGTGCTCCCCGCGGCCCTGGCCCTCCGTGGCGGCGACGGGCGCAGTATCCTCGCCGGGATCAGCGGCGAGGCCGGTTGATCCGCCGGTCCCCGCACGGCGGGTACCCCACCCGGCCGGGCGGCGGCCTCCCTCGGGGAGGTGGCGCCCCGGCCGGGTGGGGTACCCGGCCGGTGCGGGCGGGTCCACCCGCGGGCGACGGAAGGGAGGCGGCACCATGCGCTTCCAGGACCGCAGACAGGCCGGCCGGGAACTGGCCGCCCTCCTCGTCGAGCGGCAGCGGCGGGGCCGGCTGGACGACCCCGTCGTCCTGGCGCTGCCCCGTGGCGGCGTGCCGGTCGCGGACGAGGTCGCCGGGGCGCTCGGGGCGCCCCTGGACGTGCTGGTCGTCCGCAAGATCGGCGCTCCGTACAACCCGGAGGTGGGGATCGGGGCCCTGGTCGGGGACCAGCCGCCGGTCTTCGACGAGCGGGCGCTCTCGGTGCTCGGGCTGACGCCGGAGCGGCTGGGCGTCCAGGTCCGGGCGGAGCGGGACGAGCTGCACCGCCGGGAGCGGTTGTACCGTGCCGGCCGGCCGGCCCCGGAGCTGGGCGGGCGGGCGGTGGTGATCGTCGACGACGGGCTGGCCACCGGGGTCACCGCGCGGGCCGCGCTGCGGGCGGTGCGCGCCGCCGCCCCCGGCCGGCTGCTGCTGGCGGTGCCGGTGTGTTCCCACCAGGCGGTCATGGCGCTGGAGGGTGAGGCGGACGAGATCGTGTACGCGTACCTGCCGCCCCACTTCGATGCGGTGGGCCAGTGGTACGACGACTTCGCCCAGCTCACCGATGACGAGGTCGTCCGGACGCTGGGCGCGGCGCGCGGCGGCTGAGGTCCGGCGGGCGCCCGGGCCGGCCGGGTGCCGGCGCCCGGCGGGGCGGTCGGGGCCGTCAGGCGTGGCCCTCGTCCCGGTCGTCCGGCCGGCCGGGCGGGGAGGCGATGCCCCGGCCGGGTTCGACGATGTCGCGGCGGCCGCCGGTGCGGGCCTTCTCCAGGTCGGCGATGACCGGGTGGTGCAGGTCGAAGGCGGGTGACTCGGAGCGGATGCGGGGCAGCGTGGTGAAGTTGTGGCGCGGCGGCGGGCAGGAGGTCGCCCATTCCAGGGAGCGGCCGTACCCCCAGGGGTCGTCCACCTCGACGCGCTCGCCGTACCTGGCGGTCTTCCACACGTTGTAGAGGAACGGCAGGGTGGACAGGCCGAGCAGGAAGGAGCCCAGGGACGACAGGGTGTTGAGCGCGGTGAAGCCGTCGGCGGCGAGGTAGTCGGCGTACCGGCGGGGCATGCCTTCCGCGCCGAGCCAGTGCTGGACGAGGAACGTCAGGTGGAAGCCTGTGAACAGGGTCCAGAAGTGGATTTTGCCGAGGCGTTCGTCGAGCATCCGGCCGGTCATCTTGGGCCACCAGAAGTGGAAGCCGGCGAACATCGCGAACACGATCGTCCCGAAGAGGACGTAGTGGAAGTGGGCGACCACGAAGTACGAGTCGGTGACGTGGAAGTCCATCGGCGGGGAGGCGAGGATGACCCCGGTCAGCCCGCCGAACAGGAAGGTGACGAGGAACCCGATGGCCCACAGCATCGGGGTCTCGAAGGTGAGGGAGCCCTTCCACAGCGTTCCGGCCCAGTTGAAGAACTTCACGCCGGTCGGCACGGCGATGAGGAAGCTCATGAAGGAGAAGAAGGGCAGGAGGACCGCGCCGGTGGCGAACATGTGGTGGGCCCACACCACCACCGACAGGCCGGTGATGGCGATGGTGGCGCCGACGAGGCCGATGTAGCCGAAGAGCGGCTTGCGCGAGAAGACCGGGAGGACCTCGGTGACCACGCCGAAGAACGGCAGCGCGAGGATGTACACCTCGGGGTGGCCGAAGAACCAGAAGAGGTGCTGCCACAGCAGTGCCCCGCCGTTGGCCGCGTCGAAGACGTGGGAGCCGAATTGGCGGTCGGCCTCCAGGCACAGCAGCGCGGCGGCGAGGACCGGGAACGCCAGCAGCACCAGGACCGAGGTGAGCAGCACGTTCCAGGTGAAGATCGGCATGCGGAACATCGTCATCCCGGGGGCCCGCATCCCGACGATGGTGGTGATGAAGTTGACCGCGCCGAGGATCGTCCCGAAGCCGGAGAGCGCCAGCCCCATGATCCACAAGTCCGCGCCGAGGCTCGGGGTGCGTGCGTCGCTGTTGAGCGGGGCGTAGGCCGTCCAGCCGAAGTCGGCGCTCCCCTCGGGGGTGAGCAGACTGCCGAGGACGATCAGGCCGCCGAAGAGGAACAGCCAGTACGAGAACATGTTGAGGCGCGGGAAGGCGACGTCGGGCGAGCCGATCTGCAAGGGCATGACGGCGTTGGCGAATCCGGCGAAGGTGGGGGTGGCGAACAGCAGCAGCATCACCGTGCCGTGCAGCGTGAACGCCTGGTTGTACTGCTCGGCGGAGATCAGCTGGAGGCCCGGGCGGGCGAGTTCGGCCCGCATCAGCATGGCGAGCGCGCCCGCGACGAGGAAGAACGCGAAGGACGTGACCAGGTACAGGTGCCCGATCTTCTTGTGGTCCGTCGTGGTCAGCCAGGTCACCAGGACCCGGCCGATGCCGCGTCCCGCCACCGGTACCGGGGTGACCGGCTCCGTCGTCGTCACCATACGAATCCTCGTCAACGCACACGCACGGGCAGGACGCGCGGCAAGTACCCCCTCACCGCCCTCCGGCACGCTACGCAGGTCCCCCCGGGTGCCGCCCGTTTTGCGCCCGTACGGCGCTGGTGACGTCACTCGTATTGGCCAGTACGGCCCTGTCGGCCGGTGCGGTCCGGGCCCGTGCGCGGCGGGCGGTGACCGGGCGGTGGCGCGTCGGCGATCCGCCGCCGCGGTCAGAAGACGGAGAGGCCGGTGAGCGTGGTGAAGCGGTCCAGGGCCGCCACACCCGCCACCGAGTTGCCGCGCCGGTCCAGCCCCGGGCTCCACACGCACAGGGTGCAGCGGCCGGGTACGACGGCGATGATGCCGCCGCCGACGCCGCTCTTGCCGGGCAGGCCCACGCGGTAGGCGAAGTCACCGGCCGCGTCGTACGTCCCGCAGGTCAGCATGACCGCGTTGATCTGCTTGGCCTGGCTGCGGGTGAGCAGCGTGGAGCCGTCCGCCCGGATGCCGTGCCGGGCGAGGAACCCGGCGGCCAGGGCCAGGTCGGCGCACGAGGCCTCCACCGAGCACTGGCGGAAGTACTGGTCGAGCAGCTCCGGCACCGGGTTGCCGATGTTGCCGTACGACGCCATGAAGTGCGCCAGGGCGGCGTTGCGGTCGCCGTGGGCGGTCTCGGAGGCGGCGACCTCGTCGTCGAAGTCCAGGGCCGGGTTGCCGCTCTCGGCACGGAGGAAGTCCAGCAGGCTGCCGGAGGCGTCGCCGGTCAGGGTCTGGAGGCGGTCGGTGACGACGAGGGCGCCCGCGTTGATGAACGGGTTGCGCGGGATGCCGTTCTCGTACTCGAGCTGCACCAGCGAGTTGAACGGGTTGCCGGACGGTTCGCGCCCGACGCCCTCCCACAGCGCCCCGCCGTCCATCGACAGGACCAGCGCCAGCGTGAAGACCTTGGTGATGGACTGGGCGGAGAAGGGCTCGCGCCACTCCCCCACCCCGTACACCGTGCCGTCCAGCTCCGCCACGGCCATGCCGAAGCGGTGGGGGTCGGCCTCGGCGAGCAGCGGGATGTAGTCGGCGGGGCGGCCGCGGCCGGGGGTGGCGGCGATGTCGGCGGCGATGCTGTCGAGCACGGGCCGGAAGTCCGTGACGGGCTGGGAGGAGCGTGGCACGGTCACCCACCCTACGGGTCACCGCAAGGCCGGCAGCACCCGGTCGGGCGTCAGCGGCAGCTCGCGGAAGCGGACGCCGGTGGCGTGGTGGACGGCGTTGCCGATGGCGGCCGGGGTGCCGACGATGCCGATCTCGCCGATGCCCTTGCTGCCCATCGGGTTGAGGTGGGGGTCGTCCTCGTCGATCCAGTGCGCGTCGACGTCGGGGACGTCGGCGTGGCTCGGCACGTGGTAGGAGGCGAGGTCCCGTTCGGCGAAGTCGCCGAAGGCGGCGTCCATGGTGCTGTGCTCGGTCAGGGCCATGCCCAGTCCCATGGTCATCCCGCCGATGAACTGGGAGCGGGCGGTTCGCGGGTTGAGGATCCGTCCGGCGGCGTATACGCCGAGCAGCCGTCGCACCCGCACCTCCCCCGTGCCGGTGTCGACCCGGACCTCGGCGAAGTGGGCGCCGAAGGCGTGGCGGGCGAACGGCCGGGTGCGCCCGGTCTCCTCGGTGGTGTCGGCGACGGCCGTGACGCCCTCCGCCGGCAGCGGGCCGGTGTGCCGGGCGAGCCGCTCGGCCAGCCGCGTGCAGGCCTGGTGGACGGCCCAGCCCCAGGAGGCGGTGCCGGACGACCCGCCGGCGAGCGGGGCGTGCGGCAGCCGGGTGCTGCCGATGCCGATCGTCACCGAGCCGAGGGCGACGCCCAGCACGTCGGCGGCGATCTGGGCGAGCACGGTGCGGGCGCCGGTGCCGATGTCGGTGGCGTTGACGCGGATGTCGTAGCCGCCGTCGTGGAGCGCGGTGGCGGTGGCGGTGGACGGTGAGACGAGCACCGGGTAGGTGGCGGCGGCGACCCCGGTGCCGGTGAGGTACGGCCCCTCGCGGCGGACGCCGGGGCGCGGGTCGCGGTCGGACCAGCCGAACCGGCGGGCGCCCTCGCGCAGGCAGGCGACGAGGTTGCGGCTGCTGAAGGGCAGGCCGCTGTCCGGTTCGGTGGCGGGTTCGTTGCGTACGCGCAGCTCCACCGGGTCGAGGCCGAGGGCGTCGGCGAGTTCGTCCATGGCCGACTCCAGCGCGTACATGCCGGGTGCCTCGCCGGGTGCGCGCATCCAGGAGGGGCTGGGGACGTCGAGGGGGACGACGCGGTGGTCGGTCAGGCTGTGCGGCGACGCGTACATCACCCGTGCGGGGACGCCGGCCTGCTCCACGAACTCCTTGACGCGGGAGGTGTGGGTGGTGACCTCGTGGCCGACGCCGACGAGGGTGCCGTCGTGCCCGGCGGCGAGCCGGACGCGCTGGATGGTGGGCGCGCGGTGGCCGACCACGGCGGCCAGGTGGTTGCGGGGCAGGGCGAGCTTGACCGGCCGGCCGGTGTGGCGGGCGGCCATCGCGGCGAGCACCACGTGCGGGCGCGGGGTGCCCTTGGCGCCGAACCCGCCGCCCACGTGCTCGGAGACCACCGTCACCCGGTCCTCGGGGAGGCGGAACAGGGCGGCGAGGGTGCGGCGGACGGGGCTCGCGCCCTGGCTGGAGTCGTACACCGTCAGGTGCGCCCCGTCGCCCTCGCCGTCCCAGCGGGCGAAGGCGGCGTGGGGCTCCATGGGGTGGTTGTGCAGCGGCGGGACGCGGTACGTGACGTCCACCCGGACGGGCGCGGCGGCGAAGGCCCCCTCGGCGTCCCCGCGCTCGGTGCGGGCGGGCTGGCCGCCGTTGGCCGTGTCGGGGCGGTAGGCGCGCGGGGGGTCCTCGGTGAGGGTCACGTCGTGCGGTTCGGTGGCGTACGTGACGTGGACCGCGCGGGCGGCGGCGCGGGCGTCCTCCAGCGTCTCGGCCACCGCGAGGGCGACGTACCAGCCGCGGTGCGGCACGGCGGTGTCCTGGAGGACCGCGAGCGTCGGGTCGTCGGCCTCGCCGAGCCGGGGTGCCGTGTCGGGGGTGAGGACCGCCAGGGTGCTGGGCAGGGCCAGGGCGGCCGCGGTGTCCACGGCGGTGACCCGGCCGCGGGCGACGGTCGCGGGGACGGGCCAGGCGTAGGCGCAGTCGGGCGGGGTGTGGGCGTGCTCGGTGGCGTAGTGGGCGGTGCCGGTGACCTTGTCGCGGCCCTCGAGGCGCTCGGCGCCGGTGCCGAGGGCGGGAGCGGGCGCGGCGGGCACCCGGGCGTGGCTGCGGCTGCGCGTGGAGGGCGCGGTGGGGGGCATCGCTGGTCTCCGGTTCTCCGGTTCTGCGGGGGCGGCGGGGCGGGGGGCCCGGGAGGGGCGGTCGGGGCGGAGGGGCGGGCCGGGGCGGTCGGGGCCGCCGGGGGCGTCACCCGGGGGGTGGCGGGGTTCCCGGGGCGGGGTGGGCGGCCAGTTCGGCCAGGACGCGGCAGGCCAGGTTGTGGGCGAGCGGCACCTTGAAGGCGTTGTCCCTCAGCGGCTGCGCCACCCCCAGTTCGGCCTGGACCGCGTGCGCGATGGCGTGTTCGGTGGGCCTGGCGCCGAGCAGCGCGGTCTCCGCCAGGCGCGCCCGCCACGGGCGGTGGGCGAGGCCCCCGAAGGCCAGCCCCACCCGCCGTACGGTCCCGTCCCCGGCGAGGTCGAGGACGGCGGCGACGGAGGCGAGCGCGAAGGCGTACGAGGCCCGGTCGCGGGCCTTGCGGTACGCGGACGGGAGCCCCGCCGCGGCGGCCGGGAGGACGACCGAGGTGATCAGTTCGCCGGGCCCGACCACGGTGTCCCGTTCGGGGTGGTCGCCGGGCAGCCGGTGGAACTCGGTCACCGGGACGGTCCGGGCCCCGTCCGGGCCGTGCAGTTCGACGGTGGCGTCGAGGGCGGCGAGCGCGACGGCCATGTCGGACGGGTGGGTCGCCACGCAGTGCGCCGAGTGGCCGAGCACCGCGTGGTCCCGGTGGACGCCGTCGCGGGCGCCGCAGCCGCTGCCGGGCACGCGTTTGTTGCACGGCTTGGAGGTGTCCTGGAAGTAGGGGCACCGGGTCCGCTGGAGCAGGTTGCCCCCGGTGGTGGCGACGTTCCGAAGCTGGCCGGACGCTCCGGCGAGCAGCGCCTGCGACAGGACGGGGTACCGGTCGCGTACCAGCGGGTGGGCGGCCAGGTCGCTGTTGCGCACGGTCGTGCCCACGCGCAGGGCCCCGTCGGGCAGCTCCTCGACGGTGTCGAGCGGCAGCCTGCTGACGTCGACGAGCGTGTCGGGGGTCTCGACCCCGAGCTTCATCAGGTCGACCAGGTTGGTGCCGCCGGCGAGGTAGCGGGCACCGGGCCGGGCCGCGTGGGCGGCGGCGGCCTCCTCGACGCTCCTGGCGCGTACGTAGGCGTAGGGCTTCACCGGGTCACGTCCTCGACGGCGGCGACGATGTTGGGGTAGGCACCGCAGCGGCAGAGGTTGCCGCTCATCCGTTCGCGGATCTCGTCGGGCGTCAGCTCCACGGGGCCCTGCCCGGCCGGCCGGTCCGGATCGGTGACATGGGAGGGGTGCCCGGCGGCCGCCTCGGCGAACACGCCCACGGCCGAGCAGAGCTGTCCGGGGGTGCAGTAGCCGCACTGGAAGGCGTCCCGGTCGAGGAAGGCCCGCTGGAGGGGGTGGAGCTCCCCACCGGCGGCCAGCCCCTCCACGGTGATCACCTCGGCCTCGTCCTGGGCGACCGCGAGGAGCAGGCAACTGTTGGCGCGCCGCCCGTCGACCAGCACGGTGCAGGCACCGCACTGCCCGTGGTCGCAGCCCTTCTTGGCGCCGGTGAGGCCGAGGCGCTCGCGCAGGAGGTCCAGCAGCGTCGTCCGGTGGTCGACGGTGAGGCTCCTGGGCTCGCCGTTCACCTGGAGGGTGATGGCCGACCGGGTGGCGGGGGCGGTCCCGGGGGCGGCGGCGGGCCCGGGGGCGGCGGCGCCGGTGTCCGTCCCCGCCGCCGGGGCCGCCTCCGCTCCCGCTCCCGCATCCGTCCCCGCCGGATGCCGGTCGTCCTGCGGCTGGTGCGCGGCGCCCATCAGAGGGTCTCGTCGCCCTCGTCGGGGACGGTGTGCATGGCGGCCTCCTCGGCGGACGCCGCGGCTCCGGCGATGCCGACGTCCCGGGCGACGACGTCCTTCTCCTCGTCCGGGCGGGCGCCCTCGTCGGGGGCGACGAGCCGGCCCGAGCGCTCCCGGCCGACCTGGTCGTCGATGGGTTCGCCGTCACCACCGGGGAGGTCGCCGATCCCGTTGGAGTCGTCGGGCTCCTGGAGGGCGGGGTCGGGCACCTCTTCCGACAGCCGCTGGTCGAGCGTCTCGCCCTCACGCTGCTCCCGGGCGGTGGTGCCGACGTGGTTGACGGCGAGGGGCCGTTCGGGCGGGGACCAGCCCTCGTCGTACGGGTCGGCCTCACGGTCCGACAGGGTGTCCTCGGGGTCGAGGATCCCGTCGTCCTCCCTCCCCTCGGCGTCGTCCGGCTGGTAGACGTCGTCGCCCATCGCGTTCTCGGTTCCCATGGTGCGGCTCCCGTGTACGGCTCCTGGTGCTGTATGCCTGATCGCGTATCCAGACTGGATCAGGTCACACATCCCGGCATTCCGGGCGGGGCGGGCCGGGCGCGCCGGAGGTTGCCGGGCGCGGCGCGGCGCGGGGCACGGGCGGGCGCGGCCCGGGAGCGGGAGCGGGCGCGCTACTCGGCCTGGTCCCGGCCGGTGTGGGCCAGGTCCCAGGACAGCATCCGCTCGGCCTGCCGGTGGGTGAGCTCCGCGAGCTTTCTCGCCTCGTCGAGCACGTCGCCGTGCTCCTCGACGAGACGGTCGTAGATCGGCGATGCGGCGGCGGTGTGGCGGGCTATCACGGGCGGTCGCTCCTCGGGCCTGGGGTGCCGGGGCGGTCCCGGCGCCCCGGCATCTGCCCCGGGTCGGGCGGATCATGCGGATCCGGGGGCCGGTCGGAGCGGCCGTGGCGGGATCCGCTGTAGGCGGCGGCGCGCAGGCCGTGCAGCCGGCGGGTGGGGTGCAGCCCGGGCAGGCCGTGGCGGTACGGGTCGTAGGTGGGTGTCGTCCGCTCCGGGTACGGCTCCGCGGCACGGACGGTGAGGGTGGCGAAGGCCCGCCAGGGCTCGTCCCGGGCGGCCGCCCGCAGCTCGAGGCGGACGGGGCCGTGGTCCAGGGCCCGGCGCAGCGCGGCCGGTTCCCCGCGCACCCGGTGCCCGTGGGGTACGGGGAAGGCCGCGACCACCCGCTCCCGGTCGCCCACCCGGTAGGCCAGGAGGGTGGAGTACGGGCCGCCCAGGGCGTCGCGCCGGGGGCGGGGCACATGGCGGCCCAGCCGGCCCGCGCCGCTGGTGGTCAGCAGCAGGTCCAGCGGGGCGTCGGGGCCGCCCGCCGCCTCGACGCGCAGCGCCAGGCCGAGTCCGTCGGGCCAGCCCGCCGGCAGCCCCGCCGCGCGCGACCAGCGCATGGTCACGCCGTAGCGCCCCGGCCGGTCGAGGAACGGCACGTTCCACGGGGCGGCGGCGCCGGTTCGGGGGTACGTCCAGGGTTCCCGCGCAGGTCAGGCCCTGGGGATGGAGGGCCGGTGCGGAGCGCCGCCGGGCGATGCGCCGCGCCGCGCCGAAGGCCTGCCTCTCGATCGCCACACCGGCTCCTTCCGTGTCGGGGAGGCCCGGGTACCCCGTCCGGCGAGACGCAAAGGGGACGCCCCGCGGCGGCGACGGCCCGCCGAAGAAGCCGTCCCGGGCGCCTAGCGGCCCTCCTGGGTGCGGCGGACGCACGCGGCGACGACGTCGCGGAGGCTGCCGGTGCGGCGCAGCAGCTCGCGCTGGACGCGGGCCCCGTTGCCGCCGGCGAGCAGTTCGGCGATGCCCTGGCGGGCGTGCGCGAGGTCGCCGTTGTCGTCGAGGGCCTGCTCGATGTGGCCGAGCAGGGCGTGGACGACCCGGTCGGCGGGAGCGGGGCGCATGGTGAGCGGGTGGATCAGTTCGTCGTCCAGGCCGGAGCGGGCGGCCCGCCAGGCGGCGGCGCGCAGCAGGCCGACGCCGTGGCGGCCGGGTGGTTCGCCCTCGCGCCACTCGCGGGCGGCGGTGTCCACCAGGCCGCGGGTGAGGGTGGCGAGCAGGACGGTGGTCGAGGCGTCGAGGCAGACGTCGGCGGCGCGGACCTCGACGGTCGGGTAGTGGCGGGACAGCCGGGCGTCGAAGTAGATCATGCCCTCGTCGTGCAGGATCCCGGTGGCGAGGAGGTCCCGCACCTGCTGGTGGTACCGGTGGGCGGAGCCGAAGACCTCGACGGGGCCGGCGGAGGGCCAGCGGCCCCACACCCGGCTGCGGTAGCTGCTGTAGGCGCTGTCGTAGCCCTGCCAGAAGGGCGAATTGGTGCTGAGCGCCAGCAGGACGGACAGCCAGGGCCGTATCCGGTCCAGGACGCCGACGCCCTCTTCGTCGGACTCGACCGAGACGTGGACGTGGCAGCCGCAGGTGAGCTGTTCCAGCGCGGTGAGGCCGAACTGCCGCTGGATCCAGCGGTAGCGGTCGCCCTCGGTGAGGGCGGGGCCGGCGGGCAGCGGCGAGGTGGCGAGGGCCGCGACCGCCGCGCCCGCCTCGGCCGCGTGCCGCGCCGCCTCGGCCCGCCGGCGCTCGATCTCGGCGCCCAGCTCCTTCATACCGGTCTGGGGGTACGTGGCGAACTCCAACTGCTGGCCCTGAAGTTCCTTGGTGAAGGCGTGGGCCCTGCCGCGGCTCTCCCTGGCGGCGGCGGCCAGCACGGCGGTGGACAGGGCACACGGCTCGCCGGTCCGCGGGTCCACCAGGAGGAGTTCCTCTTCCACTCCGACAGTGCGCAACGGAAACCACCTTTCCGATCGCATCCAGCGGGGACTGCGCGGGACGCACCATCATCCCTGCCGGACGGGTTCCGCGCACCGGTCCACCGCTCCTGTGCGGGGGATGTGGCGGGTTCCCGACGCCGTCGGCCTGAACCGCATCGCGTCCCGCGTCCCACCGGTCGCCGGGCGGCTCAGAACTCGTCGCCCGTGTTCGGCAGCAGGTCGGTGCGCAGGGCGGTGTCGAGCCGGGCCGCGGCGCCGGGGGTGTGCTCCGTCACCAGTCCGGCGCGCACCAGATGCCGCACTTCCGCGCCGCCCAGGTAGCAGGCGGCCAGGTCCCGGACGTCCAGGGTCAGGTCGGGGGCGTCGGTGCTCGGCCGGTACGAGCGGGCGCCCGGCCCGGCGGTGAGGCGGAACCTCCCGGCGTTGGCCGGGAGGTGCTGGTCGAGGACCTCCACGACGAGGTCGACGGGCGCGGCCCAGGACCGGCCGGTGAGCGCCGCCCGTACGTCGACCAGCCGGAGCCAGAGGCCGGGGAACCGGCCCGTGATCCGGACCTGGTCGCGGTCGGCGGCGAACAGCGGCAGCGGGTCGTCCAGGGGGCGGCCCCAGGCGCGGACGGTGCCGGTGAGGTCGATGGAGGCCACGTACCGCCAGAGGGCGGCGGCCGCGGCGGCGTCGTCGGCCTCCAGTTCGTCGACCCGGACCACGCCGGGTGTTCCGGTGCCGTCGTCGCCCGGTTTGGTGCGGTAGACGGCGTACCCGGCGAGGGGGTCGCCGAGGGCGACGATCCGGGGCGGGGACAGCGCGTCGTCCTCCTCGTCCTCCTCGGCCAGCCATTCGCCGCGCCACCGCTCGGCGTCCCGGGCGATCCGGCCGGCGCGGGCGGCCCGGGTGGCGTCGTGGTACGGGCCGAGGAGGGCGGGGGCGTCGGCCGGGTCGACCAGCCGCAGGGGGCGCGGGTCGGGCTCCACGCGGAGGGCGAGGGGGCGCCCGGAGTCGATCTCGACGGAGAGGATCTCCATCGCGGGGCCGAAGCCGAAGCGGCCGTAGATGGCGTCCTCGGAGGCCCAGAGCGCGGCGAGCGGCCGGCCCTGCCGCGCGCCGCGGCGGAACAGCTCGGCGATCATCGCGGTGAGCACGCCGCGCCGGCGGTGGGTGGGCGCGACGGAGACGAACGTCAGCCCGGGGCAGGGCAGGTCGCCGCCGGGGACGGAGAGGGTGAAGCGGTGGGCGGCGAGGAACCCGACCAGGGTGTCGCCGTCGTACGCCCCGATGCGCTCGCACTGGAGCACCAGCTCCCGGTGGTGCTTGCGCCGCTCCTCCTCCGGCTTGTCGTGGAAGACCAGGTACACGAGTTCCATGGCCCGGTCCACATGGGCCTCGGGCACATCGCGGATGTCCATCCCTGGACTCTA
Source organism: Streptomyces sp. NPDC039423 (assembly GCF_055598725.1). NCBI lineage: Bacteria > Bacillati > Actinomycetota > Actinomycetes > Kitasatosporales > Streptomycetaceae > Streptomyces > Streptomyces sp. NPDC039423. The sequence continues at coordinate 368,861 of NZ_JBVKAH010000005.1, forward strand.
GGGCGTGATAACGAACAGGTCACGGGGGTTTTCCGCCGCTTTGCCCCGGGGCCTTCCCCCGGCTGGGCGATCCGCGGGCCGGCGGGCGCTGCCGGCGGCCCGGGCCGGCGGCAGCGCTCGCCGGTGTGGTTCAGGCGACCGAGCCGATGCGGCCGGCCGGGGCGGCGTCGGGACCGTCGTGGTGGATCGGGGTGTGGGCGCCCGTCAGGGACGCCCCGCTGCCCCCGCGCCGGGCCGCGACGATCTCGGCGCCGATGGACAGCGCGGTCTCCTCGGGCGTACGGGCCCCGAGGTCGAGGCCGATCGGGGAGCGCAGCCGGGCCAGTTCCAGCTCGGTCACCCCGACGTCGCGGAGGCGCTTGTTGCGGTCCTGGTGGGTGCGGCGGGAGCCCATCGCGCCGATGTAGGCGACGGGAAGCTTGAGGGCCAGTTCGAGCAGGGGGACGTCGAACTTGGCGTCGTGGGTGAGGACGCACAGCACGGTGCGGCCGTCGACCTCGGTGCCCGCCAGGTACTCGTGCGGCCAGGCGACGACCACCTCGTCCGCCTCGGGGAAGCGGGCGGGCGTGGCGAACACCGGGCGGGCGTCGCAGACGGTGACGTGGTGACCGAGGAACTTCCCCACCCGGACGAGCGCGGCCGCGAAGTCGATCGCCCCGAAGACGATCATGCGCGGGGCGGGGACGCTGGACTCGACGAGCAGGGTGAGCGGCTGCCCGCAGCGGGAGCCGTCCTCGCCGATGGTGACGGTGCCGGTGCGCCCGGCGTCCAGCATGGCGCGGGCCTCGCCGGCGGCCGTCCGGTCGAGTTCGGGGTGGCCGCCGAGGCCGCCCTCGTACGTGCCGTCGGGGCGGACCAGGAGGGCGCGGCCCATGAGCCCGGACGGGCCGTCGGTGATCCGGGCCAGAGCCGCCGCCTCCCCTCCGGCGGCGGCTCGGAGCACGGCGGGGTAGACCCCGCCGCGGACCGGGGTGACGAGGATGTCGATGACGCCGCCGCAGGTCAGTCCGACCGCGAAGGCGTCCTCGTCGCTGTAGCCGAAGCGCTCGAGGACGGTTTCGCCGTCCTGGAGCGCCTGCCGGCAGAGTTCGTAGACCGCGCCCTCCACACATCCGCCGGAGACCGACCCGATCGCGTTGCCCTCGCCGTCGACGGCGAGCGCGGCGCCCGGTTGCCGGGGCGCGCTGCCGCCGACCGCCACCACGGTGGCGACGGCGACGTCACGTCCCTGCTCGACCCACCGGTGGAGCTCCTCGGCGATGTCCAGCATGTCGGCCTCCTTGGGAAGGTTCAGGTGTGTGGAGGGCCCGGCCCCGCGTCAGTGACCGGTACCCGTGGCGAAGTAGAAGATGAACACCGCCGAGAGGACCCACATCAGGATGCTCGGCTCGCGCCACTTGCCCTGGGCGGCCTTGATGGCGCAGTACGCGATGACACCCGCGCCGACACCGGTGGTGATGGTGTACGTGAACGGCATCAGCACGACCGTGAGGAACACCGGGACGGCGATGGACCAGTCGGTCCAGTCCACGTGCCGGGCGTTCTGGAGCATCATCGCGCCGATGACGACCAGGGCGGCGGAGGCCACCTGGCCCGGCACGAGCTGCGTCAGCGGCGTGAAGAACAGGCACGCGGCGAAGAACAGGCCGGTGACGGTGGCCGACAGGCCCGTACGGGCACCTTCGCCGACACCCGTGGCGGACTCGATGAAGACGGTCTGGCCGGAGGCTCCGGAGACACCGCCGATCGCACCGCCGGCGCCGTCGATGAACAGCGCCTTGCTCAGGCCCGGCATGCGGCCCTGGGCATCGGCCAGCTTGGCCTCCTGGCCGACGGCGATGATGGTCGCCATGGCGTCGAAGAAGCCGGCCAGCACCAGGGTGAAGACGATCATGCTGACGGTGGCGTAGCCGAGCTTCTCCCAGCCGCCGAACTCGACCATGCCCAAGAGCGAGAAGTCCGGCATCGAGACGACGCTGCCGTGCAGGACGGGGGCCTTGCCGCCCCACTCCGCCTCGCCGATGAGGCCGGTGGCGGTGCCGACGACGGAGATGATCGTGCCGGCGACGATGCCGAGGAGGATCGCCCCGGGCACCTTGCGGGCCTGGAGCATGAAGATCAGCAGCAGGGTGAAGGAGAACAGCACGACCGGCCAGCCGGTGAGCGATCCTCCGACGCCGAGGGTGACCGGGCCGCCGCCCTCGCCCTTGCCGACGAACCCGGCGTTGACGAAGCCGATCAGCGCGATGAAGAGGCCGATGCCCATCGTGATGCCGTGCTTCAGCGCCAGCGGTATGGCGTTCATGATGACTTCACGGACACCGGTGACCACCAGCAGGCAGATCACGGCGCCGTAGATGACACACATGCCCATGGCCTGCGGCCAGGTCATGTCCGGGGCGACCTGCGTGGAGATGACGCCCGCGACACTCAGTCCGGCCGCGAGGGCGAGCGGGACCTTGCCGATGAAACCCATCGCCAGAGTGGTGACCGCTGCTGCCAGGGCGGTCGCGGTGATCAGCGCGGGCTGGCTCAGCTTGTCGCCGAGCGAGTCCTCACCGCCGAGCAGCAAGGGGTTGAGCAGGAGGATGTAGGCCATCGCCATGAAGGTGGTGATGCCGCCGCGCACCTCTCGCGCGACCGTGGATCCTCTGTGGGTGATGTGAAAGTACCGGTCGAGCCAAGACCGTCCGGCGGGGACGCGGGAACCGGGTCCCGCGTCGTCGGCGACGGTCTTCGGCTCCACTGACGACTGGGTCATGGTGCCTACTCCCAAGGTTCAAAGGGGCACCCGCATGCCCGGGGGCAAAGACTGCGGGATTTGGGATGCTGCGTGGGCTGCACGACCCGGGGGACGGCCCGAGACGAACGGGGATGAGCGGTGCTGCGGGGATGTGGTGCGCGGGGGGTTGGTGCGTGGGGGTGAGCGGGGATCGGGGACGGGCGGGGACGGTGGGGGGATGCTCCGGGCGGTGCGGGCGGTGGAAGTGTGACGTTCCCGGGAGGCCGGCACCGCCCGGAGGGTCTACAGGGTGCCGGTGAGGTGCTCGGGGCGTACCGGCGTCTTGTTGAGCTCCAGACCCGTCGCGTTCCGGATCGCCGCGAGGACGGCCGGGGTGGACGAGAGGGTCGGGGCCTCGCCGATGCCGCGCAGGCCGTAGGGCGCGTGGTCGTCGGCGAGTTCGAGCACGTCGACCGGGATGGTCGGGGTGTCGAGGATGGTGGGGATCAGGTAGTCCGTGAAGGAGGGGTTGCGCACCTTCGCGGTCTTGGGGTCGACGATGATCTCCTCCATGACCGCCACGCCCAGGCCCTGGGTGGTGCCACCCTGGATCTGGCCGACGACGGACAGCGGGTTGAGCGCCTTGCCGACGTCCTGGGCGCAGGCCAGCTCGATGACCTTGACCAGGCCGAGCTCGGTGTCCACCTCGACGACCGCGCGGTGCGCGGCGAAGGAGTACTGGACGTGGCCGTTGCCCTGGCCGGTGCGGAGGTCGAAGGCCTCGGTGGGGCGGTGGCGCCACTCGGCCTCGATCTCGACGGCCTCGTCCTCCAGGACGTCCACCAGGTCGGCGAGGACCTCGCCGCCGTCGGTGACGACCTTGCCGCCTTCGAGCAGCAGCTCGGCGGTGGCCCAGGCGGGGTGGTAGGTGCCGAGCTTGCGGCGGCCGATCTCCAGGACCTTCTCGCGGACGAGCTCGCAGGAGTTCTTCACCGCGCCGCCGGTGACGTACGTCTGCCGGGAGGCGGAGGTGGAGCCGGCGGAGCCGACCTGGGTGTCGGCCGGGTTGATGGTCACCTGGGTGACGCCCAGCTCGGTGCGGGCGATCTGCGCGTGGACGGTGATGCCGCCCTGGCCGACCTCCGCCATCGCGGTGTGGACGGTGGCGACCGCCTCACCGTTGATGACCTCCATGCGCACCTTGGCGGTGGAGTAGTCGTCGAAGCCCTCGGAGAAGCCCACGTTCTTGATGCCGACCGCGTAGCCGACGCCCCGGACGACGCCCTCGCCGTGCGTGGTGTTGGACAGGCCGCCGGGCAGCGCGCGCACGTCGGCGCCCTCGGTGGACTCCCACTGGCGCTCCGGCGGCAGCGGGCGGGCCTTGACGCGGCGCAGCAACTCGGCGACCGGGGCGGGCGAGTCGACCGGCTGGCCGGTCGGCATCAGGGTGCCCTGCTCCATGGCGTTGAGCTGCCGGAATTCCACCGGGTCCATGCCCAGCTCCTTGGCGAGCTTGTCCATCTGGGCCTCGTACGCGAAGCACGCCTGGACCGCGCCGAAGCCGCGCATGGCGCCGCAGGGCGGGTTGTTGGTGTAGAGCGCGACGGCCTCGATGTCGACGTCGTCGATGACGTACGGGCCGACGGCGAGCGAGGAGGCGTTGCCGACGACGGCCGGGGAGGCCGAGGCGTAGGCGCCGCCGTCCAGCACGATCCGGCACTTCATGTGCGTGATCTTGCCGTCCTTGGTGGCGCCGTGCTCGTACCAGAGCTTCGCCGGGTGGCGGTGGACGTGGCCGAAGAAGGACTCGAACCGGTTGTAGACGATCTTGACCGGCTTGCCGGTGCGCAGCGCCAGCAGGCAGGCGTGGATCTGCATCGACAGGTCCTCGCGGCCGCCGAAGGCACCGCCGACGCCGGAGAGCGTCATCCGGACCTTGTCCTCGGGCAGGCCGAGGACCGGGGCGATCTGGCGGAGGTCGGAGTGCAGCCACTGGGTGGCGACGTACAGGTCGACGCCACCGTCCTCGGCCGGCACGGCCAGGCCGGACTCGGGGCCGAGGAAGGCCTGGTCCTGCATGCCGAAGACGTACTCGCCGGAGACGATCACGTCGGCCCTCTTGGCGGCCTCGTCGGCGTCGCCGCGGACGATCGGCTGGCGGTGCACGATGTTCGGGTGCGGTACGTGGCCGGCGTGGTGGTCGTCGCGGCCCGGGTGCAGCAGCGGCGCGCCGGGGGCGGTCGCGGAGGCCTCGTCGGTGACGACGGGCAGCTCCTTGTACTCGACCTTGATCTTGGCGGCCGCGCGGCGGGCGGTCTCCGGGTGGTCGGCGGCGACCAGGGCGACCGGCTCGCCGTGGTGGCGGACCCGGCCGTTGGCGAGGACCGGGGTGTCCTGGATCTCCAGGCCGTAGTTCTTGACCTCGGTGGGCAGGTCCTCGTAGGTGAGGACGGCGTAGACGCCGGCCTGGGCGAGGGCCTCGGAGGTGTCGATGGAGACGATCTCGGCGTGCGCGACCGTGGAGCGGAGGATCTGGCCCCACAGCATGTCCTCGTGCCACATGTCCGAGGAGTAGGCGAACTCGCCGGTGACCTTGAGGGTGCCGTCGGGGCGGAGCGTGGATTCGCCGATGCCGCCCTTCGTCCGGGAGCCCTGCGTGACCTTGGTGGGAGTGCCGGCGGGGGCGGCGGCGACTCGGGTGTGCTGCGACATGGTCAGACCGCGCCTTCCTGAAGCCCTTGACGCTCCTGGCGGGCGGCCGCGAGGCGGACGGCGTCCAGGATCTTCTCGTAACCGGTGCAGCGGCAGAGGTTGCCGGAGAGCGCCTCGCGGATGTCCTCGTCGGACGGGGAGGGGTTGCGCTCCAGCATCTCGTCGGCCGCGACGAGCAGGCCCGGGGTGCAGAAACCGCACTGCACGGCGCCCGCGTCGATGAAGGCCTGCTGGATCGGGGAGAGCTCGGTGCCCTCACCGGTCTGGGAGTCGGTTCCCTTGGCGGACCACTGCTGGGCGGCCTGGAGGGAGGTGCCGTCGCCGCACGCGCCGGTGCCGCACGCGCCGCTGTGCTCGGCACGCTGCTTGGCGAAGTCGGCGAGGCCCTCGACGGTGACGACCTCGCGGCCCTCGACCTGGCCGGCGGCCACGAGGCAGGAACAGACCGGGACGCCGTCCAGGCGGACCGTGCAGGAGCCGCACTCGCCCTGCTCGCAGGCGTTCTTGGAACCGGGCAGGCCCAGACGCTCACGAAGGACGTAGAGGAGGGACTCGCCCTCCCAGACGTCGTCGGCCTCCTGGGGGCGTCCGTTGACCGTGAAATTGACGCGCATCGTTATGCAGCTCCTTCAAGGGTGCGGCCGGTGCCGCGGTACTGCTCCCAGGTCCAGCCGAGCGTGCGGCGGGCCATGATGCCGACGGCGTGACGGCGGTACTTGGCCGTGCCCCGTACGTCGTCGATCGGGTTGCAGGCCCCGGAGGCGAGCTCCGCGAACTGCTTGGCGATCGAGGGAGTGATGATCTTGCCGCTCTCCCAGAAGCCCCCCTCCTCGAGCGCGGCGTTCAGGAATTCCTCGGCCTCCTTCGCCCGGACGGGTGTCGGGGCGGCCGAGCCGATGCCGGTCCGCACGGTCCGGCTCTCGGGGTGCAGGGCCAGACCGAACGCACACACCGCGATCACCATCGCGTTGCGGGTACCCACCTTGGAGTACTGCTGCGGCCCGTCGGCCTTTTTGATGTGGACGGTCTTGATGAGCTCGTCCGGCTGGAGCGCGTTGCGCTTCACGCCCGTGTAGAACGCGTCGATCGGGATGAAGCGGGAGCCGCGCACGGACTCCACCTCCACCTCGGCACCGGCCGCCAGCAGGGCGGGGTGCGCGTCGCCGGCCGGGGACGCCGTACCCAGGTTGCCGCCGACACCGCCGCGGTTGCGGATCTGCGGCGAGGCCACGGTGTGCGAGGCGAGCGCCAGGCCGGGCAGCTCGGCCCGCAGGTGCTCCATGATCTGGGTGTACGGAACGGAGGCGCCCAGCCGGACGTTCTCCTCGCCGACCTCCCACTCGCGGAGCAGCTCGATGCGGTTCAGGTCCAGCAGGTACTCGGGCCGCCGGTGGTCGAAGTTGATCTCGACCATGACATCGGTGCCACCCGCGATGGGTACAGCCGTGGGGTGCTCGGCCTTCGCGGCGAGCGCCTCCTCCCAGCTGGCGGGGCGAAGGAAGTCCATGAGTGGCTCTCTTCTACGTGATCCGGTGATCAGGGTCCGGCGGTCGTGATCCTGGCGATCGACGTGTCCGGTTCCGCGTGATCAAGTGGTTCGCTGGGACTCGGGGACGGCCGGCCCATGTCGTCGTCTGGTGTTCATGTGCTGTTGACGCGTTGTGGCTTCAGTACACCCAGCGGTGCTCCGCCCGGTGCAGTCACCGAAACCATGAAGGAGTTGGCTGGCCGCCCCGTTCGTCTTGTAGATTCGAACGAAAGGCGAGGAGCAGTAGCCTCTCCGTTTCCCCCTGGAAACGGTGGCCACGGGTCACCGGCAACAACGAGACACCCACGAGACAGATCGGCGGCGATCACATGCGGCTGCGCGCACTGCTGGAAACCGATGCGCTGGGGCTGCGGCTGCTCGGCGGCGAGGACGAGCTCGACCGCACGGTCCGCGGCGTGATGACGACGGACCTGCGGGACCCCAGCCGGTACCTCTCCGGCGGCGAACTGGTGCTCACCGGCCTGGCCTGGCGGCGGGACGCGGACGACTCCGAGCCCTTCGTCCGGATCCTCTCCGGCGCCGGTGTCGCGGGCCTGGCGGCCGGCGAGGCGGAACTGGGGGCGATTCCGGACGATCTGGTCCAGGCGTGTTTGCGCCACCGGCTCCCCCTGTTCGCGGTGAACGAATCCGTTGCGTTCGCAACCATTACCGAGCATGTTGTTCGACAGGTGTCGGGCGAGCGGGCCGGGGACCTCGCCGCTGTCGTCGATCGCCACAGAAGGTTGATGACGTCCGGGCCGGCGGGCGGCGGACCGGAGGTGGTCCTGGACCTGCTCGGCTCCGACCTGGACCTTCACGCCTGGGTGCTGTCGCCGACCGGGCGGCAGATCGCCGGCGCCGGAGCCCCGCTGCCGCCGGGGATCGGTGCCGCCCTGGCCGGTGAGCACCTGTCCGCCACGCGCACCGGGCGGCGCGGCCCGCACCGGGCGGTCGCGCGGGGAACGACGTACTCGCTCTTCCCGATCCGGAACACCGGGCGCGGTGCCGCCCCGGCGTCACGGGACGTGCGCGAGACCGTGCTCTCCGACTGGCTGTTGGCCGTCGAGGCGGACGCCGGCGACTGGCCGGCCGCCCGGCTGGACCTGTTGCAGGGCGTCACCCAGCTCATCGCCGTGGAGCGGGACCGGCGGGACGCGGCGCGTACGGTACGGCGCCGGCTGGCCCAGGAGGTCCTGGAGCTGGTGCAGACGGGCGCCGCCCCCGCCGAGATCGCCGCCCGGCTGCGGGTGGCCGCGCCGGTGCTGCTGCCGGGGCTCGGGGCCGCCCCGCACTGGCAGGTCGTGGTGGCCCGGGTCGAGTGGGGCGAGGAGGGCGCGGGGGCGCCGGGCATCGAGGGCGGACCGGTGGCCCAGTCGCTGCTGGAGGAGATCCTGGTGGACCCGGGGACGGCCGGCCCCGACTCGGCCGACCGCATCGCGGTGGCCCACACCGGGGACGAGGCCATCGCCCTGGTGCCGCTGCCGGCGGTGCCGGAGCCCGAGCCGGAGGCGGACGGCGATACCGCGCCGGAGGAGGAGGGGGCGGCCCCCGCCGACGGCACCGGCGGTGGACTGCACGCCGACGCCCTGCTCGCCGCGGTACGGGGCCCCCTCTCGGCGGGCCTGGCCGACGACGGGCGCCTCACCCTGGGCGTGAGCGCCGCCGTGCACTCGGCCGAGGGGCTGCGCGGCGCCCTGGAGGAGGCGCGGCACGCCCGGCGCGTGGCGGCGGCGCGGCCGGGGCGGGTGTGCGCGGCCGGGCACCACGAGCTGGCGTCGCACGTGCTGCTGCTGCCGTTCGTGCCGGACGACGTGCGGCGGGCTTTCACGGCCCGGCTGCTGGACCCGCTGCGCGACTACGACCGGCGCCACCGCGCGGAATTGATCCCCACGCTGGAGGCGTTCCTGGACTGCGACGGGTCGTGGACCCGCTGCGCCGGCCGGCTCCACCTGCACGTCAACACCCTCCGGTACCGGGTGGGCAGGATCGAGCAGCTCACGGGACGCGACCTGTCGCGGCTGGAGGACAAGCTGGACTTCTTCCTGGCGCTGCGCATGTCCTGACACCGCGCCACCATCCTTGCCCCCTTCCCCTCCCCCACCTCCTACGGAAAGCGGAACATCACGTGATGTCCGGACGATCGGACACCCGGGCGGACGCCGGCGCGGACACCCTGCGCGGCGACTGCGCCAACTGCTTCGGCCTGTGCTGCGTCGCCCTGCCCTTCGCGGCCTCGGCGGACTTCGCCGTCGACAAGCCCGCCGGCACGCCCTGCGCCAACCTGGCCGCCGACTTCCGGTGCGGCATCCACGAGCGGCTGCGCGACCGCGGGTTCACCGGCTGCACCGTGTACGACTGCTTCGGCGCGGGCCAGAAGGTCTCCATGATCACCTTCGGCGGCCGGGACTGGCGGCAGGACCCGGACACGGCCCGGCGGATGTTCGCCGCCTTCCCCGTCGTACGGCACCTGCACGAACTGCTGACGTACCTCACCGAGGCACTGACGGTGGAGCCCGCCCGGTCCCTGCACGGCGAGCTGCGCCGCGTGCTGGAGGAGACCGAGCGGCTGACGCTCCTGACCCCCGAGGAGCTCACCGCCCTCGACCTGGACGCACACCGCCGGATCGTCGGGGACCTGCTGCTGCGGGTGGGCGAGCTGGTGCGCGCGGGCGTCCCGGGCGCGAAGGGGAGGAAGAAAAACCGCCGGGGCGCCGACCTCATGGGCGCCCGCCTCACGGGGGCCGACCTGCGGGGCGCGAGCCTGCGCGGCGCCTACCTGATCGGGGCCGACCTCAGCGGCGCCGACCTGCGCCAGGCCGACCTCCTGGGCGCCGACCTGCGCGACGCGAAGCTGGCGGGCGCCGACCTCACCGGTGCGCTCTTCCTCACCCAGCCGCAGCTCAACGCGGCGCGCGGCGACGCCCGCACGGTGCTCCCGGCACGGCTCACCCGCCCCTCCCACTGGACTCCGGAGTCGTAGGCGCCGGGCGCGCGGGGCCCACCGCGAGCAGGCGGGCGAAGTAGCCGTCGGGCATCGGCTCCCCCACGGGCCGGCCGTCCGCCTCGACCCAGGCGTGGGCGTTGAAGGGCGGCACCACGCTCACCCCGGTGCACCACGTCGGCCAGCTCCCGGTGAGGCGGCACAGCAGCGCGGTGCCCAGCGAGCGGGGCAGGCACCCCTGCGGCCCGGCGCACCGCAGGCTCACCGCGCACACGGCGTCGCGGGCGGCCCGGGTCCGGGCGGCGGAGGCGGGCCGCGCCCCGCGCCGCACCACTTCCAGCACCGCGCGGATGCGGCGCGGCGGCAGCAGGGACAGCAGCACCGCGGGGACCAGCACCAGCCGGGCGGCCAGCCGTCGGGCGAAGGGCACCCCGACGGGGACCTCCAGGGCGCTCGGTGTGGTCATGCGACCAGCCCCGAGGCGCGCAGTTCGGCCACCAGCGCGGCGACGTCCTCGCGGGCCCCGGCCGGGTCGATGTCGTACGCCTCGGCCAGCGCGGCGGCGGCGGCCGCCTCGTCGCCGCCGTCCATCAGCACACGGACGATCAGCGTCCCGGTGGGGTTCAACTCCCAGTAGTGTCCGCTGCGTTGGTCCAGGAGGACGGTGCCGTACCCGGTTTCGGTGGTGGAGACGTCGGCTCCGAAGCGCAGTGCCATGGTGACTTCCCTTCCGTGGAGGGCCCCGTCCGGCGCGCCAGGGCGCGCAGCCAGACCTCGCAGGCGATCGTCGAGTAGAGGATGGCGTCGCGCAGCCCCGGCGCCGAGGGCCGCTCGGCGAGCCGGCGCAACGCCCCGCCGTCCACCAGGCCGAGGCGTTCGAGGTACGGGTCCTCCCACAGGGCCATCAGTTCGGCGCGGTGTTCGCGCAGGCCGTCGGCGGCGTCCATGGAGGCGGCCGCCTTGGTGGCGCGCCGCAGGCAGACCTCCGGCACGATGCCGCGCATGGCGGTGGTGAGGAGCGGCTTGTACGCCCAGGGAGTGACGCGTTCCTCGGGGCGGACCGTGAGGCACGCCTCGATCACCCGGTCGTCGAGGAACGGCGAGGCCATCGGCACCCCGGTCCCGGCCGCCATGCCGTCCCACTGCCGGATGACGCGGGTGCAGGAGCGGATCTGTGCCAGGTCGGCGTGCAGGCCCCGGTCCGGGTGCAGCGGGGTCGCTGTGCGGGCGGCCTCGTGCAGGGCCCGCCGCGCCGTGCGCACCGCGTCGGGGGTCACCCAGTCGAAGAGGCGTGGGGGCACGCCCCAGCCGAGGCCGGTGGTCACCGAGTCGGGCAGCGGGTCGTGCAGGTGGCCGGCCGTGTCGGCGAGCCAGGCGCGGTAGGGCCGGGAGTCGGCGAGGGCCCGCAGGGTGCCGCCGAGCGGCCACCGCCACAGCGCCTTGAACCCGCGCAGTTGCCGGAGGGCCAGCAGCGGGCGCCGGCGGGCGAGCCGGTGGTAGTAGGCCTCGGAGCACCAGGCCACGTGGTCCCCGCCGATGCCGGTCAGGTGCACCCGGCTGCCCCGCGCCGCCATGGCGGGCAGGTGGTGGAGCACCCGTGCGCGGTCCATGACGCCGATGGTGGGCTCGTCCAGTACGTCGTCGATGTCGAGCAGCCCGCTGTAGACGAGCGGGGAGTCCTCGGCGTCCCAGACGACGTGCTCGGCGCCGGGGAGGAACCGGGCGGCCCGTTCGGCCCACTGGAGGTCGGTGTCGGCGGGGTCGCGGCCGGGCCAGGTACTGGCCACCAGCCGGGCGGGCGAGCGGTCGGCGAGGAAGCAGACGGTGGTGGAGTCCAGTCCGCCGGAGAGGTCGCAGCTCACCACGCCGCCGCGGCGGGTGCGGGCGTCGACGGCCTCGGTGAGGGCTTCGCGGACCCGCGGCGCGCCGGCGGCGAGCGGCCGGACCGGCTCGGGCGGCCGCCACCAGCGCGAGTGGCGCACGGTGCGCCCGTCGGCGGCGACGACGAGGGCGTGCCCGGGCGGTACGGCGGTGACGCCGCGCCACATCGACGCCTCGCCGAGCGGGTGCGGGACGGGCCACAGCAGGCGGGCGGCGAGCTGCTCCTCGTCCGGGGCGAGGCCGAGCGCGGCGGCGAGCACGTCGGCCCGGGTGGCGGCCACGGGCACGCCGTCGATCCGGGCGTGGAAGAGCAGCCGGAGGCCGGACGCGGTGCCCTGGGCGCGGAGGCGTCCGTCCAGCGTGGCCAGCAGGTGGAAGCTGCCGGGAAGCGTACGGGCCGGTGCGTCGAGCTGGGTGAGGTCGCGCAGCCGGGTCGCGTGGCGGTGGAGTTCCTCCGGTCCGGCAGGGCAGCAGCCGATGAGGGCGACGGCGGCGGAGCCCGCCCGGGCGGTCACCATCTGCTCGTCGTGCCAGTGGCCGACGATCCAGGGGCGTCCCGAGGGGTGCGGCAGGCTGCGCGTGCCGGGGCGGGTGAAGAGCCGGGCCACGGCGGCCGCGGCGTCGTGGTCGGGAAAGACCACGACATGCGCGTCGCCGGGGCCCGGGCCCGCACTTTCGTGCGCTTCGGTCATGAGGCCGGTCGATCGCCGTCGGCCGTCAGTTCTTGCTCAGGATGAGCCGGTCGTTGCCCGAATGCCCCAGCAGTCCGGTCTTCCGTCGGAACGTTCCCAGCCGGACGAGCGTCGGCGCCTCGTAGGCCTTCTTCATGACGTCTCCTTCTGCTCGGTTCCCCACCCGCCCCGCAATGGCGGGTGGCCGTGCTTCGGAAGGTAGACGGGGGTCACGGGGACACCGCAACCGTTGATCGGTTGCTCATATCGTATGTTTTTACAGGCGTGTTGAGCCGATACGGAGCACCGCACTCCGCGGCTGGAATCCGCCTGTCGCCGCCCCGTCGGCCCGCCCGCTCCCAGGAGAATCGTTTCCATCTGCACGCTTCTTGGCGCGAGCGGCGGCCGTATCCCGTGGCAGCGCACGTCGGCGCCCGGCGCGGGAACCGGTGCCCGCGCGCCGTTCCCGTACCTCACCCTTCCACGGCGAGCGCCCTCCCCGACACCCCGTCACACCCGGCCGAAAGTGCACCGGTCGGCGGCCGCGGAGCCGTCCGGCCGTGTGCCGGACCACCGCGATGAGGTCGCCATTCACTCGTTCGGGTGGAGCGGCGGGCCCTTCCGGGAGGTGTCCGGAAGTACCTCCCGGGCGCCGTGCGACTGGCCGGCGCGGCGCCCGGGGATTGTGAATGAATTCACCTGACCCTCTTGGCCGGACGTCGGTTCCATGCTGAGATTCTCCGGACCCAACAGCTCAATGGCGCGCTCGGGGAGGGCAATGTGGCGCATACCGCCATGTCTGGTTCCGGAACGACCGCAAGCGACGATCCCCTCCAGACCGCGGTATGGCGGCTGCGCTCGCGCGGCTGTTGGACCGACGCGGCCGCCCTCCTCGCGCCCGGCGCGGACGACCCCGCCGTCGCCCTCCAGCGCGCCGCCCTGCTGATCGAGCGGTGCCTCTACACCGAGCAGGGATGGGCCGAGGCGGAGGACGCCCTGCGTGTCGCGGAGGCCATCGCACAGGACGACGAGGAGCGAGGCGCGGCCGCCTGCGAACGCGGCCATCTGGCCTACGCGTCGACCCTGCTGGGCGTACGGGACCGGGCCGACGAGGCACGGGCGGCGCTCGGCCGGGCGGCCGCGCTCATCGCCCCCTCCGCGCCCGGCCGCCCCCTGCTGGACTTCCGGCGCGGCCTGGTCGCCCAGAACCTCGGGGACTCGCCGCAGGCCGCCCGCGCCGCGTACCGGCGCGCCCACGCGGGCGCCACCACCCAGGGCGACGCCCTGCTGCTGTCCGCCACCTGGCGGCACCTGGCCGGACTGGCGCTGCGCGAGGGCGAGTTGGCGGAGGCCCGGCACGGGTTCGCCGAGTCGCTGCGGCTGCGCGAGGAGCTGGGTTACCTGGTCGGTACGGCGCCCGCGCTGGTGGCCCTGGCGGACGCCGAACCCGAACCCGAGGCGGCCCGGCTGCGCGCGGAGGCCCGGCGGCTGTTCCAGTTGCTCGGCGGCGTCCCGACCTGGCTGGCGGCGCGGCTGGCGCCGACCGCGGCCGCCTGACGACCGCGGCGCGCGGCACACCGGCACGCGGCACGCCGGCACGGCAGCCGGCGAACCGCCGCCGCCGAGGCGCCGGTCGGCGTGGGGCGTACGCCACGAACACCGGTCAGCGGTCAGCGGTCAGCGGTCAGCGTCGGGGCGCGAGGCACAGCAGCGCCTCGTCCATGCCGACGACCAGCGCGCAGTCCTCGCCGTCCGCGCCGTCCGCCGTGAGCGCCACCGCGCGGACAGGCGGCCCGGGTCGGAATTCCGCGCGCCGGCCATCCGGCCCGTACAGCTCCACCAGTCCGTCGCCCCAGGCGACCGCGAGCGCCGGTCCGCCGGGGGTGTCCGCCGCGTGCAGGGCGACGACCGGGCAGGGGCGTTCGGCGAGCGGCGCGGGCCGCGGGCCGGCGCCCGGGGTCCAGGACCGCACGGTGCCGTCCGCGCCGCCGCTGTACACCCGCGGTCCGGGCGACGCGACGGCGGCCACGGCCGTGACCCGGCCGCTGTGCGCCGCCGCCTGGTGGACGCCGGTCAGGCCGAACGCGTGGAGGGAGCCGACCCGGTCCCCGACGACCACCGTGCCGCCCGCCGCGGCGAGCGCGGTGCCCGGGTGGGCCGCCAGGGTCGCCGCGACGGCGTCGGCGAGCGGGTCCGGGCGCGGGACGTGCAGCCGCCCCCGCTCGTCCAGCAGCAGGAGGGTTCCGCCCGGGAGGCACGCGAGCGCCGTCGCTGGGCGCCCCCCGGGATGCGCCGGGGTCCCGGCGGGCGACCCGTCGGCGGTGTGCAGCGCCCGTACGGTGCCGGGGCGGACGGCGACCAGGAGTCGCCCGGGCTCCGGGGCGGCGCAGATCGCCAGGGCGGTGACCGGACCGGGCCACGGCGGGCTCACGTCGCCCCGGGCGCGGGTCCAGCGCACGCGCCAGGGCTCGGGGGCGGCGAGCCGTTCCAGGGCGGGCCGCAGCCGGGGGTCGGCGGCGTCGTCGAGGGCGGCCAGCAGGACGAGGGCGCGCCGGGACGGCGCCTGCTCGCGGCACAGCGACTGGCCGGCGCGCAGCCACGCGGGGCGCAGCCCGCCGTGATGGTCCCCGCCCGCGTCCCCGGCGCCGTAGCGCGCGGTGACCCGCCAGGGGTCGGCCGCGCAGACGGCACCCGGGTCGTCGGGGTCGAAGCCCCCGGCCACCCCTCCCCCTTCCGACGGGCGCCGGGCGCCGGGGGGCGGGGACGGGGACGGGGGCCGCTCGGGCCAGGAGGCCGGCGCCGCGTCCGGGCGGGCGCACAGCCGCACGTGGGCGGGCGAACCGTCGCCGACGCCGACCACCAGGTGGACGCCGTCCAGGTCGGCCAGCCACTCGATCAGGTCGGCCACCCGTTCCGGCTCGTGCGCGGCGTCCAGGTCCGGGAGGACGAGCACCACGCGCCGGATGCCGGCCGTCAGCACCTGGACCAGCTCGCCCGGGGTACGGGCCACCACGCCGAGCCGGTCGGCGATCGCCCACGCCGCACCGAGCGCGCTCCGCCCCGCCAGCGGCACCCGCACGCACCCGTCCGGCAGGGGCGTGGCCGGGCCGCCGCCGGTCACCAGCACCAACCGCGGCAGCCCCGGACCACCCGGCCCCACCGGTCCGCGCAGTTCCACGAGACCGCCGGGTCCCACGAAACCACCCGGGTCGCCCGGCCCCACCGGTCCGCCCGGACCCACCCGGCCACCCGGCCCCGCCGACCCGCCGGACCCCACGGAACCGCTCGGCCCCACCGGCCCGCCGGGGCCTTCGGGTCGCGCGGTTGCGGCGCCGGAGGGCCGACTGCCGGGTCGCGGCGTGCGGCCCGGGGAGGCGTCCGTCACCCGCGGGCGCCCGTGAAGTGCTCGCGCACCAGCGACTGGACGACGGCGAGGTCCTGGGCGACCAGGGCGTCCAGGAGCGCCGAGTGCTCGGCCGCGTCGGCGACCAGGTCGGCCCGCCGGGTCGCCGGGCCGGACACGAGGGGCCACTGGGAGCGGCGGTGCAGGTCCTCCGCGAGGGCGACGAGCTGCTGGTTCCCGGCCAGGGAGAGGACGGCGCGGTGGAAGGCGCGGTCGGACTCGGCGTAGTGGGCGCGGTCGCCGCGGGCCGCCGCGGCCGAGGTGGCCTCGGCGAGGGGCCGCAGCTCGCGCCAGCGCGCGGCCGGCACGGTGCGGGCCAGCCGCAGCATGACGGGCACCTCCAGCAGGGCGCGCACCTCGGCGAGTTCGGCCAGTTCGCGCGGGGAGCGCTCGGAGACGCGGAAGCCCCGGTTGGGCACGACCTCGACGGCGCCCTCGACGGCGAGCTGCTGCATGGCCTCGCGCACGGGGGTGGCCGAGACGCCGAGACGGGCCCCGAGGGCGGGGGCCGAGTACACCTCGCCGGGGACCAGCTCGCCGCCCACGAGGGCGGTCCGCAGGGCGTCGAGCACCTGCCCGCGCACGGAGTGGCGCTGGACGGGACGGGGGGCGGGGGGCTCGGCGTGGGTGTGTTCGCCACGGGTCTGCTCGGGTACCCGGACTGCGGCGTGCGGCTCCGGGCCCCGCGCCTGCTCCGGGGCCCGGTCCCGCGCCTGATCCGGCGCCGGGTGCGACGGCGCGGTGTCGCGCGTTCTGCCCTGCTCCACTCGGGTCCTCCTGGCGATGCGTACCGAAGCCCCGGCTCGCGGTGGACGGGGCCCCCGTGCACGATAGGCGCACCGGCTCACCGTTCACACATCGATCACATCGGGTAAGGTAAGGCTAACCTGCTAACGATCGCGATTCGGTGGTCCCCCGCATGTCCGCTCCCGCGCTTCTCTCCGCTCCTCCCGCCGCTCCGGCGTCGCCCGTCACGGCCGCGTACACCCGCCTGACGGAGGTCTTCCCCGGGCTGCGCGTGCACGAGCTGGCGGACGGCGAGGCGGTCCCCCGGGGCGGCGGCTGGGTGGGCGCGGACGAGCTGGCGGCCGGCGGCGCGGCCCTGGAGGCGTTCCTCGCCTGGGACAACGCGCAGGTGCTGCGGGACTACGGCCAGCAGGCCCGACCCGACGTCGTCGCCAGCTTCGGTCTCCACCGGTACGCCTGGCCGGCCTGCCTGCTCGTCACCGTGCCGTGGTTCCTGCACCGCCGGGTGCCCCGGCTGCCGGTCGGGGACGTGGCCTTCCAGCGGGCGCTCGGCCGGATGACGGTACGGGTGCGGGAGTTCGCCTGCCTGCCGGACGACCCGGCGGCCGCGCTGCCCGGGGCCCGGGTCGTACCGGACGAGGAGGCGCTGCGCGGCGAGGTGCGGGCCGCCGTCGCCGAGCACCTGGGGCCGGTGCTGGACGGATTCGGTCCGAGGATGCGGCGGGGCAAGCGCGCCCTGTGGGGCATGGCGACCGACGAGATCGTCGAGGGCCTGTGGTACATCGGGCACCTGCTGGGCGAGGAGTCCCGGGCCATGGCGGAACTGGGGCTGCTGCTGCCGGGGCCGGGCGGAGCCAAGCCGTACGTGGGGACCGCCGGCTTCCGGGAGCTGACGGGTCCGGACGGTACGCCGCTGCCGACCCGCGACCGGGCGAGCTGCTGCCTCTTCTACACCCTCCGCCCCGAGGACACCTGTGTCACCTGTCCGCGTACGTGTGACGCCGACCGTGTCGCCAGGTTGAGCGCATCCGCGTGACCTCCGGGCGGGTCCACGCCACCCGCCCGGGTGGCAATAATCGAACACAACTCCCTTCTCGCATAAGGCCGTTCGAGTAGATCGCACCTATTCGTATGCCCTGCGGCCCCAATGGCGTTCTCTTGCCCCGAAACCCCGTGTGGCTCCTCGGGCTTCGGCCACTATGGCGCCGAAACGCCCTACCGCGAGCGATGCAAGGGACACCGCATGAGACTGACCGACATATCGCAGGACTGGCTGCTTCCGGGCGGCGTGATGCTGGTGGGAGTCCTCGTGGCGGTGGCGGTGCTCACGCGCGGCAAGCGCGTCGGCGGCAAGGCCGTGGCCGAGGACTCCTGGGAGCGCAGCGAGGAGCGCCGCCGGCGCAAGGAAGCGGTCTACGGCACCGCCTCCTACCTGTTGCTCTTCTGCTGTGCGGCGGTCGCCGCCGCGCTCTCCTTCCACGGACTGGTCGGCTTCGGCCGGCAGAACCTCAACCTGTCGGGGGGCTGGGAGTACCTGGTCCCGTTCGGCCTCGACGGTGCCGCCATGTTCTGCTCGGTCCTCGCGGTGCGCGAGGCCAGCCACGGTGACGCGGCGCTCGGCTCCCGTCTGCTGGTGTGGACGTTCGCGGGCGCGGCGGCCTGGTTCAACTGGGTGCACGCGCCGCGCGGGCTGGGCCACGCGGGCGCCCCGCACTTCTTCGCGGGCATGTCGCTCTCGGCGGCCGTGCTCTTCGACCGGGCGCTGAAGCAGACCCGCCGCTCCGCGCTGCGGGAGCAGGGCCTGGTGCCCCGGCCGCTTCCGCAGATCCGCATCGTCCGGTGGCTGAGGGCACCCCGCGAGACGTTCGGCGCCTGGTCGCTGATGCTCCTGGAGGGCGTGCGTACCCTGGACGAGGCGGTCGACGAGGTGCGCGAGGACCGGCGCCAGAAGGAGCAGGCCCGGGAACGGCGGCGCGAGCAGCAGAAGTTGGAGCGCGCCCGCCTCAAGGCGTTCAACCGCCAGCACCGGGCCTGGGGAGCCGGGCGCGGCGGCCGCCAGGTCGACGCCCGGACGATGAGCGCCGCACAGGTCGACGTACCGGCCGTGAGCTCCGGGGGCGGCATGGGGGGCTCGGCCCCGGCCGCCGTGGGGGCGTCCGTCGCGGAGCCCGCCATATCCGACCGGGGACACCAGCCTCTTCGGTCCCGGCCCTCCCTCCAGGCCGTGAAGGGCGCTGATCCGCCCCGCACGGTCGACCTCACCGCGGAGGACGACACCCAGGCGCTGCCCCGGCTGGACTCGCTGGAGCGGAAGCTCAAGGACCTGGAGCAGCAGTTCGGCTGACGGCGGTGGCCGGACCGGTCGGCGCATCACGGGGCCCGCGTCTGACGCGGGCCCCTTCCGCTACGCCACGGCGGAGGCGGCGGGGCCGCCGGACAGCTCGAACCAGACGACCTTCCCCACGCCGTGGGTGAGCACCCCCCAGGCGTCGGCGAGCGCCTGCACCAGGACGAGGCCGCGGCCGTGTGTACCGTCGTCGCACGCGGTCGCGTACGGGGTGGGGAGGACGGCGGTGAAGTCCCGCACCTCCACCCGCAGCGTCCTCGGGGTCATGGTGGCCGTGACCACCGCGCCGTGCTCGGTGTGTATCAGCGCGTTGGTCACCAGCTCGCTGGTGAGCAGCTCCGCGACGTCCGACGCCCCCGATTCGCCCCAGTGCCGCAGCAGCCCGCGCAAGGCGCTCCGCACCTCGGGCACCGCCGCCAGGTCCGCACCCCCCACATGCCGGCGCCACCGCACGAGCTGTCCGTGCCGCTCGACCCCGGGAACCCGCCCGTCCGTTACGGGTCCGGCTCCTCCCTGACGTCCCATCATCTCCCCCACCCGCACGTCGTCGGCCCTTTCCCCTCGAACAGGTTCACGGGATGCATGCCCCCGCCTACACGCCGTCACGCCTGGGATTCGTTTGTGCGGGGGGCGCCAGGGGGGCGCATCGGGGTAAGTCCGCGGCGGGCCGTCCGGAGCGGGGACCGTCCGGCGTGCGGGCGGAGGCCGCCCGGCGGCGCGCGGCGACCGTCACCTGCCGGAAGGGCGCTTCGAACGACCCGTGCGCCAGTCCGTGCGCCCCGCGCGGCTCCGGCACCGGCCCGACCGCCCGCGCGGCACGGACCGCCCGCGCGGCACCGGCACCGGCACCGGCACCGGAACTCCGTCGGCCCGTCAGGGCCTGGGAACGTTGCGGAGGTTGGAGCGGGCCATCTGGAGCATCCGGCCCACTCCCCCGTCCAGGACGATCTTGCTCGCGGACAGGGCGAACCCGGTCACCATCTCCGCCTTGATCTTCGGCGGGATGGACAGCGCGTTGGGGTCGGTGACCACGTCGACGAGCGCCGGACCCTTGTGCCGGAAGGCGTCCTTCAGCGCGCCCGCCAGGTCCTTGGGCTTCTCCACCCGCACGCCGTACGCGCCGGCCGCGCGGGCGATCGCCGCGAAGTCGGGGTTGTGGTTGGCGGTGCCGTACGAGGGCAGGCCCGCCACCAGCATCTCCAGCTCGACCATGCCCAGGGAGGAGTTGTTGAACAGCACCACCTTCACCGGGAGGTCGTGCTGGACGAGGCTGAGGAAGTCCCCCATCAGCATGGAGAAGCCGCCGTCGCCGGACATGGAGACGACCTGCCGCCCCCGGTCGGTGAACTGCGCGCCGATCGCCTGCGGCAGGGCGTTGGCCATCGAGCCGTGGCTGAACGAACCGATGATCCGCCGGCGCCCGTTGGGGGTGAGGTACCGGGCGGCCCACACGTTGCACATGCCGGTGTCGACGGTGAACACGGCGTCGTCGTCGGCGATCTCGTCGAGGACGGACGCCACGTACTCGGGGTGGATCGGGGTGTGCTTCTCCACCTTGCGGGTGTACGCCTTGACGACCCCCTCCAGGGCGTCGGCGTGCTTCTTGAGCATCCTGTCGAGGAACCGGCGGTCCGTCTTGGCGCGCACGCGCGGGATCAGGCAGCGCAGCGTCTCGCGCACGTCGCCCCAGACGGCCAGGTCGAGCTTGGAGCGGCGGCCGAGGTGCTCGGGCCGCACGTCCACCTGGACGATCTTCACGTCGTCGGGCAGGAAGGCGCGGTAGGGGAAGTCGGTGCCGAGGAGGATCAGCAGGTCGCACTCGTGGGTGGCCTCGTAGGCGGCGCCGTACCCGAGGAGGCCGCTCATGCCGACGTCGTAGGGGTTGTCGAACTGGATCCATTCCTTGCCGCGCAGCGCGTGCCCCACCGGCGACTTGATCCGCTCGGCGAACTGCATGACCTCCGCATGCGCGCCCTTGGTGCCGCTGCCGCAGAAGAGCGTGACCCGGTCGGCCTCGTCGACGAGCCGCACCAGGGCGTCGATCTCCGCGTCGCCGGGGCGGACGGTGGGCCGCGAAGTGACGAGCGCCTGCTCCGCCGTCCTCTCCGGGGCCTGCTCGGAGGCGATGTCGCCGGGCAGGGACACCACGCTCACCCCGCCGCGGCCGACCGCGTGCTGGATGGCCGTCTGGAGGAGGCGGGGCATCTGCTTGGGGCTGGAGATCAGTTCGCTGTAGTGGCTGCACTCCTGGAACAGCCGGTCGGGGTGGGTCTCCTGGAAGTAGCCGAGCCCGATCTCGCTCGACGGGATGTGGGAGGCCAGGGCGAGGACCGGGGCCATCGAACGGTGGGCGTCGTAGAGACCGTTGATGAGGTGGAGGTTGCCCGGTCCGCAAGAACCGGCGCAGGCCGCCAGACTGCCGGTGATCTGCGCCTCGGCACCGGCCGCGAACGCGGCGGTCTCCTCGTGCCGGACCTGGATCCAGTCGATCCCGGGCGTACGGCGGATGGCGTCGACGACGGGGTTCAGGCTGTCCCCGACGACCCCGTAGAGCCGCCGCACACCGGCACGGACGAGGGTGTCGACGAACTGTTCTGCCACATTCTGTTTGGCCATGCCTCCATCCATTCACGGGGCGGACGGTTACGCCTCCCAGATGGCCACACTCGTACGGTCATCGGCGTACCCCTTCACCCGGAGCTGGGTGTCCGCCAGGAACTGTGCCAGCCCGGGCGGTTCGCCGGCCGCCCAGCGGGCGGCCAGCTCCCGTGCCAGGGCGGGCTCGTCGCGCAGCGGCTCGGCCAGTCCAGGACCGGCGAGCAGCAGGGTGTCGCCGGGCCGGGCCACCGAGGCGCGGAAGCGGAACGGCTCGGGCGGCGGGGCGGGGGGCTCGACGAGCGGGGACGGCGGGGTGGTGATCTGGAGGTCCATGGTCAGCCGGTCGCCCTCGGCCGTCTCGGCGGGCGGCGATCCGTAGCCGATGACGGGCTCGCCGGTGAGGGTGCCCGGTTCGGGCACGGCCGGTTCGATGTCCTGCCAGACGCCGTCGCGGAGGCGGAACAGCCCGCCGTCGCCGACGCCGAAGAACACCCGGGTGCGGCAGCCAGGGTCGGCGGTCAGGAGCAGGCAGCGCAGCCCGGCCGTGTACGCGCCGGGCGGCACGCCCAGGTCGGCGGCGCGGGCCCGGAGCCTGCCGTGGGACCGGTCGGTGAGGCGGTGCAGCCCGGACTTGAGGTCGCCGCGCCGGCCGGCCCGGATGTCCTGGGCGAGCCGGGCGTGGCTGCGCCCGACGGCCTCGCCGATCCAGCGGCAGGCGTCGGCGGCGGCGAGGTGCGCGGCGTCGGTGCCGCGGGCGCCGGTGGCGAGGGCGACCAGGACCAGTGCGGCCTCCCCGGTGCCGAAGCGGGCGGTGAGCAGCGCGTCGCGGCGCGGTTCGCCCCGGTAGCGCGCCGAGTCGCCGCGTACGGAGGCGGCGCGGAGGGTGTACGTCCCGTACCGGGCGCCGTCCAGCACGGTGTCGGCGACGAGCTCGCCCAGTCGGTCGGCGTGGGCCTCCGGCAGTGCGGTCGGCTCGGGTTCGTAGGTGGGCGGCCCGTCGCCGAGGTGCTCCACGCGGGGGCGCGGCAGCCGGGACGGGGGCGGGGTGTGGGCGAAGGTGCGGGGCGGGGTGCGGGGCGGGGTGAGGGGCCCGTCCGCCGGGTCCTGGGGCTCCCAGGGGGCGCGGTCCCGGCCCGGCGGTCCGGCGGTGGCGGGTCCGGTCGCGGTTCCGGGGCGGGTGTCCGTCCTCCCGCGCGGCCCCGCCGGTGCCGTGTCCGCCGCCGTGCCGTCGTACAGCTTGTCCCACCAGTCGTCCTCGCCGGTGGTGGGAGTCTCCCCCTGTGGGCTCATGCCCTTCATTGTCGACCGCGCGGGGCGTACGGAAACGGTCATCGGGAAAAGTGGTCCGCCGGGCGACCCCACCCCCCACGGGAAGGACGCCCGGCGGACCCGCGTGATCGACGCGCGGGATACGCGCGGACCACGGTCTGGGGTGGGGGCAGGTGTCGAGCGTAAATCGCTTTCGTCGAATCGTGAACGGTATGTCCACCTGGTGAGAGCGGCCGGTCCGTATCCCAGGTGGGAGCGGTCGGGGATGATGGGCGCGGCGGGCGACGAGGGGGTACCAGGGGTGCTGGCGGCGATAGGGCTGGACGAGCGGCAGGAGGCGGTGTACCGGGCGCTGGTGGCGCGGGGCGCGGCCGAGGCGGCGGACCTGGGGCACCGGCTGGGCCTGGCGGAGCCGGAGACTGAGCGGGCGCTGCGGCGGCTGGAGGCGTACGGACTGGCCGCCCGGTCGTCGGCGGGCACCGGGCGGTGGGTGGCGGCGCCGCCGGCGGTGGCGCTCGGGGCGCTGCTGACGCGGCAGCGGCAGGAGCTGGAGCGGGCCGAGCGGGCGGCGGAGCGGCTCGCGGAGGAGTACCGCGCGGAGGCGGCGGAGCCCGCGGGCGCGGACCTGGTGGAGGTGGTGACCGGGGCGAGCGCGGTACGGCACCGGCTGGAGCAGCTACGGACGGGCGCGGGCGGCGGGGTGTGTGCGCTGGTCACGGCCGGCCCGGGGGCGGCCCGGGAGGTGTCGGAGCTGGTCACGGGCGGTCCGGTTGCGGGGCACGGGCCCGGGTCGGGGTGTCGGGTGGTGGTGGAACGGGAGGTGCTGGCGCTGCCGGACGCGGTGGCCGGGCTGTCGGCACTGCCCGGCCCCGGCGTGCTGGTGCGGGTGGCCGACCGGGTGCCGGCGCGGCTGGTGGTCGCCGGCCGGTCGTCCGCGCTGGTTCCGCTGACGGGCCGGGGCCGGGAGCCGGGCCCGGAGCCGGTGGCGCTGGTGGTGCGGCCGAGCGGGCTGCTGGACTCGCTGGCCGCGCTGTTCGAGTCCGTGTGGCGTGACGCGCTGCCCCTGCGCCTGGGCGGCGGGGCCGGGGAGCCGGAGCCGGCGGGCCCGGACGCGACGGACCTGGAGATCCTGTCGCTGCTGCTGGCGGGCCTGACGGACGCGAGCGTCGCCAAGCAGCTTGACCTGGGGCACCGGACGGTGCAGCGCCGGGTGCGGGGCCTGATGGAACGCGCGGGCGTCACGACCCGGCTCCAGCTCGGCTGGCACGCCCATGAGCGGGGCTGGGTGACGCGCTCCTGAGTCGCTCCCGCCCCGGCCGCCGGCTCCCGGCCCGGGCCCCGCGGGCCCCCGTACCGCCGGGCTTCCCTGGCGCCGGGTCCCCTGACCTGCGGGGGCGGCGCGGGTCCGGCAGGCTGATCACATGGGTGCGTGGCAGCTCCTCCTGGCCGGGCTGGTGATGCTGCTCGGGCTGTTCGGCGTGCTCGTACCCGGCGTACCGGGCGCCTGGCTGGTGTGGGCGTCGGTGATGTGGTGGTCGCTGCACGTGCGGACCGGTGCCGCGTGGTGGCTGCTGGTGGCCTCCACCGCGCTGCTGCTGGTGACCCAGGTCGTCGTCTGGCAGCTCCCGGCCCGGCGGCTGCGGGGGGTGGGTGTGACCCGGCGGATGGTGGCGTACGCGGGTGTCGGCGCGCTGCTCGGGTTCATCCTGGTGCCGGTCGTGGGGGCGGTGCCGGGGTACGTCGGCGGGATCTACCTGTCCGAGCGGCTCCGGCTGGGCGGACACGGGCAGGCCATGACGTCCACCCGGACCGTCATGCGGGCGATCGGCACGAGCGTGCTGGTGGAGCTGTTCGGGTGCCTGCTGATCGTCGGCGCGTGGGTGGGGGCCGTGCTGGCCGGGTGACCGTGCGGTCAGGCGAGAAGGCGGGTGGCGTACGAGCGCCAGGGCCGCCACTCCTCCCGGTCCGCCTCGGCGCCGGGTGCCACGTCCGGGTCGCCGAGCGCCCGCATCCGGATGAGCGCGGCGGTCCGGGCGCCCACCCCCGGCACGGCGCGCAGCGCCCGCTCGGACTCGCCCCGGTCGGCGCCCGGGTCGAGCCGTACCCGGCCGGTCGCGAGGGCCTCGGCGAGCGGGCCGGCGACCGGGTGGTCCACCAGCTCCGCGGGCTCGGGGAACAGATGGGTGAGCCCGCCGCAGGGGGCGTCCAGCGGCGTGCCGTACTCCTCGACCAGCCGCGCCGCCTCCGCCGGACCCACCAGCGCCCTGACCGCGCATTCCTCGGGCTCGGCGGCGCCGGGCGAGCGCACCCCGGGCCGGGCGGCCACCAGCGGCCCGAGCACCGGGTCGGCGCCGAACCGTTCGGCCACCGCGTACGGGTCGGCGTCCAGGTCGAACAGGCGGCGCAGCCGCTGGACGGCCGTGCCGAGGTCCCGCAGGTCGGCCAGGTGGAGGCGGGCCTCCAGCCACCGGCCGGCGGACCGTTCGTCGACGGCGACGATCCCGGGGCCGTAGGGCAGCCGCAGCGTGCGGCGGTAGGTCCGGGCGCCGGACGCCCCGGTGACCTCCTCGATCCCGGCGACGGCCTCGCCCGCGAGGTGGTCGAAGACCTCGCGCCCCGCGTAGGGCCCCCGGTGGGCGAGCCGCAGCGGGATGCCCCCGGTGCCCGCGCCCGCGGGTCCCCGGGCCTCGGCGCGGAGGTCGCTGGGCGTGCGGGCGTAGACGTCCCGGACGGTGTCGTTGAACTGGCGTACGCTCGCGAACCCGGCCGCGAACGCGATCTCCGTCACGGGCAGCCGGGTGGTCTGCAACAGCACCCGGGCGGTGTGGGCGCGCCGGGCGCGGGCCAGGGCGACGGGCCCGGCGCCGAGTTCGGCGTTGAGCTGCCGCCGCACCTGCCGGGCGCTGTAGCCGAGCCGCCCCGCGAGCCCGGGGACGCCCTCGCGGTCCACCACCCCGTCGCCGATCATGCGCATGGCCCGGCCCACGACGTCGGCGCGCACGTTCCAGGCGGCGGAGCCGGGCACGGCGTCGGGCCGGCACCGCCGGCATGCCCGGAACCCGTGCCGCTGCGCGGCGGCCGCGGTCGGGAAGAACCTGACGTTGCGCCGCTTGGGCGTGACGGCCGGGCAACTGGGCCGGCAGTAGATGCCGGTGGTCGCCACGGCGAAGAAGAACTCGCCGTCGAACCGCGCGTCACGGCTGCTGACCGCCTGGTACCTGGTGTCCTCGTCCATCACGGGTCCAGTGTCGGACGGGGCGGTGGGCGCCGCTGGCGGTTTTCGGACACCGTGTCCGCCCCACACCCGCCACCGCGTCCGTCCCCACGCCCGACACCGCCCCGCCCGGCCGGGGGCGCCCCCGTCGGGGCGCCCCGGGGCCGCCGTCAGCGTCCGTCGCGGCCGCGCTTGGCGTACAGCGCCGCCCGTCCCGCCGCCGACTTGCGCTTCCAGTCCTTGAGGATCTCGGTGCGCAGCCGGGCGTCGGTCTTGGCGACGATCCGCTGGTTCTCACGCAGCAGCTTGCGGTAGCTCTCCAGGCGCCGCTCGGGCAGCGAGCCGTCCTCGATGGCGGCGAGCACCGCGCAGCCGGGCTCCGCCTGGTGGGCGCAGTCGTGGAAGCGGCAGCCCCCGGCCAGGTCCTCGATCTCGGAGAAGACCTGGCCGACCCCCGCCTCGGCGTCCCACAGCCCGACGCCCCGCAGCCCGGGGGTGTCGATCAGGACGCCCCCGCCCGGCAGGGCGAGGAGGTTGCGGGTGGTGGTGGTGTGCCGGCCCTTGCCGTCGACGTCACGGATGGCCTGGACGGCCATGACGTCGTCGCCCAGCAGGGCGTTGGCGAGGGTCGACTTGCCGGCTCCGGAGATGCCGAGCAGCACGCTGGTGCCGCTGCCGACGACGGCGGCGAGCACGTCGACGCCCTCCCCCGTCGCGGCGCTGACGGGCAGCACCTGCACGCCCGGCGCGACCGTTTCGACGTCCTCCACGAGGTAGGACAGGCCGACCGGGTCGGGCACCAGGTCCGCCTTGGTGAGGACGACGAGCGGCTGGGCGCCCGATTCCCAGGCGAGGGCCAGGAACCGTTCGATCCGGCCGAGGTCCAGCTCGACGGAGAGCGGGACGGCGATGATCGCGTGGTCGACGTTCGCGGCGAGGATCTGGCCCTCGGACCGCTGGGAGGAGGTGGAGCGCACGAACGCGGTGCGGCGCGGCAAGTACGTCCGTACGTAACGGGGGTGGCCGTCGGCCTCGACGGCGGCCCAGTCACCGGTGCAGATGACGCGCAGGGGGTCGTGCGGGGTCACGAAGGCGGTGTCGGCGCGGACGAGGCCGTCCGCGGTGACGATGTCGCACTGGCCGCGGTCGACCCGTACGACCCGCCCGGGGATCAGCCCCTGGTCGGCGTAGCGGATGAACTCGGCCTCCCAGCCGGCGTCCCAGCCGTACGGGGAGAGGGCGTGCGAGGAGGAGGAAGCGGAAGCGAGGGACAAGGGGGGAACCCTTCGAAGGGTGGCCCCGGGCGGCGCCCGCTGCGGGCGATGTGTCAGCCGGTGACCACGGAGGTGGAGTGGGGATGGGTCGTGATGTGGGCAGCGCCCGTCGCAATGACAGCCATCGGTCACACCTCCAGGTCGTGTTGGGCCCGCGGTCCCGCGGAACGCCCTCACTTTATCCGGGCCGCCGAGGAACGCGCCAAGTGTTTTTCCGGCCCGTACGGACGGGGTCCGCGCGGGCCCGGCCGGGGTGCTGCGCCGGAGGACCGGACGTGCGGGACGTGCCCGGCGGACGCGGCGGACGCGGCGGTTCCCCCGGCGGGCCCGGTGCCGCGGCCCGGCGGGCCGTCGCCGTGTCCGATCCGTTCAAGACCCGGTCGCGCCTGCCCGCCTAGCGTCGGGGCATGACCCACGCACCCCGTCTCGACGCCATCGGCCTGGTCGTCTCCGACATGGCCGCCTCGCTCGCCTTCTACCGCCTCCTCGGTCTGGACGTTCCGGCCGGGGCCGATTCCGCCCCGCACGTCGAGGTGACCCTGCCCGGGGGCCTGCGCGTGCTGTGGGACACCGAGGAGGTGATCCGCTCCTTCGACCCGGAGTGGACCCGCCCGCGCGGCGGCGACCGGCTGGGGCTCGCGTTCCGCTGCGCGGACCCCGCCGGGGTCGACGCGACCTACGGCGCCTTGGTGGCGGCCGGTCACCGGGGGCACCTGGAGCCCTGGGACGCGGTGTGGGGCCAGCGCTACGCGGTGGTGCTGGACCCGGACGGCTGCGGGGTCTCGCTGTTCGCCGACGCCACGGGCGCGGAGGCGGAGTAGGCGCCGAGGGTGGTGCCGGCCAGGGCCCGCACCTCCCGGGCGAGGTGCGCCTGGTCGGCGCAGCCCGCTTCGGCGGCGGCCCGCGCGTACGGCACGCCCGACCGTACGAGCGCGAGGGCGCGCTGGAGGCGCAGCACCCGGGCGAGCGTCTTGGGCCCGTACCCGAAGGAGTGCAGGGACCGGCGGTGGAGCTGCCGGGGGCCGAGCCCGACGGCCTCGGCGGCCCGGGCGACCGGCCACCCGGCGTTCAGCCCGGCGACGACCGCCCGCAGCAGGGGGTCGGGGCGCGGGGCGTCGGCGGCGTGCCGCAGGGCCAGGTCCTCCAGGGCGGCGGCCGGGTCGGCGGCCTCCCCGATCCGTTCGGCCAGCCGCCGCACCCGGCCGCCCGGCCACAGGGCGGCGAGGTCCACGCGCCGGTCGCGCAGTTCGTGGGCGGGCACGCCGAGCAGCGTCGGGGCGTCCCCGGGCGCGAAGCGGACGCCGGCGTAGGCGGCGGTGGGGTCGTCGGGGACGTACGCCCGGGTGTCGGGCCCCGCGACGTACAGCCGTCCCCCGCTCCACAGCAGGTCCATGCAGCCGTCGGGCAGCACGGAGAAGGGGGCGGCCGGGCCGGCGGTCCGGGTCCAGACGACGGCGCCGTCGAGGCGTGCGGGCCGTTCCTCGTACACGCGTCCCAGGTTAGGGGTGATCGCCCCGGCCGTGCTCCCCGTCCTGGCGGGGGTGGGGCCCGCCGTTGCGGCCGGTGTCCCGGCCGCGTTCGCCGTCCCGGTCCTTGGCGCGCTCCCGCTCCCGCTCGCGCTCCTTCTCCCTGGCCGAGTGCAGACGGGACTTCACGTCGTCCGGCGGCAGGAACCTGGACCAGCGCTCGGGGAACTCCGACGGCATGTCGGGGTCGTCGTCGTCCAGGCCCTCGACGGCCGCCTTGGCCCGCGCGACGAGGGCGGCGGCCTCGGCGGTGCGGGCGCGCTCGTTCTCGGCGCGCGCGGCGGCGGTGGCGACCGACGGCCAGACGCGGTCGATGGCCGCGTTGACCGCCGCGCCGACCAGCACCGCGAAGGCGGAGATGCCGATCCACAGCAGGACGGCGATGGGCGCGGCGAGCGAGCCGTAGATCGTCGGCCCCTCGACGGTGCTGGTCAGGTAGATGCGCAGCAGGAAGCTGCCCAGTACCCACATGGCGAGGGCCACCAGGGCACCGGGGACGTCCTCGATCCACGGGGACCGCACGGGGACGGACACGTGGTAGAGGGTCGTCAGGAAGGCGATGGACAGCAGGATGACGACCGGCCAGTACAGGATGGAGACGACCTCGGTGCCCCAGGGGACGAGCTCCACCACCCGGTCGGGGCCGACGACCGCGAGCGGCAGGACGACGGCGCCGATGAGCAGGGCGACGATGTAGAGCAGGAAGGCCAGCAGCCGGGTGGCGACGATGCCGCGGTGGCCGTCCAGGCCGTACATCACGGTGATGGTGTCGATGAAGACGTTCACCGCCCGCGAGCCGGACCAGAGCGCGATGGCGAAGCCGATCGAGATGAGGTCGGGGCGGCCGCCGTGGGTGACGTCGGCCAGCAGCGGTTTCGCGATGTCGTTGACGCCCCGGTCGGACAGGACCGTGCCGACCGCGCCGAGGATGTTGCGCTCGATGGAGGCGACGGTGGTGGTGTTGGTCCAGTCGTCGATGTAGCCGAGCAGG
This sequence comes from Streptomyces sp. NPDC039423, assembly GCF_055598725.1. Taxonomy (NCBI): domain Bacteria; kingdom Bacillati; phylum Actinomycetota; class Actinomycetes; order Kitasatosporales; family Streptomycetaceae; genus Streptomyces; species Streptomyces sp. NPDC039423. The sequence goes on from NZ_JBVKAH010000005.1 coordinate 398,685, forward strand.
CCGATGAGGCCGAGCATCAGCGGCGGCAGCGACAGCAGGGTGAAGAAGGCCGCCTCGGCGGCGAGACCGAGGATCCGGTACTCGATGCACGAGTTGACGGTGTCCTTCAGGAGCAGCCAGGCCATCCTCCGCTTCGACACGTTGCGGTAGAGGGCCCGGGCCCGGTGGAGTCTGCCCTGGGACCGAGGAGGCCCCGGGGGTGTTTCATTTGCTGCCTGCACCTCCTTACCGTATCCGCATGGCGACCACCACCCACACAGTGACCAACCAGCCTCCGCCCCTGGTCGGGTACGACGTCTTCACCGCCGATCATGCGCTGACCGAGGCTGTGGAACGTCACCTTCCGCTCGAACTCCTCGACGAGGCGTCTCAGGAGCTCTCCTCGCTCGGCACCACCGCCGGGTCCGCCCAGGCGCAGGAGTGGGGGTTTCTCGCCAACGAGAACCCGCCGAAGCTGCGCACCCATGACCGGTACGGCCACCGGATCGACCACGTCGACTTCCATCCGGCCTGGCACCGGCTGCTCGGGCACGCGGTGACGAACGGCCTCACCGACGCCTGGGGCCGGCCGGGCGGCCACGTCCGGCGCGCCGCCGGGTTCCTGGTGTGGACGCAGGCCGAGGCCGGGCACGGCTGCCCGCTGTCGATGACGCACGCCGCCGTGCCCGCGCTGCGCGCGGACCCGTCGCTCGCGGCCGTGTGGGAGCCCAAGCTGACCTCGCGCATCTACGAGGGCGAGGAGCTGCGCCCGGCCGCCGAGAAGACCGGTGTGCTCTTCGGGATGGGCATGACGGAGAAGCAGGGCGGCAGTGACGTACGGGCGAACACGACGACCGCGACGCCGCTGGACGCGGCGGGCGAGTACGTCCTGACCGGCCACAAGTGGTTCTGCTCGGCGCCGATGAGCGACGCCTTCCTGGTGCTCGCGCAGGCGCCGGACGGTCTGACGTGCTTCCTGGTGCCGCGCGTCCTGGAGGACGGCACCCGGAACGTGTTCCGGATCCAGCGGCTGAAGGACAAGCTGGGCAACCGGTCGAACGCGTCGAGCGAGGTGGAGTTCGACGGGACGTGGGCGCGCCGGGTGGGTGAGGAGGGGCGCGGGGTGCGCACCATCATCGAGATGGTGGCGGCGACCCGACTGGACTGCGTGGTCGGCTCGGCGGCGCTGATGCGGCAGGCGGTGGCGCAGGCGGCGCACCACGCGGCGCACCGCAGCGCGTTCGGCGGCGTCCTGATCGAGAAGCCGCTGATGCGCAACGTCCTGGCCGACCTGGCGCTGGAGTCGGAGGCGGCGACGACGCTGGCGATGCGGCTGGCCGCCGCCTACGACACGGACAGCGAGCAGGAGCGGGCGTTCCTGCGGCTGGCGGTGCCGGCGGCCAAGTACTGGGTGACGAAGCGGTGTACGCCGGTGACGGCGGAGGCGCTGGAGTGCCTGGGCGGCAACGGGTACGTGGAGGAGTCCGGGATGCCCCGGCTGCTGCGGGAGTCGCCACTGAACTCCATCTGGGAGGGTTCGGGCAACGTCCAGGCGCTGGACGTGCTGCGGGCGCTCCAGCGGGAGCCGATGGCGCTGAACGCGTTCCTGGAGGAGGTCGGCAAGGCGCGGGGCGCGGACCACCGGCTGGACGCGGCGATCAAGGACCTGCTGGCGGAGCTGGCCGACCTGGAGGGTGTCGAGGCCCGGGCGCGGCGGCTGGTGGAGCGGATGGCGCTGGTGCTCCAGGGTTCACTGCTGGTGCGGTGGGCGCCGTCGGCGGTGGCGGACGCGTTCTGCGCCTCGCGGCTGGGCGGCGACTGGGGAGCGGCCTTCGGCACGCTGCCCCACACCCTGGACCTGGCGTCGGTGGTGGAGCGGGCGCGGCCGGAGGCCCAGTGAGGTGAAGGGGCGCCGACGGTGTCGAAAGGGAGAACGCGCGGAGGCCCCGAGGAACGAGGGGTCGAGCACGATCGACCGTCGACACCGGCCGAGGCGCCCCGGAACCGAACCGGGCCCGGGAAAGGGGAGTGGGCGCGGGCCGTGTGTCCATACGGCCCGCGCCCGGAGAGCGGCTGGGTTGGTGCTGCGCCGACACGGCACCAGCCCGTCGCCGTACCACTGTCGTACGGGGGCGGGGTGGTGCGCGAGAGTTGCAAAGGGTTGCAGGGTCGTGGGCGTACGGGGTGGTCCGCCGGCGGGCAGGGGAGGACGGGGTGACACGTACCAGCCACCAGGTGGGGCGGCAGCGGGGAGGACCGGCGCGTCAGGCCACCGTGGACATGGCGCGGCTCGCGGCCATGGACACGCGCGAGGCGGCGTTGCTGCTCAGGGGGGTGCGGGAGGCGACGCTGAGGGGTGGCCGCGCGCCGCTGGCGCCGCGTGCGGACATCGGCGAGTCGTGGAAGCGGATGCTGCGCAAGGGGGTGGATCCGGACAGGGACCATCGTTCGGGGCTGCTTCCGCGGGGGGAGCTGGAGCGCCGTCGGGCGGCTTCGCCGCTGGCGGAGGTGTTGCCGGTGCTGCGGGAGGGCCTGGTGTCCCGTCCGGACGCGTCGGACGTGGTGGGGCACATCATGGTCGTGGCGGACGCGGAGGGCCGGGTGCTGTGGCGCGAGGGGAGCGCGGCGGTGCTGCGTATGGCGGACGGGCACGGTTTCGAGCCGGGTGCGGACTGGGCGGAGTCGACGGTCGGGACGAACGGGGTGGGTACGGCGCTGGTGACCCGCCGCCCGGTGCAGGTGCACTCGGCGGAGCATTTCGTGTCGACGCACCATGCGTGGACGTGTGCGGGTGCGCCGATCACCGATCCGCGGGACGGGACGCTGTTGGGCGCGGTCGATGTGAGCGGGCCGCTGGCGACGATGCACCCGGCGACGCTGATGCTGGTGAGTTCGGTGGCGCGGCTGGCGGAGGCGGAGCTGCGCAACCGGCACTTCGCGGATCTGGCGCGGTTGCGGGCCGTGGCGGCGCCGGTGCTGTGCCGGGTGGGGGGCCGCGCGCTGGCGGTGGACGGGCATGGCTGGCTGGCGGGGGTGACGGGGATGCCGCCGGTGGACCGGCTGGCGCTGCCGGCGTCGTTCCGGGCGGGACGGGTGTGGTTGCCGTCGCTGGGGTTGTGCGAGGTGGAGCCGTTGCCGGGCGGGTGGCTGCTGCGGCTGGTGGACGACGGGGTGGGGGCGGCGGCGCCGAGCCGGGTGGTGCTGGACGTGAGCCGGCCGCGCCGCTGGTCGCTGGAGGTGTCGGGGGCGGCGGGGAGCTGGACGCAGGAGCTGAGTCCGCGCCATACGGAGTTGTTGTACGTGCTGGCCCTGCACCGGGAGGGGCGTACGGCGGCGGAGCTGGCGTACGACGTGTTCGGTGACGCCACGCGGACGGTGACGGTCCGGGCGGAGATGTCGCGGGTGCGCCGGACGCTGGCGGGGGTGCTGGAGCACCGCCCGTACCGCTTCCGTGAGGAGGTGGAGGTGGAGGTGGTCCGCCCGGAGGACCCGGCGGACCTGCTCCCCCATTCGACCGCTCCGGCGGTGCGGGCCGGCGGGGGCGGGGGGACGGCGGGGTAGCCGGTCGCCGGCAACCGGGCTCGTGGTTCGCTTGGCGTATGAGCATCACCGTGACCACCTGGTCCCTCGAGCAGACCTCACCCGACGACCTGCGGCCCGCGGCCGCGCCCTCCGGTGACGTGCGGATCGTCCGCGCGGAGGTGCCGTCGCCGGAGTTCAGCCGCTTCCTCTATACGGCGGTGGGCGGTGACATCCGCTGGACGGACCGGCTGGGGCTGACGTACGCCCAGTGGCGGGAGATCGTCGAGCGGCCGGGGGCGGAGACGTGGGTGGCGTACGACCGGGGGACGCCGGCGGGGTACGTGGAGCTGGACCCGCAGGAGGACGGGGTCGTGGAGATCGTCTATTTCGGGCTGGTGCCGGCGTTCCGGGGGCGGGGCATCGGGGGGCACCTGCTGGCGTACGGCACGGCGCGCGCCTGGGACCTGGCCGACCGCTGGCCGGGGCGGGCCCCGACGAAGCGGGTGTGGCTGCACACCTGCTCGCTGGACGGGGAGCACGCGATGGGGAACTATCAGCGGCGCGGCTTCAGGCTCTTCGACACCACGGTGGCCGAGGAGCCGGAGACGGCGAACCCGGGGCCGTGGCCGGGCGCGGACGCGTACTGAGTTCCGGGGGCCACCGCCCCTCCTGACGTGACCCACACCACAGTGTCCACGATGCGGGACACCTATGTCCATATCGCGGACGAACCTGGACTGGGTCCAAAGTCCCATGGCACGCTTCCGTCATGTCTCGAGCTGGAATTGCCTTGGTGAGTCGGCGGCACGTCGACCTCGGCCGCATGTCCAGCGCCATCTGTCCGGTGAGCTGACCAGCCCAGCACCACCGCGATCCCCGAAACTTCTGAATCCCCAGCGCACCGCCGCGCCATCCCCTGCTCAGCGCGCGAGTGTGCAGGTCAGAGCCGCCCTCCTGCTGTCCCGAAGGACGTATCGTCATGGCCGCCACCCCGGAAAAGCCCGCCTCCGCCACCGCCCGTCGCAAGACCGGGCGGCACCGTGGCGAAGGCCAGTGGGCCGTGGGCCACTTCACGCCCCTCAATGGCAACGAGCAGTTCAAGAAGGACGACGACGGTCTCAACGTACGGACACGTATTGAGACGATCTACTCCAAGGCCGGCTTCGACTCGATCGACCCCAACGACCTGCGCGGCCGGATGCGCTGGTGGGGGCTCTACACCCAGCGCAAGCCCGGGATCGACGGCGGCAAGACGGCGATCCTGGAGCCGGAGGAGCTGGACGACGAGTACTTCATGCTGCGGGTCCGCATCGACGGTGGCCGGCTGACCACCGAGCAGCTGCGGGTCATCGGGGAGATCTCGCAGGAGTTCGCGCGCGGCACCGCGGACATCACGGACCGGCAGAACGTCCAGTACCACTGGATCCGGATCGAGGACGTGCCCGAGATCTGGAACCGGCTGGAAGCCGTGGGGCTGTCCACGACCGAGGCGTGCGGCGACACCCCGCGCGTCATCCTCGGCTCCCCCGTCGCCGGGATCGCCGAGGACGAGATCATCGACGGCACCCCCGCCATCGACGAGATCCAGCGCAGGATCATCGGCAACAAGGACTTCTCCAACCTGCCCCGCAAGTTCAAGTCGGCGATCTCCGGCTCCCCGCTGCTCGACGTGGCGCACGAGATCAACGACATCGCGTTCGTCGGGGTGGAGCACCCCGAGCACGGCCCCGGCTTCGACCTGTGGGTCGGCGGCGGGCTGTCCACCAACCCCAAGCTCGGTGTGCGGCTGGGCGCGTGGGTCCCGCTGGACGAGGTCCCGGAGGTGTACGAGGGCGTCATCTCCATCTTCCGCGACTACGGCTACCGCCGGCTGCGCAACCGCGCCCGTCTGAAGTTCCTGGTCGCGGACTGGGGCCCGGAGAAGTTCCGTACGGTGCTGGAGGACGAGTACCTGAAGCGCCCGCTCCTGGACGGCCCGGCCCCCGCGCAGCCCGTCCAGCAGTGGCGCGACCACGTGGGCGTGCACCGGCAGAAGGACGGCCGGTACTACATCGGCTTCGCCCCGCGTGTCGGCCGGGTCGACGGCGCCACGCTCACCAAGATCGCCGAGGTGGCGGAGGCGCACGGCTCCGGCCGGCTGCGCACCACCGCCGAGCAGAAGATGCTCGTCCTGGACGTCGAGGAGGCGCAGGTCGAGTCGCTGGTGGCGGGGCTGGAGTCGCTGGACCTCCAGGTCAAGCCGTCCCCGTTCCGGCGCGGCACCATGGCCTGCACCGGTATCGAGTTCTGCAAGCTGGCCATCGTGGAGACCAAGGCGCGCGGCGCGTCGCTGATCGACGAACTGGAGCGCCGCATCCCCGACTTCGACGAGCCGATCACCATCAACATCAACGGCTGCCCCAACGCCTGCGCCCGCATCCAGGTGGCGGACATCGGTCTCAAGGGCCAGCTCATGCTCGACGACGAGGGCAACCAGGTGGAGGGCTACCAGGTCCACCTGGGCGGCGCGCTCGGCCTGGAGGCCGGCTTCGGCCGCAAGGTGCGCGGACTGAAGGTCACCGCCGCCGAACTGCCCGACTACGTCGAGCGGGTCCTCACGCGCTTCCAGGAGCAGCGCGAGGACGGCGAGCGCTTCGCCACCTGGACGGCCCGCGCCTCCGAGGAGGCGCTCTCATGAGTGAGCGTGCGGCACCGTTCCACTGCCCCTACTGCGGTGACGAGGACCTGCGCCCCGGTGAGCAGGGGCACGGAGCCTGGGAGTGCGGGGCGTGCAACCGGGCCTTCCAGCTCAAGTTCCTCGGGCTGCTGGCCCGGGGGCTCCGGCGCAACGACGGTGGAGGGGAAGCGATATGACCGCGGTCCAGAGCACGGAAGAACTGAAGGCGCTCGCCGAGCGGGCGGGCCGGGACCTCGAAGAGGCGTCGGCGCTGGAGATCCTGACGTGGGCCGCCGACACCTTCGGCCCGCGGTTCTGCGTCACCTCCTCCATGGAGGACGCGGTCGTCGCCCACCTCGCCTCGCGGGTCATGCCCGGCGTGGACGTCGTCTTCCTCGACACCGGCTACCACTTCCCCGAGACCATCGGCACCCGTGACGCGGTGGACGCGGTGATGGACGTCAACGTCATCACGCTCACCCCGCGGCAGACGGTGGCCGAGCAGGACGCCGAGTACGGGCCGAAGCTGCACGACCGCGACCCCGACCTGTGCTGCGCGCTGCGCAAGGTCAAGCCCCTGGAGGAGGGCCTGACCCGGTACGCCGCCTGGGCGACCGGGCTGCGCCGCGACGAGTCCCCGACCCGGGCGAACACCCCGGTGGTCGGCTGGGACGAGAAGCGCCGCAAGGTGAAGGTCTCGCCGATCGCCCGCTGGACGCAGGACGACGTCGACGCGTACGTCGCCGAGCACGGCGTGCTGACCAACCCGCTGCTGATGGACGGCTACGCCTCCGTCGGCTGCGCGCCCTGCACGCGCCGGGTGCTGGAGGGCGAGGACGCGCGGGCCGGACGCTGGGCGGGCCGGACGAAGACCGAGTGCGGGCTGCACGGCTGATGACGACTGTGGGAGAAGAGAACGTGACTGGGGCCACCATCTGGCTCACCGGGCTGCCGAGCGCCGGAAAGACCACCATCGCCTACGAGCTGGCGGACCGGCTGCGCGCCGGGGGCCGCCGGGTCGAGGTGCTCGACGGCGACGAGATCCGCGAGTTCCTGTCGGCGGGCCTCGGGTTCAGCCGCGAGGACCGGCACACCAACGTGCAGCGGATCGGCTTCGTCGCCGAGCTTCTGGCGTCCAACGGCGTGCACGTCCTGGTGCCGGTCATCGCCCCGTACGCGGACAGCCGTGAGGCCGTGCGCAAGCGCCACCAGCGGGAGGGCACCCCGTACGTCGAGGTGCACGTCGCCACTCCGGTGGAGGTGTGCTCCGTACGCGACGTGAAGGGGCTGTACGCCAAGCAGGCCGCGGGCGAGATCAGCGGCCTGACCGGTGTGGACGACCCGTACGAGGAGCCGGAGGACCCGGACCTGCGGATCGAGTCCCAGAACCAGACCGTGCAGGAGTCCGCCGCGGCGGTCCACGCCTTGCTCACCCAGAAGGGACTGGCATGACGACCACCGTCACCGACATCCACGACACCGACAGCCCGTTCGCGCTGTCGCACCTGGACTCCCTGGAGTCCGAGGCGGTGCACATCTTCCGTGAGGTGGCGGGCGAGTTCGAGCGGCCGGTGATCCTGTTCTCCGGCGGCAAGGACTCGATCGTCATGCTGCACCTGGCGCTGAAGGCCTTCGCGCCCGCCGCGGTCCCCTTCTCGCTGCTGCACGTCGACACCGGGCACAACTTCCCCGAGGTCATCGAGTACCGCGACCGTACGGTCGAGAAGTACGGTCTGCGGCTGCACGTCGCCTCCGTGCAGGACTACATCGACCGCGGGGTCCTCAAGGAGCGCCCGGACGGCACCCGCAACCCGTTGCAGACCGTGCCGCTGACCGAGGCCATCCAGGAGCACCGTTTCGACGCCGTGTTCGGCGGCGGGCGGCGCGACGAGGAGAAGGCCCGGGCCAAGGAGCGGGTGTTCTCGCTGCGGGACGAGTTCTCCCAGTGGGACCCGCGGCGGCAGCGGCCCGAGCTGTGGCAGCTTTACAACGGCCGGCACGCGCCCGGCGAGCACGTGCGGGTCTTCCCGCTGTCCAACTGGACCGAGCTCGACGTGTGGCAGTACATCGAGCGCGAGGGCATCGAGCTTCCGCAGATCTACTTCGCGCACGAGCGTGAGGTGTTCTCCCGCAACGGCATGTGGCTGACGGCCGGCGAGTGGGGCGGGCCGAAGGACACCGAGCCGGTGGAGAAGCGGCTGATCCGCTACCGCACGGTCGGTGACATGTCCTGCACCGGTGCCGTCGACTCCGACGCCACCACCCTGGAGGCCGTGATCGCCGAGATCGCCGCGTCCCGGCTCACCGAGCGGGGCGCCACCCGCGCCGACGACAAGCTGTCCGAGGCCGCGATGGAAGACCGCAAGCGCGAAGGGTATTTCTAGAGATGAGCACCACGAGCGAGCAGCTCGCCGACCTCTCGGCCACCACCCTGCTGCGTTTCGCGACCGCCGGTTCCGTCGACGACGGCAAGTCCACCCTGGTGGGCCGGCTCCTGCACGACTCCAAGTCGGTGCTGGCCGACCAGTTGGAGGCCGTCGAGGCCGCGTCCCTGAGCCGCGGCCAGGACGCCCCGGACCTGGCGCTGCTGACGGACGGTCTGCGGGCCGAGCGGGAGCAGGGCATCACCATCGACGTCGCCTACCGCTACTTCGCCACGCCGCGCCGCCGGTTCATCCTGGCCGACACGCCCGGCCATGTGCAGTACACCCGCAACATGGTGACCGGCGCCTCGACCGCGGAGCTGGCCGTGGTGCTGGTCGACGCCCGCAACGGGGTCGTCGAGCAGACCCGCCGGCACGCCGCGGTGGCCGCGCTGCTGCGCGTCCCGCACGTGGTGCTCGCCGTGAACAAGATGGACCTGGTGGACTACGCGGAGCCGGTGTTCGCGTCGATCGCCGAGGAGTTCACCACGTACGCCTCCGAGCTGGGCGTCCCGGAGATCACCGCGATCCCCATCTCGGCGCTGGCCGGCGACAACGTGGTGGAGCCGTCCGCGAACATGGACTGGTACGGCGGCCCGACGGTCCTGGAGCACCTGGAGACCGTCCCGGTCAGCCATGACCTGACCGCCTGCCACGCCCGCTTCCCGGTGCAGTACGTGATCCGTCCGCAGACCGCCGAGCACCCCGACTACCGGGGGTACGCCGGCCAGATCGCGGCCGGTGCCTTCCGGGTCGGCGAGCAGGTCACGGTGCTGCCGTCCGGGCGCACCAGCACCATCACGGCGATCGACGCGCTCGGGGAGAGCGTCGACATCGCGTGGGCCCCGCAGTCGGTGACGATCCGGCTCGCCGACGACATCGACATCTCGCGCGGCGACCTGATCGCCCCGGCCGGTGACGCCCCGGCGACCACGCAGGACGTCGTGGCGACCGTGTGCCACGTGGCGGACCAGCCGCTGGCCGTCGGGCAGCGGGTGCTGCTGAAGCACACCACCCGTACGGTCAAGGCGATCGTCAAGGACATCCCGTCCAGGCTGACGCTGGACGACCTGTCCCAGCACCCGGCGCCCGGGCGGCTGGTCGCCAACGACATCGGCCGGGTCGTGGTCCGCACCGCCGAGCCGCTGGCGCTGGACGCGTACGCCGACTCCCGCCGTACCGGCTCGTTCCTCCTGATCGACCCGGCCGACGGCACCACGCTCGCGGCCGGCATGGCGGGCGACGCGTTCGCCTCCGACGCCGGGCCCGCCGCCGCCGAGCAGGACGACGAGGGCTGGGACTTCTGACGATGACCGATGTCTACGCGACCTTCGCGAAGGAGGGCGGCCGGGTCGGCAGCGGCGCCCTCGGCGCGGGGACCGGGGGTGTGGCGCGATGTGCCGGCTGACGCCCGCGCACCCGGCGTGCGCCTCCACCCGGCGGTACCCGTTCCACGCGCACCACAGACGACGATTCCGAAGACCCTGAACCGAGGGGAAACACCTCCGTGCCTGCCTCCCGTACCACCTTGCGCCGCTCCCTCGCCGCCGCCGCGGCCCTGCCGCTGCTGATCGGCGCGCTGGCCTCCTGCGGCTACGGCTCCAAGGCCACGAACGACGAGAAGAAGGTGGCGGCCGAGGGCGAGAAGCTCTCCGCCGGCCAGGTGAGGCTGGGGTACTTCCCCAATCTCACCCACGCCACCGCCCTGGTGGGCGACCAGGAAGGCATCATCCAGAAGGAACTGGGCGGCACCGAGCTGAAGGTGTCGACCTTCAACGCCGGCCCGTCCGAGATCGAGGCGCTCAACGCCGACTCGATCGACATCGGCTTCATCGGCCCCTCCCCCGCCATCAACGGCTACGTCAAGTCCAAGGGGAAGAACCTGCGGATCGTCGGCGGCTCCGCCTCCGGTGGCGTGAAGCTGGTCGTGAACCCGGACAGGATCAAGACCCTGGACGACCTCAAGGGCAAGAGGATCGCCACCCCGCAGCACGGCAACACCCAGGACGTCGCGTTCCTCAACTGGATCAAGGAGCGCGGCTGGAAGGTCGACGCCCAGAGCGGCAAGGGTGACGTCTCGGTGGTCCGCACCGAGAACAAGGTCGCCCCGGACGCCTACAAGTCCGGTTCCATCGACGGGGCATGGGCCCCCGAGCCGACCGCGTCGAAGCTGGTCAGCGAGGGCGCCAAGGTGCTCCTGGACGAGTCGACCCTGTGGCCGGACAACAAGTTCGTGATCACGAACATCATCGTGTCGCAGAAGTTCCTGAAGGAGCACCCGGACGTCGTCGAGGCGGTGCTGCGCGGTTCGGTGAAGACCAACGCCTGGATCAACGCCAACCCGGAGAAGGCGAAGGACTCGGCCAACGCCAAGCTGAAGGCGCTGACCGGAAAGGCGCTGGGTGACAAGGTCATCGACCCGGCGTGGCCGTCGATCCGGTTCACCGACGACCCGCTGGCCGCGACGCTCCAGGCGCAGGCCGACCACGCCGTGGCCGCCGGCCTCCTGGAGGAGCCGGACCTGAAGGGCATCTACGACCTGGCGCCGCTCAACAAGGTCCTCAAGGCCGAGGGCAAGCCCGCGGTCGCCGACGCCGGTCTCGGCGTCAAGTAGCCCTCCCAGCAGCCCCGTTCCGTTCCCGTTCCCAGGAGGTGACGACCATGGCCACGACCTTCGCCAAGGCCGAGGACCGCGTCGCGGTGAGCCACGCGGCCCGGATCGAGCACGTCTCGAAGTCCTACCCCGGACCGACCGGACAGCAGCTCGTGCTCGACGACATCACGCTCGATGTCGCCCCCGGCGAGTTCGTCACCCTCCTGGGGGCCTCGGGGTGCGGCAAGTCCACGCTCCTCAATCTGGTCGCGGGGCTCGACCGGCCGACCGCGGGGTCCATCGAGACCCCCGGCGGCCGGCCGTCCCTGATGTTCCAGGAGCACGCCCTGTTCCCGTGGCTGACGGCGGGCAAGAACATCGAGCTGGCGCTGCGGCTGCGCGGCGTGCCCAAGACCGAGCGGCGCGGCGAGGCGGAGCGGCTGCTGGAGCTGGTCCGGCTCGGCGGCGCGTACGGCAAGCGGGTGCACGAGCTGTCCGGCGGCATGCGCCAGCGGGTGGCCCTGGCGCGGGCGCTGGCCCAGGACAGCGACCTGCTGCTGATGGACGAGCCGTTCGCGGCGCTGGACGCGATCACCCGTGACGTGCTGCACGACGAGCTGACGCGCATCTGGCGCGAGACGCGGCTGTCGGTGCTGTTCGTCACCCACAACGTGCGTGAGGCCGTGCGGCTGGCCGAGCGCGTGGTCCTGCTGTCCTCGCGGCCGGGGCGGATCGCCCGCGAGTGGCGCATCGACATCCCTCAGCCGCGCCGCATCGAGGACGCCGCGGTGGCGGAGCTGTCCCTCGAGATCACCGAAGAACTGCGTGGGGAGATCCGCCGTCATGGCCAGCACTGATACCGCGACCGGAGTCACCAAGACGGACGACCTGGCCGGTCTGGAGGCGGGTCTCGACGCGCTCGACGCGGTGCAGGTGCGCCGCACCCCGGTGCGCGAGGTCCTGGTCCGGAAGGTCCTGCCGCCGCTGGTCGCCGTCGCCCTGGTGCTGGCGGTGTGGCAGGTGCTGGTCTGGGCGAAGGTCACCGACGAGTACAAGCTCCCGCCGCCGGCCGCCGTGTGGGACAGCCTGTCCACCATGTGGCTGGAGGGCACGCTGCTGGACGTGCTGTGGACCAGTGTGTCCCGCGCGCTGCTCGGGTTCGTGATGGCGCTGGCCATCGGCACGCCGCTGGGTCTGCTGGTGGCCCGGGTGAAGTTCGTGCGGGCGGCGATCGGCCCGATCCTCTCCGGTCTCCAGTCGCTGCCGTCGGTGGCCTGGGTGGCGCCCGCCGTGCTGTGGCTGGGTCTCAACGACTCGATGATGTACGCGGTGATCCTGCTGGGCGCCGTGCCCTCGATCGCCAACGGGCTGGTGGCCGGCGTGGACCAGGTGCCGCCGCTGTTCCTCCGGGCCGGCCGTACGCTGGGCGCGACCGGGCTGCGGGGGGCCTGGCACGTCGTGATGCCGGCCGCGCTGCCGGGGTACCTGGCGGGCCTGAAGCAGGGGTGGGCCTTCTCGTGGCGCTCCCTGATGGCCGCCGAGATCATCGCCTCGTCGCCCGACCTGGGCCTGGGGCTCGGCCAGTTGCTGGAGAACGGCCGCAACAACATCGACATGCCCGGCATCTTCCTGGCGATCCTGCTGATCCTGATCGTCGGTATCGCCGTCGACCTGCTGGTCTTCAGCCCCCTGGAGCGGGCGGTGCTGCGCCGCCGCGGTCTCCTCGTCAAGAGCTGAGCGTCCCGTCATGAACCGTTCCGCCCTCCCGTCGCCCCCCACCGCCCTGGTGAGGAAGCGCGTGGCGCCCGTCCTGCTCGTCGTCGCCCACGGCAGCCGCGACCCGCGGCACGCCGCGACCGTGCACGCCCTGGTGCGGCGCGCGGGCTGCTTGCGGCCCGGCGTCCGGGTGGAGACGGCGTTCCTGGACTTCACCGTCCCCTCGGTGACGGGCGTCCTGGAGCGGCTGGCGGCGGAGGGCGTGCGTGACGTGGTGGCCCTGCCGCTGCTGCTGACCCGTGCCTTCCACGCCAAGGCGGACATCCCGGCCGTCCTGCGGGAGGCACCTCCGTCGCTGCGGATCCGGCAGGCGCCGGTCCTCGGCCCCTCGCCGCTGCTGATCGCGGCGCTGGAGCGGCGGCTGTACGAGGCGGGTCTGACGCCCGCCGACAAGGGCTCGACCGGGGTCGTCCTGGCCTCGGCGGGCTCCACCGACCCGGAGGCGATCGCAGTGATCGCTGAAATGGCGCGGGAGCTGCGGCACACCGGTTGGTGCGCCGTGCGGCCTGCGTTCGCCTCCGCATCCCTTCCCCGCACCGAGGACGCGGTGCGCGCCCTCCGGGAGGGCGGGGCGCGCCGGGTGGCGGTCGCGCCGTACGTGATCGCTCCCGGCCGGCTGCCGGACCGCATCGCGGCCGGTGCCGCCGGCGCGGACGTCCTCGCGGACGTGCTGGGCCCGTCGCCGGAGCTGGCGCGGCTGTTGCTGGAGCGGTACGACGAGGCGGGTGTCGCCCTGTCGGCGGCGGCCTGAGGCGTCCGCCCCGCGCCCGCTCAGTCGCGGGTCAGCTCCACCAGCTTGACGACCGTGTTCCAGTTGCGGGTGGTGGTGGTGACGCCCTTGAGCAGGGCGGGCCGGGCGAGTGCCTCGGCGAGCTTGGAGCGGCCCAGCCCCTCGGGGGCGTACAGGTACAGGGCCCGGTCGCCGAGCCGGAACTCCTCGGGGAGGAACGCCGCGTGGTCCAGGCCCGCGAACCGGTCGGCGGTGACGGGGCCGGAGAAGTAGGTGACGTGGAGCTGCCTGCCCTCCAGCTCGGCGGCGGGAAAGGGGCACTCCTCGGCGACGGCGCGCAGATAGGGGCCGCCGCGGACCAGGCAGTCGACGGTGAAGCCGAAGTGCTCCTCGAGCGCCGCCCCGAGTTCGGCGGCCAGGGTGTCCTCGTCGGCGCCGGACGCGCTGGTGAAGGCCGCGTTGCCGCTCTGGAGGTAGGTGGTGACGTCGGTGTGTCCCAGTCCGGCCAGCAGGGTGCGCAGCTCGGCCATGGGGACCTTCTTGTGGCCGCTGACATTGATCCCGCGCAGCAGGGCGGCGTACCTCGTCGTCATGGTGACAGGATAGGCGGCCGCCGTGCCCCGTGGGGGAGGGCACGGCGGCCGCCGGTCGGGTTGCCGGGGGCGGTTACTCCACTATCTTGAGCAGCTTGTTCGCGGTGCCCTGGGTGGCGTTGGAGATCTTGTCGGGCGTGGCGCCGTCGGTGAGGGCCTTGGCGACCTGCTCCGGGGTGGCGTCCTTGTGGCCCGCCAGGTAGACGGCGGCGGCGCCGACCACGTGGGGCGTCGCCATGGACGTGCCGGAGATGGTCTTGGTGCCCTCGTCGCTGTCGTTCCACGCCGAGGTGATGTCGGAGCCGGGGGCGTAGATGTCGACGACCGAGCCGAAGTTGGAGAAGTCGGACTGCTGGTCGTCCTTGGTGGAGGAGGCCACGGTGATGGCCTCCGGGACGCGTGCCGGGGAGCCCTGTCCGGCGTCGGCCGACTCGTTGCCGGCGGCGACACCGAAGGTGACGCCGGAGGCGATGGCCTTGCTGACGGCCTCGTCGAGGGCCGGGTCGGCGCCGCCGCCCAGGCTCATGTTGGCGACGGACGGGCCCTGGTGGTTCTTGGTGACCCAGTCGATGCCCGCGACGACCTGCTCGGTGGTGCCGGAGCCGTTGTCGTCGAGCACGCGGACGGCGACGATCTTCGCCTTCTTGGCGATGCCGTGCGAGGCGCCGGCGATGGTGCCGGCGACGTGGGTGCCGTGGCCGTTGCCGTCGTTGGCGTCGTTGTCGTTGTCGACGGCGTCGAACCCGGAGACGGCACGGCCCTCGAAGTCCTTGTGCCCGATACGTACGCCGGTGTCGATGACGTACGCGGTCACGCCCTCACCCGCGCCGTCGGGGTAGGTGTACTTGCTGTCGCCGGCGGTGTCGGCCTGGTCGACGCGGTCGAGACCCCAGGACGGCGGGTTCTCCTGGGTGGCGTTGACGCTGAACTTCTTGTTCTGGACGACCTTGGCGACGGCCGGGTCGGCCGCGAGGCGCTTGGCCTCGGTCTGGGTGAGGCCGCTGGCCGAGAAGCCGTTGACGGCCGAGCTGTAGCTGCGCTTGAGCGTGCCGCCGTACTCCTGGGCCAGCTTCGCCTTGTCCGCCTTCTCGTCCAGCAGCACGATGTAGCTGCCGGAGACGGCGCCTTCGGCGCCGAGGCCGTAGACGGTTCCCTCGGCGGGAGCGGGGGCGGCGGTGGTGCCCGCGTGGGCCGTGCCGAAGGCGGTGAGGCCGACGACGACGGCGGTGGCGGCGGCGATCCTGACTCCACGGGCGCGCTTGAGAGTTGCCATGAAGAGCGGACTCCTCGTCATCAAATTGTGTGGGGGGTTGGCCTCCGGACGGGAAGTCTTCCGGGGGCTGTTCGAAACCCTGGTCGATTGATGAGCGCAGATCAAGGCCTTCACATAGTCATGACTTACTCAACAAACTTCCTTAATAACAAATCACCCAGGCGGGAAGGATCACGGCAACCCGGCGTGGCACGACCCAAATGGCCATGCCCCGTGACGTTCCGCGGCGCGGGGAACCGGAGGGGTGAGGGGCGCCCTACCGCCTGGTCCGGTTCCCGGCCTGGAGCTCCGCCTCGATGAGATCGGCGGCCCGCCGCGCACCGCCCTCGGCCGCCATGCCCCGCCTGATCTCCTCGGCGCGCCGGGCCACTTCGGGGTCGTCCACGAGGTCCAGGACGGCCGCCCGCAGGGCGTCGGCGGTGGCGTCGGCCATGGGGAGGTGGCGGGCGACGCCGAGGGAGGCCAGCGTGTCGGCGTTGCCGAACTGGTCGACGGCCTGCGGGACGGCGACCATCGGCGTCCCGGTGGCGAGCCCCTCCTGGCTGCCGCCGGCGCCCGCGTGCGTGAGGAACGCGTCGGCCTGCCGGAGCACCGAGAGCTGCGGCACCCAGGGGTGGACCTCGATGTTGCCGGGCAGCGCGCCCAGTTCGGCGGGGTCGACGTGCGCGCCGATCTGGAGCACGACGTGCCAGCCGGGCAGACCCCCGAACGCCTGGACGCAACGGCGGTAGAACTCGGGCTGTTTGGTGAAGGCGGAGCCCAGCGAGACGAGCAGCACCTTCCCGGCGCCGGCCGGCCGCCGCCACTCCCCCTGCTCGGCGCGGGCGCCCTGGCAGGCACCGACGAAGGTGAAGACCGACTCGTCGACGCGGTCGGCATGGGGCTGGAGGACCCTGGGGATGAGGACGAGGGCCTTGCGGGGGCGGGCGACCAGCCGGTCGGGGTGGGTGTCGACGCCGTTCGCGGTCAGCCACTCCGTGAAGCGCGCGTAGTACGCCTTGCCGCGCTCGGACGCCTTGAGGCCGGCGAACATCGGCTCGGCGACCTCCTCCTCGTACCCCTCCCAGGGAACGAGGTTGGGCCACAGGGAGACGGCGGGGACGCCCCAGCGGTGGGCGAGGACGGGCGCCGGGTAGGCCGTGATGTCGTGGAGGACGAGGTCGGGCTCGTCGCCCTCGAACGCCCCGGCGAGCTGGGGCAGTGCCTGGACGGCGTCGTCCAGGAACGGTTCGAGGTTGTCGATCAGCTCCGTCCCCCATGCCTCCGGGTCCTCGTCGGTGGGCAGCGTGGAGGTGTAGACGACGGGCTTCGCGCCGGTGGCGGCGACCTGGTCCGCGAAGGAGGCGGGGATCGCGTAGCTGACGCGGTGGCCACGGGCGACCAGTTCACGGATCACTTCGAGACTCGGGTAGACGTGCCCGTGGGCGGCTATGGAGAACATGGCGATGTGGGCACGCTCGGTGGAGGTCATACCGGCGAGGATATGCGAGACGAGACGTCTCGTCCAGTCAAAAGGGAGGATCCCTTCTCAGCGCTGGTAGCGCGCCAGCACCAGGTTGCCGTCCCCGACCAGACGCTCCTTCAGTTCGGCGGCGTCGATGGCGCCGCTGTAGTACTCCTGGTAGGCAGGGGTGGCGACCTTGTCCTTCCACTCCGGGTAGCCCCGCACCGACTGGGCCGGCGCCGGGCGAAGGGCCCCGGCCAGCGCGGTCCCGGTCGCCCAGCCGTCCTCCGCGGTGCGCAGCGACGGGTCCTTCAGCGCCTCCGTGCCGGTCGGCAGCATCCAGTCGCCCCGCGCGAGGCGCACCATGTTGGGCGGCTGGAGGAGGAAGTCGATGAACCGGGCGGCTTCCTCCTTGTGCGGGCTGTCCTGGGCGATCGACAGGGTCTGCGGGCTCACCCCCTGGGCCAGGCCGCCGTCGCCCGCGGGCGCGGGCAGCACGGTCCACTCGAACCCCTCCGGCGCCTGCCGGGCGATCTGCTGACGGTAGGAGAAGCCGAGCGGGACCATCGCGTACATGCCGCCGAAGAACCCGGGGAGCGTGTCGGAGCCGCCCATGCCGAGCGTGCTGCGCGGCGCGCTGCGGTCGGTGTTGACCTGGGCGTGGACGATGCCGGGCACGACCGAGTCGGCGCCGGTGAAACGGACTTCGGCCCTGCCGTCCCCGCCCCGGTGGAAGAGCCGTCCGCCCGCGGACAGGCCGAGGTTCAGGGAGACGGAGACCGGTTCCTTCAGCGGCCAGGCGACGGCGTACCTCCCCTCCCCCATCGTCGCCGTCAGCTCCCGCGCGACCTGGCGGAACTCGGGCCAGGTCCACGGCTTCCGGGGGGTGGGG
Source organism: Streptomyces sp. NPDC039423 (assembly GCF_055598725.1). Taxonomy (NCBI): domain Bacteria; kingdom Bacillati; phylum Actinomycetota; class Actinomycetes; order Kitasatosporales; family Streptomycetaceae; genus Streptomyces; species Streptomyces sp. NPDC039423. Next base: position 416,566 of record NZ_JBVKAH010000005.1, read on the forward strand.
ACGCGCACCCCGGAGGACCGGAGGATCTTCGCGTTGGCCATGATGACCCGCGGTTCCTGGAGGAACGGCACCCCGTAGACGCCCTCGCCGAAGGTGGTCGTCGCCCAGCTCGCCGCCGGGATGGCGGCCTTGAGCCGCTCGGGCAGCCAGGGGCGCAGGTCGGCGAGGTAGCCCCCGTACGCGAAGTCGGCGAGGTCGTCGGAGGCATCGTGGATGACGTCGGGCGCCTCACCGCCCTCGAAGGAGGTCAGAAGCTGGTCGTGGACGCTGTCCCAGCTTCCCTGGACGTACTCCACCCGGACGTCGGGGTGGGCGGCGTTCCACTCGGCGACGAGTTCCTTGTTGGCGTCGACCGACTCCTTCTGCCAGGCCAGGGACTGGAAGCGCAGCACGGTCCGCGCCCCGCCCCGGCCGTCGCCGTCGCCGGTGGAGCAGCCGGCCAGCAGCAGGGCGAGGGCGGCGGCCACGGCGGCGTACCGCCGTGCGACGCGCGCGCGGGTGAGCGCCCCGGAGGGAAACCGAGCCCCCGACAAGGCCCGCCGGGCCATCAGGACTTCACCGCCCCGGACAGCATGCCGCCGGTGATCCGCTTCTGGATCACCGCGAACACGACGAGGGAGGGCAGCGTGGCCAGGAACGCGGCGGCGGCGAGGGGGCCGAGGTCGGCGACGCCCTCGGCGCCGAGGAAGTGGGTGAGGACGACCGGCAAGGTCTGCTTCTCCGGGGTCTTGAGGAGGACGAGCGCGAAGAAGAACTCGTTCCACGCGGTGACGAAGGCGAACAGGCCGGTGGCGACGATGCCCGGCGCGAGCAGCGGCGCGGTGACGGAGACGAGCGTGCGGACCCGGCCCGCCCCGTCGACCGCGGCGGCCTCCTCCAGCTCCGCCGGCACGGCCCGTACGTACCCGGTCAGCATCCACAGCGCGAACGGCAGCGACCACACCACGTACACCAGGACCAAGCCGCCCAGGGTGTTGATCAGGTGCAGGTTCTTCAGGACCAGGAACAGCGGGATGATCACCAGGACGAACGGGAACGCCTGGCTGACGACGACCCAGCCCGTGGCGGCGGCCGCGAGCCGGCCGCGGTTGCGGGCCATCACGTAGGCCATGGGCGTGGCGACGGCGACGGCGATCAGGGCGGCGCCGAGCGCGGCCGCCAGGCTGTTGGCACCGGCCCGGAGGAGGGGCTGTTCGCCGAACGCCTGCCGGAAGTTGGCGAGGGTGGGGTCGTCGGGGAGCCAGGTGGGGTGCAGGGAGCCGAGCTCCCGGGCCGGTTTGAAGGCGGTGGAGACCAGCCACAGGAAGGGCAGCGCCAGGAAGACCAGGTACGCGAGGAGCGCGAGGTACTGGCCGGCCCGCGCGGGGCCACGGGTGCGGAGGCCGCTCGTTCCACCCCTGTCGGTGTTCATTCCTCCCCTTTCAGCCGGCTCACCAGATGGACGGCGAGGAGTACGGAGACGACGGCGACCAGGACGCAGCCCATCGCGGCGGCGTAGCCGAACTGCCCGTAGCGGAACGCCTCCTCGTACGCGAACAGCATCGGCAGGCGGGTACGGCCGCCGGGCCCGCCGCCCGTGAGCACGTACACCAGGGCGAAGGAGTTGAGGTTCCAGATCAGGTTGAGCGCCGTGATGGCGAGGGCGACCGGCTTGAGGGCGGGCCAGGTGACCGTACGGAACCGGCGCCAGGCGCCGGCGCCGTCCAGGGCCGCGGCCTCGTGGAGCTCCCGCGGGGTGTTCTGGAGCCCGGCGAGCAGCGCCACCGTGGTCTGGGGCATGCCGGCCCAGACGCCCACCAGGACCACGGCGGGCAGCGCGGTGGCCAGGCCGCTGAGCCAGTCCCGTCCGTCGCCGAGCCCCAGGTCGCGGAGGGTCTCGTTGAGGATGCCCGCGTCCGAGTGGTAGAAGAGCCGCCACATGATGCCGACGACCACCTCGGGCATCGCCCACGGAACGATCGCGAGGGCTCGCGCCAGCCGGCGGAACCGGAGGTTCTGGTCAAGCAGCAGGGCGAGCCCGAGCGCCAGCAGGAACTGGGGCACGGTGACGCCCACCGCCCACAGCAGACCGATCCGGAACGACTCCCAGAACAGGGTGTCGTACAGCAGGTCCTGGAAGTTGAGCGTGCCGACCCACTGGGTGGCCCGGGTGCGCCCGGACTGGGCGTCGGTGAAGGCCAGGACGAGTCCGTAGAGCAGCGGGCCGACACTGAGCAGCAGGATGGGGATCAGCGCGGGCAGGACGAGGAACCAGGCCCCGTGGTCCTTCGGCCGGGGCTCGGGCCGCCGTGCCGGTCCTCCGGCTCTCCCGCCGGGCCGCTCCGTCGCCCTCACCAGTGTCACGGACAGTCCCCTCGGTGGAGTCGGGCCGGCCTGGCCGTCATCGTCCTGACGGGCCGTCGGTTCGTCAAGGCGGCCCGCGCGGATGCGAGACTTGCCGCCGGATCGGCACGGGTACGGGAGGGACGGACGTGATGGACGAGGTGCGGGCGCGGGAGGTGCTGGCCGCCGCCGGGCTGGACGGCGGGGCGGAGTTGCTGGCGCTGGGCGAGAACGCCGTGTTCGCCGTCGGTGACCTGGTGGTGAAGATCGGCCGGGACGCGGAGTTGCTGGAGCGGGCCGGACGGGAGGTGGCCGTGGCCTCCTGGCTGGCCGGGGCCGGTGTGCCGGCGGTCCGGGCGGCCGAGCCGGAGGCCCGGCTGGTGGCGGGGCACCCGGTCACCCTCTGGCACCGGCTGCCCGCCGCCGTGCGCCCGCCGGAGCCCCGCGACCTCGCCCCGCTGCTGCGCCGGGTCCACGCGCTGGGCGCGCCGCCGTTCCCGCTGCCGCCCCGTGACCTGCTGGGCGGGGTGGAGCGCTGGCTGCGGCTCGCGGGTGACGCGATCGACCCGGAGGACGCCGCGTTCCTGCGCGAGCGCCGGGACGGGTTCGCCGGGGCGGCGGCCGCGCTGACGCCGCGTCTGGCCCCGGGCCCCATCCACGGCGACGCGCTGCCGCGCAATGTGCACATCGGCCCGGACGGTCCGGTCCTGGTCGACCTGGAGACCTTCTCGGCCGATCTGCGCGAGCACGACCTGGTGGTCCTCGCGCTGGCCCGGGACCGCTACGGCCTGGACCCGGCGGCCCATGACGCGTTCACCGAGGCGTACGGCTGGGACGTGCGCGACTGGGAGGGCTGCGGGGTGCTGCGGGGCGCCCGGGAGACGGCGAGCTGCGCCTGGGTGGCCCAGCACGCCCCGTCGAACCCCGGGGCCCTGGCCGAGTTCCGCCGCCGGGTGGCGTCGCTGCGCACCGGTGACACGGAGGTCCGCTGGTACCCGTTCTGACCCGCACGGCCCGGCACGCACGGGCTGGGTCTCCACTCCGGGCCCGGGCGCTGCCCCCGGCTCCTTCGCCGGGCCGGCCCGCCCGGCGCGCCGGTCGTCCCGCCGGACCCGGCCCGGGTCAGCCGGCCGCCGGGGCGAGCTCCCGCAGCGGCCAGGCCGGGTCTATGACGGCGTCGGGGGTGCCCTTGCGACGCAGGAAGGACTGGAAGTCCTCCGCCCACCGGGCGTACCACCCCACCTGCCGCTGGTGCAGCTCCACCGGGGTGAGCGCCGCCACCGAGGCGTGCCGCTCCGCTATCGCGCGGGCCACCAGGACGGCGGCCAGCGCGTCGGCGGCCGCCTGGTGGGCGCCGTCGAGCACCACGCCGTACTCGGCGCAGACCGCCTCCAGGTTCCGCTTGCCCCGGCGGTACCGGTCGACGGCGCGGTCGATGGTGTAGGGGTCGACGACGGGGCCGACCGGCGCGCCGCCCAGCCTCTCCCCGAGGTCCGGCAGTCCGTGCCGCCGCAACTCGGCGGTCAGCAGGGTGAGGTCGAACCCGGCGTTGTACGCCACGACCGGCACGCCGCGCCTCCAGTACCCGACGAGGGTGTCGGCGAGCTCGTCGGCGACCTCGCGGACCGGCCTGCCCTCCGCCACGGCCCGCTCGTTGGTGATGCCGTGGATGGCCGAGGCCTGGGCGGGGATCCTGATGCCGGGGTCGGCCAGCCACTCGCCGCGCGCCAGCGCCTCCCCGCCCCGCACCTCGACCACCGCGGCCGTCACGATGCGCGCTTCGAGCGGCTCCGTGCCGGTCGTCTCCAGATCGAAGCCGACGAGCGTCTCCCCGTGCCAGCCCATGCTGCTCCTCCTCGCGATGCCGTGGTGCGCCCCCCTGCGGTGCACTCCCCCTCGTGGGTCCTCACCCTCCCACGCGCCACTGACAACGCCGCTCGGCTCCCGCTCTCACGACACCGGACGGGAGTCGGCCCAGACCGACTCGAACTCCTCGCGGTAGGTCGCGAAGAGCCCGTGCTCGCTCTCCGCGCCGGACGTGACGACCGCTCGTCTGGCACCGCGCAGCACCAGCACCGGTGCCTCCATGCCGCGCGCCCGGCGCAGGTAGGACTGGACGACGCCCACCCCGTCCGGCCCGTCGCCGTCGACGAGGTAGGCGGTGAAGCGCGGCGTCTCGTCGAAGACCTGGATCTGGAAGGCGCCCGGGTCGCGCAGCCTGGAGCGCACCCGCCGCATGTGGAGGATGTTCATCTCCACCGAGCGGCTGAGCTCGCCCTTCTTGATGCCCAGTTCCCTCTCGCGCCGTTTCACGGCGCTGCTCGCCGGGTTGAGGAACAGCAGGCGTATGCGGCAGCCGGACTCGGCGAGCCGCACCAGCCGCCGTCCGGAGAAGTTCTGCACGAGGAGGTTCAGGCCTATGCCGATCGCGTCGAGGCGCCGCGCCCCGCCGAACAGGTCCTCGGCGGGCAGTTGCCGCTGGAGCCGCACGCGGTCGGGGTGGACGGAGACGACGTCCGCGTACCGGTCCCCGACGAGGTCCTCCACCGCGTCGACCGGCAGCCGGTGCGCGGACGGGGCGCCGGCGCCGCCGCCGAGGATCTCCAGCAGCCGGGCGGAGGCCCGCTCGGACTGGTCGAGCACGGTGCGCGACAGGGCCCGGTTGCGGGAGACGACGTTGCGGGTGACCTCCAGCTCGTCCAGGGCCAGCTCCACCTCGCGCCGATCGTCGAAGTACGGCTCGAAGCACGGCCAGTGCTGGACCATCAGCTCACGGAGCTGGGGCAGGGTGAGGAAGCTGAGCACGTTGTCGTCGGCCGGGTCCAGGAGGTAGCCCTTGCGGCGCGAGACCTCGCGGACGGCGACGGCGCGCTGCACCCACTCCTGGCCGGCGGGTCCGGCCGCCGCCACCACCCAGTCGTCGCCGTGGACCGGCTCGTAGACGGGCCGCAGTACGGCTGCCACCACGGCACGCAGCCGCTGTTCGACCAGATTCAGCCAGATATAGGCGCGTCCGGCGCGCTGGGCGCGGGTCCGCACCTCGCTCCAGGCCTCCGCGCCCCAGTCCAGTTCCGCTCCGATCTCCATCGGCCGGGCGAGTGAGACCGCGCCGGGCGGGACATCAGCGGGGTCTGCGGAGTTCCCCTCATGACCTGAGTCACCTGGGGGCAGCTCCAGCCCTCCCGAGCTCACCCGCGCACCGCCTTCTGCTCCTGGACACCCGTCTCCAACGATCAAGGAAGGGTACTCCGCGAGCGGGAGGCGGTGCAGCCCGATGCACGGGCTCCTTCGTCAACGGCCATGATTTTCGGGCGCGTTCCCCGGCCGGGGACGTCCCGGAGTGAGCGGATTCATAATGGTCGGACCGGCGCCCCCGGCCCGGTCGCCCGGCCGTGGGGGCCCTCGCCCCCACCGGGGCGGGCCCGCCCCGGTGGGGGCGACGCCGGGGAACGCCACGTTGACCCGGGGGCCGGGTGGCGCCGGCCCGGGCCGGGTGGTGTGCTGATCGGACGAATCCGGCCCAGGGGTCGATTTCCGGCCAGGTCGCCCGTTCCCTCCCCCGGTCACCCGGTAGGACCGGCCGAAGTCCTAGGACGTCGTCCCACTTTCGGGGAGGATTCTGGCTCAAGTGACCCCCATCAGCCGGATCAGAAGTGGAAGAGTCTTATCTATGCAGGTCTGGCCGGGACAGGCGTATCCCCTCGGCGCCACGTACGACGGCGCCGGTACCAACTTCGCGGTCTTCTCGGAGGCCGCCGACCGAATCGAGCTGTGTCTGCTCCACGACGACGGCTCGGAGACCGCGGTGGAGCTGCGCGAGACCGACGCGTTCGTCCGGCACGCGTACCTGCCCGGCGTGATGCCGGGCCAGCGGTACGGGTTCCGGGTCCACGGACCGTACGCGCCGGACCAGGGACAGCGCTGCAACTCCGCGAAGCTGCTGCTCGATCCGTACGCGCGGGCGGTCGCCGGCGCCGTCGACTGGGGCGAGGCGGTGTACGGCTACCACTTCGGCAAGCCGGACTCCCGCAACGACCTCGACTCGGCGCCGCACACGATGACGTCCGTCGTCGTCAACCCGTACTTCGACTGGGGCGACGACCGCCCGCCGCGCACCGACTACCACCGGACGGTGATCTACGAGGCGCATGTCAAGGGGCTGACCATGCTCCATCCGGCCCTGCCGGAGGAGCTGCGCGGCACGTACGCGGGACTCGCCCACCCCGCGGTGATCGAGCACCTGACCGAACTGGGGGTCACGGCGCTCGAATTGATGCCGGTGCACCAGTTCGTCAACGACCACCGGCTGGTGGACGCCGGGATGGCCAACTACTGGGGCTACAACACCATCGGGTTCTTCGCCCCGCACAACGCGTACGCCTCCTGGGGCGACCGCGGCCAGCAGGTGCTGGAGTTCAAGTCCGCGGTGCGCGCGCTGCACCAGGCGGGCATCGAGGTCATCCTGGACGTGGTCTACAACCACACGGCCGAGGGCAACCACCTGGGCCCGACGCTCTCCTTCCGGGGCCTGGACAACCCCTCGTACTACCGGCTCATGGAGGACGACCCCCGGTACTACATGGACACCACCGGCACCGGCAACTCGCTGCTGATGCGCTCGCCGCACGTCCTCCAGCTCATCATGGACTCACTGCGGTACTGGGTCACGGAGATGCACGTCGACGGGTTCCGGTTCGACCTGGCCGCCACCCTGGCACGCCAGTTCCACGAGGTGGACCGGCTGTCGTCGTTCTTCGACCTGGTGCAGCAGGACCCGGTGGTCAGCCAGGTCAAGCTGATCGCCGAGCCGTGGGACGTCGGCGAGGGCGGCTACCAGGTGGGCAACTTCCCGCCACTGTGGACGGAGTGGAACGGCAAGTACCGCGACACGGTCCGCGACCTGTGGCGCGGCGAGCCGCGCACGCTCGCCGAGTTCGCGTCCCGGCTGACCGGTTCCTCGGACCTGTACCAGGACGACGGCCGGCGGCCGCTGGCCTCCGTCAACTTCGTGACCTGCCACGACGGCTTCACGCTGCGCGACCTGGTGTCGTACAACGAGAAGCACAACGAGGCGAACGGCGAGGGCAACCGGGACGGCGAGAGCCACAACCGCTCCTGGAACTGCGGCGCCGAGGGTGAGACCGACGACGAGCCGATCGGGGAGCTGCGGCTGCGCCAGATGCGCAACTTCATCGCCACCCTGATGCTGTCGCAGGGCGTGCCGATGCTGAGCCACGGCGACGAGTTCGGCCGTACGCAGGGCGGCAACAACAACGCGTACTGCCAGGACAACGAGGTCGCGTGGGTGCACTGGCCGGACGAGGACTCCGAGGCGGCCCGGTCGCTGCTGGAGTTCACCCGTTCGATGGTCTGGCTGCGGCGTGACCACGCGGTCTTCCGACGGCGGCGCTTCTTCCACGGCCGTCCGGTGGAGGGCACCCACGACGAGCTCTCGGACATCAATTGGTTCACCCCCGAGGGTGAGGAGATGACCGCCCAGGACTGGCAGGTCGCGCACGCCAAGGCCCTGTCGGTGTTCCTGAACGGCAGCGCGATCTCCGAGCCCGGACCTCGCGGGGAGCGGATCGCGGACGACTCGTTCCTGCTGATGTTCAATGCCAGCGCCGAGGAGCTGGAGTTCGTGGTGCCGGTCAACCACGGCCGCCAGTGGCAGGTGGTGGTCGACACGGCCCTGCCGCAAGGGGTCGAGCCGGGGCAGGGCGCGAAGGTCGCCGCCGGTGACCGTCTCACCCTGATCGGACGCAGTCTGACCGTGCTGCGGCGCCCCGCCTGAGAGGGTGGTTCGCGGCCCGTCGGGGACGGGCCGCGAACCGGGCGGAACGTGGCGTCGGGCGTAAATCGCATCACCGGATGACACATGAGCCGCCCGAGCGGGTACGTACGTTCGCATGACGCCCAACTCGACCTACCGGCTCCAGATCCAGCCGGACTTCCCCTTCGCCGCCGCCGGGGAAGCGGTGCCGTACCTCGCCTCGCTCGGGGTCTCGCACCTGCACCTGTCGCCGGTCCTGGAGGCGGTCCCCGGCTCGACCCACGGGTACGACGTCACCGACCACGGCCGGGTGCGCGAGGAGCTGGGCGGCGAGGCCGGTCTGCGGGCCCTCGCCCGCACCGCCCGGGCGCACGGCCTGGGCCTGGTGGTGGACCTCGTTCCCAACCACATGGCGGCCTCCCCGCGCCACAACCGGGCCCTGTGGGAGGTGCTGCGGGAGGGCCCCTCCTCCCCGTACGCCCGCTGGTTCGACATCGACTGGGCCGCCGGCGGCGGGAAGCTGCTGCTGCCGGTGCTGCCGGGCCGGATCGGTGACGAGCTGGAGCGGCTGGAGGTCGCGGACGGCCGGCTGCGCCACGGCGAGCAGGAGTTCCCGCTGCGGCCCGGCACGGAGGGGCTGGCGCTGCCGGAGCTGCTGGACGCCCAGTGGTACCGGCTGGGCTGGTGGCGGCTGGCCCGTACGGAGCTGAACTACCGGCGGTTCTTCACCATCTCCGACCTGATCGGGGTGCGGGTGGAGGACCCGGAGGTGTTCGAGGCCACCCATGCCAAGATCGTCGAGCTGGTGCGGGACGGCGTGGTCGACGGGCTGCGCATCGACCACCCGGACGGGCTCGCGGACCCCGAGGCGTACCTCCACGAGCTCCGGCGGGCGACGGGCGGGGACTGCTGGATCGTGGTCGAGAAGATCCTCACCGGCGAGGAGCACCTGCCCGGCGGCTGGCCGGTCGCCGGCACGACCGGCTACGACGCCCTGCGGCGGGTCGACGGGCTCTTCGTGGACGAGGCGGGCGCGGCGGAGCTGGCGGAGCACTACCGGCGCTTCGCGAACCCCGCCGGGGACCGGGGCGGCCACTGGGAGGCGACCGAGCGCCGGGCTGCGTACAAGGTGGTGACGCACGAGCTGGCCTCGGAGGTCGCCCACCTCACCCGGACGGCGGCGGCCGTCTGCGCGACCGCTCCGGCGCTGCGGGACCACGCCCCGTGGGCGCTGCGCGCGGCGGTGCGGGAGCTGCTGATCCGGGTGCCGGTCTACCGGCCGTACGGGACGGACGCGGTGGACGTCCTGACCGAGGAGGCGGCCCGGGAGGCCCGGGAGACGTTCACGGTCCCCGAGGAGGCGGCGGCCGTCGACGTGGTCCGGGACCTGGCGCTGGGCCGGCTCGGGGACGGGCCGGAGCAGCGGGCGTTCCGGATCCGGTTCGCGCAGACGTCGTCGGCGCTGCGCGCCAAGTCCGTCGAGGACACGGCGTTCTACCGGTACACGCCGCTGGTCTCGGCGAACGAGGTGGGCGGCGACCCGGGCAGGCCGGCGGTGGGCCCAGCGGAGTTCCACGCGTACTGCGAGCGCCTGGCCCGGGACTGGCCGGCCACCGGGACGGTGCTGTCCACGCACGACACCAAGCGCAGCGCCGACGTGCGGGCCCGGATCGCGGTGCTGTCGGAGTGCCCGCAACGGTGGGTGAAGCTGCTGGACGACGTGGCGCGGACGCCCGCGCCGGACGGTCAGGTGGCGTGGGCGGCCTGGCAGACGGCGCTCGGCTTCGGGTACCCGTACGGGGACCGGCTGGCCCCCGCGCTGCTGAAGGCGGTACGGGAGGCGGGGCTGCACACAAGCTGGACGGAGCCGGACCCGGCCTACGAGCAGGCGGTGCTGGACTTCGTGGACGCGGGCCCCGCCGGGCCGGGCCTGTACACGGTGTCGCTGCTGGCCCGCGAACTGGACCCGCACGTCCGGGCGAACGTCCTGGGCGCGGCGCTGCTGCACCTCACCATGCCGGGCGTCCCGGACCTGTACCAGGAGACGGAGCGGGTGTACCTGGCGCTGGTCGACCCGGACAACCGGCGGCCGTTCCGGGAGGGGCCGCCGGACGAGAAGACCACCGTCACGCGCGCGGCGCTGCGGCTGCGGCAGCGCCACCCGGACGTGTTCGGGCCGTCGGGGACGTACCGGCCGCTGACGGCGAGCGGCCCGGCGGCCGGGCACTGCGTGGCCTTCGCCCGGTCGGACGAGGCGGTCACGGCGGTCACCCGGCTGTCGCTGCGCCTCGCGGAGGGCGGCGGCTGGGGGGACACGTCCCTGACGCTGCCGGAGGGGCGGTGGTTCGACGCGGTGGACACGGGGAGGGAGTTCCCCGGCGGCGGGCCGGTGCCCCTGGCGGACCTGTTCGCGACCCGGCCGGTGGCCCTGCTCTCGCGCCGCCCCGTGCCGGAGGACGGCGCCCGCGAGGACACGACCTAGGTCGTGTCCTGAAAGTCGGTCGATCGTTGGTTTGTTCGTGGTGCGTCGTCATGTACTGACCGATGAGTCGTGGGCAGTGATCGAGCCGTTGCTGACTCCGCCACGGATGGGCAGACCGGTGCCGGACCGCCGCCAGGTCGTCAACGGCATCCTGGGGAAGCTGTCCACCGGGGCGGCCTGGCTGGACCCGCCGGCACGGTACGGGCCCTGGAAGAGACGGTCTACGAACGCTTCCGCCGCTGGTCGGCCGACGGCAGCTGGGAACGGCTCCTGGCCCACGTCCAGCAGCACTGCGATGCCGTCGGCGCCGTCGACTGGACGATCGCTTCCGCGGCCACTTCTCCACCAAGACCCGCGCCTACTCCACCACCCTCGGCGCGCTCCGGGCCGCCTGGCACCGCCGCCACACCCCTCCAACCTCCCCGACCACCTCGTCGCCGCCCGCTGGGCCTACGACGGCACCGGTCTCACCCCCGACCTCGAACGCCTCGCCGCACTCATCGGTGGCGGCCCGACACGCGAACAGGAGGTAGCGACTCGTGCGTGACGACGAACTCCTCACCGTTCCCGAGGCCATGGCCCTCCTCAAGATCGGCCGCTCCGCCCTCTACGACCTGATGCGCACCCGCCGCCTGGCCTCGCTGACCATCGGCCGCGTCCCCGCCCACGCCCTCGCTGACTACGTCCAGCCCCACCTGGAAGAGGCCGCCCGATGACCGCTCCCAAGCGCAAGGAGGCCCGCGCCAACGGCGAAGGCACCCACTACAGCGCAAGGACGGCCGCTGGGAAGCCGCCGGCTACGTCCTCGCCGCCAATGGCACCCGCAAACGCGTCCGGGTCTACGACACCACCCGTAGGAACGCGGCCGACTAACTCGCCGAGAAGATCGCCGACAGCAACCGCGGCCTGCCCGCCGCCACCGCAGACAGCACCGTTGGCGAGTACCTCACCCATTGGCTGGGCAGCGTCGCCGTCCACCGGCTCCGCGAGAACACCCACACCCGATACGCCGCCTGCGTCCGCCTCCACCTCATCCCGGCCTCGGCCTCGGCCTCGGCCTCGGCACCAAGAAGATCGCTTGCCTCACGGCTAAGGACGTCCGCACCTTCCTCGACCGGCTCCGCACCACCTGCCGGTGCTGCACCCAGGGCCTGGACACCGAACGGAAGAAGTGCTGCGCGGTCGGCGAGTGCTGCAAGAAGCGGCTGTCCGCCTTGACCGTTACTTACGTGCACTCGGTACTCAAGTCGGCACTGGAACACGCCGTCCGCGAAGAGGAGCTGCCCCGCAACGTCGCCCGCAATGTCAAGACCACGACGCACCAGCCCAGACGCTTCCATCCGCTCACTGCGGCAGAGGCCCGTCAGTTCCTCGACGCGGCCCTCGCCGACCGGCTCCACGCCCTGTACGAACTCGCCCTGCGCACCGGACTGCGCAAGGGCGAACTCCTCGGCCTCCCTGGGAAGACCTCGACCTCAACGCCGGAACAGCCAGCATCCGCCGCTCGCTCCAGAGCACCCGCACCGGCGGCCTCACCCACCTGCCCACCAAGCCCCGGGCATCCGAACGCCGTATCGCGCTCCCAACCGAATGCCTCCCCTCCCTTAAGAAGCACCAGGAGCGCCAGGACAAGGAGCGAGAGACAGCAGGATCGGACTGGAGCGACAGCGGGCTCGTATTCACCACGCCCACAGGACGGCCTCTCGACCCGGCCAACCTCACCCGCCGCTTCCGCAACTTCCATCAAACCGGGCCGGACTTCGACGCATCCGCTTCCACGACCTCCGCCACTCGACCGCCTCCCTGCTCCTCGAACAGGGCGTCGACCTCGTCGTCATCAAAGACCTGTTGGTCACGCCCACATCGGCGTAACCGCCGGCGTTTACGCCCACGTGAGACTCCGACTCCAACGACAAGCCATCGACACCCTCGGCAACACCCTCAGCGGCCAGGACGAAGACCTCGACGACCCACCCGTCGCAGCTGTCGTCCACTGACGTTGCCGTCAGCGTTGCCGTCAAACCGCTGAGGAGCCCCACCGAATCCCGCGCCTCGGTGGGGCTCCTCGCATGCAGCCGACCCTCAGGTCGATATCGGCCAGCGGACTACGTAGATTCGCCTTCGCTGACGTAGCGCAGGACAGATCTCAAACTGTCGATTGCAGCCTGAGCCTCTTCCCTCTCGCCAGCGTCAACCCAGCTCCTCCAGAACCAGCCGTCTGCGGGCAATGTCACTTCCAGCGCCTGAATCGCAGACGAGGCGAGGGCGGGCATAATCGGCTTCGCCAGCCATTCCGTAATACTCGGGTATTCCTCGTTCCAGGCCAATGCGCGCCCGGCCGGAATATTGGCCGCAACCACAGTGGCAGCAGCCATGACTTCCTCAGGCAGCACAGAGGAATTGGACCCACCTCCTGCCCCGATGGCAGAGCGGAAGGTTTTCTCGACGACTGCCAGCCGCTGCGATACAGACTTTTCTTCCAGCTCATCGAGGTAGTCCTCGGCCGTGTCGCTGTCGAGCGGGCCTGATCCCCAGGTTCCCATCACAAACTCCAGTCGAGACTTACGGCAGGTACCCGCCGAATGGGACTTGAATCTCTGGATCTCTCCGGTTCAAGAGAGTCCAGCCTCTCTCCTTTACCCCTTCCATCATCGACTGTTCCATGCGGCGAATCGCAACCCCGTCTGTACCGCGCGGCAGAGTGAGGTATGTGACGTTGACCACGTCGTCTGCTGTATATCCGGCCTTGCGTACCGCATGCTTCGACCGCATCGATTTATTGACGCGCTCCCTGATGCTTGTGGTGGAGCTTCCTACGTACTTCGTCCCGTCATTCAGGTGAATGGTATAGATACCCGGCTCGGTCGGCACGTCGAATTTTGTTCCGGGCAGCGTCCCGGGCGCGCAATTCGCATTATGAACCAGGACCGGAGTCTCGCCCGCCAGCACATAGTACGTGTGCAGGTCATCGACGGTGAGGTTGTAGGTACGGGCGTGCCTGGTAAAGGTCTCGTTGCCGGTGACGATGACGGTGTCGCCGTCGTCGGTAAGCAGCGTCATCCCGGCACGGAGCTCCCCAGCTTCGACCCAGGCTCGTTCGGAGGGAGACCAGAAGGGGTGCTCGTGTGTGGCGGTGAGTTCCTCGATGCCGCCCTCAGTGGCGATGGAGAGCTTGTTGAACTGCTTGTCGTCCTCGGTGCGGATGAGGCGTGTGACTTTGCGGGGGCCTTGCTTGCCGGTCTCCGGATCGGTGGCGAGTACTTCGTCACCGAGTTCCACATCTTCGATGTCTCTGGTGGTGCCGTCGGCCATGAGGACGTCGGTGCCGGCCAAGAAGCACTTGCAGCCGCCCTTGGGGGCCTTGCCGGTCACACCTGGAGCGGCACCGGGAGCGGCACCAGGGCCTTCCGATCCATTGGCCATCACAACCTTGGTGTATTCGATGGACAGGTCTCTCAAGCTGTTCATGAACTTCGTGGGACACGATTTCATGGCCCAGCAGACGTTGAGCCCGTACCAACCGAGCCGCCCTTGTGCCGCGGAGTTTTCGATGTCGGAGTAGACCGGGTGTATTTGACCTTGGCTGTACTTGGATTCGTCGTCGAGATATGCCCAGAACCGCTTGGTGAATTCGCTGCTTCCGCTCCAGGCTGTCGGCACGATGACGCTTCCGTAAACGACCGACGACGTGCCGTTCGAAGTGGCACCGTTGCCGAGAGGACCACTGTTCTCGTGGCTACCCGTGCCGCCGTCCGACTTGACGTATTCGATGTCCTCTGGTGCACCACCGGTGGTGCCACCGACCGGATAGCCGATGCCGCAGACGTCAGCGAAGCAGAGGCCGGTCGGGTCGGAAGAGGTGGCAGGCCTGTTGCCGGCGTAGGCATAGCCGTTGAGGGTCTGGGAATCTGCCAGGTCCATGAGTGGGTCGACGCTGATGAACTGGCCGATACGGGGGTCATATTCCCGGGCGCCGATGTGGGTGAGCCCAGTGATGGAGTCAGTGGGCTTGCCCAGGAAGGCCTTGTCGTCGGGCCAATTGCCAGGGGCAACGCCGCGGGGGGCACCGAAGGGGGTGGTGTACCGCTTGGTGAGGGCCAGGGTGGTGGCGTCCAGGGCAAGGCTGCTGGTGCCGTGATGGTCGGGGGCCAGGAAGCTGAGTTTGGTGCCGGTAACACCTGTGGTTGCGGTACGGACCGCGATGGTCTGGCCTGCGGCGGTGTAGTAGCGGGTGCCGCTGAGGGTCTTGGTGGTGCCCTTGGTGGTGAGGCGAACTTCGTTGCCACCAAGGTAGAGGACGGTGTCACCATCGCCGGACGCGCGTCGGATCAGGAGTTCACCGGAGGCGTCGTACAAGTAGCTGGTGTTCAGTGCGGGCTTGGTGCCCACGGCAGGTTCGGTGGTGCCGACCAGCTTGCCCTCGGTGTTCCAGGTCAACGTTTGTTGAGCCTGGGTTCCGGGGCGGCTGGTGGTGTTGCCTGCTGCGTCGTATCCGTAGGTCGCAGCCTTCGCACCCGTGGTGTTGGCAAGCGGGTGAGGCTGGCCCTTGGGGGTGCCGTAGGTGTAGGTCGTGGCTTTCGCGCCCGAGGGGGTGTTCTCGGTCTCCGTGGCGCGCTGGCCGGCGGCGTTGTAGGTGTAGCTGGTCCAGTAGGGGGCGGCGCCGTCGAGGTTGGCGGTGGTGCGGCCGGTGGCGGCGCAGTCGGTGGTCCTGGGGGTCCAGGCTTCGGTCATGCGGCGGTGGCCGTCGTAGGTGAAGCACTGGTAGTCGGGCTTTGCGGTGCCGCCCTGGGTGGTGCCGTCGAAGATGGAGGTGACGTTTCCGGCTTGGTCCTGGGTGAACTTCAGCTCCTGCGGCATGTAGCCGTGAACGTCGTCGGTGACGTAGGAGCGGGTGAGCCGGCGGGTGCCGTCCTCGTAGTCGTAGCCGAGGTAGGTCTTCTTGGCGGTTGAACTGGTGCCAAGGGTCAGTTGGCGCAGGTCGCCCAGCGGGGAGTACTGGGCGTCCTGGAGGTACTGGGTGGTGCCGTGGGCAGTGAGCTGCTGGCCGAGGTCGCCGTAGGTGTGGGCGACGGTTTCCGCGGGCAGGCCGCCGAGGGCGGGGTTGCTGGCCTGTCGGACCGTTCCGTCGAGGTTGTAGGCGGCGGTGGCCGAGAGTGTCTGCGGGACGCCGGCGGTGACGAGCGGGTCGCTGGCGGGAAGGATCAGCTGGCTGCCGGTGGGCTGGTAGAGCGGGTCGTAGCTGGTGACTTTTTGTGTGTAGGCCTTGCTCGTGGTCTGGTTGATGCCGTTCTCGTAGCGGACGGCCGTGTCCTGTTGTCCCTTGGCGAGCGTATCGAAGGTCCAGGCCGCGAGTTTGCCGGCGTCGGTCTTGGTGGTGCCCTCCCACAAGCCCGTCCTGCGGCCGAGGATGTCGTACTCAGTGGTAAGTGTCTTGTTCTGGGTGACGTCGGTGGACGCAGTGGCCTGGTCGAGTTCGTTGTAGGTAGTGGTGGACTTCCCCTTGTCCGGGTCGGTCACGCTCGTCTTGCGGCCGAAGAGGTCATATTCGTAGAGCCACTTGGCCTTGTCGGGACCCTCGATGGTGGCCTGCTCGCCTGTCGGGGTGTAGGTGAAGGCGGTGGTGGTGTAGTCCTCACCAGTGGCCTGCGGGCCACCATAGGCACGGCGCTGTGTGGTCTGCCCGAGGGCATTGGTGACTACAGCCGTGGCCTGGCCGCCCGCTGGGGCGGTGGTGGTGACGGTGTCGCCGGTGTAGGTGGTTCCGGTCGTCCAGCGCAGGACGTTCTTCACCTTGGTCTCGGCCTTGATGGCGCGGCCGGCACCGTCGTAGGTGGTGTCGATCTGCATGGGCGCCTGGCCACCGTCCGTGGCCACGAGCTGGCCGGACGGAGCGCCGGTCTCGTCCCAGATGTCCGCGAGCGATGAGGAGGCGAGGCCTCGCTCGTCGTACAGCGTCTCCGCGATGAGGCGTCCGCCGTTGGGGGACGGTGCCTGGGTCTGGCGGGGACGCAGTAGGGAGTCGTAGATCTCGTAGGTGGTGTTGTAGCCGCTGGCGTTGCCCTTGAGCACGCTGGTGGCCACCCAGGAGGGTGCGGAGGAGGTGATGTTGTAGGTATAGGTGTAGTTGGGGGCTTGGGCCAGCGAGGTCAGCCGGTTCGGCAACCAGACCTTGGTGACGCGGCCGAGGCTGTCGTACTGGCTTTCGGTGATTTTGCCGTTCGGGTCGGTCACCTTGAGCGTGGCACCCGAGGTGAAGTCCAGGAGCCTCGTGGTCTTGTGCGCTTTGGCGTTGGTGGTGCTGGCCGCGGTGAGCGGCCCGTTCGCCGTGGGGGTGTAGGTCGTGGTGGCGGTGGTGGCCCCGCTCGTGTCCTGGACCGTCAGTGGCCGGCCAAGTACGTCGTAGGTGGTGGTGGCTACCTTCTGCCACACGGGCTGGTCGTCAGTTCCGTACGCCTTCGCGCGGCCAGCCCACTGCGCTTCGCCCTTGGTGGGCTTCTGGGCGGCAGTCCAGGTCAGCGTGTCGTAAGCGATGGCTGTGTCGGAGATGACGTCGCCGGGGCGGGTGGAGTCCGCGGGCAGGTCGAGGGCGGTGTCGAGGGTGGCGCATGGTTTGGCCGTTGTCCGGGTACGGGCGACAAGGTTGTTGATGCCGACGGCGTCGTTGCGGGCGTACCAGTTACGGGTGCACGTTTCGTCACCGGGAAGGGCGTCATCCCCCTTGTCCTCGACGGTCTGGGCCATGCCATAGGCGTCGTAGGTGGTCGCGGTCGAGCGGACGCGGTCCCGGGGCGGGCTGATGGTGGTGACGTTGGTGCGGGAGTGGTTGGCCGCGGTGCGGACGTAGTACGCCTCGGTGTCGGCGTAGGACTTGTGCTGGGTGGCGGTGCGCTTGGACCACGGGTCGTTGACCGTGCCGCCGACCTCGGGGCCGGTCACGCCGTTGTAGGTGACGGATTCGCGGGTGAAGCCGGCGTACTGGTCGGCGTCCGTTATCTCCGGGGCCTTGATGCCAGTGATGGTGGTGGTTTTGCGCTGGTCTGGGTGTGGGGTCTTGCCGTCTGTCCCGAGGACGCGGTCGCCGTTCATGCCGCGCAGGTAGACGGTGACGGTCTTGGACTGGGTCTTGCCGGCGAGGCCTGTGAGGTGGGTGACCTTTTCGAAGCCGCGCCAGATCGACCAGGTGCGTTCCTTCTCCTTGACCAGCGGGTCCTCGTTGTAGTGCCAGGCGCCGCCACCGGAGTAGGTGTAGGTGTGCTCGACGGCCTCGGAGCCGCCCTTGGCGTCGATGGTGGAGACGCCCTGTACGGGGTACTTGTGGAACCAGTCGAGGATGGGTTCCTTTTCGCCGTTGGGTGACCAGTAGACCGGGTAGCAGCGGCGGGTGTTGGTGTCGACCTTGGGCATGGTCTGGCCGGCGAGACAATCGGCCTGCATGTAGCTGACGATCGTCTGCGCGCCGGCCTCCGAGACGATGGTGCGCAGGCGCGGCTTTTCCAGGGAGAGGATGTCGTCGGTCGCGCCGTCAACCCGGTTGGGGCGGAACTCGTGGGTCAGCTTGACCGGGTCAAGGCTGAGGTCGGTGCCGCGCTTGCCGGTGTGCTTGATCTCTGAGAGCCACAGGGCCTGGTCGGTGGAGTCGCCGGTGTCGCCGGGGTCGAGGTACTGCTGGGTCAGGGCCCAGGCGTCCACCGAAGCGTAAGCGGGAGTGGTGGCCGCCGCGTCCCAGGCCTGAGTGGAGATGCCGGTCATGCGCTTACGGGTGTAGAAGCTAGGGCCGGTGTTGCCAGTGCATTTCACATCCGCCTTGCACTCCGCATCGAAGGGCACGTCGGGCCAGTTGTCGCGGGTGGCGTCGGTCAGGGAGCCGCAGTCGGTGCCGATGCAACGCTCGGCGTAGCCGAAGACGACCTTGTTCGAGGCAGCGGGAGTGGCGGAGAACAGAGCGCCGGCGCGCTGGCCATAGCGGATCTCGTTGAGGTGGCCGCCGCGGGTGTAGGGGGTGCCGTTGTTGTCGTCGCCGAGTTTGTCGTAGTGGTTGGTCTCGGCCGTGTACCAGTAGGACATGGCGTTGCCGTGGGTGTCCTCGACGTAGTCGAGGTTCCACCGCCAGGCCTGCTTCTTGTCACGGGTGGAAAAGGAGGAGCCGTCCGCGTAGCCCGGTTCGCCCGCGTCATCGCCGAAGACGGGTACGGTCCACACCGAGTTGGTGCGGTCGGTGGCACCGGCACCGGCGAGTTTGTTGAGGCCGAAGACGTACCTGGTTCCGTCGCCGGTGGTGATGGTCCAATGCTCGCCGTTGTCGTCGCCGTTCTCAGCACCGGTGGTCACGGTGACGATGGAGGCGTCGTCCTTCTTCAGCCGCCACTTGCCTGTGGTGTCGTCCTTGACGAGCTCGGAGGCCTTGCCATTGAGGACGAGGGAGGCGTTGTCGTACTTCCAGCACAGGTCGAACTTGTCGGTCTGGCCGTCATCGTCACAGGAGCCGTACTTGCGTTCGACGTAGGAGGAGGTGATGTCGAAGCCCTCGCCGATGACCGTGCTCTGGTTGTTGGTCGAGGCGGTGCGGCCGTCAACATCACCTGAGTTGTAGGAGATGCCTAGACTCGGCTTCGGGCCGGCCGCAGACGGCGGGACACTGAGCGGGTAGGACCAAGTGAAGCTGCCGGATGAGCTGCCGGCCTCCCAGGTGGAGGATGCTGACAGCGGCGTGGCCTTGTAGTCGCCGCTGCCCGACTTGGTGCCCGCCGCCAGGGCCAGGACCATCGTCTGGGTGGCGGCCGGTGCGGACGAGGCACGGGCGCCGGGCGTCAGTGCGGGTGCCTGAGCCGTCCGGAACGTCACCTCGGTGTTGAGCTGTTCGGTCGCGCGGTCGTTGGTGAACTCCAACGGGGTGCGTGTTCGACACTTGCTGCTGGCGGGGTCGTTCAGCGCACAGTCCGGCAGCCGCAGAACCTGTAGACGCCCTGCCCAGTCACCGCCGTAGGCTGCGGCGAAAGCGCTGTAGTCCAGGCCCAGGGCAGCGCCCCCGCCGGTGGCGGGTGCGGACACCGTGAGTACGACGCCTTTGACGCCGAGCTTGGCTGCCTGCGTCTGATCCAGGACGTTGACCGTCACCGGGCCGGCAGCCTTGACCGCCACGCGCGCCTTGGCCCGCTTCGGCGGCGCGACAGTGATCGGCAGCGTGCCGGGGGCGGCCTTCGCCGAGCCGGTGGCAGGAACGGTGATCGTGGCGGTCCCGGCCTTGGGCCAGACGGCCTTCTTGCCCTGGTCCGCCTTGGCCCGCGCCGCGTCCGCGCGGAGGGTCTCGGCGCCCTTCTTCATTATGGCCGCGCTCTGCTTGTTCACCCGCGCGGTGAACGGTGACACGTCAACCGACTGAGGGGCGGCCAGTTTCGGCTTGCCCAGCGGATCGACTTCGGCGGCGAAGGCCACCGGGGTGAGGAGGCCCGGAATCATGGAAAATCCGAGGACTGCCGCGATCGGGAGGTGTTTTCTGCTCCGGCTGCTTCGCAGGGCAGCCGGTATGGACCGGTTCATGCTTCTTCTTCCATCTGGCTGAAGCCGCGTGCCCCGCGGCGTGATCCGGTGGTCCGCAGCTCGCTGCTGCGGGGAAGTGACAGGGGTGCCTTGGCCCGGCGGCTTGGTGGGCTTGGAGGTGGCCGCCGGGCACATGACATGGCTATTCGGCGCCTGGGGTTCCCATGACCTTGGTCATGACCTGGTCTTCTGTCATGGCGCCGGCCCAGACCCGAAGCTCGTCCAGGGCGCCGGGGAGATAGTGGCCGTTGGCGCCGCCGGAGGGGCCCCGTCCGGCTGCGATGTCGCCACGGCCCTGCTGGCTTGCGTTGAAGGCTGAGTCGTCTACCGGCATTTGCTTGGTGGGGCCGACATAAAGGTGTGTGACTCCGTTGCCGGTGAGGGTTTCCTCGGTGGCGTCGAAGACGCCAGTGACCTGTACCCAGGTGTCCGTGTCCGCCGGCATCTCGGACGGGACGGACCCGCTGGCGATCACCCTGCCGGTGGCGTCGGTGGCCGTGCGACCGAAGCGCCACAGGTAGCCACTGGCGGACGATTTCTCCACCCACAGCGCCCAGGACGATTCCTTCCCATCAGGGGTGGCCTGTCCGAAGACGTGCGCGCGTGCTCCGATGGGCAGCGTCGCGAACTTCGCTCCGTCGAGCTTGACAGCGGCGGTCACCGTGAAGGAGCCGGTCTCGTCCAGCACCGGGCCGGCGGTGGACATGTAGCCCGTGGTGCCGTCCAAGCGCAGCTCGTGTTGTTCGGGGTCAGCGGTGGCACCGGTGGCCGAGATGGTCATCGGGCCGGCCGCGTAGGAGGTGAACTCGGTGACCTTGCCGTTCGCTGCCGAGGCGGCATCCCAGTAGGCGACGAGTTCGGTAGCAGGAATGCCATCTACCTCGAGCTTGGTGTCGAGACGTACCTCATCGCCGGTCAGTGCCCGCTGCCACAGGGTCATCTCATCGATTCGGCCCATGAAGTGCTCCCCGACCTTGGAGGCGCCCACCATGATGCCCGCCGACGAGGTCCAGGGGGTGTACGCGGAATTTGCGGTGGCGAGGGTGAGGGGTGTGCCTTGGGGGCGGCCGTTGACGTAGAGCTGGATGGTGTCGTTGGCCTTGTTGGTGTCGTTCTTCGTGTCGAAGACGCCCGCCAGGTGGGTCCACACGTTCAGCGGCGGGTTCGCGGCGTCTGCGACCGAGCTGACATAGGCGGGTGTGGCCGAGTCGGAGACGGCCCGGTTGAAGACCCACTTTTTGGAGGAGGCGGAGTAGAAGAGGTTGAAGGCGGCCGACGCGGCTGTGCCCGGCGCGGAAGCGACCACCCGCGTCTTTTCTCCGTCGCTGAGCAGGACCCAGGTGGAGATGGTGAAGGAATCCTTGGTGTTGACCGGAGCACTGCTGGTGGAGGCGTAGCCGAGCTGCTTGGCCGGATCGGCCACGTCGTCGTTCAGCCGCAGCGAGTGGTCGCTCGTGCCTCGTCGGCCCAGTGTCGACCAGGTGGCGGCGGTGCCGGCCTGCTGGTGCAGGGTGAGATCGTGCCGGAGGGTGCCCTCGGTAGTAGCACTGTCGGTAGCTGTGGTCACCGTCGAGCCTGGTGTGCCGTCATTGAAGTGCCACAGACCGGTCGGCCCCTGAGCGGGTGCGACCTTGAAGTGGAACTCCGCCGGGGTTCCGACGCGGTTGCGCACATCGATCGCTTCCACGATCAGCACTTGCGTCCCGGCGGTGGTGGGCACGGGCGCGACGGTGGCCAAGGGCCCGGTCGAGCGATGGGTGTCCGCGGCTCGCTCGGTCAGCAGGCGCCAGCGATAGGCGGTGATGTCCTTGTCCAGGGCGTTGGGGGCGATGGCGAACGATCCAGCAACCCCAGGACCGCCCTTGCCCTCGCAGAGGGTGGCCGTGCACTCGGCGTAAGGGCCCTTGGAGGTGACGGTCGGTGCCTTGGGCGCTGTGGAATCGATCTTGAAGTAGCACCAGCGCTTGAAGCCCGACGAGATGGCCGTGGTCACGCCCTCGTACGTCCAGAAAGTCTGCGTCAAAGACCTCACCCGGTACAGCGATCCGTCCACGCCGCCGGTCAGACGCAGCTTGGCGAGGGTGTCGTCCACGTAATAGCCGCTGGAAGGGACATTGGTGCGCGCTGCACTCCAGGTGCCATCGGGCATCTTCCGTTCGACCCAGAAGTGGGCGCGCAGTGAACCCTGCTCCTCATCGGTGGCCGGCTTGACCAGCGTCTGAACACGCGCCTGCATCAAGGGGTCCGGACGCGTGACAGTGATCGGGTCGGCAGCGTTGACGCTGCACTGCTCCACAGTGCCGTTGCCGGGAATGACCCCATCATTGGTCACAGCGCCGGGCTTGATGACGTACACGACCTTGAGTTCGGCGTTGTCGTCAAAGCGCTTCCACGCGTCCGCATTGCCCTCGTCCGCGGCCTGAAGCATCAAGGTAAGACGGGAGAACCTGCCGTCGGCAAAGTTGCGCACCGTTTTGGTGAGGTTCTCGTCCGCTTCACTGGCCGCATCGTTGAACTCAACCCACGCATCGGGCTGGTCGGGGTCACAGTACGTACCACGGCCGGCCGAGATCGTACGGTCGCCCATGAGATCGAGCTTCGCCGGGCCGGGCCAGCGGCTGCCCTCGGAAATATTGTCCGTACGCCACAGCTGCAGCGCATGGGGGCTGCAGGAAAACGACCACGTCTCGTAGGCGCGGAACGTCGCGTCGATCACGTGCCGTCCGGACAGTTTGGCCGGTGAGAATTCGAAGTACATCCGGTTGGTATGGTCGGCATCGCAGTAATACGGGCCCACCCGGTAGCAGCGGCCGACACCGAGGTCACCGTCGAAGTTCCAGAACCGGTCCCCATCCGAAGACAGAACGGTGCGCTCCGAGACGCCCAGACCCATGGTCGGGTCGATGTAGACGGGGTAGACCGTCTCCGCGCCGCGCAGCAGCTGCAGGTCTGGCTTGATCGAAATAGACCCCTCCGCGACCTGGACGGGCAGCTCCGCGGTTGCGTCCCCTCCGTCCGGAGAAGCGGCCTCCGGTGCTTCAGCCTCACCTGCGGCGACGCCGATGGGTGCGCTGTGAAGCAGCTGGGTCTGCGTGCCGCCGTCGCCGGCGGAGTCCCACATCAGACCGGCCGGACCCTTGAAAACAGTGTTGCCGTCCTCGTCGATGGCGCGAAGCCCGCCGCCATGCCCGGGAGCTATCGTCAACCCCTGACCGGTCGCAGACAGCTCCACCTGGTTCAGAGCCGGGTTCGCCGCCGCCTCAGCGGTCTTGACCACCAGGACTTCCCGGTATCCCTCTGCCGTTGCCGTCAATTGCAGGTCGACACCGGTGAGGACTTCGGGGTAGGTAGCCGTGGCACCCTCGAGAACGGGCTTGGGAAGTTGCTGCGGCCAGCCCAGCGTGACCGATCCCTGCCCGGTTGCCAGCCGGATCATGTCCTTGCCGCTGCCGCCACCGGAGAACGCCAGGTCCACCACAGAGGACTTCGGACCGACTGAGCCGTCGGCCCGCTGCTCCAGCGTGACATCCACATCTCGCCACGAGCCGTCTTTCCCCTTGACCCTCTGCGGTGTCGTTGACTGTCGCAGGGTGAAGGTGCCATCCGGGTTCGCTACGCTCGTGGAGTACTCCGTCCGTTCCGACACCACCTCGACCGGCTCACCTGTCTGCGCAGCAAGCGCCGAGGCGTCCACTGCCGTGGTCGGACCTGATTTCGGTACCTGCGCTACCGCAGTGCCTGTTAGCGGGCCGAGTACTGAAGCGATCACTGATACGGCCGCCAGCGCGCCCGTTCTGTGGCGTGCATGACGCCACCCCCTACCCCTCACGACCCCACCCCTGAGCTACATGTTTGCTACACAGATTCGCCACATCCTCAGGTTTCGCCATGCACCAGTCAAGGGCCCACCCTGATGCCGCACAGTCAGAAAGCCGCAGGCCAGAGCTGGTTAAGCTCCACTTGGCAAGGCCACATTCGGCCACTGGAAGTAGCATGGTCCGCCGGGTCCTATCCGCACCCACCTGGACCGTTACCCGCCGACTACGCCGCCCCATCAGCCCCATCCGGCCAGGCGCAGCAGCGACCCACCCCGGTCACCCCCCGTACCGCCGGCAGAACCTCCGCGAACAGCAATAGCGATCGTTGCCATTCCGATACCCCGGGCAGGCATGCAAGCTCTTCCCGGCCTGCTTGTGCGACGGGCCGCCCCCGATGTGCAGAGGCGGGCGTCATGCTCGACCTCCACATCTGACGGGGCGTGCATGGCTCGGAGCGACGGCGTTGAGGAGAGAGATCTCTTCGGCCCAGGCATCACCCAGACGGTCGACGGTCCCCTGAGCCCAAAGCGGTTCACTCAGCGACCGCTGCAGCTCAACGAGAGAGAGGGAGGTACTCAAACCATGCCCACAAGCATGGGTGCGCACCCCGACCCCACAGGGCGGGACATCGCTCAGGTCGCGTCCCGCGCCTACCTTCACACAACCATACGAACGACGTTTAGGGGCCGGCGAGCCGGAAGCTCATGCGGCCGAAGGCCACCAGGTCACCGGCCTGGACGACGACCGGGCCGGTGACGCGCTGCCCGTTGACGGCGGTGCCGTTGGTGGAGCCGAGGTCGCGCAGCACCCACAGGCCGTCCTGGAGCCGCAGTTCGGCGTGCAGGCGGGAGACCGTCTCATGGCTGAGCCGCAACCCGTTGGCGGGGTCCCGCCCTATGCGCAGGGGGTACGGTCCGGGCTCCGGCAGCAGCAGTTTGGGCAGCCGCTCCGCCTGCCACGCCCGGCGCAGCCGCAGCGTGAAGGCGGACATCCGCTCCACCGAGCCGAACAGCCGCCTGGACCAGCGCCCTTCGGTGCGCAGGTCGGCGGTGAGCACGGCCAGCTCGTCGGGGCGCCGGGCGACCAGAGCCAGTTTCATGCGCCGCAGGAACGTGTCGTGCGACAGCTTGCCCTGCGCGGCGCCTTCCCTCAGCAGTCCCAGCGCACGGTCCCGTTCGGCGTCGGAGAGCCGAGCGGGGTACGTGTGGGACTCGAAAGCGGACGTCACGGACGTGATTGTCCGTCCGAGCGGGCCGGGGTGTCCAGACGGACCGCGTTGTCGGACCCCGTTGGTACGGTCTTGGTACGTGATCAGCGGGGGGCGGGTCCGAGCGGCGACGCGTGCGGTCCGTTCGGCCAAGTGTCGTGCTTCCCGTTCTCGATCTTGCCAGGATTGGGGCGTTACGACGACGAGGGGATCACCAGTGCTGTTCGAGGTGTGGGCACCGCAGGCAGAGGACCGGGTCGAGCTCCAACTTGAGGGTTCGGCGCACCGGTTGGAGCGCGATCCGGAGCGGGACGGCTGGTGGGTGGCCGAGGTCGAGGCCGGTGACGGCGCGCGGTACGGGTACGCGCTGGACGGCGGCCCGGTGCTGCCGGACCCGCGGTCGCGGCGCCAGCCGGACGGGCCCGACGGCCCGAGCGCGGTCGTCGACCACGCCGCGTACGCCTGGCGGCACGGGTCCCCGGCGCGCGGGCTGCGCGGGGCAGTGCTGTACGAGATGCACATCGGCACGTACACGCCCGAGGGCACCCTGGACGCGGCGGCGGCCCGGCTGGACCACCTCGTGGACCTGGGCGTCACCCATGTGGAGCTGATGCCGCTGTGCCCCTTCCCCGGGACCAACGGGTGGGGGTACGAGGGCGTGTCCCTGTGGGCCGTCCATGAGCCGTACGGCGGCCCGGAGGCGCTGAAGCGGTTCGTCGACACGGCGCACGGCCTGGGCCTGGGCGTGGTGCTGGACGTGGTGCACAACCACCTGGGCCCGTCGGGCAACTACCTGCCGGCCTTCGGCCCGTACTTCACCGACACCCACCACACCCCGTGGGGCGCCGCCGTGAACCTGGACGCGCCGGGCTCGGACGAGGTCCGGGCGTTCCTGCTGGGCAGCGCGCTGGCCTGGCTGCGCGACTACCGCGTCGACGGGCTGCGGCTGGACGCCGTGCACGCGCTGGCCGACACCCGGGCCCTGACGTTCCTGGAGGAGCTGACGGCGGCCGTGGACGAGCTGGGCGCCGAGCAGGGCAGGGAGCTGTTCCTCATCGCCGAGTCGGACCTGGCCGACCCGCGCACCACGGCCCCGCGCGAGGAGCGCGGCCTCGGCCTGCACGCCCAGTGGAACGACGACTTCCACCACGCCCTGCACACCGCGCTGACCGGCGAGTCCCAGGGCTACTACGGGGACTTCGCCCGTGCGCCGCTCGCCGCCCTGGCCAAGACGCTGAGCCACGTCTTCTTCCACGACGGGACGTACTCCACCTTCCGCGGCCGTACGCACGGCCGTCCGGTCGACCGGTCGCGGACCCCGGCGCACCGCTTCCTGGGCTACACCCAGACCCATGACCAGGTCGGCAACCGGGCCACGGGCGACCGGCTGTCGGCGTCGTGCTCCCCCGGGCTGCTGGCGTGCGCGGCGGCGCTGATGCTGACCGGGCCGTTCACGCCGATGCTCTTCATGGGCGAGGAATGGGGGGCGAGCACCCCGTGGCAGTTCTTCACCGACCACACCGACCCGGAACTGGCGGAGGCGGTGCGCAACGGACGGCGGCGGGAGTTCGCCGCGCACGGCTGGGCCGAGGAGGACGTTCCGGACCCGCAGGACCCGGCCACCCGGGACCGCTCCTGCCTGGACTGGACGGAGCGCGACCGGCAGCCGCACGCCCGGCTGCTGGCCTGGTACCGGGACCTGATCGGCCTGCGGGCCGCGCAGCCGGACCTGACCGACCCGGACCTGGCCGCGGTGCGGGTGGCGTACGACGAGGAGGCCCGCTGGCTGGCGTACCGGCGGGGGGACCTGCGGATCGCGGTCAACTTCGCCAAGGAGCCCGTCCGGATCCCGCTCGGCACGCGCGGGCGGGTCCTGGCGGCCTGGGAGCCGGTGGAGATGCCGAACGGGGACGGGATGATGACGCTGCCGGCGGAATCGTGCGTGGTGCTGGCGGACGTCTGAGCCCGCGCCCCGGGACCGGCGCCACGTCCCGGGCGGACCCCCATGCCCCGGTCCGGTGCGGGTCCGGGGCGGGTCCGGACCCGGGGCTAGTCCACGAGCGCGAGTTCGCGCGGGGTGGTGTTGAGGCGGCGGCCGCGGCCGTCCTCGGTGACCGTGACGATGTCCTCGATGCGGACGCCGAAGCGGCCCGGCAGGTAGATTCCCGGCTCGACGGAGAAGCACATGCCGGGGACGAGGGGCAGCTCCTCCCCCTCGATCATGTACGGCGGCTCGTGCGTGGTGACGCCGATGCCGTGGCCGGTGCGGTGGATGAAGTAGGCGCCGTACCCGGCCGCGTCGATCACCGAGCGGGCCGCCCGGTCGACGTCCTGGCACGTCGCACCGGGCCGGACCGCCTCGACGCCGGCCTGCTGCGCCTCGCGCACCACGTCGTGGACGCGCCGCTCCTCCGGCGTCGGCTCGCCGACGTGGACGGTGCGGCTGGTATCGGAGCCGTAACCGTGCTTGAGGCCGCCGAAGTCGAGGACGACCATGTCGCCCCGCTCGATGACGCGGTCGCCCGCCTCGTGGTGCGGGTTGGCGCCGTTGGGCCCGGACCCGACGACGGTGAAGTCCACCTGTGAGTGGCCGGTCTGCTTGAGCAGCGCGGCCAGGTCGGCGGCGACGTCCGTCTCGCGGCGCCCCGCGAACCGCACGCCGAGGATCTGGCGGTACGCCTCGTCCGCGGCGGCACCGGCCGCTTCCAGACGGGCCAGTTCGGCGGCGTCCTTGACCGCGCGGAGCATGGGCAGGGCCTGGGTGAGCGCGGCGTACGAGGTGCCCGGCAACCGCTGCTGGAGGCCCAGGAGGTGCATGGACCAGGCGTTGTCGCTGATCCCGTAGCGGCCCTCGGGGTCGAGGAGCGGGGCGGTGAGCGCGTACGGGTCGATGCCGTCGGTCCAGTCCCGGAGGGTGAGGGCGGCGGCGCCCGCGGCCCGTTCGGCGTCAGGGGCTTCCAGGGCCGGCACCACGAGCACGGGGTCCCGGCCGGGCGCGAGGACGAGCAGCGTCAGGCGCTCGGTCTCGGCGGTGGGGCGGTAGCCGGTGAGGTACACCAGGTCGGGGCCGGGTGCGACGAGGAGCCCGGCCAGCCCGGCGGAGGCGGCGGCCCCGGTGGCGCGGGCCATGCGGGCGCGGTGGTCGTCGGCGGTGAAGGGGGCGGGAGCGCTGCCGCTGCGGCTGTCCATGACGGTCATCCTCGCCGGGTGCCGGGACCGGCGCGAGCGGGTATCCGGTCGGGTGGCCGGGGCATCGGGTCAGGCGGCTGGGGCATCGGGTCAGGCGGCCGGGGCATCCGGTCCGGCGGCGGGACTCAGGTCATGGGGACGACGAGGTCGGCCCGGTCGCGTCCGGCGGCGACCAGCCGGGCGTTGCGCTCGTCGGACTCCGCGACCCAGCGCTCGGCGTGGGCGCGGTCCTTGCCGAACCTGACGTGCCGTTCGACGAGGCGCTGGACGCGGTGGTGGTCGTCCAGCTCCAGGAACCAGACCTCGTCGAGGAGCGGGCGGACCGGCGCCCAGGGGCCGTCGTCGTGGAGCAGGTAGTTGCCCTCGGTGATGACGAGCGGCACCTCCGGCCCGACCGGGACGCTGCCCGCGACCGGCTCCTCCAGGGACCGGTCGAAGGCGGGCGCGTAGACGACGGTGCCGGGTTCGGGGGTGCGGAGGCGGGCGAGCAGGGCGGCGTACCCGGCGGCGTCGAACGTATCGGGGGCGCCCTTGCGCCCGGCGCGCCCCAGGCGGCGCAGCTCGGCCTGGGCGAGGTGGAAGCCGTCCATGGGGACGAGGGCGGCGAGTGGGCCGAGGCGGTCGGCCAGCCGGGCCGCGAGGGTCGACTTGCCGGCGCCCGGCGCTCCGGCCAGGCCGAGGACGCGCCGGGTGCCGGGGACGGCGAGGCGGCGGGCGCGGGCGGTGAGCGCGGCGAGCTGCTGCGGGTCCATGGGAGCAGTGTGGCAGTCGGCCCGGCTGCTGGTCAGCCCCTTGTCATACGTATAACGTCTTCCTCATGTCGCACATCGCCCTCATCACCCTGGTCGTCCGTGACTACGACGACGCCCTCGCCTTCTACACCGGCGCCCTCGGCTTCGAGCTGGTCGAGGACACCGACCGCGGGGACGGCTCGCGCTGGGTCGTGGTCCGGCCGAGGGGGGCCGGGGCGGGTACGGGGTTGCTGCTGGCCCGGGCCGCCGGTTCGGCGCAGGAGGCGAGCGTGGGGGCGCAGACCGGCGGGCGGGTGGGGTTCTTCCTGCACACCGAGGACTTCGCCGCCGACCACGCGCGGATGCGGGATGCGGGCGTGCGCTTCCTGGAGGAGCCGCGGTACGAGCCGTACGGGACGGTCGCCGTCTTCGAGGACCTGTACGGCAACCGCTGGGACCTCCTCCAGCCGGCCTGACCGTCCGGCGGCGGCCGCCCCGGCGCCGGGGTCCGGCCGCGTACGATCGCCGGATGCCCCTGCTCCAGCGCCTCCGCGCCGACCACGCCCCGGCCCTCCTCGCGTTCGAGCGGGAGAACCGCGCCTACTTCGCCGCCTCGGTGCCCGACCGCGGCGACGACTACTTCGCGCGCTTCGACGACCGCCACCGCGAGCTTCTGGCCGAGCAGGCCCGGGGGCTGCACTTCTTCCACCTCGTGGTGGGCGACGGCAGCGAGGTGCTGGGACGCGTCAACCTGATCGACGTGGCGGACGGCTCCGCCGAGCTGGGGTACCGGGTGGCGCGGCGGGCGGCGGGACGGGGGCTGGCCACGGCCGCCGTCCGGGAGGTCTGCGAGCTGGCCGCCGGGGAGTACGGGCTGACCACCCTGCGGGCGGTCACGACGCCGGACAACGCCGGCTCGCGCGCCGTCCTGGCCCGTACGGGCTTCACCCCCACCGGGGAGGTCGACCTGGACGGCCGCCCGGGCCTCGCCTTCGTCCGCCGGTGCGCGGCGGACGGGCGGGCCGGGCGGAGTGCTCAGTCCTCGTCGGGGGTCAGCCTCAGCGAGACGGAGTTGATGCAGTAGCGCTGGTCCGTCGGCGTCGGGTAGCCCTCCCCCTCGAACACATGGCCGAGGTGGGAGCCGCACCGGGCGCAGCGCACCTCGGTGCGGACCATGCCGTGGGACCGGTCCTGGATCAGCTCGACCGCGTCGGAGTCCTTCGGGTCGTAGAAGGACGGCCAGCCGCAATGGGACGCGAACTTGGTCGTGGAGGTGAACAGCTCGGCGCCGCAGGCACGGCAGGAGTAGACGCCCCGGGTCGTGGTGTCGGTGTACTCACCGGTGAAGGCGCGCTCCGTGCCGGCCTCGCGGAGCACGTGGTACTCCTCGGGGGACAGCTCCGCGCGCCACTGCTCGTCCGGCTTCTCGACGTCGTACGCCATGTGCTCTCCTCAGTCGCGGCCCGACAGGCGGGCCAGGATCCTGGGGCCGAGGTCGGTCACGTCCCCGGCGCCCATGGTGAGAACGAGATCGCCGGGCCGGGCCATTCCCGCGACGACGTCCGGGACGGCGTCCTTGTCGGAGACGGCGGTGACCTCGGCGCCGGCGGCACGGGCCGCGTCGACGATCAGCGCGCTGGTGACGCCGGGGATCGGGTCCTCGCGCGCCGGGTAGATCTCCAGGACGGCCGAGGCGTCGGCGAGGGCCAGGGCCTGGCCCATCTCCTTGCCCAGTTCCTGGGTGCGGGAGAAGAGGTGGGGCTGGAAGACGACGAGGAGACGGGAGTCGCCCGCCGCGCCGCGCATGGCCTCCAGATCGGCCGTCATCTCGGTGGGGTGGTGCGCGTACGAGTCGATGACCTGGACGCCCGCGGCCTCGCCCTTGAGCTGGAGCCGGCGGCCCACGCCGGTGTACGCGGTGAGGGCCTGGGCCAGGGCGGCGGGGTCGATGCCGACGCGGGCGCCGGCGGCGAGGGCGGCGGCGGCGTTGTGGGCGTAGTGGCGGCCGGGCACCGAGACGGTGAAGGTGTGCTCGGTGCCGTCGAGGACGACGGTGACCTCGCTGGTCATGCCCTTGGGGGTGATCGCGAGGATCCGGGCGTCGGCGTCGTCCGCCTCGCCGACGCGGACGATCGTCAGGTCCTCGCGTCCGGCGACCCGGCGGGCCAGCTCGCGGGCGCCGGAGTGCTCGCCGACGACCAGGGTGCCGCCCGGGCGGATCTTGGCGACGAACGCCTCGAAGGACTCGTAGATCTCGTCCATCGACGCGTAGTTGGCGTGGTGGTCCAGCTCGACGTTGAGGACGATCGCGACCTCGGGGTCGTACTTCTGGAAGCTGCGGTCGCTCTCATCGGCCTCGGCGACGAAGATCGCGCCGTCGCCGTGCAGGGCGTTGGTTCCGGGACCGGCGAGGTCGCCGCCGATGGCGTACGAGGGGGCGAGGCCCAGCTCGGTGAGGGCGACGGCGAGCATCGAGGTCGTGGTGGTCTTGCCGTGCGTGCCGGCCACGGCGATCGCGCGCAGCCCGGTCATCAGGGCGGCCAGCGCGTCGGAGCGGTGGACGACGGGGATGCCCAGCTCGGTGGCGCGGGCCAGCTCGGGGTTGTCGGCGCGGATGGCGCTGGAGACGACGACGCAGGTGGTGCCGTCGGCCAGGTTGCCGGCGTCGTGCCCGATGTGGACGGTCGCCCCGAGGGCCCGCAGGGACGCGGCGGTCTCCGACTCGCGCGCGTCACTGCCGGCGACCTCGGCCCCGCGCTGGGCGAGGATCCTGGCGATGCCCGACATTCCGGCGCCGCCGATGCCGATGAAGTGCGGCCGCTCCATGGCGGCGGGAATCGTGGCGGCGGGAACGGCGGGTGCCATGGGCGTCTCTCCCCGGGGTGCGGCGTCGTTGAGAGGCCCAGCCTATGCGGTGTCCGGCTCGTCGTTGTGCGCGAAGAGCTTCAGCACCGGCACGCCGACCTTGTGGCGGGCCCGGGAGGCCCAGTCC
Organism: Streptomyces sp. NPDC039423; assembly: GCF_055598725.1. Taxonomy (NCBI): domain Bacteria; kingdom Bacillati; phylum Actinomycetota; class Actinomycetes; order Kitasatosporales; family Streptomycetaceae; genus Streptomyces; species Streptomyces sp. NPDC039423. The sequence continues at coordinate 448,617 of NZ_JBVKAH010000005.1, forward strand.
CGGTGGAAGAACTCCTCGACGTAGTGGGGCTTGGTCAGCACGATCACCTCGTCCGCGCCGGCCTCCTCCACGACGGCCTTCAGCTTGTCCAGCGGATGGTCCTCCACGACCTCGCCGACCGCTTCGCAGCCCGCTTCCCGCAGGGCGAGCAATGAGTGCTCCAGGCCCTGCCGGGCGGGGAGTCTGGCGGCTCTGCCCTCGGGTTCCTCGCCCTCCTTGACGGCTTCTCTCAGCTCCCCGAGGGCGACGTCGTCGATGGCCCGGAGCAGGACGACGGCCTGGTCGCCACGGGGCTGCATCAGGACGATGAAGGACAGCGTCTCGTCCTCGTGGAGGGTGGTGACGAACTCCACGTCCACGGACGACAGCGGCTTCTCGATCATCAGAACGCTTGTGAACACTTCGGAGCCCTTCTGCGGAAACCATCCTTCCCCGTGTCCGCACGGGGACTGCGTGAGTAAGTCTGCCCACCGGAAGCTAACCGGAACGGAATATTCCGCTGTTTGGTCAGCTCCGGACGTAGCGCGTGAAGAGGAACCCGTCCTCCTCCAGGAGGGACGCCAGCGCGTACCGCTCCGGTACCTTCAGGGAAGGTCCGCCCGCGATCCGCTGCGCCCCGCCGGCCGTCAGCAGCGGCGACACCGTCAGACACAGTTCGTCCAGCACCCCCTCCGCCACCAGCTGCCCGAGCAGCCGTGGACCGCCCTCGGTGAGCTGGCGGGTCAGTCCCCGCCCGGCCAGCGCCCGCACCGCCCGCGCCGGCTCCACGCCCGGTCCGTCCCCGGCGACGATCACCTCGGCGCCGGCCTCCCGAGCCGCGCTTACCCGGTCCGGGGCGGCTGATGCGCCGGTGAGCACCAGCGTCGGCACGAGCGGCCCGGTGAACAGCGGAGCGGAGAAGTCCAGCTCCAGCGAGGCGCTGACCACGGCGATGGCGGGGGCCGGGCCCTGACCGGCCGCCGCCCGCCGCGCGGCGAAGGCCTCCCGCGCGCGTGCCGGGCGGTACCCCTCCTTGCGTACCGTCTCGGCGCCGACGATCACCACGTCGGCCAGCCCGCGCAGGGTGCCGAAGATCCGCATGTCGGTGTCGGACGAGATGGGCTGGGAACGCCCCTCGTGCTGGGCCGCCCCGTCCAGGGACGACACCATGTTGGCGCGCAGCCAGGGGGTGCCGGGCGGCCCCTGGTCGGGGTACGCGTAGGCCTCGGCCAGCTCGTCGAGGGACCACTCGCCCTCCGTGGGAGGGACGGTCCGGTCGGTCACGGGGAACAGGCGTCGCATGCCGTGCAGTCTGGCACGGCGATTAGAGTGAGGGATTGTGTCGACCAGTGCCAGTGCCATGACCGAAGCGGCCCCGCTGTCCTTGTGCGCCCGCGAGCCGCACGTCCCGGCAGACCGTCTGGTCGCCGAGATGGTGCCGCCGCCGCGCTTCGACGCGGTCCGCTTCGACACGTACATACCGGACCCGAAGCAGCCGAGCCAGATACAGGCGGTCGAGGTCCTCAGCTCCTTCGCGGCCGGGCTCGGCGGCGCGCACGCGACCGGCGCCGGGCGGCGCCGCTGGTTCCAGAAGAAGCCGGCCGCGCCCACCGGGCCGCGCGGGGTGTACCTCGACGGCGGGTACGGCGTCGGCAAGACCCACCTGCTGGCCTCCCTCTGGCACGCCACCCCCGCCGAACCGGCCCTCAAGGCGTTCGGCACGTTCGTCGAGCTGACCAACCTGGTCGGCGCGCTCGGCTTCCAGCAGACGGTGGCCACCCTCAGCGGGCACCGGCTGCTGTGCATCGACGAGTTCGAGCTGGACGACCCGGGCGACACCGTCCTGGTGTCCACCCTGCTGGGCAAGCTGGTCGACGCGGGTGTGGCGCTGGCCGCCACGTCCAACACGCTGCCGGGCAAGCTCGGCGAGGGCCGGTTCGCCGCCGCCGACTTCCTGCGGGAGATCCAGGGTCTGTCCGCCCACTTCCGGCCGCTGCGCATCGACGGCGAGGACTACCGCCACCGCGGGCTGCCCGAGGCCCCGGCCCCGTACGCGGACGAGCAGGTGACCAGGGCGGCGTACGCCACGCCGGGCGCGTCGCTCGACGACTTCCCGCACCTGCTGGAGCACCTGGCCCGGGTCCACCCGAGCCGGTACGGCGCGCTGACCGACGACGTCCGGGCGGTCTGCCTGACGGGCGTGACGGCCGTGCCGGACCAGTCGACGGCGCTGCGCCTGGTGGTGCTGGCCGACCGGCTGTACGACCGGGAGGTCCCGGTCCTCGCCTCGGGGCTGCCGTTCGACAAGCTGTTCAGTGACGAGATGCTGAACGGCGGATACCGCAAGAAGTACTTCCGGGCGATCTCGCGGCTCACCGCGCTGGCGCGCGACGCCAAGGGGCTGGTCGCGCAGTAGGTTTGGGTGGCATGGCCCGTCCGGGGTCTGCATCGTTCCGAAGGGAATCCGGCATGGCCACCACGCGTCACGCGCACACCGTCTGGGAAGGCAACCTCGCCGAGGGCTCGGGCACCGTGTCCCTCGACTCCTCCGGCATCGGCCAGTACCCGGTCTCCTGGCCGGCCCGCGCCGAGGAGCCGAACGGCATGACCAGCCCGGAGGAGCTGATCGCGGCCGCCCACTCAAGCTGCTTCTCGATGTTCCTGTCCGGTTCGCTCACGAAGGCGGGCAACCCGCCGGCCCGGCTCACCACCAAGGCCGACGTGACCTTCCAGCCGGGCAAGGGCATCACCGGCATCCACATCACCGTGGAGGGCGAGGTCCCGGGACTGGACGAGGCCGGTTTCGGCAAGGCCGCCGAGGAGGCCAAGGCCGGCTGCCCGGTCAGCCAGGCGCTCACCGGCACCGAGATCACCCTCACCGCCAAGCTGGTCTGACACCGGGCGACACACGAGGCGACGTGGCTCGCACTGTTCACGTGTCACCACACTGCGTGATACACACGTGCGGGTCACGTCACACCTGTCCTGCCCCGGGGCCCCGGCCCCCGGGGTGCCGTCAGCAGGGAGTTGTTGCCTCGTGTCCGAACGGCTGTCCGCAACACGACGTCAGATCCTGGCCCGCACCGGCGCGTCCGTCGCCGGCATCGCCTTCGCCGGCGCCTTCTCGGAGCTCTTCGCCGGCTCCGCCGCCGCCCACGGCCGGGCCGGCTACGGCCCCCTCGTCGCCGACCCCGCCGGTCTGCTGGACCTGCCGAAGGGCTTCCGCTACGAGGTCCTCTCCCGCTCGGGCGACCCCCTCCGTTCCGGCGAGGGCAGGGTGCCGGGCAACTGCGACGGCATGGGCGCCTTCGCCGGCCGGCGCGGCCGCGTCCACCTCGTCCGCAACCACGAGAACCGCGCCTCCGCCCCCCTCGGCGTGCCGGCGGTCCGGGGCCTGACCTACGACCCCGGCGCCAAGGGCGGCTGTACGGCGCTGGAGCTGGACGGGCGCAACAACGTCCTCGGGGAGCGCGTCGCCGTCGCGGGCACCGCCGTCAACTGCTCGGGCGGCCGGACGCCCTGGGGGACCTGGCTCACCTGCGAGGAGACCGAGGACCGGGCGGGCACCAACGGGTACGCCAAGGACCACGGATACGTCTTCGAGGTGCACCCCGGCGACCCGCTGCGCACCGGCGCCGTGCCGCTGACGGCGATGGGACGCTTCCAGCACGAGGCCGTGGCGGTCGACCCGTACAACGGGATCGTGTACGAGACCGAGGACGCCTTCACCAAGCCGTTCGGGCTCTTCTACCGCTTCCTGCCCCACCGGCCGCTCGGCGGCACCGGTTCGCTGCGTGCCGGCGGCGAGCTGGAGGCGATGCGCGTCCCGGGCGTGCCGGACCTGTCGGCCGTGCGGGAGCCGGGCACGGTGTTCGAGGGCGTCGAGTGGGTCCCCGTACCGGACAGCCAGGCGCGGGAGACGCCGATCCGGCTCCAGGACTTCGGCCCCAAGGGCATCACCCACGCCCAGAAGCTGGAGGGCTGCTACTGGGGCGGGCGCTGCGTCTACTTCGTCTCCAGCTTCGCCCGGTCCGCCGACGGGTCGGCCGCCGACCACTACGGGCAGGTGTGGAAGTACGACCCGCACCGGCGCCGGCTGACGCTGGTGGTCGTGTTCGGGCCGAGCAGTGACGTCCGGCTGCCGGGCGAGTCGCCCGACAACATCTGCCTGGCCCCCGGCGGCGGCCTGATGGTGTGCGAGGACGGCAACGGCGCCCAGCACGTGTACGGGCTGACCCGGCGGGGCGAGGTGTACGCGGTGGCGCGAGGCGCGCAGAACATCGGCACCCCGGAGCGACCGGAGTGGGGCGAGTTCGCGGGCGTCACCTTCTCCCCGGACGGCGGGACGATGTACGTCAACTGCTACACCCCGGGGACGACGTTCGCGGTGACCGGCCCCTGGAGCTGATCCGCCACGCCGGCGGGGGCGCGTTCACCGCCCCCGCCGGCGGCCGGTGCGGGGCCCGGCCGGGCGGGCCCGCCGGACTCACCAGGTGACCGGCAGGGCCTCCGGGCCGCGGATCAGCGTGCTGCGCCGCCACGGCACCTTCCCGGGCGGCACCGCCAGGCGCGGCTCCGGGAGGCGGTCGAGCAGGGTGTCGACCAGCAGCTCGGTCTGCATCCGCGCGAGCAGCCCGCCCATGCAGTAGTGCGGGCCGTGCCCGAAGGCGAGGTGCGGGTTGGGGGTGCGGTCGACGTCGATCCGCTCGGGGTCGGGGAACACCCCCGGGTCGCGGTTGGCGGCGAGGTACGAGACGTAGACCGGCTCTCCCGCGCTGATCCGGACGCCCCGGATCTCCACGTCCTCCTGGGCGATCCGGGCCAGCCCGACGGCGGCCCGGTGCGGGATGTAGCGCAGCAGTTCGTCGATGGCGCGCGGCCGGACGGCGGGCTCGGCACGGAGCCGTTCGAGGAGGGCGGGCCGGGTCAGCAGGAGGAAGAACATCTGGCCGGTGTTGGCGGTGACGGCCTCCCCGCCGATCTGGAGGGGCCCCACGAGGCCGATCGCCTCCTCCTCGGTGATGTCGCCCCGCCCGACCGCCGCGCCCAGCAGCGAGACGACGTCCTCCTCCGTGCTGCCGCCGCGCGAGCGGATCGCCTCGGCGAACCAGCCGTACATGCCGTCCTTGGCCGCGGCGCTGGCGGCGGCGCCGCCCGAGGAGGAGACGATCTGCCGGGTCCAGGCGCTCATCCGCTCCCGGTCGGCGGCGGGCACGCCCATGACCTCGCAGACCACGGCGATGGGGAAGGGTTCCAGGATCCGCGCGGTGAGGTCCGCCGGGGGGCCGTCCGCGAGCAGCACGTCCACCAGTCCGTCGAGGACCTCCTGGGCGCGGGGGCGCAGCCGCTCCACTCCGCGCTGGGTGAAGGCGGGCGCCACGGCGGCCCGCAGCCGGTTGTGGTCGGGCTGGTCGGCGAAGGCGAGCGAGCCCCGCTTGGGCTTGAAGTGGGGCGCGAGCCGGGTGACCTGGCGGTCGGCGACGGGGGCGCGGGTGAAGCGGGGGTCGTTGGTGACCGCCCTGACGTCGTCGTAGCGGGTCACCAGCCAGGCCCAGCCCTCGCCGTGGGGCAGTTGGACGCGGCTGACCGGCCCCTCCCGCATCAGCTCCGCGAGCACCGGGTCGAACTCGGTGCCGCTGATGTCCAGGGCGGGCCAGTGCCGCACGGGTGGCGGACCCAGGATGGGCCGTGTCGCGGTGTCCTCGGTCATGGGTCCGTCCGTCCCTTCGGTGGCTGCGGTTCCCCCTCACGATCACCCGGGCGGGGCGGGACATCGCGCTGGACTACTCCGGACGGAAGCGGGATGCACACCCATTCCCACGATGATCATATATTTTCCGCCTGTGATCTCTTTTGTACGCAGGGTGTCGGCCGCTGTCGTTCTGTGCCCCCTTCTCGCGGGCTGCGGCGAGGCCGCCGTCTCCCGCCCCGCCCCGCCCGGGCGACCGCCCGCCGCCGTGAGCCCCTCTCCCGCCGGGACACCGCCGAGGGCCGCGCCGGACACCGCGCCAGGCACCCCGCCGGGCTCCGCCCCCCGGGGCACCGCGCCGAGGACACCGCCCACCATGGCCCCCGGCCCCGGCGGCCTCACGCCCGTCTTCGAACGGGGCCCCGCGACGGCCGGCCGGACCGTGGCGCTCACGTTCGACGCCGACATGACCGCGGACCAGGGCCCCCGGGCGGCGAACGGCGAACGGTTCGACAATCCCCCGCTGATCGACACGCTCCGCCGCCTGGATGTCGACGCGACCGTCTTCATGACCGGGCGCTGGGCCGAGCAGTACCCCGACCAGGCCAGGGCCATCGGCAACGACCCGCGCTTCGAGATCGCCAACCACTCCTACAGCCACCACGCCTTCACGACACCCTGCTACGGGCTGCCCACGCTGGACCGGCAGGACATGGCCACCGACGTGCGCCGCGCCTTCGACGCGTTCCGCGCGGCAGGAGCGCGCAACGTCGTCCCCTACTTCCGCTTCCCCGGGGGCTGTTACGACGAGGGGGCGCTGCGCGCGCTGACCTCCGCGCGGGTGACGGCCGTGCAGTGGGACGTGGTCAGCGGCGACGCCTTCGCCACCGACGCCGACGCGGTCGCCGAGCAGGTGCTGGCCGGGGTACGGCCCGGGTCGCTGGTGGTGATGCACTGCACCCGCAGCGCCGCGCCCGTCACCGAGCGGGCGGTCCGGCGCATCGTCCCGGAGCTGCGCCGGCGCGGCTACCGCTTCGTCAAGGTCTCGGAGCTGATGGGCGCCGGGCGGGAGGGCACGGACTTGCCTTAGGGCGCACTCCAACCCCTAGCGTCGGGACCACGACTGACGAGGGGACACATCGTGCGTTACACACTCTTCGGCCGGACCGGTCTGCGCGTGAGCGAACTGGCGCTCGGCGCCATGGTCATGGGCGACGACGACACCAGCGGCCGCATCCTCGACGCGTACGCGGAGGCGGGCGGCAACTTCGTCGACACGGCCGATGTCTACGGCGGCGGCGCCTCCGAGACCGTCCTCGGCAAGCTGCTCGACGGCCGCCGGGACCGGTTCGTGCTGGCGTCCAAGTACACCTGCGCGACCCGCGAGGGCGACGTGAACTCCGGCGGCAACCACCGCAAGAATCTGGTGCGGTCCGTCGAGGAGAGCCTCGCCCGGCTGCGCACCGACCGTCTCGACGTGCTGTGGGTGCACGCGCGCGACGTGTACACGCCGGTCGAGGAGGTGATGCGGGCGCTGGACGACCTCGTACGCGCCGGGAAGGTGCTCTACCTCGGGGTGTCCGACTGGCCCGCCTGGGAGATCGCCCAGGCGAGCACCCTGGCCGAGCTGCGCGGCTGGACCTCCTTCGCCGGCTCCCAGCTCCGCTACAACCTGCTGGAACGCACCGTCGAGCGGGAGCTGCTGCCGCAGGCACGCGCCTACGACCAGACCGTCATGGCCTGGGCGCCGCTGGCGGCCGGGAAGCTCACCGGCAAGTACCGGCGCGGCGAGCCGGGGCGGCTGTCGGCGGACGGGATGCGGGAGGACGACCGGGAGGCCGGGGTGATCACCGCCGTCCTGGACATCGCGGAGCAGGGCGGCTGGACCCCGGCGCAGGTGGCGCTGGCCTGGCTGCGCGGCCGCCCCGGCAACATCGTGCCCCTGGTCGCCGCCAGCAGGCCCGGCCAGCTCGCCGACAACCTCGGTTGCCTGGACGTACGGCTGGACGCGGACGCCGTGGCACGGCTCGACCGGGTGAGCGCGGTGCCGCTGGGCTTCCCGCACGACTTCCTGGCCGAACCGGGCATCGTGCGCAACGTCTACGGCGACCGGCACGCGGACATCGACGACCGGCGCACCTGGCGCGCGTCCCGGTCGGTCCGCGGCTAGGGCGTGTGCCGAGCCGGGCGGGGCGGCCTCGTCAGCCGGAGCAGGCGGTGCGCTCCGCCTCCCGCCACTCGCACACCGGGCACAGGGTGATGCCCTTCGTCGACTCCGGGTACTCGGTCGGCTCCTGGCACAGCACGCACGCGGCGTACGGCTGCCCGTCCTGCGCCCGCTCCCGGGGCTCGGCGTCCCGGGCGGCCGGCGTCTCACCGTACGAATCGTCCATACGTCCGAGCGTACTCACTCCCGGACGGCGGTGAGCCGGCAGGCGAGCGCGACCGCGCCCGCCGCCAGCGCCGCCGCGGCCGCCAGCGGGAGCAGCGGCACCGCGACCCTGCCGGTGAGGTTGCCGGTCACCAGGCCGGTCACGGCGGTGTTGGCGGGCGAGCCGGTGGTCACCAGGGCCAGCAGGGCGGCCGCCGTGATCGCGGCGAAGGACCAGCCCGGGGCGGGCAGCAGCGGGCGGGTCAGCAGGGCGCCCACGGCCGCGCCGAGCAGCACGCAGACCGCCCCGGTGAGCAGGCCCGCGGCGGTGGCGGGCAGCAGCGGCACGGCGGTCCGCCCGTCGGCGGCCACCGGCGCGGCCGCCACCGGCACCACCAGCAGCGCGGCCGCTCCCGGCACGGCCGCGCCCAGGGTGCCGGTGAGGACCGCCGCGAGGTGGACGCGGACGCGGCCGGCCGCCGCCGCGGTGACGTTCCGGGCGGCCGGGGGCTCCTGGTTCAGGCAGATCCGTACGAGCCAGGCGGTGACCGGCAGCAGGGGGGCGGAGGCGTAGCCGAGGGCGCCGAGGAGCGGTTCCCCGACGCGTATGCCGACGGCGAGGAACGCCACGTACAGCAGGAGCGGCGGGAGCCAGCGCTGGGAGCGCAACAGCAGGGCGGTCCGGTAGCGGAGGAGCGCGGTCATGTGGTCCTGCTCGTGATCGTCCCGGGGCTCACCCGGTGGATGTGCCACGCGGGGCGGGCCGTCAGCAGCTCCCGCAGCAGCGCGTCGGACTGGGCGGCCGGCACGGTGAACGTCACGTCCCCGCCGGGGCCCGTGGTGTACACGGGCGAGCCGGGAAGCCGGTCGGCCCGCAGCTCCGCGAGACGGCCGCCCGACGCCACCACCCGCACCGGCGGCTGCGCTCCGGCGGTCGGTGAGGGACCGGGCCGGGCGGTGCGCGGACGGGTCTCGAGGCGGCCGCCGCGTACCGCGTACACCGCGTCCGCCGCGCCTTCGAGCCGCCGCGGGTCGTGGTCGACGAACACCACCGTCCCGCCCGCCGCGACCCGCTCCTCCACCGCCCGGTCCAGTTCCGCGCGGGCCGCCGCGTCCAGACCGGTCCACGCCTCGTCCAGGACCAGCAGGCCGGGTTCGGCGAGCAGCGCCTGGGCGACGGCGACCTTCTGGCTGGTGCCCTTGGACAGTTCGGCCAGCGGGGTGCGGGCGTGGGCCGCGGCCCCGAACCGCTCCAGCCACGCGGCTGCCCGCTCCGCCGCGGTACGCCGCCGGAGCCCGTGGACGCGCCCGAGGTGGACGAGGTAGCCGGTGGCGGTGAACGGCAGGGCGGCGGGGAAGCGCTCGGGGACGTACGCCGTGCGTCGGGGCCGGCCGGTGACGCGGCCCTCGGTCGGGGCGTCGATCCCGGCGATCAGCCGCAGCAGCGTCGACTTGCCGCTGCCGTTGCCGCCCTCGATCCGGACCAGGGCGCCCGCGGGCAGCCCGAGGTCGGCTCCCCGCAGCACCCATGGTCCGGTCAGGCCGTAACGGCGGCCGACGTGGTGGAGGTTCAGCTCTGCTTCGCCTTCTCGGGGGTCAGCTCGCTGGGGCGTACCACCACGAAGCCCTCGCCCTGGAGCATGAGCTGTACGGCCTCGCCGGAGCCGCCGCGCAGCATCGAGCCCAGGGACTGCGAGCGGTGCAGCGACGTGTCGAGCTGGGCGCTCCAGCCGACGACGGCGTCGGTGTCGACGTACACCGGCTGGTGGGTGGTGACCGGGATGACCACGGGGTTGCCCTCGCAGATGACGGCGAGCTTGCCGTACCCGGTGAAGACGCTGTTGAACAGGCCGCCGCCGGTCATCCCGGCGCCCTTCACGGTCTTGATGTCGTACGAGAGGGTGGCGTCGAAGCACAGGACGTTGCGGCCGTTGACCGTAAGCGCGTCGCCCTGCTCGATGTCGACGATGAAGCAGTTCTGCGCCTCGTGCGCGAACCACGCCTCGCCCTGGCCGCGGACGGCCATCAACGGCAGGCCCTCGCCGGTGACGGCCCGCTTGAGCATGCCGCCCAGGCCCTGGCCCTTGCGCTCGAACTGGAGGTTGCCGCGGTAGGCGATCATCGATCCCTGCCGGGCGTGCATCTCGCCGTTGACCACGTACTTGACCGACTTCGCGTTCTGGAGGGTCATGCCGGGCACTGCCGCCTGCTGCGCCATGTTCTCGGACGCGAAAAGATCGCTCTTCATGCGGGCATGGTGTCCCGGAACCCCTTGTTCCGCCAAGAACGGCTGTCCGGCGGGCTGGCAGACTGTGCGGGTGAGCAGTGATGACGCCCCCCAGTTCGTCCTTCCCCTCGTCGTCCGCGTCGAGCGTTCCGAGCCCCCCGCGCGCACCGACGCGCTGGAGACCGCGGCCCGCGCGGTGCTCGTGCTGCTGTCGGACGAGCGGTCGCACGGCGACGGGGAGTGGGCCGGGGCCGTGCGCGGCTGGGAGGACGCCCGCATCCGCAAGGTGGTGCGCCGGGCGCGCGGCGCGGAGTGGCGCAAGGCGGCGGAGTTGCCGGGCATCACGGTCACGGGCGGCACCGCGGAGGTACGGGTCTTCCCGCCGGTCCCGCTGGACGGCTGGCCCAAGGAGCTGGCCAAGCTCCAGGTGTCGGGCACCGAGCTGGACGACGACGGCGAGCCGGGGACGCCCGCCCCCGGGCGGGCACTGCTGTGGCTCAACCCGGACCTGCGCATGTCGACCGGCAAGGAGATGGCGCAGGTCGGCCATGGCGCGCAGCTTCTGTGGCGGGCGATGGCGGAGGAGGACCGCGCGGCCTGGCGGCAGGCCGGGTTCCCGCTCGCCGTGCGCACCGCGCACCCCGACCGGTGGGCCCGACTCAGCACGAGCGGACGGCCGTTGGTGCGGGACGCGGGCTTCACCGAGATCGCTCCCGGGTCGTGCACGGTGGTCGCCGACTTTCCTCCCCGGGGCGACTGAACGTTCCCTTCCCTGTATACGTACCTCCCAGTAATGCCATCAGGTTCGGGAGGCACCACCTTGTTGTTGCGACGCATCAACGGCTCGGCACTCATCATCGCGGCCCTCGTCGCCACGGTCGGCGCGCTGGCGTTCCCGGTCTGGTCGTACGCCGACCGCTCGGGAACCGGCCAGGCCAACCTCAACGCGTCGACCGTGGCGACCCAGTGGGGACCGCTGTCGGCGACCGACCGTGACTTCCTGGTGAAGGTCCGGCTGGCGGGGCTCTGGGAGCTGCCCGCCGGCCAGCAGGCGATCGAGCGGGCGCCGAGCCAGGCCATCAAGGACACGGGCGACCACCTCGTCGTCGGCCACACCGACCTCGACCAGCGGGCGCGCGACGTGGCGGCGAAGCTGGGCGTCGAGCTGCCGAACCAGCCGACGGAGCAGCAGCAGGGCTGGCTGCGCGAGTTGTCGGCGGCGAGCGGCGAGGAGTACGAGCGGAAGTTCGCCAACCTGCTGCGCAACGCGCACGGCAAGGTCTTCGCGCTGGTCGCCCAGGTGCGGCACACCACGCGCAACACCCTGATACGGCAGCTCGCGTCCGACGCCAACCAGACGGTGCTGGACCACATCACGATGCTGGAGGCGACCGGCAGGGTCGACTTCGACGCGATCGCCAACGAGGCGGCGGGCGGCGCGACGGCGAGCCCGTCCGGTCCGCCGGCGCCCAACGGCAACCTGCCCCCGGCGCCGTCACCGGCCGTGCCGACGGGGACGGACCAGTCCTTCACCTCCCGGCCGTCGACGCAGCCCGGTCCGCCGACCGCGATCAACACCAACCGGCCCTGACGGCCCGCCTCCGACGCCCGGTCGCAAGCCCCGGCCGTGAGCCCCGGCCGTAACCTCAAATGAAGCTCTGAACTGCGGTTCTCCCGTTTCGGGCTTCCACCGCCGGGGCCATTACCCTTCCGACCGACGCAGAAGGAGGGGGACATGAGGGAACTGGGTACCGGCATCGGCTGGCGTCCGGAGATCGCGGACGCGGTGGAGGGGCTGGCCGGCGTGGACTGGGTGGAGGTGGTGGCGGAGAACATCTGCTCCGGCCACCTCCCCGACCCCCTGCTGCGGCTGCGCGAGCGGGGCGTCACCGTCGTCCCGCACGGCGTGTCACTGGGTCTGGGCGGTGCGGACCGGCCGGACGAGGGGCGGCTCGCGGAGCTGGCGGAGAAGGCCACCGCGCTGGGGGCACCGCTGGTCACCGAGCACATCGCCTTCGTACGGGCCGGGGGGCCGCTCACCGCCTCTCCCGCGCTGGAGGCGGGGCACCTGCTGCCGGTGCCGCGCACCCGGGACGCGCTGGACGTGCTGTGCGAGAACGTGCGCATCGCCCAGGACGCGCTGCCGGTCCCGCTGGCGCTGGAGAACATAGCGGCGCTGTTCTCCTGGCCCGGCGAGGAGCTGTCGGAGGGGCGGTTCCTGGCCGAGCTGGTGGAACGCACGGGCGTCCGCCTCCTGATCGACGTGGCGAACCTGCACACCAACCACGTCAACCGGGGCGAGGACCCGGCGAAGGCCCTGGCGGAGCTGCCGGTCGAGGCCATCGCCTACGTGCACGTGGCGGGCGGGATCGAGCGGGACGGCGTCTGGCACGACACCCACGCCCACCCGGTCCCCCGGGCCGTCCTGGACGTCCTCGCGGACCTCTCCTCGCGGGCGGCCCCGCCGGGCGTCCTGCTGGAGCGGGACGACGACTTCCCGCCGGCCGAGGAGCTGGCGGCCGAACTCACCGCCATCCGCGAGACGGTCCGGGCGGCGGCCCCCGCCAAGGGGGCCGTGACCCCTGCCGCGGGCCCCGCGCGGGAGACGCTCCCCGCGAAGGTGCCGGCCCTGGTCGGCGCGGGCGAGGACACGGGCCGGGACCTCCACCGGGACCCGGCGGGCCCGGCGCTCACCACGCACCCCCCGCAGTCCCCGCACCCGGCCGGTACGGCGCTCGGGGCCGGTCCCCGGCCACGGCCCGTTCCGCCACGGCTCACGGCGACCGGGAGCGGCGGGACCGGGGCCCGGGAGCGGCTGGGGATCGCCCAGGCCGCCCTGCTGTCGGCACTGGTCGCCGGGACGCCCGCGCCCGAGGGCTTCGACCACGCGCGGCTGCGGGTGCAGAACAGGGCGCTGGCCGCCAAGCGCGCCGGTGTCGTCGCCAAGGTCGCGCCCGAGCTGCCGGAGATCCTCGGCGGCGGGTACCGCGCCGCGTTCCTGGCCTACGCCGGTTCCCGCCCCATGCGCGGCGGTTACCGGCGCGACGCGCTGGACTTCGCGGAGCACCTGCTGGTCGCCGGGCGGCCGGAGGACCCCGTCGCCCGCCGGAGGCTCACCGCCTGGTGGCAGGACCGGGCCGGGGCACGGCCACCGGGCCGGGCCGGCCGGCTGGTGCGTGCCGCCCGCGCCGCGTTCGTGGGGAGGCGGGCCGCGTGATGAACATCCTCGCACTCCTGCTGTACGTCGCCGTCGCCGTCTCCTCGGCCCTGCTCATCGGCGGGGTGGCCGCCTCCCGACGCTGGCCCGGCGGCTCCGTCCACTACCGGGTGGAGGCCGCGTTCCTCAACGGCGGGCCCGCCCGGGTCGTCGACTCTGCCCTCGCCTCGCTGGCCGCGGACGGCCGCGTGGCCGTCGGCGGGCCGGGCATCGTCCACGTCGTACGCCCCGTCGGGCAGGACCCCGTCGAGCGCGCGGTGCTGGACACCATCGCCGCCGCGCCCAGCGGCGCGCTGCACACGGTACGGCTCGCGGCCATGCGCCACCCCGCCGTCCAGGAGGTGGGCGACCGGCTCGCCGCCCGGGGGCTGATCGTGCCGCTCGGGGCGGGACGCGTCTGGCGCCGCCGGAGCGCCGCCCAGGCGGCGGGCTGCGTGCTGCTCTTCATCGCCTCCGTCGCCGGGACGATCGCCGAGTACGCCACCGCCGACGTCAGCGACCTGCCGTTCCCGTTCGTGGTGAAGGTGCTGCCCGCGCTGATCGCCGGTGTGGTGATCGGGATCATCTGCGGGGCCGTCGCCCGGCGCCGGCTCACCGGGGCGGGCCGCCGTGCGCTCGCCGCGTACCGCCGGGCGCACGCCCACCTGACCGGGCCGGGGGACCTGGTGGCGGTGCACGGGCTGCGCGCGCTGCCCGACCTCGCGCTCCGCGAGCAGTTGGTCACGGCCGCGCGGACACCCGCCCGGAGCAGCGACGGCGGCGGCACGGAGCAGGACGGTCTCTTCGCGGCCACCACGGTCACCGTGTGGTGCGCGAGCGCCGACACGGGCGGCTCCGGTTGCGGGGGCGGCTGCGGGGGCGGCGGGGGCGGCGGCTCCGCGTGCAGCGGCGGATCGGGCTGCGGCAGCGGCTCCGGCGGCGGTTCCGGCTGCGGGGGCTCCAGCGGTGGTTCGAGCTGCGGTGGCGGTGGCGGTTGCGGCGGGGGTGGCGGCGGCGACTGAACGGACCGACAACCCCCCAACGTACCAATTGCGCACGGGAGTTGACCGGATGTCCGGCAACCGCACGTACGCCCCGGGTGCCGCCCGCTAGCGTGCACAACACCATGCGACCCCACCCCGGCACCGGCCTGGTCGTCGTCGCCCTGACGGCGACCCTCGCCGCCCTCGTGTTCCCCGTCTGGTCCTACGGCGACCGCGCCGGCACCGGCGCCGCCCGCTCGGCGGCCGGTGCCGTGCCGACCCGGTGGGGCCCCTTGTCCACCGCCGACCGCGACTTCGTCGTCCGGGTCCGGCTGGCCGGGCTCTGGGCGCTGCCGGCCGCCCAGCAGGCCACCGGCCGCGCCCCCAGCCGCGTCACCGAGGCCGCCGGGCGGCACCTCGCGGACGACCACACGTACCTCGGCGTCCGCGTCCGTGACGTCGCCGCCCGGCTCCGGATGCCGCTGCCGAGCCAGCCCACCGAGGAACAGCGGGGCTGGCTGGAGCGGTTGACCGAGGCGCACGGGCCCGCCTACGAGCCGGTGTTCGCCGGCCTGCTGCGCCGGGCGCACGGCGGGCTGTTCTCGGCGGCCGCCGAGGTCCGCGCCACCACCCGCAACACCCTGGTCCGCGCGCTCGCCGACGACACGGTGCGCCTGCTCCTCGCGGACCTGACCGCCCTGGAGGCCATCGCCGCGCCCCGGCACGCCGTGTCCACATCGTGAAAACCCGGTGGCGCCGCGTTCACCCTCTCGCGTAGAACTCGGGCATGTTCTGGGTGCCCTTCCTGGTGGTGACATGGGCCGTGGCGGCCGTCAGCTGCGCGCGGCTGTGCCTGGCAGCCGTCGAGGCCGCCCAGCCGGTCCCCGCCGTCACCGCGGTGGACCGGGAGCGTGAACTGAGCCTGTACGAGGCGGCGTTCCTGGCCGGCGGGCCGCAGCGGGTCACCGATCTGACGCTGGTGTCGCTGCACCGGAGGCGGCGGCTGTGGCTCGCCCACACCGGGTGGGCCACCGTCGTGGACCCGGACCCCGAGGGCGCGGACGACCTGGAGAGGTCGGTGATCGGGGCGATAGGGCCGGAGGGCCAGTCGCGGATAGCGGCGGTCCGTGCCACGGCCTCCGCCGCCGACGCGGTGCGGGCGCTCGCCGACCGGCTGGTCGCGGCGGGGCTGGCGGTGCCCGACGGCGCCAGGTCCGCCATCGTCTCGGCGCTGCGGGCGGTGCGGCTGGCGGCCCTGCTGACGGTCGTGCTCGCGGCGGGTACCGCGCTGCTGCTCCCCGCGGGACAGGGGCCGGACGCGCGGGGGCTGACCTGGTTCGGGCTCCCGCTCGTGCTCACGCTCGGCTGTCTGGTCATCGCGCGCGTCGAGGTCCGCCCGTACACCCGCTGGGCCTCCCCCACCGGGCAGCGGCTGCTGACGAGGGTGCGCGCGGGCGATCCGCTCGCCGCCGTCGCCATCGGCGGGGTCCACGCCCTGGACGACCCGGCGCTGCGGGCGGCGCTGGCCCCGGAACCGCGGCGGGGCCGGTGAGGACGCCGCTGCGGACGCCGCTGCGGACGCCGCTGCGGACGCCGGTGCGGACGCCGCTGCGGACGCCGGTGCGGACGCCGGTGCGGACGCCGGTGCGGACGCCGGTGCGGACGCCGGTGCGGACGCCGGTGCGGACGCCGGTGCGGACGCCGGTGCGGCGCGCTGGCCGCGCGCCGCACCCGGTGCCGGACCCGGTGTCGCTGGAGCGGCGGGCGAAGTGGCCGGCCGTCTGATCTTCCGGGTCGGTGGGGTGACGTGCGGGGGCGTCCGGGACACCGTGCCCGCCCGTCACCGGGTCGGTCAGGTCGAGGCCGTCAGGCGAGACCCGCGACCAGATCGGCGACCGACTTGCGCCGGCCGGTGTAGAACGGGACCTCTTCGCGGACGTGCATCCGGGCTTCGGAGGCACGCAGGTGGCGCATCAGGTCCACGATCCGGTAGAGCTCGTCCGCCTCGAAGGCGAGGATCCACTCGTAGTCGCCCAGCGAGAACGAGGCGACCGTGTTGGCGCGGACGTCCGGGTAGCCGCGGGCCATCTTGCCGTGGTCGGCCAGCATCCGGCGGCGGTCCTCGTCCGGCAGCAGGTACCAGTCGTAGGAGCGGACGAAGGGGTACACCGAGACGTAGTCGCGGGGCGTCTCGTCGGCGAGGAACGCCGGGATGTGCGACCGGTTGAACTCGGCGGGGCGGTGCAGTGCCATGTTCGACCAGACCGGCTCCAGCGCGCGGCCGAGCTTCGTGCGGCGGAAGAGGTTGTACGCCTCCTGGAGCGCGTCCGAGGTCTCGGCGTGCCACCAGATCATCAGGTCGGCGTCGGCCCGCAGACCGGACACGTCGTACGTGCCACGGACGGTGATGTCCTTGGCGGCGAGCTGGTCGAAGAGTTCCTGGACCTCGTCGGCGAAGCCGGTCCGGTCCTCGGGCAGGACGTCGCGCAGCTTGAAGACGGACCACAGGGTGTAGCGGATGACCTCGTTGAGGTCCTTCGCCTTCTTACCGGCGTTCGGGATCTTTTCGGGCGCACTCATGGGGCTATTCTCGCTCGTCGCTCAGGGTGCCGTGCGCCAGGGTCGGCGTGGCGAGGATCTCGTCGGCCGCACGCCGGGCGCTCGCGATGGTCGCGGGGATGCCGACGCCGTCGTACACGGCTCCGCAGACGCGCAGGGCGGGCAGCCGGGCGACCGCCTCGCGGATGCGCGCGACCCGGGCGAGGTGCCCGACGGGGTACTGCGGCAGGCCGCCGATCCAGCGGGTGACCTCGGTGGCGACGGGCCGGGCGGCCAGGCCGGTGGCGTCGCCGAGGTCCTTGAGGGACACGGCCACCAGGTCGGCGTCCTCCCGGTGCAGGTGGTCCTCCTCGCCGTGGCGGCCCACGGAGGTGCGGAGCACGACCAGGTCGCGGGAGCCCTCGTCGGTCCACTTCCACTTCTGCGACGAGAAGGTGGACGCCTTGATGGTGCGGCCGTCGACGGGCGGGACGAGGAAGCCGGAGCCCGGGGGGAGGACACCCGCCACGTCCGCGCGCCGGAAGGCGAGGGTGACCAGGGCCATGGAGGCGTATTCGACGGCGGCGAGTTCCGCGGCGGCCGCCGGGGCCTGGCCGGCGAGGAGTTCGGCGGCGGACCAGGCGGGGGTGGCGACGACCACCGCGTCGGCGTGGCGGACGCGGTCGCCGGTACGGACGTCCCAGCCACCCCCGGGGGACGGGGTGAGGGCGTGGACGGGCGTGTCGGTGAGGACCTCGCCGCCCCGCGCGGTGATGGCGTCCGCGACGGCCCCGGGCAGGGTGCCGATGCCGCCCTCGATCCCCATGAAGGCGGGCCCGGTGGGCTGCCGCGCCTGCTGGAGGGACCGGACGGCTTCGGTGAGGGTGCCGTGGGTACGGGCGGCGTCGAAGAGCTTGGGCACGGCGGCGCGCATGGAGATGGCGTAGGCGTCCCCCGCGTACACCCCGCCGAGGAGGGGTTCGACGAGCCGGTCGACGACCTCGCGGCCGAGGCGGTCGGCGACGAAGCGGCCGACGGCGATGTCGTCCCCGAGGGCGGCCGGGTCGGCGGGGGGCAGGTCCGCCTCGTGCGCGATGCGGGCGAGGCCCTCGGGCGACAGGAGTCCGGCGAGGGCGGCCGCGTCGCCGGGGACGCCCATGACGTGGCCCTTGGGCATCGGCCGGAGCGCGTCCCGGGTCCACACGGCGGCGGTCGCGGTGGCCGGCGGCTGGAGGCGGTCGCCGAGGCCCACGGCGCGGGCCAGGTCGACGGCCTCGGGGCGGCGGGCGAGCATCGACTCGGCGCCCAGGTCCACCGGGGCGCCCTCGATCTCGCCGGCGTGCAGCTTGCCCCCGAGCCGGGTGGTGGCCTCCAGCAGGGTCACGCGCTGTCCGGCGGTGCTCAGCCGGTGGGCCGCGGCGAGGCCCGCGATGCCGCCGCCGATGACGACGACGTGGCCGCTGCTGGGGGTGTCACCCGTGTCCGCGTTCATGACCCCACTCTCTCAAACGCCGTTGCCGGTCCCGACGGTGACCGGTCGGGTCGGGGTCGCACGTCGTAGCGTGTCCCGCATGGGAAAGCTGGGACGAGAACGACTGGTGGTCATCGGCGGGGACGCGGCGGGCATGTCGGCCGCGTCGCAGGCCCGCCGGCTGAAGGGCCCGGACGAGCTGGAGATCGTCGCGTTCGAACGCGGCACCTTCACCTCGTACTCGGCGTGCGGCATTCCGTACTGGGTCGGTGGTGACGTCGACGGGCCGGACCGGCTCATCGCCCGTACGCCGGAGGCGCACCGCGAACGCGGCATCGACCTGCGGCTGCGCACCGAGGTGACCGCCCTCGACCCGGACGGCGGGCGGGTGCGGGTGCGGGACGCCGAGTCGGGCGCCGAGTCGTGGGAGGGCTACGACAAGCTGGTGATCGCCACCGGCGCCCGCCCGGTGCGGCCGCCGCTGCCGGGGATCGACGCGGCCGGTGTGCACGGGGTGCAGACCCTGGACGACGGCCAGGCGCTGCTGGACACGCTGGACGCCTCCGGGGGGTCGCACGCCGTCGTGGTCGGCGCCGGTTACATCGGCGTGGAGATGGCGGAGGCGCTGCTGAAGCGCGGCTACGAGGTGACCGTCCTCAACCGGGGCGAGCAGCCGATGTCGACGCTCGACCCCGACATGGGCCGGCTGGTGCACGAGGCGATGGACGGGCTCGGCATCACCACGGTCGGCGGCGCGGAGGTCACCAAGATCCTCACCGGGGACGACGGCCGGGTGCGGGCGGTGGCGACGGAGTCCGCCGAGTACCCGGCGGACGTGGTCGTCCTGGGCATGGGGGTGGCGCCCGAGACGGGGCTGGCGCGGGAGGCCGGGCTGCCGGTCGGCGTGTACGGCGGGCTGCTCACCGACCTGTCGATGCGGGTGCGCGGCCGGGAGGAGATCTGGGCGGGCGGTGACTGCGTGGAGGTGCTGGACCTGGTGTCCGGCCGGGAGCGGCACGTACCGCTGGGCACGCACGCCAACAAGCACGGCCAGGTCATCGGCTCCAACGTGGCCGGCGGGTACGGCACGTTCCCGGGGGTCGTCGGGACGGCGGTCAGCAAGGTGTGCTCGCTGGAGATCGCCCGTACGGGCCTGCGCGAGAAGGACGCGGCGGCGGTGGGGCTGCGGTTCGTGACGGTGACCGTGGAGTCGACCAGCAGGGCCGGGTACTACCCGGGGGCTGCGCCGATGACGGTCAAGATGCTGGCCGAGCGCCGTACGGGCCGGCTGCTGGGCTGTCAGATCGTGGGACGGGAAGGCGCGGCCAAGCGCGTGGACATCGCGGCGGTGGCGCTGACGGCCGGGATGACGGTCGAGCAGATCACCGCGCTGGACCTGGGCTACGCGCCGCCGTTCTCCCCGGTCTGGGACCCGGTGCAGGTCGCCGCCCGCAAGGCGGTGGCGGCGGTACGGAAGGCGGGCGCGTAACGGGGCCGGCCGCGGTGGTGGGCGGGTGCTCCGCCCACCACCGCGGCCGGCCGGCCCGCGCGTCAGCGGGCGGTGCGCGTGTGGACGTACTCGACCAGGCGGGTCAGGGCGTCCGGGTCGGTGGTCGGCAGGACCCCGTGGCCCAGGTTGAAGACGTGCCCCTCCAGCCCGGCGGCGGCGTCCAGCACCTCGCGGGTCTTGGTCTCGACGGCCTCGGGGGTGGAGAAGAGGACGGCCGGGTCGAGGTTGCCCTGGAGCGCCTTGCCGGGGCCGACGCGGCGGGCGGCCTCGTCCAGCGGGACGCGCCAGTCGACACCCACGACGTCGGCGCCCGCCTCGCCCATGAGGCCGAGGAGTTCACCGGTGCCGACACCGAAGTGGATGCGCGGTACGCCGTACTGCTCGACCGCCCGGAACACCTTCGTGGAGGCGGGCATGACCGAGCGGCGGTAGTCGGCGGGGGCGAGGGCGCCGACCCAGGAGTCGAAGAGCTGGACGGCGGAGGCGCCGGCCTCGATCTGCACCTTCAGGAAGGCGGCGGTGATGTCGGCGAGGCGGTCCAGCAGGTCGGCCCACAGCTCGGGGTCGCCGTACATGAGCGCCTTGGTGTGCTCGTGGTTGCGGGACGGGCCGCCCTCGACGAGGTAGCTCGCGAGGGTGAAGGGCGCGCCGGCGAAGCCGATCAGCGGGGTGGTGCCCAGCTCGCCGGTGAGCATCCCGATGGCCTCGGTGACGTAACGGACGTCGTCGGGGGTGAGGGAGCGCAGCCGGTCCAGGTCCTCGCGGCGGCGGATCGGCTCGGCGACGACCGGGCCGACGCCGGGCTTGATGTCGAGGTCGATGCCGATGGCCTTGAGGGGCACGACGATGTCGCTGAAGAAGATCGCGGCGTCGACCTTGTGCCGCCGTACCGGCTGGAGGGTGATCTCGGTGACCAGCTCGGGCCGCATGCACGACTCCAGCATGGGGATGCCTTCGCGGACCTTCAGGTACTCGGGCAGCGACCGTCCCGCCTGCCGCATGAACCACACGGGCGTGTGCGGCACCGGCTCACGCCTGCACGCCTTCAGGAACGCGGAGTCGTAGGTCTTCGTCTGCTGGCCCGAAGGGCTGTCAATGGCACTCACGCCCAGAATCTTCGCATGTACGGCCAAGCGGCTGGCGTGGTGAGGGTGTCCCTCCCTGCGCGAGGCCGTCCTTCCGCCTACTCTTCCCCGCATGGCTGCGGCTCAGGGACAGTTCTCCGATCACTCCGACGATGCCGAGGGAACCGACGACAAGGAGGGTACGTCCGTTCCGCCCGCTTTCCGGCAGGCGGTCGACGCGCTGCGCGGGGCGCGGCTGCGCCCGGAGATCGAGGTGGACCCGTCCCGCCCCCCGCAGCGGCTGGCCCCCTACGCGTACGCCCTGGAGGCGGCGGTCGTCGACGGTGACGAGGACCTGGCGGACGGCCGCCTGGTGCTGCTGCACGACCCGGCCGGCCACGAGGCCTGGCAGGGCACCTTCCGGCTGGTGACGCTGGTGCGGGCGGAGCTGGAGCCGGAGATGGCGGCCGACCCGCTGCTGCCGGAGGTGTCCTGGTCGTGGCTGACGGGCGCGCTGGAGGCGCGGGGCCTGTCGTACGAAGAGGCTTCGGGCACCGTCACCCGTGCGGGTTCTCATTACTTCGGCGGACTCGCCGAACGCCGCCCGGCCACGCAGATCGAGATCCGGGCGTCCTGGACGCCTCGCGAGGGGCGCGGCGGGGTGCCGGACACGGGGGCGCACCTGGCCGCGTGGTGCGACCTGCTGTGCCAGATCGGCGGCCTGCCGCCGTCCGTGCCGACGCCCCTGGACCCGGGCACGGCGGCGGTGGTGTCCCTCCCCCAGCGCCGCGGCCCGCAGCACCCGTAGGCCCTGTTCTCCTGCCGCTCCCGGGCCCGGTGGCCCGTCCGGGCGGTCCGCCGGGCGCGCCCGCGCCGGTCCGCCCGCGCCGGGGTCCGCTCCGCGGGCGGGCGCGGGCCCGCCCGCCCCCACCCACCCCGCCTCCCCCCGCCTCCCGTAGGCTGCACGCCTTCGCGCCCGGCGGAGGGGACACCGTTCCCGGCCCGAAACGGCGCACGGGGGTGTGACCCATGGGGCCGGTGAGCGCCCCGCGCGGGACGGGGCGCTCGTAGGATGATCGATCGCCCGTCCGAATTGCCCCAATTGTTACTCACTAAATCGTGATCTTCCCCTAAAGGCGGGCGCCCGGGCTGCCGAAGAGGTCTGTGACCCTTCAAACACGGTTCGCCCGGCTTCTTCCCCGAGCCGGCTGTGTCCCGCACCTTCCCAGGAGGCCTGGTGTCCGTTCTCCTCGAGCAGCCCGCAAGCCTGGTCGCCTACCGCCCGAACAAGCCGACGGCCATGGTCGTCGTGGCCGACCCGCGCGTCCGTTCCACCGTGACCCGCCACCTGTGGGCTCTCGGAGTGCGTGACGTCATCGAGGCGTCGTCCATCGCGGAGGCCCGTCCCCGCGTCGGCAGCCCGCGCGACATCTGCGTTGCCGACGTCCACCTGCCCGATGGCTCCGGGCTCACCCTGCTGTCCGAGACCCGTGCCGCCGGCTGGCCCAACGGACTCGCCCTCTCGGCGGCCGACGACATCGGCGCCGTGCGCAACGCGCTCGCCGGCGGCGTCAAGGGCTACGTCGTCACCGGTACGCGTACCAACATCGGCCACCCGACCCGGCCCGGCGCCGCCCCCATCGGCGCCGCGGCCGCTCGGCTCGGCCACCGCCGCCCCCCGGGTGCCCCGAGTCACCCGGGCGGCTACCGGGAGCTCTCCGGCCGTGAGGTCGAGGTGCTCCGGCTCGTCGCCGAGGGCCAGTCCAACAAGGCCATCGGCGTGTCCATGGGCCTGTCCGCGCTGACCGTCAAGAGCCACCTCGCCCGCATCGCCCGCAAGCTCGGTACCGGTGACCGGGCCGGAATGGTCGCCGTCGCACTCCGTACGGGAATCATCCACTGACCGGTTCACACCACCCCCGCGCCCGTCGACGGAACGTTCCGTCGGCGGGCGCCCGCCGTTCACGGATACCCTTGACAGGTGACCGACGCCCAAGAGACCGCAGCAGAGACAGCACTGCGAACCACCGGGGGCGGCCCTCCGGACGACGGCGACGCTGACGGCGTGGTCGACGGGGTGCCGATCCCCCTGCTCGAACCCCGTGAGGGCATCCCGCCCGTGGTGGCCGACGAGCACGCCCTCGCCGAGGTGATCGCCGCCTTCGCGCGCGGCACCGGCCCCGTCGCCGTCGACGCCGAGCGCGCCTCGGGTTACCGCTACGGCCAGCGGGCCTACCTGGTGCAGCTCCGCCGGGAAGGCGCGGGCAGCGCCCTGATCGACCCGGTGGGCTGCCCCGATCTGTCCGGCCTGGGCGAGGCCCTGGCCGGAGCCGAGTGGATCCTGCACGCCGCCACCCAGGACCTGCCGTGCCTGCGCGAAATAGGCATGGTGCCGACCCGGCTGTTCGACACGGAGCTGGCCGGCCGTCTCGCGGGGTTCCCCCGCGTCGGCCTGGGCGCGATGGTCGAGTCGGTGCTGGGCTTCGCCCTGGAGAAGGGCCACTCCGCCGTGGACTGGTCCACCCGTCCACTGCCCGAGCCCTGGCTCCGGTACGCCGCGCTGGACGTCGAGCTGCTCGTCGACCTGCGTGACGCGCTGGAGAAGGAGCTGGACCGGCAGGGCAAGCTGGAGTGGGCGTACCAGGAGTTCGACGCCATCGCCGCCGCACCGCCGCCCCCGCCCCGCAAGGACCCCTGGCGCCGGACCTCCGGCATGCACAAGGTCCGCCGGCGCCGCCAGATGGCGGTCGTACGGGAGCTGTGGACCGCCCGCGACCGGATCGCCCAGCGGCGGGACGTGTCGCCCGGCAAGGTGCTCAGCGACGCCGCGATCGTGGAGGCCGCGCTCGCCCTGCCGCCCAACGTCCAGGCGCTCACCGCGCTGCCCGGCTTCGGGAACCGGATGGGACGCCGCCAGCTCGAACAGTGGCAGGCGGCGGTGGACCGGGCGAAGGCCCTGCCGGAAGCCGAGCTCCCGCAGCCCGGCCAGCCCTTGCAGGGGCCGCCCCCACCGCGGGCCTGGGCGGACAAGGACCCGGTCGCGGCGGCGCGCCTGTCCGCGGCGCGAACGGCCGTCTCGGCGCTCGCCGAGTCGCTGAACCTGCCGCCGGAGAACCTGATCACGCCGGACACGGTGCGCCGGGTCTGCTGGGAGCCGCCCGCCGAGCTCACGGCCGAGACGGTCGCGGGGGCGCTCGCCGGGTACGGGGCGCGGCCGTGGCAGATCGAGCAGGTCACCCCGGTGCTGCTGGCGGCGCTGGCGGCGGCGAAGGCCTGACGCGAGGGAGCCCCCGGCCGTTCGCGGCCGGGGGCTCCGCGCTTCCCGCGGGGCCAGGGGTATCTCGCCGCTCCGGGGCGCCACACCCCGGCCGGGCCAGGCTGTGCGCACGGGCCCGCCGCGCCTCAGAAGGGCGGCCGGGGGTGTGACCTTCAACGCTCCGGGCGGGGGGACTGTGCAGTCTGGTTACCCGTAAGTAGCATGGGGCGTACAAGCGCGCGCTTAGCCGCGTGCAGCAGCAGTGCAGTGCCATCCCGCACCTGGAGGAGAGCCATCGTGCCTCGTACCGTCAGGGACGTCGTCTTCGTCGACGGCGTCCGCACCCCGTTCGGCAAGGCGGGCCCGAAGGGCATCTACCACGAGACCCGCGCCGACGATCTCGTCGTGAAGGCCATCCGGGAGCTGCTGCGCCGCAACCCGGCCCTGGACCCCAAGAAGATCGACGAGGTCGCCATCGCGGCGACCACGCAGATCGGTGACCAGGGCCTGACCCTGGGCCGCACCGCCGGCATCCTCGCGGGCCTGCCGCAGTCGGTGCCCGGTTACTCCATCGACCGGATGTGCGCGGGCGCGCTGACCGCCGTGACCTCGGTCGCCGGTTCGATCGCCTTCGGCGCGTACGACGCCGTGATCGCCGGTGGTGTCGAGCACATGGGCCGCCACCCGATGGGCGAGGGCGTCGACCCGAACCCGCGCTTCGTCAGCGAGAAGCTGGTCGACGAGTCGGCCCTGTTCATGGGCATGACGGCGGAGAACCTGCACGACCGCTACCCGCACATCACCAAGCAGCGCGCCGACGAGTACGCCGTGCGCAGCCAGGAGAAGGCCGCCAAGGCGTACGCCAACGGCAAGATCCAGCAGGACCTGGTGCCGATCTCGGTGCGCCGCACCAACGCCGAGGCCGGCGAGACCGGCTGGGGCCTGGTCACCGCCGACGAGCCGATGCGTCCGGGCACCACCCTGGAGAGCCTGGCCGGGCTGAAGACGCCGTTCCGTACGCACGGCCGCGTCACCGCCGGCAACGCGGCGGGTCTCAACGACGGCGCCACCGCCTCCATCATCGCGTCCGAGGACTTCGCCCGCGAGAACGGCCTGCCGGTCAAGATGCGCCTCGTCTCGTACGCCTTCGCCGGCGTCGAGCCGGAGGTCATGGGCTACGGCCCGATCCCGGCGACCGAGAAGGCCCTGGCCAAGGCCGGCCTGTCGATCGAGGACATCAACCTCTTCGAGATCAACGAGGCCTTCGCCGTCCAGGTGCTGGCCTTCCTCGACCACTACGGCATCGCGGACGACGACGCGCGCGTCAACCAGTACGGCGGCGCCATCGCCTTCGGCCACCCGCTCGCCTCCTCCGGCGTGCGTCTGATGACGCAGCTCGCGCGGCAGTTCGAGGAGCAGCCGGAGGTCCGTTACGGCCTCACCACCATGTGCGTCGGCTTCGGCATGGGCGCCACGGTCATCTGGGAAAACCCCCACTGGGAGGGCAAGTGAGCACCACCGCTGAGCTTCTGAAGGGTGCGGCCGAGCTGTTCCCGGACGAGGTCGTCACCACCGCCCACGTACGGCACTTCGACCTGCCGTTCGGGGCGGGCCGGTTCGCGCTGATCACGCTGGACAACGGCTTCGACCACACCAAGCCGACCACCTTCGGCCCGCAGTCGCTGGCGAACCTCAACACCGCCATCGACCAGGTCGAGAAGGAGGCCGGCGAGGGCACCATCGTCGGTGCCGGCATCACCGGCAAGCCCTTCATCTTCGCCGTCGGCGCCGACCTCAAGGGCGTCGAGCTGCTGAAGCGCCACGAGGACGCGCTGGCCATCGGCAAGGGCGGCCACGACGTCTTCAAGCGGCTGTCGTCGCTGGGCGTGCCGACCTTCGCGTACTACAACGGCGCGGCGATGGGCGGCGGTGTCGAGGTCGGTCTGCACTGCACCTACCGCACCGTGTCGGCGGCCCTCCCGGCGTTCTCGCTGCCCGAGGTCTTCCTGGGCCTGGTCCCGGGCTGGGGCGGCTGCGCGATCCTGCCGAACCTGATCGGCGCGGACCGCGCGGTCTCGGTGATCATCGAGAACTCGCTCAACCAGAACAAGCAGCTCAAGGGCCAGCAGGTCTACGAGCTCGGGATCGCCGACGCGATCTTCGAGGGCGCGGACTTCCTGGAGCAGTCGCTGCTGTGGACCGCCTCGGTCCTCAAGGGCGAGATCGTCGTCGAGCGCGCCGACGTGGACCGTGGCGAGGGCTGGGACGCCGCCGTGGCCCGCGGCCGGTTCATCGCGGACGCCAAGGTGCACGGTGCGGCCCCGGCCGCCTACCGGGCGCTGGAGATCATCGAGGCGGCCAAGGACGGCGACCTCCAGAAGGGCTTCGACGCCGAGGACACCGCGCTGGCCGACCTGATCATGGGTGGCGAGCTGCGGTCCGGCATCTACGCCTTCAACCTGGTGCAGAAGCGTGCCAAGCGCCCGGCCGGCGCGCCGGACAAGAGCCTGGCCCGCCCGGTCACCAAGGTCGGCGTCGTGGGCGCGGGCCTGATGGCCTCGCAGCTCGCGCTGCTGTTCCTGCGCCGCCTGGAGGTGCCGGTCGTCCTGACCGACATCGACCAGGAGCGCGTCGACAAGGGCGTGGGCTACGTCCACGGCGAGATCGACAAGCTGCTCGCCAAGGGCCGCGTCAACCAGGACAAGGCCAACCGCCTCAAGGGTCTGGTGTCGGGCGTCCTGGACAAGGCCGAGGGCTTCGCGGACGCGGACTTCATCATCGAGGCCGTGTTCGAGGAGATGTCGGTCAAGCAGAAGGTGTTCGCGGAGGTCGAGGCGGTCGCCCCGGCGCACGCGATTCTCGCCACCAACACCTCCTCGCTGTCGGTGTCGGAGATGGCCTCCAAGCTCCAGCACCCGGAGCGGGTCGTCGGCTTCCACTTCTTCAACCCGGTCGCGATCCTCCCGCTGCTGGAGATCGTGCGCGGCGAGAAGACGGACGACGCGTCGCTGGCCACCGCGTTCGGTGTCGCGAAGAAGCTGAAGAAGACGGCCGTCCTGACGAAGGACGCCCCGGCGTTCGTCGTGAACCGCATCCTCACCCGCTTCATGGGCGAGATCCAGAACGTCATCGACGAGGGCACGCCGGTCGAGACCGCGGAGAAGGCCATCGAGCCGCTCGGTCTGCCGATGTCCCCGCTGGTGCTGCTGGAGCTGGTCGGTCCGGCGATCGGTCTGCACGTGTCCGAGACCCTGAACCGCTCCTTCCCGGACCGCTTCACGGTGTCCCCGAACCTCGCCGCCGTCGTCAAGGCCGGCAAGCGCGGCTTCTACGTCTACGATTCGGGCAAGCCCGAGCTGGACCCCGAGGTCGCGGCGCTGCTGAAGCAGGGCGACGTCGTCCTGACCGAGCAGCAGGTGCGGGACCGTGTCCTGGACGCGGTGGCGCAGGAGATCGGCCTGATGCTGGACGAGGGCGTCGTCGCCGAGGCCCAGGACATCGACCTGTGCCTGATCACGGGCGCCGGCTGGCCCTTCCACCTGGGCGGCATCACGCCGTACCTGGACCGCGAGGGCGTCTCGGAGCGCGTGAACGGCAAGCGTTTCCTGGAGCAGGGAGTGGCGAGCGTCCCCGCCTGACGCGTCGCCGCACGAACCGGCCGGACGGGCCGCGGGGAACCTCCCCCGCGGCCCGTCCGCCGTTTCCGGCCGCTCCCCCGGCGGCCGGCCGGGGCGGGGCGGCGGGCTGGGTCAGGCGTCGGTGAGGGCGGCGAGCAGCCCTTCGCCGTACTTGGCGAGCTTGTTCTCGCCGACCCCGCTGACGGTGCCCAGCTCTTCGAGGGTCGAGGGCGGGGCGGCGGCGATCTGGCGGAGGGTGGCGTCGTGGAAGACGACGTACGCCGGGACGCCCTGCTCCTTGGCGGTGGCCGCGCGCCAGGCGCGGAGCCGTTCGAAGACGGGGAGCGCCTCCTCGGGCAGGTCGGCGACGGCGGCGCGCTTGGCGGCGGGGCCGGACCTCGCCGCCCGGGCCGGGCGTTCGGGTTCGCTGCGCAGCAGGACCTCGCGGCCGCCGCCGAGGACCTCGGCGGAGGTGTCCGTCAGGACGAGGGTGCCGTAGTCGCCCTCGACCGCCAGGAGGCCCTGGGCGAGGAGCTGGCGCACGACGCCGCGCCACTGGGACTCGTTGAGCTCGGTGCCGATGCCGAAGACGCTCAGGGCGTCGTGGTCGAATTGGATGACCTTCGCCGTCTTGCGGCCGAGGAGGATGTCGATGATCTGGCCGGCGCCGAACTTCTGGTTGCGTTCCCGCTTGAGCCGGACGACGGCCGACAGCAGCTTCTGGGCGGCGATCGTGCCGTCCCACGACTTCGGCGGCGCGAGGCAGGTGTCGCAGTTGCCGCACGGGGTCGACTCCTGACCGAAGTAGGCCAGCAGCCGCACCCGGCGGCACTCGACCGTCTCGCACAGGGCGAGCATGGCGTCGAGGTGCGCGGCGAGGCGGCGGCGGTGCTCGGCGTCGCCCTCGCTGCCGTCGATCATCTTGCGCTGCTGCACGACGTCCTGGAGGCCGTAGGCCAGCCAGGCGGTGGACGGCAGGCCGTCACGGCCGGCGCGGCCGGTCTCCTGGTAGTAACCCTCGACCGACTTGGGCAGGTCGAGGTGGGCGACGAAGCGGACGTCGGGCTTGTCGATGCCCATGCCGAACGCGATCGTCGCGACGACGACCAGGCCGTCCTCGCGCAGGAAGCGGGACTGGTTTTCGGCCCGGGTGCGGG
Organism: Streptomyces sp. NPDC039423; assembly: GCF_055598725.1. NCBI lineage: Bacteria > Bacillati > Actinomycetota > Actinomycetes > Kitasatosporales > Streptomycetaceae > Streptomyces > Streptomyces sp. NPDC039423. The sequence continues at coordinate 477,675 of NZ_JBVKAH010000005.1, forward strand.
CGTCCAGGCCCGCGTGGTACGGGACGGCGTCGATGCCGTTCTCCACCAGGAACGCCGCCGTCTTCTCGACGGACGCCCGGGACAGGCAGTACACGATGCCCGCGTCGCCGGGGTGCTCGCTGCGGATCAGCTCCAGGAGCTGCCGCTTGGGCTCGTTCTTCGGGGCGATGCGGTACTGGATGTTGGGGCGGTCGAAGCTCGCCACGAAGTGCCGGGCGCCGGTCAGGTCCAGCCGGGTGGCGATCTCCGCGTGGGTGGCACGGGTGGCCGTCGCCGTCAGGGCGATGCGCGGTACGTCGGGCCACCGCTCGTGGAGCGTGGAGAGCTGGAGGTAGTCGGGCCGGAAGTCGTGGCCCCACTGGGCGACGCAGTGCGCCTCGTCGATGGCGAACAGCGAGATGCTGCCGCGGTGCAGGAGCTGGAGCGTGGACTCGACGCGCAGCCGCTCCGGGGCCAGGTACAGCAGGTCCAGCTCACCGGCGGCGAACTCGGCCTCCACCAGCCGCCGCTCGTCGAGGTCCTGGGTGGAGTTGAGGAACCCGGCCCGGACCCCGAGCGCCCGCAGCGCGTCGACCTGGTCCTGCATGAGGGCGATCAGCGGTGAGACGACGACGCCGACGCCGGGGCGCACCAGGGCGGGGATCTGGTAGCACAGCGACTTGCCGCCGCCGGTGGGCATGAGGACCAGGGCGTCACCGCCGCCCACCACGTGGTCGATGATCTCCCGCTGCTCGCCGCGGAAGGAGTCGTAGCCGAAGACCTTGCCCAGCACCCGCAGGGCGTCGTCGGTCTCGTGGTCCGCGGGGGCGTCGCCGGGGGAAGTCATCCGCCGATTCTACGAGCGGCCGCCCCGATCGGCCCAAACGGCGGACGGGGCGGCCGGCGGTGCGGTAGTGCCGGTGGCCGGGGTTTACGGCGCGCCGGTGGCCGCCGGGCGGCGGCCGGCGCTCAGGCGGCTGTGGCCGCGCCCGTACAGGAAGTACACGACGATGCCGATGACCATCCAGACGGCGAAGCGAAACCATGTCTCGCCCGGCAGGTTGAGCATCAGCCAGACCGACGCGGCGACCGAAAGGATCGGGATGACCGGCACCCAGGGGGTGCGGAAGGCACGGTGCAGGTCGGGGCGGGTGCGGCGGAGGATGATCACGCCGAGGGCGACGACGACGAAGGCGAAGAGCGTGCCGATGTTCACCAGGGTCGCCAGTTCGTTGATGCTGGTGAAGCCGGCGATGATGGCGATGATCACGCCGAGGAGGATGGTCGGGCGGTACGGGGTGCGGAACCTCGGGTGCGTGATGGAGAAGAACCGCGGCAGCAGCCCGTCCCGGCTCATGGCGAAGAACACGCGGGTCTGTCCGAGCAGCAGGATCAGGCACACGGTGGTGAGGCCGACGGCGGCGCCGAAGCTGATGATGCCGGCGTAGAAGGGGTGGCCGGTCGCCTTGAACGCGTCGGCGAGGGGAGCGCTCACGGACAGCTTGCTGTAGTGCTGCATGCCGGTCACCACGAGCGAGACGGCCACGTACAGCACGGTGCAGATGAGCAGGGAGCCGAGGATGCCGCGCGGCATGTCGCGCTGCGGGAGCTTGGTCTCCTCGGCGGCGGTGGCCACCACGTCGAAGCCGATGAAGGCGAAGAAGACGACGGACGCGGCGGTGAAGATGCCCATGACGCCGAAGTTCGTCGGCTCGTAGCCGAAGATCGTCTGGACGAGCGGCGCGTCCCAGCCGGAGGAGGTCGGCGGGGTCACCGCGGGGGGGATGAAGGGCGAGTAGTTGTCGCCGACGATGAAGAACAGCCCCGCGATGATCACGATCATGACGACGGTGACCTTGATGGCCACGACCAGCGCCGTGATGTTGGCGGACAGCTTCATGCCGAGCACCAGGATCACGGTCAGCACCAGGACCAGCAGGAACGCCAGGATGTCGAAGGTGCCGCCGGCCACGTCCGGGCCTTGCAGCGAGGCGGGCAGGTGCCAGTCGATGTTGTCCATCAGCGAGCGGACGTAGCCGGACCAGCCGACCGCGACGACCGCGGTGCCGAGGGCGAACTCCAGGACCAGGTCCCAGCCGATGATCCAGGCCGGCAGCTCGCCCAGGGAGGCGTACGCGAAGGTGTACGCCGATCCGGCCACCGGCACGGTCGAGGCGAACTCGGCGTAGCACAGCGCGGCGAGCGCGCAGACGACGCCGGCGGTGACGAACGCCAGGGCCGTGGCCGGTCCGGCGGTCTCCTTCGCCACCTTTCCGGTGAGGACGAAGATGCCGGTGCCGATGATGACGCCGACGCCGAAGACCGTCAGGTCCCAGGCGGACAGGGACTTCTTCAGTGCGTGTTCGGGCTCCTCGGTATCCCGAATCGACTGCTCGATACTTTTCGTCCGGAACAACCCGGTGTCACGTGACTGCTGGCCCATACTCACCGGCGTACCTCCGTAGCCATCGGCCTCTACCGCCCATGATCGAGAGGGGGACGGGGCGGCGCCCGCCCTGGAGAGCCCATTCACACGAAAGGACCGGCCGGAAACCCCTCGGGGTGCTCCGACCGGCCCAATGCGCGGTGGTACGGGTGCCGTCAGTCGCGGGCGGTCTCGACGGCCGCCTCCTCGTACCGGCCGTCCAGCGTGGAGACGAGGCCGGTGACCTGGCGGGCGATGTCCGGGGCGGTCAGCCCGATCTCCGCCATGACCTCCTTGCGGGAGGCGTGGTCCAGGAAGCGCGGCGGGATGCCGAAGTCGCGCAGCGGTACGTCGACGCCCGCGTCGCGCAGCGCCTGGGCGACCGCGCAGCCGACGCCGCCGACGCGCCCGTTGTCCTCGACGGTGACCACGACGCGGTGACGGGCCGCGAGCGGCGGGAGGGCCTCGTCGACCGGCTTGACCCAGCGCGGGTCGACGACGGTGGTGGAGATGCCCTGCTGGTCGAGCAGGCCGGCGATCTCCAGGCACATCGGCGCGAGCGCGCCGACGGACACCAGCAGCACGTCCGGCGTGTCGGTGCCGGCCTCGCGCAGCACGTCCATGCCGCCGACGCGGCCCACGGCCTCGACGGCCGGGCCGACGGCGCCCTTGGAGTAGCGCACGACGGTCGGCGCGTCGTCGACCTCGACGGCCTCGCGGAGCTGGGCGCGGACCTGGTCGGCGTCGCGCGGGGCGGCGATCCGGAGGCCGGGGACGACCTGGAGGATCGACATGTCCCACATGCCGTTGTGGGAGGCGCCGTCGGTGCCGGTGATGCCGGCCCGGTCCAGGACGAAGGTCACTCCGCACTTGTGCAGGGCGACATCCATCAGGACCTGGTCGAAGGCGCGGTTGAGGAAGGTGGCGTAGACGGCGAAGACGGGGTGGAGGCCGCCGGTGGCCAGGCCGGCCGCGGAGACGGCGCCGTGCTGCTCGGCGATGCCGACGTCGTACACCCGGTCGGGGAAGGCCTTGGCGAACTTGTCGAGGCCGACCGGCTGGAGCATGGCCGCGGTGATGGCGACGATGTCCTCGCGCTCGCGGCCGAGCTCGACCATCTCGTCGGCGAACACACCGGTCCAGTCGGCGCCGGAGGAGGAGATCGGCAGGCCGGTGTCCGGGTGGATCCTGCCGACGGCGTGGAAGCGGTCGGCCTCGTCGGCGAGGGCGGGCTGGTAGCCGCGGCCCTTCTCGGTGAGGCAGTGCACGATGACCGGGCCGCCGAACCGCTTGGCGCGGGTCAGCGCCGACTCCAGGGCCTCGATGTCGTGGCCGTCGATGGGGCCGACGTACTTCAGGCCGAGGTCCTCGAACATGCCCTGCGGGGCGATGAAGTCCTTCAGGCCCTTCTTGGCGCCGTGCAGCGTCTCGTACAGCGGCTTGCCGACGACCGGGGTGCGGTCGAGGATCTCCTTGGTACGGGCGAGGAAGCGCTCGTAGCCGTCGGTGGTGCGCAGGGTGGCGAGGTGGTTGGCGAGGCCGCCGATGGTCGGGGCGTAGGAGCGCTCGTTGTCGTTGACGACGATGACGAGCGGGCGGTCCTTGGCCTCCGCGATGTTGTTGAGCGCCTCCCAGGCCATGCCGCCGGTGAGGGCGCCGTCACCGATGACGGCGACGACGTGGTCGTTCCTGCCCAGCACCTCGTTGGCCTTGGCCAGGCCGTCGGCCCAGCCGAGGACGGTGGAGGCGTGGCTGTTCTCGATGACGTCGTGCTCGGACTCCGCGCGAGCCGGGTAGCCGGACAGGCCGCCCTTCATCTTCAGCTTGGAGAAGTCCTGGCGGCCGGTGAGCAGCTTGTGGACGTAGGACTGGTGGCCGGTGTCCCAGAGGATCTTGTCCTTGGGGGACTCGAAGACGCGGTGCAGGGCGATGGTCAGCTCGACCACGCCGAGGTTCGGCCCGAGGTGGCCGCCCGTCTTGGAGACGGCGTCCACCAGGAAGGACCGGATCTCCGCGGCCAGCTGGTCCAGCTGCTCCGGGGCGAGCCGGTCGAGGTCGCGCGGGCCCGTGATACGGGTCAGCAGAGCCACCCGTGCCTCCTTGCGTGTTGAGCTGGTCGAGCTGCCGATTTGGTCGAGTCTAATGTTCCGCCTCCGACGGTGGTCATCGGGCGGTCCGTAAAGTGCCGGGCATTGGCTCAGACGCAGCAATGCCCGGCGCCGGTTGACGGCGCCGGGCATCGCGGTGGTCACACTAGGCGCGACCTGCGGTCTTCTGGGTGCGGCGGGAGATCGAGTCGATCACGACGGCGGCGAGGAGCACCGCGCCGGTGATCATGTACTGGATCTCGGAGGCCATTCCGAGCATGTTGAGGCCCTGCTGGATCGACTGGATCACGATCATGCCGAGCAGCGCGGACCACACCTTGCCGCGGCCGCCGAAGAGGCTGGTGCCGCCGATGACGGCCGCCGCGATGACGAGCATCAGGGTGTTGCCGCCGCCCAGGCTCTTGGTGGCGCCGCCGGAGAGGCTGGCCACGAAGAGGCCGCCGAAGGCGGCGAGCAGGCCGGAGAGGCCGAAGACCATGATCCGGACCCGGTCGACGTTGATGCCGGCGCGGCGGGCCGCCTCGGCGTTGCCGCCGACCGCGAAGACCTGGCGGCCGAAGGTGGTGCGGCGGGCGACGAAGTCGGCGACGACCAGGACGGCGAGGAAGAGCACCAGCGCGAGCGGCAGGCCGCGGGCACCGGCGGGCTCGTTGAGGACGTACGCGACGACGAAGCACAGGACGGCGACGAAGCCGGCGCGCAGGACGATCTCGCTGGCCGGGCGGGCGGGCAGCGCGGCGGCCTTGCGGCGCTTGCTGTCCAGCAGCAGGGACCCGGCGTAGGCGAGGACGGCCACCAGGGCGAGGCCGTACGCGGCGGCCTTGTCCTCGAAGTAGTAGCCGGTCAGGTGCTCGACGACGCTCCCGGTGGGGGCGTTGATGGAGCCTTCCTGGCCCATGAGCCAGATCTGGAGGCCGCTCCAGCCGAGGAAGCCGGCCAGGGTGACGACGAACGCCGGTACGCCGATCTTGGCGAAGAAGAAGCCGTGCAGCAGGCCCAGCGCCAGGCCGGAGAGGACGGCGAGGGCGACGGCGAGCCAGTCGTTCATCCCGTTGCTCACATTGAGCACGGCCCATACGGCGGCGCCGACACCCGCGACGGAGCCGACCGACAGGTCGATCTCGCCGAGGATCAGCACGAAGACGATGCCGACCGCCATGATGCCGAGGCCCGAGGTGTAGACCGCGATGTTGGCGACGGAGCTGGCGGAGAGGAAGTTGCTGTTCTGGAGCTGGAAGACGACCGCGATGACGATCAGGCCGATGAACACGGGCAGGGAGCCCAGCTCACCGCCGCGCACCTTGCGGGTGAACTCGGTCCAGTAGCCCTTGAGGCCCTCCTCGCGCACCAGGAGGCGCGGGTCGACGGCCGGGATCGGCGCGGCGGACTGCTCGGCGGCGTCGGGGGCGGGGGTCTTGGTGAGGTCGCTCACTTCGCGTCCTCCTTCGTGGCCGTGCGCGCCTGGCGGCGGGTGACGGCGTTGTCCGTGGCGCCGGTGATCGCGGCGATGATCTCTTCGTGCGTGGTGTCCTTGACGTCGAAGACACCGTTGTTGCGGCCGAGGCGGAGCACCGCGACCTTGTCGGCGACGGCGCGCACATCGGCCATGTTGTGGCTGATGAGGATGACGCCGTGGCCCCGCTCGCGCAGCCGCTCGACCAGGTCGAGGACCTGGGCGGTCTGCTCGACGCCGAGGGCGGCGGTGGGCTCGTCGAGGATGACGATCTTGGGGTCGCCGATCAGGGCGCGCGCGATGGCGACGACCTGGCGCTGTCCGCCGGAGAGGGCAGCGACGGGGATGCGCACGCTGGGGATGCGGATGGACAGGGTGTCCAGCAGCTCCTTGGCGCGCTTCTCCATCGCGATCTCGTCGAGGACGGAGAGGCTCTTCAGCTCGCTGCCGAGGAAGAGGTTGGCGACGACGTCGAGGTTGTCGCAGAGGGCCAGGTCCTGGTAGACGGTGGCGACCCCGAGGTCCTGGGCGTCGTTCGGCCGGCTGATGCGGACCGTGTTGCCCTCCCACTCGATGGCGCCTTCGTCGATGGGGTGGACCCCCGAGATGGTCTTGACGAGCGTCGATTTGCCGGCGCCGTTGTCGCCGACCAGGGCGACGACCTCACCGGCGTGGATCTCCAGGTCTACGTCGGTGAGCGCCTGGACGGCGCCGAACCGCTTGGAGACTCCGCGCAACGCCAGCACGGGCGTAGCGAACACGTGAATCATCTCCTTCGCCGCCTGTCCGGCGGGGATGGTGGTACGTGGAGCTTGAGGGGGACCGGGTCCGCGGGCCCGGGTGCGGGCCGCGCCGCCGGGCGGGCGTCCGTCCGGGGGCGGCGCGGGGCGCCGGGGGCGGACGGTGCGGGGGCGGGGTCGCGGTGCGCCGTGGGAGGGCGGGTGCGGCGGGTGCCCGGCCGGTCCGGGAGGGGGTGAGTCCGGCGCCCGTCCGTGCTTGCGGGGCGTGGAGGGCGGGCGCCGGACCGGTTCGGGAGGCCGCCCGGTTACTTGATGCCGGCGGCGGCGCAGGCCGCCTTGTACTCGGCGGTGCAGATGTCGGCGGCCTTGTAGACCTTGTCCGCGATGATCGTGGAGCCGATGTTCTCCTTGGTCACGACCTGCGCGTCGTACAGCTTGGCCGGGATGTCCTTGAACTCACCGGTGAGGCTGGTGACCTTGGTGGTGGCCAGGTCGTCGATCTTCTCGCCCTTGAGCAGGCGGACCGCGATCTCGGCGGTGGTCTCGGCCTCCGGCTTGATCTGCTTGTAGATCGTGAAGGCCTGCTCGCCCGCGAGGATGCGCTGGAGACCGGCGAGCTCGGCGTCCTGACCGCCGACCGGGACCTTGATGCCCTGCTTCTTCAGGGCGGTGATGATGCCGCCGGCCATGCCGTCGTTGGCGGAGTACACGCCCTGGAAGCCGCTCTTGCCCAGGGAGTCGATGGCGGCGCCCATCTTCTTGTTGGCCTCGTCCGGGGACCAGTCCGGGATGTCCTGCTCGTACACGACCTTCTTGACGCCGCCGTCGAGGACGCTGTGGGCGCCCTTCTTGAACAGCGGGGCGTTGGGGTCGGTCGGCGAGCCGTTGATCATCACGACGTTGCTGTCCTTGGCCTTGGCGCCCAGCGCCTTGACCAGGCCCTCGCCCTGGAGGCGGCCGATCTTCTCGTTGTCGTAGCTGACGTACGCGGAGATCGGGCCCTCGGCGAGACGGTCGTACGCGACGACCTTGACGCCCTTCTTCTCGGCCTGCTGCACCCAGGACTTGGTGGCCTTGTAGTCGACCGAGTCGAGGATGATCACCTTGACGCCCTGGGTGACCAGCGCGTCGAACTGCTTCTTCTGGGTCTCGGTGTCCTGCGCGGCGTTGTTGTACTTGACCTCGCAGTCGCCGCACAGCGCCTTGATCTTCGCCTCGATGATGGGGCGGTCGAACGTCTCGTACCGGGTCGTCTTGTTCTCCGGCAGCAGCAGGCCGATGGTCTTGCTGTCGCCGCCGCCGCCGGCGGTGTCACCGTCGCCCGCCTTGCCACAAGCGGCGAGGGAAGCGGCCATCGATACCGCTGCCGTGCCTATGACGATGCGTCGCGTCATTGCGTTCATGTGGGTTGCCTCCCTGACGAGGCCGCGACGTTGCGGCCGAGGTGGCTGGAAGTCAACTCGGCCGCAAGGTCGTCGTCAAGGAGTAAATTGACAACGAGATGACAACGGTGCCATCCGTTATCTAAGTGAACGCAGGAGTGACCGGGGTGAGCGCACTCTCAAGCAGGGTCGAATCGCCCATCTCGCTCAGGACGAGGGCCAGCGCGCCGAGCACCTCGGCCCGGCCGCCGAGGGCGCCGGGAGCCACCGAGAGCTGCCGGGCGGCACTGGGGATGGCGTAGCGGGAGACCGAGTCGCGGATGGGCCCCAGCACCAGTTCCCCGGCCTCGGCGAGGTCGCCGCCCAGCACGACACGGCTGGGGTTCAGCAGGTTGCAGAGGTTGGCGACACCGCTGCCGATGTGGCGTCCGACGTCCGCGATCACCCGGCGGCAGCCGGGGTCGCCCTCGCGGGCGAGCTGCACCACCCGCTCCATGGTCAGGTCGGGCCCGTGACTGGGCTGGAGCAGGGGCAGGACGTAGCGGGCCGCGGTGAACGTCTCCAGGCAACCGCGATTGCCGCAGCGGCAGACGGGGCCGGACTCGTCCAGGGTGATGTGGCCGATCTCGCCGGCGGTGCCGCCGGGGCCCCGGTAGATCTGCCCGTCGATCACCAGGCCGGCGCCGACACCGCTGGCGACCTTGATGTACGCCAGGTCCTTGACCCCGCGCCCGCCGCCCCAGACCAGCTCGCCGAGCGCGCCGAGGTTGGCGTCGTTGTCCACGTACACCGGGACCCCGAGCCGGCCCGAGAGCTCCTCGCTCGGGTTGATGCCCTTCCAGCCCGGCAGGATCGAGGTGGAGCCGAGCGTGCCGGAGGAGACGTCGATGGGGCCGGGGACGCCGAGGCCGACGCCGACCACCTTGTCCTGGCCGATCCCGGTCGCCGCGATCAGCCGTTTGACCAGGGCTTCCGCCCGTCCGAAGCCTTCCTCGGACGACGCGTCGACGTCCAGCGGCTCGGCCTCCTCGGCGAGCACCTGGTGGGCCAGGTTACCCACGGCGACGCGGAGGTGCGTATGGCCGAAGTCCACGCCGATGACGATGCCGGCGTCACCGCTGAGCGAGACGCTGCGGGCCCGGCGGCCGCCCGCGGAGGTGGGGGTCACCTCGACGGTGCCGCCGTCCTTGAGCTCCCGGACGATGTTGGAGACCGTGGCGGCGGAGAGGCCGGTCGTTCTGGCGATCTCCGCCTGGGTGAGCGACCCGGCCATGCGCACCGCGCGCACGACCCGCTCGAGATTGGCCCGATGCAGAGATGTCTGCGACCCCGGAGTCTCCATCGACTCACTCACTCCTGCCGTTTTCTCCAACATGTGAACTCTAAGCTGAGCCTTTCGGGTTGGTCCCCGTCAAGACCTTGAGCGTCGAAGGCCTCCGATGAGCGAATTAGATGCGGAGGAAAAGGACATTTACCTGCATGTCGCAGAGAAACGGCCCGTCGGGAGCGTCCGCTCCACCGACGAGCCGTTTCGGATCGTGATGTGAACTACTTCAGGGCACCCGCCGTGAGACCGGACTGCACCTGGCGCTGGAAGACCGAGTAGACGATCAGGACCGGCAGCATGGCGATCATCATTCCCGCCATCAGCGCGCCCCAGTCGTTCTCATAACCCTGCTGCAACGCGATCATCGCCAGGCCCTGGGTGAGGACGTACTTGTCCTCCTGCTGATTGAGCACCATCGGCAGCAGGTACTGGTTCCACTGCCCCAGGAAGTTGAAGATGCCGATGCTGATCAGGCCCGGCTTGGCCATGGGCACCATCACCTGGAAGAACGTCCGCGTGTGCGAGGCGCCGTCGATCATCGCGGCCTCGGCCACCGAGGTCGGCAGGGTCCGGAAGAAGGCCGTCATGAAGAAGACGGTGAACGGCAGCGAGTACGCGATGTAGACCAGGATCAGTCCGTGGTACGTCGCCAGCAGCGAGCTGCCCGGGAAGTCCCGCATGACGAAGAAGAGCGGAATGACCAGCATGAAGACCGGGAAGGACATGCCGGCGACGAACAGGTAGTAGAGGAAGCGGTTGCCGGGGAAGGTGAAGCGGGCCAGGACGTACGCGGCCATCGACCCCAGCACCATCGTGCCCACCACGGACCCGCCGACCACGATCGCGGTGTTGATGAAGTACCGGCCCATGTTCGCGTCGTTCCACGCGTTGGACCAGTTCTCCCAGTGCAGGACGGTCGGCAGGCCCCACGGGTCGGTCAGGATCCCGTTGCTGTCCTTGAAGGCGCTCCACAGCACCCACAGCAGCGGCACGCCCACCATCAGCGTCCACAGGACGAGGATGCCGTGGGAGAAGACGTTGAGGGCCCCGCCCTCCGAGGTGCGGCCGGTCGTGGGGCCGAGCCGGCGGGTGACCCCGGCGGGCGCGGCGGTGTCCTGCTTGGTCACCGCTTCGATCTCTTCGGTCGTCATCGCCGTACCCCTAGTACTCGATCCGCTCACAGCGCCCGAAGCGCAACGCGAGCACTGCGAAGGTCATGGTGACGACGAGCATCGCGACGCCCATGGCGGAGGCGTAGCCGAACTGGCTGTCGCGGAAGGCCGTCAGGTACAGCCGCAGCGGCATGACGTCCGTGGCGCCGTCGGGCCCGCCCATGTTCACCGACATGATCTGGACGAGCGCGAACGCGTCCAGCGCGATGATCCCCATGTACACCCAGCCGGTCTGGACCGTGTCCCACAGCAGCGGGAGGGTGATCCGGAAGAAGGTGTGCGAGCGGCCGGCGCCGTCGAGCAGTGCGGCCTCGTAGATGTCGCGCGGGATGGAGGCCATCGCGGCGGAGAACAGCACCACGTAGAAACCGACGTGGCCCCAGACCATGACCGCGCCGATGCACCACAGGGCGAGGCTCTTCTCGCCCAGCCAGGCGTTCTGGAGGCCGTCCAGGCCGACCGTGCCGAGCAGGGAGTTGAGCATGCCGTCGTCCGGATCGGGGTTGTAGATGTTGAACCAGATGACGGCGATGATCGTGATGGAGATGACCTGCGGGAAGAAGAAGACGAACTTGTAGAACCGGGAGCCCGCCACACCGGTGACGACCTCGTTCTTCCGGCGGCGGCCGCCGACATTGAGCATGAAGGCGAAGAAGAGGCCCAGCGCGAGCGTCACCACCGGTACGAGCGCCAGCATGTAGACGTTGTGGCGCAGCGCGTTCCAGAACTCGTCGCTCTCCCACAGCTTGACGAAGTTGTCCGGGCCCACGAATTCCGCGGTGCCCACCAGGCCCGACCAGTCGGTCATCGAGATCTGGAAGGCCTGGACGAACGGCGAGATGACGAAGACGCCGTAGATGAGCAGAGGCAGGGCCAGGAAGCCCACGATGAATCGGTATTTGCCGTGTTGCATGGTGCTCCCCGGCCCTTCCCCTCGTTTCCGGCGACCGGCAGGTCAGGCGGTCCGCCTTTTCCCTTTCAGGCCGTGCGCGTGAACTTGGTGACGGAGTCGTCCTTGGCCACCTTGTCGCATTCCGCCTGGGTCTTCTTGATCCAGTCGGCGGCCTTCAGCTCACCGGCGAGCAGCTGGCCGGTCAGGCCGCCGATCTTCTCGTCGGTGAGCGCCGGGTACCACTCCTGGAGCTGAAGACTGATCAGGTTGTCCCCGGCCTCCTTGAAGACCTTGCTGGCGGAGGCGAGGCCGGGTGAGAGGGTCATGCCCTCTGTGGCGTCCATGACACAGGTCAGGGACTTCACCTTCGTGGCGAAGTTCTGCGCGTGTTTTTTGGAGAGCATGATGCGCAGCAGTTCCATGCCGCCGGCCGGGTTCCTGCCCTTGCTCGCGACGATGTACGGCTCGCTCGGCTCGCCGCGCAGGGTGCCGTGCGGCATCTTGTCGCCGGTGCCGTCGAAGAGGGCGCCGACGGCCATGCCGAAGTCGGCGGGCGTGGTGGGGGCGGCCTCGTTCTCGACCCAGGAGCCGTTGGGGATGAACACCGCCTTGCCCTTGGTCCAGGCGGTCTGGGACTGGATGTGGGTGAGGCCCTGGCTGCCTTCGAGGAAGTACTTCTTGGCCGCGAGCTCCTCGTAGTGCTCGACGACCTCCTTGACCGCGTCGTTGGAGGTCCAGGCGTTCGGCTCCAGGTTGTCGATCGCGATCCACTTCTCCATGCCGCCGATCTTGGCGATCTGGGCGAAGAGGTTGAAGTGCACGTAGTAGGGGAATTTGCCCGCGTACGTCCATGGGGCGACGCCGGCCTTCTTGATCTCCCCGCACAGCGTGACCATCTCGGACAGGCTCTTGGGGTACGTCCAGCCCTTGTCGGCGAGCAGCTTCCGCGAGTACCAGGTGCCGTAGATGGTGAAGGCGTAGTAGAGCACGTCGAAGGTGTCGCCGTGCTTGCCCTTCTCGATGGTGCTGGGGTGGATGGTGTCCCGGACCTTCTTCGCCGGGTCGTCCATCGAGGCGGCGTCGAGCAGGGCGGCGAGGTCCTGGAGCTGGCCCTGGGTGGAGAGCTTGTTCATGTCGAGGTGGTCGGCGCCGGAGTTGTCGATGACGTCCGGCGGGTTGCCGCCCGCGAAGCGCGGGGTGAGCTTGGGCCCGACCTGCTGGGTGCCGGTGTGCTTGACGCCGGCGCCGTAGGTGGCCTTGTAGTCGGTCTCGGCGTCCTTGGCGTACTGGTCGCCGAGGCCGCCCTTGAAGATGAACGCCTCCAGCGGGGCACCCTTGGCCACGCCGAGCGGGTTCTTCTCGGACTTCGGGCCGCCGGGGGCCTTGGTCCGCCCCTCGTTGCCGCCACCACCACCGGTGGCGCAGGCGGACAGGACGCCCATGGTCGGTACGGTGATCAGGCCGAGCGCGGCGGACCGCCTGATCAGATCGCGACGACCGAGGCCCTCGTCGACCGGGCCCCCGTGGACGGGGCCCCCTTTGGTGCGGCCGGAGGTGGATCCCATGCTCAAGTCCTCGCCTTCTCCAGGACTCAGGCGGTGTACCGGTCGCCCGTCCTGCTCGCCTGAGGCGAAGGGCCCCGCCACCGCGGTCGTTTGCTGGGTCGTGCAGGTGCTGGGTGTGCGTGCGGTGCTGAATGCTGCCATGCCACTCGGACGCCGACAGGTATAGTCCACTTCGCGTCAGATGAGCAAGATCGAAAACAACTTTGGTCAGGAGTCTTTCCCGAGTTGAGACCTCGGGGAAACGCCGGACCCGCCGGTCCGCGATAACCGGTCACCTCGTTCGGCGGAACGGCTGAATCGGATCTTCCCGCACCGTCAACACCCTTGACACCGGCCGCCACTCAGCTCCCTACTGGTTCCTGCGCAGATCGCCTGACAACGTTGTCCAACGCGCTTTCGGCAGGAGGCAGGACGCGGGATGCAGCCCAGACACCCCAGCACGTCCGGACCCGGAACCCGTCACCGATTCCCCCGAACGGCCGCCCTCGTGGCGGCCGCTTCGCTGCTCGTGGCGGCCGCGCCGCCGGCCGCGGCCCAGGCCCGCCCGGCCCGACCGTCCCAACCCGCTTCCGCCGAGCAGGAGTTCCGCTCGTCCTTCGAGGCGGACGAGCGCCCGCCGGACTGGCGCGACACCGTCGAGGTGGGCGCCGACGGCCGCAAGCGGGCCTCCGGGGTGGACGGCGCCTTCACGGCGGGGATACCGGGCAACGTCACGGACAAGGTCTCCGCGCTGCGCGCCAGCGGCGAGAACGGCGGCGCCGGTGAGACCAAGGAGAACCTGACCGACCTTCAGCCGGGCACCAAGTGGCTCACGTTCTCCGCCACCGCCTGGGTGGAATTCGACCTGGACGAACCCGTCGAGGTGGTCACGTACGCGCTGACGTCCGCGAACGACCACGCCGAGCGCGACCCCCGGAACTGGACGCTTTCCGGCTCGGCCGACGGCAGGGAGTGGAAGGTCCTGGACACCCGCGAGGGCCAGACGTTCGAAAAGCGATTCGAAACGCGGACCTACGAGTTCGACAATGCAACGGAGTACGCGCATTACCGGCTGGAGATCACGCGGAACAACGGCGCCCCCGGCATCACCCAGCTCGCCGACGTCCAGTTCTCGAACGGCGACACCTCCACCCCCGTCCCGCCCGACATGCGCACCCACGTCGACCGCGGCCCCGGCGGCTCTCCCACCGCCAAGGCGAACGCCGGGTTCACCGGGGTGCGGGCCCTGCGGTACGCGGGCACCCACCGGCCGGCCGGCCGGGCCTACTCGTACAACAAGGTCTTCGACGTGAACACGGTGGTACGGCGGGACACCGAGCTGTCGTACCGGATCTTCCCGTCGCTGCCGGAGACGGACCTGAACTACCCGGCCACCAACGTGGCCGTGGACCTCGCCTTCACCGACGGCACCTACCTGAGCGAGCTGCGCGCCGTCGACAGCCACGGCGGGGCGCTCACCCCGCGGGGCCAGGGCGCGGCCAAGCGGCTCTACGTCAACCAGTGGAACCAGGTGACGGCCGGGATCGGGACGGTGGCGGCCGGCCGGACCGTGGACCGGATCCTGGTGGCGTACGACTCCGCAGGGGGCGCCGCGAGGTTCCAGGGCTGGATCGACGACATCACGATCGGCCGCGCCGCACCCGCGCCGCGGCACGCCCGGCCGTCCGACCACGTCTCGACCGTCCGCGGCACCCACTCCAGCGGTTCCTTCTCGCGCGGCAACGCCTTTCCGGCCACGGCCGTTCCCCATGGCTTCAACTTCTGGACGCCGGTGACCAACGCCGCGTCCAAGAGCTGGCTGTACGAGTACGCGCGCGGGAACAACGCCGACAACCTGCCCACGGTGCAGGCGTTCGCCGCCAGCCACGAGCCGAGCCCCTGGATGGGTGACCGGCAGACGTTCCAGCTCCTGCCGTCGGCGGCCGCCGGGACGCCCGAGACCGACCGCGTCCGGCGCGCGCTGCCCTTCCGGCACGAGAAGGAGACGGCCCGGCCGCACTACTACGGCGTCACCTTCGAGAACGGCCTCAGGGCCGAGATCACCCCGTCCGACCACGCGGCGATGATGCGGTTCACCTATCCGGGCGCGGACGCGTCGGTCGTGTTCGACAACGTCACGGAGGAGGGCGGTCTCACGCTCGACCCGGCGACCCGCTCCTTCACCGGCTTCTCGGACGTCAGGAGCGGGCTGTCGGCCGGCGCCACCCGGATGTTCGTGTACGGCGTCTTCGACGCGCCGGTCACCGGCTCGGCGTCGGCGGGCGTCAGGGGGCACCTGCGGTTCGACGCAGGCGCGGACCGGACGGTGACGCTGCGGATGGCGACGTCGCTGATCGGCGTGGAGCAGGCCAGGCGGAACCTGGAGGCCGAGATCCCGGCCGGCACCCGTTTCGAGCGGGTCCGGGAGCGGGCCCAGGGCGCCTGGGACCGGCTGCTCGGCCGGGTGACGGTCGAGGGCGCGACCCGCGACCAGCTCGTCACCCTGTACTCCAGCCTCTACCGGCTGTACCTGTACCCGAACTCCGGCTTCGAGCGGGTCGACGGCGAGGACCGGTACGCGAGCCCCTTCTCGCCGCGGACCGGGCCGGACACCCCGACGCGTACGGGTGCGAAGATCGTCGACGGCAGGGTGTACGTCAACAACGGCTTCTGGGACACCTACCGCACCACCTGGCCCGCGTACTCCTTCCTCACCCCGCGCAAGGCGGGCGAGCTGGTGGACGGCTTCGTCCAGCAGTACAAGGACGGCGGGTGGATCTCCCGCTGGTCGTCTCCGGGCTACGCGGACCTGATGACCGGCACGTCGTCGGACGTGGCGTTCGCCGACGCGTACGTCAAGGGGGTCGACTTCGACGCGGAGGCGGCCTACGAGGCGGCGCTGAAGAACGCCACGGTGGTGCCGCCGTCGTCGGGCGTCGGCCGCAAGGGCATGGACACGTCCCCGTTCCTCGGCTACGCATCCACCGCGACCCACGAGGGCCTGTCCTGGTCCCTGGAGGGGTACCTCAACGACTACGGCCTGGCCAGGATGGCGGAGGCGCTGCACGCGAAGACCGGGAAGGCCCGCTACGAGGAGGAGGCGGCCTACTTCCGCAACCGGGCCCGCAACTACGTCACCCTCTTCGACAAGGAGGCCGGCTTCTTCCAGGGGCGGGACCTCAAGGGCGGCTGGCGGGTGCCCTCGGCCTCGTACGACCCCCGGGTGTGGGGTCACGACTACACGGAGACCAACGGCTGGGGTTACGCCTTCACCGCCCCGCAGGACAGCCGGGGCCTGGCGAACCTGTACGGGGGACGGGCCGGCCTGGCGAAGAAGCTGGACGCCTACTTCTCCACGCCCGAGACCGCCTCGCCCGAGTTCGTGGGCTCCTACGGCAGCGTCATCCACGAGATGACGGAGGCGCGGGACGTGCGGATGGGCATGTACGGGCACTCCAACCAGGTCGCCCACCACGTGCCGTACATGTACGACGCGGCCGGGCAGCCGTGGAAGACGCAGCAGAAGGTGCGCGAGGTGCTGTCGCGGCTGTACACGGGCAGCGAGATCGGGCAGGGCTACCACGGCGACGAGGACAACGGCGAGCAGTCGGCCTGGTGGCTGTTCTCGGCGCTGGGCTTCTACCCGCTGGTGATGGGCAGCGGCGAGTACGCGATCGGCTCGCCGCTCTTCACCAGGGCGACCGTGCGGATGGACAACGGCCGCACGCTGGTGGTGAAGGCCCCGGAGAACAGCGCGCGCAACATCTACGTGCAGGGGCTGGAGGTCAACGGCGAGCGCTGGACGTCGACGGCGCTGCCGCACCGGCTGCTGGCGCGGGGCGGGACGCTGGAGTTCGCGATGGGGCCGGAGCCTTCCGCATGGGGCACGGGCCGGGGCGCGGCGCCGGTCTCCCTCACCCGGGGCGACGCGGTGCCCTCGCCGCGGCGGGACGTGCTGGCGGGGCCGGGTGAGCTGTTCGACGACACGTCGGCGACGGCCGCGTCGGTGGAGGCGGTGGAGCTGCCGGTGCCGGCGGGCGGGGTGCGGGCGGCGCAGTACACGCTGACCTCGGCGGCGCGGGGGGCCGCCCCCTCGGGGTGGGTGCTCCAGGGGTCGCGGGACGGTACGGCGTGGGCCGACCTGGACCGGCGGTCGGGCGAGTCGTTCGCGTGGGACCGGCAGACGCGGGTGTTCACGGTGGCGCGGCCCGGCCGGTACGCGACCTACCGGCTGGTGCCGGACGCGGTGGCGACGCTGGCGGAGGTGGAGCTGCTGCGCTGACCCGGTACGCGGCGAGGGCCGCACCCCCGTTGCCGGGGGTGCGGCCCTCGCCGTGTGAGCGCTGTCCGGTCAGCCGCGGATCAGGTTGCGCAGCACGTACTGCATGATGCCGCCGTTGCGGTAGTAGTCCGCCTCGCCGGGGGTGTCGATGCGGACGACCGCGTCGAACTCGACGCCCGTGTCGGTGGTGACCTTCACCGTGCGGGGCGTGGTGCCCTCGTTGAGCTCGGTGACACCGGCGAAGGAGAAGGTCTCCTCGCCGGTCAGGCCCAGCGACTCGGCCGACTGGCCCTCGGGGAACTGGAGCGGGAGGACGCCCATGCCGATGAGGTTCGAGCGGTGGATGCGCTCGTAGGACTCGGCGATGACGGCCTTGACGCCCAGCAGCGCGGTGCCCTTGGCGGCCCAGTCGCGGGACGAGCCGGAGCCGTACTCCTTGCCCGCGAGGACGACGAGCGGGATGCCCTGCTCGATGTAGTTGCGGGAGGCGTCGTAGATGAACGACACCGGACCGCCGTCCTGGGTGAAGTCGCGGGTGTAGCCGCCCTCGGTGCCCGGCGCGATCTGGTTGCGCAGGCGGATGTTGGCGAACGTACCGCGGATCATGACCTCGTGGTTGCCGCGGCGGGAGCCGTAGCTGTTGAAGTCGCGGCGCTCGACGCCGTGCTCCGTGAGGTACTGGCCGGCCGGGGTGTCGGCCTTGATGGCACCGGCCGGGGAGATGTGGTCGGTGGTGACCGAGTCGCCCAGCTTGGCCAGCACGCGGGCGCCGGTGATGTCGGAGACCGGGGTGGTCTCCATCGTCATGCCCTCGAAGTACGGGGGCTTGCGGACGTAGGTGGACTCGGTGTCCCACTCGAAGGTGTTGCCGGTGGGGATCGGCAGCGCCTGCCACTGGGCGTCGCCCGCGAAGACGTCCTGGTAGGACTTGTTGAACATGTCCTCGCCGATGGCGTTCGCCACGACGTCGTTGACCTCGGCCTCGGAGGGCCAGATGTCCTTCAGGAAGACCGGGTTGCCGTCCTGGTCGGTGCCCAGGGCGTCCTTGGTGATGTCCACCTTCATGGAGCCCGCCAGGGCGTACGCGACGACCAGCGGCGGGGAGGCCAGGTAGTTCATCTTGACGTCGGGGTTGATCCGGCCCTCGAAGTTGCGGTTGCCGGAGAGGACCGAGGTGACCGCGAGGTCGTGCTCGTTGACGGCCTTGGAGACCTCCTCCGGCAGCGGGCCGGAGTTGCCGATGCAGGTGGTGCAGCCGTAGCCGACGAGGTTGAAGCCGACCTTGTCGAGGTACGGGGTGAGGCCCGCCTTGTCGAAGTAGTCGGTGACGACCTTGGAGCCCGGGGCGAGGGTGGTCTTGACCCACGGCTTGCGGGTCAGGCCCTTCTCCACGGCCTTCTTCGCGACGAGCGCGGCGGCGACCATGACGTACGGGTTCGAGGTGTTGGTGCAGGAGGTGATCGCGGCGACGGTGACGGCGCCGTGGTCGATCTCGTAGGTCGAGCCGTCGGGGGCGGTGACGGTGACCGGGTTCGACGGGACGGCGGCACCGGTGCCCTCGGCGTGGTGCGGGGCGCCCGCGCCGTTCTCCTGGCTGCCGTAGGCCGGGGCGTCGGAGGCCGGGAAGGACTCGTCGCTCGCCTCGTCCACCGGGGAGGCGGCGGTGCCGGCCTGCGCGGTCGGGATCTCGACGTAGTTGAGGACGTCCTTGGCGAACTGCTGGGCCGCCTCGGCGAGGACGATGCGGTCCTGCGGGCGCTTCGGGCCGGCGATGGAGGGGACGACCGTGGAGAGGTCCAGCTCCAGCTTCTCGGAGAAGTCCGGCTCGGCGGCCGGGTCCAGCCAGAGGCCCTGCTCCTTGGCGTACGCCTCGACCAGCGCGACCTGCTGCGGGGAGCGGCCGGTGAGCTTGAGGTAGTTCAGGGTCTCGTCGTCGATCGGGAAGATCGCGGCGGTGGAGCCGAACTCGGGCGACATGTTGCCGATGGTGGCGCGGTTCGCGAGGGAGGTGGCGGCGACGCCCTCACCGTAGAACTCGACGAACTTGCCGACGACGCCGTGCTTGCGCAGCATCTCGGTGATGGTGAGCACCAGGTCGGTGGCGGTGGTGCCGGTGGGCAGCTCGCCGGTCAGCTTGAAGCCGACGACGCGCGGGATCAGCATGGAGACCGGCTGGCCGAGCATGGCGGCCTCGGCCTCGATGCCGCCGACGCCCCAGCCGAGCACACCCAGGCCGTTGACCATGGTGGTGTGGGAGTCGGTGCCGACGAGGGTGTCGGGGTACGCCTGGCCGTTGCGCACCATGACGGTGCGGGCCAGGTGCTCGATGTTCACCTGGTGGACGATGCCGGTGCCGGGCGGGACGACCTTGAACTCGTCGAAGGCGGTCTGGCCCCAGCGCAGGAACTGGTAGCGCTCCTTGTTCCGGCCGTACTCCAGCTCGACGTTCTGGCCGAAGGCCTCCGCGGTGCCGAACTTGTCGGCGATGACGGAGTGGTCGATGACCAGCTCGGCCGGGGCCAGCGGGTTGATCTTCGCCGGGTCGCCGCCGAGCTCCTTGACGGCCTCGCGCATGGTGGCGAGGTCGACGACACACGGCACACCGGTGAAGTCCTGCATGATCACGCGGGCCGGGGTGAACTGGATCTCCTGGCTCGGCTGAGCCTGCGAGTCCCAGTCGCCGAGGGCCCGGATGTGGTCGGCGGTGATGTTCGCGCCGTCCTCGGTGCGGAGCAGGTTCTCCAGGAGCACCTTCAGGCTGTAAGGGAGGCGCGCGGAGCCCTCGACCTTGTCCAGCCGGAAGATCTCGTACGACTCGTCGCCCACGCGCAGCGTGCTGCGGGCGTCGAAGCTGTTCGCCGACACGACAGTCTCCTTCATCAATGTGCGCGTTCTTACCGCATCCTGCCGCGATGGCTCCTCGCCGATCCGCTAAGGTAAGACTTAGTTAGGTAACCCTTACCGGCTGGCGCGGCTGCGGTGCGTCTTTCGGCAGATATCTCGATGTCGAGATAACTCTAGTACATGACCCCGCCGCGCGACGAGGCGCGCCCGGCGGGCCGTCGCGTCAGTCGCCGAACCGGCGGACGAAACGTCTCTGCCAGGGGGTCTCGACGGCGTGCCGGTCGTACTCCCGGCGCACGAAACGCACCGCTTCGTCCGCCGGGACGCCGTCGAGGACGGCCAGGCAGGCGAGGGCCGTGCCGGTGCGGCCGCGTCCGCCGCCGCAGGCGATCTCGACCCGCTCGGCGGCGGCGCGCTCCCAGGCCTCACGGAGGACGGCGCGGGCGTCCGCCGGGCTGCTCGGCAGCCGGAAGTCGGGCCACCGCAGCCAGCGGGCCTCCCACGGGACTCCGGGCGGCTCCTTGCCGAGCAGGTACACGGCGTAGTCGGGGACCGGCCCGGCCGGCAGCGGGCGCCGGAGGGCACGGCCCCTGACCGTGCGCCCCGAGGGGAGTCGCAGCACGCCGGGGTCCGCGGCGTTCCAGGTCCGGGTCATCCGCCCACGGTAGCGGCGGCGCCCCGCGGCCGGGGCGGGTCCACGGCGGGTCGGCGTCCTCCAAATCCGGGCATACGAAACCAACCACCCATGTCGCCGCGCGCGGTGCTGCCGGAGCGCCCGGACGGGCGTACCACGCCGACGGGAACGGGCGACGGCACCGGGCACCGGGCATGCCCGGTGGCGTGCATCGCCCCCTCCGCCAAGGACGCCGACGAGGACCGGGAGTTCGCCGCGCGACGGCATCGGATGAACCGCCGCCCGACGGGCCGCGTCACCCCACCGGCCGCGGTCCATCACCCTGATGGCGGACCCCGACACCAGCGCCATCTCATATCTGAGATAGCCTGCCCCCATGGCAGACGACTACCTCGTACGCATCGGCAAGCTCATCCGTGACGCCCGGCAGCACCGCGGCTGGACGCAGACGCAGCTCGCCGAGGCGCTGGCCACAAGTCAGAGCGCCGTCAACCGCATTGAGCGCGGCAACCAGAACATCAGCCTTGAGATGATCGCCCGGATCGGTGAGGCGCTCGACAGTGAAATCGTGTCACTCGGGTACGCGGGTCCCATGCACCTGCGTGTCGTGGGCGGCCGCCGGCTGTCCGGCTCCATCGACGTCAAGACGAGCAAGAACGCGTGCGTGGCGCTGCTGTGCGCCTCGCTCCTCAACAAGGGCCGCACCACGCTGAGGCGGGTCGCCCGGATCGAGGAGGTCTACCGGCTGCTGGAGGTCCTCAACTCCATCGGGGTGCGCACCCGTTGGATCAACGACGGGATGGACCTGGAGATCGTCCCGCCCGCGCACCTGGACATGGCCGCCATCGACGCCGACGCGGCCCGTCGCACCCGCTCCATCATCATGTTCCTCGGCCCGCTGCTGCACCGGCTGCGGCAGTTCAAGCTCCCGTACGCGGGCGGCTGCGACCTCGGCACGCGCACGATCGAGCCGCACATGATCGCGCTGCGCCGCTTCGGCTTGGACATCACGGCCACCGAGGGGCTTTACCACGCGGAGGTGGACCGGCGGGTCACCCCCGACCGCCCGATCGTGCTGACCGAGCGCGGCGACACCGTGACCGAGAACGCGCTGCTCGCGGCCGCCCGTCATGACGGCGTCACCGTCATCCGCAACGCCTCCTCCAACTACATGGTCCAGGACCTGTGCTTCTTCCTGGAGGCGCTGGGCGTCCGGGTCGAGGGGATCGGCACGACGACCCTGACCGTGCACGGCATCCCCGCCATCGACGTGGACGTCGACTACTCGCCCTCCGAGGACCCGGTCGAGGCGATGAGCCTGCTGGCCGCGGCGGTCGTCACCGAGTCGGAGCTGACGATCCGTCGCGTACCGATCGAGTTCCTGGAGATCGAGCTCGCGGTCCTGGAGGAGATGGGCCTCGACCACGACCGGACCGCGGAGTACCCCGCCGACAACGGCCGGACCCGGCTGGTGGACCTGACGGTACGGCCCTCCAAGCTGGAGGCGCCGATCGACAAGATCCACCCGATGCCGTTCCCGGGCCTGAACATCGACAACGTGCCGTTCTTCGCGGCCATCGCGGCCTCCGCCCAGGGGCAGACCCTCATCCACGACTGGGTCTACGACAACCGGGCCATCTACCTCACCGACCTCAACCGCCTCGGCGGCCGCCTCCAGCTCCTGGACCCCCACCGCGTCCTGGTGGAGGGGCCGACCCGCTGGCGCGCCGCCGAGATGATGTGCCCGCCGGCGCTGCGGCCCGCGGTGGTCGTCCTCCTCGCCATGATGGCGGCGGAGGGGACGTCGGTGCTGCGCAACGTCTACGTCATCAACCGCGGTTACGAGGACCTGGCGGAGCGCCTCAACTCGGTGGGCGCGCAGATCGAGATCTTCCGGGACATCTGACCGGAGGTCCGCCTCGGGTGCGGTCCGGTCGCCGGCGGGCGGGAGGGGTCCCGTTCGCCGGCGTCCGGCGGGTGCGGGGCGGTCGGCGCGGGTCAGTCGAGGCCGAGGGTGGTCATGGCCCGTTCGGCCATGCGCCGCTCGCCGAGGGCGTTGGGGTGGACGGGGACGACGCTGGTGCCGAACAGCAGGGGTTCGATCCAGCGGGTGCCGCCGGGCCGGCAGGCGTCATGGCCCTCGGAGGCCTGGGAGAGGTCGACGTAGGTGGCACCGGTGTCCTCGGCGGCCCGTTCGACGGCCGAGTTGAGGTGGGCCTGGATGCCGCGCAGGTAGGGCACGTCGCCGGGGGCGATGGGCATCTTGGCGAAGCAGGCCGGGTCGGCCGTGGCCGGCAGGATCCAGGGGTAGCCCAGGATCGCCACGCGGGCGTGCGGGGCCTTGCTCCGGACGGTGGCGAGGGCGGCCTTGAGTGCGGGGTAGGTGTTCGCCTCGATCCGGTCGTCGAAGGAACTGCCGTGCTTGTCCTGGCAGGGGCTGCCCTTGCCGCCACTGAGGATGCCAGCCGTGCCGCAGGCGAGCATGGCGCCGATGAAGGTGTTGTCGTCGTTGCCGCCGATCGTCATGGTCACCAGGTCGGTGGCCGGTCCCAGCGCGTCGGCCTGGGGGGCGACCCCGGGGTACTGGCCGCGGGTGAAGTGCGCGGTCTGGGCGGCGCCGCAGGTGACGTCGGTGAGGCGGGCGCCGGTGCGGTCGGCGATCACATGGGGGTAGTTGGCCGTGGAGCGCAGGCAGAGCAGGGCGCCGGTGTCCACCGGGAGGACGCCGGAGCCGGCGCTGTAACTGTCGCCGAGGGCCACGTAGTCCAGCGGGGTCGTGGCGTGCGAGGCCGGAGCGGTGAGGCCGAGGGCCAGGGCTCCGAGGGCGGCTGCGGTCGCGGTCATGACACGCATGGAGGCATGCAGGGGCATGGTCCCTCTTCTCGAGGTGCGCGGGGCGGCGGAGGGGCACGACCGTGCCCCCGGGGATGCGGACGTGCTGACGTGCGGTGCGGCGGCTCGAACGGGGACGGCACCGGCGGCGGCGCCGATGGGGGGAGCGCGCCTGTGGCACCGGGGAGCGAGGAGGACCCGGGCGGGGTTACCACGCGGTTCTACCGCTAGGTAATGTGCAGCCGCCGCGGCGCCGCGTCAACATTGTTGACCGAACTTCTGCCCGCGACGCGGTCGCCGTTTTGCGGTTTCCGCAAAGGACCTTGTCGGGCCGCACGCGGCCGTCCGAGCCTGGTGGACGACCGAAGCGCGTCGATCCCGCCAGGAGGCCCTGCCATGACCACCCCTGACACCACGTCACCCAACGACCGCGTCCACCTCGTGCGCGCCGGGGAGCTGAGCGGCACCACCGCTCTCAGCGGCGGCACCACCGGCTCGAAGAGGCTCTGGATGGGCCTGGTGGAAACCCCGCCGCTGAGCGCGACGGGCAACCACCACCACGGCGACTCGGAGGCGGGGATCTACGTGGTCAGCGGGCACCCCGTGTTCGTCCACCACGACGGCACCCGGGAGGTGCGGACCGCCGCCGGCCCCGGCGACTTCGTGCTCGTCCCCCCGTACGTCCCCCACCGCGAGGAGAACCCGTCCCCGGACGAGCCCGTGGTCGTCGTCATCGCCCGGACCACCCAGGAGCCGATCACGGTCCCGGTCCCGGAGCTCTACCGCATGGGCGGCACGGAGCCGGACACCACCCCCTGACCACGGCGGCACCTACCCCGGCCGGCGCCGCCGGGCCGGACCTATGCTGGCCGCATGGCACGGTCCGGATCCGGCGGCACGACACGCGAGGCCATCCACGGGGCCGCCGCGCGCCTGTTCCGGGAGCAGGGGTTCGCGGGGACCACCGTGCGGCACATCGCGGCGGCGGCCGGGGCGGATCCGGCGCTGGTCATCCGGCACTTCGGGAGCAAGGAGACGCTGTTCCTGAAGACGATGCACCTGACGCTCGACGACGAGCCGCTGCTGGACGTACCGATCGAGCGGCTGGGGGAAAGGCTCGTCGAGCTGCTCATCGACCTCGACGGGGCCGCCCGGGGGATATTCCTGGCGCTGGTGCGCGCGAGCAGCGAGACCCGGATCTCGGAGCGGCTGAGGGCCACGCACGAGGCGCTGTTCATCGCGCCGTTGCGCGCCCGGCTGGCCGGGCCCGACGCAGACCTGCGCTCGCGCATGGCGGGGGCGCTCGCCGGGGGGCTGCTGTACGCGCTCTGGGTGGCCGGGGACGAGGGGCTGCTGCGGACGGACCGGGACGAACTGGTGGCCCGGTACGGGGCGTTGCTCCAGAGCGTGCTGACGCCCGAGACATGAGGATGCCGGGCCCGCCCCCGGCCCGGTGCCATCACTTGTCGAACGCCTCGTCACCTCGCGTACGGGGGCGATTTCCGAGCGTTCCGGCCGGTGTCGCCGAACCGGTGGCGGCCGTGGGCCCGTTGGCCCCGCACGCTGGGGTGGAGTGACGTACCGGACGGTCGGCGGTCGCGGCGATCGTACGCAATCGGCGGCCCGTCAGGGCGGACGACACATCCAGGAAACACGCCGGGATGGCGAGATCTCGGCGGCGGTGCTCCCCGCCCTGCCTAGGCTCACTGCGCAATCGTTCGAGAAGTGAAGGGATGATCACCGTTGCGCCCGATATCGCGTTCAACCATTCGTGTCGCTGCCGCCGGACTCCTCGCCATCGCCGCGGGCTTCGCCCAGGCCCCCGGCGCGGTGGCGGCCACGTCGGCGGAGGTGGCGCCGTCGTGCGTGGAGTACACGACGAGCTGGCGCTACACGTTCGTCACCAACGGCTGCGACGCCCCCCAGCACGTCACCGTCGAGTACCGGGACGGCTCCAGCGTGCCCTGCCGGACGGCGGAACCGGGTGACACGGTGACGTTCCCGGGCTACGGGACCGGGGACAACCGCGTCGTCGGGGTCGTCCTCTGCCCCACCCCGTCCTGACGCCCCGCCCGGCGCCCGGCGCGGCTGTGCCCCCGGCGCGGTTCAGGAGCCGCGGCGGGCGGGGGCCCGGGGCGGTACGGGTTCCGCCGGGGGCGGTCCCGCCAGGGGGTGCGCTCCGGCCGAGGGGTGCGCTCCGGCCGGGGCGGGCGGCCCCGTCGCCGGAGGCGGTCCGGCCGGCTCCACGGGCGTGGTCAGCGGGACGTCGCCGGTGCGGCGGATCTTCTGCCAGCGCAGTCGCCCGCCGGTGGCCGCGGTGACGAGGGCGTGCAGGAGGACCAGGTACATGAGCTGGCGGTAGACGAATTGCTGGAGGGGCAGCATCACCAAGTAGCCGTACCGCTCCTTGTCGAGGTGGAAGGCGTACAGCGCGCACAGGAACTGCAGCACGAGCACCGCGCTCCACGCGGCGATGGACTTCCAGGGTGAGATCGCGATGATGCCGTAGATGGTGAAGATGTCGATGAGCGGGGACAGCAGCGGCGCGACGACGGTGAACAGCACGACCAGGGGCATGCCGACGCGGCCGAACCGGCCGGACGGCCCGCGTTCGATGACGCACCGGCGGTGCTTCCACAGCGCCTGCATGGTGCCGTAGCTCCACCGGTAGCGCTGGCGCCACAACTGGCGGAGGGTGGCCGGGGCTTCGGTCCAGGCGATGGCGGTGTCCTGGTAGACCACGCGCCAGCCGTCGCGGTGCATGGCGATGGTGACGTCGGTGTCCTCGGCGAGGGTGTCCGTGCTCATCCCGCCGGTCCGCCGCAGGGCCCGGCGGCGGAAGGCGCCGACCGCGCCGGGGATGACGGGGATGCAGCCCAGGACGTCGTACATGCGGCGGTCCAGGCTGAAGCCCATCACGTACTCGATGTGCTGCCAGGCGCCGAGGACCGACCCGCGGTTGCCGACCTTGGCGTTGCCGGAGACCGCGCCGACGTGAGCGTCGGCGAAGGGCTGGACGAGTTCGTGGACGGTGGAGGGTTCGAAGACGGTGTCGCCGTCCATCATGACGATGAGGTCGTGACGGGCGTGGCGGATACCCGTGTTGAGCGCCGCCGACTTGCCGGCGTTGCGCTGCCGGACGACCCGGACGCCGGGCAGTACCGCCGCGAGCGCCTCGGCGATGTCGGCGGTGTCGTCGGTCGAACCGTCGTCGACGACGATCACCTCGACGGGGTGCGTGCCGGCGGCCAGTGACCTGAGGGTCTTGGCGATGCACTTGCCCTCGTTGTACGCGGGGACGAGGACGGACACCGGTTCGGTGACCTCCCGGCCCCAGGAGAACGGCGGCCGTCCGGTCTTGGGGTGGTGCCTCCGGTGGTGGCGGTGGGCGAGGATCAGCATCATGACAAAGCGGAGGATGACCAGGGCGCCGACGGTGTAGAGCAGGTAGGTCAGGACGGGCGTGAAGATCATGGTCACCGTGCTGACGGCCATCATCGCCTTGCCCTTCCAGAGGAGCCAGCCCGTCGCCTCCTGGACGGCCTTGTCCGTGTGCAGGACGTCGCTGATGGTGGTGAAGGTGTAGCCCTCGGACTTCATCTTGGCGATGTAGCCGTCGAGCGCCAGGACGGTCTGGGTGCGGTCGCCGCCCGCGTCGTGGAAGAGCACCACCGCGCCCTGGCCGTTCCTGGGGGTGGCCTGGCGGATGATGCTGCTGATGCCGGGCTTCCTCCAGTCGTTGCTGTCGGTGTTCACGAAGACCGTGATGTACCCCTTGGCGGCCAGCGAGCGGAGGATCGGCTGGGTGTCGTTCCCGATGGCTCCGACCTCGGAGGAGTAGGGCGTGCGCATGAGCGAGGTGGTCCTGTCCACCGCTCCGGCGAAGGCCAGTTGCGTCTCGGCCAGTTCACGGTTCACGCGCTCGCGGCTCTGGTAGGTCAGATCGATGTGGGTGAAGGTGTGCGCGCCGATCTCATGGCCCTCGTCGACCATGCGGCGCACGAGGTCGCTCTCGCGGACGACGCTCTGGCCGATCAGGAAGAAGGTCGCCGGGACGTCGTGCTTCTCCAGGATCCTGAGGACCTTGGGTGTCCATCGGGCGTCCGGGCCGTCGTCGAAGGTGAGGACCACCGTCTTCCGGGGGACGTCGCGGCTGACGAGCCTTCCGTCCTGCTCGAAGATGATGGGGCCGCCCTCCCTGACGGAGATCGGTACCTGGTCCGCCGGGGCGCGTTTGCGGGGCCCCGGGTCGCTCTTCGTCGTCCCGCTCAGATGGCTGTTGAGCAGCAGCATGCAGGTCATGGCGAGGAGGCAGAGCAGGCCGAGCACGACCCGGGGGCGGGGCACGATGTGCGGGACGCGCCGCGCGTCGCGCCGGTGGCGGTGGCGGTGGCGGGGCATGGTCACCGGACGGCCACGGTGGGGGTGTCCGCCGCCGGCAGCAGGACACCGCTGGGGGCGAGGTCGGCGTCACCGGTGGCGACCAGGGCGAGGGCGAGCAGGGCCGCGAAGGCGATGCAGGCGAGGGCGACGAGGATCCCGACGGCCCAGACGAAGCGGGCCCGGCGTCCCGACTCGTCCACGAATACGGGGTGTGATTCCGTCTGCCGAGTGCGCGCTTTCATGATCAGTGCCGCAATCTGGGGGTCAGCCGAAGGCCCGGATGAAGGCCATGTCCTTCTGTGGCACGCCGGAACAGGAGTCGTGGGGCGTGTCCACGGGGGTCCCTTCCGGGCACTGCCGGTCGCGGTTGACCGACCAGACGGACAACCACGCGAGACCTTTGTCGTCGGCGAAGCGTCGCAGTTGTGCGGCGTCCTCGAGGGTGAAGACCTCGCCGGAGCCGTCGTTGACGCCGATCATGGCGGTGACGGCGAGCCTGCCCCACGCCTTGTCGTCGTCCTTGATGCCGAGGACGCGTTTCACCTGGCGGTGACTGGCGGTCGCCGCCTGCTCGGCGTACGTCCCCATGTCCCCGCGGTACGAGGGGCCGTAGTGCATCGCCATGATGTTGACCGCCGACACGGAGACGCCCTGCCGCTCGGCCTCGGCCAGGAGTTCCACGTTCTCCGGAGGCATGCCCCGGGGGGTCACGGAGAGGGTGAGGGTGACGTCCAGGCCGGGGTGGCTCTTCTGGAGCCGGGCGATGGCCTGGGAGCGGCGGGTGTTGGCGGCGGTGTCGGACACGACGTCGGTGCCCTCGATGTCGAAGTCGACGTCGGTGAGCCCGTAGATGTCGATGACCTGGCGGTAGGCGTCCTCCAGGGCGTCGACCGACCGGCAGGCCAGAGCCAGTTCCGTACCGGCCTGCCCGCCGAAGGAGGCACGGACCTCGCCGCCGCTCACCCGCAGGTCGTCGACCTGCCGGGCGATGGGAGCGGCGTCCAGGGCGGTGCGGCCGCCCCACTTGGGCTCGCAGCGGCCGTCGGCGGCGATGACGAACCCGATGTGGAACCGCTTGACACCCGTCTTCTCGGCCAGGCCGGTCAGGTCGGGGACGGTGTTCCGCTGGGTCTGGACGTAGGGCGCGAACGGGGTGTGGCCGGTGTCGCCGGTGAGGGCGAGGGTGGCGAAGGCGCCGCCGGCGACCAGGGCGGCCACGGTGGCGAGGACGACGGCCCGCTTCCGGCGGGAGGCACCGGGGCGGGTGCGGTTGCGTCCGCGGTCGGGTCCGGGGCGGGTGCCGGGGGGCGGGGCGGGGCCGGGGGCGGTCACGACGGCCCGCCCGGGGACGCGTCATGCCCTGTCCGGCGCGACGCCGGGACAGGGCATGGGAAGGGGTCGGTGACGTGGGGGAACCGCCTGCCGGGGCCGTCCGGCCCCGCCGGACCGCCGTCGCGGCGCCCGCCGGGCCGGCGCGGTGCGGCGGACCGGGTCCGCCGGCGTCGCCGCGCGGCGGCCGGGCGGTACGGGACGGTGACGCGGCGTACGGGGGCAGGGGCGGACGTCAGACGGTCGGAGGCCCGCCGGGCGGGGTGGGATCGGGGGGTGCGGCGCCGGTCGTCGGGGCCGTGGGTCCGCAGCGTGGCGGGCCAGTCCGTCGCGCGCCGCAGCGGGTGCGGCACGGGCACGGACGCCCTGCTGGTGCGGAAGGCCATCGCGCTTCCCTTCCCGATCGACCGGTCCCGGAGGCGGGCGGTGCGTGGCCCTCGTGGTCCGGGTCGCTCTGCTTCCCACCCTCGTCACACCTCCGCGTGGCCGTCAAGGTGTGAAGCATGATTTTTCGTACTTTTATGGACGATTTTCAGTGATCAGGCAGGAAAACGGCGGTTCCGGTACGGGCCCGGTGGATCCGGACGGGTGTCGTCCTGCGGGTGGGGCCAGCCGTCCTACGGGTGGGTCCGGCCGTCCTACGGGTGGGTCCGGCCGGGCCGGTCGCCGGACTCGGCCCACAGCGAGCGCACGTGACCCAGGTGCCGGGCCATGCAGGCCTCGGCCTTGACCGCGTCGCCCGCCAGCATCAGGTCGAGCAGCTCGTGGTGCTCCTCGGCGGAGGCGACCAGCAGGCCGCGCTCGGCCAGGGCGGTCAGCCCGTAGAGGCGGGCGCGCTTGCGCAGGTCCCCGACGGTTTCGACGAGCCGGTCGTTGCCGGAGAGGGCGAGCAGGGAGAGGTGGAAGCGCCGGTCGGCGTCGAGGTAGCGGATGAGGTCGTTCTCCCGGGCGCTGGTCACGATCTCCTCGGCGACCGGCCGCAGCGCCTCCAGCCGCTCGCGGTCGGCGCGGGCGGTGATGGCGCCGACGGTGGGCACCTCGATCAGCGCCCGCAGTTCCGTGTACTGGTCGAGGTCGCGCTCGCTGACCTCGGTGATGCGGAAGCCCTTGTTGCGTACGGGCTCGACGAGGCCCTCGCCGGCCAGGTCCAGCATCGCCTCGCGCACGGGCGTGGCGGAGATGCCGAAGTCGGCGGCGAGGGCGGGGGCGGAGTAGACCGTGCCCGGTTGCAGCTCACCGGCGATCAGGGCGGCGCGCAGCGCGTGCGCCACCTGGTCGCGCAGGCGTTCCTGGCTGGTGAGGAGGTTCTTCAGGTGCTGGCCGGCCATGGGGCTGCCTCCGGGAGTCGTCGTCGGGATCGTAGGGGATCAGAGGAGGAAGCCCCCGGGGAAGGGGTCGGCCGGATCGAGGTAGTACTGGGCGGTGCCGGTGATCCAGGCGCGGCCGCTGACGGTCGGTACGACGGCGGGCAGGCCGCCGACCGTCGTCTCCCCGGTGAGGCGTCCGGTGAACCGCGTACCGATGAACGACTCGTTGACGAAGTCGCGGCCGAGCGGCAGTTCGCCGCGCGCGTGAAGCTGGGCCATGCGGGCGGAGGTGCCGGTGCCGCACGGTGAACGGTCGAACCACCCCGGGTGGATGGCCATGGCGTGCCGGGAGTGGACGGCGTCGGACCCCGGGGCGGCCAGGTAGACGTGTTTGACGCCGCCGATGGACGGGTCCTCGGGGTGGACGGGCCGGTCGGTGGCGTTGATGGCGTCCATGACCGCGAGCCCGGCCGCGAGGAGGTCGTCCTTGCGGGCGCGGTCGAAGGGGAGCCCGAGGGCGTCCAGGCCCACGAAGGCGTAAAAGTTGCCGCCGTAGGCGAGGTCGTAGGTGACGGTGCCGTGTCCGGGCACCTGGACCTTGCGGTCGAGGGCGGCGCAGAAGGCGGGGACGTTGGTGAGCGTGACGGAGGTCGCGGCGCCGGCCTCGACCCGGACGTCGACGGAGACCAGCCCGGCCGGGGTGTCGAGGCGGACGGTGGTGACCGGTTCGGTGACGGGCACCATGCCGGTCTCGACCAGGACGGTGGCGACGCCGATGGTGCCGTGCCCGCACATCGGCAGAAGCCCGGACACCTCGATGAACAGGACGCCGAAGTCGGCGTCGGGCCGGGTCGGCGGTTGCAGGATCGCGCCGCTCATGGCGGCGTGGCCGCGCGGTTCGTACATCAGCAGGGTGCGTACGTGGTCGAGGTGCTCCATGAAGTGCAGGCGCCGCTCGGCCATGGTGGCGCCGGGGACGGTGCCGATCCCGCCGGTGATGACGCGGGTGGGCATGCCCTCGGTGTGCGAGTCGACGGCGTGGTAGGCGTGCCGGGTCCGCATGTCAGGCGAGTCCTTCCGCGAGCGCCTTCTCCGTGGCGGCGCGGACGGTGCCCGCTCGCGCCTCGTCCAGTGGGGTGCGCGGGGGGCGGCACGGTCCCCCGTGGTATCCGGCGACGTCCATGGACAGCTTGATGGCCTGGACGAACTCGGGCCTGGAGTCCCAGCGCAGCAGGGGGTGGAGGGCCCGGTAGAGCGGCAGGGCGGTGTCCAGGTCGTGGGCGACGGCGGCGCGGTAGAGGGCCACGGACGCGGCGGGCAGCGCGTTGGGGTAGCCGGCGATCCAGCCGGTGGCGCCGGCCAGCGCGAGTTCCAGCAGCACGTCGTCCGCGCCGATCAGCAGGTCGAGATCGGGGGCGAGTTCGGCGATCTCGTAGGCGCGGCGCACATCGCCACTGAACTCCTTGACGGCGACGATGCTGCCGTCGCCGTGCAGGTCGGCCAGGAGGGACGGGGACAGGTCGACCTTGGTGTCGAAGGGGTTGTTGTACGCCACGACGGGAAGGCCCGCCCGGGCGACCTCGGCGTAGTGGGCGCGTACGGCGGCGGCGTCGGCGCGGTACGCGTTGGGCGGCAGCAGCAGGACGGAGCCGCAGCCGGCCTCGGCGGCGCGGTCGGCCCACCGGCGGGCCTCGGCACTGCCGTACGCGGCGACGCCGGGCATCACCCGGGCCCCGTCGCCGGCCGCCTCGACGGCCACCCGTACGACCCGGTCCCGCTCGTCGTCGGTGAGGGTCTGGTACTCGCCGAGCGAGCCGTTGGGGACGACGCCGTCGCAGCCCTGGGCGACGAGCCGGGCGACGTGCTCGGCGTAGGCGTCGTAGTCGACGGTGAGGTCGTCGCGCAGCGGCAGGGCGGTGGCGACCATGACGCCGTGCCAGGGGGAGGTGCGGTGGTCGGGGGTGCGGTCCATCATTCGGCTCCTGGTGGTTGTGCCAGTCGGCTGAGCGGTACGGGGCAGGACAGCGGGCGCCGGTCCGGCGCCGGGTCCCCGCCCGCGAGGCGGGCGACGGCCTGGCCGCATGTGCGGCCCTGGCACCAGCCCATTCCGGCGCGGGTGAGCAGCTTGACGGTGCGGGCGTCCCGGGCGCCCAGGTCGGTGACGGCCGTGCGGATCTCGTCGGCGGTGACCTCCTCGCAGCGGCACACCTCGGTGGTGCCGTCCAGCCAGTCGGTCCAGCCGGGGCCGGGCCGGTGGGCGGCGGCCATGGCGTCGGCGAAGGCGCGGAGGCGGTCGCGGCGGCGCTTTTGCCGGAGGACGGCCGCGGTCCGGGCGCCGGCGACGGAGTGCGCGGCGATCTCCCCCTCGGCGGCCGCGAGTTCGGCGCCGCCGACGCCGCAGGTCTCGCCGGCCGCCCAGACGCCCGGTACGGAGGTGCGCTGTTCGGCGTCCACCTCCAGGGCCGGGGTCCCGTCGGGCGTGCGCCGGGTGGCGCAGCCGAGTGCGGTGGCGAGTTCGAGCTGTGGGACGAGGCCGTGGCCGACGGCGAGGGCGTCGCACGGGACGCGGCGGCCGGTGCCGGGGACGGGGCGCCAGTCGGCGTCGAGCCGCGCGACGGTCACCGCCTCGACGCGGGTGGTGCCGTGGGCGGCGGTGACCGCGTGCCGGGTGAGGAGGCGGGTGCCGCGGCCGAGGAGGGCACCGCCGTGCAGGGCGCCCTGGACGAGCTTGGCCGGGTTGCGCGCGAGGACGGGGACGTGCCGGGCGTACGCGGTGTAGTCGGCCGCCTCGACGAGGGCCGGCACGCGGGCTCCGGCGGCGGCCAGGGTGGTGGCGACGGCGAGCAGCAGGGGCCCGCTGCCCGCGACGACGATCCTCCTCCGGGCTCCCGGCTCCGGGCGCGCGGGGAACGCCCCCGCGCCGGGGAGGGCGAGGCCGCCCTTGAGCATCGCCTGGGCGCCGCCCGCCCCGACGACCCCGGGCAGCGTCCAGCCGGGGAAGGGGAGCTGGCGTTCGTACGCGCCGGTGGAGAGGAGGACGGCGCGGGCGCGGACGGTGGCGGGGGCCTCCTCGGGGCCCGCGACGGCGTGCAGGAGCCAGGTGTCCGTGTCCCCGTCGCGCACGACGGTCCAGACGTGGTGACCGGGCAGGTGGGTGACCCCGCGTACGCCCCGGGTCAGGCGGCGGACGGCCCGTGGGGCGGCGCCGAGCCCGGGGGCGGGGTGCCGGTGGATCTGCCCGCCCGGCCGCTCGGCCGCGTCCAGCAGGGCCACCTCCAGCCCCAGTCCGGCGGCCGTCACGGCGGCGGCGAGCCCGGCGGGCCCGGCCCCGACCACGGCGAGGTCGACGACGCCGGGGCGTGCGGCGGGTGTCGCGGGCGCGGACGTGGCGGGGGCGGCGGAGGCGGGCGTTCCGGTGATGGGCCTTCCGGGGGCGGGCGTGTCGGGGGCCGGCGTGGCGGGCCGGGGCGTGGCGGGGGCCGGCGTGGCGGGCACGCGGCGGGCACGGCCCGCCGGGTCAGTGGGGGGCATGGCCCGTGCCCTCCTGGGTGGTGACGGTGTCGCCGGGGCGGACGGGCAGGAGGCAGGCGCGCTGGTTGGGGCGGCCGTTGACGGTGGCGAGGCAGTCGTAGCAGGTGCCGATCCCGCAGAACGCGCCGCGCGGGGCGCCGCCACGCCGGGTGGTGCGCCAGGAGAGGATGCCCGCCGACCACAGCGCGGCGGCGAGGGACTGGCCGGGCAGGGCGGTGACGGGGCGCCCGTCGAAGGTGAACGGGAACGGGGCGGGTGTCGCGCGGGATGTGCGGACCTTCACCGGGCGGTTCCTCAACCGGCGGACCTTCACCGGGCGGCTCCTTCCGTGTCGTCGAAGCGGTCGGGGCGGAACGGCCGGACGTCCAGGGCCGGTCGCCCGCCGGACAGGGCGGCCGCGACGAGCAGTCCGGTCGCGGGGGCGAGGCCGATGCCCGCGCCCTCGTGTCCGCAGGCGTGGTACAGGCCGGGGACGCGCGGGTCGGGGCCGATGGCCGGGAGGTGGTCGGGCAGATAGGGGCGGAAGCCGTGGTAGGCGCGGATGGCCCGGACGCGGCCGAGGAACGGGAACAGGGCGATGGCCTGTGCGGCGAGTCGCCGCAGTGCCTCGGTGGACAGTGTCCGGTCGAAGCCGACGCGTTCGCGGGTGGCGCCGATGAGGACCGTCCCGGCGGGGGTGCCCTCGACCACGGCGGAGGACTGGAGGCCGGCCGAGTCGCTGGCGACGTCGGCGACGTAGTCCGCCGCGTACACCTTGTGGCGCACCAGGCGCGGCGGCAGGGGTTCGGTGACGAGGACGAAGCCGCGCCGGGGCAGGACGGGCAGGTGCGTACCGGCCAGTGCGGCGAGCGCGCCACCCCAGGTGCCGGTGGCGTTGACCACGGCGGGGGTGTGGTGGTCGCCGTGCGCGGTGCGGACGCCCCGGACGGCGCCCGAGGGGGCGGTGAGCACGGCGGTGACCTCTTCTCCGAGCCTGACGTCGGCGCCGGAGGCCCGGAGGAGCTGGGCGGCGGCCATGGCCGGCTGGACCTGGGCGTCCTGGGGGTAGTGGAACCCCCCGGCGGGGCCGGGGCCGAGGTGCGGTTCCAGGTCGCGCAGCCCGTCGGCGGGGATCTCGTGCGCCTCGACGCCCGCCTTCACCTGCCCGTCCGCGAAGCTCCGCAGTGCGGTGAGGGCGGTCTCGTCCGATGCGACGACGAGACCGCCCTTGGGCTCGTACTCGGTCTCCGGTGGGAGTGTGTCGGCGAGTTCGCGCCACAGTCGGGTGGACAGCAGCGCGAGGTCGAGCTCGGGGCCCGCCCCCTTGTCGGAGACGAGCAGGTTGCCTTCTCCGGCACCTGTGGTGCCGCCCGCGACGGGACCGCGGTCGAGGACGGTGACGCGGAGGCCGGCGCGGCCGGCGTAGTACGCGCAGGCCGCTCCGACGACCCCGGCACCGATGATCACGGCGTCCGGCGAATGACTCACGTGTCTCGTGGGCACGGCAGTAATATTTCACATGTTACTGCCGCTGTACAGACCGGTGCACGGGGCCGAATCCGCGTCCGTTCAGGGCCTGTTCAGCTTCGGAGCGGCCCTTCGCAGACATAGTCGGAGGTCCCGGCCGACCGGTCGGACCAGATCTCCACCTCCCCGAAGGAGCAGTTCATGTCGGCGAGGTTGGTGGAGGCGGTGGCGGACCGGTCGAGCAGGAAGTGGTCGACCGTCTCGGACATGTCCCGGAAGACCCGGTCCGCGTCACCGGCGTCGCCGAGGCGGGCGGTGACCCGGCCGGTGCACACGAACCGCCGCGTCCCCGGGTCGCCGTTGTCGACGCAGCGGGGGGTGGCCGCGGTGGCCGCCGCGAAGGAGGCGCGTACGCCCTCGGCGGTGGCGTCCCGCAGCCGGTCGTTGGGGGTGTACCGGGTGTCGGGGACGAACAGGTCGTCGACCTCGGCGATCCGGGCGTCCAGGAAGGCGTCGTACGCGCGCTGCACCGCCGCGTCCCGGCCCAGCCGGTCGCGCCAGGCGTCGAAAGCGGCCGGGTCGTCGGCGCGCAGGTGCCGGTACATCTCCCGCAGCAGGGTGGGCCGTTCCGTCCACAGGTAGGTGAAGAACGTGCCGGCGTACGCGTAGAAACGGAAGCCGTCGCCCTCGTAGGTGGCGTGCAGCAACTGGTCCACGCTCATCCGGGGGCGGCCGTTCGCGGTGTCGGCGATGACGCTCCGGACCAGGGACTTGCGGGCGGCGACCCCGTCGTCACGGGTCGCGCCGGCGAAGAACTCGGCCGTTCCCTCGTCCATGGCGGTGGTGCGGTCCGCCTCGTACCAGGGTCCCTCGCCGAAGTAACCGGGCACGGCGAAGCGGCCGTTGAGGTAGTGCGTGTACTCGTGCCGGAACAGTTCCTCCAGCGTGAGCGAGGAGTCCTGGGGGACGCGGCGCTGGTAGGTGTAGAAGGTGGCGCCGCGCTCGATGTAGACACCGCCGTTGTTGGTGTCCATGCCGGTCAGCAGCGGATGGTAGTTCTCGTAGTCCGCGCGGGAGGCGTACAGGACGATGGTGAGGGCGGTGTTGGTGTCGCCCGCGAGCGGCCGGTCGGTGCCCAGCACCCGGTGGAACTGCGCCTTGACCTGCTTGCCCGCGTAGTAGAGCTGGTCGACGGTGGCCCGGTCGAGGCCGGTGCGGACCTTGACGGCCGCGTTGTCGTAGCGGTACGTGCCGGGGAAGATCTCCCGCTCGATGTCGTCCTTGCAGACGGCGTAGGGCTTGCACGCATCGTAGAAGTTCAGCCAGGACGCCAGCCGGGCCCAGGGGGCGCCGCCCCGGCCGAAGTCGCGGGCGACGGGGGCGAGCAGCGCGCCGAGGTCGGGTATGACGGTGCCGGTCAGCGGCGCGACCTGCCCGAAGCGGCCGTACTCGGCGAGGGCGTCGCGCACCACCCACTCGTTGGGCGTGCCCTTGAGGTGGGTGTAGGCCGAGAACTTCCGGAAGGCGTCGCGGTACGCGGTGTTGCGCGCGACGAGCGTGTGGAAGGCGGTGTCCTTGTTGCCCGGGTAGACGCCCAGGTAGTTGACGGACAGCGCGGCGAGGGCGGCGCCGCCCCAGGCCGGGTCCTTGTACGTGGTGGTGTGGTACCGGTCCATGGTGGCCAGCACCTTGCGGATCAGGTCGAGCTGGGAGTGGCGCAGCCCGGGGGCGCTGCCCGCGTAGAGCGCCTCGCGCAGCGACTCGGCGTTGGTGCGGGTCACGTCGAAGGAGCGGGGTGCGGTGCCGTAGGCGTACGTCGCGCGGCGCATCGCCTCGGTGGTGGGCGGGTCGGTGACGTCGATCTCGCCGCGGGAGAAGTCGTGGTAGGCCACGGCGTGCAGGTAGGTGAGCATCTCCAGCAGGTGGCTGCCGTTCCTGCCGTCGTGGGTGGCGGCGAGGGTGGTCACGCGGCGGGAGACGGCCTGGACGTGGGCGTCGGACATGACCGGGGCGAGCCGGGCGTCCCAGGTCCAGATGAGGTCGCGCAGGCAGCCGTCCGCGGTGACGGCCGGGTCGGCGAGGAAGTCGGCGAACCGCTCGGCTCCCAGGCGGGTGACATGGTCGAGGGTGCAGGCAGCGGTGTCGGCGACCGCCGGGGACGCCGGGCCGGCCGGCGTCTGCGGGCCCGGTGTCCGGAAGGCGGTCCGGCCGCCGGGGGCGGGGGCCGGGGGCACGGCCCGCCTGGGGGCCCTGGCGAGGCGTTCGACCTCGTCGTGCGGGCCGCCGGCGGTGGCCGGCGAGGCGGCGAGCGCGGTGGCGGCCGGGGCGGTGGTGGTGGCGGCCGGGCGCGGTTGCGGCGTGGACGCCCGGGCCGCCGGGGCGAGCTGGCTCGTCGCGCCGAGCGCCGTCACGGTGACGACGGCCGCCGCGAGGGCTCTGCGCAGGGGATGACTGATGGATCGCTGGGACACCTGGGCTCCTGTGTGGGAGGTGGGGAGTGGTCCGTGCAGCGGTGCGTGAACGGCGCGGTCGCGCCCCTTGAAGGGTGCATGCCACCGCCGTGTGACGTGCAACATAGTAATGTGACATTGCACTGACAACCCTTCGCGCACACCGGAGTTGGAGCCCGCCCCGGCCCCGGCGGCCGTCGGAGCGCACGACCGCCGGGGTGCCGCCGCGTCAGACGTCCGCGATCAGCGCGTACCGCTCGTCGTCCACCGGCCCTCCCCACAAGTCCGGCTCCCCGTCGAGCGGTTGCACCCGCACCTCCCCGCCGACCAGCGGCCGCACCGCCGCCACCAGCGCCTCGGCACCGATCCCGCCGCGCCAGGGCAGCCTCTCGGCACCGGCCACGTACGGCACCGCGCCCCCCGCCGCCTCGCGCCAGCGTCCCTCGACCAGCACCAGCCGCCCGCCCGGCCGCAGCCGGCCCACCCAGTCCCGCAGGGCCGCCTCCGGGTCGGGCAGGGTCCACACGAGGTGGCGGCAGAGCACGACGTCGAACCGCTCCTCCCCCGTGGGCGGGTGCGTGGCGTCGCCGGTGAGGAAACGGCCCGCCAGGCCGGCGGCGGCGAACTTGGCGCGCGCCCGCCCGGTCATGCGCGGCGCCAGGTCCACGCCGGTCACCCGGTGCCCGCGCTCCGCCAGCAGCAGCGACATCGACCCCGTACCGCAGCCCACGTCGAGGACGTCGGCCGGACCGGACGGTATCCAGGAGCGCACCAGCCGGGCCCAGGCCGCGCGCGTGGGGGCGGCGCGCATGCCGTGGTCGGGTTCGTCGTCGAAGGACTCCGCGGCGGTGTCCCAGTAGGTGGTGACGGCGGCGGTGACGTCGGCGGTGGTCGCCGTGGGGGTGGTGGCGGTGGTGGCGTCGGCGGTGCTCGCCGCGGGGGGAGCGGCGGTGGTCGCCGCGTCGGCGGCTGCGGTGCGTGCGATGGTCATGCTCCGATGGTGCCGGACGCCACTGACAACGCCGGTCCCCCACCGGCCCGTTCCGTCCGGCCCCCGGCCCTCCGGCCGCCCTCCCCGCCGCCGCACCCGCCCGGCCCGGCCCGGGGTCAGTCCAGGACGGCGATCCCGTCGAGTTCGACCAGGGCCCGCTCGTCCCAGAGGCGGACGGCGCCGACCACCGCCATGGCCGGGTAGTCACGGCCCGCCAGGCGGCGCCAGACGCGGCCCAGTTCGGCGGCCCGCGCCCGGTAGTCGGCGACGTCCGTGGCGTAGACCGTGACGCGGGCGAGGTCGGCGGGGGTGCCGCCGGCCGCCTCCAGGGCGGCCAGAAGGTTGCCGAGGGCGGTCGCGAACTGGTCCGGCAGGGTCTCCCCCACCACCCGCCCGTCCCCGTCGAGGGCGGTCTGCCCGGCGAGGAGGACCAGCCGGGAGCCGGTGGCCACGACGGCGTGGGAGAACCCCGTGGGCGGGGACAGGTCCGCCGGGTTGACGCGTTCGAGGCTCATGTGGCGTACAGCTCCTTCGCGATGACGGTCCGCTGGACCTCGGTGGCGCCCTCGTAGATGCGCGGCGCCCGCACCTCCCGGTACAGGTGCTCCAGCAGGTGGCCGCGTTGCAGGGCGCGGGCGCCGTGGAGCTGGACGGCGGCGTCGACGACGTACTGGGCGGTCTCGGTGGCCAGCAGCTTGGCCATGGCGGCCCGCTTGGGCACGTCGGGGGCGCCGGCGTCGTGGGCGGCGGCCGCCGCGTACACCAGGAGGCGGGCCGCCTCGGTACGGGTGGCCATCTCGGCGACCTGGTGGGACACGGCCTGGAGGTCCTTCAGTACGCCCCCGAAGGCCTGCCGTTCGGCCGTGTGGGCGAGCGTGGCGTCCAGGGCGGCCTGGGCCATGCCGACCGCGAACGCCCCGACGCTGGGGCGGAAGAGGTTGAGCGTGGTCATGGCCACGCGGAAGCCCCGGTCCACCTCGCCGAGGACGTCGTCGGGGCCCACCGCTACGCCGTCGAGGTGGAGAGCGCCGATGGGGTGCGGGGACAGCATGTCGAGCCGGCTGCCGGTGAGCCCGGGACGGTCGGCGGGGACGAGGAAGGCGGTGACGCCGCGCGCCCCGGCACCCGGGGTGGTGCGGGCGAAGACGGTGTAGAAGTCGGCTTCGGGGGCGTTGGAGATCCACCGCTTCTCCCCGGCCAGCCGCCATCCGTCGCCCTCCCGCACCGCCTCCAGCGCCAGCGCGGCCGCGTCGGAGCCGGCGCCGGGCTCGCTGAGCGCGAACGCCGCGACCGCCCGGCCCGCCGTCACCTCCGGCAGCCAGCGCGCCCGCTGCCCCGGGGTGCCGGACGTGGCCACCGGGTGGGCCCCCAGGCCCTGGAGGGCGAGGGCCGTCTCCGCCTCCGTACAGGCCCGGGCCAGCGACTCGCGCATCAGGCACAGCTCCAGCGCCCCGGCGCCGAAGAGGCGCTCCAGCAGCCCCAGCTCGCCGAGCGCGGCGACCAGCGGGCGGTTGACCCGGC
Organism: Streptomyces sp. NPDC039423; assembly: GCF_055598725.1. Lineage (NCBI taxonomy): Bacteria > Bacillati > Actinomycetota > Actinomycetes > Kitasatosporales > Streptomycetaceae > Streptomyces > Streptomyces sp. NPDC039423. The sequence continues at coordinate 518,247 of NZ_JBVKAH010000005.1, forward strand.
CCGGTTCGCCCTTCTCGGCGAGGGGCCGCAGCCGTTCGGCGGCCAGGGCACGCAGCTCGGCACACCAGGCGATCTGTGCCGGTTCGAGCGAGAATACGGGCATTCATGCCCCCTCAAAAGACATCTATCGCGGGCCGTTGACTGTCGTCACATGAACGATACGCTCGATGAGCGTTCCCACCACGCCAAGGGGGCGAACCATGGAGCTCACGCCGTCGGCCCACCGTGACACCTTCGCCAGGGACCACCTGCCGCCGCGCGAGCAGTGGCCGGACCTCGTCTTCGACCTCCCCGAGCTGCGCTACCCCGACCGGCTCAACTGCGGCACCGAACTGCTGGACCGCACGATCGAGCGCTTCGGCGCGGACCGGCCCGTCTTCCGGGACGGCGCCGGCCGGGTCTGGAGCTACGGCGAGCTGCGCGGCCGGGTCGACCGCATCGCGCACGCCCTCACCCACGACCTGGGCGTGGTGCCCGGCAACCGGGTCCTGCTGCGCGGTCCCACCACGCCCTGGCTCGCGGCCTGCTGGCTGGCCGTGATGAAGGCGGGCGCCGTCGCCGTCACCGTCCTCGCCCAGACCCGCGCCGGCGAGCTGGCCGTCATGTGCGAGATGGCCCGGATCGGCCACGCCCTGTGCGACGTACGGTCGGTGGACGACCTGGTGAAGGCGGAGGTGCCCGGGCTGCGGATCACCGCGTACGGGGGTGAGGCGCCCGACGACCTGCTGCGCCTGGCGGCCCGGCACCCGGAACCCTACGAGGCGGTCGCCACGGCCGCCGACGACGTCGCCCTGATCGCCTTCACCTCCGGGACCACCGGACGCCCCAAGGGGTGCGCGCACTTCCACCGCGACGTACTGGCCGTCGCCGACACGTTCTCCGCGCATGTGCTGCGGCCCGGGCCGGACGACCTGTTCGCGGGCAGTCCCCCGCTGGGGTTCACCTTCGGGCTCGGCGGCCTGGTGATCTTCCCGATGCGGGCCGGCGCCTCGGCGCTGCTGCTGGAACAGGCGGGCCCCGGGCAACTGCTGCCCGCCATCGCCCGGCACCGGCCCACGGTGCTCTTCACCGCGCCGACCGCCTACCGGGTGATGCTCGACGGCCTCGACGGCCATGACACCAGTTCGCTGCGCCGCTGCGTGTCGGCCGGCGAGAACCTCCCGGCGGCCACCTGGCGGGCCTGGTACGAGCGCACCGGGCTGCGCCTGATCAACGGCATCGGCGCCACCGAGCTGCTGCACATCTTCGTCTCGGCGGCCGACGACGCCATCCGTCCCGGCACCACGGGCGTGCCCGTTCCCGGCTGGCACGCGCGCGTGGTGGACGGTTCCGGCGAGCCCGTCCCGGACGGGCAGGAGGGGCTGCTGGCGGTGCGCGGACCGGTGGGCTGCCGCTACCTGGCCGATCCGCGCCAGGGCGAGTACGTCCGGCACGGCTGGAACGTCACGGGCGACACCTACGTACGCGAGCCGGACGGCTACCTGCGCTACGTCGCCCGCGCGGACGACATGATCATCTCGGCCGGCTACAACATCGCCGGCCCCCAGGTCGAGGAGGCCCTGCTGGCCCACCCCGACGTGGTGGAAGCCGCCGTGGTGGGCCACCCGGACGAGGTGCGCGGCCGGATCGTGGTGGCGTACGCGGTGCTGCGCGACGGGCTGCCGCGCGACGACACCACGGCCCAGACGCTGCGCGCGTTCGTCAAGGACCGGCTCGCCCCGTACAAGTGCCCGCGCCGGATCGTGTTCCTGGACGCGCTCCCGCGCACGGCCACCGGGAAGCTGCAACGGTTCCGGCTGCGCGCCCAGGACACGCCCGGGGACCCGCCCGTACAGTGATCACGTGGCCGAGCAGCACACCCCGCGTTCCCTGATCGTCTCCCTGTACGGCGCGTACGGGCGGACGCCCGACAACGCCCCGCTGCCGGTGGCCGAGCTGATCCGGCTGCTGGCGGTGCTGGGCGTGGACGCGCCGTCCGTCCGCTCCTCCGTCTCCCGGCTCAAGCGCCGCGGGCTCCTCCAGCCGCGCCGCACGCCCGGCGGGGCGGCCGGGTACGCGCTGTCGGACGACGCGCGCCAGCTTCTGGACGACGGTGACCGGCGGATCTACGCGGCGGGCGAGCCGCACGAGGACGACGGCTGGGTGCTCGCCGTCTTCTCGGTGCCCGAGGTGGAGCGGCACAAGCGGCACCTGCTGCGCTCGCGGCTGGGCCGGCTGGGGTTCGGGACGGCGGCCCCCGGGGTGTGGATCGCACCCGGCGCGCTGTACGAGGAGACCCGGCACACCCTCCAGCGGCTCCAGCTCGACCCGTACGTGGACCTGTTCCGCGGCGAGCACCTGGGGTTCGCCGCGACCGCGGAGGCGGTCGGCCGGTGGTGGGACCTGGCGGCGATCGCCAAGCTGTACGAGGAGTTCCTCGACCTCCACGAGCCGGTGCTGCGCGCCTGGTCGACCCGCGAGCCGTCCCCGGAGGAGGCCTACCGGGACTACCTGCTCGTCCTGGACTCCTGGCGCCGCCTGCCGTACGCCGACCCGGGCCTGCCGGCGGAACTGCTCCCGGCGGGCTGGCCGGGCGGCCGGGCGGCGGCGGTGTTCGGCGGGCTGCACGGGCTGCTGCGGGACACCGGCGAGGGGTTCGTCAGGCGCGGGGCGTGAGCGAGAGCCGGGGTTTGGGCGCGTCGGTCCGGCCCGTCGGGGGCGTGCGGCTGCCGGCGCGGTACGGGGCCGGCCAGGGGGCGGCGGGGCCCTCGTAGCCCTGTTCGGCGGCGGCGTGCAGGGTCCAGTGCGGGTCGTACAGATGGGGGCGGGCCAGGGCGCACAGGTCGGCGCGGCCGGCCAGCAGCAGCGAGTTGACGTCGTCCCACGAGGAGATCGCGCCGACCGCGATGACCGGGACCTTCAGCGCGTTGCGGATCCGGTCGGCGTACGGCGTCTGGTACGAGCGGCCGTACTCGGGGCGCTCGTCGGGCACGACCTGGCCGGTGGAGACGTCGATGGCGTCGGCGCCGTGCTCGGCGAACGCGCGGGCGATCTCGACGGCCTCCTCGGCGGTGGTGCCGCCGGGCGCCCAGTCGGTGGCGGAGATGCGGACGGTCATGGGCCGCTCGCCGGGCCAGGCGGCGCGTACCGCGTCGAAGACCTCCAGCGGGAAGCGCAGCCGCCCGGCCAGGGAGCCGCCGTAGGCGTCGGTGCGCCGGTTGGTGAGCGGGGAGAGGAAGCCGGACAGCAGGTAGCCGTGGGCGCAGTGCAGTTCGAGCAGGTCGAAGCCGGCGCGGGCGGCGCGCCGGGCGGCGGCCGCGAACTCCTCCCTTATGTCGGTGAGCGCGGCCCGGTGCAGTGCGTGCGGGACCTGGTTGACGCCGGGGCGGTACGGGAGCGGGGAGGCGGCGACCACGGGCCAGTTGCCGGAGTCGAGGGGCCGGTCGATGCCCTCCCACATGACCTTGGTGGAGCCCTTGCGCCCGGAGTGGCCGAGCTGGACGCCGATGGCGGTGCCGGGCGACTGCTGGTGGACGAAGTCGGTGACACGGCGCCAGGCGGCCGCCTGGCCGGGGGTCCACAGTCCCGCGCAGCCGGGGGTGATGCGCCCCTCGGGGCTGACGCAGACCATCTCGGTCATGACGAGCCCGGCGCCGCCGAGGGCACGGGCGCCGAGGTGGACGAGGTGGAAGTCGCCGGGGACGCCGTCGACGGCCGAGTACATGTCCATGGGCGAGACGACGACCCGGTTGCGCAGGGTCAGGCCGCGCAGCCGGAACGGGGTGAACATCGGCGGGGTGCCGGGCGGGCAGCCGAAGTCGCGTTCGACGGCGTCGGTGAAGCGGGCGTCGCGCAGCCGCAGGTTGTCATGGGTGACGCGGCGGCTGCGGGTGAGCAGGTTGAAGGCGAACTGGCGGGGCGGCTGGTCGAGGTAGCCCGCCAGGTCCTCGAACCAGCGGAGGCTGGCGGCGGCCGCGCGCTGGGTGGACTCGACGACCGGGCGGCGTTCGGCCTCGTACGCGGCCAGCGCCCGGTCCAGGCTTGGCTGCTCCTCGACGCAGGCGGCCAGCGCGAGGGCGTCCTCGACGGCGAGCTTGGTGCCGGAGCCGATGGAGAAGTGGGCGGTGTGGGCGGCGTCTCCGAGGAGCACGATGTTGCGGTGGGACCAGCGGCCGGTCACGACGGTGCGGAAGGCGGTCCACGACGAGTTGTTGGACGTGAGCGGCCGGCCCTGGAGCGCCTCGGAGAAGATCTTGGCGCAGCGGGCGATGGACTCCTCCTCGCCGGCTTCGTCGAAACCGGCGGCCCGCCACACCTCCTCGCGCATCTCGATGATGACGGTGGAGGCGCCGGAGTGATGCGGCGGCCCGGAGGGCCTCGTCGAGGGGTGGTGGTCGGGCGACGGGCGGGCGTAGGGGTAGCCGTGCAGCTGCATCACCCCGTGCTCGGTCTCCGCGATCTCGAAGCGGAAGGCGTCCAAGGCGAAGTCGGCGGCGAGCCAGATGTAGCGGCAGCGGTGCCCGGTCACGTGGGGTTCGAAGACGTCGGCGTGGGCCTCGCGGGTCCTGCTGTGCACGCCGTCGGCGGCGACGACCAGGTCGTGGGTGCGGGCCAGCTCGGCCGCGGGCGGGGCCTGCTCGCGGAAACGGAGCCGTACGCCGAGCTCGGCGCAGCGCTCGTGGAGGATCTCCAGCAGCCGGCGGCGGCCGAGCGCGGCGAAGCCGTGGCCGCCGGACGTCAGGACGTGGCCGCGGTGGACGATGTCGATGTCGTCCCAGCGGACGAACTCGGCCTGGAGGGCGGCGTGGACGGCGGGGTCGGCGTGCTCGATGCCGCCGAGGGTCTCGTCGGAGAGGACGACGCCGAAGCCGAAGGTGTCGTCCGGGGCGTTCCGTTCCCAGACGGTGACGTCACGGGTGGGGTCGAGCCGCTTGAGCAGGGCGGCGGCGTACAGTCCGCCGGGCCCGCCGCCGATGACGGCCACGCGCACGGCCGGTCACCGCCCCCGCCACTTGGGCGGCCGCTTCTCGGTGAAGGCCGCGTGGAACTCGGCGTAGTCCTCCCCGTTCATCAGGAGGGCCTGGGTGGCCGCGTCCAGTTCGACGGAGGCGGCGAGCGGCATGTCGAGCTCGGCCGTCAGCAGCGCCTTCGTCTGGGCGTGCGCGAGGGCGGGGCCGTCGGCGAGCCGGCGGGCCAGCTCGGCGGCGCGGGCGTCGGCGCCGCCTTCCCCGGTCAGTTCGCTGATCAGGCCGATGCGCTCGGCCTCGGGGGCGCGGACGGGTTCGCCGAGCATCAGCAGCCGGGTGGCGTGCCCGAGCCCGACGACGCGCGGGAGCAGGTAGGCGGCGCCCATGTCGCCGCCGGAGAGGCCGACCCGGGTGAACAGGAACGCGAACCGGGCGGAGGGGTCGGCGATCCGGAAGTCGGCGGCCAGCGCGAGGACGGCGCCGGCGCCGGCGGCGACCCCGTGGACGGCGGCGATCACGGGGAAGGGCGCCTCGCGCAGCGCCCGGACGACCTGGCCGGTCATCCGGTTGAAGTCGAGGAGCTGGGCGGTGTCCATGGCGAGCGTGGCACCGATGATGTCGTCGACGTCGCCGCCGGAGCAGAAGCCCTTCCCCTCGCCGGCGAGGACGAGGGCGCGGACGGCCCGCTCCCGGGACAGCTCGGCGAGCAGGTCGCGCAGGTCGGCGTAGGCGCCGAAGGTGAGCGCGTTGAGCTTCGCCGGCCGGGCGAGGGTGACGGTGGCGACCCCGTCGTCGACGGAGAGCCGCACATGGCGCCACTGCTCGGTGCGGGGCGCGGAGCTGGAGAACGGGCTCATGAGGTGCGGCCTCCCTCGGTCTGCCTGCGCGGATGCCTGCCTCTCGAAGCTATCACTTGTACGTGACTTCCGTCACGTAGGCGCGATACGCTGAGCGGTGACCATGTAACAGCCGTCCGTGACCGACGCAGGTCCTGTACCAGCTGTGGCACAGGTCTCCCCATGGGTGGGCGGGGGCCTCTGGTGCGGTTGGCCGCCCTACGTAAGGTGGTGGGCAGACCTCACGGGTCTCAGACGTCCCGCCGCTCCCCTCACCCCGCTCCGCACCGCCCTGCCCCCGCCGCACCCCGTTCCCCTCCCCCGCCGTGCCGCGGTCCCCGCCGCGGACCCGGCGCCCGCTTCCCCCGTCCCCGCCCCTTCCCTGCTCCCGAATGGAACCGGCTTCACCGATCGGACCCCGGCCTTGCTCGAAGCTCCCGACCCTTCCTCCTGGCGCATCGCGCTGCCGCACACCACGGCCGCGGTGCCCATCGCCCGCGCCCTGATACGGACGGCACTCGCGGATCTGGACGCGGCGGCCTACCGGGACACGGCGGAGCTGCTGACGGCCGAGCTGGTCGCGAACGCGGTGGAACACACGGCCGGCAAGGGGCCGATAGAGCTGGTGGTCCGCCTGCTGCCGAGCGGCTGCCGGGTGGAGGTCCACGACCGGGACCCCGAACCGCCGGGCGACCTGGTGCCGGAGCACGACACCCCGCCCGACCCCTGGCAGGAGCACGGGCGGGGCCTGCTGCTGATCCGTACGCTCAGCGGCGCCTGCGGGCACCGGCGCACCGACCGGGGCAAGGCCGTCTGGTTCACGCTCCCGGGGCTCCAGACCCCGTGACGGACCCGCCCGGCCCACCCGGCCCGCCCGCGGCACCGGGGCCGTCCACCGCCGCCCCGAGCCGCGAGTTGCGGCGCCCGTACAGCGCGTACACCAGCGCGCCGACGACCAGGAAGACGGCGAACTGCACCCAGGTCGTCCAGCCGGTGCCCCACATGAGGTAGAGGCACATGGCGACGCCCAGCACCGGGCTGAGCGGGTAGAGCGGCACCCGGAAGCCGCCCGGGGTGCCCGGGTAGCGGCGGCGCAGGGCGACGACCGCGATGTTGACCACGACCATGACGGCGAGCGTGCCGATGGTGGTCAGGTTCAGCACCACGTCGAGGGGGACGACGGCGGCCGGGATGGCGAAGACGCCGGCGACGATCCAGGTGTTGGCCACCGGGGTGGCCGTCTTCGGGGAGACCTTCTCGAAGACGTGCGGGATCAGTCCGTCGCGGGACATCGACATCAGGATGCGGGTCTGGCCGTACATCACCGCCAGGACGACGGAGGCGATGGCGACCACGGCGCCGAAGGCGATGACGCCCCCGCCCACGGCCGACTCGGTCACCCGGTCGACGATCAGGGAGAGCGCGGCCGGCTGGTCGGCGACCTCGTCGGCGGAGAGTGCGCCGATGGCGGCGACGGCGACGAGGCAGTAGAGCAGCGTCACGATGCCGATGCAGATCATGATCGCCAGGGGGATGTTCTTGCGCGGGTTCTTCACCTCTTCACCGGCCGTGGTGATCGCGTCGAAGCCGATGTAGGAGAAGAACGCCACCGAGGCGCCCGAGGTGACCCCGGCCAGGCCGTGGGTGGCGAAGGGCGCGAGGTTGCCCCCCTCGTAGGCGCGGAGGGCGATGGCGCAGAAGAGGACCAGGATGGCGATCTTCACGACGGCCATGACGGCGGTGGCACGGGCGCTCTCCCGGATACCCCGCACCAGGAGCACCGCGGCGAGGCCGATCACGACCACGGCCGGAATGTTGACGACGCCGCCGTCGCCGGGCGGGCTGGACAGCGCGGCGGGCAGTTGCCACCCGACCAGGCTGTCGAGGAGTTCGTTGAGGTACTGGCCCCAGCCGACCGCGACGGCCGAGACGGACACCCCGTACTCGAGCAGCAGGCACCAGCCGACGAGGAAGGCCACCCGCTCGCCGAGGGTGGCGTAGGCGAAGGAGTAGGAGCTGCCGGAGACGGGAATGGCGCTGCCCAGCTCGGCGAAGGAGAAGGCGGTGAAGATACAGGTGATCGCGGCGAGGACGAAGGAGACGACGACCGCCGGGCCGGCCTCGGCGACGCTGTCGGAGAGCCCGACGAAGATGCCGGTGCCGACGATGGCGCCGACGCCGAAGCACACGAGCTGGAAGAGGCCCATGGTGCGCTTGAGGCCGTGCCCCTCGAGGTCCGCACCGGACTCGGCGATCAACTGGCTGGGGCTCTTGAGGCGGAGCGGTCCGCTGGGACGCATGGGGTGGTTCTCTTCTCTGGGCCGTGGCGTGGAACACATGCGAAGTGGGGTTCGAGCGTGCGAGCCCGAACCCCACCATGTGTCCCGATATTAACCGCCACACCGCATATACACCCAATCAGGCGTATCGCTATTCCGCTCCGGCACCCGCCCCGGCGCCGGCGGCACCGGGGCCGCTCCCGGGGGTACCGGCGCCGGCCAGTGTGGCCACCATGACGGCCTTGATGGTGTGCATCCGGTTCTCGGCCTCGTCGAAGACCACGGAGTGCTCCGACTCGAAGACCTCGTCGGTGACCTCCAGCTCGGTCAGCCCGTGGCGCTCGTGGATATCCCGGCCGACGGAGGTGCCCAGGTCATGGAAGGCCGGCAGGCAGTGCAGGAACTTCACCCCCGGGTTACCGGTGGCCTTCAGCACCTCCATGGTCACGGCGTACGGGGCGAGGGCCGCGATCCGCTCGTCCCACACCTCCTGGGGCTCACCCATGGAGACCCAGACGTCGGTGCCGACGAAGTCGGCGCCGTGGACGCCCTCCGCGATGTCCTCGGTGAGCGTGAGGCGGGCACCGCTGGCGCCGGCCAGCTCGCGGGCGCGGGCCACGACGGCGTCGGCCGGCCAGTACGCCCGGGGCGCCACGATCCGGACGTCCATGCCCAGCAGCGCGCCGGTGACCAGGTAGGAGTTGCCCATGTTGTAGCGGCCGTCACCCAGGTACGCGAAGGCGACGTCCTCCAGCGGCTTGTCGGTGTGCTCGGTCATCGTGAGCACGTCGGCGAGCATCTGGGTGGGGTGCCAGTCGTCGGTGAGCCCGTTGTAGACGGGGACGCCCGCGTGGGCGGCGAGCTCCTCGACGATCTCCTGGGCGTCGCCCCGGAACTCGATGGCGTCGAACATCCGGCCGAGGACGCGGGCGGTGTCCTTGGCGGACTCCTTCTTGCCGATGTGCGACCCGGCGGCGTCGAGGTAGGTGGTGGAGGCACCCTGGTCGGCCGCGGCGACCTCGAACGCGCAGCGGGTCCGGGTCGACGACTTCTCGAAGATCAGCGCGATGTTCTTGCCGCGCAGCCGCTGGACCTCGGTGCCCGACTTCTTGGCGGCCTTCAGTTCCGCGGCCAGGTGGAGCAGGCCGCGGAACTCCTCGGCGGTGAAGTCCAGCTCCTTGACGAAGTGGCGGCCGGTGAGGTCGGTGGCCATGGGGCGCTCCTGGGGGTCCGGGGACGGCGACCGTGGAAGTCTATACGAATCTTCACATTAATATACGGGCGCCCTGGGGACGGACGCTGGGGCGCTGCCTCCGGTCTAGCCGGGATCGGCGTCGCGCACCACCGGGCAGCTCATGCACCGGGGGCCGCCCCGGCCTCGGCCCAGCTCACTGCCGGGGATCTCGATCACCTCGATGCCCTCCTTGCGCAGGTGGGTGTTGGTGGTGACGTTGCGCTCGTAGGCGACGACGACGCCCGGCTCCACCGCCAGCACGTTGCACCCGTCGTCCCACTGCTCCCGCTCGGCCGCGTGCACGTCCTGCGTGGCGGTCAGCACCCGGATCGCGGGCAGCTCCAGCGCCGCGGCGATGGCGCTGTGCATGTGCTGCGGCGGATGGTCGGTGACCTTGAGCGCCCGGTGCCCGTCACCGGGCTCGATGGTGTACGAGCGGAGCATGCCGAGCCCGGCGTACTGGGTGAACGTGTCGTGCGCGACCATCGTCATCACCGTGTCCAGGTGCATGAACGCCCGGCGCTTCGGCATGTCCAGCGCCACGATCGTACGGGCGGAGCCGGCCGCGAACAGCCCGCGGGCCAGCATCTCCACCGCCTGCGGGGTGGTGCGCTCGCTCATCCCGATCAGTACCGCGCCCCGGCCGATGACCAGGACGTCACCGCCCTCGATGGTGGACGGGTAGTCGTCCTGCCCCTCCGACCAGTGGTGGAAGGAGCCCGCGTCGGAGCCGGTGAAGAGCGGATGGTGCTTGTAGATGGCCTCGAAGTGGACGGTCTCGCGCTGCCGGGCCGGCCAGCGCATGGCGTTGATGGAGACACCGTCGTAGATCCACGCCGAGGTGTCGCGGGTGAACAGGTGGTTCGGCAGCGGCGGCAGCAGGAAGTCGTCCAGATCCATCACATGGAAGCGGACGGACACCGGCTCGGAGTGACCCGCCAGGAAGTCACGTTTCGTCATCCCGCCGATCAGCGCCTCGACGAGCGCGCCGGTGTCCATGCCGTCGAACACCGCTCTGATGTGGTCGGTCGCGAGCGGCCCGTACTCCTTCTCGTCGAAGACCCGGTCCAGGACGAGCTTCCTCGCCGCCGGGACCTCCAGCGCCTCACGCAGCAGGTCCCCGACGAGGTGCACCTCCACACCCCGGTCCCGCAACACGTCGGCGAACCCGTCGTGCTCCTGACGCGCCCGTCGCACCCACAGCACGTCGTCGAACAGCAGCGCGTCCTTGTTGGACGGCGTCAGGCGCTTCAGCTCGAGATCGGGCCGGTGCAGGATGACGCGGCGGAGCCGCCCGGTCTCGGAATCGACATGGAATCCCATGACTCCATCCTCACCGCGCGAGCCCCGGTTCACCCGTGCACGGCCCGACATCCCTCGTACCCCACCGGTTTCCCGGTGTCAGGCGCGGCAGCGCAGCATCTCCAGCGGCGGGTTGGCGTGGAAGTCCGCCCAGTGGTCCGCGCCGAACGCGCGCAGGCCCGCGTCGGACACCTTCAGCGGAACCCAGGCCACCTCACGGAACCCGGCCGCCTCCAGACAGGTCTCGTAGACCTCGCGGCGCGGCCGGTTGGCGACGAACGAGACGGGCGGGTCGAGCAGGGCGGTGGTCCGCACCCGCGGTCCGGTCTCGACCTCCTCGCCGGTGAGCTCGCTGCGGAAGCCGTAGCGCTCCGGGGTCGGCCCGTCGAAGCGGAAGTCGGGCGACTGGTTGAGCAGGAACAGCTCGGCACCGGGCTTCAGACTCCGGTGGATGTTGCGGCACATCAGCTCGGTGGTGGCGATGTCCGGCGCGTAGTTGAGCAACTGGACCGCCAGGCCCACGTCGAAGGGCCGCTCGAAGGTCCGCAGCGCGGACACGTCGCCGACCTCGTAGCGCACACCCAGCGGGTCGCGCTCCTCCAGCTTCCGCGCCACGGCCACCATCTCGCCGGAGATGTCGATGCCGAGCACGTCCACGGCGCCGCGCCGCCGGAACTCCCGGCTGTAGAAGCCGGTGCCGGAGGCGAGGTCGAGGACCGACTTCCCGCGCACGTCCCCGACCATGCGCAAGAAGCTGGGCACCACCGCGTACTGCTCCAACGGCAGCCCCTTGAAGCCCTCGTACGCCTCACCGATCTCGTCGTACTGCTGCTGCGCACTCACGTGTGCCGTCCTCCCGTGTGCGTGGTCATGCCCTCGCGACGGCCCACCGCCCCCCCGGGGACGGGCGGTGATCCGTGCTTGGCAGTCTCTACGCATCCGGCCGGGCCGCCGTACTGGCGGAAAGCACGAAGATCCGGGCCGCGCCCCGGCCGTGTGTACGGGCCGGGGCGGACGCACGGGTGGCGGCCCGGCGCCCCGGTCCGGGCGGACCGGGGGCCGGCCGCGCGTCACAGGCGGGGGTCGACCGGCTCCGACTCCAGGGCCAGCACCGCGAACACCGCCTCGTGGACGCGCCACAGCGGTTCACCGTCGGCGAGGCGGGCGAGGGCCTCCAGGCCGAGGGCGTACTCGCGCAGCGCGAGCGACCGCTTGTGGCCGAGGTGGCGCTCCCGCAGCCGCGTCAGGTTCTCGGGGCGGGTGTACTCCGGGCCGTAGATGATCCGCAGGTACTCCCGGCCGCGCACCTTCACGCCCGGCTGGACCAGCCGTCCCTTGCCGTCGCGCACCAGCGCCCGCAGCGGCTTGACGACCATGCCCTCGCCGCCCGCGCCGGTCAGCTCCAGCCACCAGTCGACGCCCGCCCGGACGGAGGCCTCGTCACCGGTGTCGACGACCAGCCGGCGGGTGGTCCGGAGCAGACCGGTCGGGTCGTGCTCCACCAGCCGGTCGAGCCGTGCGAGCTGCTCGTCGTGCGGCACGTCCGCCAGCGACCGGCCCCGGACCGCCAGGATCTGGAACGGCGCGAACCGCACGCCCTCCAGCCCCTCCGTGTCCCAGCAGTAGCGCCGGTACGCCTCGGTGAACGCGGCCGCGTCCGCCGCCCGCTCCCGCTGCCGGTCCAGCAGCCCGGCCACGTCGACGCCCCGGCCCACCGCCGCCTCCAGCGCCGCCACCGCGCCGGGGAACACCGCGCCGGAGGCGGCGCCGACCGCCGCGTACTGGGAGCGCAGCAGACCGGCCGCCTTGAGCGACCACGGCATCAGTTCGCCGTCCAGCAGCAGCCAGTCGGTCTCCAGGTCGTCCCACAGCCCCGCCGCGCCGGCGGCCGCGCGCAGCCGCTCCAGGACCTGCTCGGTCATCGCCGGGTCGTCGAAGAACGGCCGCCCGGTCCGCGTGTGCAGCGCGCCGGTGGCCCCCTCCACGCCGAAGCGCGTCCGCGCCGCGTCCGCGTCCCGGCACACCAGCGCCACCGCGCGCGACCCCATGTGCTTCTCCTCGCACACGACCCGGTCGACGCCCTCGGACCGGTACTGCGCGAAGGCCTCCGCCGGGTGCTCCAGGTAGCCGTCCTCCCGGGACGTGGCCGTCGGCGCCATCGTCGGCGGGAGGTACGCCAGCAGCCGCGGGTCCACCGCGAAGCGGCTCATGACCTCCAGCGCGGCCGCCGCGTTCTCCTCGCGCACGCCGACGTTGCCCGCGTACCGCGTCTCGACGACCCGGCGCCCGTGCACGTCCGCCAGGTCCAGCGGCCGGCCCTGGTGCCCGCCGGGCGCCTCCGTCACGAGCGGCTTGACCGGCTCGTACCAGACCTTCTCGGCGGGTACGTCGACGAGTTCCCGCTCCGGCCAGCGCAGCGCGGTCATCCTCCCGCCGAACACCGCCCCGGTGTCGAGGCAGAGGGTGTTGTTGACCCAGGAGGTGGTGGGCACCGGGGTGTGGCCGTACACCACCGCGGCACGGCCCCGGTAGTCCTCCGCCCACGGGTAGCGCACCGGCAGTCCGAACTCGTCGGTCTCACCGGTGGTGTCGCCGTACAGGGCGTGCGAGCGCACCCGGCCCGACGTGCGGCCGTGGTACTTCTCCGGCAGTCCGGCGTGGCAGACCACGAGCCGGCCCCCGTCCAGGACGTAGTGGCTGACGAGCCCGTCGATGAAGGTCCGCACCTGCTCGCGGAACTCCTCGCTCTCCCCCTCAAGCTGGGCGATCGTCGCGGCGAGGCCGTGGGTCCGCTGCACCTGCCGGCCCTTGAGCCAGCGCCCGAGCTTGTTCTCGTGGTTGCCGGGCACGCACAGGGCGTTGCCGGCCGCGACCATGCCCATGACGCGGCGGAGTACACCGGGGCTGTCCGGGCCGCGGTCGACGAGGTCGCCGACGAAGACCGCCGTGCGCCCCTCGGGGTGCGCCCCGTCCTCGTACCCGAGCGTGGTGAGCAGGGTCTCCAGTTCGGAGCTGCACCCGTGGATGTCACCGATGATGTCGAAGGGACCGGTGAGGTGACGGAGGTCGTTGAACCGCCGCTCCAGGACGACCTCGGCGGTCTCCGCCTCCTCCACGCCGCGCAGGACGTGCACCTTGCGGAAGCCCTCGCGCTCCAGGCCGCGCAGTGAGCGCCGCAGCTCGCGGCGGTGCCGCTGGATGACGTGACGGGGCAGGCCTGCGCGGTCGGGCCGGCCGGCGTTGCGCGCGGCGCAGACCTCCTCGGGCATGTCGAGGACGATGGCGATCGGCAGGACGTCGTGCTCCCGTGCCAGCCGTACGAGCTGCCGGCGGCTCTCCTGCTGCACGTTGGTGGCGTCGACGACGGTCAGGCGCCCGGCGGCGAGGCGCTTGCCGACGATGTAGTGCAGGACGTCGAAGGCGTCACCGCTGGCGCTCTGGTCGTTCTCGTCGTCGGCGACGAGCCCCCGGCAGAAGTCCGAGGAGACGACCTCGGTGGGCTTGAAGTGCCGGCGCGCGAAGGTCGACTTGCCGGAGCCGGTCGCCCCGATGAGCACGACGAGGGACAGGTCGGTGACCGGCAGCCGGCGGCCGCGCGTCGCGGTGGTGTGGGTGGTGGTCTCGGTCATGCGGCCTTCTCCTCGTCGGCGGCCCCGGCGGTGCCGGTGGTGCCGGTGGTGCTGTCGGCACCCGGGGTGCCGGCGGTGTCCAGGGTGAACACGGCCATCTGCGTGGGCGGCCCGACTTCCGGGTCGTCCGGCCCGACGGGGACGAACTCCACGCCGTACCCGTGCCGCTCCCCCACCTCGTGCGCCCAGGCGCGGAACTCCGCGCGGGTCCACTCGAACCGGTGGTCCCCGTGGCGGACGTGCCCGGCGGGCAGCGTCTCCCAGCGGACGTTGTACTCGACGTTCGGCGTCGTCACGATCACGGTCGTGGGCCGCGCCGACCCGAACACCGCGTACTCCAGCGCCGGCAGCCGCGGCAGGTCGAGGTGCTCGATCACCTCGCTGAGCACGGCGGCGTCATAGCCCGCGAGCCGCTTGTCGGTGTACGTGAGCGATCCCTGGAACAGGGTCACGCGCCCGGCCTGCCGCTCGCCCATGCGCTCCAGCCGCAGCCGGCGCGCGGCGACGGTCAGCGCCCGGACGGACACGTCGACGCCCACGACGTCGGTGAACCGGACGTCCTCGAGCAGCGCCTGCACGAGCCGGCCCTGTCCGCAGCCCAGGTCGAGCACCCGGGCGGCGCCCGCCGCGCGGAGCGCCCGGAGGATGGCCTCGCGGCGCTGCTCGGCGAGCGGCACGGGCCGGTCCTCGGTGTCGGTCGTCTCGTCGACGGCGTTGTCGATCTCCTCGACGTCCACACCGTCGGCCTCGGCCAGCCGGACCAGTTCCAGCCGCTCCATCGCCTGCCGTGTGAGGTTCCAGCGGCGCGCGAGGTAGCGGCGGGTGATCAGCTCGTGCTCAGGGTGGTCGGCGAGCCAGCCCTCACCGGCCCGCAGCAGCTTGTCGACCTCGTCGGGCGCCACCCAGTAGTGCTTGGCGTCGTCGAGGACCGGCAGCAGCACGTACAGGTGCCGCAGGGCGTCGGCGAGCCGCAGCTCCCCCTCCAGGACCAGCCGTACGTAGCGGGAGTCGCCCCACCCCGGGAACCGCTCGTCCAGCGCCACCGGCTCGGCCTCGACGGACGTCCAGCCCAGCGGGCCGAAGAGCGCCCGGACCAGCTCGGCACCGCCCCGGGCGGGCATCGCCGGGACCTCGATCCGCAGCGGCAGCGGCTGGTCCGCCCGTCCGGGCAGAGCGGCGCACACCCCGCGCAGCGCGCTCTTGAACACGGTGCTCAGCGCGACGGACAGCAGCGACGACGCCGCGTACGGCCGGTCGTTGACGTACTGGGCAAGCGCCGAGTCAGGCGCGCCGCCCCGGCCCTTGCCCCTGCCGCGCCGGACGAGCGCCACGGGGTCCACCTCCAGCAGCAGCGCCGCCGTGCAGCGCTCGGGGGACGCCTCCGGGTAGAAGACGTGCGCCGTGCCGTGCGCGGTGGAGAACGCCTGCGCCTTGTCGGGATGCTTGTGCAGCAGGAAGCCGAGGTCGGTGGCGGGGCGCTCTGGGGTACCGGTGGTACTGATCGTCAGGAACACGTGTCCGAGTATCGCCCGGCGCGCACCGCCCCTACCAGGGGTTTTCCACCGCCCTCGGCCGGGTGTCAGGGGAGCTGGGACATGACCTGCGAGGAGATCAGCTCCAGGTGGTCGAGGTCGTCCAGGTCGAGGACCTGGAGGTAGACGCGCGAGGAGCCGAGCTCCCCGTACCGGCCGATCTTGTCGACGGCTTCGGCGGGCGAGCCGGCGAGCCCGTTCGCCTTCAGTTCCTCCACCTCCCGTCCGATGGCCGCCGCGCGGCGGGCCACCTCCGTGTCGTCCTTGCCGACGCAGACGACCAGCGCGTTGGAGTACACCAGGTCTCCGGCGGCGCGCCCGGCCTCCTCGGCGGCCGCCCGCACCCGGGCGAACTGCCGCTCGCTGTCCTCCAGGGAGGCGAACGGGATGTTGAACTCGTCCGCGTACCGCGCCGCGAGCCGCGGGGTGCGCTTCGCGCCGTGCCCGCCGATCAGGACGGGCACCTTGGCCTGGGCCGGCTTGGGCAGCGCGGGCGAGTCGGTGAGCTGGTAGTACGTACCGTCGTAGGAGAAGGTGTCGCCCGTCTCCGTGGCCCACAGGCCGGTGACGATCGCCAGCTGCTCCTCCAGGCGGGCGAACTTCTCCTTCGGGAAGGGGATGCCGTACGCCGTGTGCTCCTCCTCGAACCAGCCCGCGCCGAGCCCCAGTTCGACCCGGCCGCCGGACATCTGGTCGACCTGGGCGACCTGGATCGCCAGCACCCCGGGCAGCCGGAACGTCCCCGCCGTCATCAGCGTGCCCAGCCGGATCCGGCTGGTCTCCCGGGCGAGGCCGGCCAGCGTGATCCAGGCGTCCGTCGGGCCGGGCAACCCGTCGGCGGAGCCCATGCGGAGGTAGTGGTCGGACCGGAAGAAGGCGTCGAAGCCGAGGTCCTCCGTGGCCTTCGCGACGGTCAGCAGGGTGTCGTAGCTCGCCCCTTGCTGGGGCTCGGTGAAGATTCGAAGATCCATGCCTCCATCCTGCACCGTCGGCCGCGCGTCAACCGGGCCGTCCCCGCCGGGTGAACCTCGTGGATCCTCCGTTCCCCGAGGCTCCCCGCCAGTGCCCCCCGGCCCGCGCGCCGGCGGCGGATACCGGCGCGTCGTCTCTCCGTCGCCCTTCCCCGTCACGCCCTAGGCACCCGCGGAGGAGTCCGCGGGGTCGGGGGGTCTGGCGCGCTCGCGCACGGCGAGCCGGCGGAGCATCACGCGCACCCGGTCACCGGCCTCGTCCGCGGCGTCGATCGCCTCGATGCACTGCCAGTACAGCCCCTCCTCGTCGGTGGCGCAGGCGACGCCCACGAGGGCGAGGCCCACCTCGCCCAGCAGCGCGCCCAGGCTCAGCAACGTGATCCGCACGTCCGCCACCACCGTCAGCCGCAGCGCCCGGGCCGGGTGGTCCGGGGCCGTCCCGCCGCGGCTGCCTATCTCGCTGAGGCCGCGTGCCTCGCCCCTCAGCTCGATCGGGCCGCACTGAGCCAGGTGGCTGCCGATCGCCTGCGCCAGCATCTGGGCCTGCCAGGCCTCCCCCACGATGTCCCACGCCACCCGGCTGTCCGCCAGGGCGCGCCGGCCGGTCGCGATGAGCCGCTCCGCTTCCATGTACGCCGCCCCCGTTCGTACGACTGTCCGCCCATCTATTCACTACCCAGAGTGAAGGTGAACGGACCCAAAAGCTAGGGGAATTCGGAAATCTGTGGACAGGAAGCTCAGTGTGGATAAGTGGATCACTCCGTAGAGTGACGATCCGGTGTCGATGTCGCCCGCGCGGCACGTCCGGGCGGCCGTCCGACCGGGAAACGCACCTCATTGCGGTCGATCTTGGCGGACAGCGCGGCCAGCGGATCGACGCCCAGCGCACCGCAGAACTGGAGCAGGTAGGCCAGCACGTCCGCCACCTCGTCGGCCACCCGGTGCGCCGTCTCCGGGTCCTCCATGACCCGGTCGGCCTCCTCGGGCGTCAGCCACTGGAAGATCTCCAGCAGTTCGGCCGCCTCGACGCTCAGCGCCGCCGCCAGGTTCTTCGGCTTGTGGTACGGCTGCCACTCCCGCGAGGCCGCGAACTCGGCGAGCCGGCGCTGCAATCCCTGCACATCCAGTTCCGTCACGGGTTCAGGTCTACCACCGTGACCCCGGCGCGTCCGCGCGCGGCCCTGGCCCCCGCCTCCCCGATCGTCCCCACCAGCCGCATGTGCCCCTCGGCGCAGATCTGTGCGGCCAGGCCGGAGAGTTCGCGGGTCTGGCGCCGGTCGAGGGAGCGGTCGAAGCCGTCGGCGAGGACGGTGAGGGTCTGCATCGCGTGGGGCACCTCGGCGGCCGGGTCCATCGCCAGCACGCCCGGACCGGTGAGCAGCACCAGCGCGAGGGCGAGGTAGCGCAGCTCGCCGTCGCCGAGCCGTCCGAGGGGCGTGCCGCCGGCCGTGTCCCGGCCCAGGACCGCCCGCACCGCCCCGTCGGCGAGCTCCTCGACGGCCAGCTCGCGCACGGGGCCGGCGCAGCCCGCCCGGGCGACCGCGGCCAGCCGGGCGTGGCGGCGGGGGCAGCCGGTGCGGGTGCGGTGGAGGACCTCCGCGAGGTTGTCGCAGCCGCGCCGGAGCCGTCCGTCGCCCGCGGCCACGGGCGCCCGCATCCGCTGGGGCTGCGGATCGCACGGGAAGACGGACCGGAGGGCGACGACGACCTGCTCGGCGGCGGCCAGCACATGGCGCTGCCCCTCGGTCTTGCCCGCCACCCGCAGCGGCAGCAGGGCCGTGCCGAGCCGGTCCCCGGGGAGCGGGGCGCGGGTGACCGGAACCGACCCGGCGGTGTGCCACTCGGCCTGCACGGTACGCCGGCCCGGGTCGCGCAGCGCGGTGGTGAGCAGGGTGCGCCCGCCGCCGTCGGTGAGCCGCTCGCCGACGACCCGCAGTTCCGGTTCGGCCTGGACGGCGAGGTCGAGGCGCACCGGTCCGGCGGGGCCGTCCACGGTGCAGCCGATCCGGAACCCGCGCCGCCCCTCCGGGTCCGCCTCCGCGCGTTCGGGTACGCAGCCGACGGGGTCCGGGAAGGCGGCGTCGAGCGGGGCGCCGGCGCCGAGCAGGGCGAGCGCTTCGTACGCCTGTAACGCGCTCGACTTGCCGGTGCCGCTCGCCCCCGCGAAGAGGGTCACCGGCGCGAGCCGGAAGGCGGCGGCGCGGTGGGCCTTGAAGGCGGACAGCCGAAGTTCCGTGACGGCGGGGCGGGCCGGCGCGGTGGAGGACGTCGGGGCGATGGCGGTGCTGGTTGCGTGCATGACTCGGACCGTACGAGCACGTGTCCCGCTGAACCGTTCCGCCCGGTCGGCTCTCCTACGATCGGGGGAAACCGCCTAGGAATGCGGAACCGCCGCGGCGGCGACGCCCTCGACCTCCGTGCCCGCCGGCGCCAGCAGGAAGACGTTCCGGTCGACGCGGTGCATGCCGCTGCCGAGGCCGAAGACCACACCGCTGCTGAAGTCCAGGATCCGCTTGGCCACGTCCGTGTCGGCCGCCGTCAGGTCCAGCAGGACGGGCACCTGCGCGACGAGGTACTCGGCGACCTCCCGCGCGTCGGCGAAGACCTGCACCCGCAGTACGACCATGCGGCGCTGCTCGGCGGCCTCGTAGTCCTGCGGGATCGTGCTGTGGTCGACCCTGGACGGCCACTCGTTGCGCCCCCTCAGCGGGACGACCTGCGCCAGGCCCTCCCACTGTTCGTCGGTGACGTCGTACCTCTCGTACCTACTCATACGCCTATCCTCGCCCCCCTCACCCGTTCGGCCCAACTGCGACACGGCGCCGGTCCGAACCGGTCGGTCGTGCGGGTCGTCCGGTCACGCCCGGGCGGTGGGGCGGGCCGGGAGGTGACGGGCGGTCACGCCGGTCGGCCGGAGGTGGAAGTGCCGCGCGTCGCAACGTCAGGTGACGTGTCGTCCGAAAGAGTGGGGGGCGGGCACCAGGGCCGTCACGGTGGCCTGCCGGGTGGCCCCGGACGGCGCGGCCGCGCAGCATTGACAGTGCAAAACAGCCCAGCTACTTTCGGCCCAGGCCGAAACTGTCCAGGTTTTGACAGGCCTTCCGGAGGCCCAGCATGAAGACAGGGTTCAAGCGCGCCACCGTTCCTCTCGCACTCCTCACCCTCACCGCGCTCACCGCGGCCGGGTGCACCAGCGGTGACAGCGGCTCGGGGTCGAACAAGGTCACCGTCTGGATGTACCCGGTGATCATGGATCCGAAGGCCAATGCCGCCTACTGGGACGGCATCGAGAAGGGCTTCGAGGCCGCCCAGAAGGACCTCGACCTCACCATCGAACAACTGCCCTGGGAGAACCGCGACCAGAAGCTCGCCACCGCCTTCGGCAGCGGCAAGGGCCCCGACGTGGTCCTGCTCGGTCCGGACCAGATCCCGCAGTTCCAGGCGAACGGCGCGGTCCAGCCCGTGGACCGGGCCATCGAGAAGTCCCGTGCCGCCTTCCGCCCGGCCGCCCTCGACGCCATGACCCAGGACGGAAAGGTCTACGCGGCGCCGATCTACCACACCGTCACCAGCACGCTCTACAACAAGAAGCTGCTCGACAAGGCCGGGATAAAGGAACCCCCCGCCACCTGGGACGCCCTGAAGGCCGCCGCGCCGAAACTGAAGCAGGCCGGTGTCGCCACCCTCGACTACTCCGCGAGCAACGAGGCGTCGCTCAACATGAGCTTCTACCCGCTGCTGTGGCAGGCGGGCGGCCGGGTGTTCGACGAGAGCGGCAGGAAGACCGCCTTCAACAGCCCCGAGGGGGTCGAGGCGCTCACCTTCCTCGTGGACCTCTACAAGAGCGGCGCCGTCCCCAGGTCCGCCCTGACCAACGCCAACCTCTTCACCGACCACGCCCTCGGCAAGGAGCAGGTGGCGATGGGCTACACCAACACGCCGTCCGACGCGGCCCTCGCCGAGAAGACCTGGGGGAAGGACAACGTGATCGTCGGTCCCGCCCTCGCGGGGCCCCGCAAACAGGTCTGCTTCGGCATGCCGGGCGGCCTCGGCATCAACGCGCGGACGAAGAACCTGGCCGGGGCGGAGAAGTTCATCGCGTACATGACCGAGCCGGCGCAGATCGCGTCCATGGGCAAGGCTGGCGGCTTCTTCTCCCCGCGCACGGACGTCACCGTGCCCCACGGCGGCCCCTTCGCCAGGGCGTACGAGGCGGCCCTGGCCAACACCTTCCCGGGTGAACCGCACCCGGCCGCGCGCCAGCTCATGGCGCTCATCACGCCGGAGATCCAGGCCGCGCTCACCGGCAAGAAGACACCCGAGCAGGCGCTGGAGGCAGCGGCCAAGGAGGGCGACGACCTGCTGGCGCGGCAGCGTTGAGCAAGGTCGAGCCGCGCGAGGCGTTCCCCGAGGAGCCGGACCCCTCCGAGCCCGGCTCCCCGGCGGACCGGGACGCGGCCGCGTCCCCCTCCCTTCCGGTCGGCACCCCCGTGATCGGGGCGCCGGTGGCCGGGGCGGCCGTAGTCGGAGGGCCCGTCGCTCCCCCGGGCGCCGAACCCCGCGCGGGTGCCCCCGTGCGCCCGGCCCGCCCGGTGGGCGCCCCGCCGGACGTGCCGGCGGACGTTCCGGCCGGGCCCGGTGCTCCTTCGCGGGCCGGCCCGCCGGGGAAGGGGCGCGGAGACGGCCGGCGCAGTCCGGCGCGGCGGAGGGAGGCGCTGGTCGGGCTGGCGTTCGTGGGGCCGATGCTGGTGCTCTTCCTGATCTTCCGGTTCGGCCCGACCCTCGGGGCCGCGTTCCTGTCCCTGACGGACTACCGGCTCAGCGGCGAGTGGGACTTCATCGGCGCGGGCAACTACGCCCGCCTTCTCGGCGACGACCTGTTCTGGCAGAGCCTAGGCGTCACCGCCGTCTACACCGCGCTGTATGTGCCGATGACGGTGCTGCTCGCGCTGGGCACGGCGGTGCTGCTGCACCGCACGCTCTGGCTGCGGGGCTTCTTCCGGGGCCTGTTCTTCCTGCCGTACGTGACGAGCATCGTGCTGGCGGCGGTCATCTGGAAGTGGATCTACGAGGTGGAGGACGGTCCGCTCAACGCGGTCCTCGGCGCCCTCGGGACCGGTCCGGTCGACTTCCTGGGCGACGCGTCCCTGGTGCTGCCGTCCATCGCCGCCGCCTCCGCCTGGAAGGGGTTCGGCTACTCGATGCTGATCCTCCTCGCGGGGCTCCAGTCCATCCCCCGGGAGGTCGCCGAGGCGGCCACCATCGACGGTGCGAGCGCCTGGCAGCGCTTCCGCTGGGTGACGCTGCCGCTGCTGCGGCCGGTGCTCTTCTTCGTCCTGGTCATCGAGGCCATCCAGGCCTTCCAGGTCTTCGACGCGATGTACGTGATGACCGCCGGCGGCCCGGTGCGGGCCAGCTATTCCCTGGTGTACTTCCTCTACGACTCCGGCTTCAAGTTCTTCGACTTCGGCTACGCCAGCGCCATCGGCCTGGTCCTCTTCCTCATCGTGCTCGTCTTCTCGCTCGTCCAGCGACGGCTCATCGGAAGGGAGGAGGACTGATGGCGCGGCTGAGGCTGCCGGTCCTGCTGGTCCTGGTCGCGCTGGTGACCGTCACCCCCTTCGTCATCATGGTGCTGGTGGCGTTCGCGCCACCCGGGGGCCGCACCCTGCCGGGGGCCCTCGACATCACCCGTGCCACCCTGCGGAACTTCACCGACGTCCTGGACAGCGCGGACATCACCCGCTGGGCGCTCAACTCGCTGGTCTACTCGCTGGTGTCGGTACTGCTGATCCTGCTGTTCGCGTCGATGGCCGGGTACGCGTTCGCCAAGAAGCGCTTCCCGGGGCGCGAGGTGCTGTTCTGGTCGTTCCTGGCAACCCTGATGGTGCCGTTCCAGGCGACCCTCATCCCGTACTACATCCTCGTCTCCGAGATGGGCGGCGTGGACACGTACTGGGGGCTGATCGTGCCGACCCTGGCGAACTCACAGGCGGTCTTCCTGATGCGGCAGTTCATCGTGCAACTGCCCGATGAGCTGTTCGAAGCGGCGAAGATCGACGGGGCGTCGGAGTGGCGGGTCTTCACGACCGTCGTCCTGCCGCTGATCCGGCCGGTCCTCGCCACCCTCGGGGTGTTCGTGTTCCTCTGGCACTGGAACGACTTCCTGTGGCCGCTCGTCATCGGCCAGTCGGAAGGCATGCGCACCCTCACCGTCGGGCTCGCCACCCTGGAGGGGGAGAACGTGACGATCAACCAGATCATGGCCGGCGCCACCATCACCGTGATCCCGTGCCTGCTCGTCTTCGGCCTGCTCCAGCGGTACCTGACCGACTCCATCGCCACCAGCGGCCTCAAGTCATGACCGCGGTCGTCGACGTCAACCGCGTCCTCGGCCCCCTCCCCCACGACGACGTGCCCAGCCGCGACGAGACCGGCCTCGTCGCCGAGCTGGACCGGCTGCGCATCGACACGGCGTGCGTCATCCACTCCTACGCCGTGCACGGCGACCCCCGGGACGGCAACGAGGCGCTGGCCGGGGTCACCCACCCCCGGCTGCTCCCCGTGCCGGTGCTCGTGCCGGGCCCCCTGGGCACCGGCCCGTGGACGGGCGGCGCCCCGCTGGTGCGTCTGTGCCCCCGGCGGCACGGCTGGTCCGTCACCGGCCCGCACGCCCGGCGGCTGTTCGCCGAGCTGGCGGCGGCCGGCACGACCGTACTCCTCCCCTGGGACGAGGTGACGGCCGGTGAGGTGCACGCGCTGGCGTCCGCCGCGCCCGCCCCGCGCACCGTGCTGACCGGCACGGGCTACCGGGCGCTGCGCGAGCTGGCCGAGCTGCTGGAGGCCCACGACTCGCTGTACGTCGACACCTCGACGCTCTGCGGCCACCGTCAGGTGGAGTGGATCGCCGGCCGGTACGGCGCGCACCGGGTGCTGTTCGGGACGGGCGCGCCCGTCACGGACGACGCGGGTCCGCGGTACCTGCTGGACACCCTGGACCTGCCGCCGGACGACGCCGCGCTGATCGCGGGCGGCAACGCGCTGCGGCTCATGGGCGGTGCGGCGTGAGCGGGGCCATGGACGTCGTGGACGCGCACGGGCACATCGGCCGGTGGCCGGCCTTCGCCGTCCCGGACGGGTCGGCGGAGAGCCTGGTCGCCATGATGGACCGCTGCGGTGTCGCCACCGCCTGCGTGTCGCACCTGCTGGCGGTCGGCCCCGACGCCCGCGCCGGGAACGCCCTGCTGCTCGACGCCCTCCGGGCCCATCCCGGCCGCCTCCTCGGCTGGGCCGTGTACCAGCCGCACGACCCGCAGGCCCCCGAGCGGCTGCGGGACCTGCTGGCGGTGCCGGGGGTCATCGGGGTGAAGCTCCACCCGGAGGTGCACGAGACGGCGCTCGACGACCGTGCCTACACACCCGCGTTCGAGGCGGCCGCGGAGCACCGCCGGCTGGTGCTCGCGCACAGCCAGCACGGCAGCGCCTGGTCCGACGCCCGCCATTTCGCCGCCGTCTCGCCCCGCCACCCGGGCGTGCCGCTGCTGATGGGGCACGCGGGGCTGTTCCCGCAGGGGCTCGGCCCGGCCGTGGAGGCCGCGGGGCGCTGCCCGGACCTGGTGCTGGAGACGTGCGGGTCCCGGATGACGGCACGGCACCTCACCCGGATGGTCGCCGGAGTCGGGGCGGACCGGGTGGCGTTCGGCTCGGACGCGGTGTTCCTGGACCTGCGGACCGGGCTCGGCCGGGTGCTCCTGGCCGGACTGCCGGAGGAGGACCGGGAGATGGTCCTGCACGGCACCATGGACCGGCTGCTGAAGGACATCGTGTGAGCGGGCCGCCGCAGCGGCCCGAATGGCCCGAATGGCCGCCGCCCGCGACCGGCGAGCAGCGGCGGGCCCTGTTGCGGGTGCTGGACAGCGGCCGGTGGGGGGCGACGAGCGGCACCCTCACCGAGGACTTCGCCGCCGCGTTCGCCCGGCGTGCCGGTGTGGCCCACGGGGTGTGCACCGTCAACGGCACGGTCGCGCTGTTCCTGGCGCTGCGGGCGCTGGGGGTGGGGCCCGGGGACGAGGTGATCGTGCCCGCGTACACGTTCGTGGCCAGTGCGACGGCGGTGGCGCTGGCGGGGGCGGTACCGGTCGTCGCCGACGTCACCGCGGACACCCTGCACCTGGACCCGGTGGCCGCGCGGGCGCTCGTCGGGCCGCGTACGAAGGCGGTGATGGCGGTGCACCTGGCGGGGGCGCCGGCCGACACGGAGGCGTTGCGGGCGCTCGGCCCGCCGGTCGTGGAGGACGCGGCGCAGGCGCACGGCGCGGCCCGGCACGGCCGCCCGGCGGGTTCGCTGGGGGACGTGGCCTGCTTCAGCTTCCAGTCCGGCAAGGCGATGACCGCCGGGGAGGGCGGCATCGTGGTGACCGGTGACCGGGCGCTGTACGAGCGCGTGTGGTCGCTGCACAACGTGGGCCGGACCCGGTCGGGCGGCTGGTACGAGCACCCGGAGCCGGGCTGGAACATGCGGATGACGGAGTTCCAGGCGGCGCTGCTGCACCCGCAGCTCGGCCTCCTGGACAGCGGGATCGACCGTCGTGCGCGGGGCGCGGCGGCGCTCGCCGAGGCCCTCGGCGGGGTGCCGGGCCTGGAACTCGTCCCGGCGCCGCCGGGGACGACGCGCCACACCTGGCACCTGGCGATGCTGCGGTACGACGCCGAGGCCTTCGGCGGCCGGTCCCAGGCCGCGTTCCTGGCGGCGATGGCCGCCGAGGGGGTGCCGCTGGACGCCGGTTACCGGTCGCTGAGCCGCCTGCCGTACGTGGCGACCCGGGCGCCGTGCCCGGTGGCGGAGGCCGCGGAGACGGGGGTGGTGTGGGTGCGGCAGCCGATGCTGATGGCGGACGCGGAGGCGGTGGCGTACGTCGCCCGCGCGGCGCTCGCGGTCCAGCGGCGCCCGGGCCCGCCCATCTGACGCACGCCCGCCTGACGCATGCGCGCGCGACCGGCGACCGCCCGGCCCCGCGCGCCGGACGGCGAGCCGCCCGATCCACAACCCGCCCGGCCCACGAGCCCGCCCGAACCGACAACCCGTCCGGACGGCGAGCCGCTCCACCGTGGCCGGATCGCCCACCACGTTCGCCGAAGAAGTTTTGCAAAAACCTGTTGGCGAAGCGGGAACACCCCCCTACCCTCACCCGCATGACCGACGAAGCCGTCCCCGGCACCGCCGGCCGTCGTGTCCTCGACCCCCAGGAGGACACGGCCGCCCTCAAGGCCCTGACTCACCCGTTGCGCATCCGCCTGCTCGGACTGCTGCGGCAGGACGGTCCCGCCACCGCCAGCGAACTGGCCGCGCGGACGGGCGAGTCGTCCGCCTCGACCAGCTACCACCTGCGCGTCCTCGCCAAGTACGACTTCATCGCCGAGGCGGAGCACCGGGACGGCCGCGAGCGGCGCTGGCGGGCGGTGCACGAGGTCACGTCCTGGAGCAACGCCGCCGTGGCGGGCTCGGACGGCACGGGACGGGCGTTCCTCGCGGCGGTCCACCGCGCCCAGGCGGACCACTTCGAGCGGTCCCTGGCGCGGCACCAGCGCGACCTGGACGCCGGGCGGGTCCCGCCGGCCTGGCTGGAGCCGTCCGGTGTGATGGACCTGCTGGTCCGGCTGACGCCCGAGTCCCTGTCCGAGCTGTTCGCGGTGGTCGAGCGCACCGTCGGCGAACTGGCCGCCCGCGACGAGGGCGACCCGCGCGCCGAGCAGGTCGTCCTCTTCCTCGCCGGTCTCCCCCTCGGCACGCCGTCCTCCGGGCCCGACCCGGCGGGTGACGCGCCGTGAGGAAGCTCCTGGGCCCGGTCACCGCGCGCCGCCGGTTCGCCGCCGTCACCTTCCTCTTCTGGCTGCCGGTGGGGCTCTACCTGCCGTCCCAGGTCCTGCTGCTGACGGAACGCGGTCTCGGCCTCGCCGCCGTCGCCGGCCTGTTCGCGGTCTACTCGGTGACCGTGTCCGTGCTGGAGCTGCCCACCGGCGGCCTGTCGGACGTGGTCGGCCGCCGGGCGGTGCTGGCACTCGCGGGGCTGCTGAACGTCTGCGCCCTGACCCTGCTGGTGCTCGGCACCACGCTGTGGGCCCTGACCGCCGCCATGCTCCTGCTGGGGGCGGGCCGCGCCCTGTCCAGCGGGCCGGCCGAGGCGTGGTTCGTCGACACCGTCCAGGCGCATTCCGGGCCCGGTGCCGACCTGCGCGCCGGCCTGGCCCGCGGCGGTACGGCGTGTGCCGTCGCGCTGGCCACCGGAACGCTCGCCGGCGGCGTACTGCCGCTCCTGCTCGGTCCCGCCACCGGCACCGGCCCGGGCGGCCGGCTCGCCCGCGCCACCGACGGGCTCGTCCTGCCGCTCTCGGCACCCGGGCTCCTCGGCGCGGCCGTCTGCGCCGGGTACGTCGGCTACGTGCTGACCGCCCTGCCCGAGCCGCCCCGGCCGCCCGCGACGCTGCGGACGGTGCTGAGCGGCGTTCCGGCGACGATCGCGGACGGACTGCGGCTGGGCGTACGGCAGCGCCTGGTCCGCCGGGTGCTGCTGACGGCGGCGGCGGCCGGTGCGGCGCTCGCCACCGTCGAACTCCTCGCTCCGGGACGGGCGGCCCGCTTCACCGGTGCGCCGGAGTCGGGGGCCGTGCTGTTCGCCGTGCTGGCCTGCGGGGGGGTTCCTGTGCACGGCGGCCGGGAGCCACGGCGCGCCGCTCGTCGCCCGGCTGGCCGGCGGCAGCGCGCCCGCCGCGCTGGTGAGCCTCGCGGTGAGCGGGGCCGGCCTGCTTCTGCTCGGCGTGACGGCCGCCTTCGGCGGTACGGCTCCGGCGGTCCTCGCCGCGGGCGGTTACGCGCTGGTGTACCTGGGGATGGGCGCCGCCGGCCCGAACGAGAACGACCTGCTGCACCGGTCGGTGGGCAGCGCGACCCGCGCCACCGCCCTGTCCGTGCAGTCCCTCGCGCTCCAGTCGGCCGGCGCCCTGGCGGGCCTGGTCGCGGGGTTCCTGCCGGCCGGTCCGCTGCCATGGCTGGTGGCGGCCCTGGCCCTGCTGGCGGGCGCGGCGCTGTGGGCCGTACGGGTGGAGCCGGTCGCCGCGCCGCCCGCCGGGGCGGGGGCCGGGACCGGGCATCCGCCGCCCTCGGGCGAGGTGCTGCCGGGGCCTTGAGGGCCGCTAGGACGTGAGCGCGCCGAACGCCTCGATGGCGCGGAGCGCGTCGGCCTGCGGCATGCCGGGGGGCTGGACGCGCAGGACGATGCCGTCGGCGCCCATCTCCTCGTATTGCGCGATGCGTTCGGCGCACTCGCGGGTCGAGCCGATGACCGACCGGGCGGTGATGTCCTCCCACGGCTGGGCGTAGCGGGCGGCGTCGGCGGAGGTGCGCTTCCAGTCGCCGTAGGCGTCGTAGAGGCCGCGCAGCGGTACTTCCAGGGCGGCGCGGGCGCGGGCGGTGGTGGGGGCGGCGTAGCCCTCGCGGCAGACGATGACCTCCGAGCCGAGGGAGCGGGGCCCGCGGGGGAAGGAGCGGTATTGGGCGATCTTCTTGGGGAGTTCCTCGTCGGTCTCGTTGAACGAGGTGGTCCAGCCGTCGCAGGTCCAGGCGGTGCGTTCCAGGGCGGCGGGCACGCGTCCGCCGTTCCAGATGCGGGGCCGCGGGCGCTGGACGGGCCGGGGCGACAGGAACGCGCCCTCGACGGTGTGGCGGCGTCCCCGGTGGGTGACCTCGTCCTCGGTCCACAGCCGGGTGATCAGCTCCAGGCCCTCCTCGAAGCGCGACACGCGCTCCTGGGGCCGGGTGCCGTACAGGGCGAACTCCTCGGGGCGGTAGCCCAGGACGAAACCGGCGGTGAGCCGGCCGCCGGAGAGGACGTCGACGTGGGCCAGCGTCTCGGCCAGCATCACCGGGTGGTGGACGGGTGCGATGAGGCCGGCGGTCGCCAGGCCGATCCGGTCGGTGTGGGCGGCGAGGTAGGCCAGTGAGGTGACGGCCTCGTGGTAGCCGGGCCGGTGCAGGTGCCGTTCACCGAGGACCGCCCAGGTGAAGCCGGCCTGTTCGGCGAGGCGCACCTGTTCGACGGCGTCGGCGAGACGTGGCCGGTCGGCCCGGTCCGCGTAGAGGTTGACGTACAGGCCGAGTCGCATCAGAGCGCCGTCCCTTTCCTCGGTGGGCCCTTCCTTTACGGTCCGGACCGTAAAGGCTAGCGTGTCGGCGACGACCGCGACAGACGGGAGCTCACCCATGTCGGCTGCTGAGGACCTGGTACGGCGGTTGCGGGGCACCGTCCTGCCGGCGGTGGCGACTCCGATGGACGCGGCCGGGGTCGTGGACCTCGGGGCGCTGCGGGGGTACGCGGAGCGGATCGCCGCGGAGCCGATCGGCGGGGTGGCGGTGTGGGCCCATACCGGGCGGGGGCTGTATCTGTCGGAGGAGGACCGCCGGCGGGTCCTGGCCGTGTGGCGGGAGGCCGTCGACGGGCCGGTGGTGGCGGGGGCGGGGGTGCCGCGCGCGGCCGGGTCTCCGGACCGGGACGGCGCGGTGGAGGCGACGGTGGCGATGGCGGTGGCGGCCGCGGAGGGCGGCGCGGACGCGGTGATGGTCTATCCGCTGGCGCAGCTCGCCGGGGACGAGGACGCGGCGGTGGAGCTGCACGAACGGGTGGCGGCGGCGAGCGGGCTGCCGGTGGTGGGGTTCTTCCTGCACGGCGAGGCGGGGGGTTACCCCTACCCGCCCCGGCTGGTGGAGCGGCTGCTGGGCCTGCCGTCGGCGGTGGGCCTCAAGCTGGCGACGCTGGACCGGGCGATGGCCTGTCAGGACGCCATCGGGGCGGCCAGGTCGAGCGGGCGGCTGGTCATCACGGGTGAGGACCGGATGTTCGGGCCGTCGCTGATGTGGGGCGCGGACACGGCGCTGGTCGGGATCGCGGCGGCCCGGGTGCCGCTGACGAGCGCGGTGCTGGACGGCTGGCGGGAGGGCGACCACGAGCGGTTCGTGCGGGCGTCCGCGCGGCTGGACCGGTTCGCCGCGGCCACGTTCGTCGCGCCCATCGAAGGCTATGTGCAGCGGATGCTGTGGGCGGCGGTCTGGGAGGGCCTGGTCCCGGAGGAGGCGGCGCACGACCCGTACGGCCCGCGTCTGCCGGAGTCGGAGCGCCGGGCGGTGGTGGACTGCCTGGAGGCGCTCGCCAAGCACCCGGCGCGGTAACCCGCCGGCGAGTGAGGCGAAGGGGCGTGGCGGGTGCCGAGAGGGAGAACGCGCGGAGGCCCCCGAGGGACGAGGGGTCGAGCACGATCGACCGTCGGCACACGCTTGAGCGCCCCGGAGCCGAACCGAGCCCCAAAGAGGCCGAGCGCCCCGGAGCCGAAGCGGCCCCGGGGCAAACGGCGTCAGTTGGCGAGCAGTCCCTTGAGGACGGCCTCGTACTGGGCGGTGATCCGGGAGGGGGTTCCCGACGGGCACAGCGGGTCGAGCCGCAGCCGGGCGAGGGCGCGCGTGGCGACGCCCCAGGCGTGCCAGGTGGCGCGCTCCCAGGCCAGTTGCGGCGGGTTGTACCAGCCGTCGCCCAGGCCGCCGAGGACGAGCTCGGCCTCGCCGTCCTCGCCCTCCAGGGGGCCGAGCCGGTAGACGGAGCCGCCGAAGACGGAGGCGTACACCTGGCCGAAGTGGACGCTGATCTCGCCGTAGCTGGGGAGTTTGCCGGTCCTGAGGACGGTGCGGGACTCGATGTCCATGGCGAACCAGTTGCCCGACTGGCGCTTGTAGACGCCGTACAGGATGCCGTCGTGGACCTCGATGTGCTGGAAGCTGGCGTTGCCCTCGACGGGGGTGACCTCCCACAGCACGGTGCGGCGGCGCAGGTCGTAGGCGACGACGGTGGCGTTGGGCCGGGTCGGGGTGACGCTGCCGCCGCCCCAGGTGTCGCCGGCGAGGTAGGCGGTGCGGTGGCCGATGCGGTCGTCGAGGGCGACGGACATGACGCTCTGGTCGGTGATGACGTCCTTGTGGACGGTGAGCCGGCCGCGTGAGCGCTCCACCAGGGTGAGGGCGCCCTTGAGGCCGCCGGCCGGGGGCGCGCTGGCCACCAGCAGGAGGTCCTGTTCGGGGACGTACGCCATGTCGGTGGGGCGTTGCTGGTCGTTCTCGATGAAGCCCATGGAGCGGACCTTGCCGCGGCGGGGGTCGATCTCCAGGAACTCGGTGCTGGGGTACATCGCCGCGTACACCTTGCCGCCGACCACGCGCAGTTGCTTGGGCTCGCCGGGGATGCGGATGCGCTTGGAGGTGCCGTGGGCGGGCCGGTGGGTCGTCAGGGAGTAGTGGCCGCCGACGTGGACGGTGCCACCGGCCTCGTACGCGACGGACTGGACGGGGTCGGGGCCGGACAGGCCGATGTCGATCAGCTCGACGACTTCGGCCTTGGCGGTGGCCAGGTCGAGCCACCACAGCCGGCCGCTGCCGACGGCGCCGAGCATCCTGCCGTCGGGGAGGGGGACGAGGGCGCGGTGTTCGTCGCCGGTGGCGGGCGCGGCGACCGCGACGAGCCTGTCGCCGTCGCGCCGGTAGACGGTGCCGCTGGGCCGGCCGACGCAGTAGAGGGTGCCGTCGGCGGTCATCGTCATGGCGTCGGCGATGCGTTCCGGGGCCGGGACGGGGATGACCTTGGCGTCACTGCCGTCGGGGGCCAGGTCGACGATGGACCTGCCGAAGGAGCCCAGGACCCGGCCGCCGCGCGCGAGGAGGGCGGAGGCGCCGCCGTACGGTTCGGGGGTGATGTTCCGTTTGACGCCGGTGGTCCGGTCGTACGCGACGATGAAGCCGCGCGGCAGGGTGCCGGCGTACACGTACCGGTCGTCGGCGGCGATGGCGCGGACGTACTGCTCGCCGGCCATGGCGGCGCCGAGGTTGCGGAGGGTGCCGGTCTGGGGCTTGTACTCCCAGACCTCGCCGCGCGGGCTGGTGCCGGCGTAGACGGTGCCGTCGGGGGCGGTGGTGAGGCACCAGACGAAGCCGCCGGCCGGGCCGATGGTGCCGATGCGGGCGACGGTGCCGGTGGCGGGGTCGATGCGGTGGATGTCGGCGAACGGGTAGGTGCCGATGTACACCTGGCCGCCGGAGACCGTGGCCGCCCAGCCGCCGTCGCCGCGGTCGAGCCGGAAGGTTCTGACGAGTTTTCTGGTCGTCAGGTCGATCTCGCCGACGAGGGTGGGGTTCTGGCCCCGGGCGACGACGTAGGCATGGTCGCCGAGGACGGTCGTGCCGACGATCGCCGCCGTCAGGGACGCGACGCCGTGGGTGGAGACCGGGGTGCCGGAACAGCGGTGTCCGGCCGTGCCCAGGTCGTCGGTCGGTGCTGTTCCGGTTCCGGTTCCGGTTCCGGCCGCGCCTGTCGTGGCGGCGTGCGCCGCGCTGGGGGTGATGGTCTGTCCCGCCACTGCCGCCAGGGTGACCCCGGCTCCGGCGTTGAGCAGTCGCCTGCGTTCCATGCGTCCCTCTCCTGTTCCGGTGGTTCGGATCGCCTCACACGACCGGTGGCAGGGCCGTGCCGACCTTCAGGCCGAACAGCTCCGCCGCGTTGCGCCACAGCACTCGCTCCAGCTCTTCCTCCGTGAACCGCGCGTCCCGGACCACGCCGAGGGACACACAGGGGTCGATCAGTGTCGCGTCGGTGCCGAACAGCATGCGTTCGACCGGGACGCCGGCCTCGCGCGCGTACGCGACGCGTCCCGCGTCGGTGGCCGTGCGGCAGTGCTCCAGGTAGAGGCGGTCGCAGGCGGCCGCTGCGTGCGCCGCCTCGCGCCAGGCGTCACCGCCCGCGTGCCCCATGATCACGCGCAGTCCGGGCCGGGCCTCCACCAGCTCGGGCAGGAGGGTCACCTCCCGTCCCCAGGTGTGCAGGAGGAGCGGTACGCCCGCCTCGGCGACGACGTCGAAGGCCTCGGCCATCTCGCGGGTGCCGGGCATGCGGCCCGGGTAGTGGGTGTGGATCTTGGCGCCGACGAAGCGGCCGGTGTCCAGGCAGCGCCGGAGGTCGGCGGCGCTCTCCTCGACGCGGTTGGGGTTGACGACGGCGTACCCGTGCAGCCGCGGCCGGGTCATCAGGGCCTCGCGCAGGGCGGCGTTGCCGCTGACGGCGTCGTACACCACCGCTTCCGACGACGACACGATCTGGAGGTCGATGCCGTAGCGGTCCATCTGGGCGATGTTGGTGTCCGCGTCACCGGTCGTCAGGTGGAACTGCCAGCGGCCCACATGGGCGTGCACATCGATGATCGGCATCAGGCGAGCAGCTCCTCGACGTTCTTGGTGGCGATGGCGGCGCGGTCGTCGGGCGAGATGTCGGCGTAGCGGAGCTTCAGCGTCTGCGGCGAGATGTCCATGAAGGGGGTGCGGGAGCCGAAGACGAGGTGGCGCGGGCCGACGGCGTCGATGACGCGCTCGATGGAGTCGAGGCCGGACAGCATGCGGGTGGTGGCCTTGAAGCCGGGCTCGTCGCGGGCCATCAGCAGGAAGTCGGCCAGCAGATAGGCGTGCAGGTCGAGGAAGACCACGT
Organism: Streptomyces sp. NPDC039423; assembly: GCF_055598725.1. NCBI lineage: Bacteria > Bacillati > Actinomycetota > Actinomycetes > Kitasatosporales > Streptomycetaceae > Streptomyces > Streptomyces sp. NPDC039423. Next base: position 551,541 of record NZ_JBVKAH010000005.1, read on the forward strand.
CGACGCCGCGCCCCATGAGGGGCGGCCCGAAGCGGCGCGGGTCGCCGTCGTGGAGGAGCACCATTCCGCGATCGAGGGCCAGCTCGACCACGTGGCGGTAGCCGGGGAAGCCCGGCTCGGCCGCCTGTTCGAGGGTGAACAGCCGCAGGAAGCGGACCCCGGCGGCGGACAGTTCGTCGAGCCGGTCCTCGGCGGTCGGCGCGTCGCGCACGTCGACGGTGCCGACGGGGAGGAGTTCGGGGCAGTCCGCGAGGTCCCGGAGCGTCTCGGCGTTGCCCGCCCCGTCGTCGTAGAGCGGGCCGCGGGTGGACAGCGCCAGGGCGCCCGCGACGGGCGAGGCGCGCAGGTGGGCGCGGACCTCGGCGAGGCCGGTGTCGCGGTGGTGGCGGGGCCACGGGCCGTACAGCACGTCGACGTCCCAGCCGATGTGCTCCTCCGGGGAGGGCCGGAGCCATGCGTAGGTGTCGTACGGTGACTCGCTCATGATGCGGCGACCTTCCCCAGCGCTTGCGCGATCCGGTCCACGTCCTCCTCGCCGTAGGCCTCGTTCCACGGCAGAACCAGCAACGTACGGTCGATGAGCCGCTCGGCGCGAGGACACAGGCCCGGCGGGTACCCGGACAGTGCCGGATTGGCGTACAGCGGGCGTTCCAGATAGCCGGGCAGGGCGGGGACGCCGAGGCCCTCCAGCGCGGCGGCCCAGCGCGCGTTGTCGTCGACGAGCAGCGGGACGACCCACCAGGCGTGGCCCGGGTGGTGCCGGGCCATCGTCACCCCGGGCAGGGCGGCGACGGCGGCGGCGAGGAGCCGGGCGCTCGCCCGGCGGCGGGCGACCACATCGGCGACGCGCGTGAGCTGGACGCGGGCGACCGCGGCGACCAGCTCGGTCATGCGGTAGTTGAGGCCCATGGTGCGGTGGATGCGGCCCTCGGTCCGGTCCCAGCCCTTGTCCATGAACAGCCGCATCCGGGTGGCGAGGCCCGGGTCGTCGGTGACGGCCAGACCGCCGTCGCCCGCCGTGATGTGCTTGTACTGCTGGAGGCTGAAGCAGGCGATGTCGCCGACGGTGCCGAGCAGCCGCCCGTCGCCGTCCTCCCCCAGCCACGCCTGGGCGCAGTCCTCGACGAGGACCAGCCCGTGCCGGTCGCAGATCTCCCGCAGCCGTACGGTGTCGGCGGCGCCGCCGAAGAGGTGCACGGCGATGACGGCCCTGGTGCGGGGGGTGATCGCCGCCTCGACGGCGTCCGGGTCGAGGTTCCCGTCGTCCTCGCGCACATCGGCGAAGACGACGCGGCCGCCCTGGGCGAGGACCGGCGCGACCGTGCCGAAGTCGGAGATGGGTGTGGTGACGACCTCGTCGCCGGGGCCGACACCGGCGGCGGCGACGGCGAGGTGCAGCGCGGCGGTGCCCGAGCTGCACGAGACGGCCTCGGCGCGCCCGTACAGCCGGGCCATCCCGGCCTCCAGCTCCCGTGCCTCGCGGCCGAACGCCCCGCACAGGACGGCCGAGTCGAGAACCCGGAGCACCGCCGCGCGTTCCTCCTCGCCGAACGTCCTTCCCCGGGGATCCAGAACTGTGGGCAGCGGCATTTCCCGTTGCGGCATCGGGGGATTATCCTCTCGGCAGCACGCGATTATGGCCTGGGCCGAAAGTAGAACCCCCGTCGACGGCCGTCAATCAGGCGTCACCGAGCAAGTCGCACCGCACCGCCCGCAGCACCTCCCCCAGCAACTCCCACCCGGCAGAACGGAGACCGGACCATGCCGCTCACGGTCGGCGTGATAGGTCCCGAGGACCTCGTCCAGAAGGTGGTCGCCGTCGCCGGCCGGGCGGGGTCCGCCCGGCTGCTGCCGCTGCCGTACCGTCATGAGGACGAGACCGTCGAGGTGGTGGCGGGCGCGCGGGCGCGGGCGGACGCGCTGCTGTTCACCGGCGTGGTGCCGCACGCGCTGGCCGAGGCGGCGGGCGCGCTGGACCGGCCGGCGGCGTACGTGCCGTACAACGGTGCCACGCTGCTGCGGGCGCTGGTCGAGCTGTTGCGGCTCGGGCACGACGTGTCGCGGGTGTCGATCGACACGCTGCGCCGCGACGAGGTGCTGGAGACCATGGCGGAGGCCAAACTCCCCACGGACCGGGTGCGGGTGCTGCCCCACCGGCCGGGGCTGACCTCGCAGGACGTGGTCGACTTCCACCTGGACGCGCGGGACGCGAAGAAGGCGCGGGTGGCCATCACCTGTCTCGGCTCGGCGTTCCACGTGCTGGAGCAGCACACGCACGCGGTACGGCTCGCCCCGTCGCGCCACTCGATACTGACGTCCCTCCAGGCGCTGGTCCTGGAGACGGCCGGCCGGCACAGCGGGGACGCGCAGGTGGCGCTGGGCATCGTCGACCTGCCGGGCGCGGCCGGGGACGCGCGGCTGCCGGAGGACATACGGGTGCTCGGCGGCAGCCTGGCCGAGCTGCCGGACGGGCGCCGGCTGGTGGTGACGACGCGCGGGGCGCTGGAGTCGGCGACGGAACGGTTCACCCGGATACCGTTCCTCGGCGGCCTGGCGGCCCGGCACGGTTCCGCGCACGTGGGCTTCGGTCTGGGGCGTACGGCGGCGGAGGCGGAGGCACTCGCCCGACGGGCCGTCAACCGGGCGCGGTCCCTCGGGGCGGCGGCCGGGGTGGTGTCGATGGCGGACGACGTCGACATCGTCATCGGCCCGGATGCCGTCACCGGCCCCGCCACGGCGACCGGGGCGGAGCCCGGTGCGGCCGGGGCCAAGGCCGCCGCGTTCCCGGAGAGCCCCGCGCTGCTGGCCCGCCGGGTCGGGCTGCACCCGCAGACCCTGGACCGGCTGCGGGAGCTGACCGCGGCGGACGGGAACGCGGGGGTCACCGCCCACCGGGTCGCCGAGCACCTGTCCGTGCAGCAGCGCACGGCCCGCCGGATCCTCAAGCGCCTGGAGCGGGCCGGTGTCGCCGTACCGACCGGCAGCCTCCAGGAAGGCCGGACGGGCCGCCCCCCGACCGTCTACCGCGTCCACCTGTAGGACCGCCGCGCCCCGCCGGACCGCCCCGCGCGCGGCCCGTCCTCCCGGCCCCGCCCTCTCGACCCCGCCCGTGGCCCGTGATTGCGGCCCGGGCCGCAATCCCCGACCTCGCAGCCGCCGCGGTGGAGCGCCGTACGGCGGAGACCAAGGAGCTCGCGCGTGAAGATCGCCTCGTTCCACACCCGTGTCGTCCGTGCCCCGTACCGCCGCCCGTTCGTGATCAGCAGCGGCACCAGCCCCGAACTCGTCAGCGTCCTCGTGGAGGTGCGGACGTCCGACGGGACGTCGGGTTTCGGCGAGGCGTCACCGATGACCGCGTACACCGGGGAGACCCTCGCGGGGCTGTGCGCGGCGGTGACCGAGCACGTCGCACCGGCCCTCGTCGGGCGCGACCCGCGGGACCTGGCCGGCGCGCACGCCGCGATGGACGCCGCCATCCGGGGGCAGCACCTGGCCAAGGCGGCGCTGGACCTGGCGCTGCACGACCTCGCGGGCCGGGCGGCCGGGTGGCCGGCGCACCTGCTGCTGGGCGGCGGGCGGGTGGCCGGGCCGGTGCCGACGACCTGGGTGGTGGGGCTCGGCACGCTCGACGAGATGACGGAGGAGGCGGCCCGGTACGCGGCGGCCGGGTTCGGGCACATCAAGCTCAAGGGCGGTGAGGACCCGGCGCTCGACGTGGAGCTGGTGGCCGCCGTGCGCAAGGCGGTGCCCGGGTCGGTGGAGCTGTCGCTGGACGCCAACGAGGGGTACGCGCCGGGGGAGGCGGCCCGTACGGTGGCCCGGCTGGCGGACGCGGGGCTGGACCTGGTGGAGCAGCCGCTGCCGCGCTGGGACCTGGAGGGGCTGGCGGCGCTGCGGGCCCGGGGCGGGGTGCGGGTCATGGCGGACGAGTCGGTGCAGTCGGCGCACGACGCGCTGGAGGTGGTGCGCCGGGGGGCCGCCGACGTGCTGAACATCAAGATCCTGAAGGTGGGCGGGCTGTACCGGGCGCGGCAGATCGCCGCGCTGGCCGAGACGGCGGGGCTCGCGGTGAAGATCGGCACGATGCCGGAGCTGGGGGTGGCGACGCTGGCGGCCGCCCACCTGTCGGCGGCGCTGCCGCACGCCACGGTCCCGCCGGACCTGGTGGGCCCGTTGCTCGTGGCGGAGGAGCCGCTGGCGCCCGCGCCGTTCGCGGGGACGCCCGGGACGGGGCTGGTGGAGCTGCCGGTCACGCCGGGGCTGGGGCACGGTCTGGACGGCTCGGCCGGCTGAGGGGCCGCCGCGTCCGGCCGCGCACCCGTCCGCGCACCCCGCCGCGTCCGCCCGCGCCCCCCGCCGCGTCCGGCCGCCCACCCGTCCGCGCACCCGTCCGCGCACCCCGATCGCGCATCCCCGCCGTGCCCGGCCGCGTACCCCCGGCGGAGGGCGTCCCCGTCCATGCGTATACAAATGAACCGACAAGGGGACGAAGAACGCGGGGGCGGATCAGTACGGTGACGCACATGTCCACGGCGGCGCAGACGGCGACGCACATATCCACGACCGGCGAGCCGCCGACCACGGCCGACCCGGCGACGACAACGACAAAGGTGCCGACGGCGGCTGACGCGGCGTCGGCCGCGAGCGCGGCGCCGGCCGCCGAGGGGAGCGCGCCGCCGAGGCGGCGGCTGGTGAGCGTGGACGTGGCGCGGGCCATCGCCGTGTTCGCCATGTTCGCCGCGCACATCGGCCCGCCCGCGAAGCCGGAGGGGGCGGGCCACCTGCTGGTGGCGTTCGACGGGCGCGCGCCCGCCGTCTTCACCCTGATCGCGGGGCTGTCCCTGACGCTCTCGCGGGGCGGCACCCGGCCCCGGCGGCAGCCCGCGGGCGCGTGGCGCGGGACGCTCGTCAAGTGCGCGGTGCTCGCGGCGCTCGGGCTGGCGCTGACGGAGCTGCGGTCGGGGATCGCCGTCATCCTGACGTTCTTCGCGCTGTACTTCCTGGCCGCCGAACCGCTCGCCCGACTCGGCACCCGCGCGCTCACGGCGGTCGCGGCGGTGTCGGTGGTCGCCGGCCCCGTCCTGTCGTACGTCCTGGGACCGTACTTCGGCTACCGCGTCATCGGCCGGGGCCGCTACCCCGGTTTCGAGGCCGTCACGAGCTGGTCCGGGTTCACCGACGCGCTGGACACGCTGCTGCTGTCGGGCGCGTACCCGTGGCTGACGTACTTCCCGTACGTCGTCGTCGGCATGGTCCTGGGGCGGCTCGCGGACCTGCGCCGGTCCGGGACGGCCCGCCGCCTGATCGGCTGGGGAGCTGTCGTCACCCTGGCCGGGCACGGGCTGTCCGCGCTGGCGCTGGGCCCGGGCGGCGGGCGCGAGGCGCTGCTGCGGGCGATCGCCCGGTACCACGCGTACGCGGTGGCCGCGCCCGACCCGGTCGAGGCCGTGCTGGCCCGGCAGGCGGGCGCGATCCCCAGTACCTCGTGGGCGTGGCTGCTGGTCGACGGACCGTACAGTCAGACGCCGTTCGAGACGGTCGCCAACATCGGGGCGGGTCTGCTGCTGATCGGCCTGGCCGTCGCCGTGTGCCGGTGGCGGACCGCGGAACGGCTGCTGTGGCCCCTGGCCGTCGTCGGCACCATGGCCCTGTCGGTGTACGCCGTCCACGTCCTGGCGCGGGCCGAGCTGCGCCCCCATCACGGATGGGCGGCTCTGGGCGCGTTCTGCGGGGTGTCCCTGGTGGCCTGTGCGGTCTGGGCGGTGGTCTTCCGGCGGACGCCGCTGGGGCGGGGGCCGCTGGAGTGGGCGCTGCATCTGCTCATGCCGAAGCCGTCCGGCCGGCTGCGGCGGGGGTGAGGGTCGGCGTGGCGGGGCCGGCGCGGCACGGCGGGTCCGGCCGCCGTGCCGTCGCCGGGCCCCGCGCGGGGCGTTACTGGGTCGCGCCCCAGCGGACCGGGGCGATCTGCTTCGACATGATGCTGATCAGCTCGTAGGCCGCGTGGGACGCGGCCACGGAGGTGATGTCGGCGTGGTCGTACGCCGGGGCGACCTCCACGATGTCGGCGGAGACCAGGTGGCAGTCGGCGAGGCCGCGCAGGATCTCCAGCAGCTCGCGGGAGGTGAGGCCGCCCGCCTCCGGGGTGCCGGTGCCGGGCGCGTGGGCCGGGTCCAGGACGTCGATGTCGATGGAGATGTACAGCGGACGGTTGCCGACGCGCTCGCGGAGCTGCTGGGCCACCTCGTCCACCCCGCGCCGCATCACGTCGGCGGAGGTGACGATGCCGAAGCCCAGCTTCTCGTCGTCGTCGAGGTCCTTCTTGCCGTAGATCGGTCCGCGGGTGCCGACGTGGGACAGGGCGGAGGTGTCGAGGATGCCCTCCTCCACGGCCCGGCGGAAGGGCATGCCGTGGGTGTACTGCTGCCCGAAGTAGTCGTCCCAGGTGTCCAGATGGGCGTCGAAGTGCAGGACGGCGACGGGGCCGTGCTTCTTGGCCACGGCCCGCAGCATCGGCAGGGCGATGGTGTGGTCGCCGCCCAGGGTCATCAGCCGGGCGCCACCGGCGAGGAGGTCGTCCGCGGCGGCTTCGATCGTCTCGACGGCGTCGTTCAGGTCGAAGGGGTTGGCGCTGATGTCACCGGCGTCCGCCACCTGGCTGTAGTGGAACGGGTAGACGTTCTGCGCCGGGTTGTAGGGGCGCAGGGTGCGGGAGGCCTCCCGGATGGCGTTGCCGCCGAAGCGGGCGCCCGGCCGGTAGGTGACGCCGCTGTCGAAAGGCACGCCGACCACGGCGATGTCCGTCTTCTCCACCTGGTCGATCCGCGGCACGCGGCCGAACGTCGCGGGGCCCGCGAAGTGCAGCGTCCGGTCGGTCTCCGTCGGCGGCACCGGCGGGGTCACTCCGTTGGGGTGGGCGGTCATGGTGCGATCAGTGCCTTTCCATGGTGCTGCGGCCCGGCGCCGGCCGGACCGCGAGGACGTTCGGGGCCCGCCCGGCACGCGGACCCGCGCCGGACGGCCGGACGCGGGGCGTGGGCCGTGGGGCGGGCCCGGTGGGTTACTGCGGGGGGTTGCCGTGCTTGCGGTGCGGCAGGTCGGCGTGCTTCGAGCGGAGCATCGCCAGGGAGGCGATGAGGACGGAGCGGGTTTCGGAGGGGTCGATGACGTCGTCGACCAGACCGC
>NZ_JBVKAH010000006.1:0-90672 GCF_055598725.1 Streptomyces sp. NPDC039423
ATTTCGTGTTTCCAACCTTACCAGATCCGTTTTCCGTTCCGTTTCCGGTTCGGATTCTGTTTCCGGTGGCCGTTGGAGGGCCTTTGCCTTTCGGCTGCTCCGACTTTATCAGAATCATTTCCGCCGAGCTAATCGGCGTTCGTGATTCGGATGGGAATCGGATCGGCTCCGTGGAATTCCATTCCGATCGGAGCGAGAGAGACTCTAAACGATCAGGCCCGAACTTGTCCAGCCCGAGGCAACCGTTCAAATCTACCTCCCCCTGCCACCCGTGTCAACGGGTTTTGTGGGCGAAGAGGAGACTAGCAGGCGACCGGGGGCCGACGCACATCAGGCCGCCGTGGGCAGCTCGGCGCTGCGGCCGGTGGACTCGACGTCACCCGTGTCGCCGGCCCGGGCGGCGCGGCCGCCGAGGACGTACACGTACGCGAGGAAGCCCAGCTCGGCGGCGATGCCTATGGCGATGCGGGCCCAGGTGGGAAGGCCCGAAGGGGTGACGAAGCCTTCGATGACACCCGACACGAAGAGGACCAGGGCGAGGCCGAGGGCCATGCCGAGGGCGGCGCGGCCCTGCTGGGCCAGGGCGGTGCGGCGGGGCAGGGGGCCCGGGTCGATGAGGGTCCAGCCGAGTCGGAGGCCGGTGCCGGCGGCGACGAACACCGCGGTGAGTTCGAGCAGGCCGTGCGGGAGGAGGAGGCCCAGGAAGGTGTCGAGGCGGCCGGCCGAGGACATCAGGCCGAGGCCCACGCCGAGGTTGAGCATGTTGAGGAAGAGGATCCACAGCACGGGGACGCAGAGGAACGCCCCGAGAACCAGGCACATGGCGGCCGCTTGCGCGTTGTTCGTCCACACCTGCGCGGCGAAGGAGGCGGCCGGGTGGCTGGAGTAGTACGTCTCGTACTCGCCGCCCGGCCGGGTCATCCGGCGGAGTTCCTCGGGGGCCGCGATGGATGCCTGGACCTCCGGGTGGGTGCCGATCCACCAGCCGATGACCGCCGCCAGGAGCGTGGACAGGACGGCCGTCGGGATCCACCAGTGCCGTGAGCGGTAGACCGCGGCGGGGAACCCGGCCGTCAGGAAGCGGACCGCGTCCCGCCAGGAGGCCCGGCGGGTGCCCGTGACGGTGGCCCGGGCACGGGCGACGAGCTGGGTGAGCCGGGCCGTGAGCAGCGGGTCGGGGACGCTCGACTGGATGAGGGAGAGGTGGGTGGCGGTGCGCTGGTAGAGAGCGACCAGTTCGTCGGCCTCGGCGCCGGTGAGGTGGCGGCCGCGTCCCAGGAGGTGCTCCAGGCGGTCCCACTCGGCGCGGTGGGCGGTGACGTAGACGTCGAGGTCCATGATCGGCTGCTGCTCCAGGCACTGGTGCGTACGGTTCGTCCTACGGCGGCGCGCTGATGGTCAGCTTGGCAGACTGGCGTGCGGTGGGGTCGGGGTAGGTCGGAGAAGGGTGGCTGCCGTGAGCGGGGTTGTGACGGGGGACGCGGTCGTACTCGGCTTGCGGCCGGCCAGGTTGCCGAGCCGGGCGCTGGCCCTCCTCGTCGACCTCGTCGTGGTGTGGGCCGCCTATCTGCTGATATCCGTCGGGCTGGCGATGGCCACGGCGTCGCTGGACGAGGCGGCCGTGACGGCGGTGTCGATCGCCGCCTTCCTGCTGGTGCTGGTGGGCGGTCCCATCGCCGTGGAGACGCTGAGTCACGGGCGGTCGCTCGGCAAGCTGGCGTGCGGGCTGCGGGTGGTACGGGACGACGGGGGGCCGATCCGGTTCCGGCACGCGCTGGTGCGGGGGGCGATGGGGGTCGTCGAGATCCTGATGACGTTCGGTGTCGTGGCCTGCATCGCCTCGCTGGTGTCCGCCCGGGGCCGGCGGATCGGTGACGTCTTCGCGGGGACGCTGGTCGTCCGGGAGCGGGTTCCGGCGGCCCGGACGGTGCCCGTCCCGCCTCCGCCGCCCTGGCTCGTCGGGCGGTTCGCGCAGCTGGACCTGTCGGCGGTGCCGGAGGGGCTGTGGCTGGCAGTGCGGCAGTACCTGACGCGGATGGGGCAGCTCGACCCCGGGGTGCGGCGGGCTCTGGGCGAGCGGCTGGCGAACGACCTGGTGGCCCGGACGGGTACGCCTCCGCCGCCGGGGGTGCCCGCGGCGGACTTCCTGGCCGCGGTCGTGCACGAGCGGCAGGCCCGGGACGCGCGGCGGGCCTTCGCCCCGGGCGGCGGGGTCGGTGCGGGCGGCCGGGGCGTGGCCTCGGGTGGTGACCCGGCGGCCGGCGGGTGGCGCCCCGTGGTGGCGGTGCCGGGCGGAGGCGGCACGCCGTACGGCGGGGCGAGGCCGGGCGGGGGCGGTCCGGCGGACGGGAGCGGTCCGGCGGACGGGAGCGGCGGTTCGGCGGGGGCGGGCGCGGTCGTCGGGGGCGGTGTGCCGGCGGCGGACGCGGGAACCGCGGGCGCGGATGGCGAAGGCGGGGGTGCGGCGCGCGCCACCGGGTTCGCGCCGCCGGCGTAGCCGCGCCGGGCGCGGCGGGATCAGGGGAAGACCGACGGCGGGGTCTCGAGGTCCTCGAGCTCGATGCCGGGGGCCGCGAGGACCACGTCACCGGCGAGGTGGACCGTGTGCCGTTCGCCCGTGTCGAGGGCGCTGACCTGGTATTCGTCCACCATCAGGGGGCCGTTGTCAGTGGTGTGCGCTTCACTTCCGATCAGGGCCCAGGACTGGTCGACCGTGAGGGGGGCGAGGACCGGGTCCGTGAAGGCGACGAGCCGTACCCGGGTGGGGGGAGAAGCGGGGGTGAGGCGCAGCAGGCGTGAGGTCGCGACGAGGAACGCGGGGGACGTGCCGGTGAAGGCGTGGGCGCGCACATTGCCTTCGGTGGCGTACGCACCGGTGGGGTCGGTGCGGACCCAGGTCACTCCGTCGAGGGCGGCGCCGCGGACCTGCCAGCTCGCGGCGTGGAGTTCGAGGCGGATGGGGCGGCCGAGGTCGTCGAGGGTCAGGTCGACTGAGCCGGCGTGGTCGCCGGAGGGGGTGGTCGTCTGCGAGACGTAGCGCCAGCCGGAGGGGCCGGGCGCGCAGTTGAAGTGCTCTTCACCGAGGGGGGTGTGATCGTGCGGGTCATGGAGCGAATAGCGGCCGCGGGGCATGGGTCCTCGGGTCCTCGGGATCGGCGGTAGGGGAACGCCCGGTACGGGGCAGGCCCCCGGCACGGGGGTGCGGGGGCCTGCCTGGGTACCTGCCGGCCGTTCACCGGCCGTTGCTGACGTGCGTCAGTGCACGGGCGCCGTCAGTAGCGGTAGTGGTCGGGCTTGTAGGGGCCGTCGACCTCGACACCGATGTAGGCGGCCTGCTCGGGGCGGAGCGTGGTGAGCTTCACGCCGAGCGCGTCGAGGTGCAGACGGGCGACCTTCTCGTCGAGGTGCTTGGGCAGCACGTAGACGTCGGTCGGGTACTCCTCGGGCTTGGTGAAGAGCTCGATCTGCGCCAGCGTCTGGTCCGCGAAGCTGTTGGACATCACGAAGGACGGGTGGCCGGTGGCGTTGCCCAGGTTGAGGAGGCGGCCCTCCGACAGCACGATGATCTTCTTGCCGTCGGGGAAGGTCCAGGTGTGGACCTGCGGCTTGACCTCGTCCTTGACGATGCCGGGGATCTTGGCCAGGCCGGCCATGTCGATCTCGTTGTCGAAGTGGCCGATGTTCCCGACGATCGCCTGGTGCTTCATCTTGGCCATGTCGGAGGCCATGATGATGTCCTTGTTGCCGGTGGTGGTGATGAAGATGTCGGCCGTGCCGACGACCTCGTCCAGCGTGGTGACCTGGTAGCCGTCCATCGCCGCCTGGAGCGCGCAGATCGGGTCGATCTCGGTGACGATGACCCGGGCGCCCTGGCCGCGGAGGGACTCCGCACAGCCCTTGCCGACGTCGCCGTAGCCGCAGACGACCGCGACCTTGCCGCCGATGAGGACGTCGGTGGCGCGGTTGATGCCGTCGACGAGCGAGTGGCGGCAGCCGTACTTGTTGTCGAACTTCGACTTGGTGACGGCGTCGTTGACGTTGATCGCCGGGAACAGCAGGGTGCCGTCACGGTGCATCTCGTACAGGCGGTGGACGCCCGTCGTGGTCTCCTCCGTGACACCACGGATCTCCGAGGAGAGGAGGGTCCACTTCTGCGGGTTCTCCGTCAGGGTGCGGTTGAGGAGACGGAGGATGTGGCCGTACTCCTCGCTGTCCGCGGTGGACGGGTCCGGGGCCTCGCCGGCCTTCTCGAACTCGACGCCCTTGTGGACGAGCAGGGTGGCGTCACCGCCGTCGTCCAGGATCATGTTCGGGCCGCCGGTGGCGGTGTCCGGCCAGGTCAGCGCCTGCTCGGTGCACCACCAGTACTCCTCCAGCGTCTCGCCCTTCCAGGCGAAGACGGGGACACCCTGCGGGTTGTCCGGGGTCCCGTTCGGGCCGACCGCGATGGCCGCGGCGGCGTGGTCCTGGGTGGAGAAGATGTTGCAGGAGGCCCACCGGACCTGGGCGCCGAGGGCGACCAGCGTCTCGATCAGGACGGCGGTCTGCACGGTCATGTGCAGGGAGCCGGTGATGCGGGCGCCGGCGAGCGGCTGGGCCTCGGCGTACTCCTTGCGGATCGCCATCAGGCCCGGCATCTCGTGCTCGGCGAGGGTGATCTCCTTGCGGCCGAACTCGGCCAGGGAGAGATCGGCGACCTTGAAGTCCTGTCGGTTGGCGACAGTCGTCATTTCGAGCTGCTCCTCGTGTTGGGTCGAGGGTGGGTACGGCTGGCTCTGCGAGGTAGCTGGACACAAGCATGCCCGGTACCCGCAGTGCAGTCGTCGGAGGCCCTCTCTCCCTCGGCCGGTCCGTCGCGGACCGCCCGACCGCCATCAGCAGCGACGTCTGGCTCTGTCACGAATCTACACCGATCGGTCCGGCGGCCCACAGTCCGCCCGGGATCGGATCCGGGGATCCGGCCGTGGAGGAGCGCGGGGCGGGGCCGATCATGGAGCGTCTTCGGACGGTCGGGAACGAGCGAAGGGGAGCGGGACATGGGACCGGGACGTGGGTTGAGGATCGCCGGATGGGTGCTGGTTCCCCTGGGGGCGGTGCTGCTCGTGGGATGCGGGCTGGGCTTCCTCGGCGGGTACGCGGGCCACACGATCGCCTCGGCGTCGATGGAGCCGACGTACGCGCCGGGCAGCCGCGTGCTGTTCGAGAAGGTCGGCCCGTCCGAGGTACGGCGGGGGGATGTGGTGGCCTACCGGATGCCGGAGCGGTACGCGGGCGCGCTCGTGGTGCAGCGCGTCGTCGGGGTCGGGGGCGACCGGGTGGTCAGTGACGGCCGCCGGATCACTTTGAACGGGAAGCCGCTGGCGGAGCCGTACCTCGGGGGCGCCGACCCGGTCGTCGACCGGATGCCGTACGACGTGACGGTGCCGCCGGGCCGGGTGTTCGTGCTCGGGGACAACCGGGGCAACTCGCGGGACTCGCGTTACTTCCGGGACGAGAGCCCCGGTGGGACGGTGCCGCTGGCCGCGGTGGGCGAGCGGGCCTTGCGGAGCAACGCGGCGCCGGTCCTGCTCGGTGTGGGAGCGGTCGCCGGGGCGGTCGCCCTGGTCGTCGGGGGCGCGCTCGGGCTCGCCGGGTGGCTGACCGGGCGCCGGGCCCGTGCGGGCGCCGGATGGAGTGCGGGGGTGACGGCCGGGACGCGGGGGTGACGGCCGGGGCATGAGGAAGGCCCCCACTCCTCGGGGGAGCGGGGGCCTTCGCCGGGTCAGGGGGCGGTGGTGCCGCCGGCCTTGGACGCCTGGAAGATGTCCGGTTCCAGGTAGATCACCCGGGCGATCGGTACGGCATCGCGGATGCGCGCCTCCGCGGCGTCGATGGCGGCGGCCACCTGAGCGGCCGTCTCGTCGTGCTGCACGGCGATCTTGGCGGCGACGAGCAGTTCCTCGGGGCCCAGGTGGAGCGTGCGCATGTGGATGATGCCGGTGACGGTGTCACCGTCGACGAGCGCCTGCTCGATCTTCTTGACCTCGTCGATGCCGGCGGACTCGCCGAGCAGCAGCGACTTGGTCTCGGCGGCCAGGACGATGGCGATCACGATGAGCAGGACACCGATGCAGAGGGTGCCGATGCCGTCCCAGACGCCGTTGCCGGTGACCAGCGCCAGACCCACGCCGACGAGGGCCAGGATCAGGCCGACCAGGGCGCCGAGGTCCTCCAGGAGGACGACGGGGAGCTCGGGCGCCTTGGCGCGGCGGACGAACTCCTTCCAGGAGAGCTGGCCGCGGAGCGGGTTGGACTCCTTGATGGCGGTCCGGAAGGAGAAGCTCTCGGCGATGATCGCGAAGACGAGGACGCCGACCGGCCAGTACCAGGCCTCGATCTCGTGCGGGTGCTTGATCTTCTCGTAGCCCTCGTAGATGGCGAACATGCCACCGACGGAGAAGAGGACGATGGAGACGAGGAAGGCGTAGATGTAGCGCTCACGGCCGTAGCCGAAGGGGTGCTGGGGCGTGGCCTCGCGCTGGGCCTTCTTGCCGCCGAGGAGCAGCAGCCCCTGGTTGCCGGAGTCGGCCAGCGAGTGGACGCTCTCGGCGAGCATGGAGGACGAACCACTGAAGAGGAACGCCACGAATTTGCTCGCCGCGATAGCGAGGTTCGCGGCGAGCGCCGCAACGATCGCCTTGGTTCCGCCTGACGCGCTCATGCGTGCGGGTGTCCCTTCTGGATGCTGCTGGGGGGTGGTTCGTACGGCCGCACATTGTTGCAGGAGCGGTGACGGGCGGTGCGTCAGACCACCACTGTGGCTCGGAACGCCGTGCCCGTACCGGACAGTTCGACCTTTTCGCCCGCCGGGATGAAGACGGACCGGCCGGGTGCGAGGGGCAGGTCGTTCGTCCGCGGGGTGCCGGAGGTGGCGAGGACGATCTGGGGGGTGGGGGCGGTGATGTCGGTGGGTGCGGCGCCTTCGGAGCGCACGTACCGGGAGAGGCGGAACTCGTCGATCGGTGTTTCGTAGACCTCCTCGCCGGAGGGTGAGGCTTCCGGGCGGAGGATGCCGGGGTCGTGGGCCTCGAAGCGGACGACGCGGAGGAGTTCGGGGACGTCGACGTGCTTGGGGGTCAGGCCGCAGCGGAGGACGTTGTCGGAGTTGGTCATCAGCTCGATGCCCAGGCCGCCGAGGTAGGCGTGCGGCACTCCGGCGCCGAGGTAGAGCGCCTCCCCGGGCTGGAGCCGGACGTGGTTGAGCAGCATGGCGGCGAGGACGCCGGGGTCGCCGGGGAAGTGGTGGGCGAGGACGGCGTACGGGGCGTGGGCGCCGCCGAGCCGGTCGCAGGCGGCGGCGGTCTCGGTGACGGTGGCCGCCATCTCGGCGGGGTCGGCGGACAGGACGGCCGTCAGGACTTCGCGGAGGGCGGCGTCCTCGGGGTGTGCGTGGAGGAGGTCGACGTACGGCTTGAGGGAGTCGACTTCCAGCGCGGCGAGGAGTTCGGCGGTCCGGTCGGGGACGCGGAAGCCGCAGAAGCCTTCGAAGGGGGTGAGGGCGCAGATGAGTTCGGGTTTGTGGCTGGCGTCCTTGTAGTTGCGGTGGGGCGCGTCGAGGGGGATGCCGGCGCGCTCCTCGGCGGCGTAGCCCTGCTGTGCCTGGGCGAGGTCGGGGTGGACCTGGAGGGAGAGCGGGGCACCGGCCGCGAGGATCTTGAGGAGGAAGGGCAGGCGGGGGCCGAACCGGGCGACGGTGGCGGGGCCGAGTTCGCGTTCCGGGTCGGCCTCGATGACGGCGGACAGCGGTTGTTCCGCCTGCCCGGCGCGGGTGACGCGGGAGGGCGCGCCGGGGTGGGCGCCCATCCACATCTCGGCCTGGGGTTCGCCGGTGGGGGCGACGCCGAGCAGTTCCGGGATGGCCGTCGTGGAGCCCCAGGCGTACGGGCGGACGGTGTTGGAGAGGCGGTCCATGCGTCGTCTTTCCTTGCGTCTTGCGTGCCTCGCGGCCGGGGTGGTGGCCGGCGGCGGGGCTCAGGGGGTGTGGAGACGGGAGGCCAGCGCCAGGTAGACGGCCGCGAAGTCGGTGACCGCGAGCAGTTCGGCGAACGCTTCCAGGTCGGTGACGCCCTCGCCGCCGGGCCTGCCGGGGCCGGGCGTGCCGTCGCCTGGCGTGCCGTCGCCGGGGGCGGGGCCGCCGGACGCGGGGCCTCCGGGAGCTCCGTTCCCGGGGGGCGTGCCCTCGTCGGCCGTCGGGTCGGGGGCGGCCGCCGTGGGGTCCTCGGGTTCGAGTTCGCTGATGGTGGTGTCGTGGCCGAGCGCGAGCTCGCGGGCGGCGGGCGCGGCGGTGAGGCCGCCCGCGGGGCGGTCGCGGAGCAGTACCACGCGCGCGCGGAGGGCCTGTGCCTCCTCGACGCGGTCCCGGAAGAAGTCGTCGGGGTCGGCGCCGCCCGCGAAGTCGCCGGACAGCAGTCCCCGGTGGGCGGCGAGTGCTTCGGGGAGTTCCGCCGCGAAGGCCGGGCGGCCGGCCAGCTCCGCCAGTACGGCGGCGAACCGGCGGCCGACCGGGGCTGCCGTCGCGCCCTCGGTCCAGACGAGCGGGAGGCTGTCGGCGAGCTCCGCGGCGAGGGTCTTGGCCGGGTTGCCGTACGTGGCGACGGCCGGTCCGCAGCGCTCGGCGGTGCGGTCGAGCCGGTCGGCGACCCGCTGGAGGGTGTCGGCGGGGGCGTCGACGAGCCCGACGCGGTCGAGGAGCGCGAGGAGCGGGGTGAGCAGGGCCCACAGGGCGGCGGGGCCCGCCTGCTGGGCCTCCTCGTCGGTCAGCTCGTGCGGGGCGGTCGCCATCGGGACGACCAGGCCGTGCGTCGTGTCGACGGCCTCGGCGAGCGGTGAGCGCCGGGGGGTGACGGCGACGACGGTGACGCCGCGCCGGTAGGCCTGCTCGGCGAGCAGCGCGAGGCCCGGTTCGGTGCCGTCCGTGGTGGTGATCAGCAGCAGGTCGACGGAGCCGGTCCAGCCCGGCAGCGTCCAGCGCAGCGCGCCGGGGGCGGCGGCCACGCCGGTCGAGTGCAGGCGGGCCACCGGGGCGGCGGCGCCGGCCAGGGCGGCGACCATGTCGGCGACGCAGGCGGCCGCGGTGCCGGGCCCGGCGGTGAGGATGGCGCGGGGGCGTCCCTCGGGGTTCAGCTCGGTGACGCCCGCTTCGGCGGCGTGGCGGGCGGCGGTCCGCACGCGCGCGCCGGCTTCGGCGGCCCCGCGGAGGAGACCTCGGCGGTCGACCCGGGCCAGGGCGTCCGGGTCGTCGAGCAGCGTCTCGTCGAGCATGAGGTGGGGCCTCCGATCGCCGTGCGGGGTGGGGTGCGGTGGCGCGGGCGCGGTTGCGGCTCGGCGGTACGGCCGGGGCGGCGCGGCGCGGCGCCGGGGTGAGCGGCGTGCGTCGCGGTGCGTCCGGCCGGAGCGCGTCGCGGTGCGCCGTCAGGAGGGGCGGCGGGCCTCGTCCACGAGGAGGACCGGGATGGCGTCCCGTACGGGGTAGGCCAGGCCGCAGTCCCTGCCGGTGCAGATCAGCTCGGGTTCCTCGGCTGCCGTGCGGTCGCTGAGCGGGGCGTGGCAGGCCGGGCAGGCGAGGATCTCCAGGAGGCCGGCTTCGAGCGGCATGGGGTGGGTCCCTTCGAGCGGGTGGGTGGGGCGGCGCGCTGTGCGCTGCCCGCGCTGTGCGGTGTGTCGGTGTAGCGGTGTGGTGCGGTGTGCTGTTGTACGCCGGCCGTGGTGCCGTGCGCGGTGGTGCGTGACGCGCGCCGCGTGGTGCGCGTCGGGCCTCGTCAGCCTACCGCCGGGCCACCGCACGCCGCGGCTTTGGCGGGGGTTGTCCCGTTCCCCGGCGACCGCCCTGCCACGGGCCGGACCCCGGGTCGCCCGGGCCGGGGATCGTCCCCGTGGGGCCGTCTTCCCCGAACCGGGGGCTCCACCCCCCGGTGGAGCGCCCGGTTCGCCCGCGGGCGAATGTTCGGGCGAGTGCTACGGGGTGCGGACGAGGGCGAGGACCTCGTCGCGGACGCGGGCCATGGTCGGCTTGTCGCGCGCCTCGACGTTGAGGCGGAGCAGCGGCTCGGTGTTGGAGGGGCGGAGGTTGAACCACCAGTCCGGGCCGGTGACCGTGAGGCCGTCGAGGTCGTCGGTGGTGACGCCGTCGCGGGAGGCGAACGCCTCGCGGACCGCCGCCGTGCGGCCGGGCTGGTCGGCGACCGTGGAGTTGATCTCGCCGGAGCCGGTGTAGCGGTCGTAGGAGGAGACCAGCCGCGACAGCGGGCCGCTCTGGCCGCCCAGGGCCGCCAGCACGTGGAGGGCGGCGAGCATGCCGGTGTCGGCGTTCCAGAAGTCGCGGAAGTAGTAGTGGGCGGAGTGCTCACCGCCGAAGATCGCGCCGGTACGGGCCATCTCCTGCTTGATGAACGAGTGGCCGACCCGGGTCCGCACCGGCGTCCCGCCGTTCTCGCGGACGACCTCGGGGACGGACCAGGAGGTGATCAGGTTGTGGATGATCGTGCCCGTACCGCCGTTCCTGGCCAGCTCGCGCGCCGCGACCAGCGCCGTGATGGCGGACGGCGACACCGGGTCGCCCTTCTCGTCGACCACGAAGCACCGGTCGGCGTCGCCGTCGAAGGCCAGGCCCAGGTCGGCGCCCTCCTCCCGCACCCGCCGCTGGAGGTCCACCAGGTTGGCCGGGTCCAGCGGATTGGCCTCGTGGTTGGGGAAGGTGCCGTCCAGCTCGAAGTACATCGGCACCAGGTCCAGCGGCAGGCCGTCGAACACGGTGGGGACGGTGTGGCCGCCCATGCCGTTGCCCGCGTCCACGACGACCTTCAGCGGCCGGACGGAGGTGAGGTCCACCAGGGTCTTCAGGTGGGCGGCGTAGTCGGCGAGGGTGTCCCGCTCGGTGAGCGTGCCGGGCGTCGCCGCCGCCTTGGGGGCGCCGGTCGCCAGCCACTCCTCGGTGAGCGCGCGAATCTCCGCGAGGCCCGTGTCCTGGCCGACCGGGGCGGCACCGGCGCGGCACAGCTTGATGCCGTTGTACTGGGCGGGGTTGTGCGAGGCCGTGAACATCGCGCCCGGCAGCCCGAACCGCCCCGACGCGAAGTAGAGCTGGTCCGTGGAGCACAGGCCGATCAGGGTGACGTCCGCGCCCCGGCGGGCGGCACCGCGCGCGAACGCGCCGGACAGCCCGGGCGACGAGGGACGCATGTCGTGGCCGACCACGATCGCGTCGGCGCCGGTCACCTCGACGAACGCCGCGCCGAACAGCTCCGCCAGCGGCTCGTCCCACTGGTCGGGGACCACTCCGCGGACGTCGTACGCCTTCACGATCCCCGACAGATCACGAGACAGACCACCAGACAGATCAGCTGTCACTTCCCCGCACCCTCCTGCAAGCCCTGTGTGTCCACCCGAGGTGGAGCACACAAACTACCCGTACGGGGCGGGCGGTCAGGAGTCGGGAGAGCGCAGGACCCGCAGGTGGCCGCGGCGGCCGACCTCGACCGGGTCGCCGGCGCGGCCGCCGGGCTTGCCGCCGGCCTGGGCCGCGCGTTCCTGGGGGCGGGCGGCTTCCCGTACGGCGTTGGCGAGCGCTTCGAGATCGTCGCCGCTGGGGCGGGCGGGGGCGGAACCGTCCGAGAGCCGGACGACCTCCCAGCCGCGCGGCGCGGTCAGGCGCTCGCTGTGCTCGGCGCACAGGTCGTAGCAGTGGGGTTCGGCGTAGGTGGCGAGCGGGCCGAGGACCGCTGTCGAGTCGGCATAGACGTACGTCAGTGTCGCGACGGCAGGGCGGCCGCACGCGGTGCGCGAACAGCGACGTACAGGGCTCACGACGTTGGACGGTACCGCACTCTTGAGCGGGCCGCGACGACTCTCGACCAGGTCACTCGCCCGTGTCGCGGTGTGACGTCCCGCACAGGGGGCTTCGGAAACGCTCGGCTGACCTGCGGGGAAGGTATCGGCCGGGGTTCCGGGCGGTCGACCGGCCGAACACCACACCGAACGAATCCGGTCAATCCTCACGAGCCGACCGATCGGATGACGGAGCAGAATCACGCCGAAGCATGGCCGGAATGTGCAAAGAACGACACAGGCCGGGCGTGGCGCGCGGCACGATCGCCGTGTGCCGGGGGGAGCTACGCTGCTTCAAGTGATGGACAGTCCCGTACCGCCCCGTCCGGCCGAGCCCCGGCCGCGCCGCCGAGACCGCCACGGCCGCGGCATGCGCGGGCCCGTCGCCCCGCCGCAGGTACCGCTCTCCGCCAGCCGCGCGGACACCTTCCGCGATCTGGTCCAGGACTCGGTGGAACGGCTGGAGCGGCACTGGCCGCAGCTCGCCGACGTCGACTTCCTGGTCCTGGAGGTGCCGGTGGCACCCGAGGAGTCGGTACCCCTGGGCGTCTCGGTCCCGGCCGGACGCGACCGGCCCGCGCGGATCGTCGTCTACCGCAGGCCGGTCGAACTGCGCGCCAAGAGCCGCGACGAGCGGGCCCTGCTCGTCCACGAGGTCGTGGTCGAGCAGGTCGCCGAGCTGCTGGGGCTGTCCCCCGAGTCGGTCGACCCCCGGTACGGGCAGGACTAGCCGGGCCGACGCCGGTACGGGCGCGGGCGGGGCTTGGTCCGCGCCGCGGTACGGACGCGGGCGGGCGGCCGGGCCGACCGGGCGTCGCCGGTACGCGCGCGGGCGGCCTGGTCCGCCGGGGGTGGTGGCGGTGGGCCGGCTAGTCGACGAGGACCGTCAGGTCCTGCCGGGCGGCCGGGACCTCCACCGTGCCCCGGTCGTCGGCGAGGGTCTGCACCGTGAACATCGGGACGCCGTCGTCCGGCTCGGCCAGCGTCCGCGCCGCGTGCACCGGGCCGCCCGAGACCGACTCGACGGTCAGCGCGTACGAGCCCTTCAGCCCGGCCGGCACCGGCGGCGTGACCGCCAGGGTCGTCCCGCCCTTGACCGTGTACGTCTTGGTCGTGGGCGTCCCGCCCTCGGTGCCCGCCGACGCGGTGACCTTCACCTCGGCGCTCGCGCCGGGCGCGGTCAGCGACAGCGTGGTGCCCTTGGCCCGGTTGTCCGCGACCGTCGCCCGCTCCCCCACCGGCCCGGTCGCCGGGATGAACGCCACCTCCTGGTCGTCGCCCTTGCCGCGCACCACCCGCAGCGCGGCGACCACCGGGGTGGCCCGTCCCTTGCGGGCCGGGGACAGCAGCAGCGAACCGGCCTCGCCGCGCGTGACGTCCTGGAGGTCCACTGCCGCGGTCATCCCCGACTTGACGTGCAGGCTCTCGGCCGCGGCCGGGCTGATGGACCCGGTCGGGCCCGCCAGCCGGATCTTCAGGTCGGCGTCCGCCTCACCCGGCGCGTACGCCACCAGCCGTACGGAGGTCGCGTCCGCCGGGATGCCGGGCAGCACCAGCGTCCCCGCCGGGTCGGCCGACGCGGGCAGCCAGTCGCTGCCGAGCTTCTCGTCGGCGGAGCGCACCACCGCGCCCACCCGGCCGCTGCGGGTGGTGACGTGGACCGTCACGTCCTCGGCGGCGGGATCGGTGGTCAGGGTGGACAGCAGGACCGGCACGCCGGTTCGGGCGGGGACGGTGACGCCCTCGGTGAGCTGCGTCTTCAGGGCGCCGTTCGGCCCGTACAGCTCGATGTCGACGACGGTGGCCGTGTCGTCGGGGTTGGTCAGGTGGACGTAGTCCGAGCGCTGGGCGGCGGTCGAGGCGCCCGGGAACCAGAAGTCGGTGTCCGGCGCCGTGCAGCTCACGCCGAGCATCCCGCGCCCGCCGCCCGCCGGGACCTTGGTCGTCTGCTGGGTGGTCCAGCCGGGCGCGAGCCGGCCGGCGGCGGAGCCGACCAGGGCCGGAGCGTCACCGCCGTCGGCCTCGGCGGAGACCGGCCTGCCGGGCTGGGTGAGCGTCAGCACGGCCTTGTCGGCGGCCGGCGCCTTCTTCGGGGTGGCGGCCTTCTTCCCGTCCGCCGTCGTCTCGCCCGCGGTGGCGGCGGACGGCTTCAGCTCCGCCCGGCCGGAGGCCTCGGCGCCCGCCGCGCCGGTGCCGCCACCGGCGCCGGGCGGGGTGAACGAGGTGTACACCGTCTCGGCGACCTCCGAGTTGCTGGGTGCCGGGCACAGCAGGCTGGAGCGCTCGACCGGCAGCCGCGTGGCGGACCGGGCGGCCGCCGGTGCCGCCGCGTCGTCACCGGGGGCGGTCAGGGCGGCGAAACCGGTGACCGCGGCGAGGGCGGTGACGGCCGCGGCCAGGGAGAGGGTGGTGCGGTTCACTGGTTGCTGCTCCCGTCGGGACGCTGCTCGTCGTCGTACTCGTGGCCGTAGCCGTAGCCCTGCTGCCCGTACGGGTCCTGGTTCTGGTCGTGGTTCTGGTTCGGGTCGTAGTGGCCCTGCCCCTGCTCGTAGGGGCCCGGGGGGTACGGCTGCTGGTACGGGGCCTGCTCGTAGCCGCCCTGCTGGTACGGCTGCTGCTGGTACGGGTCGTACTGCGGGTACTGCTGGTGTCCGGCACCCTGCTGGTACGGGTCGGCCCGGTACTGCTGCTGGTCGGCCGGGTACTGCTGCTGGTCGGCGGGGTACGCGGCGTACGCCTGGCCGTCCCACTCCCCGTAGGAGGGCTGGCGCGGGACGCCCTGCACCACGTACGGATCGGTGTCCGGTACGGACGCGGGCGCGGCGGCCGGCTCGGTCACCGCGGCCGTCCCCGCCTCGGCCTCCGCCTTCACGCCCTCGGCCTCCGCCGCCTCGGCCTCCGCGGCGGCCGCCGCCCGCAGCCGGCGCGCCCGGCGGCCGTCACCGGCGAGGTCCTCGGCGGTCACCGCGGGCTGCTCCTCCTCGGGCAGGTCGTCGTCCACGTCCCGGCGCCGCCCGGGCAGGGCCAGCACGAGCAGGACCACGGCCAGGAAGCACTGGGTCCAGATCCAGACGGTGTGGCCGAGCGGGTCCTCGTACGTCAGGTCCAGGCGGCCGCCCTCGGCGGGCAGCTCGAAGCCCTGCGCCCAGCCGTCGACGACCGTCTTCTCCAGCGACCGGCCGTCGAGGGTGGCCTGCCAGCCCTCGTCCGCGCGGTCCGCGATCCGCAGGACCCGGCCGGCGCCGCCCGCCGGGATCTCGGTGTGCGCCTCGACCGGACCGGCCGCCACCGGCAGCCGCTCGCCCTTGCCGCCGTCGCCGTTGCCGCCGTCGCCGTTGCCGCCGTTGCCGCCGGGCACGATGGTGGCCCGCGCGACCTGACGGTCGACCCGCCACAGCGCGCTGCCGTCGAGCTGGCTGAGCCGGGTGAGGCCCGGTGTGGCGTCCAGGACGCGGCTCATCTGGCGCGGCGCCCCGTCCCGGACCAGGACGTAGCGGATGGCGAAGCCGCTCAGCTGGTCCGTCTGGTCCGCGCCGGACCCGGCGACCAGGTTGGCGACGACCTTGTCCAGACGGGCGTCGCCACCGCCGGCGGCGGTCAGCTCGGCGTCGCCGAGCCGGGCGCCGGAGCCGCGGACCAGGGTGTACGGCACCTCGGCCGCCGTCGCGCCGCCCAGGACCAGGGTGCGCGGCTGGTCCCGGGTGTCGCTCTCCTCGGCGACGAACGCCGGCACCTGGACCGGGTCGCGCCGCTCCAGCGGGCCCGCCGCGCCGCCGATCATCCAGCCGGCCGCGGACACGACCGGTCCGGCGGCGGCGGCCAGCGCGATCAGCACGGCGACGGGCTGGCGCCAGCCGAAGCTCTGGGACGCGACGCGCGTACGTCCGCCCTCCGCGCCCAGCATCCCGGCGGCCAGCAGCGCGGCGCCGTACACCAGGGTGGCGGGCCCGGCCCAGCCGGAGCCGCCGCCCGAGCCGTTCACCAGCACCGCGAGGACCAGGGCGGCCACGGCCGCGACCCAAGCCGTACGGATCGCGAACCGCCGCTCGGCGCGCAGCAGGGCGGCCAGCGCCGCGAGCACCAGACCGATCAGGACGAGGCCGCCCACCGTCCTCGGCCCGCCCGGCGAGGCGCCGAGCAGGTCGAGCGGGGACGCCTCTCCTGTCCCGACGACCATCCCGGCCTCCCGGAAGAGGGCGGCCGGATCGGTCAGCAGCGACAGGGACCAGGGGGCCAGCAGCAGCAGCGGTGTGCCGGCGACGGCGAGGAAACGCAGTCCGTACGCCACGACGTCACCGCGCCGCAGCACCAGCACCGCCACCCCGAGGACGACCGCGAGCGGCCACACGACGGGTGTGAACGCCATGGTGAAGGTCAGCAGGAAGGCGTACGCCCAGGTGCCGCGCCAGCTTCCGCGCGCGTCGCCCCGCAGTCCGTGCGCGGCGACGGCGGCCCGGGCGATCAGCGGCAGCAGGACGGCCAGGACGGCCGTGCCGAGCCGGCCGGTCGCGAGGGCGCCGGTCGTGGCGGGCAGGAAGGCGTACGCGACGGCTCCCCAGGCGCGCAGCAGCCGGGACTCGACCAGGGACCGGGAGGCGAAGTACGCGGTGATGCCGGCCAGCGGCACCGAGCAGACGAGCAGCACGGTGACCGCGAGGCCGGTCGAGCCGAGGAACAGCGCGGAGAGGGCGGCGAGGACCGCCAGGTACGGCGGGGCGGTCTGGGTGCCGCCGGTGCCGAGCGGGTGCCAGGCGTCCGCGTACCGGCTCCACAGGGCGCCCACGCCGTCGGGAACGGGCAGCAGTGCCCCGCCCGCGAGGGAGCCGCCGCCGAACAGGCCGCGGCAGGCGACCACCGACGCCACGAGCAGCAGCGCGAAGAGGACCGGCCCCGGCTTGCGGGCGATCTTCTTCAGGCGGGCGAACTGCTCGATCTCCAGGTAGTCGGCGTCGTCGCCGCCGGGGCCCGACTCCACGGCGCCGTGCCGTGAGCCGCCCGAATCGGCGTCCGAACCGCCGAAGTTGGACATGACCTGTTCGACGGTGGCGCGGACGGTGGCGCCCGGCGGCGGGAACAGCGGCCGCAGCTCGGACGCCTCGACGGTCCTCCCGCGTCTGCGGCGGCGGGCCGCGATGATCCGCTCGGGCCGCAGCAACGTGCCGAACAGGCCCATCACTTCGTCGACGGCCTGGCCGGGCGCCTTGCCCACCAGGTAGGCGAGGGTCCGCAGCAGGGTGCCCACGACGAGGCGGAGGAGGACCCAGGGGAAGGCGACACCGCGGGCGTTGGCGAGCAGCGTGTAGACGGCGCCCGCCTTGTCGACGCGGTGCGGGCTGGCGACGGAGCGGCCGGCGCAGTCGACCGTGCGCCGCTCGCGGGCGGACGCCTCCGCGTGCCGGAGGACGGCGTCGGGGGCGACGAGGACGCGGTGGCCGGCGGAGTGGGCGCGCCAGCACAGGTCGACGTCGTCGCGCATCAGGGGCAGGCGGCGGTCGAAGCCTCCGAGCTCCTCGAAGACGTCACGGCGGACGAGCATCCCGGCGCTCGACACGGACAGGACCGAGCGGACCTGGTCGTGCTGGCCCTGGTCCTGCTCGCGCCGGTCGAGGCCGGTCCAGCGGCGGCCGCTGTTGGCGATGGAGACGCCCACTTCGAGGAGCTGCTTGCGGTCGTACCAGCCGCGCAGCTTGGGCCCGACGATCGCGGCGTACTCGTCGCCGTCGACGACGCGGAGCAGTTCGGCGAGGGCGCCGGGCTCGGGGGCGGCGTCGTCGTGGAGCAGCCAGAGCCACTGGACGGGCTCCCCGTGCGGCAGTTCGGGCATGTCGTACGCCTCGTCGCGCCACGTCCGGCTGACCGGGTCCCAGCCGCTGGGCCGCTTCAGGTACGGCAGTTCCTCGGGGCCGAGGACCGGCGCGGTGCGGGCGGCCTCGTCGACGGCGGCGCCGAAGCCGGTGCGCCGCGCGAGGTGCAGCACCCGCTCGTCGCCGATGGCCTCGGTGACCAGCCGCGCGGAGTCGTCGGCGCTGCCGGTGTCGGCGGCGACGACGTTCTGTACGGGGCGTTCCTGCCCGAGCAGCCCGGCGAGGACGTCCGGCAGCCACCGGGCGCCGTCGTGGGACACCAGCACGGCGGTGACGACGTGCCGCGGGAACTCGGGCTGCTGCGTGGGGGAAGCGGTGGTGAACGCGGCTGTGGTGGCGGACATCGGGTTACGGGCCCTCCGGCCGGGGGTCGCCCGCGGGGGGCGTCGGAGCGTCTCGGACGGAGGCCCACACTAATGGCTGCCAGGACGGCGGTCCGCCGCCTGTGGACAGCGGCCCGTTCTCCGGCCGGGCGGCCGGCCCCGGGGCGGGCGGGATGCCCCCGGGCGGACGGGATGTCCGGGCCGCCGGCCCCGGGGGCGGTGTGCGCGCGGGCGCCGGCGGGGCGGTGGGGTGCGGGGGTGCGCCCGCGGGTGCGGGGCGGTGGGATGCGCCCGGCCTGACGGCCGGGCTGGTGTTCCCACCCGCACCACCGTGCGGGAGGAGGGATCAGTGCCGGTCTCCCCGTGCGGCCACAGCGCCGTCGGCGGCTGCGGGCCGAGGGCGGAAAGCGGGAGCGGGGGCCCGGGGGCGGGGCCACCGCGGGATCTCCCGGTGCGGTTGTCGGCCACCGGCGGCTGGGGGGCGGCGGGTAAGCGGGCAGCCCCGCGTGGATCTCCCCGCACGGCGGGAGCGGAGGGACGCAGGGGTCCCCGGCGCGGTTGTCAGCCGTCGGCGACCGCGCGGCCGGGGGGGGGTGGGGCGCCCGAGGGACCTCCCGGTGCGGCTGTCGGCCGTCGGCGGCTGGGGGCGGTGCGGGAGCGGGCAGCCGCGCGTGGGCGTCTCCCCAGGGCGGCGGAGGTGGGTCCGGTATCAGCCGTCGGCGGCTGGGAGCCGGGCAGCCCGCGTGGGCGCCTGTCCGCACGGCGGGCCCGGTGGGCGGGTAGGCGGGCACCGCCCCGCCCAGGTGGCGGGGCCGGGTGGTGCGGCGGCGAGTGGGGGGCAGGATCGGCCGCGAACCGGCCGGATCCTGGCGTCGTCTCCCCGGGTGGCCGGGGGGAGGGCGGGTGTGAACCCCGTCCGGGCCGCCCCCCGCCTACGGGTGGGCGCGGGTTTCGGCGGCTGCGGGTGGGAGGGCCGGCGGCCTGGGCGGCCCGGTGGGGGCGCCGTGGGGCGTCGGGGGCCGCGGCGCGGCCGGGGTGGTGGCCGTCCGGGCGGTGAATCAGACGGCGGCCTTTTTCAGACGGCGGCGTTCCCGCTCCGACAGACCGCCCCAGATTCCGAATCTTTCGTC
This sequence comes from Streptomyces sp. NPDC039423, assembly GCF_055598725.1. Taxonomy (NCBI): domain Bacteria; kingdom Bacillati; phylum Actinomycetota; class Actinomycetes; order Kitasatosporales; family Streptomycetaceae; genus Streptomyces; species Streptomyces sp. NPDC039423. Next base: position 19,180 of record NZ_JBVKAH010000006.1, read on the forward strand.
ATTGGCGAGCGCGTACTCGAGGCATTCCGAACGGACTTCGCAGGCGAGGCAGACCTTCTTGGCCTCGCGGGTGGATCCGCCCTTCTCGGGGAAGAAGGACTCCGGATCCGTCTGGGCGCACAACGCGCGCTCCTGCCAGCCCAGTTCCTCATCCGCGTCCTCGACCAGCAGTTCCTGGAACAACTCGGTCATGTGCGCCCCTCGTCGGTCTTTGCGTCCCCGTGACGTGACCGATTGTCGAATTTATCGGCCGAACGACACGAGTGAAATTACAAGTGCGGTGCTCCGGGCCAGTCAAGCTGGGATCTGCTATCGAGCCCGGTATTCACTCTGCGGAACCAAGGCTATGCGGAAAGTGTTCAAATCAGCAAAAATGAGACACAAGCCGCTGCCCCGCCCGCAACCTCCCTTTCACCACCTCACCAAGGGAGGACGTTCGCCGATTCGATCTTGTTGCGGTCGAGCCGGCGAAGCGACCCGGATCACAGTCAGGTCACGGGAGCACGACGACGTTTGCGCGGGTGGTTGCTGCGGCATGTGTCCCGGCCCCTCCCAGCACAAACCTTTCTCCGGACGGAGTAACCGGATGAGGTGAAACATTGCCGCCAAATCGGGCATTGGGTTGACAGACGTTATCGAGCCGGTCACCTTTGATTGCATGCCAGCGACCACAGCGCCCCTCACGACCCGCGTCCGCGGGTCCCGCAGCGCTGCCCCGGCTCTCCAGCCGCTCCGTCGCTGTCGCTGTCGCTGTCGCTGTTCCAGCTGTTGATGCCGTAGCGCTCCAGCGCCCCGCCCCGCGTCTGTCTCCCGCCTTTTCCGCGTGTACCGCTTCCGGCCTCCGGACCCGTTTCTCCCGAGGAACCCCCGCACCATGAACAGCGACAGCGACCTCCAGATCGCCGGCGACATCCTCGCCGTACAGCACCTTCTCCAGCCCGCCAAGGAGCACCCCTCCACCGTGGCCGAGTTCGTCGGCCTGGCCCGCGCCATCGCCGCCGATCGGTCGCAGTGGGCCCACCTCGTCGAGTACGACGCCACCACCCGCTGGTACCACCGGCTGCACACCGGACCCGGCTATGAGGTCTGGCTGCTGTCCTGGGTGCCCGGTCAGGGCGCAGGTATGCATGATCACGGCGAGTCCTCCGGCGTACTGACCGTCCTCGAGGGCGAGCTGACGGAACGTACGGAAAAGGGCACGCGTCTGCTCACCGCCGGCGCGCAGCGCGTATTCGCACCGGGATACGCGCACGACGTGGTCAACGACTCACTCGAACCGGCCGTCAGCCTGCACGTCTACTACCCGGGCCTCACCGACATGCCGATGCACCCCGCCACCTGCTCCACCCCGGAGCCGCGGGACGCCGTCACCGCCTGACCCGCTCCGAGCGTTCGGCGTCCGGCTGACAGACTGTGCCCATGCGCATTGTGGTTCTGGCCGGCGGCATCGGCGGTGCCCGTTTTCTGCGCGGCCTCAAGCAGGCCGCGCCCGACGCGGACATCACGGTCATCGGCAACACCGGTGATGACATCCATCTGTTCGGGCTGAAGGTCTGCCCCGACCTCGACACCGTGATGTACACCCTGGGCGGGGGCATCGACGAGGAGCAGGGCTGGGGGCGGGCGGACGAGACGTTCCACGTCAAGGGCGAGCTCGCGGCGTACGGCGTCGGGCCCGAGTGGTTCGGCCTCGGCGACCGGGACTTCGCCACCCACATCGTCCGTACCCAGATGCTCGGCGCCGGCTACCCGCTGAGCGCCGTCACCGAGGCGCTGTGCGCCCGCTGGAAGCCGGGCGTGCAGCTGCTGCCGATGTCCGACGACCGGGTGGAGACCCATGTCGCCGTCGAGCTCGACGGCGAGCGCCGGGCCATCCACTTCCAGGAGTACTGGGTGAAGCTGCGCGCCTCCGTGGACGCGCAGGCCGTGGTGCCGGTCGGCGCCGAGCAGGCCACGCCCGCGCCCGGGGTGCTGGAGGCCATCGGCGAGGCCGACGTCGTGCTCTTCCCGCCGTCCAACCCCGTGGTGTCCATCGGGACCATCCTCGCCGTGCCCGGCATCCGCGAGGCGATCGCCGACGCCGGCGTACCGGTGGTGGGCCTGTCCCCCATCGTCGGGGACGCGCCGGTGCGCGGCATGGCCGACAAGGTGCTCGCCGCGGTGGGCGTCGAGGCCACGGCCGCGGCGGTCGCCCGGCACTACGGCTCCGGGCTGCTCGACGGCTGGCTCGTCGACACGGTGGACGCGGGCACGGTCGCCGAGGTCGAGGCGGCGGGGATCCGGTGCCGTGCGGTGCCGCTGATGATGACCGACGTGGACGCCACGGCGGCGATGGCGCGCGAGGCGCTGGCCCTCGCCGAGGAGGTCCGCGCGTGACGACCCCGTCGTACCGGGTGTGGGCGCTGCCGGGACTGCCGGAGGTGCGGCCCGGGGACGACCTCGCCAAGCTGATCGCCGCCGCCGTCGCCACCGGCGTCAGCACCGGCGGGCCGGGACTGGCCGACGGCGACGTGCTGCTCGTCACGTCCAAGATCGTCAGCAAGGCGGAGGGGCGGGTCGTCGCGGCGGACGACCGCGAGGCGGCGATCGACGCCGAGACGGTACGGGTGGTGGCCCGGCGCGGCCCGCTCCGCATCGTCGAGAACCGGCAGGGCCTGGTCATGGCCGCCGCCGGGGTCGACGCGTCCAACACCCCCAAGGGGACGGTGCTGTTGCTGCCGGAGGACCCGGACGCGTCCGCGGGGGCGATCCGCGACGGGCTGCGGGACGCTCTCGGCGTGGACGTCGGCGTCGTCGTCACGGACACCTCCGGGCGTCCCTGGCGCAGTGGGGTCACCGACATGGCCATCGGCGCGGCCGGGGTGCGGGTGCTGGACGACCTGCGCGGCGGCACCGACGCGTACGGCAACCCGCTGGTGGCGACGGTGGTCGCCGGGGCGGACGAGCTCGCGGCGGCCGGGGACCTGGTGAAGGGCAAGGCGGCGGGGCTGCCCGTCGCGGTGGTGCGGGGCCTCGCGCACCTCGTCCAGGACGGGGCGGAGGGCGCGCGGGCGCTGGTGCGGGACGCGGCGGACGACATGTTCCGGCTCGGTACGTCGGAGGCGGTGCGGGAGGCGGTGACGCAGCGGCGCACGGTACGGGACTTCACGGACGACCCCGTGGACCCCGGTGCGGTGCGGCGGGCCGTGGCCGCGGCCCTGACGGCGCCCGCGCCGCACCACACCACACCGTGGCGGTTCGTGCTGCTGGAGTCGGCCGCGTCGCGGGTGCGGCTGCTGGACGCCATGCGGGACGCGTGGGTGGCCGACCTGCGGGCCGACGGTCTCGACGAGAACGCAATCGCACGGCGGGTGCGCCGCGGGGACGTGCTGCGGCGGGCGCCCTACCTGGTGGTGCCCTGCCTGGTGATGGACGGCTCCCACCGGTACGGGGACGCCCGGCGCGACGGGGCGGAGCGGGAGATGTTCGTGGTCGCGGCCGGGGCCGGCGTACAGAACTTCCTGGTCGCGCTCGCGGGTGAGCGGCTGGGGTCGGCGTGGGTGTCGTCGACGATGTTCTGCCGGGACGTCGTCCGTGAGGTGCTGGACCTGCCGGACCACTGGGACCCGATGGGCGCGGTGGCGGTGGGGCGCCCGGCCGGAGTGCCCGCGCCGCGGGCGGCGCGGGAGGCGGACGGGTTCGTCGAGGTGCGGTGACGTCGCCCCCCGGCGGGGGCGGTACGGGGCGTCCGGCGGTACGAGGGCGTACGGGCGGTGGCGACGGTACGGCGGCGCCGCGGGGTGGCGGGATCCGCCACGGAGCGGATCCCACGGCGACCCCGCCCGGTCAGAGCGCCGCGATGTTGCCGGGGGTGAACCGGGGGCCGTGGCGGGGCGGGGTGCGGCCGCTGAGGAGGACGAGGCGGGCGGCACGGTGGCGCTGGCCCGCGTACGGGGCGAGGAGCTCCAGCATCTCGTCGTCGTCCGCGTCCCGGCGGCCGGCCAGGGCGTGGCCGACGATGCTCGGCAGGTGGTAGTCGCCGGTGGTCACCGCGTCGGGGGCGCCGTTGCTGCGCTGGACCGTCTCGGCGGACGTCCAGGGGCCGATGCCCGGGATCAGCTCCAGGCGCCGGCGGGCCGGCTCGGGCTCCATGGCGGCCGTCTCCTCCAGGCGGCGGGCCACCCGGACGGCGCGCACGACCGTGTCGGAGCGCTTGGAGTCCACGCCCGCGCGGTGCCACTCCCAGGACGGGATGAGCGCCCAGGTGCGTGGCTCCGGCATGACGTACAGGCGCTCGTCCGGGCCGGGGGCCGGCTCGCCGAACTTCCGTACCAGCAGGCGCCAGGCCCGGTACGCCTCGTCCGTGGTGACCTTCTGCTCCAGGATCGAGGGGATCAGCGACTCCATGACCAGCCCGGTGCGGGTCAGCCGCAGACCCGGGCGGCGCCGCTCGGTGACGGCCAGCAGCCGGTGGCGCGGGGTGAACGCGGACGGGTCGTCCTCCGCGCCGAGGAGCGCCGGGAGCCGGTCCAGGAGCCACTCCGCGCCCGCGCCCCATGCCTGGGCCTCGACGGTGCCGCCCCGCGCGGTGACCCGCAGGGTGCCGGGGCCGGCCGGGGTGCGGCTGGTGCGCCAGACGGAGCCGTCCGGTGCCGTACGGAACGTGGGGTCGGCCGGGCCGCGCCGCAGCGGGCCCAGGACGAGCCCCAGGTCCAGGGGGAACGGGGGCGTCCAGGACCGGGAGCGCGGCGCGGCGGAGGCGGGCGCGACGGGCGCGGCCGGGGCCTGCCGGGCGGCGGGTATGCCGACGTGCCCGCCGCGCACGCTGGTGCGGGTCGGGCGCGGGGCGTAACGGCCTGCCACGGAAGTACGGTCCTCGGAGTCGGGGCGGCCCCGGTCGGGGTCCTACGAGGGTAAGCCCCCGCCCGGGGCGCCGCCCCCGGGCACCCGGGGAGCGCGGCCCTACTGGTCCGAGGAGAAGCGGACCGCGCCGTCCGGCAGCCGGGCGCCGCACCACACGCGGACGCCGTCGCGCAGTTCGTTGTCGGCGCCCACGTGGGCGCCGTCGCCGACGACCGCTCCGTGCAGGACGGTGCGGGCGCCGACCCGCGCGCCCTCGCCGATCAGGGAGTCGGTGATCACCGCGCCGGCCTCGACGACCGCGCCGTCCAGGACGGTGCTGCCGTCGACGCGGGCGCCCTCGCCGACCGTCGCGCCGGCGCCGATGACCGTACCGCCGGTGAGTTTGGCGTCCTGGGCGACGGAGGCGCCGTCGAGGACGAGCCGGTCGCCGCGGCGGCCCGGGACCGCGGGGGACGGGGCGCGGCCGAGGACGAGGTCGGCGGAGCCGCGGACGAATGCCTGCGGCGTGCCGAGGTCCAGCCAGTACGTGGAGTCGACCATGCCCTGGAGGTGGGCGCCGGTCGCCAGCAGGTCGGGGAACGTCTCCCGCTCGACCGAGACCGGGCGGCCCGTCGGGATGGTGTCGATGACGGACCGTCGGAAGACGTAGGCGCCCGCGTTGATCTGGTCGGTGACGATCTCCTCGGGCGTCTGCGGCTTCTCCAGGAAGGCCGTCACCCGCCCGGTGGAGTCGGTGGGGACCAGTCCGAAGGCGCGCGGGTCCTCGACGCGGGTGAGGTGGAGGGAGACGTCCGCGCCGGACGTCTCGTGGGTCGCCACCAGGGCCCGGATGTCCAGGCCGGTCAGGATGTCCCCGTTGAAGATGAGGACCGGCTCGTCCGGTCCCGAGTGCAGGCGTGAGGCGACGTTGCGGATCGCGCCGCCCGTGCCGAGCGGCTCGCGTTCGGTGACGTACTCGATGTGCAGGCCGAGCGACGAACCGTCGCCGAAGTACGGCTCGAAGACCTCGGCGAGGTACGAGGTCGCCAGCACGATGTGCTCGACGCCCGCCGCGCGGGCCCGGGCCAACTGGTGCGTGAGGAACGGGACGCCCGCCGCCGGGACCATCGGCTTGGGCGTGTTGACCGTCATCGGACGCAGCCGGGTGCCCTTGCCACCGACCAGGAGGATCGCTTCTGTCACCTGTCGTCTCTGCTTCCTGCTGGGTCCGGTCGATGGGCCACATCGGTCATATGACCGATACGACCGGACAGTGTATGCAGACCGTTCGGTACAGCCGTCCCGGTCGCCGTCACCGGCCCTGGTACTTGGCCGACGCGTTGCGGGCCGAGCCGAGCCTGTCGTAGAGCCGTTCGCCGGGGCAGTCGGTCAAAAAGCCGTCCCGGTGCCCGGAGATGGCGTTGAGCCTGACCTTCGTGCCCTTCTTGTACAGGTTTCCGCCACCTGAGGTCAGGGTGGACTTCCCCCGCGGATCCTTTCCGTACAGCCCGAGCTTCCACGCCGTCAGCCGTGCGACGGCCGTCACCGCCGCGGCGGGCGGGGTGGACCGACTGTACGTGCCCAGGACGGCGATGCCCATGCTGTTGGTGTTGAAGCCCCGGGTGTGGGCGCCCAGCACCGCCTTGGCCACGCCTCCCGCACGCCCTTCGTAGATGTTTCCGCACTTGTCGACGGCGAAGTTGTAGCCGAAGTCACGCCAGCCGCTGCTCTTGACGTGGTAGCGGTAGATACTGCGCAGAACGGACGGGGCCTGCTTGCAGGAGTAGTTGTTGCCGGTGGCGCTGTGGTGCACGAAGGCCGCCTGGACGGACCTGGTGTAGACGAAGTTGCGTTCGCGCAGCCGCTCGTCCGCTCCCCAGCCCTTGCGGGTGACGATGCGGGGCCGGGGGCCGATGTGCGGCTTGGCGGCCACGGCCTCCTCGCCGAACTGGTCGGCGAACGCGGCCTCCGTCTCCTCCTTGGTCAGCTCGGGGATCTCGGTCGCGCCGAGCGGCACGAGTTCGGCGTTGACCGCGGAGGCGGCCGACTCCTCGGGTGTCAGCGCCGCGGCGGGGACGGGGACCTGACCGGACGTGGTGGTGCCGGTGTCGGTGCCCTCGGGGACCTCGGGCCCCTGGGCGGTGTCCTCGCCGGCCGGCTCGCTGGCGGGCTCGTCCCCGGGGTCGACCAGTTCGATGCGCATCCCGCGCGGCAGGGGCCCGGGGGTGGCGCCCGAGCGCGGGGCCTCGGCCCGGACGCGGACCTCGACACCGTCCGACGCCCCGACCCACAGGGGGGCGGTGGAGCCGCGGACGGTGCCCGAGTCGCGTTCGGGCGTACCGGGGTCGGCGGCGTGGGCGTCGTTGTGGGTCTCGACGGACTGCCAGCCGGACCAGTTGTCGGTGCCGGAGGCGCGGGTGCGGACCTGGACCGAGCCGTGCAGCTCGGCGTCCGGGTCGTCCCAGATGACGCCGATCAGCGAGAAGGGCCGTACGTCCCGGCGGGTCAGCCCCTTCCGGGCGGCGCCGGTCGCCCGCTCGGCGGGGAGCGCCGCGAGCGGCAGCGACTGGGTGGAGCCGGGGACCGGTACGCCGCCGGAGGCGGAGGCCGGGGCGGCGGGGAGGGCCGGGGCGGCGGGGGCGTGGGACACGGCGGGGGTGGCGCTCGCGGGGAGCGCGAGCGGGAGCGGGAGCACGAGGGCCGCGGCGCAGGCGACGCCGATCGAGGATGCAAGGTAGGCACGCATGGGGCGATCCTCGGCAGGGCGGACGCGTACCGCCCGCCGGGAAACCGACGGCCCGTCGGTCCGACCGGTGGACGGACGTCACCGGTACGGCGGACCCCGCCCGCCCGGCGCGCGTACCCTGGCGCGCGTGAACGCCAGCGACCGTACCCCCGCCGACCTGCTGCGATCCGCGCTCGCCGCGGACCCGGCCCGCCCCTTGGTCACCTACTACGACGACGCCACCGGTGAGCGCGTCGAATTGTCGGTGGCCACTTTCGCCAATTGGGTGGCCAAGACGGCCAACCTCCTCCAGGACGGCCTGTCCGCCGAGCCCGGCGACCGGGTCGCGCTGCTCCTGCCGGCGCACTGGCAGACCGCCGTCTGGCTGGTCGCCTGCGCCTCGGTGGGCGTGGTGGCCGATGTCGGCGGCGACCCCGCCGCCGCCGACCACGTCGTCGCCGGGCCGGACCGGCTGGAGGAGGGCCTGGCCTGCCGCGGTGAGCGTCTGGCGCTGTCCCTGGCGCCGCTGGGCCGCCGCTTCCCCGCCCCGCCGGCCGGGTACGACGACTACGCGGTGGAGGTCCCCACGCAGGGCGACGTGTTCGCGCCGTACGTCCCGGTGGACCCGGACGCCCCGGCGCTCGTCGTGGGCGGTACGGAGCTGTCCGGTGCGGACGTCGTGGACCGGGCGCGCGAGGACGGGGTCCGGCTGGGCCTGGCCGGCGGGGCGCGGCTGCTGTCGGCGCTGCCGTACGGCACCTGGGAGGGGCTGTCGGCGGGGCTGTACGCGCCGCTGGCGGCCGGCGCGTCGGTCGTGCTGTGCCGGAACCTGGAGCGGCTGTCGCCGGAGGGGCTCGCCAAGCGGGTCGAGAGCGAGCGGATCACCAGCACTCTGGTCTGAAGTCCACCCGTCCGGCGCACCGCGCGCCGAGTCCCCCGGGTTCCGGCGCCGTCCGCGATGGATGATCGGTGCACACCCCCTCGTGCGAAGGACGGACGGACGACGTGACGGACAGCGCTGGTACGCCCCCGGAGCCGGACCCCCCAGCAGGGGCGTCCGGTCCCGGCGGGCCGGCCGGTGACGTCCCGTCGGACCGGCCGGCCGGTGGCGGCGGCGCGGCGCCCCGGGGCGGCGGCCGGAGCGGCAAGAAGCGCCGGCGCCGTACACCGCCCCCCTCGGGCGGCCAGGTCCACAACGGGACGCGTCCCTCGAAGGCCGCGCCCCCGCGTACGGCGTCCCCGGAACCGGCACCTCCGAAGGCCGCTCCCTCGGCAGCCACTCCCCCCGGGGCCCCGCCCCCGGGACCCGCCGCGCCCGCGCCCCCGGCACCGGGGGTGCCGTCCGCCTCCGCCTCCCGCGTGGCCCGCTTCCGGCGGCACGGTCTGCGGGTGGTCGCCTTCGCGGGGGCCCTCGTCGTGCTGGTGGCGGCCGGCGCCGGCTGGTGGCTGTACAAGAAGCTGGACCGGAACATCACCACCGACGCCTCCGCCGCCGCCGAACTGGAGCGCTACGCGAGGGAGCGCCCGGACTCCCTGGTGCGGGGCGCGCGGAACATCCTGCTGATCGGATCGGACACCCGCGCCGGGAGCGGCAACTCCCAGTACGGCCGGGACAAGGGCGTGCAGCGCTCCGACACGACGATCCTGCTGCACCTGGCCGCCCACGGGCGGAGCGTCACGGCGGTGTCGGTGCCGCGCGACCTGATGGTGAACGTCCCGAGCTGCCGCAAGCGGGACGGCACCCGCACCGCCCCGCAGTTCGCCCAGTTCAACTGGGCGTTCGGGCTGGGGGGCACGGCCTGCACGGTCCGTACGCTGGAGAAGCTCACCGGGATCCGCATCGACCACCACGTGGTGATCGACTTCCGCGGCTTCAAGGACATGGTGGACGCGGTGGGCGGCGTGCGGGTCTGCGTCACCCGGCCCGTCCACGACCGGGACGCGCACGTCCACCTGAAGGCCGGGGCCCGGACGCTCAACGGCGAGCAGGCGCTCGGGTACGTACGGGCCCGCAAGTCCCTGGGCAACGGCAGCGACACCGAACGCATGGGCCGCCAGCAGCAGTTCCTGGGGGCGCTCATCAACAAGGTGCAGAGCAACGGGGTGCTGCTGAACCCCACGCGCCTCTACCCGGTGCTCGACGCGGCCACCAAGGCGGTCACCACCGATCCGGGCCTGGACTCGTTGAAGGACCTGTACGACCTGTCCCGCGCCTTGCGCAACGTACCGACCGAAAAGGTGCAGTTCCTGACCGTTCCTCGACGCCCGTACCGCAACAACCCCAATCGTGACGAACTCGTACAACCGCGAGCGAACAGCCTGTTCAAGCGGCTGCGGGACGACAAGCCGGTCGTGGTCGTGCCCGGTGACGGGCAGAACGAGTCCGCCGGAGAGGAACCGGCGGGGAGCCGGCGCAAGAGGGGTGCCAGCCCTTCCGTGACGCCGACCTTCACCGGCACCAACGCGGCCGCCGGCGCGTGCAGGTAGCGGTGCGGGTGGTGGCTGCGAGTAAAGCGATGCCCAAAGAGCGCGTGGCACTCCATGTGGATTGGGTGGATTGCCCCCTTGTAAGGGGCGTGGAATTTGTCACGGGCGTCGCCCCACGTTGAACTGGGCGGATAGTGTGACGCGATCCGGTGCTCCCGGCCGTGAGGTCGCGCACTCGAGGATCGTGGAACCGAGCGCCTGGGGGGAGGCGCCTCGCGTGGCACCGACGGAGGACTCAAGCAACCGTGGACGCGCACAGCCGTGGACGGGCGGACGATATCGACCCCGCCGACCAGTGGGTGCTCAACCCGCAGACCGGTAACTACGAACTGCGACTGGACCATTCCGCTGGGCAGTCGGCGCCGTCGGCGCAGTCGTCCCGCCCCACCGGCCGCCGTGGCACCACCACGTCGAGAACACCCTCGCCGAGAGCCGGCTCCCCGAGAGCGACCCCCGCGGCCGACACGCCCGGCAGCCGTACGGCCGGTGTCCCCGGCCAGCGCAGGCGCCGCAGCGGCGGCGCTCCGGACGGACCCGGCGGCGGTGCGGCCCAGGCGGCCGGCCGCCGCAAGCGCAAACCGCAGCAGTCCCGCAAGAAGAAGGCACTGAAGTGGACGAGCGGGGTGACGGCCGGCATGGTCGTCGCGCTCGCCGTCACCGCGTACGCCTACTACGAGCACCTCAACGGCAACATCAGCACCGTCGACATCGCGGGTGCCGGCAGCGGCGGCTTCAAGAAGGACCAGGCCATCAACATCCTGGTCATCGGCACCGACAAGCGGACCGGCGACGGCAACGCGGGCTACGGCGACAAGAACAGCGCGGGCCACGCCGACACCACGATCCTCTTCCACGTCTCCAAGGACCGGACGAACGCCACCGCGATGTCCATCCCGCGGGACCTCATGACCGACATCCCCGACTGCGAGACGAAGACCGCCGACGGCACCGAGGTGATCCCCGGTGAGCAGAACGTCCGGTTCAACACCAGCCTCGGGCAGGCCGGACGCGACCCCGGCTGCACCATGCGCACGGTCAAGGAGATCACCGGGCTGACCGTCGACCACTTCATGATGGCCGACTTCAACGCGGTGAAGACGCTGACGTCGGCGATCGGCGGCGTCGAGGTGTGCGTGGCCAAGAACGTCGACGACAAGCAGTCGAAACTGAAGCTCACCAAGGGCAAGCACGTCATCGAGGGCGAGGACGCCCTCGCCTTCGTCCGCACCCGGCACGCCTTCGGCAACGAGAGCGACCTGGACCGCATCAAGACGCAGCAGCAGTTCCTCGGTTCGATGATCCGCAAAATGAAGTCCAGCGACACGCTGACCAGTCCGTCGAAGCTGCTCGACCTCGCGGAGGCCGCCACCGAGGCGCTGACCGTGGACACGGGGATAGGAAGCATCAAGAAGCTCCAGGACCTCGGTTCGGAGCTGGCCAAGGTGAATCCCAAGAACATCACCTTCACCACGCTGCCCGTCGTCGACAACCCGGCCGAGACGGTCAAGGCGACGGTCGTGGTCAACGAGGAGAAGGCCCGGCCGCTGTTCTCGATGATGCAGAACGACATCTCGCTCACCGAGGTGAAGAAGAAGGAGAAGGACGCCAAGAACGCCCAGGCCGCGCTGCTCAAGGGCGCGCGGGCGGAGGCCTCCCAGGTGCGCGTGGACGTGTACAACGGCAGCGGCCGTACGGGCGGCGCGCAGGCGACCATCAGCTGGCTCCAGAACGAGCAGGGCGTGCTCAAGTCCTCGAACAAGAGCAACGCCCCGCGGGAGATCGCGAAGACGACCCTGGAGTTCGCGCCGAACCAGGCCGACCAGGCCCGCAAGCTCGCGGACCTGATGGGTCTGCCCGCGACGGCGCTGAAGCAGGGAACGGAGGACGCCGGGGAGAGGGAGCCGATGAAGCTCACCCTCGGCGGGGACTTCAAGGGCGCCGGGGTGCCCATCACCGGTCCGGCGAAGGCGCCGGAGGGTGTGCAGAAGGTAGTGGCAGACAAACAGGTATGCGCGGAATGACGCGTTCCTGAACGACAGGGGGACCTGGGGTGGGACACAGCAGCGTGCGTGGGGAGGGAACGCGGGACCGCGTTCCGCACGCCCGTGGGAGCGGCTGGGAGGACGGTCACCACGGTGACGCGCCGGGCGGCGACACGGAGGAGCCGGCGAGACCGGCGGAACCGGGGGCGGCCGACCACGCCTCCGGCGGAACCGGCGGAACCGGCGACGGCCGTCGCCGCGCCGGCGGCGCCGGCGGGCACCGCCGTGCCGGAAAGCGCTCCGGGAACGGCAAGAGCGGCAAGCGGCGGGTGCTCCGGTGGAGCGCCTCGGTGTTGTCGCTGCTGATACTGGGCACGGCCGGCGCCGGGTACCTCTACTACGAGCACCTCAACAGCAAGATCAAGAAGGAAGACCTGACGCTCGGCAAGAACGGGATGCCCGAGCACAAGGCCAACGCCGCGGGCCAGACACCGCTGAACATCCTGCTGATCGGCTCCGACGCCCGGGACTCCAAGGAGAACCAGGACCTGGGCGGCGGCCGGGACACCTTCGACGGCCCGCCGCTGGCCGACGTACAGATGCTGGTGCACCTCTCCGCGGACCGCAGCAACATCTCCGTGGTCAGCATGCCCCGCGACACCATGCTGAAGATCCCGGAGTGCGTGGACGCGAAGGGGAAGGTCTACAAGGAACGCCAGTTCGCCCAGACCAACGAGTCACTGGACCGTGGCGGCCCCGGCTGCACGGTGGCCACGTGGGTCGAGCTGACCGGCATCCCCATCGACCACTTCATGATGATCGATTTCGCGGGTGTGGTCTCCATGGCCGACGCGGTCGGCGGTGTGCCCGTCTGCGTGGACAAGAACATCGAGTCCCGCACCTTCGACGGCAAGGGCTCCGGCCTGAAGCTCCCCAGGGGCACCCACCCCGTCAAGGGCAAGCAGGCCCTCCAGTGGCTGCGCACCCGCTACGGCTGGGTGGGCGGCACGGACCTGGAGCGGGCCAAGGCCCAGCACATGTACATGAACTCGATGGTCCGCGAGCTGCGCAAGAACGCCAAGCTCACCGACCCGAACAAGCTGCGCAAGCTCGCGGAGGCGGCCACCGACGCGCTCACCGTGGACACCGGGCTCGACACCATCGGCAAGCTGTACGACCTGGCCGAGGAACTCCGCAGCGTCCCGACCGGGCGCATCACCATGACGACCATGCCGAACTTCTACTCGACCCGCCGGGCGGGCAAGGTGGAGCCGACGCCCGGTGAGGCCGAGGAACTGTTCCGGATGATCCGCGAGGACATCCCGCTCGACGGCAAGCCGTCCAAGCGCGCCACGCCCGCCGCCTCCAAGGACGCGGCGGCCGCGCCCGCCGAGACCGCGGTGATGGTGCAGAACGGCACCTACACCGACCAGTACGGCTCCGCCCAGGGGCGGGCGACCACGGTCGCCGGGCTGCTGGCCGCCAAGGGCTACACCCAGGCCAAGGCCGATACAGCCGCCCCGCGGCAGGCCAAGACGGTCGTCCGGTTCCCGAGCGCGGACCTGGAGGGCGACGCGCAGGCGGTCGCCAAGGCGCTGGGGATCCCCGTGGGTTCGGTGCAGAAGTCCGACGAGGTCCAGGGCATCACCCTGATCGTGGGCGCCGACTGGCGCGAGGGCGACGTCTACCCGAAGCCCAAGGCCACCGGGAAGGCACCCGGGTCGAACACCAGCAGGGCCGACCAGTCCGGCTGCATGACGGTCGACCCCAACTTCACCTGGTGAACCGGCGCTACGCCGCCGTCCGGACGACCGCCGGGCGGCGGCTGGCGATGACCCTCTTCGCCAGCGAACGGGGGCTGGTGAGGAAGCCGTACCCCCACGACATGTGCATCGTCGCCAGCGCCAGCGGGATCCGGAGCCGCGCCTTGAGCGGCAGGCCCTTGCCGGCCGGGACCGAGCCGGCGACGATCGCCGCCAGGTAGCCGCCCGGCACCACGAGGCCGTACGGGGTCAGCGTCGCGCCCACGACGAGGCCCGCCGCGATGGCGCAGACGGCGGTCGGCGGGGCGAGGTAGCGGAGGTTGATGGAGCCCTGGTGGTAGCGGGCGACCACGTGCCGCCAGCGGCCGTAGTCCTTGTACTGCTTGGCCAGCGCCCGCACGCTCGGCCGGGGCCGGTACTGGACCCGCAGCTCCGGCGAGAACCAGATCAGGCCGCCCGCCTCGCGGATGCGGAAGTTCAGCTCCCAGTCCTGGGCGCGGATGAACTCCTCGTTGTAGCCGCCCTGCTGTTCGAGCGCCTCGCGGCGGAACACGCCCAGGTAGACCGTCTCGGCCGGGCCCGCCTCACCACCGGTGTGGAAGGCCGCGTTGCCGACGCCGATCTTCGAGGTCATCGCGGCGGCGACCGCGTGCTCCCAGTCGTTCTCGCCCTCGGCGTGCATGACGCCGCCCACGTTCTGGGCGCCCGTCTCCTCCAGGAGGCGCACGGCGGTGGCGATGTAGTTCGGCGACAGCATGCCGTGCCCGTCGACCCGTACCACTATCGGGTGACGCGACGCCTTGATCGCGGCGTTGAGCGCCGCGGGCGTGCGCCCGGTGGGGTTGGGAACCGTGTGGACACGGGGGTCCTCGCGGACGAGCTCGGCGGCGATCTCGTCCGTACGGTCCGTGGACGGGCCGAGGGCGATCACCACCTCCATCTCGCCGTCGTACTCCTGCTCGAGGATGTGACGGACCGAGGCGCGCAGGTGCCGCTCCTCATTGAGGACCGGCATGATCACGGAGACCGGGGGCAGCGGCTGGGGCATGGTTCCTCGGGGGTTACGGGGGTCGCCCCCCGGAAGACGGCAGTGTCGACCGGCCACGTTACCGCGAACGGGGGACAGCGATGCGCGCCGCCCGGGTGGCGCGGACGGCCGCTGATCGTATGGGCCTACTGTGCTCACTATTCCCCCAGCCGCCCGCGGAGGTGTCCTTCGTGCCCACGCCGCCCCGCCGCCCCGCCCCTCCCCGGCCGCCCGCCCCCGGCCGGCCGAGACGGGCCCAGGCGCCGGCACCGGCCGTGCGGAGGGGACGTCCCGGACGCACCCGGTGGGGCGCGCGGGCGGCGACGGCCCTGTCGGTGCTGGTGCTGGCGGCGGGCGGGATCGGGCACGCCATCGTGACCGGGCTGGACACCGAGATCGGCCGGGTCGATCCGTTCAAGGACATGAAGAACCGCCCCGCGCCGGGGCACGGCACGAACATCCTGGTGGTCGGCACCGACGGGCGCGACAGGATCACGCCGCGGGAGAAGGAGAAGTACCGGCTCGGCGGCGCGCCCTGCCGCTGCACCGACACGATCATGCTGCTGCACGTCTCCGCCGACCGTAAGCGGGCCAGCATGGTGTCGCTCCCCCGCGACTCGTACGCCGAGATTCCGCCCCACACCGACGCCACCACCGGCAAGCACCACCACCGGCACCCGGTGAAGCTGAACGCCGCCTACGCGGAGGGCGGGCCGAACCTCACCGTACGGACCGTCGAGCACATGACCGGCGTCAAGATCGACCACTACCTGGAGCTGGACTTCACCAGCTTCATGCGGACCGTCGACGCCATCGGGGGCGTGGAGATCTGCACCGCCAAGCCGATGAAGGACGCGTACACCGGCCTGGACCTCGCGGCCGGCACCCACAAGCTGGACGGCGGCCAG
Organism: Streptomyces sp. NPDC039423; assembly: GCF_055598725.1. Taxonomy (NCBI): domain Bacteria; kingdom Bacillati; phylum Actinomycetota; class Actinomycetes; order Kitasatosporales; family Streptomycetaceae; genus Streptomyces; species Streptomyces sp. NPDC039423. The sequence goes on from NZ_JBVKAH010000006.1 coordinate 34,893, forward strand.
GCCCTCCAGTACGTGCGCTCCCGCCATGTCGACGGGGCGTCCGACCTGGGGCGCATGCAGCGCCAGCAGCGGTTCATGGCGGCCCTCATCGACCAGGGGACGAGCAACGGCACCCTGCTGAATCCGGTGCGGTTCCAGCAGGTCGTCACCTCCATGCTCAGCTCCGTGCGGGCCGACGAGGGCTTCGGCGCGGAGCAGATGCTGGCCCTGGCGAAGGCGATGCGGGGCTTCACGGCGGCGTCGTCGGAATTCACCTCCGTACCCGTCAGCAGCGTCAGCTTCCCGGTCAAGGGCATCGGCTCCACCGTGAAGTGGGACCCGGTGAAGGCGAAGAAGCTGTTCGCGGCGGTACGCGCGGACAAGCCGCTCGCCCCGTACGCGGGACGCGGCGGCGTCCGCAAGAAGCTGGTGGAGGTCTCGCCCCAGCAGATCCGGGTGCAGGTCTACAACGGCACCCGGGTGCCCGGCCTGGGCGCCCGCCTGGACGCGGGGCTGCGGGCGACCGGCTTCCGGACGAACGCGGCGGCGCTGAACTGGCCGCGGCGGAACCTGTCCCGCACCATCGTGTGGTTCGACCCCCGCTGGGACCGCTCGGCCCGCTCCCTGGCCACCGCGCTGCCGGGCTGCGAGCTGCGGCCGGCGTGGGGCCAGGGCCCGGTGTTCAAGGTCACGGCCGGCGCGAACTTCACCGGGGTCCTCCCGGTCCGGGCGGAGGACGCCTTCCAGGGCGAGTTCGGCGCGGTCACCGGTGACCAGGTGATCTGCGCCTAGGGAGTGTCCGGAAAGTCTCGCCTGGCCCGCGGTGTCCTGCACGCGCGCGGGCGGGCAGCGTCGGGGTCAGTCCTCGTCGAGGCCCTCCGCCGCACGCTTCTCGCGGAGCTCCTTGATCGCCCGGCGGCGCGCGAGACGGTGCGTGCGCCGGATCTGCGCCTCCTGGTAGCGGCGCTTGTCACGCTCGGTCTCCGGGACCACCGGCGGGACGGGCCTCGGCTTGCCGTCCGCGTCGACCGCGGCGAACACCAGGTAGGCCGAGCCGACCTGGGTGGGCGGCGTGGACTCGTTCCACCGCTCGGCCAGCACCCGGACGCCGACCTCCATGGAGGACCGTCCCGTCCAGTTCACCTGCGCCTTCACATGGACCAGGTCGCCCACGCGGACCGGCTCCAGGAAGACCATCTCGTCCATGGACGCGGTCACGGCGGGACCGCCGGAATGGCGGCCCGCGACGGCGCCCGCCGCGTCGTCCACCAGCTTCATGATCACGCCGCCGTGCACGGTACCCAGGAGGTTGGTGTCACTGCCGGTCATGATGTGGCTGAGGGTGGTGCGGGATGCCGCGGTCGGCTTTCCCCGCAGCTCGGAGGCCTGATCTGTCATGCCCTCCACCCTATGCCCGAGTCCGTCCCGCCCCGTATTTGCATCAGCTTGGCTACAGCCCTGGCCCGATTCCCCACCCACCCTGTCGGGCCCCGGGCGGCGGCCTGCACACTGTTCCGCATGAACGACTGGCCCGAAGGATGGTCCGACGACCGCAACGCGCGTCACGGCCGTGGCAGCGCCGACGCCCAGCCCGAGGGCGCCCGGGTGATGCGGCACGTCCGGCGCCCCTCCGCGCCGCCGCGGCGCCCGCCGGTCCCGCAGCAGCAGTCGCAGGGGTACGACGACGCCTACGACAGCGGCTACAACACCGGGCAGGTCTACGGCACGCCCCAGGGCGGCGGCCGTGGCGGCGGCCCCCTCGTCCCGGACCGGGGTTCCGTCCGGGCGCCCGGACCCGCCCCGGACTGGCGCCGCCGCATCAAGATCGGCTCCATCGTGCTGCTGGTCGCGGTCCTCGGCACCAGCGTCGGCACGTACTTCTGGGCCGACGGCAGGATGCGCCGCGAGGTCGACCTCTCCAAGGTCATCGACCGCCCGCAGGAGGGCGACTGCACGACGTACCTGATCGTCGGCTCCGACAGCCGTGAGGGCATGACGGCCGAGGAGAAGAAGAAGCTGCACACCGGCTCCGCCGAGGGCAAGCGCACCGACTCGATGATGATCCTGGCGGCCTGCGGCAGCGGCAACACCATGATCTCGCTGCCCCGCGACTCCGACGTGGAGATCCCCAAGTTCGTCGGCTCCGAGTCCGGCAAGACCTTCCCGGCCCAGGGCCGCCGGGTGAAGCTGAACGCCGCGTACGCGGAGGACGGCCCCGAGCTGCTGGTCCGCACCGTCGAGCACAACACCGGGCTGCGCATCGACCACTACGCCGAGATCGGCTTCGCGGGCTTCGCCAACATCGTCGACTCGCTCGGCGGTGTGGAGATGAACATCGAGAAGGGCTTCAAGGACAAGAAGTCCGGGGCCGACTTCCAGGCCGGCAAGCAGACCCTCAACGGCGAGCAGGCCCTCGCCTTCGTCCGCACCCGGTACGCGTTCGCCGAGTCCGACCTGGCGCGGACGAAGAACCAGCAGAAGTTCCTGTCCGCGCTCGCCAGCCAGGCGGCGACGCCGGGGACGATCCTGAACCCCTTCAAGCTCTACCCCATGATGGGCGCCGGGCTGGACACGCTGATCGTCGACGAGGACATGTCGCTGTTCGACCTGGGCGAGATGTTCTTCGCGATGAAGGGCATCAGCGGCGGCGACGGTGTGTCGATGAACATGCCGATCAACGGCAGCCGCGGCGGCAACCTCGTCTGGGACAAGACGAAGGTGCAGCAGCTCGTGAGGCAGATCCAGAACGACGAGAAGGTCACGGTCACCGGCAACTAGGGGGTGTCCGCGAAGTACGGCGTCCGCCCGGAGGGCGGGCGAGACTTCGCGGACACGAGCTGGGCACGCCCCCCGGGGCCGGCGGCCGGTCTCACCGGCGCCGTACGACGAAGTCGTCCGCGGTCCGGCCGTCCGGCCCGAACACCACCTCCAGGCGCCCGCTCAGCACGTGGTCGCCGTACGGCGAGTGCGCCACCGTCGACGGGCCCCGCACCGGCCACGGGCCGCCGGCCGCCACCCGGGCGGTGCGCCAGTGGTCGCCGGAGCGCAGGACGTGGACGGCGTCGGCGCCCCTGGGGTTGGCCAGGTCGTTGGTCACCGCGACCAGGGCCCCGTCCGGCCTCAGGGCGAGCCCGTCGCCTCCGTACAGGGGCGCGGGCAGGGCGACCTCGCCGAGGCGGCGGGGGTCGCGCAGGGGTACGCGCAGCAGGCGGCCGTCGCCGTAGTTGACGGCGAGCAGATGGCCGGCCGGGTGGACGACGAGCCCGTTGACGCCGGTGCCGTGGCCGTCGGTGAGCCGGGCGTCCCGGACCAGCACGGAGGCGCGGCCGTGCCGGTCGACCCGGTAGAGGGCGTCGCCGCTCACGTCCGAGACGTACGCAGTGCCGTCCGGCCCGACCGCCACGTCATTGACGGCGTACCGCTGCTGGTGGGGCGAGAGCGCGGTGAGGTCCACCAGGTGCAGCGGCCGCCCGGTGCGCAGGTCGTAGATCCCGAGCCCACCGGTCCGGTGCGCGGTGCCGGGACCCGACCGCTCGGCGACCCCGAGATCGGCGTACGCGACGAGGAGACGCCCGCGCGCCGCGTCCACGTGCACGCCGTACGTGGAGACCAGGCGCGGGTCACTGACGAGCGTGCTGGTACGCCCGTCGGGCCGGACGACGGAGACGGTGCCGTGCCGCACGGACGACACCAGGAAGGCCCGGCGGGTGGGGTCCCACGCGATGCCCTCCGGGTGCAGCGAGCGGGCGTGTCCGGTGATCTCCCGGGGCACCGGGGCGGGCGCGTGGGCGTACGCCGCGGTGCCCACGGGCGCGGCGGGGGCCGTCGTGGACAGGAGCGCCGCGGCGGCGAGCGTCGCGGCGGCGAGGTGCTTGATCGTCATGCCAGCAGCCTGTCCGGCCCCGCCCCGCCCCGGGAGTGCCTGCTTGTCGTGGTGGTGCCACCACCACGAACCCGGCGGGCGCCCGGGTGTCAGACGGCGAAGGGGTTCGTGTGGCCGGGGAGCTGCTGGCCGGGGCGGAGGAAGCGGCAGCGGCCGTCCTCGTCGCGCACCGGTACGAAGCCGGCCGCGCGGAGGCGCTGGGCGATGCGCTCCCGGCGGGCCTCGCTGATCCTGACACCGCCCACCAGCAGGCCCGCCAGGGCGGCGCCGCCCGCGAGGGCGCCGACGTACATCCCGCAGATCAGCAGAGTCACCACCAGGGCGGCCACGCACACCCAGGCGAAGCCCATCTTGCGCGCACCGGCCATCTGCGTCATGACGTCGTACCCGATGCGGTCCTTCGTCCGGGCGACCGCCTCCGCCGCCTCGGCGGTCGGCTTCAGCGTCCCGGGCTGGAGCCCGGGCACCGTACCGCCCATGCCCGCCCGCGGGTGCGCGGCGATGGTCGCCGCCTCCCGGGCGCGGGCCTCGGGGGCGGGGTCGCGGTACAGGTAGACCGCGAGGGTGCGGCTGTTGTGCCCCTCGCGCCGGGTCTCGGCGTACTCGAAGCCGTAGTGCTCGACGACGTGCGCGAGCGTGGCGGCTCGTCCCGCGTGGGAGAACTCGTTGGTGACGACCACGACGTCCTGGGTCGCTATCTGCTTGAGCAGTGCGGAGATCTGGCGATCCACACTCATGAGGACTCCCACTGGTGCTGTGCTGGTGTGCGGCAGCGCAGCCTAACCGCAACGGCCCCCGGCGGAGCGCCGGGGGCCGTCGTGCGGTGTGCGGGGGTGTTACGGCAGGTTGCGGGCCATCACGATCCGCTGGACCTGGTTGGTGCCCTCGTAGATCTGGGTGATCTTGGCGTCGCGCATCATGCGCTCGACCGGGTAGTCGCGGGTGTAGCCGTAACCGCCGAGGAGCTGCACCGCGTCGGTGGTGACCTCCATGGCGATGTCCGAGGCGAAGCACTTCGCGGCGGCGCCCAGGTAGGTGAGGTCGGCGTCGCCGCGCTCGGAGGCGGCGGCGGCCTGGTAGGTGAGGGCGCGGGCGGCGGAGATCTTCATCGCCATGTCGGCCAGCATGAACTGGACGCCCTGGAAGTCGGCGATCGGCTTGCCGAACTGCTTGCGTTCCTGGACGTACCCCTTGGCGTAGTCCAGGGCGCCCTGGGCGATGCCGAGCGCCTGGGCCGCGATGGTGATGCGGGTGTGGTCCAGGGTCTTCATCGCGGTGGCGAAGCCGGTGCCCTCTTCGCCGATCATGCGGTCGGCGGGGATGCGGACGTTGTCGAGGTAGACCTCGCGGGTCGGGGAGCCCTTGATGCCGAGCTTCTTCTCCGGCGCGCCGAAGGAGACGCCCTCGTCGGACTTCTCGACGACGAAGGCGCTGATGCCCTTGGAACGCTTGGACGGGTCGGTCACGGCCATGACCGTGTAGAACTCGGAGACGCCCGCGTTGGTGATCCAGCGCTTGACGCCGTTGAGGACCCAGAAGTCGCCGTCGCGGACGGCCTTGGTCTTCATGCCGGCGGCGTCGGAGCCCGCGTCGGGCTCCGAGAGGCAGTACGAGAACATGCCGTCGCCCTTGGCGAGCGGGGTCATGTACTTCTTCTTCAGCTCCTCGGAGCCGGAGATGATGACCGGCAGCGAGCCCAGCTTGTTCACGGCCGGGATCAGCGAGGACGAGGCGCAGACGCGGGCGACCTCCTCGATGACGATCACGGTCGCGAGGGCGTCGGCGCCCGCGCCGCCGTAGGTCTCGGGGACGTGCACGGCGTGCAGGTCGGAGGAGAGGAGCGCGTCGAGCGCCTCCTGCGGGAAGCGGGCCTCCTCGTCCACCGCGGCGGCGAACGGCGCGATCTTGGCCTCGGCGAGCGAGCGGACGGTGTCCCGGAGCATGTCGTGCTCTTCGGACGGGCGGTACAGATCGAAGTCAGGCGTTCCCGCCACTATCTCTCACTCCCCTGAGCTGCTGCTAACTACCGTTAAGTAACCCGAATTTTAGTGGGAGCGGCCGGGCCAGGCATACGTGAGCTTGACGACAGCGCCGGTCCTGCGGGAACCGTGCCCGGCCGCGGGCACGACTATGCTCGGGCCCGCACTCCCTCCCGTACGTCAATGGAGCACCGTATGGCCCTCAAGATCACCGTGATCGGCACCGGATACCTCGGCGCCACCCATGCGGCGGCCATGGCGGAGCTCGGCTTCGAGGTCCTCGGTCTGGACGTCGTCCCCGAGAAGATCGAGATGCTCTCGGCGGGACGCGTCCCCATGTACGAGCCGGGGCTGGAGGACCTGCTGCGCAAGCACGTCGCCGGCATCGAGGGATCCACCGGGCGGCTGCGCTTCACCACCTCCTGGGAGGAGGTCGGCGAGTTCGGCGACGTCCACTTCGTGTGCGTGAACACGCCCCAGAAGCACGGGGACTACGCGTGCGACATGCGGTACGTCGACGCCGCCTTCGGCTCGCTGGCCCCGCACCTGCGGCGCCCCGCGCTGGTGGTGGGCAAGTCGACCGTGCCGGTCGGCAGCGCGGAGCGGCTGGCCCGGCTCCTGGCCGACCGGGCGCCGGTGGGCGCCGACGCGGAACTGGCGTGGAACCCCGAGTTCCTGCGTGAGGGCTTCGCCGTCCGCGACACCCTGCACCCGGACCGGATCGTCGTCGGGGTCGAGAGCGCGGCCGCCGAGAAGCTGCTGCGCGAGGTGTACGCCACACCGATGGCGGAGGGGTCGCCGTTCGTGGTGACCGACTTCCCCACGGCGGAGCTGGTGAAGACCGCCGCGAACTCCTTCCTGGCGACCAAGATCTCCTTCATCAACGCCATGGCCGAGGTCTGCGAGGCCGCCGGCGGCGACGTGGTGAAGCTCGCCGAGGCCATCGGCCACGACGAGCGGATCGGCGCGAAGTTCCTGCGGGCCGGCATCGGCTTCGGCGGCGGCTGCCTCCCCAAGGACATCCGGGCCTTCATGGCCCGGGCCGGTGAGCTGGGCGCCGACCAGGCACTGACCTTCCTCCGTGAGATCGACTCCATCAACATGCGCCGCCGCGGCCAGATGGTCGGCATGGCCCGCGAGGCCCTCGGCGACGGCGCGTTCCTGGGCAAGCGCGTGGCGGTGCTGGGCGCGACGTTCAAGCCCGACTCCGACGACGTCCGCGACTCGCCCGCGCTGAACGTGGCCGGCCAGATCCACCTCCAGGGCGGCCAGGTCACCGTGTACGACCCCAAGGGCATGGACAACGCGCAGCGGATCTTCCCCACCCTCGGGTACGCCGACACCGCCCTGGAGGCGGTGCGCGGCGCCGACGTCGTGCTGCACCTCACCGAGTGGCGCGAGTTCCGCGAGCTCGACCCGGCCGAGCTGGGCGAGGCCGCGGCCGCCCGGATCATCCTGGACGGCCGCAACGCCCTGGACGCCGACCGCTGGCGCGAGGCCGGCTGGACCTTCCGCGCGATGGGCCGCCCCCGGGCCTGACCCCTGCGGCGGCATGGGGGGGGGACGCCCCCGGGCCGGACCCCACGGCAGGCATGGCCGCCCGCCGCACGGGCACCCGGGCGCCATGGCTTTTGCGACGCTCACGCTCACCGCGATCGACTGCCCCGAGCCGCGCCGGCTCGCCGAGTTCTACGCCGCGGTCCTCGGCGGCGAGATCAAGGACGACCAGACCGAGGACGACCACTGGATCGACCTCCACCTGCCGGACGGGCAGCGGCTGGCGTTCCAGCGGGCGACGGACCTGCGCCCGCCCGAGTGGCCCCGGGCCGACCGCAACGCCCAGCAGCTCCACCTCGACCTGGACGTCGAGGACATGGACGACGCGCACGAGCGGGTCCTCGCGCTGGGCGCGCGGCCGCTGGACGTCGACGACAAGGGGGGCGAGCGGGGGTTCCGGGTGTACGCGGACCCCGCGGGGCACCCGTTCTGCCTCTGCCGAGCCTGACGGTTCCGGGGCCTGACGGTTCCGGGGCCTGGCGGCCGGCCCGCCATGGGCTACGCCGGTTGCGCGGCGTTCGCCGCCTCCCGTACGACACGGGCCGCGTTGCCCCAGGTCAGGGCGGCGACATCGGCCTCGGCCCAGTCCCGGTGCAGCAGCTCGGCGATCAGGTTCGGGTAGCACGACGCGTCTTCCAGGCCGATCGTGTGCGGGGCGTCGGTTGTCATGCCGTAGGAACCCGACAGGCCCACGCTCTCCGGTCCGGCGACCTCCCGCACGTGCTCCACGTGGTCGGCCACGTCCCACAGGGTGGCGGGCTGGTCGGCCCGGCGGGTGACCTGGTCCGGGGCGAAGCTCACCATGCACACACCGGCGTTCGCGCGCAGCCGGCGCAGCACGTCGTCGGGGACGTTGGCCGTGTGCGGTGTGAGGGCCTGGGCCGCCGAGTGGGACAGGATGACCGGCGCCTTGGACACGTCCAGGACCCGGTCCATGGTGGCCTCCGAGGCGCCCGACAGGTCCACCAGGACACCGAGGCGGTTCATCTCGCGCACCGCCTCCTCCCCGAACGGCGTCAGCCCGTCGGGATCGGCCGTCCACGGCGTACCGGCGATGTTCACGCTCCGCACGCCGAGCGCGTGGTAGGCGCGGAGCGTGCCCAGCGAGTCCCCCAGGGCGGCGCCCGACACCGGACCCAGCAGGGACGCGATCCGCCCGCAGTCGCGGGCCTGGACCATGTCGGCGGCGGTCAGCGCGAGCCGCAGGGCCTCGGGGCACGACGCGATCAGGGTGGACACGGCGTCTATTCGGTCCAGCGTCTCCTGCACGGCCGACGGGCCCGGCGCCACGTGCAGCGACCAGAACTGCGCGCCGACGCCGCCGGCGCGGATGCGGGGGATGTCGGTGTCGAGGAGCGCCGAGCCGTACTGGAGGTCGTGCCAGTGCGTGCGGTCCAGCTCCTGCGCGAGCGTGTTGTGGCCGTCGACCACGAGCTGCGCGGCGAGCAGTACACGGGCCCGCTCGAGGTCGACCTCGGCCGGGGTGGGCGCCTCGGCGAGACCGTCGGGCGGGTCGTCGAGCTCACCGATCGCGGAGGGGTCCGCGTACGGGTGGTCCTGAAGGTCTGCCATGGGGGAGCTCCGCTCCGGGGTGTCACGACGAGCCGTTGTTCCGTACGGCCAAGGTGGCACGAGCCGGTACGGCGGTCTCGGTGACGTACTGCGTTCGGGTGACGCGCCCTCACCCACCGGCAGGCGCCGCCCAGCAGGGACACGGGCGGGGCCGTACCGGGGGCGGGGCCGTACCGGGGCGTGCCCGCGGGGTCAGGCGTCGGGGGTGGGGAGCGTGGCGGTGGAGGGGGCGCGGTGGGACAGGGCGCGGGAGACGGACTCCGCGTCGCGCAGGGCCCGCACCGGGTTCTCCCATGTGAGCTTCGCGATGTCGGTGCGCGACCACTTGCGCGTGAGGAGCTCCGCGATCAGGTTCGGGTAGCCCGCCACGTCCTCCAGGCCCTCCGGCGTGAACGCCGTGCCGTCGAAGTCGCCGCCGATGCCGACGTGCGCGATGCCCGCGACCTCGCGCATGTGGTCCAGGTGGTCCGCGACCGTGGCGACGGTGGCGACCGGCCGGGGGTCGGCCTCCTCGAAGGCCGCGTGGACGCGCATCGCCTCCGGTGTGGTGTCCAGGTGGTGGAAGCCGTGCGCCCGCATGTTGTCGTCCGCCCGCCGGGTCCACTCGACGGCGGCGGGGAGGACGAACTTGGGGACGAACGTGGCCATGGCGACGCCCCCGTTCGCGGGGAGCAGGGCCAGGACGTCGTCCGGGATGTTGCGCGGGTGGTCGCACACGGCCCGGGAGGACGAGTGGGAGAAGATCACCGGCGCCTCGGACGTCGCCAGCGCGTCGCGCATCGTGGTGTCGGCGACATGCGAGAGGTCCACCAGCATGCCGAGCCGGTTCATCTCCCGGACGACCTCGCGGCCGAAGGCCGACAGGCCGCCGACGCCGGGGGCGTCGGTGGCGGAGTCGGCCCAGGGCACGTTGTCGTTGTGCGTGAGCGTCATGTAGCGGACGCCCAGCGCGTACAGGGCGCGGAGGGTGGCCATCGAGTTGTTGATGGAGTGGCCGCCCTCGGCGCCCTTGAGCGAGGCGATGCGGCCGGAGGCGCGGGCGGCCTCCATGTCGTCGGCCGTCAGCGCGGGCGCCAGGTCCGCCGGGTGGCGGGCGAGGAGCCGGTCGACGCAGTCGATCTGCTCCAGCGTCGCGCTGACCGCGTCGTCGCCGGCCATGCCGGTGCGGACGTACACCGACCAGAACTGGGCGCCGACCCCGCCGGCCCGCAGCCGGGGGATGTCGGTGTGGAGCCGGCCGGTCTGGTCCGCCGCGACGTCGAGGCGGTCCAGGTCGTAGCCGGCGTTCTCCCGCAGCGCCCAGGGCAGGTCGTTGTGGCCGTCGACCACGGGGTACGAGGCGAGCAGTTCGCGCGCCTCGTCCACGGGCCGCGTCACTTGGCGAAACCGAACGACGCCGAACCCTCGACCTTCGCCCGCAGCCGCTTGCCCTTCTCGGTGGCCTGGTCGTTGAGCTCCTGCTGGAAGTCGGTCATCCGGGAGAGCAGGTCCGGGTCGGAGGTGGCGAGGATCCGCGCGGCGAGGAGGCCCGCGTTGCGCGCGCCGCCGACCGAGACGGTGGCCACGGGGACCCCGGCCGGCATCTGGACGATCGACAGGAGGGAGTCCATGCCGTCCAGGTACTTCAGCGGGACGGGGACGCCGATGACCGGCAGGGGGGTGACGGAGGCCAGCATGCCGGGCAGGTGCGCGGCACCGCCGGCGCCCGCGATGACCGCCTTGAGGCCGCGCTCGGCGGCGCGCTCCCCGTACGCGATCATCTCGCGCGGCATCCGGTGCGCGGAGACGACGTCGACCTCGTAGGGGATCTCGAACTCGTCGAGCGCGGAGGCCGCGGCCTCCATGACCGGCCAGTCGGAGTCGGAGCCCATGACGATGCCCACGAGCGGGGTGTCCTGTGGGTTACTCAACGATCGTCCCTCGCAGGTAGCCGGCGGCGTGACGCGCGCGGTCCAGCACGTCGTCGAGGTCGTCGCCGTAGGTGTTGACGTGGCCCACCTTGCGGCCGGGCTTCACGTCCTTGCCGTACATGTGGATCTTGAGCTGGGGGTCCCGGGCCATGCAGTGCAGGTAGGGCCGGTACATGTCGGGGAAGTCGCCGCCGAGCACGTTGCACATGACGGTCCAGGTGGCGCGCGGACGGGGGTCGCCCAGCGGCAGGTCGAGGACGGCCCGTACGTGGTTGGCGAACTGTGAGGTGACCGCGCCGTCCTGGGTCCAGTGGCCGGAGTTGTGGGGGCGCATCGCCAGCTCGTTGACGAGGATGCGGCCGTCGCGGGTCTCGAACAGCTCGACGGCGAGGTGGCCGACGACGCCCAGCTCCTTGGCGATGCGCAGCGCCAGCTCCTGTGCCTGGCCGGCCAGGTCGGGCGACAGGTCGGGCGCCGGGGCGATGACCGTGTCGCAGACGCCGTCGACCTGGCGGGACTCGACGACGGGGTACGCCACGGCCTGGCCGTGCGGGGAGCGGACGATGTTCGCCGCCAGCTCGCGGACGAAGTCGACCTTCTCCTCCGCGAGGACCGGCACGCCCGCGAGGAACGGGTCGCGCGCCTCGTCCTCGGAGCGGACGAACCACACGCCCTTGCCGTCGTAGCCGCCGCGCACGGTCTTGAGGATGATCGGGAACCCTCCGGTCTCGGCGGCGAAGGCCGCCGCGTCCGCCGGGTCCGTCACGATGCGGTGGCGCGGGGACGGGGCGCCGATCTCGTCGAGCTTGGCGCGCATCACCCCCTTGTCCTGCGCGTGCACCAACGCGTCGGGCCCCGGCCGGACGGGGATGCCGTCCGCCTCCAGGGCCCGCAGGTGCTCGGTCGGGACGTGCTCGTGGTCGAAGGTGATCACGTCGCAGCCGCGTGCGAACTCACGCAGCGTGTCCAGGTCGCGATAGTCGCCGAGGACGACGTCGCTCACCACCTGGGCCGCCGAGTCCTGGGGGGAGTCGCTGAGGAGCTTGAACTTGATGCCGAGGGGGATGCCCGCCTCGTGGGTCATTCGGGCGAGCTGACCGCCGCCCACCATGCCTACTACCGGGAACGTCACCCTCTTAGGGTATCCGGCCCGGGCGGCGGCCTTTCCTCCGTCCCCGAGCGGGGCCGTGGGGCGGTGGTTAGCATGGCTTGGTTGACCCACTCGACCGGACGGGGCTGAAAGATCACCATGAGTGAACGAGGCGCACTGCGGGTGCGGCTGGACCAGCTCGTCCGCGAGATCGCCAAATTCGGTCTGGTCGGCGGTCTCGGGCTGCTGGTCAACATGGCGGTCTTCAACCTGGTGCGGCACACCACGGAGCTGCCGGTCGTCCGGGCCAGCCTGCTCGCCACGGTCGTCGCCATCGCCTTCAACTACGTGGGCTTCCGCTACTTCACGTACCGGGACCGCGACAAGGGCGGGCGGACGAAGGAGCTCACGCTCTTCCTGCTGTTCAGCCTGGTCGGGCTGGTGATCGAGAACGGTGTGCTGTACGCGGCGACGTACGGCATGGGCTGGGACAGCCCGTTGCAGAACAACTTCTTCAAGTTCTTCGGCATCGGTGTGGCCACCCTGTTCCGCTTCTGGTCGTACCGCACCTGGGTGTTCCGTACGCTGCCGGCCCGTGAGGCGGTCCAGACCGCCGAATCGTTCCTGGAGCAGCGCCGCCACGCGCCGGAGCCGGCCGGCGAGCCGGTCGCCGGGCCTCGGGCGGGGGCGCGCTAGGGAGTGTCCGTGTGCGGGACACCGCGGGCCAGGCGAGACGTCGCGGACACGACCTAGCGGACGGTCGGGGGTTCGGGCTCGGCGCGGCCGCGCACCTCGCGGCTGAGGAACAGGGCGAAGACCGGCGGCTGCTGCTGGAGCAGTTCCAGGCGGCCGCCGTCCGCCTCGGCGAGGTCGCGGGCGACGGCGAGGCCGATGCCGGTGGAGTTGCGGCCGCTGATGGTCCGCTCGAAGATCCGCGCCCCCAGGTCGGGCGGTACGCCGGGACCCTCGTCGGTGACCTCGACGACGGCCTGGTTGCCGATGACCCGGGTGCGCAGGGCGACGGTGCCGCCCCCGTGCATCAGCGAGTTCTCGATCAGGGCGGCCAGCACCTGGGCGACCGCGCCCGGGGTGCCGACGGCCCGCATGCCGACCTTGCCGGACCGGACGATCGCCCGTCCCGCGCTGCGGTAGGCCGGCCGCCACTCCTCGATCTGCTGCTTGACGACCTCGTCGAGGTCGAAGGCGACCGCCGAGCCGCTGCGCGGGTCGCGCGCGTTGGTCAGCAGCCGCTGGACCACGTCGGTGAGCCGCTCGACCTGGGTGAGCGCGATGTGCGCCTCCTCCTTGACCGTGGACGGGTCGTCGGTCTCGGAGATCTCCTCCAGCCGCATCGACAGCGCGGTCAGCGGGGTGCGGAGCTGGTGCGAGGCGTCGGCGGCGAGCCGCCGTTCGGCGGTGAGCATCCGGGCGATCCGTTCGGCGGAGGCGTCGAGGACGTCCGCGACCCGGTCGAGCTCGGGCACGCCGTACCGCTTGTGGCGGGGCCTGGGGTCGCCGGAGCCGAGCCGTTCGGCGGTCTCGGCGAGGTCGGTGAGCGGGGAGGCGAGGCGGTTGGCCTGGCGTACGGCGAGGAGGACGGCGGCGATCACCGCGAGCAGCGCCACGGCGCCGATGATCAGCAGGGTGCGGCCGACCTCGCGGGTGACCGTGGAGCGTGACTCCTCGACGGTGACCTTCTCGCCGCGCTTGCCGTCGGCGCTGCCGCGGATGACGCTGCCGCCGGGCCGTACGCCGATCTCGATGGGGGCGCGGCCGGGGATCTCGACCAGGGCGTACCGCTTGGCGCCGCTCTGCCGGGCGAGGATGGCCGGGTTGACGGGCTCGCCGCCGACGAGCCGGCTCTCGACGATGCTGACGAGCCGTACGGCCTCGGAGTCCACGCTCTCCTGCGCGCTGCTGCTGATGGTGCGCGTCTCGACGATGACGAGGGAGACCCCGAAGACGGCGATGACGACGAGGACCACGGCGAGCGTGGAGTTGATCAGACGGCGGCGCACGGTGCGTACCTAGCTCTTTTCGAAGCGGAAGCCCACGCCGCGCACGGTGGCGATGTAGCGGGGGTTGGCGGCGTCGTCGCCGAGCTTCTTGCGCAGCCAGGAGATGTGCATATCGAGGGTCTTGGTGGACGACCACCAGGTGGTGTCCCACACCTCGCGCATGAGCTGGTCGCGGGTGACGACCCGGCCGGCGTCGCGGACGAGGACCCGCAGCAGGTCGAACTCCTTGGCGGTGAGCTGGAGCTCCTCTTCGCCCATCCAGGCGCGGTGCGACTCGACGTCGATGCGCACGCCGTGGGTCGCGGGGGCGGGGGCGGGTTCGCTGGCGCCGCGCCGGAGCAGGGCCCGGACCCGGGCGAGCAGTTCGGCGAGGCGGAACGGCTTGGTGACGTAGTCGTCGGCGCCCGCGTCGAGCCCGACGACGGTGTCGACCTCGTCGGCGCGGGCCGTGAGCACCAGGATCGGCACGGTGAGGCCGTCGGAGCGCAGCCGCCTGGCCACCTCCAGGCCGTCCATCCCGGGCAGCCCCAGGTCCAGGACGACCAGGTCGACATGGCCCTGGAGCCCGGTGTCGAGCGCGCTGGGTCCGTCCTCCCGCACCTCGACCTCGTAACCCTCCCGCCGCAGGGCGCGGGCCAGCGGTTCCGAGATGGATGCGTCGTCCTCGGCGAGCAGTACACGGGTCATGGGGTGATGGTAGTCCGCGCCGGTCAGGGGGCGTGGGGGGATCGCACGATGATCGACACGGCCTGCGACTATGGGGTGCCATCCAGCGGAATACCTTGGAAACAGGCCTGGCGGTTCCAGCGACACCTGTGATCCATCTCTCAAGTCCTTCCATATGCATCCCTGTCGTGTCGTATGGTGGCGAGACGCCTGATGCACTATCCGGGGACCTTTGGCCCACTACGCGCCAAAGGTCTCTTTCTGCGTGAGGCCGGCCCGGCCGGTCTCGAGACAGTGAATGACCTGTGGGCCGGGCCCCGTGGCGCGATGTCGCCGCCGGGGCGTGGATCCCGGTGCGGCCTGTCCCCCCGTCTCCGTACGCGTACGGAGCGGACCCTCGTGGGCGCGGGGGTAGGGGCGGGGCCCGTGCCGGTGCCGGCCGCCCCCCACCGGGCGCGTGACCGCTCACGAAGCGCGCGCGTCCCGAGCAAGCAAGGATCGACCATGGCGTCCAGCCTGACGAAGGACTCGCCCCGGACCACCGGCGGCGACAAGGCCTTCTTCGGCCACCCCCGCGGCCTGGCCACTCTCTTCCTGACCGAGATGTGGGAGCGCTTCAGCTACTACGGCATGCGCGCCCTCCTCGTGTACTACCTGGTCTCGGGCGGCGCCGACGCCGCGACGGGCAGCCAGGGCGGCGGCCTGGCGATGACCGCCGCCACCGCGACGGCCATCTACTCCGTCTACGTGTCGATGGTCTACCTGATGGCCATGCCGGGCGGCTGGTTCGGCGACCGTGTCTGGGGCGCCCGCAAGACGGTCGCCATCGCCGGCTCGGTGATCATGGTGGGTCACCTGAGCCTGGCGCTGCCCGGCCAGGCGATGTTCTTCGTCGGCCTGATCCTGGTCGCGGCCGGTTCGGGTCTGCTGAAGGCCAACATCTCCACGATGGTCGGCCACCTCTACGACGGTCCCGAGGACCCGCGCCGTGACGGTGGCTTCACCCTCTTCTACATCGGCATCAACCTCGGTGCCTTCGTCGCCCCGTTCGTCATCGGTACGGTCGGCAAGGAGCACAACTGGCACTTCGGCTTCGCGCTCGCCGCGCTGGGCATGGGCCTGGGCCTGATCCAGTTCCTGCTCGGCACGCGCCACCTGAGCCCGAAGAGCAGCGTCGTCCCGAACCCGCTGAGCCCTGAGGAGCGCCGCGCGGTGCTGCTCAAGGTCAGCGGCGCCGTCCTGGCCGTCGCCGTCTTCTACGGCGTCGTGGTCGCGCTGGGCGCCTACACGCTGAACTGGGCCCTGGTGCCGCTCACCCTCGCCGGCCTGGTCATCCCGGTCGCCGTCCTCGTCCGCATCAAGCGCGACAAGGACCTGTCGTCCGCCGAGCAGTCGAAGATGAACGGCTACATCTGGTTCTTCGTGGCCGCGGCCGTCTTCTGGATGATCTACGACCAGGGCGGTTCGACGCTGTCCCTGTTCGCCGACGACAAGACCGCCGGCAGCGTCTTCGGCTTCGACTTCTCGGCCACCTGGTACCAGTCGCTGAACCCGCTGTTCGTCATGGCGCTGGCCCCGGTCTTCGCCTGGCTGTGGCTGTGGCTGGCCCGTAAGAACCAGGAGCCCAACACCATCGTGAAGTTCGCGATGGGCCTGGTCCTGGTCGGCGCGTCCTTCTTCGTCTTCATCGTCCCGATGGGCATGGCGGGCGACGGCACCAAGGTCTCCCCGATGTGGCTGGTCTCGATCTACATGATCCAGACCATCGGTGAGCTGTGCCTCTCCCCGGTCGGCCTGTCGGTGACCACGAAGATGGCGCCGCAGAAGTACGCCTCCCAGATGATGGGCGTCTGGTTCCTCGCGGTCACCGCCGGTGACTGCACCACGGGTCTGCTGTCCCTGGCGGGCGTCGACCTGAACGGCACCGGGATCATCGCCATGGAGGCGACCCTGGCGGCCGTGGCCGGTCTGGCGGTGTACATGTACCGCAAGAAGGTCCGGACGATGATGGGCAACGTGCGCTGACACGTACGACCCCGCGCCGAGGGCCGCCGCACCGGACACGTCCGGTACGGCGGCCCTCCGCCGTACCGGCGACCGGCACGAGGGCGGCGGGCCCGCGGTCGTGGGGAGGAAAGACAAAGAGCACGGCGTATCGCCGTGCTCCACCATCGCGCCGGGGATCCGGGGCGCTAAGCGGGGGCCGCCAGTTCCGCCCAGACCGTCTTGCCGGGCAGGTCCTCCGACCGGACCACCCCCCAGTCCAGACAGAGGCGCTGGACGATGAACATGCCGTGCCCGCCCGGGCGTCCGGCCTGGTGCGGGGTGCGCGGCGCCGGCCGGCCCTCGCTCCGGTCCTCGACCTCCAGGCGCAGCACCTTCGAGTCCAGCGAGACGCGGAGCTCTTCCGGGCCGTCGGCGTGCAGGCACGCGTTGGTGACGAGTTCGGAGACGACGAGCAGGACGTCCTCGGCGGCGGCCCGCCGGTCGGCGGTGGCCGCCGGCAGCCAGCCCCAGTCGTAGAGCGCCTGCCGGGTGAAGTCCCGGGCGAGCGGAACGATCCCGCTGGCGCTGCCCAGCGAGAGCCGCCGCGTCCGGCGCCCCGCGGGCGTGGCCCCGGGGCCGGGCCCGGACACCGCACCTGACATGTCGGACCTCATCTCCGGCGATGCGGGAGCGGTGGGGGAGGCCGGGACCGAGGCACCGACACCGAGGGCGGAGCCGTCCGGCTGGGGGCCGAGATCGCTCGGCGGATGCTGCTGGGTGGTACCCATCAGCGCTTCACCTCACCGAATTCACCAAGTCGCCATTACGTCGTCACAGGGCAGCCACAGGGCCGTCACAGAGAGTGTGGAGCCCCTCCGTACAGTTGCCGCGGGGTTCTTCTGCCCGGCCGATCCGGGACGACACCCGCTTTGTCGCTTCAGTCGGCCAGTGCCGCTTCCACCGAGTCGTGGACGGTGAAGACCGCCTCCGCACCAGTGATCTCGAACACCCTGGCCACTACGGGCTGCATGCCCGCGAGGTGCACTCCTCCGCCCGCGGCCTCCGCCTTCAGGCGTGCCCCGAGCAGCACGTTGAGCCCGGTGGAGTCGCAGAACGCAAGCTGCGAACAATCGATCACCAAGCGTGTGCGGCCCTGTTCGAGTGCGGAGTCCAGCGGCTCGCGCAGCAGCTCGGCCGTGTGGTGATCGAGCTCACCCGCCGGCGTGAGAACCTCACTGCGGCCATCCGTCCGGACCCCGACCTTGAGCCGGCCCTGATTCGCGCTGCCGACCGTCCCGCGGTCCATGCCGTCCCTCTTCGCCGATGCCGTTGAGTCGGTAGAACCCTACGCCTTCTGAACGGTGGCCGGTAGTCGAGACTTAACCACAAACCGTACATATGGGACAATTGACACTTGCAACGATCCAGTCGAAGCGGGTAGGGCTAGTAAGGACACAACCAACACGGCCGGCTTTGGAGGCGCCGCACACCGCAGCCACTTTCTTTCGGCATCGGCGGCCATATGCCGAGAACGATGGAGGAGACCATGTCACCCCGGCTCGACGAAACGCGTACCCCGGACGCGCCGTCGGCAACTCCGCCCCAGCAGATCCACCGTTACGAGCGGATCGCGACCGACCGGTTCGATCTGCCCGACATCCCCCCGTACGACACCGTCGAACCGCTCGACGCGAGGGCGCTGTCCAAGACGCTCTTCGCGCGCCTCGAAACGCTCGAGGAAGGGACGCACGAGCACGCGTACGTCCGCAACACGCTCGTGGAACTCAACCTCGCACTGGTCAAGTTCGCCGCCTCCCGGTTCCGCTCCCGCAGCGAGCCGATGGAGGACATCATCCAGGTCGGCACCATCGGTCTCATCAAGGCCATCGACCGCTTCGAGCTCAGCCGAGGGGTCGAGTTCCCCACCTTCGCGATGCCAACCATCGTCGGAGAGATCAAACGCTTCTTCCGTGACACCTCCTGGTCCGTGCGCGTCCCGCGCCGCCTCCAGGAACTCCGCCTCGACCTGGCCAAGGCCGGGGACGAGCTGGCCCAGCAGCTCGACCGCTCCCCCACCGTGGCCGAGCTCGCCGAGCGGCTCGGGATCACCAAGGAGGAGGTCGTCGAGGGCATGGCGGCGAGCAACGCCTACACGGCCAGCTCGCTGGACGCCCAGCCCGAGGAGGACGACACCGAGGGCGCCCTGGCGGACCGCATCGGCTACGAGGACCACGGGCTGGAGGGCATCGAGTACATCGAGTCCCTCAAGCCGCTGATCGCCTCGCTCCCGGCGCGCGACCGGAAGATCCTCTCCCTGCGCTTCGTCGCCGGGCTCACCCAGTCGGAGATCGGCGAGGAGCTCAACATCTCGCAGATGCACGTCTCGCGCCTGCTCTCCCGCACGCTGGGCAAACTCCGCAAGGGCCTGACCCTGGACGAGTGACCGCGCGCACCCGCTTCCCGCGCACCCGCTCCCGGAAGCCCGGAAAGCCGGAAGACCGGCCCCGGGAGCAGCGGAAGCCCTGGAAGGGCCCGTTCCGTCAAGGGACGGGCCCTTTCGCCGTCTTGACGGCCTCGTCCCTTTCGGGCCACATTGGCCGGGGCTCAGGGGGGACCACATGGTGTACGCCGCTCTGGAAGAGATGATGCGCGGGCGCCTCGGCAGGGAGTGCCTGTACGTGCCGTCCTGTCGGCTCGGGCTGTACGTGGCGCTGCGCCACTGGTGCCCGCCCGGCGGCCGGGTGCTCATGTCGCCGGTCAACGACGACGTCATCCTGTTCGTCGTCCTGGCCGCCGGGCTGCGTCCCGTCATGGCACCGCTCGACCCCCTGGACGCCTCGATCGACGTGGCGGCCGTCCCCGAGAGCGTGTGGAGCGGGCTGTCGGCCGTCCTGACCACCAACCTGTACGGGAACCCCGACCCCGCGCCGGAACTGGCCGCCCGATGCCGTGCGTCGGGCATCCCGCTGCTGGAGGACGCGGCGCACGCGATCGGCAGCACCGTCGGCGGCCGGCCCGTCGGCACGTACGGCGACGCCGCCGTCTTCAGCCTCTCCAAGCACACCGGCGCCGGGACCGGCGGCTTCCTCGCGGTGCGGGACGCCGGCCTGCGTACGGAACTGGCCGGCGCCCGCGACGCGTTGCTGCACCCCGTCCGCGCCGGCGCCGAACTCGCCCACGCCGTCCGCCCCTACGCCGAGGCGGCCGTGCGGGGCCTGCGCCTGGTGCGGGCCGCGCGCGCCGGACTGCGGCTGCTGGGAAAGGAGGAGCGCGCCGGGATCAGAATGCCCCTGCGCCCCGGTGAGCTGAGGACCGCCCTGGCCGGCGCCCCGGGACTCGACCCCTTCCACTCCTGGGTACGGGTCGACCTGCACGACTACCGGCTCACCCCCGGGCGGGCCCGGCTGCGGCGCACCCGGCGGCTCCTGGGGCGCCTCGGCGCGACACTGGCGGCCCACCGCACCGGCACGGAGAAGCTCCTCGCCTCCCGGTGGGCGGCACCCGGCGCCCCGGTGCGGCCGCTGTTCCGCGTCCCGCTCCTGGTCGCCGACCGGGACGCGGCCGTCGCCGCGCTCGCCCGGGCCCGGGTGACCACCGGCTACCTCTACGACCCGCCGCTGGACGACTACGCCGGCGAACCGTTCGTCGACCCCTCCCCCGCGCCGGGGCCGGCCCGCTGGTTCGCCCGCCACGCGCTGCCCGCCGACCCGCTCCGGGCGGACCTGGTCCTGGAGGTCCTGCGTGCCTCGGGCGCCCGGCCCGCGCCGCCCCGCGGTGGCTGACACGGCGGTCCGCCGGGGCACCGGGGCGGGGGCCGCCGGGCCGGCGGGCGCCGCCCGGGACGGGCGGGCCGGCGGCGACTCGCTGTTCCGCAACGCCTACGCCCTCATGCTCTCCACCGGCGTCTCCGCCGCGCTCGGCCTCGGCTTCTGGCTGGTCGCCGCCCGCCACTACACGGAGCAGGCCGTCGGCCAGGGCTCGGCCGCCATCGCCGCGATGCGGCTGCTCTCCTCCCTCACCGCCACGACCATGATCGGCGCGGTGGTGCGGTACGTGCCGCGCGCCGGCCGGGCGACGGGGCCGCTGGTGTGGCGCGCCTACGCGGTGAGTTCGCTGGTGGTGGCGGTGGCGAGCGTGGCGTTCCTGCTGACGCTGGACCTGTGGGGGCCGTCGTACGCGCCGCTGCGCGGGCCCGCCGCGGGCCTGTTCTTCACCGTCGCGTGCGTGGCGTGGGCGCTGCTCACCCTCCAGGACGGGGTGCTCACCGGGCTGCGCGAGGCGGTGTGGGTGCCGGTGGGCAACGCCGTCTTCTCGACGGGCAAGCTGCTGCTCCTGGTCGTCTTCGCGACCGCGCTGCCCGCCCTGGGGATCTTCGTCTCGTGGGCCGCCGCCACCGCCCTGTCCGTACTGCCGCTGGGCTGGCTGGTCTTCCGCCGCCTCATCCCGCGCCAGGCCGCCGCCGACCGGCACCGGGAACCGCCCGTCCTCGGCGAGATGGGGCGGTTCCTCGCCGGGGACGCGGTGGGCGCCCTGTTCAGCCTGGCGATGATCAACCTGCTGCCGGTGATGGTCGCCGTCCGCTTCGACGCCGCCCACAACGGCTGGTTCTACACCGCGTACACGGTGGGCGGGACGATGGAGTTCATGGCCATCAACATGGCCTCGTCCCTCACCGCGCACGCCTCGCACAGCCCGGAGTCGCTGGCCGAGGGGGTGCGCGGCGCGCTGCGGCGGATGGCGCTGCTGCTGGTGCCGGTGGTGCTGGTGCTGGTGGTGTTCGCCCCGCAGATCCTGACACCGTTCGGTCCCGCGTACGCCGGGAACGGCAGCCTCGTGCTGCGGCTGCTGGCGGCGGCCGCCCTGCCGCGCGTGGCCGTGGAGCTGTACATCGGGGTGCTGCGCGTCCAGGGCCGCACCGGCGTACTGGCCCTCGTCCAGGGCGCGATGTGCGTGCTGGTGCTCGGCGGCGCGGCCGTGCTGATGCGCCCGGCCGGGATCGCCGGGGCGGGGCTCGCGGTGCTGCTGTCGATGCTGGTGATGGCACTGGTGTCGGTTCCCGGACTGCGCGGGGCGCTGCTCGGCCGGCCGCCGGGGCGGGTGCGGCGCCGGGCGGGGAGGGGCGCCGAGGGGCCGGAGTACGGCACCGAATGGGCGCGCCGGCGTGCCGCCGCGTCGGCGGAGCGGGCGCTCGGGCCGCCCGGGCGCGTACCGGCGGCCGGGCCCGTCGAGGGGGGCGGCGAGCGGTGGCATGTCCGGTGGCTGTGGCTGCTGCTGGGGCTGTCCGCCGTGCTGTTCTGGGTGCCGCTGGCCGGTGCCCGGGGCGGGGAGCGGGTCTCCGGGGGCGGCCGCCTGTCGGGGGCCGGGCTGCTGGCGCTGCTGCCGCCGGTCACCGTCACGGCGGGCGTCCTGCTGGTCGTCGTGCACTGCGCTGCCGTCGCGCTGGAGCGGCCGCGTGCCGCCCTGACCGGAGCGGCCCTGCTGGTGACGGTCGCCGCCCTGCACTCGGCGCCGCCGCTGGTGGGCGTGCGCCCCGACCCGGTGGGCGGGCCGGGGGCCGGGGTCCTGGCGCGGTGGGCCGCCGGCGGGGTGGGGCCCGCGGGGCGCGAGCTGGTGCTCGGCGCGCTGCCACCGCTGCTCCAGGTGCTGTGCCTGGGCCTGGCGGCGGTGGCGCTGCGAGCGGTGGGGGTGGGCGGCCGGGTCGTGGCGGCGGCGGTGTGGGTGCTGGCGGTGGCGGGATGGGCGGCGCAGCGGCCGTTCGCGGCGGCCGCGCTGCCCATGGTGCTGGGTTGCGGCGCGGTGGCCGTGGCGGCACTGGTGGTGGGCCGCTACCGGGGCGGGACCGGCTGCCCGAAGTAGTCGTCCTGTCCGGCCAGCCGGTAACCCTCCAGACCGGGGCCGGAGTCGACCGTCAGGTCGCAGCCCTCGCCCGGCACCGGGCGGTTCCAGTGGACCATCGCCTTCACCCGGGGCAGGGTGGGCGCCACCTCGGGGATCCGCGCGTACCAGTCCCGTTGGCGCAGCGGCCGCCGGGGGTCGGGCGCGGTGGCGAACTCGGCCAGCATGACCGGCTTGTCGCCGGACACGTGCGCGCGCAGCCAGTCGTAGGAGGGGCGCTGGCTGCGGTCGAAGTCCAGCCAGTGCGGCGACCGGTGGCAGAGGTAGTAGTTGTACTGGTCCATGCCGATCCAGTCGACGTACGCGTCCCCGGGGTAGAGCCGTTTCATCTGCTCGGCGTGGCCGAGGTATCCGGAGACGGTCCACACCCAGACCACGTTGTCCACGCCCAGCTCCCGGAAGCGGTCGTGGACGTGGCGCCAGGCGGCGACGAACTCGGCGGGCGTGCCGGCGCCCTCCTTGATCCGGAAGTCGGCCTCCTGGTCGAAGGAGAGGAACAGGCGCTTGCCGTACGCCTTGACGCGGCGGGCCTGCGGGTCGATGAGCTCCTCGTCGTACGCGCCGGAGGCGATGTTCCTCCAGCCGAGCTGCCGTTCGGTCCAGTCGGCGTGGTGGGGCTCGGTCCAGACGGTGGACTCCCACGCCAGCATGAGCAGCCGGTCGCGGCCGAGGTCCTGCTCGTCGGGGGTGAGGAGCTGTCCGTCCAGCGGGGTGCCGGACATGTCGTGGTAGTTGTAGACGAGATCGAGCCCGCGTCCGATCCGGCGCTCGAAGGCCAGCACCGCGTCCTTGAGGGAGCCGTTCGCCGCGTACGGCACGTAGGCGCCCCACCAGGCTCCGCACGGCGGTTCCAGCAGCGCGGTCGGCGCGCACGGGCCGTCCGGTACGTCGCCGGAGGCGGCGTCGCGGGGCAGGTCGCCGGGGGTGCCGCCGGACCGGGTGGCCGCCCAGACGCCGAGCCCGATGAGCAGCGCGCCGACCACGGCGAGCACCAGCGCGGTGTACGTCCCGGCCCGGGCTCCGCCGGAGCGGCGGCCGTTCATCCGTCTCCCCCGCCGGACGTGGCGCGCCCGGCCGCGCCGCGTGTCGCCGCGGGCAGCGGCACCCCGGGGAGGGCCGCCGCGACCGTCGCGAACGCGGCCAGCGCCAGCAG
The DNA here is from genome assembly GCF_055598725.1 of Streptomyces sp. NPDC039423. NCBI lineage: Bacteria > Bacillati > Actinomycetota > Actinomycetes > Kitasatosporales > Streptomycetaceae > Streptomyces > Streptomyces sp. NPDC039423. The sequence goes on from NZ_JBVKAH010000006.1 coordinate 58,581, forward strand.
GAACGCCGTGGCGGAGAACCCCCGCACCAGGAACAGCGCGGTCGCGGTGAGCGCGGCCGACGACAGACTGAGCGGTGCCGCCAGTGCCAGGGCCTCCAGCCGGGCCCCGGGCCGGAGTCCCGGCGGCTGCGGGTGCAGCAGCGCGAGGCCGGGCCCGAAGGTGACGAAGAGGAGGACGGGGGCCCAGCGCAGGGGCGACCCGCCGGGCAGCAGGGTGGCGGCGACCGCGAGCCACCCGGTCGCGGCGGCCACGGCCCCGATCGCCACCCCGCGCCGACGGGCGGAGCCACGGCGGCCGTGCTGCGACGGGGCGGGATCCGGCCGCCCGTACGGCCCGGCGTGCGGCGGCCCGGCGGAGTCCGGCCCGGCGTGCGGCGGCCCGGCGGAGTCCGGCCCGGCGGGGTTACGGCCGGTGCCGTCCGGGTGGCTGGTGTGCGGTTGCATGGCGGTCTCCCCCGTCATCGCGGTGGCCGGTGTTCCAGGACGGTGCCGTGCTCGTTCTCCTCCACCACGCGGAACAGCGGGGAGCGCCGCAGGGCGGCCACCATGCGGTCGTAGCCGCCGGGGGGCAGATAGCCCTCGCCGGTGACGGCCTCCTCCTGCGTCCGGGTGAGGATCACGTACGCCCGGCGGCCCTCCGGAATGCCCCGTGCCAGGTAGGCGGCCGGGTCGCGGAGCATCTCCAGGTTCCCGGGCACGTCCTGCTCGGTGAAGAACCAGCGCTCGTAGGCGTCGTAGCGGATGTACGCGCCCGGGAACGAGCCCGTCGTCGCGAGGATCAGGGAGCCCTCCGGTGCCCGGTCGTAGGCCCGCCGTACCAGCGCCGTCTCGGCGGGCGGGGCGTAGTGCATGCCCTCCTTGCCGTAGTAGGAGGGGAGGAACCCGGCCAGCAGCGCGGTGAGCGCCACGGGCAGGGCGACGGCGGTGGCGCGCCGGGCGAGGCGGACCGGCCGTCCGGTGGCGCCGGCCGCCGGGACCAGCGCGGCGGCCGCGAAGAAGGCCGTGCCGGGCAGCCCGAACAGGTAGACCCGGAACAGCATCTCGCCGCCGTAGTCGTTCACGGCGAACAGCGGGACCGGCGCGGCGGCCGCCAGGAGCAGCGGCAGGGCGCTGCGGACCAGCCGGCGGCGCAGCACCACCGCCGTGCCGGCGAGGGCGGCGAGGGTGAGCACCATGAGGACGTTGGCGGCGCCGACCAGTTCCGGTCCGGGGCCGGTGGGCTCTCCGGCGTACCCGGCGCGGGAGTTGCCCAGGAGATCGCCGGCCGAGTCGCGGAGCGTGCCCAGCGTCTGAAGGAACAGCGGCCGGCCCATCGTCAGGTCCCAGGCGACCATGATCAGGCCGGTGACGACGAGCAGTCCCGCGTTGCGGTAGCGGCGGGTGAGGCAGAGCGCGAGCAGGGTGGCGCACAGCATCACGGGCGTGAGCTGGTGCGAAGCGTTGACGGCCACGACGAGCGGCGCGACGACCAGCACGCCGACCGCGCGCTGCCGGGTCCCGGTGGGCGGCGGGACGGCGGCCGCCGCCGGGTCGAGCCGGGACCGGTCGCGCAGGGGACCGGCGGATCCGGGGCGGACGAAGTGGCGCAGGACGACGGCGAGGACAGTGAGGTACAGCAGGTAGGAGAAGCCCTGCGGGGAGAGGTAGTCCTGGCCGACCCAGTTGGCGAGCTGGAAGATCCACACCGCGGTCCACACCAGGCGCCAGTCGTCGGTGAAGGTGCGGTAGACCAGCAGCAGTACGGGCAGCGTCAGCACGCCGAGGACGACCGGCGCCCAGTTGACGTACGACGCGGCGGTGTCCACCCCGAAGGCCCGTACCAGCGCGGCGTTCAGCGAGAAGAACCCCGGCCACTGGTCGTACGCCGACATCCCGCCCGACAGCTCGGTGTACGGGTGGACCGTGCCCTCCGTCAGCAGCCGGGTGATGACCTCGTCGTGCTTGGCCGCCCACGCGTACCGGACCGAGTCGTAGAGCACGGCGGGCGGTGCCTTGAGCGCCGCCAGCATCGCCAGGCAGTACGCCGCCGGCCATCCGGGGGCGGTGCCGGCACGGCGCAGGCTGACCAGGAACCCCGCGGTCAGGGTGAGGAGCGCGGCGTAATAGGCGGGCGGGAACCGGTCGAGCAGCCCGTGGTCCCCGATGTCGCGGAACCCGGTGCGGGGCAGCGCGTACACCCACAGGGCGGCGGCGAGCGGGAGCGGCAGGAAGCCGAGGACGGTCCGCCAGGACCGGCCGCGGAACCGGGCGGCGGGCGGCGGCGCTCCGGACCGGGCCCCGGCCGCCGCGTCACCGGCCGCCGCGTCCACGGCCGGCGCGGGCGCGCGCTGTTGTTGCTGCACTGTGCCTCTCCCCCCAGCGTGTGGCCGTTTCGGCGACGTACGGGAACGTCCTTCTCAGCCGGCGAACGCGGGCCGGCCCCGGAGCGTCGCCCTCGCCCGCCGGTACAGTCGCCAGCCGACCGTCGCCGGTGAGTCCCGGTACGGCGCGGTCCGTGCCCCGCGGCCCGCCATCCAGGCCTCGACGTCGGCGACCGTGTGGGTACGGCGCACGATGAGCCGGGCGATGCGGTACGTCTCGTCCGCGTCCGAACTGAGCGCGTGCCGTACGGCGACGGCGGACGCGTAACCGGCGTCGGACGCGGCCCGGCGCACGGCGCCGTTGTTGTAGCCGTGCGGGTAGGCCAGGTGCGCCACCTCGTGGCCCAGGACGTCCTCCAGGACGGCCTTGGCGTCGCGCAGTTCCCGCCGGACCTGGCGGGCGGGCAGGGTGTCGAGCTGGGGGTGGGTGACCGTGTGGGCGCCGACCTCGATGCCGTACTGCTCCAGCAGGGGCGCCTCGGCGAGCGCCATCATCGGCGCGGGCGGCAGGAGACAGGCCCGGCCGGGGGTGATCGCCCCGGTGGTCAGGTAGGCGGTGGCGGGCAGGTCCCGGGCGGCGAGGGCCTCGGCGGTGGGGCCCGGCAGGTCGGCGAAGCCGTCGTCGAAGGTGAGGACGACGGGCCGGGGCGGCAGCTCGCCCTTCCCGCGCAGGTGGCCGGCGAGCGCGGAGAGGGGGACGGGGGTGCGTCCGCTCGCCACGACGGCGTCGAGCTGGGCCGCGAAGTCGCGGGGCGTGACGCTGAATTCGGCGATCCAGGGGGGCGGGTCGTCCGTCACCGCGTGGTAGAGGAGGACCGGGACGGGGACCTTCATCCCGCCTCCCGGGCTCTGCCGCGGGCGGCGCGCAGCCGCGCGCGGGCGTAGCCGACCGGTCCGTACAGCATGCCGCGCCGTTCCAGCCGCGAGAGGCTGCGCGGCCAGGGGTGGTGGTACGCGCCGTGCTCCCCGGGCGCGGCGGGTCCGGTGACGGGTGCGCCGGGTGCGCCGGGCGCGGCGGGCCCCGGGGAGGCGGTGCGGGCGGCCGTCATCGCCCGGGCGTGGGCGAGGCCGCGCGGGAGGCGGGCGAGGAGGGCCGGCAGCAGGGCGGGGCGGCGCACGGCCAGGGCGGTGAGGCAGGCGGTCAGGCCGGCGCCGTAGCCGTACGCCTGGTCGCGCAGGTCCTGCCAGGTCTCGCGGTGGTGGTGCCGGACGAGGGCGTCGGGCGTGTAGCGCAGCCGGTGTCCGGCGGCCAGCACGGCGACGAAGGCGTACAGGTCGTCGCCGCCCCTGGCGGGGGTGCCGGTGCCGGTGGCCGGGTCGAAGCCGCCCGCGTCCCGCAGGGCGGTGGCGCGGAAGGCCATGTTGGCGCCCGACCCGAAGCTGCCGGCGGTGAACGGGAACAGGGGCTGGTCGGCGGGCGGCCGCTCCGGGTCGTAGGTGCGGGGCGTGAAGCCCTTGGCGAAGCCGCCGTGGCTCTCCAGGAGGACCTGGGCGGGTGTGCGCAGCCGCGCGGGCAGGATCAGCCCCGTGACGCAGCCGATGCGCGGGTCGTCGGTGAACGGCCCGGTGAGGGCGGTGAGCCAGTGCGGGTCGGCGACCACGTCGTCGTCGGTGAAGGCGATGACGGTGCCGTCGGCGGCGGCGACGCCCCGGTTGTGCGCGGCGGCGAGGCCGGGCGCGTCCTCGCGCACGTAGCGCACCCGCCCGGTGTACGCGCGCTCGACCAGCTCCCGGGTGGCGCCGGTGCGGGGCGCGTTGTCGACGACGACGACCTCGTAGTCGGGGTGGTCCTGGGCGAGCAGCGAGTCCAGGGCGCGGGCGAGCTGTCCGGCGCGTTCCCGGGTGGCGACGACGACGGACGTGCGGGGCAGGTCGCCGTACGTCTCGGGCGGCGGCTCCCGGTGGCCGGTCAGTCGCTCGCGGGCGAGCGCGGCGAGGGTGCGGGCGGGGTCGGCGCCGGGCGGGACGTGGCCGAGGACGGTCCCCACGGGGCGGCCGCGGAGCCGCACCAGGGCGTGGACGTCGCCCTCGGGCGTGTCGGCGCAGTGGAAGGACAGGACGTCCCCGCCGAGTTCCGCGAGGTCGAGGTCGGCGACGGCGATGGGCCCGGGCGGCCTGGGCGTGGGCATGGGACCTCCTTCAGCGGCCGCGCAGCCGGCCGGCCCGGTCGAGCGCCTGCCGGACGCGGCGGGCGAGCCGTGGCCGTGCGCGGACGAACCGGTGGGCGCGGCGGGCGGGTTCACGGCTCAGCCGGTGGAGGCCGGCGAGCGGCCCGGGGCCCGTGGCGGCGCCCTCGTACACGCGCAGTTCACCGGTCTTGAGGGCGTCCTTGTACTCGGCCGCGCCGCGTCCGAGGTCGAGCATCCCGATGCCGGCGCCCGCGGCCGCCTCCGCCATGCGGAGGTGGAGGACGAGGCCCGGCGAGTACGGGGCGTACGCGGGGTCGTAGGCCGGGAACCAGCACGACAGGACGGTGCGGGAGCGGAGCCCGAAGTGCGCGGCGACGGGCCGGTCGGCGACGTACAGGACGGACAGGAGGCCGGAGCAGCCAGGGGCGCGGCTGGTGTGCAGGTCGCGCACCAGGGTGCTGATCCAGTCCTGGGCGAACCGGTCGCGGCGGCCGGTGCGGCGGTACTGGGCGGACTTCCAGGCCATGAGCGTGCGCAGTACGGCCGGGTCGCGCTCGTCGAGGACGAGACGCACCGGACCCTCCCGGCGGCCCAGGCGCCGCTCCTTGGCGAGGGTGGTCCGCAGGAACGTGGGCGACCGGACCCGCAGCACGGCCTCGTACGCGGCGTAGCCCTCCGTCACGTCGATGACCGGTGCGGCGAACTCCTCGGCGGCGCCGGTCAGGAAGGTGCTCTGGCCGGCCTCCAGGTTGTCGAACTCCCAGGCGGCCAGTCCGCAGCCGCGCAGCAGTTCCGGCGCGGTGACGCCGAGCCCCGCCCGGAGCACCGCCCCCTGGCAGTCGGACACGCCGAGCCCGATGGCCCGGCCGCGCCCCAGGGGGCCGGTCTCGTACGGGAGGAAGCCGACCGGGTCGCCGCCCTCGCGGAGCACGGCGACCCGGGCCCGGGGCCGTACCCGGCCCACGGCGCGCGTGAACTCGGGCTCCATGAACGGATTGGCGGGTGCGCCGGACGTGGCGCGCAGTGCGCGCCAGACATCGGCCTCGTCGTCGCCGAGCTCCCCCGGCCCGACGACATGGATGCGTACAGCGCTCAACTCCGACCCCCCGGTCTCCCCCTGAGCCGTGCTGGACAGGACGGTACCGGCCGAAATCACTCCAGGACAGGGTCAGTCACCCATGTCGTGAGGCGAGGGGAAGAAGTGATCACACGTGATCAAAGGGACAGGGCGGCGGTGACGGCGGCCTCGGCGTGCAGCCGGGTGGTCGGGAACACCGGGACGGGGCTGTGTTCCTGCCCGATCAGCAGCTCGATCTCGGTGCAGCCCAGGATGACGCCTTCGGCGCCGTCGGCGACGAGCCGGCCGATGACCCGCTGGTAGGCGGCGCGGGAGGTGTCCTCGACGATTCCGAGGCACAGTTCCTCGTAGATGATCCGGTGCACTTCGGCCCGCCCCTCGGCCTCGGGCACCAGGACGGTGAGGCCGTGCCGGGCGAGCCGGTCGCGGTAGAAGTCCTGCTCCATGGTGAAGGCGGTCCCCAGCAGCCCGACCGTCCTCACCCCGGCCGCGCGCACCGCGTCGGCGGTGGCGTCCCCGAGGTGCAGCAGCGGCACGGGCACGGCGTCCTGCACCTGTCCGGCGACCTTGTGCATGGTGTTCGTGCAGATCAGCAGCAGGTCCGCCCCGGCCGCGGCCAGCCCCCGCGCCGCTTCGGCGAGCACTTCCCCGGCCTGCTCCCACTCACCGGACGCCTGGAGCCGCTCGATCTCCGCGAAGTCGACCGAGTGCAGGATGCACCGCGCCGAGTGCAGCCCGCCGAGGCGCTCGCGTACGAGCTCGTTGAGGAGCCGGTAGTACTCCGCGCTGGATTCCCAGCTCATGCCGCCGATCAGTCCGATGGTCTTCATCGGGACAGACTCCCATGATCGTCGAACGACCTTGCCGGTTTCCTCACATCTCCTCACAGGAATCGCTAGCCTGTGCTCCATGAGCAACAGCATCCCGGTGGACGACACCACCCATGCCCAGGTCACGCTCCTGGCGCGCGCCTGGAACGTGACACCCGGTCAGGCGGTCGCCCGGCTGGTCGAGTTCTTCCAGCGGCCCGTCCCGGCGGCCCCGGAGGGCGGGGCGGCCGGGGGCGCGGGCGACGACTCCGGCGGGGGCGCGGACGGTGGGGGCGGCGGTGGCGCGGGCGGTGGCAGTGCGGGCGGTGAGCGGGTGCGCGTGCACGCCATCTACGGCGGGGTGCGGATCGCCGGTCTGTACGACCCGGTGACCCGCGCCCTCACGGTGACCGACGGCCCCGCCTCCGGCGCGTACCGCACCCCCAGCGGCGCCGCGAGCGCCGTCCTGCAAGCCCTCAAGCCCGAGGTGAACCCCAACCGCAACGGCTGGAGCTTCTGGACGGTCGACAGCAGCGGCGCCCTGCTCCAGAGCCTGCGCCACCGCTGATCCGAGCGTTCCGCCCCCCAGGGGCCGGCTCCTGCGTCATACTCGATGTGCTGCTCAACTTCCCTGCGTGGCGCCCCGCTTGGCCTGCCCGCCGACGGAGCGCCCGCTTCCGTCCTCCTCCACCCACCGGGAGCCGCACGTGCCCGACGACCGCGATCCGCTGCTCAGTCAGCGCTCCGCCCTCATCTTCCTGCTGGGCGCCCTGGTGGGCATCGGAGCCGGCCTCCTGACGTGGTGGAAGGGCGCGGGGGCGGCGACCGCCCTCATCGCCACGGGCACCGCCTTCGCAGCCGGTGTGTGGTTCTTCCACAGCACGGTCGCCTAGGTCGTGTCCGCACGGTACCGGCGTCCGCCCGCTCTCAGGCCACCTGCCGTGCCAGCGCGGCCAGGTGGGCGAGGGCGGCGTCGGTGGACGGATCCGGCAGGGCGACGATGACATGGTCGATGCCCTGTTCCGCGAGTTCGCCGCAGCGCTGGACGCTCTCGTCCACCGACTGCCCGTCGGGCACCCGCATGTGGAGGGTCTTCTCGATCGCCTCGTAGGGGCGTCCCTCCGCCTCGCAGTGCGCGCGCAGCACGTCCAGCTTGTGGCGGACGTCGGCGCCGAGGAACAGGTTGCAGGCGTCGCCGTAGCGGGCGACCAGCCGGAGCGTCTTCCGCTCGCCGCCGCCCCCGATGAGGATCGGCGGATGGGGCCGCGACAGCGACTGGGGCGAGTTGAGCGTGCGGGACAGTCGGTAGTGCTTCCCCTCGTACGGGGTGTCCTCGGCGCTCCACATCCGCTTGGCGATGCGCAGCGTCTCCTCCAGGCGCTCGAACCGCTCGGCGACCGGCGGCAGCCGGAACCCGAGCCCCCGGTGCTCGTCCTCGTGGAACCCGGCCCCGATCCCCAGCACGGCCCGCCCCCCGGACAGCACGTCGAGGGTGGTCACCTGCTTGAGCAGCAGCCCGGGCTGACGGTAGGTCACACAGGTGACGAGCGCGCCGAGGGTGACCCGGCGGGTGAGGGCGGCCGCGTACGACAGGGCGCTGTAGGCCTCCAGCATGGGGTCCTCGGCGGCGCCGAAGTTCGGTATCTGGAAGAGGTGGTCCATCACCCAGAAGCTGTCGAGCCCGGCGTCCTCCGCGCCACGGGCCACGTCGGCGAACCGGGCCGCGATGGCGGCGGGTCCGCCGGGCCAGTCGAACCGGGGACAGGTGAGTCCGAGCTTCACGACGGTCTCCTCAAGGGCTTGGCTTCATGGTCGCGGCGCACGCCGGGCGAACGAAAAAAGCCTGCCGGTCGGTCGGCAGGCTGTCGCTGGGGATCAGCGGGAGCTTACGACGAGCGCGCCGCGCGGGTCGAGTTCGACGTGCGCGCCGAAACCGCCGCTGATCCGGTCCAGGGTGGCCCGCAGCCATGCGAGGTCCTCGTCCGGGGCGTGTTCCAGGCGCATCCGCCGGGCCCGCATCGGAACGATCCGCACGTCCGGCGGCCGGCCGGAGCCCGGGTCGACCGCGACCAGGTACAGCGGCCGGAGGTCGTCCCGGTAGCGCTCGTACCCGGTGATGCCCTCGTAGTCGTCGATGAGGTCGCCGCAGCCGTACAGGACCAGCCCGTCCCGGTACAGCTCCAGGGGCCGGGGGTGGTGCGAGGAGTGGCCGTGCACCACGTGGACGCCGCCGTCGACCAGCGCGTGGGCGAACCGGACCTGGTCCCGGCCCGTGGCGTAGCCCCAGTTGGAGCCCCAGTGGACGCTGGCCACGACGACGTCACCGGGCCGCGCGACCCGCCGTACCCGGCGGACGACCGAATCCGCCGCCTCGGGGGTGGCCTCCGGCACGAAGGCGACCCCGGGCCGGTCCCCGGTGGCGGCCCAGCCGGGCGGGATGCCACTGGACGCCATCCCGAAGGCGGTCACCACGACCCGGCGCCCGCCCAGCGGGACGACCGCGGGCCGCCACGCCTCGTCCGCGTCGTGCCCGGCCCCGACGGTCCGCAGGCCCGCCCCGGCCAAGGCGTCGAGGGTGTCCTCCAGCCCCCGCCGGCCGAAGTCCAGCACGTGGTTGTTGGCCAGCACGCACGCGTGGGGGCGGGCGACGGCCAGGGCGGGCAGGTTCCCGGGGTGCATGCGGTAGTGGACGTCCTTCCCGGCCGCGAACGTCCCGTCCCCGGTGACGCTCGTCTCCAGGTTCACCACCCGCACGTCCGGCGCCCACGCGTCCAGCACCGCCAGCGCGTCCCCCCACGGCCACCCGGGCCCGACGGGCCGCGGAACCGGCCCGTTCACCGCCTCGGCCAGCTCCACGTACGCCCTGGCATCGCGGACGTACGCCTCCCGCAGCGCCGGATCTCCGGGGCGCGGCAGGATCTGGTCCACCCCGCGGCCGAGCATCACGTCGCCGCAGAGGAACAGCGTCACCGCGGAGGCGGTCATGCCTCCAGGGTAGGGCGGGACCCGGTGCGGTCGCCGATTGCACCAGCGACCGGCCGGTTGATAGTCATGCCGTACGCATGATCCTTTCTCCGGGCGCGTCGCGGTCCGCCGAAGGGCCACGGGGGGAGCGGAGCCGCGCGACGACGTGCCGGTGCCCACCCCTCGCTCCCTCCATGCGTCCGTCCGTCCGTCCATCCGTCCGCACGCACGCGCGTGTGATGACACCCCGTGGAGTCCCGTCCCCATGAGCACGCCGCCCTCCCACCAGGTACCGCCGCAGGCCGGTCAGGCCCTTCCCCAGGGGTACGGCACCCCGCCGGCCGCCGCCCCCGGCGGGCCCGCGCCGTACCCGCTCCCCGTGTACGGCGATCCGGCCGCCCCGCGCGCGTGCCGCTTCTGCGGCGGCCACCCCACGGTCGACACGTCCGTGCGGGCGCACCAGGGCATCCTCGTCATCATGCGCTTCCAGAAGGTCGACGGGCCGTTCTGCCGTGGCTGCGGGACCGCCGTGGTCCGGGCGGCGACCACGCAGACGCTGTGGCAGGGCTGGTGGAGCCCCTTCTCCCTGGTGTTCTTCACGCCCTTCACCCTGCTGTGGAACCTGGTGGCCCATCTGCGCCTCGCCCGGCTCGCCCCGGCCGCCCCCGCGCCCGGCCGCGCGGCTCCGGACCAGGGGCAGCCGGTGTACCGCCGGCCCCTGGCCTACGTGGCGCTGGTGCCCGTCGTCTGGGCCGCGTACTTCATCACCGCCGTGGTCACCGGGTCCGCGTGACGGCCGCCGCGCCGGCGGCTCGGGGCAGCGGTTCCCCTTCGTCGTAGGAGGCGTAGGAGTCGTAGGAGGCGTACGCGTAGCCGCCCCGGTGCGGCCCGTTCACGGTGACGTCGATGCTCACCGGGCCCGGCCGGGTCACGTCGAGGTGGCGCTGCACGAGGGACCCGTCGCACACCTCGGCGGGCCCGGGCGGGGCTTGGGCGGCGCCGACGGAGAAGCGCAGGGCGACCGTCGCGTTCCCCGTGCACAGGAACGCGAGCGTCACGCCGCGCACCCCCGCGGGCGGGCCGGGCAGGGTGTCGCCGAAGTGCGCGGAGAGCGGGCCGGAGCCGGCGGCGAGAGAGCGCCGGCCGGTGAAGGCCCGGTCCAGGGCGGCGGTCAGGCCGGCCACGTCGTCCGGTGGTGGGATGGACGGGGCGGGCACCGGGACCCGGGTGCGCGTCGGTGCGTCGGGCCGCGCGTCCCGGGTGCACGCCGGGACGAGGAGCGTGGTGGCGGCGACGAGGCACAGCCCCGCCCTCCGGTGCGCTCCGCCGGACAAGCCCAAGCCCATGGTGTCCCCGCCCCTCCGCCGTGCCGCCCCGGGTCCGCGTCACCGTACCGGGACGGCCGGCGGGCGTCCCCGGGGACGGCGCGGCCGTGGCCGGTTCGGACCGGTGCGCCCGCGGGCGGTCCGGGCCCCCGGGCGGTGGGCCCGGGGGCGCGGGGCGGTGGCGGCCGGGTGGCGGGGGCCGGTCAGAGGACGCGTTCTCCGTGGCGCCAGACCGCCGACACCAGGGGGACGCCGGGGCGGTAGGCGAGGTGGACGTGGGAGGGGGCGTCGAGGAGCGTGAGGTCGGCGCGGGCGCCGGGGGTGAGGCGGCCGATGTCGGTGCGGCGGAGGGCGGCGGCGCCGCCGGCCGTGGCGGACCAGAGCGCCTCGTTCGGGGTCATGCCCATGTCCCGTACCGCCAGGGCGATGCAGAACGGCATCGAGGACGTGAACGACGAGCCCGGGTTGCAGTCGGTCGACAGGGCGACCGTCACGCCCGCGTCCAGCAGGCGGCGGGCGTCCGGCCATTCGGCACGGGTGGAGAACTCGGCGCCGGGGAGGAGGGTGGCGACGGTGTTCCCGGCGGCCAGGGCGTCGACGTCCGCCTGCGTCAGGTGCGTGCAGTGGTCGGCGCTCGCCGCGTCGAGTTCGACCGCGAGCTGGACGCCGGGGCCGTACGAGAGCTGGTTGGCGTGGATGCGCGGGTGGAGGCCGCGGGCCTTGCCGGCGGTGAGGATCGCCCGGGCCTGGTCGCCGTCGAAGGCGCCCTTCTCGCAGAAGACGTCGATCCAGCGGGCGTGCGGGGCGCAGGCGTCCAGCATCTCGCCGGTGACCAGGTCGACGTAGCCGGCCGGGTCGTCGGCGTGGTCCGGGGGGACGATGTGCGCGCCGAGGTAGGTGACCTCGTCGGTGTGGCGGGCGGCGATGCGCAGCGCGCGGGCCTCGTCCTCGACGGTGAGGCCGTAGCCGGACTTGGTCTCGAAGGTGGTCGTGCCCTGGCGCAGTGCCTCGCGCAGGTAGCGGGTGACGTTGGCATCGAGCGCCTCGTCGGTGGCGGCGCGGGTCGCGGCGACGGTGGTGCGGATGCCGCCGGCGGCGTACGGCTGCCCGGACATGCGGGCGTTGAACTCCGCGGTGCGGTCGCCGGCGAAGACCAGGTGGGAGTGGGAGTCGACGAAGCCGGGGACGACGGCCCGGCCGTCCGCGTCGATCCGGTTGTCAGTGGCGGGTGCTTTGCTTGATTCACCGATCCAGACCACGCGGTCGCCGTCGATGACGACGGCCGCGTCCCGGATCAGGCCGAGGGGGGATCCGTCACCGAGGGAGGGGTCGTTGGTGACCAGGCTGGCGATGTTGGTGATGGCGGTGGCCGTCGCCGCGACGGCGTTGTTCGCCGTCGCGGGGGCGGCCGTGGCCGGGGGGTTGTTCGTCGTGTCGGGGCCGCTGTTCGTGCTGTTCATGGTGCGGGGTGTCTCCTTCAGCGGTGCAGCGCGGCGATCGAGTCCGTCAGGGCCCGGGGCACGTCGGGCACGAGGCGGTGGGCCCCGTCCTGTACGACGTGGCGCCCGCCCACGACCGTATGGCGCACATCCGCTGCCGACGCGGCGAATACCGCTGTCTCAGCTCCCAGACGCGGTACCGGTCCCGCTGTCCTGACGGTGTCGAGGGCGATGGTCGTGAAGTCGGCGAGCGCCCCGGTCTCGAGGCGGCCGGCGTCCGGCCATCCAAGGGCGGCGTGTCCGTCGGCGGTGGCGGCGCGCAGCAGCGCGGCGGCGGTCCAGTGGCCGCGGGTGCGGGAGCGGAGGCGCTCGTCGAGCTCCATCGCCCGTGCCTCCTCCAGCAGGTCGATCACCGCGTGGCTGTCGCTGCCCAGCGACAGGGGCGAGCCGGCGCGCTGGAGGGCGACGGCGGGGCCGATGCCGTCCGCGAGGTCGCGCTCGGTGGTCGGGCACATGCACGTGCCGGTGCCGGAGCGGCCGAGCAGGGTGATGTCCTCGGCCGTGAGGTGGGTGTTGTGGACGCCCGTGGTGTGCGGGCCGAGCACCCCGTGGTCGGCGAGCAGCCGGGTGGGGGTGCACCCGTGGGCGGCCAGGCAGGCGTCGTTCTCCGCGGTCTGCTCGGAGAGGTGGACGTGCAGGGGTGCCCGGCGTCCGGTGGCCCATCGGGCGACCGTGGAGAGCTGGTCGGCGGGGACGGCGCGGACCGAGTGGATGGCCGCGCCGATGCGGACGCCGTCGCGCTCCTTGAGGAGGGAGGCGCGTTCGGCCCAGGCTTCGGCGGTGCCGTCGGAGAAGCGCGTCTGGTGCCGGTCGGGTTCGGCGCCGAAGCCGGAGGACAGGTAGGCGGTGTCCAGGAGCGTGATGCGGATGCCCGCCTCGCCGGCCGCGGCGATCAGTGCCTCGCCCATGGCGTTGGGGTCGGCGTAGGGGGTGCCGCCGGGCGCGTGGTGCAGGTAGTGGAACTCGCCGACGGCCGTGATGCCGGCCAGCGCCATCTCGGCGTACACGGCCCGGGCGAGCGCGAAGTAGGACTCGGGGGTGAGCCGGGAGGCGACCTGGTACATGACCTCGCGCCAGGTCCAGAAGGTGCCGGAGCCCACCTGGACCGTGCCGCGCAGGGCGCGGTGGAAGGCGTGGCTGTGCGCGTTCGCCAGGCCCGGGAGGGTCAGGCCGCGCAGGGGGACGGCGCCGGGCGGCGGGGCGTCGGCGCCGGTGCGTACGGCGGTGATGCGGCCGTCCGCCACGTCCAGGGCGACGCCCGGCTCGACATGGGTGCCGAGCCAGGCGTTCTCGCACCAGTAGGTCAGCGGCACGCGAGGCCCTCCAGTACGTCGGCGAGGGCCAGCACGCCGGCCACGCAGTCGTCCTCGGCCGCGTGTTCGGCCGGGGAGTGGGAGACGCCCGTGGGATTGCGGACGAACAGCATGGCGGTGGGGACGGACGCGGACAGGATGCCCGCGTCGTGTCCGGCGCCGGTGCCGAGGACCGGGACCTGGCCGCCGAGGATCTTGCCGAGCTCGTCCCGCAGGGCGTGCTCGAACTCGACGACGGGCGTGAAGGACTCGCGCACGACGGTGAGGTCGACGCCCTGGCGGGCGGCGGCTTCGTGGGCGGCCGCCTCGATGCCGGAGACGACCGTGTCGAGCGTCGCCTGGTCGGCGGCGCGGGAGTCGAGCCAGCCGCGGACGAGGGAGGGGATGGCGTTGACGCCGTTCGGCTCGACGGCGATCTTGCCGAAGGTGGCGACGGCACCGGCGAGTTCCGCCTCGCGGCGGGCGGCGAGGACCGTCTCGGCGTACGTCAGCATCGGGTCGCGCCGGTCGGCGAGCCGGGTGGTGCCCGCGTGGTTGGCCTCGCCGTGGAAGTCGTACCGCCAGCGGCCGTGCGGCCAGATGGCGGAGGCGATGCCGACCGCGTCCCCGGTCAGGTCGAGGGCGCGGCCCTGCTCCACGTGGAGTTCGACGAACGCGCCGATGCGTGCCAGGCGCTCCGGGTCGGGGCCGATGGCCTCCGGGTCGTACCCGGCCGCCTCCATGGCCTGGGGCAGGGTGGTGCCGTCGGCGTCGCGCAGCCGGTGCGCGGCCTCCTTGGTGAGCTGCCCGGCCGCGAGGCGGGAGCCGACGCAGGCGAGTCCGAAGCGGGCGCCCTCCTCGTCACCGAAGTTGGTGATGGCCAGCGGGCGGCGGATGTCGGCGCCCCTGCGGCGGAGTTCGTCGAGTGCCGCGAAGGAGGAGACGACGCCCAGCGGGCCGTCGAAGGCGCCGCCGTCGGGGACGGAGTCCAGGTGCGAGCCGGCGACGACGGCGTCCTCGCCGCGGGGGTCGCCGAGCCAGGCCCACTGGTTGCCGTTGCGGTCGGTCTCGTAGGTGAGGCCGCGGGCCTCGGCCTGCTCCTGGAACCAGGTGCGGCAGTCGGCGTCGGCGCCGGTCCAGGCGTAGCGACGGTAGCCGCCGGAGCCGGTGTCGCGGCCGAGGGGGGCGAGCTGCCGCCACATCTCCTGGAAGGTGGGCGGGTGCGTCCCGCTGGGCGAGGGTGTCCCGGTGGGCGGGGGCGGGCTCGCGGGCCGCCCCTGGGCGGGGCCGCCCGCAAGCCCGTCGTCGAAGCGGGTCACGACCGGTCGCCCTCCCGCATCGGGACGCGGACGCCGCGCTCGCCGGCGACCGACTCGGCGATGTCGTAACCCGCGTCGACGTGGCGGATGACGCCCATGCCGGGGTCGTTGGTGAGGACGCGGCGGATCTTCTCGCCGGCGAGCGGGGTGCCGTCGGCGACGGTGACCTGCCCGGCGTGGATGGAGCGGCCCATGCCGACGCCGCCACCGTGGTGGAGCGACACCCAGGAGGCGCCGGAGGCGACGTTCACCATGGCGTTGAGGAGCGGCCAGTCGGCGATGGCGTCGGAGCCGTCCAGCATGGCCTCGGTCTCCCGGTACGGGGAGGCGACGGAGCCGCAGTCGAGGTGGTCGCGGCCGATGGCGAGGGGGGCGGCCAGCTCGCCGGAGGCGACCATGTCGTTGAAGCGCTCGCCGGCGCGGTCGCGCTCGCCGTAGCCGAGCCAGCAGATGCGGGCGGGCAGGCCCTGGAAGTGGACGCGCTCGCCGGCCATCTTGATCCAGCGGGCCAGCGACTCGTTCTCGGGGAAGAGGTCGAGCATCGCCTGGTCGGTCTTGTGGATGTCGGCCGCGTCGCCGGACAGGGCCGCCCACCGGAAGGGGCCCTTGCCCTCGCAGAACAGGGGGCGGATGTAGGCGGGGACGAAGCCGGGGAAGTCGAAGGCCCGGTCGTAGCCGGCGAGCCGGGCCTCGCCGCGGATGGAGTTGCCGTAGTCGAAGACCTCGGCGCCGGCGTCCATGAAGCCGACCATGGCCTCGACGTGCCGGGCCATCGACTCGCGGGCGCGCTGGGTGAAGTCGGCGGGCTTCTCGGCCGCGTAGGAGGCCATGTCGTCGAAGTCGACGCCGAGCGGCAGGTAGGAGAGCGGGTCGTGGGCGGAGGTCTGGTCGGTGACGATGTCGATGGGGGCGCCCTCGGCCAGCATGCGCGGCAGCAGCTCGGCCGCGTTGCCGAGGAGGCCGATGGAGAGCGGGCGGCGGGCGTCGCGGGCCTCGGTGGCGAGCTGGAGGGCGTGCTCCAGGGAGTCGGCCTTGACGTCGAGGTAGCGGTGCTCGATGCGGCGCTCGATGGCGCGCGGGTCGCAGTCGATGCAGATCGCGACGCCGTCGTTCATGGTGACGGCGAGGGGCTGGGCGCCGCCCATGCCGCCGAGGCCGGCGGTGAGGGTGATCGTCCCCGCGAGGGTGCCGCCGAACTTCTTGGCCGCGACGGCGGCGAAGGTCTCGTAGGTGCCCTGGAGGATGCCCTGGGTGCCGATGTAGATCCACGACCCGGCCGTCATCTGGCCGTACATGGTCAGGCCGAGCTGCTCCAGGCGGCGGAACTCCTCCCAGTTGGCCCAGTCGCCCACCAGGTTGGAGTTGGCGATCAGGACGCGGGGGGCCCACTCGTGGGTCTGCATGACGCCGACGGGCCGGCCGGACTGGACCAGCATGGTCTCGTCCTGCTTGAGCGTCCGCAGCGTGCGGACCATCGCGTCGAAGGAGCGCCAGTCGCGGGCGGCCTTGCCGGTGCCGCCGTAGACGACGAGCTTGTCGGGGTGCTCGGCCACCTCGGGGTCGAGGTTGTTCTGGAGCATCCGCAGGGCGGCTTCCTGCTGCCATCCCAGGGCGCTCAGTTCCGTACCACGCGGGGCCCGTACGGGGCGGGGTCCTGACATGGGGATGCCTCCTCGGATGCCGGTGGGGCCGGCGACGGTTGCAGATTCAGTTATTCACATAGTGGCGGTCTGAATAGATGTAGTCAACGGCTGCGGAGCCGGACAGCGGATGATTGGCTGGGGAACATGGCTCCAGACCGTCGCGACCAGGCCGTGCGCGCGGCCGTCGACCAGTCCCTCGTCACCGCCGCCGAACCGGTCGCGGCACTCCTCGACGTCACCGGCGTCCGCGCCTCCGCGGCCGCGCTCCAAGCCGCCTTCGCCGAGGTCACCGCCGCGCCCGTGCTGCACGCCTTCGCCGTCAAGGCGTCCCCGCTCGTGCCCGTCCTCCGGCTGCTGTACGAGGCGGGGCTCGGCGCCGAGGTGGCGAGCCCCGGCGAGCTGGCCCTCGCCCGCGCGGCCGGCGTCGACCCCTCCCGGATCGTGCTCGACTCCCCCGCGAAGACCCCGGCCGAGCTCCGTGAGGCCCTCGCCCTCGGGATCGCCGTCAACGCCGACAACCCCCAGGAGCTGGCCCGCCTCGACGCCCTCCTCCGGGAAGCGCCGACCACGTCACCGCTCGGGCTCCGCGTCAACCCGCAGATCGGCGCGGGCACCATCGACGCCCTGTCCACCGCGACCGCCACCTCCAAGTTCGGCATCGCGCTGCGCGACGAGGGCGCCCGCGCCCAGGTCGTCCGGGCGTACCTCGACCGGCCCTGGCTCACCCGGCTGCACACCCACTCCGGCTCCCAGGGCGTCCCGCTGTCCCTCCTCGTCACCGGCGTCCGGGAGGTGTACGAGCTGGCCGAGGAGATCAACGCCGCCGCCGGGCGCCGCCAGGTCGACACCATCGACATCGGCGGCGGCCTGCCGGTCAACTTCGCCTCCGACGACGAGACCCCGACGTACGCCGAGTACGCCCGGCTCCTCGCCGCCGCGGTTCCGGGGCTGTTCGACGGCCGCTACGGACTGGTCACCGAGTTCGGCCGGTCGCTGCTGGCCAAGCACGGCACGGTGCTGGCCCGCGTCGAGTACACCAAGACGTCCGGATCCCGCCCCATCGCCGTCACGCACGCGGGCGTCCAGGTGGCCACCCGTACCGTCTACGACCCGGCCTCCTGGCCCCTGCGGATCGCCGCCTACGACGGGGAGGGCCGGCCCAGGTCCGGCGACCCGGTCGACCAGGACGTGGCCGGCCCGGCCTGCTTCGCGGGCGACCTGCTGGCCGTCGGCCGCGCACTGCCCCTGCTGAGGCCGGGCGACATCGTGGCCGCGCTGGACACCGGGGCGTACTACTTCGCGCACCACTACGCGTACAACTCGCTCGTCCGGCCCGGGGTGTACGGCTACGTCGGCCACGAGGACGGGTCGGTGCGCTTCGCGACCGTACGGCCGCCGCAGACCGTCGCGGAGATCGTCGCGGAGGCGGGCGGGGACCGCCTGGACGGCCTGCTCGCGCTCTGAGGGCATCCCCTGCCGGGGCGAGGGCAGAACTGCTCCATGACCACCACCGAACCAGCCGCGGGCGCCCAGGAGGAGCCCGCCCTCAAGCGGGTCCTCGGGCCGAGACTGCTCATCCTCTTCGTCATCGGCGACATCCTGGGCACCGGTATCTACGCCACCACCGGCAAGGTGGCCGGCAAGGTCGGGGGCGCGCTGTGGCTCCCCTTCGTCATCGGGTTCGCCGTCGCGCTCCTGACGGCGGCGTCGTACGTCGAACTCGTCGGCAAGTACCCGAAGGCGGCCGGAGCGGCCCTCTACACCCAGAAGGCGTTCAAGGTCCCCTTCCTCACCTTCATCGTCGCCTTCATGGTGATGTGCTCGGGCCTGTCGTCCGCGAGCGCGGCCGCCCGCGCGTTCAGCGGCGACTACCTCACCGAGTTCACCGGCGGCGCGGTACCGCCCACCCTGGTCGCGGTCCTGTTCGTCCTCGCCCTCGCCGCGCTCAACCTGCGGGGCGTGTCCGAGTCCGTGAAGACCAACGTCGTCCTGACCGTCGTGGAGCTGACCGGCCTGGTGATCATCCTCGCCGTCGGCGCCTGGGCGGTGCTGACCGGCGGCGGGGAGCCGTCCCGGCTGGGTGAGTTCCAGGCGGCCGGCACCGGCTACGCGCTGCTCACCAGCGTGCTGGGGGCCACCGCGCTCGGCTTCTTCGCCTTCGTCGGCTTCGAGGACTCGGTCAACATGGCCGAGGAGACCCGCGATCCGGTGCGCACCTTCCCCCGGGCGATCTTCGCGGGCGTCGCGGTCACCGGCACCCTCTACGTCCTGGTGGCGCTCGTCTCCTCCCTCCTGGTGGACCACCGCACCCTGGAGGGGTCCAGCGGGCCGCTCCTGGAGGTGGTCAAGGCCGGCGGGGTCGACTTCCCGCCCAAGGCCTTCGCGCTCATCGCGCTGTTCGCCGTCACCAACTCGGCGCTCATCAACATCATGATGGCCTCCCGCCTCTGCTACGGCATGGCCAACGAACGGATCCTGCCGCGCGCCATGGGCCGCGTCCTGCCCCGGCGCCGGACCCCCGTCGTCGGCATCGCCTTCGTGTCGCTGCTGGCGATCGGGCTGGTGACCACCGGCGGGATCGAGGGCCTGGGCGACACCACGGCCTTCCTGCTGCTGTGCGTCTTCGCGGTGGTCAACATCGCCGTCCTGGTCCTGCGCCGCGACCGGGTGGAGCACCGTCACTTCCGTACGCCCACGGCACTGCCGGTGCTCGGTGCCGTCACCGCGCTCGTCCTGGCGAGCCCGCTCGCCGACCGGGACGCGGACGTCTACCTGCGGGCGGGCGTCCTGGTCGCCATCGGGGTGGCGCTGTGGGCGCTCAACAAGGTGGTGATGCGGGCCGGCGGAGAGGCGTAACCGGCGACCCTATCCCCTCCGGCGCACGTTCCTGCGGAAAATGCCAGAACTCCCACCAGCCAGGGGAACGTTGCGTAGCGTCATGGTCACAGCCTTGGATGCGTAACGGGGAACAGGGAGGGGAGCCCGCGTGCCCGGAATCGACGAGTGCCTGCGCGAAGCGATGAGCCTGCCGGGCGCGCTGGGGGCGGCACTCGTCGACTGGACCAGTGGCCTCGCCCTCGGTACGGCCGGCGAGTCCCCGGTGGGGGACCACGAGACGACGGCGGCGGAGACGGCGGAGTTGGCCCGGGCGGCGGCGGAGTACGAGTCGTTCAGCCCGGACGCGATACCCGCCCCGCCCCCGGACCGGGCCGCGCTCCCGCCCGCCGGACGGACGGCGGCCCCCGCGGCGGCCCCGCCGCCGGCCACGGGCCTGCCCCCGGCCCTGGGCCCGGTACCGAGCCCGTTCCTGGGCCGGCTCCCGGGCCCCGACCGGGGTCCCGTTCCCGGTTTCACCCATGGACCCGGCCAGGGCCCTGCCACCGGCCCCGCCCATGGACCCGGTCCGGGCGCTTCCCCGGGCCCCGCCCTGGGCGCGGCTCCCGGCCCCGCCCCGGGGCCGCCCCCGGGCCTCTCCCCCGCCCCGCCCCGGAGCACCGCCACGGCGTCGCCGCTCCCGGTGCTGCCGGGCGGCACGGACCCCGGAGCCCCGCCCATCGAGGACGTCATCGTGACGACCCGCTCCGGCTACCACGTCCTGCGGTTCGTCGAGACGACCTTCGACAGCAGCGTCTTCCTCCACCTGTGGCTGGACCGCTCCACCGGCAACCTGGCCCTCGCCAGGCTCCGGCTGCGGGAACTGGCGGAGCGGCTGGTGCTGGTATGAGCACGCGTACCGCCGGAGCCACCGCCACCAGGACCGTGGTGTCACCGATGCTGCTGCGGCTCGCCCACGAGCACGCGACCGGGGCGCTGATACGGGACCACGGGACGCTCTACCTCGTCGACGGGCGGGTGGCGCACGCGGAGAGCCCGGTCGCGCCCGGCCCCGACGTCCTGCTGACGGCGGGCGGCCGGCAGCCCCGGCAGGGCCCGGTCTCCCCGGGCGAGCTGGAGATCTGCCACCTGGGTGCCCTGTTCGACGCGGCGTTCTTCGCGCTCGCCCCCGGACGCGGCCCGGCCCGGTTCCAGTACGGCACCGTGCACGGGACGCACGCCGTGCGGGCCGTACGCCCCGTGTCGGCGGCCGACCTGGAGCGGGAGACGCTGCGCCGCCGGGAGCTGCTCGACAACGTGTGGCCCTACCCCGCCGTCGACGCCGCGCCCGTCGTCCCGCGCCCCGCCGCCCCGGGCCAGACCCTCACCGCGCGCCAACGGGCCCTGCTGGCCCACGCCGACGGCCTCCGCACCCCCGCACAGCTCGCCTGGGCGCTGGGCAGGCCCGCGTTCCACACGCTCCTGGAGATCCGGCGGCTGGCCGCGGCCGGGCTGGTGACGACCCCGCCGGACCCGGTCCTGGACTCCACCCTGGACCTGGGCCCGGACCCGGCCCTGGATCCGGTTCCGGTGGGCCCCCACCCGGGCTCCGGCCCCGACCGGTCGCCGCCCGCCCCGGACGCGTACCGCGCGGGCCCGCCCTGGACGACGACCCCGCGCGGGACGGCTCCGTACCAGCCGGCCCGGTACGCCCCGTTCACCCCGGCCGGCCTGGCATCCGACCCGGACATCGCCCTGCTCCGCCGGCTCCGTGACGCCCTGGAGGCCCATCTGTGACCGCCCGTACGCCCCGCACCAGCTCATGAGGCGCGCCTTGCGACAGCTCGCCGAGAGAACCGAGCGCAGTGAGAGGAGCGAGAGGAGACAGCTCATGACGGCGGCCGAAGCCGAGGTGCTCGGCGAGCTCAGACGGCTGCGGGCCCGTGTCCCCCAGGTGACCGGGGCGCTCGCGGCCAGCGCCGACGGCCTGGTCCTGGCGAGGGACACGGCCGACGCCGACGCCGCGGAGGGCGTCGCCGCGCTCACCGCGGCCGCGCTCGGCGTGGCCCTGCGGCTCACCGAGGCCACCGGCCAGGGCGGCTTCCGGGAGCTGCTGGTCCGCGGCGAGCACGGCTACGTCGCCACCTACGCGGCGGGCACCTCCGCCGTCCTGACGGTCCTCGCCGAGCCCCGCATCAACGTGGGCCGGCTCCACCTGGAGGCCCGCCGGTCCAGCGCCCGCATCGGCGAGCTGGTCGACGGCGCCCTCCAGCGGCGCACCGCGCAGTTCGAGGCGCGTGCCGCCCCCACGACGGCCGCGTCCACCGCGGCGAACCGAGCCGTACCGCCCCTCCCGTCCCACAAACCGAAGGAAGCGTGACACTCATGGCCAACACCGAAACCGCCCTCAAGGAAGCCACCACGGTCATCGACGGTGCCCTGGGGGCCGCTCTCGTCGACTACACCAGCGGCATGGCGCTCGGCACGATCGGCGGCGGCAAGGACCTGGACCTGACGGTCGCCGCCGCGGGCAACACCGACGTGGTGCGCGCCAAGGTGCGCACCATGGAGATGCTCGGCCTGAACGAGGAGATCGAGGACATCCTGATCACCCTCGGTACGCAGTACCACCTGATCCGGCTCCTCAAGGGCCGGGGCGCGAACGGCCTGTTCATCTACCTGGCGCTGGACAAACAGCGGGCGAACCTGGCGATGGCCCGTCACCAGCTCCGGAAGATCGAGGCCGAGCTGGACGTCTGACACGGGCTCAGCGGCGCCGCGCCCCGCCCGGCGCGGCGTCGCCCGCCGCGATGCCCGTCGACCGGTACGCCTCGACGGGACCGCCGGCCGGGCCCTTGGTGAGCCGGTCCACGGGAACCCACCAGAGGGTCTCCTCGGTGCGTTCCCGGTGACCGATCCACCGGGCCTTCAGCCACAGTCCGGCCCCCGCGCCCGCCAGCCACAGCCCGCCCGCGCCGGGCGCCGCGAACGACGCGCCCACGGCGGCGGTGAACGCGGCCAGGAACCACCACCGGCGGGCGCGCCGCCGGACCCGCAGGGTCACCGCCCGGTCCTGGAGGAAGTCCGCCCGCGCCGCCCTGGTGGCCTCGGCGGCCAGCCGCGCATAGCGGCCGCGCCGCGCCAGGGCCACGGCGGCGGCGGTCACCAGGAACAGCGCGGCCCCGGCGAGCAGCCCGGCGCGCCGCCCGGTGAGGCCGGGCGACAGCGTCCCCGCCCCGGCCGCCAGGAGGCCCGCCCACCACAGGGGGGCCGCCCCCGCCCGTACGACCACGGCCACTCTCGCCAGCGCCTGTCCTCCGCGCGCCACGTCCGCCTCCCTGTCCGGCTGTCCGACTGTCCGCCCGTGCGCGGCCGTCCGGTGCCGACGGCCACCCGGTGCGGCGGGAGGGTAACGCCGTTTCCTTAACGTTGTCTGAGAGGCGGTCCGGAGGACCCCGGCTCCGGGGTCACTCCACGAAGAGGCCCCGCGCGGCGGCCGCCGCGTCGAACTCCTCCAGCCGCGCCTGGGCGTCCGGCAGCCCGTCGCACATCGCCTCCAGCAGCACCCGCCCCAGCAGCATCGGCGCGCACGCCGTGTCGAAGGCCAGCCCGGTGCCGACCGCCGCCGGGAGCAGCAGGTCGCTGTGCTTGGCCACGGGTGCGAACGCGGAGTCGGCGACCGTCACGACGGTCAGCCCGGCGTCGCGCGCGTACGCGAGGGCGTCCACGACCTCCCGGGGGTGCCGGGGCAGGGCGAAGCACAGCAGCACGGTGGCGCCCGCGCGCACGGACGCGTCGATCCGGTCGGTGAGCATCGTGCCGCCCTCGTCGAGCAGCCGTACGTCCGGGTGGACCTTCGCCGCGAAGTACGCGAAGCCCCGCGCCTGCGAGGACGCGGCGCGCAACCCCAGCACGGGCAGCGGCCGCGAGGAGGCGAGCAGCCGCCCGGCACGCTCGACCGGCCCGGGGTCGGCGAGGAGTTCCGCGAGGTGCCGCAGGTTCTCGATCTCGCCGAGCACCGCCTGCTGGTACTCGTTGTACGCGGACTCGCCCGCCGCCGGGCCGGCGGCCGGCTCGGCGGGGGCCACCTCGCGGAGGTGCCTGCGCAGCGCCGGGTAGCCGTCGAACCCGAGCGCCACGGCGAAGCGGGTGACGGACGGCTGGCTGACACCGGCCAGCTCGGCCAGTTCCACGCTCGACAGGAACGGTACGTCGCCGGCGCGCCGCACCATCGAGTGGGCGATCCGGCGCTGCGTGGGCGTCAGCCGGTGCCCCTCGAAGAGCGCCTGTAGCCGTGCGGCGGCGCTGTCGCTCATCCCGTCCCCCTCTGTGTCCACCGAGCTCTCCCACCCGATTATTCAGTCACTCAAGACTCTGCATGACGATATGCAGCCGAGCAAGCGGCCCGGGAGCACCGGACCGCTGCCCCGGGGGTGCTCCGGGGGGCGAAGACGGGGGCTAGCCCCACCGACACGGCGGCCGGGGCTCCGTACCGTGAAACCCATGGAAGCCCGCGACACGGAGCTCGCGAAGGAGCTCGACGCCACCCTCCAGGCCCGCCGCGAACTGGGGGCGGAGTACGAGCCGGCCCTCGTCGAGTCGTTCCTGGAGAAGCTGGAGCAGCGTCTGGACGACACGGTCGAGCGCCGGGTGCGCCGCCAGGTCGCCGAGCAGCGGATGGTCGTCGCCCGGGGAAGCCGCCCCGGCGGCGGCCCGCCCGGGGAGAACTTCGGCGAGCGCTTCGGCTTCGCCATCGTCTCGCTGATACTCGCCGTCCCGCTCTCCGCGATAGGCGTCGGCAACGCGGGCCTGAAGGGCCTGCTCGTCACCTGGGCCGGCATCGTCGGCGTCAACGCCTTCCAGGCCGCCCGCACCGCGCCCTGGGCCCTCGCCCGGCGCGCGCACGACGAGGAGCGATAGGCCGTGTCTCGTGTCCGCCTTCTGCACGAGACTCTCACAACTCGCAATCCCCGTGGGAAATAGCCCCGTTATTCCGACGAATCCGGCGCGGAGCCGGGCACGCCCGGCCCCCGGGTCCGGAATGCCGACATAGGATGCCGACACGAAATCGTGATCACCAGCATCGGGGGTTGGCGCCATGGGATTCGATGAGGAATGGGCCCAGTTGAGGGCCGAGGCCGCGAGCCGTCGGGAGACGTCCATGCGGCTCAACCAACTGCCCGCCGACCAAGGCGGGGGCGGCGGACCGGACTTGGCGTCCTCCCCCGCCGAGAAGCGCGCGGCGGCCAACACCATCGAGACACTCATCGTGCCGGACACGAAGAAGGCCACCGACTGGGCGGACGAGGCCACGACGGGCGCCGTGGGTGCGCTCAAGGGCTGGGAGACCGCCACCGGGCTCAAGACGGTGCAGACGACGTGGGACAAACAGGTCAAGACCCTCACCGACCGGCTGAACCGGGAGAAGGGCGCCCTCCGGGCCACGGTCACCACCCTGGGCGGCGTGGACGTGGGCCGTGGTCAGGACATCGCGAGCATCCCGTCGAACATCCGCAGGTACTGACCGCTGCCGCAGCGCGTACGTGCCGGATGTCCCGTCGCCCCTGAGGAAACAGAATGCTGACCTATCACGAAGTCATGTCCACGGACTTCGGACCGCTCAACACCGCTGCCGACAAGTGGCAGAAGATGGCCGACGAAATACACAAGGTGGAAATCACCTACCGGGACCATGTGCAGAAGATAACCATGGGTCCGACGTGGCTCGGTCAAAGCGCCGTCGCGGCACACACGAACTTCGCCGCGACGCGTCATGAGTACCAGGCCGCTCAGACCCAGGCCAAAGCGACCGCCACGCTGCTGCGCAACGCCCACCAGCAGTTCGTCGAGCTGAAGAAGCAGCTGGAAACCGCTCGCACGGACGCCATCGAGGCCGGCATGAAGGTGTCCGAACAGGGCAACGTGGCCTACGACTGGGACAAGCTCACCCCGGCCGAGCGCAACGCGGCCCGTCACGACCCCGACCACGCCAGGACCGTGCGGGAGAGCGAGCAGTCCTGGGCCGAGTACATCAAGGCCTGTGTCAAGGCCGTCGACGACGCCGACAAGGACCTGAAGAAGGACCTGGAAGCGGTCGTCAAGGACGCTCAGGGCGGCAAGAACGACGAGACCCTGGGCACCGGGTTCAACGGCGACGCCGGGAAGGTCTCCGCCGCGGACGACAAGCAGAAGCAGGAGCGCACGGAGCTCAACGCGCTCAAGATGCGCGACGACGAGACCCTCGACGACTACGTGAAGCGCCTGCAAAAGGCGGGCATCGAGAACGTCACCGGCAGCAAGCGGGCCGCCGAACTGTTCGCCGCCGTGCAGAAGGGCACCCTCAGCGCCGCCGCGTTCGCCACCGCGACGGGCATGACGCTGAAGGGCTCGTACAAGCTGTACAAGGCCCTCAAGACCGGCAAGGAGGTCACGGCCCCGGGCACCATGCTCGCCAGGTTCATCAACGAGCGGCTGCCCGCGGCGCCGGGCAGCCTGCTGAGCCGCGTTCCCCCCGGCATGGTCACCGCCCTCACCGGCTCCGACGAAGCGGCGATGTTCGCCGGTGCCATGAAGAACGGCGTCTTCCACATGCCGTCGGCGGCGGAGGCCAACCTCATCAAGGTCGCCCAGAACGGCGGACTCGCGAACGCCGCCAAGGCCGCGGGCTGGATGCGCGGCGTGGGCGTGGTCGGAGGCGTGGCGGCCACGGCCTACGGCATGGCCAACCTCGCCACGTACGACACGGACATGATCAAGGCGAACCCCTCGAAGTTCGCCACCGACCTCACCGGCACGGCGTTCAGCGCCTCCATGACCGCCCTCACCGTGGCGCCCACCCCGGTGACGCTGGGCCTGGCCGTCGGTACGGGCATCGCGTACGGCGGCGCGGTGATCTGGGAGAACCGCGAGGCCATCGGCGACGGGCTCGAGAAGGCCGGGGACTGGGTCGGCGACAAGGCCTCGGACGTCAAGGACGGCCTCGCCAGCGGGGCGAAGAAGCTGGGCAGCGCCCTCAATCCGTTCGACTAGCGAGGAATTCATGCACACCACCATCAGCCCGTTCACCCTCACCCACTGGAGGGAGCGGAAGAAGGGCGAGCGGACCCAGTGGGGCTGGCAGGGCACCTCGCCGGAATTCGGTGACATCCGGGTGGTCCACCCGGCGCGGCCGTTCGCCCCGGAGAAGATCGTCACCGAGGTGAGCGGCGGTCTGATCCCCACGGCGACCTTCGAGGCGCGCGGACTCCACACGGAGGGGATGACCCGGCCCTCGCTCAACCGCGCGGTCCTCCGCGTGGGGGACGGGCACGTCCGGATGAGCCGGAACCGGTGGGGCATGACCCACCGGGGCCGCTCCCTGCACCTGACCTACCTCGGGGACGGCTACCGGCTGACGGCCGTCGACCGCCGTTCGTACACGCTGTCCCGGGTCGCGGACGCCGAGGACCCCGGCGTCGTCATCACCGTGCGGCAGTCGGGCCGGAGCAGGCGCATGACGGTGCAGGCGGAGGGCCGGGTGCTGCACGCCGACATCGCCCTCGCGGCGCTCTTCTGCGGGGTCGACCGTTCCGTACTCACCCGGCGGGGGGCCGTACGGGCAGGGTTCTCCCGGGTCTTCGACCTGTGGGCCGAGTCCCAGTACTGACCGCCTGACGGCTTCCGACCGGGCCCGGGGCGGGCTTCGGTGAGTGACTACCAAGTGAGTGAGACATGCCTTCGTTCGACGTTTCCAGGTCACGCTTCCGGCTGGCCGACGAGCACGTGGTGGTGCTCTCCGAACTGGCCGCCGGGGAGGAGGTGCCCGAGGAGTACACGACGGCCCACAAGGAGCTGGTGGAGTGCGGACTGATCCACCGGGACGGGAAGCTGTCCCACCTCCTGCTGCCCCTGATGAAGACGGTCCTCTCGCCCGTCGTGGTCATCTCGCTGGAGGCGGGCGGGCGGCAGGGCAAGCTGCACCACGGGATGATGATCGGCCAGGACGACGTCGTCGCCCATGAGGCGTGGCCCGGGCAGGCCGAGGCCGAGTACTCCCTCGTGGAGCCGAAGACGCTGGTCTGGAAGCTCGCCGACATGGTCGGCCTCCGGCAGGCCCCGGCCGCCCGGGAGTCGGCGCTCCCGGTGGTCGAGACCACTCTCGGCACCGTCGAGGCGGGGCTCACCGCACTGGAGACCCTGCCGCCGGGCGGCTCCGCCGACCAGGAGCGCGACTACATCGGCCAGGGCCTCGCCTCCGCCGGCACGCTCGACGGAGCGGCACTGACGCAGCTCACCGAGCTGATCTCCGAACTGCGGTCGAGCTGGCGGATGACCGCCGCCTGGCAGACGGCCCCCGGGG
This sequence comes from Streptomyces sp. NPDC039423, assembly GCF_055598725.1. Classification (NCBI taxonomy): domain Bacteria; kingdom Bacillati; phylum Actinomycetota; class Actinomycetes; order Kitasatosporales; family Streptomycetaceae; genus Streptomyces; species Streptomyces sp. NPDC039423. Next base: position 86,151 of record NZ_JBVKAH010000006.1, read on the forward strand.
GCCTGCCGGCTGTCGAGGCGCGTGGCTTCGCCGTGTGGGACTGCGGGCCGCTGGGCTACTGGCTGCGGGAACTGCCGGCGGAGCCGCTGACCGCGGACGCCATCACCTCGGCGACTCCCTTCCGGCTCGTCCGCGTGGACGCGAAGACCATCTGGACGAGGATCACCGGCCTCCTGCCCGGAGAGGGGGAGATCCGCCGGGCCTGAGCGCGCCGGCGACGTCCGCGGGGACACCGGGCAAACCGCTCGACGGACGTACGGAGTGGCTCGCGGCCGCGCCGCCCGCGAGAACCACCGGGCACGAGAACCGCCGGGCAGCGCCCGGGAGCGGGAAGGTGGCGCGGGGACCGCCGCACCCCCGTTGCCGGGGGGCGGGACGACGGCGGTCCCCGCGAGGGGCACGGGCCGGGTCAGGACCGGTCTCCGTGTCCGCGGCGTTCTTGGAGGTCCGGGAGCCGCTCCGGTGGTCCGTGACGCCGACGAACACCACACTGCCGGAAGCGTGTTAAGCGAGTGCTGCGGCAGCGTGACGCGCTCGTACCGTTTCGGCGAAGCGGCTTCTCCGATCGGCTACTTGCCGTCCTTGGCGAGGAAGGCGAGCAGGTCCTGACGGCTCACCACACCGGTCGGCTTGCCCTCGACCAGCACGATCGCCGCGTCGGCCGTACCGAGCACGGACATGAGGTCCGCGACCGGCTCGCCGGAGCCGACCTGCGGCAGCGGGGCGCTCATGTGCTTGTCGAGCGCGTCGTCGAGGGAGGCGCGCTTGGTGAACAGGGCGTCCAGCAGCTCGCGTTCGACGACCGAGCCGACGACCTCGGCGGCCATGACGTCGGGGTGGCCGGCGCCGGGCTTGACGATGGGCATCTGGGAGACGCCGTACTCGCGGAGGACGTCGATGGCCTCGCCGACCGTCTCCTCGGGGTGCATGTGGACGAGCTTGGGGATGTCACCCTCCTTGTGGCGGAGGACGTCGCCCACGCTGGCGGACGGGCCTGCCTCCTCCAGGAAGCCGTAGTCGGCCATCCACTCGTCGTTGAAGATCTTCGACAGGTAGCCCTTGCCGCTGTCGGGGAGCAGCACGACCACGACGTCGTCCGGGCCGAGGCCCTCGGCGACGCGCAGCGCCGCGACGACGGCCATGCCGCAGGAGCCGCCGACGAGGAGGCCCTCCTCCTTGGCGAGGCGGCGGGTCATCTGGAAGGAGTCCTTGTCGGACACGGCGACGATCTCGTCGGTGACGGTCCGGTCGTAGGCGGAGGGCCAGAAGTCCTCGCCGACGCCCTCGACGAGGTAGGGGCGGCCCGACCCGCCGGAGTAGACGGAGCCCTCCGGGTCGGCGCCGACGACACGGACCGTGCCGCCGCTGACCTCCTTCAGGTACCGGCCGGTGCCGGAGATGGTGCCGCCGGTGCCGACGCCCGCCACGAAGTGGGTGATCTTCCCGTCCGTCTGGTCCCACAGCTCGGGACCGGTGGTCTCGTAGTGCGAACGGGGGTTGTTCGGGTTGGAGTACTGGTCGGGCTTCCAGGCGCCCGGCGTCTCACGGACGAGCCGGTCGGAGACGTTGTAGTACGAGTCGGGGTGCTCCGGGTCGACGGCCGTGGGGCAGACCACGACCTCGGCGCCGTACGCCCGCAGCACGTTGATCTTGTCGGTCGAGACCTTGTCGGGGCAGACGAAGATGCACTTGTAGCCCTTCTGCTGGGCCACGATGGCGAGGCCGACGCCCGTGTTGCCGGACGTGGGCTCGACGATCGTGCCGCCGGGCTTCAGGGCGCCGCTCTCCTCGGCCGCCTCGATCATGCGCAGGGCGATGCGGTCCTTGACCGAACCGCCGGGGTTGAAGTACTCGACCTTGGCCAGGACGGTGGCCTGAAGGCCCTCGGTCACACTGTTGAGCTTCACCAGCGGGGTGTTGCCGACGAGGCTGATCATCGAATCGTGGTATTGCACCGTAGTCTCCGGGGTCTCCGTAATGGTCCCGCCAGCGTATGCGTAGTCGGAGTCGAGTTCGGGGCAGTTAGCTCTTGTACCGGATCGAGGAGGTGGCTGTCCCTATGTCGAGGGCGAGGGTGGCCCGGCGGATTGCCGCCGGCGCGGCGTACGGGGGCGGCGGCATCGGCCTGCTGGGGGCAGCGGCCGTCGGGGTGCTGCTGGCCGAGGTACAGCTCGCGAAGCGGTCGGTGGGCGGTGGTGTGGCACCACTGCCGCCGGCGGCCGACGGTCTGTACGGCCGGGGGTACGGGGGCGGCGCCGACGCCGTCCGGCTAGCCCTCCTGGGTGATTCGACGGCCGCCGGGCAGGGGGTGCGGCGTGCGGGCCAGACGCCGGGCGCGCTGCTCGCCTCCGGGCTGGCGGCGGTCGCGGAGTGTCCCGTGGAGCTGCGGAACGTCGCGCTGCCCGGGGCGCGCTCGGACGACCTGGAGCGGCAGGTCTCGCTGCTGCTGGCCCCTCCGGGGCGGATCCCCGACGTGTGCGTGATCATGATCGGGGCGAACGACGTGACGCACCGGATGCCGGCGACGGAGTCGGTCCGGTACCTCGCGACGGCCGTGCGCCGCCTCCGTACGGCCGGGGCGGAGGTCGTGGTGGGCACCTGCCCCGACCTGGGCACGATCGAGCCGGTCTACCAGCCGCTGCGGTGGATGGCGCGGCGGGTGTCGCGCCAGCTGGCGGCCGCGCAGACCATCGTGGTGGTGGAGCAGGGCGGCCGGACGGTGTCGCTGGGCGATCTGCTGGGTCCGGAGTTCGCGGCCAACCCGCGCGAGATGTTCGGCGCCGACAACTACCACCCGTCCGCGGAGGGCTACGCGACGGCGGCGATGGCGGTGCTGCCGACCGTCTGCGCGGTGCTGAACGTGTGGCCGGAGACGGACCGGCTGGAGGCGGACCGCCGAGAGGGCATGCTGCCGGTCGCGAAGGCCGCCGCGGAGGCGGTGGAGGAGGCGGGTACGGAGGTCACGGGCGCCCGGGCCCCGTGGGCGCTGCTCAAGCACCGGCGCCGGCGGCGGCTCCCCTCGGTCCAGGACCCCGCCCCGCTCCGGGACGCCCACGGGTGAAATCGCCCGGTCCGGGCAGGAACCGGGTACGGGACCGGGGCCCGCGCGGACGCGGGCCGGAGCCCGAGGTGCTGAGCGAGCGCTTAGAAATGCGGTCGGCATCACACGTCCATCCCGATGACCCAGGCCATACGTACGGGTAACTTCCCTCTCAGTCCTGCCCCTCGCCCCTCTGGAGCCGTGATGCCCGAAGCCGTGATCGTCTCAGCCGCCCGCTCCCCCATCGGCCGGGCCTTCAAGGGCTCCCTGAAGGATCTGCGGCCGGACGACCTGACCGCCACGATCATCCAGGCCGCGCTCGCCAAGGTGCCCGAGCTCGACCCGCGCGACATCGACGACCTGATGCTCGGCTGCGGCCTGCCCGGCGGTGAGCAGGGGCACAACCTGGGACGTATCGTCGCCGTGCAGATGGGGATGGACCACCTCCCGGGCTGCACCGTCACCCGGTACTGCTCCTCGTCGCTCCAGACGTCCCGCATGGCCCTGCACGCCATCAAGGCGGGCGAGGGCGACGTCTTCATCTCCGCCGGCGTCGAGATGGTCTCCCGTTCCGTGAAGGGCACCAGCGACGGCCTGCCCGACACCCACAACCCGCTCTTCGCCGAGGCCGAGGCCCGCACCGCCGCCCGCGCCGAGCAGGAGGGCGCCGACTGGCACGACCCGCGCGAGGACGGCCTGCTGCCCGACGCGTACATCGCGATGGGCCAGACCGCCGAGAACCTGGCGCGCCTCAAGGGCGTCACCCGCCAGGACATGGACGAGTTCGGCGTCCGGTCGCAGAACCTCGCCGAGGAAGCCCTCAAGAACGGCTTCTGGGAGCGGGAGATCACCCCCGTCACCACCCCCGACGGCACGGTCGTCTCCACGGACGACGGCCCGCGCGCGGGCGTGACGCTGGACGGCGTCCAGGGCCTGAAGCCGGTCTTCCGCCCCGACGGCCTGGTCACCGCCGCCAACTGCTGCCCGCTGAACGACGGCGCCGCGGCGCTGGTCATCATGAGCGACACCAAGGCGCGGGAGCTGGGCCTGACCCCGCTCGCCCGGATCGTCTCCACCGGCGTCTCGGGCCTGTCCCCCGAGATCATGGGTTACGGCCCGGTCGAGGCCAGCAAGCAGGCGCTGAAGCGCGCCGGGCTGACCATCGGCGACATCGACCTGGTCGAGATCAACGAGGCGTTCGCCGCGCAGGTCATCCCGTCCTACCGGGACCTGGACATCCCGCTGGAGAAGCTGAACGTCAACGGCGGCGCGATCGCCGTGGGCCACCCCTTCGGCATGACCGGCGCCCGCATCACCGGCACCCTGATCAACAGCCTCCAGTTCCACGACAAGCAGTTCGGCCTGGAGACGATGTGCGTCGGCGGCGGCCAGGGCATGGCCATGGTCATCGAGCGGCTGAGCTGAGCCGTAGCGGAGGGTAGGGGTCGCCCGAGGCACGAGGGCGGCACCTGCCCGCAGCGG
>NZ_JBVKAH010000006.1:90768-143298 GCF_055598725.1 Streptomyces sp. NPDC039423
GCGGTGGCGAGGCTCGGCGCGAGCGAGAGACCGCGCGGCTGAGCTGAGCCGTAGCGGAGGGTAGGGGTCGCCCGAGGCACGAGGGCGGCACCTGCCCGCAGCGGTGGCGAGGCTCGGCGCGAGCGAGAGACCGCGCGGCTGAGCTGAGCCGTAGCGGAGGGTAGGGGTCGCCCGAGGCACGAGGGCGGCACCTGCCCGGCGCTTCCGGGCCGAGCCCCCTCCCGCCGCCCCCAACCGCTCCGCGTCCCAGCCGTGACCGAATCTCCCCCAGGATGTGACCTATCTCCCGGGGGAGATTCGTTTGTGCAGGTCAGCCGTCATATGCAGGGAGACCGTGTGGCGAAAGACCTGTCCATTTCGTGACGTAATGCACTGACAGGAGGCGCGAGGGCAGGACAAGCTGATGTAGGAAGTGCGGGGGATCGATTGAAACCGGGAGTAAGTCAGTGAGCGCCATGTCTCTCGCCCTGCTGCTGACCACGGCCACCGCCACGGCCGTGGGCGCCGCTGCCCTGCACGCCGCCCACGGGCTGCGCAAGCAGGTCACCGCGCTGCGCACGGAGCTCGCCGCCGCGCACACCACCGGCCCCGCCCCGACCGTGCCCCACGCCCGTTCCACCGAGGACATACGCGCGGCCGTCGCCGAGGCCCTCGCCGAGGAGCGGGAGCGCGAGCTGGCCGAGGCGCGGGCCTTCTGGGCCGCCCAGGAGGCACGCGACGCGGGCGACGGCTCCGGGACGCTGCTGGGCGGGCTCGGCGCCCTGGGCGGCGGCCACCCGGCCGCCGGGCCGGGTGAGGACGCGCCGTTCTTCGTACCGCGCCAGGCGGACTTCGCGGGCCTGGAGGCGATGGACGCGATGGACCTGGGCGCCGAGTACGCCGAGTACGGCGACGGGCTGGACGACCTGGACGCCCTCGCCGAGCTGCCCGACGTCCCCGGCATCACCGACAACACGTTCCCCGAGGACTCCCCCGAGCTGGCCGCGGCCCGCCGCCGCCACCCCTCGCACCCCGACTTCGTGCCGGTCCAGACGCCGGTCGTCACCGACCACGAGCGCACCGTGGCCCGGCTGGAGGAGCTCGCCGCGACCCGTACGGCGCTCACCGACGTACGGCCCGGCCCGCTCGGCACCCTGGACGTGTACGTCTTCGCGGACGGCACCACCCTGTGCATGACGCCCGGCCACCGGGAGACCGCCGAGCGCCTCGCGGACGCGCTGCGCGGCGGTGGGACGCCCGTGCTGCTGGGCGGCTCGGGGGTGTCGGGCGCGTACGCCCTGACGTTCTCGTGCGGCGGCGACGCGGGCGCCGAGAACGTCTACGTGCTGGCGGACCGCGTCATAGCGTCGCTGTAGCCGCCGCCCGCCGTACCGCCGCCACGGCCTCGTCCAGCTCCCGCCGCAGCGGGGGCGTGGGCGGGGCCGTTCGCAGGATTTCCGCCAAATCGTTGCAGGCCACCACGAGCTGGTCGGCGACGGTGAACACCCCGGCGTCCGGCAGGGTCCTCGGCGGCCGGCCGGGGGCCTCCAGCCGCTGGGCCCGCAGCGCCAATTCCCTGGCCAGGGCGAGCCCCTCGGCCGCCGCTCCCCGCTGGAGCCGGCTCTGCGGCGCGGCGCGCAGCCGGTCGGCGAAGCGGTCGACGGCGGTGGTCAGTTCTGTCGTATCGAGCACGCCGCGACCCTACGCGCCGCCACGGGACTGTTGCCAACGGGCGAACCCTCAGGCACGGTGACGGGAAGGAGCACACGCGCGAAGCGTCCGGAGGCGCCGATGTCCCAAGTCTTCTCCGAAGAAACCCATCGAAATCTGCTCTCCCGCATTCCCCACTGCACCGGCCGGCAAGTGTCCGACTGGCTCCGCACCGTCGAGGAAGGCCCCTCCCTCGTCCGATTCGAGGAGAAGGTGAGCTGGCTCCGGGGCGAGCACGACCTCAGTTACGGACACGCCAAGGCGATCATCCACGAGTACGACCTGAGGCGGGCCGCCCGCAAGCTGCTGTGAGGCGGCACTGAGGGACGGACGCGGAAGGGCCCGCCCGGCGGATGCCGGACGGGCCCTTCGTGCGATCGGGGCGGTCAGTCGTCGCCCTGGAGGATCGACAGGAGCCGCAGGAACTCCAGGTAGATCCACACCAGCGTCATGGTGAGGCCGAAGGCCGCCAGCCACGCCTCCTCGCGCGGAGCGCCGTACGTGATGCCGTCCTCGACCTGCTTGAAGTCGAGGGCCAGGAAGCACGCGCCGAGGATGATGCCGATGACGCCGAACAGGATGCCGAGGCCGCCGCTGCGGAAGCCGAGGCCGTCACCGCCGCCGAAGAGGGCGAACAGCGCGTTCACCGCCATCAGCAGGACGAAGCCCAGGGCGGCCGCCATCACGAAGCCGTAGAAGCGGCGGGTGACGCGGATCCAGCGCATCTTGTACGCGATCAGCACACCGGCGAAGACCGCCATGGTGCCGAGCACCGCCTGCGGGACGACGCCGGGCGAGACGTACGTCGACACGGCGTTGGAGATCACACCCAGGAAGACGCCCTCGAACGCGGCGTACAGCAGGATCAGCGCCGGAGAGGCCTTGCGCTTGAACGACTGGATCATCGCGAAGACGAACGCCACGAGGGCCGCGCCCACGGCGATGCCGTACGAGGTGTTGATCTTCGCCGGGTCGACCGGCAGCAGGAACCAGGCGAGCGCCGCGGTGACGAAGACCGTACCGAGCGTCATCGCGGTGCGGGACACCACGTCGTCGATGGTCATCGCGCCCGGGCGGGCCGGGGCCTGGACAGGGGCGCCGAGCTGGGCGTCCTGCGCGTAGGGGTTGGTCGCGTACGGGTTCGTCGCGTACGGGCTGGTTCCAGCGGCGGGGCCCCCGGCCTGCGGCTGCTGCGCGTTGAAGCCCGCATAGCCGTTGTCGCGGCTGAACCCCCGTCGCGAGAAGACCGGGTTGCTGCTCCTCATCTCACTCCTCCATGGCCGCCGTGCGCGGCCTTGGAACAAGAGTAATGGGCAAGCAAAAGAAACACCCTAGTGCTCGGGGAGGATCTTTCCCTCCTGTCACACTGGTCCGTGGCTGAATCCTGCCGGTCGTCCGGTTTTTTGTGGGACCGCTCCCGTGATGGGGATCGGGAGTGCCCGGAACCGGACTCGAACCGGTACGGCCCGAAGGCCAGCGAGGTTTAAGCTCGCCGTGTCTGCATTCCACCATCCGGGCGTTACCCCGCGGCTCCGCGTTCGCGCACGAGCCTATCGGGGCCCGTCCCCCGAACAGCGGAACGGTGGCCCGATGTTGTCTTATTTTATTGACGTCTGAGGGTGCGTCAGTGCTGGTGGACGGCGGTCCCCGGCAGACTCCGGGGGTTCCCGCAGGCAAAAACGTACGCAAAGGAATGACGGAAAGTCGCCGCCCGGTGTCACCCGGTCGGTGAACCCGGTCCGCGTCTCAGGGATCCCGTCATACCTCAGGAGGAGGGGTGCGCTCCCCGGTCCGACTCCAGGCTGCCCCCGATACGGGCACCCGGACGGACGCCCGGCGGGGTGGTCGGCGCCGACGATGGAGGGGTCCTCGAAGAACAGTCCCCGACAGGAGTCCCCTCGTGACCACCACCACCGCTTACCGCTCCACCGCGGTAGCCGCCCGCGCCACGGATCTGTCCAAGGTCTACGGACACGGCGAGACCCAGGTGGTCGCGCTGGACCAGGTCACGGTGGACTTCCACCAGGGCGAGTTCACCGCGATCATGGGTCCCTCCGGCTCCGGCAAGTCGACGCTGATGCACTGCGTGGCCGGGCTGGACACCTTCAGCGGCGGTTCGGTGCGCATCGGCGACACCGAGCTGGGCTCCCTGAAGGACAAGCAGCTCACCCAGCTCCGCCGGGACAAGATCGGCTTCATCTTCCAGGCGTTCAACCTGCTGCCGACGCTGACCGCGCTGGAGAACATCACGCTCCCCATGGACATCGCGGGCCGCAAGCCCGACAAGGACTGGGTGCGCAAGGTCATCGACATGGTGGGCCTGTCCGACCGGCTGAGCCACCGGCCCGCGCAGCTCTCCGGCGGCCAGCAGCAGCGCGTCGCCGTGGCCCGCGCGCTGGCCTCCCGCCCCGAGATCATCTTCGGTGACGAGCCGACCGGAAACCTGGACTCCCGCTCCGGCGCCGAAGTGCTGGGCTTCCTGCGCAACTCCGTGCGCGAACTGGGGCAGACCGTCGTGATGGTCACCCACGACCCGGTGGCCGCCTCCTACGCCGACCGCGTCATCTTCCTCGCGGACGGCCGGATCGTCGACGAGATGCTGCGGCCCACGGCGGACGGCGTGCTCGACCGCATGAAGGAGTTCGACGCCAAGGGCCGCACGAGCTGACGCAGCCGCTCCGGCCGACGCTGCCGCACGAGCTGACGCACCGCCGGGGCGGCCGCCCCGGGCCCGACGGTCCCGGCCCCCCGGGCGACCCCGCCGATCCCTCTTCACCCCAGGACTCACACCTCATGTTCCGTACCGCCTTGCGCAATGTGCTCGCGCACAAGGCCAGGCTGCTGATGACCGTGCTCGCCGTCATGCTCGGCGTCGCGTTCGTCTCCGGCACCCTGGTCTTCACCGACACCCTCTCCAACGCCTTCCGCAACCAGTCGGCCAAGAGCTACGACGACGTCGCGGTGGCCGTCACCTCCTACGCCGACCGGGACGACGCCAAGCAGGAGCCCGGCCTCTCCCAGAAGACCGTCGACCGGATCGCCGGTCTCGACGGGGTCGCCGCCGTCGCCGGACGGGTGGACGGCTTCGCCGGGGTCGCCGACCCCGAGGGCAAGCTGATCGGCGTCGGCTGGTCCAACAAGGGCTCCAACTTCGCCCCCGGCAAGGACGGCAAGGACCCCGCCTACGACTTCACCGAGGGCTCGGGCCCGGTGCGGGACGACCAGATCGCGCTCGACATGGACACCGCCGCCACCGGCGAGTACCGGGTCGGCGACCGGGTGCGCGTCGCCACCAACGGCCCGGTCAAGGAGTACACCCTCGCCGGTGTCTTCACCACCGACGACGGTGCCGTCAACGCGGGCGGCAGCCTGGTGCTGTTCGACACCTCCGTCGCCCAGACGCTCTACCTCAAGCCCGGCTACTACACCAACCTGACCGTCACCGCCGCTCCCGGCGCCGACGACGCCCGCATCCTGGCCGCGGTGAAGCCGCTGGTCCCGGAGAGCGCCGAGGCCCAGACGGGCGCCGCGCTCGCCGACGAGCAGGCGAAGTCGATCGAGGAGGGGCTGAGCGGCCTCAACCAGATGCTGCTGGGCTTCGCCGGCATCGCGCTCTTCGTCGGCGTCTTCCTGATCTCCAACACCTTCACCATGCTGGTCGCCCAGCGCACCAAGGAACTGGCGCTGATGCGCGCCGTCGGCGCCTCCCGCAAGCAGATCACCCGCTCGGTGCTGGCCGAGGCCGGTGTGGTCGGCCTGGTCGCCTCCGTGGTCGGCTTCGGCCTGGGCATCGCCCTGGCGGCCGGGCTGCGGTCCGGGATGGCCGCGTTCGGCATGAAGGTGCCCGACGGGCCGCTGGTCATCGGTACGACGCCGCTGCTCTCCGCGCTGGCCGTCGGTGTGCTGATCACCATGTTCGCCGCCTGGCTGCCCGGCCGCCGGGCCGCGAAGATCCCGCCGGTCGCCGCGATGAGCAGCGTCCACGCGATCGCCACGACCAAGTCGCTGGTGGTACGGAACTCCATCGGCGGCTTCCTCACCGCCGCGGGTGCCGCGCTGATCGTGCTGGGCGCCGCGGCCGGCTCCGACGGCCGGTGGACCATCGCCGGCGGCGCGTTCCTGGCGCTGGTGGGCGTGATCGTGCTGATCCCGCTGCTGTCGCGGCCGGTCATCGCCCTGGTGCGACCGCTGATGATCAAGGCCTTCGGGGTGTCCGGCAAGCTGGCGAGCCAGAACGCCGTCCGCAACCCCCGCCGTACCGGTGCCACCGCCTCCGCGCTGGCGATCGGCCTGACCCTGGTGACCGGTCTGTCGGTGCTGGGCGTGACCGTCGGCACGGCGCTGGACAAGATGACCACGGACCAGATCAAGGCCGACTACATGGTCGTCATGGCCGGCGGCGGCGACCTCGACCGGTCCGCGCTGGCCGCGCTGGAGAAGGCGCCGGGTGTCTCGGCGGTCTCCCCGCAGCAGGCCGCGTACTTCGACATCGGCGACGAGTGGGTGTCGGCGTCGGCCATCACGCCCGGCGACGTCGAGCGGGTCCTCAACGTGGAGCTGGTCGACGGCTCCCTCGCCTCCCTCGGCCAGGGCCGGATGGCGGTCGCCGAGAAGACGGCCACCAAGCAGGGCTGGAAGGTCGGCGACACCCTGCCGGTCACCTTCGGCGACAAGAAGAAGGGCCGGCTGACGGTCGGCGCCGTCTACAAGGACACCGAGTTCCTCTCCCCGGTCCTGGTGGACACCAAGGTCGTCGCCCCGCACGAGGTGCGCCCGTTCATCCCGCAGATCTTCGTGAAGATGGACGGCGGTCAGACCCCGGCGAACGAGAAGGCGCTGGTCAGCGCCCTGGGTGAGAACCCGGCGATCAACGTCATGGACAAGCAGGACATCCGCGACGAGTTCGGCGGCATGATCAACATGCTGCTGAACATCATGTACGGCCTGCTGGCGATGGCCCTGATCATCGCGGTGCTCGGTGTCGTCAACACGCTCGCCATGTCGGTGTTCGAGCGGCAGCAGGAGATCGGCATGCTGCGGGCGATCGGCCTGGACCGGCGCCGGGTGAAGCGCATGGTGCGGCTGGAGGCCGTGGTGATCTCGGTCTTCGGCGCGGTGGTCGGCATCGGCCTCGGCTCGTTCCTGGGCTGGGCGATCGGCCAGACCATCAAGTCGAGCCTGCCGGGCTACGCGCTGGTCATCCCCTGGGACCGGATCGGCCTCTTCCTGGGCCTGGCCGCCCTGGTGGGCGTCCTGGCCGCGATGTGGCCGGCGCGCAGCGCCGCCCGGCTCAACATGCTGAACGCCATCAAGGCCGAGTGACCCGCCCGTGAGGGCAGGGCCGGGCTCCCCGTCGCGGGGGCCCGGCCCTTCGTCGTGTCAGCCGTCCGCGCGCTCGTTCCACACCCTCGGGCGCAGCGGCAGGCCCGAGGCGCCGCCGTCGGGCGTCCGGACGGCGAGGATCTGGTTGACGCCGATGCGGTTGCGTTCGAAGGAGACCGCGGAGGCCGCCATGTACAGGCGCCAGACGCGGGCCCGGCCGGGTGAGGTGAGGCGTTCGGCCTCGGGCAGGCGCTCCTCCAGGTTGGTCACCCACTGCCGCAGGGTGAGGGCGTAGTGCTCGCGGAGGGCCTCCAGGTCCCGGACCTCGAAGCCGGCCTCCTCCAGGGCGGTGGTGGTACGGCCGACGGGCGCGAGTTCGCCGTCGGGGAAGACGTACCGGTCGATGAAGTCGTCGACGCGGTAGGCCGCCTCGTCCGGTTCGGGGCGGCGGGAGATCTGGTGGTTGAGCAGCCGGCCGCCGGGCTTGAGCAGGGCGTACAGGTCGCCGGCGTACTCGCGGTAGCGGACCCGGCCGACGTGCTCGGCCATCCCGATGGACGAAATGGCGTCGTACGGCCCGTCCCTGACGTCCCGGTAGTCCTGGACGCGGATCTCGACCAGGTCGGTCAGGCCCTCGTCGGCGACGCGCTTGCGGGCGTAGGCGGCCTGCTCGGTGGAGAGGGTGACGCCGACGACACGGGCGCCGTACTCGCGGGCGGCGTGGATGGCCATCGAGCCCCAGCCGCAGCCCACGTCCAGCAGCCGGTCCCCCTCGGTGAGGGCGAGCTTGCGGCAGACCAGGTCGAGCTTGGCGGCCTGCGCCTCCTCCAGCGTGCCGCCCTCGGACCAGTAGGCGCACGAGTAGACCATGGACGGGCCGAGGACCAGCGCGTAGAAGTCGTTGCCGACGTCGTAGTGGTGGCTGATGGCCTCCTTGTCGCGCCGCTTGGTGTGCAGGGGCCCGGTGCGGCGTCTGACCTCCTCGGGCGGCGGGCCGGGCGGCGGCCAGGGACCGGCCAGCTCCAGCAGGGTGCGCGCGGCGGCCCTCTTGGCGGGGTCCCGCAGCGGGTGCGGGCCGCCCCCGGTGGCGCCGCCCCGCTCCCAGATGAAACCCGAGAGCCGGTCGAGGGCCTCGTACAGATCGCCCTCCACGTCCAGCTCCCCGGCCACCCAGGCCCGGGCGAGGCCCAGCTCGCCCGGCCGCCACAGCAACCGCCGCAGCGCCCGGCGGTGCCGCAGGACGACGACGGGCGCACCGGGAGGTCCCGCCTCACTGCCGTCCCAGGCGCGGATGCCGACCGGGAGCGGAACGCCCAACAGGTCCTCGGCGAGCGTGGTGAGCCGCGACGCGGCGTCGGCCATGGTGCACACCTCCGTGATGAGGAGTCCCAGAAATGCTCAACACCACGAAAACACCCGGGGCGCGCGGGCGCAGTCCCGAAACGAAGCAATGCGACGGCAAAATACGGTCGGTTCGCGCCGCTCGTGCGCCGTGACGCCCCCTCAGTCCGCCGCCGCGCCCTCCCGGGCCCCGCGCGGCCCCGGGACCCCGTACGCGGTCCCGGGGACCCGGGGTACGCGAAGAGGGGCCGCCCGCACCACGGATGGCGGGCGGCCCCTCAGGGGCGCGGTGGACCGGGGCGACCGGTCAGGAGGCCTTGGCCTTCTCCTGCTTCGACGCGGCGGGAGCGGCGGGGGCCGGCTTGGCGGCCTCGTAAAACTCCTCGCGCGGCGACTCGATGGCGCCGAGGGAGACGACCTCGCGCTTGAGGAACATCGCGAGCGTCCAGTCCGCGAAGACGCGGATCTTGCGGTTCCAGGTCGGCATGGCCATGCCGTGGTAGCCGCGGTGCATGTACCAGGCGAGACGGCCCTTGAGCTTGATCTTCACCTTGCCCATGACGATCATCGCGACGCCCTTGTGCAGGCCGAGACCGGCGACCGCACCCTTGTTGGCGTGGCTGTATTCCTTCTGCGGGAAGCCCCGCATGCCGGAGATCACGTTGTCGCCGAGGACCCGGGCCTGGCGCAGCGCGTGCTGGGCGTTCGGCGGGCACCAGGCGTTCTCGTTGCCGGCCTTGCGGCCGACGAGGTCCGGGACCTGGGCGTTGTCGCCGGCGGCCCAGATGTAGTCGGTGCCGTTGACCTGGAGCGTGGGGGCGCAGTCGACGTGGCCGCGCGGGCCCAGCGGCAGGCCGAAGCGGGCCAGCGCCGGGTTGGGCTTCACACCGGCGGTCCACACGATGGTGTTGGAGTCGACCTCCAGGCCGTTCTTCAGCACCACGTGGCCGTCGACGCAGGAGTCCATGGACGTCGAGAGGTAGACCTCGACCCCACGGCCCTCCAGGTGCTCCTTGCCGTACTTGCCGAGCTTGGGGCCGACCTCGGGGAGGATCTTGTCCGCGGCGTCCACCAGGATGAAGCGCATGTCCTCGCGCTTCACGTTCTTGTAGTACTTCGCGGCGTCGCGGGCCAGGTCCTCGACCTCGCCGATGGTCTCCGCGCCGGCGAAGCCGCCGCCCACGAAGACGAAGGTCAGCGCCTTGCGGCGGACCTCCTCATCGGTCGTCGAGTCGGCCTTGTCGAGCTGCTCGAGGACGTGGTTGCGCAGGCCGATGGCCTCCTCGATGCCCTTCATGCCGATGCCCTGCTCGGCGAGGCCGGGGATCGGGAAGGTGCGGGAGACCGCGCCGAGCGCGATGACCAGGTAGTCGAAGGGCAGCTCGTACGACTCGCCGACGAGCGGCGCGATCGTGGCGACCTTGCGGTCCTGATCGATGGTGGTGACCCGGCCGGTGAGTACCTCGGCCTTGGGCAGCACGCGTCGCAGCGGGACGACGACGTGCCGCGGCGAGATGCTGCCGGCGGCGGCTTCGGGCAGGAAGGGCTGGTAGGTCATGTACGACCGGGGGTCGACGACCGTGACGGTCGCCTCGCCGTAGCGCATCTTCTTGAGGATGCGCCGAGCTGCGTACAGGCCTACGTACCCACCGCCTACTACGAGGATCCTGGGACGCTCCGTGGTGCTCATGCCATCGAGTATCCACCCGGTCGAGGGGGGTCGCTCGTGCGCCCCTTCACAAGGTCCTGGGAGACCTCTGCTACACTGCGCCGCCCACGTGACCGAGGTCATGGCGCCACAGGGGAACCAGGGTGTATCGCACGTCGTTGTTCACCCCCGTTGAACTGGGACAGCGAGCACCTTTTAACCGTGGACCGCCACCGGAGTTCACACCTGCGAAACATAGCTGAGGGTGCGGTACGGACCTGCGAAAGGGCCCCGAGCGGGGTCCGGACGGCCCGTGAACGGCTCCGCGACCCCCCTCAGGGCCCTTTTCCTTGTGAAGAACTTCACGAACTTTCTCCGCGGCCCCTTCCGGGACGCCCGGATCACCCGTGGATCAGACGAGCGAGAGGGCGATTCCGTCCAGGATGTCGTGTTCGGAGACGACCACCTCGCGCGCCCCGGTGCGCTCCATGACGGCCAGCAGGACCAGTGCCCCGGAGGCGATGACGTCCACCCGGCCGGGGTGGATCACCGGGATCGCGGCCCGCTCGTCGTGCGTCGCGGCCAGCAGCCGCGCCGTGACCTCGGCGACCTGCTCGTAGGAGATGCGCGACCGGTGGATCGCCGCCGAGTCGTACGCGGTCAGCCCCAGCGCGACGGCCGCGACCGTCGTGACCGAACCGGCCAGCCCGACGAGCGTGTCCGCCTCCCGCAGCGGGACGGTCTCCTCGGCCAGGTCCAGGGCCGCCTCGACGTCCGCCCGGATCGCCGCCACCTCGGCCTCGGAGACCGGATCGCCCTGCACATGACGCTCGGTCAGGCGGACGCAGCCGATGTCGACCGAGCGCGCCGCGCGGGCGTGCGAGGTGCCGACCACGAACTCGGTCGAGCCACCGCCGATGTCGACGACCAGGTACTCACCCGAGCCGGAGCCCGTGCCCGAGCCGGCGCCCGTGCCCGAGCCGGAGCCCGTGCCGGCACCGGCGCCCGTGCCCGCCGTATCCCGGGTCAGCTCCCTGGTCGCCCCGGTGAAGGAGAACTCCGCCTCCTGGTCACCGGTGATGACCTCCGGCTCCACCCCGAGGACGTCCAGCACGCCCCGCACGAAGTCGTCGCGGTTCTCGGCGTCGCGCGAGGCCGAGGTCGCCACGAACCGCAGCCGCTCCGCCCCGTACTCCTTGATGACGGCGGCGTACTCGCGGCAGGCGGCGAAGGTCCGCTCCAGCGCCTCGGGCGCGAGCCGGCCCGTCCGGTCCACGCCCTGGCCGAGCCGGACGATCGTCATCCGGCGGTCCAGGTCGGTAACCTCGCCGGTCGCGGGGTCCACGTCGGCCACCAGGAGGCGGATGGAGTTCGTCCCGCAGTCGATGGCGGCGACGCGGGTCATGCGCCGGCCTCCTCGTCCTGGCGGCCCGTCACGCACGGCCCCTTGGCCCACCACTCCGGCAGCATCGCCAGGGCCTCGTCACCCAGCGGGTTCACGCCCGGTCCGGCGGCCAGCGAGTGGCCGACGAGCACGTGCAGGCACTTCACCCGGTCCGGCATGCCGCCGGCGCTGGGGAAGCCCTCCAGGACCTCGATGGCGTCACGGCGGGCGATGTAGTCCTCGTGCGCGGCGCGGTAGGCGGCGGCCAGCTCCGGGTCGGACTGGAGCCGTTCGGTCATCTCCTTCATGACGCCGTTCGCCTCCAGCGTGCCGATCGCGGAGGCCGCGCGCGGGCAGGTGAGGTAGTACGTCGTCGGGAACGGCGTGCCGTCGGGGAGCCGGGGCGCGGTCTCCACCACGTCGGGGTTGCCGCACGGGCAGCGGTGCGCGATGGCGCGCAGGCCGCGCGGCGGGCGGCCGAGCTGTTCCTCGAACGCCGCGACGTCCGCCTCGGTGGGCTCGGTGCGTTCGGTCTGCGGAGGGGGCGTTTCCATGCCTGCCTTGGGTTCTACTCGCGGTCGGTGCGGTCGGCGGTGTCCACGCCGTCCCAGAGATTGGAGTACCAGGGGCGGTCGGCCGCGCCCTGGTCGTCGCGGCGCTGGCGCACCGCGTCGGGGTCGATGACCGTGTAGCCGGTCTCCCCCGGGAGTACGTAGTGCAGGTGCTCGCGCGCGAGGCGCCTGACGTACGCGTCGTCCTGGAGCCGCGCCTTCTCGTCGCGGAGCCGTTCGACGCGCTCGCTCGCCTCGGCCGCCAGCCGTTCCTGGTCGGCGATCTCGGCGCGCTGCGAGACCCACTGGCGCATCGGGTAGGCCAGCGCCACCACCAGGGAGCAGACGACCAGCGCCAGGAAGGCCGCGCGGCCGGTGAGCCGGGAGCGGCGGGCCTGGCGCCGGGTCTGGGAGCGGTAGACACGGGCGGCGGTCTGCTCGCCGAGCAGCCGCAGCCTGGTCGCGGTGGAGAACCGGTCCCGGGCCATCTGTCTACCCGCCTCCCCTTGCCCGTTACGTACGTACGTCCCCGGACACGGTACGGGACCGTGGCCGGGGACGTACGGAGGCCGAGCTGGTGGCCGGCCCGTGGGCTCAGCCCTTGAAGCGCGGGAAGGCGCTGCGGCCCGCGTACACGGCGGCGTCGTCGAGGATCTCCTCGATGCGCAGGAGCTGGTTGTACTTGGCGACGCGCTCGGAGCGGGCCGGGGCGCCGGTCTTGATCTGGCCGCAGTTGGTGGCGACGGCCAGGTCGGCGATGGTGACGTCCTCGGTCTCGCCGGAGCGGTGCGACATCATGCACTTGAAGCCGTTGCGCTGGGCCATCTCGACGGCGTCCAGGGTCTCGGTCAGCGAGCCGATCTGGTTGACCTTGACCAGCAGGGCGTTGGCGGCGCCCTCCTCGATGCCGCGCGCCAGGCGCTCGGGGTTGGTGACGAACAGGTCGTCACCGACGAGCTGGACGCGGGCGCCGAGCTTCTCGGTGATGACCTTCCAGCCCTCCCAGTCGTCCTCGAACAGCGGGTCCTCGATGGAGACCAGCGGGTACGCGTCCACGAGCTCGGCGTAGTAGTCCGTCATCTCGGCGGCCGAGCGGGACTTGCCCTCGAACTCGTACGAGCCGTCCTTGTAGAACTCGGAGGCGGCGACGTCGAGCGCCAGGGCGATGTCCTTGCCCGGGGCGTAGCCGGCCTGCTTGATGGCCTCGAGGATGAGGTCGAGGGCGGCGCGGTTGGAGTCGAGGTTCGGGGCGAAGCCGCCCTCGTCGCCCAGACCCGTGGAGAGGCCCTTCTCCTTCAGGACCTTCTTCAGGGTGTGGTAGACCTCGGCGCCCCAGCGCAGGGCCTCGGAGAAGGACTCCGCGCCGATGGGGGCGATCATGAACTCCTGGATGTCCACGTTGGAGTCGGCGTGCGAGCCGCCGTTCAGGATGTTCATCATCGGAACGGGCAGCAGGTGCGCGTTCGGGCCGCCCAGGTAGCGGAACAGCGGGAGGTCGGACGCCTCGGAGGCGGCGTGCGCCACGGCGAGGGAGACGCCGAGGATGGCGTTGGCGCCGAGCGAGGACTTGTCCGGGGTGGCGTCCAGGTCGAACATCGCCTGGTCGATCAGCCGCTGCTCGGTGGCGTCGTAGCCGACGAGCTCCGGGCCGATCTGCTCGATGACGGCGAGGACGGCCTTCTCGACACCCTTGCCGAGGTAGCGGTCCTTGTCACCGTCGCGGAGCTCGAGGGCCTCGAACGCTCCGGTGGAGGCACCGGACGGGACGGCAGCACGGCCGGTGCTGCCGTCGTCGAGGCCGACCTCGACCTCGACCGTGGGGTTGCCTCGGGAGTCCAGGATTTCCCGGGCTACGACGACGTCGATGGACGGCACGAGCATCTCCTTCTGGGATGTGACGCAAAATGTGACGCATGCGGTGCAGGGTCTCTTCGGCCTTGCGGCAAGAGCCTAACCGGCCCGGGAGCCGTGACCAGCCGACGCCCGCCTCCTGGGACGAAAAAGGGCTCACGAGGCCGCTTCACGGACATAACGCCACGAAACTTACCGACGAGTAGTTCGCGTGTGCGGGGGGTCGCTCAAGCGCGCGACCGCACGTGTGCGCGGAGCCGCTCAGGCGCGCGAACGGGAAGACCCCGGCCCGGCACGCACGGGGGAAGGGGCGCGCCGGACCGGGGTGGTGTGCGGGGTCAGCTCAGGTGGAGCTGCTGACCCGGGTAGATCAGGTCGGCGTCGTCGACGATGTCCTTGTTCAGCTCGAAGAGCTTCTCCCAGCCACCGGAGACCTTCTTCTCGGCGGCGATGGTGCTGAGGGTGTCGCCGGCCTTCACCTTGTACTCGCCGTCACCCTTCTCGACCTTCTTGCCGGTCGGGGTGGTGACGGTCTTCTTGGACTCGGCCTTCGGCGCGGCCTCGGCCTTGGGCGCGGCCTTCGGCGCGGTGCGCTTCTCGCTGCGCGTGGTGGGCTGCTCGGCCTCGCGCTCCTGCTGCGGCTGGGCCTGCTCGGCGCCGCCGTCGTAGGAGGCGCCGGACAGACCGACGCCGCAGCTCGGCCAGGCACCCTTGCCCTGGCTGGCGAGGACCTTCTCGGCGATCTCGATCTGCTGGGACTTCGAGGCCTGGTCGGCGGTCGAGGCGTAGGCGGTGCCGCCGTACGCGGCCCAGGTGGACGCCGAGAACTGGAGGCCGCCGTAGTAGCCGTTGCCGGTGTTGATGGACCAGTCGCCGCCGGACTCGCACTGGGCGACCTTGTCCCACTCGGCGGAGGTGGCCGCCGAGGCGGAGGTGGCGCCCAGCAGCGGGGCGGCGACGGCGACGCCGGTGATGCCGGCGAACGCGGCGAATCGGGCGGCCTTGGAGGGGCGACGGTGCTTGGCCTTGCCGGAGAACAGCATGGGACATCTCCTCACCGACGCCTGCGAGGTGAGCTGTCGGGTTCGGGCGTGAGCTGCCCGGCCGCGCGGCACCGTGGTGCGCGCGGCTTCACCCCAAGCCGTCCCCGTGCCATGTCTCCATGGCCGGGCCCGGCACGTACCTTGGGTCCCCCGCTCCTGCCTCCGGCGCGTGAAGCGACGACTGTTCCCAACGGCCGGCGGCAGGATTCGGCGTTCCGGTCGATGGGGCCCGCGGTGGCGAGCGGTCACGACCGTAGACACAGACCTTCCCGAAGTTCAAAGACGGACATCGGGGTCAATCCGCCCTTATGCGACGGCCCTTGACGGGCGTTTACGCAGGTGAAGGGCGGATTGTGCGGTTCCGTCGCTCCCGGAACGCCGATCGGTGTGAAGAGATTCATGTCTCACTTACACAGAAGCGGACATAGGGGCGGATACCTACGGCTGATCGGCCGTCAGCTCCAGGCTCTGACCGGGGACGATGAGGTCCGGGTCGGCACCGACGGTGTCCTGGTTGGCCTCGTAGAGGGCCGGCCAGCCGCCGGGGACCTTCTGCTCCTCCGCGATGTCGGAGAGGTTGTCCCCGGGGCGGACGGTGTACGCGCCGGGCGCGACGCTGCCCGGGTCGCGTGTCGCCCCGTCACCGCGCGAGGGATGCCCGTCCGTTTCGCGCCCCGTGGCCGAATCGCCGGTCCCGTCGGGGCCGGTGGCCTCCAGGCCGCCGTCACCCGCCGTGGCACCCGGGACGGGCGGGGCGGTGGGGTCGGCCGGGGCGGTGGGGTCGGCCGGAGCGGCCGGCTCCGTCACCGGAGTCTCCTCCTTGGCGGCCTCGCCCCGGTGCTTGCCGGTGCCCGGGGCCGGGCTCGCCGGCGCGCCGGGCGCCGACGGGGCGGGCTCGGCGGGCAGCGGGGTCCCGGCCGGCTTCGACGGCGTGGGCTTCGCGGGCGCGGCCGGATCCTCCAGCGTCTCGGCCGGGTCGGGCGCGTCCGTCGTCCCGGGGGCCGCCGGGGCGGCCGTCGTGGGGTCGGTGGCGGTCGCCTCGGCGGCGCCGCCCAGGCCCGCGATGGGGGCGCAGGTCTCCCACGCCCTCACTCCGGTCGCGGCGTAGACCTTTTCGGCGACCAGGATCTGCTCGCTGCGGCTGGCGAGGTCGGGGCGGGCGGCGTGGGCGAGGCCGCCGTACGACTCCCAGGTCTCCTGCGACATCTGGAGGCCGCCGTAGAAACCGTTGCCGAGGTCGGCGCTCCACATGCCGCCGGACTCGCACTCGGCCACCCGGTCCCAGGTGGCGGCGTCGGCCGCCGACGCGGAACCCGCGCCGAGCAGCGGGAGCGCGATGGCGGATCCGGTCACCCCTGCCGCGACGACGATGGCGGGGGCTTGACGGGGTCGTCGGTGCCGGCCGTTCCCGGAGCGCATGCGGTGCTGCCTTTCGCGTGACTGCTGAGGTGACGGTGAACGTAGCGGCATTCGAACGTCAGTCACAAGTCGATGCACCGGAGATTACGCGAAGATCACAGAAATGACGGACCGTCAGCCGCGGGACGGGACGAACGGGGTGAACTCCACCGGAAGCGTGCGCAGTCCACGCATGATGAGCCCGCCCCGCCACCGCAAATCGGCCGGATCCACCGCAAGCCGGAGGTCGGGCAACCGGGTCAGCAGCGTCGCCAGCGCGGTCTGCCCCTCCAGCCGCGCGAGCGGCGCGCCGAGGCAGTAGTGGATGCCGTGCCCGTACCCGAGGTGCTGGTTGTCCCGCCGCGCCAGGTCGAGCGTGTCCGGCTCGGCGAACCGCTCCGGGTCCCGGTCCGCCGCGGCGAGGACGACGAGCACCGGGTCGCCCGCGCCGATCCGCTCCCCGCCGATGGTCAGCGGCTCGGTCGCGAACCGCCAGGTGGCCAGCTCCACCGGCCCGTCGTGGCGCAGCAGTTCCTCGACGCCGGTCTCCAGCAGCCCCCGCTCACCTGCGGCGAGGGACGCCTGGAGGCGCTCGCGCTGGACGGGGTTGCGGAGCAGCGAGTGGACCCCGTTGCCGATGAGGTTCACGGTGGTCTCGAAGCCCGCGAAGAGGAGGATGAACGCCATCGCGGCGGCCTCGTTCTCGGTGAGGTGCTCGCCGTGGTCGGAGGCCTTGATGAGCCCCGAGATCAGGTCGTCCCCCGGGTTCTCGCGCTTGCGGTGGATCAGCTCCGCGAGGTACCCGCGCATCTTCTTCACCGACCGGGCGACCCCGCCGCGCGGCCCGCCGCCGTGCCGGATCATCATCCCGGCCCAGTCGCGGAAGTCGTCCTGGTCCTCGCGGGGCACGCCCAGCATGTCGCAAATGGCATAGATGGGGAGCGGGAAGGCGAACTCATGGATGAGGTCCGCGCTCCCCTTTGTAGCGAAATTGTCGATCAACCGGTCCGTGAGCTCCTGCACACGCGGCGCGAACTCCGCCACGCGCCGGGGCGTGAAGGCCTTCGACACCAGCCGGCGCAGCCGGGTGTGGTCCGGCGGGTCGATGTTGAGCAGATGCGTCATCAGCTCGGCCTTGCGCTCGCCCGGGATGCCGGTCTTGCCCTTGGCGTGCTCGGGCTCGTCGTGGTGCGCGGGGTTCTTGCTCAGCCGCTGGTCGGCCAGCGCCTGCCGCGCGTCCGCGTACCGCGTCACCAGCCACGCCTCCACCCCGCTGGGCAGCCTGGTGCGGTGGACGGGCGCGTGCTCCCGGAGCCAGGCGTACGCGGGGTACGGGTCGGTGGCGAACTCCCAGGTGAAGAGTTCGGGCGGGGTGTTCGGGTCGGTCACGCCCCCGACGTTAACCCGTCAGGAGCCCTGCCCCTCCGCCGCGCGGATGGCGTCCCGGTAGGCGCGGCCCGCGGCGCGCAGGGCCGCCTCCGGGTCGACGCCCTCGGCCTCCGCCCGTACGGCGAGGGCCAGCAGCTCGTAGCCGATGCCGTCACCGGACGGGAGGGCGACGTCCAGACCGGCGTTGCGGACCCGGCTCGCGAGCTTGGCCGCCAGGGCGAGGCCCGGCTGGCCGAGCGGGACGCCGTCCGTCACCGACGCGCGCCGCTTCTCGATCGCCTTCGTCCGCAGCCAGTGCTCCTTGACCTCCTCCGGCGTCTCGGCGCGCTCGTCGCCGAAGACATGGGGGTGGCGGTGGATGAGCTTCTCGACGATCGTGCCCGCCACGTCGTCGACGGAGAACGGCTCCTCCTCGTGCTCCTCGGCGATCCGCGCGTGGAAGACCACCTGGAGCAGGACGTCCCCGAGCTCCTCCCGCAGCTCGTCGCGGTCGCCGTCCTCGATGGCCTCGACGAGTTCGTACGCCTCCTCGATGCCGTACTTGGCCAGGCCCTCGTGCGTCTGCCGCGACGACCAGGGACACTCGCGGCGGATCCGGTCCATCACCTCGACCAGGTCCAGCAGCCGGGCGCCCGGCAGGTCGTACGAGCCGGGCAGCAGCTCCAGGTCGGGCATCGCGACCCGACCGGAGCCCGCCATCCGGGCCAGCCCGTCCGTCAGGGCGCCGTCACCCTCGCCGGCCGCCAGGACCACCACCGTGTTCCCGCCCGCGCAGGCGTCCACCAGCTCCCGCGCGGTGGGCGCGGCGATCTCCACGGTGACGCCCGCCTCGCGCAGGTACGGCAGCTGCGGGTGCGCCTCGTCGGCGCACAGCACCCGGCCGGCGCCGCGCAGCGTCCGCCACGCGGGCCAGGACAGCAGCCCGGGGGCGACGCGGTGGCTGGCGGTGAGGAGGACGATCCGTCCGGGGTCGTCGGCGGTACCGGGGGTGTCGGGGGTGTCGGCGTTCACCCCTCGAACCTACATCTGCCGCTGACCGCCCGGCTGACGGAGCCAGGGGGCGCTGTACTCGCCGAGCTGGATCTTGTCGTTGTCCCACGTCCCGTACCGCGGGTTCACGTCGATGTCGAGCGCCTTGGAGGCGGTGGCGAACACCTCGGTCAGCTTCTGCTGCCCCTCCGGGGTGTTCCCGGCGCCCAGCTTGGCGGCGATCTTGTTCATGAGCACATTGCGCCGCACCACCGCGTCGATCTCGTCGGGCGCGACGCCCTGCTGCTGGAGCAGCATCGCGGCGAGCTGCTCCTCGCCCCCGCTCTGCGCCGCGGCGGCCCGCCGGGTCTCCTGGACCTCCTTGCGGCTGGCGGTGATCCCGTTGTCGGCGGCGACCTTGTCCACCACCCGGTCGAAGATCATGCCGTTCAGCTTCTCCCGGTTCAGGTCCCCGGTGGCCTCGATGAGCTGCTTCGCCTGCGGCGACGCCTCCTGGGCGCTGCGCACGTCCCTGACCTGGGCCTGGAGGGCGGCCACCTCGATCCGGTCCCCGTCGACGACGGCGGCCGCCCCGGGATGCGTGTCACTCCCGCAGCCCGCCAGCAGCGGAGCCGCTGCCAGGAGCGCGGCGGAGACGGAGAGCGCGGTGCGACGGCGGCGATGCAGGCGGTGCAAAGGAGCCTCCCGGCGTGGGTCGTGCGTCAGTGTGAACGACCTTGCGGTGATCGATGGTAGGCAGTCGCAGTGGCGTAGGCCACTACTTCGACGTGGTTCCTGTCAACCAACGCGGCGGGGGCTGCACTGGATGCGGACTTCCAGGCGTCCCACACCACAGGTGCTGTTCATTCCGGTTCGGAAATCCTCCACCTGCCGTGCGGCGGTCGTCGATGACATAACCGCACCCACCGCGCCGTTCACTTGGCTGTGATCATCCTTTCTCACAACCGGGTCACCTTGCCGCGCTGAGGGGACTCGTCGAGCGGCGGCCTCCCCAAACCCAACGCCAGTAGCGTTATTGATCATCTCGCATGGAGACTCGCACTCCAGCAGCGGCACCGCTTCCCCGAGAGCATCGGCTCATCCCGATGGAGCGCTGACCCCTGCCGCTGACCGCACATACGCCACCAGTCGAAGAATCAACGTCTGCGCAACGCCTCTTGGCCGTCATAGACGCCGCACTCACCCGGCGGTCACGCTGGCCGGGCACTGCCCGGGAAGGAGGACAATTCGGATGTGTGAAAGAGGGGCAAACCATTACCGCTACGCCTGTCCCTCAAAAGCTGGACCGCAATCACGGGGAAGATTCTCCACCACCAATGCGGCCGCGTCAGCCGCCGATGCCGCATCACCCAGAGTGGAACCATCTTTGCCATACACACGCCATCCTTGCTCCAAGGGCCCAATCATCGGCAGGTCATTCGAAAAGGGCTTGCGAGTGGTCCTGCTGAAGTGGAGCCACCCGTGGCTGACAACCGGAAACAACTGGCGAAGCCTTCGCTCGGCATAGGTAGCCTCGGTCAGTTCGTCATCGACCAGGTCGACCTCGGGGTGCTTCTCTAGCATGAGGCGCCAGGCAGTAACCACCGCATGTCCCTCCAAGTGGGCTTCGGCAAGCGCCTCAAATTCAATGAACGGCCATGCGGCACGCATCTCACCCAACGGCATGCCCCGGTTCCAGGCCCGTACGGCACTGGCCACGGCCGAAAGATCTGCCGTACGGCCTGTACCGAGATCCGCACCCGGCGCCCAGACGGTCATGTGGAACAGGCGGGCGCTCGGAGAGTCGGCCGCAACGAGGAAGGTGCCCCGCTTCGTCACGGCCTTGGCTCGGGCCGACCCTCCTGACCCCTCCCCCTGCGACAGGGGCCCGATGTCGAACCCCATTTCAGAGGCGACCCGCCGCAAGGCCGGCACAAGTCCGCCGACGGCCGCAACATCCGGGTAAAGGTTGCGGTTGACAGCATCAGAGGTCTGACCGCTCGGCTCGTCGGGCTGTGCAGGCAACATCATACACGTCCCATCAATCTGCCCAATTGGGGCGGGTAGGGGTAAATTTTTCCCCTCGCCAGTACCAATCCACGTTGTCGTACGTGCGCTGTCCGGTAATAACAGCCATTCTAAGGTTACCGATCTCCCAGGCTGTCTGATAGCCCGGCTTCACTCCCGCTTCCCATCCAGCTCTGAATGTGGGTATTCCTCTCTCGACGAGTGACGCCAGCGCCTGGTCACCGGTTTCGGCACCCTCGATACCGTCGAGCGATACGGACAGATGCGTCCCCTTGTCGTCTCTGATGCCATTACCTACGCCAGCCATCCACTCGGGCCGGCCATCGCCGTTCGGGTCAGGCCTGGAATAGTCGTTGTCGCGGTTGAAACCCTTGTTGAAAGTACGCCCCCCGACCTTCCTCGCCAACGCGTCGGAGTGCTTACCGACACCAATGACGATGTGGTCTGTGTGGCTACCACAGTTGTGAACCAGGACCGGCGCGTTGCCCGCCAGCACGTAGTACGTGTGCGCCGTATCGACCGTCAGGTTGTAGACCGCGGCCTGCTGCGTCCACGCGCGGACCGCGTCGACCTGGACCCAGGTGCCGCTGCCCGTCTCCAGCCATTGGCCGGGCTTCAGTTCGCCGGCGGTGAGCCACTTGCGGAGATCGGGGATCCAGAAGGGGTGGCCCTTGGTGGCGGTGATGGTGTCGGTCGCGTCGCCCTTCGCGCCGTCGGTGTCGATCGTCAGGCGGACCAGGTGCTTCTCACCCCGGCCGACGATCGTGTCGGTGACCTTCTGCTTGGACGTCCTGCCGGTCGTCGGGTCGGTCGCCAGGACCTCGTCGCCCTCCTCGACCTCCTCGATCGGCTTGCGGCTGCCGTCGGCCATCACCACTTCCGTGCCGGGCAGGAAACTGTTGCCGCTGGCGAGCGAGGCGACGTCCGCAGCCGTGGTCGCACATTCGACGGCGGCTTCGACCTTGTCGACGGCCTCTTCGGTCTTCTCGATGCCCTTCGAAACCGATGCGATCTTGTCCGAGTACTTCGCCGCCTTCGACGCCATCCGGCCGGCCTTCGCCGCGCGGACGAAGCCCGCGCCGACGCCGCCCAGGGCGGCGCCCGCGACCGTGGCGACCGCCCAGGCGCACGATTCCATGTCGCCCTGGGTCACGCAGCGCTTGATGTCGTTGAAGCCTGTGACCTCGGCGACGACGTTGCCGACCGACTTGACGCCCTCCCATACCGCGCCGAGGTCGACCGTCTCCTTGACCGTCTCGACCACGGCGCCGAGTCCGTCGACCACCGTCTTGCGCAGGTCATTGGCCGCACGGGCCATGTCCACGATGACGTCGGGTGCCGCCGCGACGATCAGGGCCGGCAGGTTGGGGTCGCCGGTCACGATGGCCACGCCCACGGCCATCAGCGGCTTGACCGCCGCCCTGATGGCGGGGAGCGGATTGTGCTTGGCGACGAAGGCGGCCGCCGCCTTGGCCTGGCGGGTGATCGCGGCCTTCGCCTCGTACACCTGGCGCCGAACCTCGGCGGCCTTCCTCAGCGCCCACTTCCCGACCTCCCTCTTGGTGACGTTCCAGGCTTGCCTGGCCTTGTTGACGGCCGTCTTGAGGCCGGACTTCTCGTAGAGGTACGAGGCGCCCCGGCCGACCCAGCTCCGGAAGGAGTTCCACGCCGCCCTGGGGTTGTTCCAGGCGAATGCCACGGCATTGGCGATGGACCGGGCGCTCCTGACCATTCCGTAGCCGATGGACTTGGCGCCCGAGACGAAGGCGCTGCCCACGGCCTTGGCGCCGTCGACTATCGCGTTCCCGACGTCCTCGCACCAACCGCAGGACGGCCAGTGACCGTCCGGGTCCGCGTACTTCATCGGGGCACCGGCGCCATAGGTGTACCGGTTGGCGAGGATCGACGCTCCCGCGTTGTACTGGTACGAGTCCCGTGCGCCGAAGGCGGCCGAGACCGGGTCGTACCAGCGGGCGCCCATGTTGATCTGAGCGGTGTCGGGGTCGGTGTAGTCGCCCTGGTAGCCGACGTTGCCGGCCATGTCGGTGGCGCCCTCGGCACTGAGCGGCACGCCGAAGGGGTCGTACGCCGCCGACTGCGCGAGCCGGGTGGCCGCGCCGTCGGTGGGTGACATGTTGCCCACGACGTCACCGTGGCTGTCCGAGAGGGTCAGCCGTGCGACACCGCCCTCCATGACCGACATCAGCTCGTCGCCCACGCCCCGGCCGTAGGTGGAGGTGTTGTCCTTCACCGGGTCCGGGGACAAGCCCGCGTAGACGAAGTCGACACCGTTGCGCGTGGCGACCCGGTCGAGGGAGTCATAGGTGTACTCGGTGCCGGACTCGCCCGCCTTGGTCATGCGGTCGAAGGCGTCGAACGTGAACTCCTCCGTCAGTCCGGAGCTCGTGCGGGACTTCAGCGTTCCGCGCGCGGTGTGGTCGTAGGTGTAGTCCCCGTCCGAGAGCATCCGGTTGCGCTCGTCGTACGTGGCGCTCTTGTCGCCGTTCTTGACGCGGTTACCGCTGTCGTCCCAGGCGTACTCGACCTTCTTGCCGTCCGCGGTCCAGGAGGTCATGCGGTCGGCGTTGTCGTACTCGTAGGTGTTGCCGCCCGCCTTGGCGGTGCCGGCCGTGGTCTTCGAGGTCAGGCGGTCCTGGACGTCGTAGCCGTAGTCGGTGGACGCCACGGCCGTGCCGCCGCTGCTCTTGACCGTGTCGGTGTCGAGCCGGCCCAGGTCGTCATAGGTGAGCGTGCGGGTCTGGCCGGAGCCGTAGTCGACCTTCTTCAGCTTGCCGGATCGGTCGTAGCCGTACCCCTGCTGGACTCCGGTGAGCGGGTCCTTGGCCGTGCTCAGCAACTGGTTGGTGTAGGTGAAGGTCGCGGTGCCGGAGGCGTCGGTACGGGTGGAGAGCTGGCCATCGGCGTTGTACTCGTAGGTGGCGGTGCCCGAGGGGCCGTCGGCCTTGAGCATGTTGCCGCGGTCGTTGTACTCGTAGGTGTTGTCGCCCTTGGGGGACGACGCCTTCACCAGGCGGCCCGCCGGGTCGTAGTCGAACTTCTTCTCCGGTGTGGCTGCCTCGGCACCCGTCCCGGTCTCGCCGACCAGCTCACCGGCCTTGTCGTAGACGCGCTCCCGCACCACATTGCCCGGAGCGGTGATCCTCACCGGCTGGCCGCCGGCGTTGTAGGCGGTCGTCCACGTCCGGTCGGCGGCGGCCGGGTCGCGCTCGGTGACGGGTTCGATCACGGATTCGGGCAGGCCGAGCGTGTTGGTCGTGTAGAACGTCCTGTTCCCGCGCCCGTCGGTGTACCTCGTGCGGTTGCCCAGCGCGTCGTATCCGAAGGATGTGGTCAGGGATTTGTCCGCGGCCACCGGTTCCGTCTGGCTCGTCAGCCTGCCCAGCGCGTCGTACGCGTACGTCGTCGTGCGGTTCATGGGATTGGTCGACGACGTGACGTTGCCGGCCTTGTCGTAACCGAACGTCATCTTGCGGAGCTGGCTGTTGGTCGGGTCCATGTCGGAGTCCTCGACCAGTCGGCCGAGCTGGTCGTACAGCTTCGCCGAGGTGCGGCCCTCGCCGTCGGTGGTGCGTACCTCACGGCCGAGGGCGTCGTAGCCGAACTGTGTGCTCACGCCGCTCGGCTCGACGACCTTGGTGACCTGGCTCAGGGCGTCGTACGTGAACCGGGTGACGCCACCGCCGGGAGCGGTCCGCCCGATCACGTTACCCGCGTCGTCGTACTCGTTGCGTGTGGTGAAGGCTCCGGGAACGGGCTTGCGCTCGATCGACGTCTGGGTGACCGGGCGGTCCAGGTCGTCGTAGGTGGTCTCGGCCCGTGCCCCGTTCGGGTCCGTGACCGTGAGCACCTGGTTGGTGCGGGTGTAGGTGTACTTCCACTGGGCCCGGTCCTCGCCCGTACCGACCGGGACATCCTTGATGGTGACGCGGTTCTGGCGGTCGTACGTGAGCTTGGTGGTCCGCCCCAGGGCGTCGGTCGTCTCGACGGCGTTGCCGAGCGGGTCGTACTTGGTGGTGACCGTCGGCGTCAGGACGTCGGCCGAGCCCGGCGGGGTGTACGCCGGGGCGGTGGCCGTCACCGGACGCCCGAGCCGGTCGTAGACGGTCCTGTTGGTGTTGCCGAGGGCATCGACCGACTCGGTGACGGCACCGAAGGTGTCGTAACCCGTGTACGTGGTCGGACGGGAGGTGACCGGCGCCGAACCGCCGCTCTCCGTCTCGACGGCGGGCGCCTTCGTGGAGACCTGGCGGCCGAGCTCGTCGTACACGTACTCGGTCTTGTTGCCGGCCGGGTCCGTGGTGGCCGTCAGCAGGCCGCGCTGGTCGTAGTCGTACGTCGTGGTGCGGGGGTCGGTGCCGTTCTCGACGGTTTCGGAGCGCCGGTTGCCCTGGTCGTCGTAGGTGTAGCGGACCGTCGACGCGGACACGGCGAGCGGCCACGGCACGTTGGACCCGAAGCCGCCGGAGACCGTGGTCTCCACGTTGCCCGCGAGGTCGTAGGTGAACGTCGTCCTGCGGGCCAGACCGGTCGGGTCGGTGACCTCCGACTTGACCCTGCCCACGGCGTCATAGGTGTACTGGGTGACGAGCTTGCCGTTGGCGGCGGTTTCCGTCAGGACGTTGCCGGCACCGTCATAGGTATTGGACTCGATGACGATGTCGCGCCTGCTGCCGTCCGGGTTGTGGAAGCCCGCCAGTTTGACCGATTTGACCAGGTCGTCGCCGTAGTACTCATAGACCATGGTGCGGCCCATGCTGTCCGTCTCACGGGCGACGCGGCCGCCCATGTCGTACGCGTACGACTTGAGGACGGTGTAGCGGTCGTCGCCCCCGTCGTCCTCCCAGTCGTGCAACCGTGTCTCGGCGAGCTTGTTCCGCGCGGTGTAGAGGTGCTCGTACCGGTTGCCGTTGGCGTCGACCATCGAGGTCTTGTTGCCGAACACGTCGTACGTGTACGAGGTCTCGTTGCCCTCGGCGTCGGTGATCCTCTCGGGGCGACCGCGGTCGTCCAGGTCGAAGGTCATCACACGGGAGGTGTCACCGCCCAGGAGGTCGCTGACCTCGGTGCGGACGACGTTGCCGTCGGCGTCGTACCCGGTGACCGTCTTCTGCTGGTGTTTGCCCAGCGTGACGACGTTGGTCGCCGCCGCGTCCGTCGTCGAGGTGAGCCGCGACAGCTCGTCGTAGGTGTACGTCCGCGTCACACCGGCCGGCTGGGCCGTCGTGACGGCGGTCTCGGTGATCTTCCGGCCGAGGGCGTCATAGGTGAAGGTGGAGACCTTGCCGGACGGCTCGGTCACCCTGGCGAGGTCCCCGTTCTTGAAGTACTGGAAGCGGGTGATCTTGCCTCGGGGATCCCTCACCGTCATCGGGAGGCCGGAGGGGGTGGGGCCGCCGCCGTCGACCGCCGGCTCACCTCCCGTGGTGTACGTGTGCACCACCGAGCCGCCGTCGGGCGAGGTCTGGGTCAGCAGACCGGCCTTGGTGTTGTACGTGTACTTGGTGACGTACCGGTTGTCCGCCGGCCCGGAAGAGCGGCCGTCACGGGTCTCCGTCGGCTGGTCCGCCCTCGGGTCCAGATCGCTCTGCGGTGCCGGGTACGTGGTGTAGTTCGTCTGGCAGTCCCCGGCTGCCCGGCACGTCGTGCGGCTGGTGACGTTGCCACGGTCGTCGTAACCCAGCTTGACCGTGTCACCGTTCTCGCTGGTGATGCCGGTCTGGAAGCCCTTGTCGTCGTAGCTGAAGGACCGGATCGCCACACCGTCGACGGGGTAGCGGACGAAGTCCGGCTCACTGCCGCTGCCGCTGGGCGGCGTGGTGCAGAACATCGGGTCGCCCGGGTCCGGGGTGGTACAGACCTCGGTCGGCCCGGTGGGGGACGGGGACGGGGTCGCGGTGACCGGCTCGCGGGCACCGAGGGCGGTCGGCTCGCCGGAGCGGAGCAGGTTGGCGGAGAGCCCGTCGTACTCGTAGAAGTACGGGGCGTTCATGGGGTCACGGACCTCGACGGTGCGCCGGAGGTCCTTGTCGTCGCCGTAGACCGCCGGTGCGCCGATCCGCCAGGTGCCGCCGTTGCGGTCGGTGTACTCGGTGACGCGGTCGCGGGAGGTGTCGTAGCCGACCTCCGACGCCATGCGCCCGCTCGGCAGCGTCGTGCCGGTCATCAGGTCGGCCGGCCGGCCGCCCTCGCGGTAGTGGCCGGCGACGGTCGACGCGCCCAGGGGGTGGTGGTAGACGGCGACGTCGTCGATGGCGCCGTCGAAGGACTTGGCCCCCGCGGAGCCCCAGCCCGGCCAGGAGGCAGGGGTGGAGGCGTGGGCGGCCCCGATCTGGTTGTGGGTGAGGTCGTTCTGAACGAGCTGCTTGCCGGTGATGGTGCCGGAGAGCTTGCCGTCCAGGTAAAGGCTCTGGGCCGATCCGGAAACGGACAGAACGGCATGGTGCCAGCGCCCGTCATTCACGTTCTTCGTGATGTCGGTGATCGGCTGGACGGCGCCGGTCCAGAACTGTCCGCGCAGCTTGCCGTCCGTACCGACGTACAACAGCGGCACACCAGTGGTCGGAGCCGTGCCCCAGGCCTTGTTCTGGTATCCCACGAGCGGCCCGCCGACCCCCGTCGCCACGGTCCGGAACCAGACCTCGACGGCGGCGTCGCGGCTCTTCTTCACCGTGCCGGCGGGCAGGCCCACCCGGGAGTTGCTGCCGTTGAAGCCCGCCGCGGTCCCGGGGTCGCCGGTGATGGCGCCGGCCGCCTTGAGCGTGACGTTGGTGTACGTACCCCGGTCCTTGCCGAGGTTGCCCACATTGGCGCTCTCCGCCGCGGTGCCCTCTTCCTCGCCGAGACGCCAGTAGGACTCGGGGCGCGAGTCGAGGACGGTGGTGCGGTAGTGGCTGCCGGACCCGTAGGTGTACTGGGTGCAGGCGTCCTGCGGGTCGCACACCTTGTTCAGCAGGTCACCCGTGTACGTGTAGTTCCAGCTCAGTGCCGCGCCGTTGACCGCGTTCGTCGACACCTTGGTGACGTGGGCGCCGGTCCAGGTGAAGGTCAGCGAGCGTCCGGAACGGCTGTTGACCGCGGTGGCGAGCCGTCCGGCCGAGTACGTGTAGCCGATGGACGTCGAGTAGGCGTCCGTGACCTTCGTCAGCAGACCGGAGGCGCTGAACTCGTAGGTCGTACCGGACTTGTCCTGGAGCTTGTACGTGCTGGTCGTGGCGTCCTGGGTGAGCTTGGCGAAGCGGCCGGGTGGCGGGGCGAAGGTGCCGTCGGCGTTCCTGCCGAACCGTACGTCCTGGCCCTCCGGATAGCGGATGACGACATTGCCGGTGCCGTCGTCGTCGGGGGTCAGCCGGACGTCGTACCGAGTCGTCCAGCCCGCGCCGAAGGCGAGGTCACGCCGCGGGTCGAGGCTGTTGTACGTCCGGACGAGGGTGAGGTCGGGGCCGATCCCGGCGAAGGAGGCATCGACGGCCGTCGAGGTGTAATTGCCCACGTTCGGGTCGAATTCCCTGCCCTGCCCCTGGGAGAGCCGCGAGGTGATCTCCGGCTGGGGAACCATGGCGAGCAAGGCGATCTGCGCGGTCGGCACTTCGTTGGTGGCGTCCTTGACGAAGCCGCGCCACAAGTAGGTCTTGCCCCACTTGAGGCGTCCGGACGGCACGGGGTGGGCGGACGCCGTCTGGTAGGCCGATGTGGTGCATCCGGTGGGCTTGCCGTCCTTGTCCGCCTCACAGATCTCGAACTTGTACTGGAGCGCGGACCCCGCCGGCGCGTCGATGTCGACGCCGGCCGCCCACAGCTGCGGGGTCAGGGTCTGCGCCTGGTAGCCGTTGGGCGGGAACTGCTCCTTGACGACCGGGGCGATGTCGAAGACCTGGATGGTCAGCCGGCCCGGCGGGACCTGTTCGTCGGTGAAGACCTTGCCGCCGGTTCTCACCATGGTGAAGTCGAGCAGGTACACCCCGGGCCGCATCGCCTTGATGGTGGCGTCCAGCGTCACCTTGGCGCCGTGCGCGACGTTGGTGGCGAGGTTGCCTGCCCGCTGCTGGCTGATCAGTTTGCCCTTGCTGTTGTAGACGCGGTAGGCGAGGTAGTACGTGCTCGGCGTCCACGTCTCGGCGCCCTTGTTGGTGACGGCGATCTTGACCTTGCCGTTCTGGTTCTGCATGACCGGCGGGTCGGGAACGGGCTTGGTGAAGGCGTACGTGGCGTTGTAGGGGCTGTGGGTGACGTACAGCTTCGGCGGGTTGGCGGTGGCGTGACCGGTGAAGCGCTTCCAGGCCAGGGCATCGGTGGCCGAGGCCCGGAGCGACAGGCCGTGGTTGGCCTGGGTGCCGTCCGCCCAGCGCTGCACGAGGTCCCGGCCCGCCTTGCCGAGGTCGAAGAGCTCGGCGGCGGTCGGACAGGCGGACTGTGACTGGCCGAACCCCACGTGGCCGTACGCGAAGGACTTCGACGCCAGCGCGGAACCGACCGAGGGCCCCGGGTAGGCGGTGCCCGTACCGGCGGTCCACGCCTGGGTGACCGGGTGTACGGAGACGGAACGGGGGCGGCAGGAGGCGGAGTCGTAGTTCACGACCTGGAGCTGGGCACCGAAGATGTTGTGGTGCTTGAGCTTCTCGTCGAGGCCGGGGAAGCCGAGGTACGAGGCGGTCGCACCCTCGGGGCCCTTGCCCACCTGGAGCTCGTTGGAGCCGACGACGGAGCCACCGCTCTTGACGTACATGGAGGTGGTGGCGGCCGTCGTGTCCACGGACGGGTCGACCCGCACCGGGAAAGCCCGGGCGGAGTCGGTGAGCCAACTCCGGTCGACGGTCAGCCGAAGCGCTTGCGTCCCGTCGCGCTCGACGAGGTCGTAGCGTACGGCGTGCGACAGAACGCCCTTGGCGTCCTCCATGTAACCGGCGGGGATGACGGCCTTGGTGCGACCCCGGGCGTCGACCAGGGCGATGGCACCGTCCTGGGTACGGGCGGTGAGGCCGGACAGCCGCAGGGGGAAGAGGTACTCGGCGGACGCTTCGGCGGACTGGAGGACCAAGGTCTCCTTGACGCCTCCCGCCTGCGACTCCAGCCAGACGTCGGTGTGCGGCAGCACATGTGCGAACGTGACCTTGTTGCCGGCGGCGGTGCCCCGGCTGGATGCGGCCCCGTCGAGACCGTAGGCGAAGATCTCGCCCGAAGGCAGGGTCACGGACGCCAGGTCGGAGGCGTCGGCCCGTTCGGCGATACGGACGTCGACGGCGTCATCGATGTTGGTCCAGCCCCCGGGCCGCTCGACGAGGCCGGCGACGATGGGGCGCCAGTCGCCCTTCGCATCACGGAAGTTCAGCGGCGCGGTCGACAGCTCCGTGGTCTGCGTGCCGTCGGCGTTCGCGTACGTCCGGCTGCGACCGTCGCGCTCGCCGACCAGTTCCTTGCTCGTCCCGCGGTCGAATCCCTTGAGCCGTCGGCTCGGGGGGCGCTCGACCGAGACGGTGTTGCGGGCGGCGGCGGGACGCGTCGTCGGCGCCGGTGTGGTGGGGTACTTGGCCCGCAGCGTCTTCGGCACCTCCCGGTTGCCCCGCCCGCCGACCATATGCGGTAGGCCTTCGGCGCTCGCCCAGCGCTGTCCGGGCCCCTGGGCGGCAGCGGGTGCCTCCGGGAACAGAGGCACTCCCACGCCGGCCACGGCGAGCGATCCGAGGCCGATGACCACGGCGACGGCCAATGCGATGGCCGCGCCCCACCGGCTCCTTATCAGACGGCGCACGTATAAGTCTCGGACAGTTTTCCGGTACGCCGGCACGGTCCCCC
Source organism: Streptomyces sp. NPDC039423 (assembly GCF_055598725.1). Lineage (NCBI taxonomy): Bacteria > Bacillati > Actinomycetota > Actinomycetes > Kitasatosporales > Streptomycetaceae > Streptomyces > Streptomyces sp. NPDC039423. The sequence goes on from NZ_JBVKAH010000006.1 coordinate 121,192, forward strand.
CACAGGACGAAAGTCAGAAACAGCGATCCTCACGCAACTGTGGGGCTTCTGTCGATTACTTGCGAGTGACACCCATTCGAATGTGATCGTTTCGTGACCAAAGCAACGATGCATCAACGTACTGTTCATTGCTGGAACTGATCAGTCTCAGGGGGGACAGTGACATTCTCAAGACAAGCGGGGATGCGCCGGCGGGTGACGACGGCGACGGCCGCAGTATCGGCCATCTGCCTGGCCATTGCCGTACCGAACACCGCACAGGCGGCGGAGACTGCCAGCTGCACCGCCAACGGCCACACCTTCGTCACGAACTCGGCCGGTGACCTGCTCCAGTACACGATGTCGACACCGCTCACCGGCTCGACCTTCTCCGCGTACGCCAAAGTCGGAGCGGGCTGGGGCAGCTACGGCAAGGTACTGGCCGGCCCCAGTGGCCAGTTCTATGCATTCAAGTCGGACGGCACCTATTACGCGCACCGCACCTCCACGGGCACCTGGGACGTCAGCCCGAAGAGAATCAGCACCTATCTGGGATGGCTGGCCAATTCTGCCGACCGAAATCAAGCCACAGTGGATCGCGATGGCTGGTTGTGGGTGTCCGATAATCTCGGTCAGCTGTACGCGTACCGCTATGACGCCACCATCGGGACGACGGGCGGACTCCGGTCCGCGGGCAGGCTCGACAAAGGCTGGGACCGCTACAACCTCATCACCGCGGGCGACTCGGGTGTCATTTTCGGCCGCGCTTCCGATGGCAAGTTGTACCGGTCGCGTTACGACCACTCGAGTCAGCGCTGGCTCGAACGCCACGTTCTGGTCGGATCGACGGCCTGGGGGAATTTCGGGGCCATCACCGGTGGAGGCGGTGACACGCTGGTGACGGTCAACACGGCAGGGGAGGCGCTCTACTACCGCCGGGACGAGGCGACCGGCACATGGCCGGTCACCGCCAAGGAAGTGGCGGCGGGCGGCTGGCAGAACTTCACCAATGTCACCTCGGCGCCCGACAACTGCCGGCTGACCACCAACCACACTCCGGCAGCACAGCCCCAGCAGTCGGAGAGCTTCTCGCGCACAGCGGTCATGCAGGGAGCGTCGGGAAAGATCGAGTTCGCCTACACCGACAACTTCGGACGTCTGATGCACGGGCGGACCGATCCGGCGGAGCTGGACAACGTCCAGTGGACGCCCATCTCGGCGAACGACGCCTTCAGCGGACAGCCGTCGCTGTCGCAGCACGCGGACGGACGCGTCATCGTGACCGCGCACAACGTGTCGGGCAACGTCTGGCAGCGGCAGCAGACGACAGCGAACGGCGTCGACTGGGCCGGCTGGGCCGATCTCGGCGGTGCCATGGCCCAGCACGCCGTCACGGCCAGGACGCCCGGCGGGCTGCTGGTCCAGTTCGCCCTGGACGCCCAGGGCAGACCCTGGTACCGCCTGCAAGTCGCCTCCAACGCGGAAACGATGGGCTGGATGCCGCTGGCCGGCTCCGGTTTCACCGGCCCTCTGGTCACGGCCCAGGTCCGGGACGGCATCCAACTGTTCGGCACGACCGCCTCCGGCGCGCTCAGCACCGCCCTGTTCAAGCAGGACGGCACCCTCTCGGCCTGGACCCAGGTCGGCACGCAACCGGTCACCGGCAGCCCGTCCGTCATCGTCTACCCCGGCTACCGGATGCGGATATTCGTCACCGACCCCCAGGGCAAGATCCGTACCACGGCTCAGCCGGCCGAGGGCGGCGCCTACGGGGCTTGGACCGACGTCGGTGATGCGGCGCAGGACAACGGGACCCCTGTCGATCCCTTGGTGGTCAGCGGCTCCCCCAGCGCGGTGCTCTCGGCCCAGACGGTCGAGATCGTCGTCCGCGGAACCGACGGATCCGTCTACAACACCGGTGAGACCGCCCAGGGCAGTGGAGTGTGGCGCCCCTGGCAGAAGGTGGGCGCCGAAAGCACCGCCACCGAACCCACCGCGTTCACCTTTACGCACGGGACCGGCTTGACCTGGGCCTACACGTTCCGCACGCCGGCCAATCAGGTCCGGGTCTACCGGGCTCAGTGATCGGTCATGGAGAGAAGGAGGTGAGGGCAGGGGCATCCCGGTGTCGGGGGCGCCGGGGGGCGGGAGTCGGCGAACGTCGTCCGCGCGCCACCAAGACTTCACCCCGGCAGCACCGTTCCGTGACCCGTACGGCGATCCGGGCGGCGTAGCTTGCGCCGCATGTCCCCTCTTCTGAGCAACCGGCTGGCGAAGCGGGTCCTGCGGCCCGCGTTCGCCCTGGTCGAGCAGCGCATGGAGCGCGCGACCACCGCGTTCCAGTCCGACCTCGACGCCCTGCACCACGCGGTCGCCGACCTGCGGCGCCAGAGCTACGGCCTCGGGCTGCTGCTCGACCGGGCGGGACGGGACGGGCACCGGATGCCCACCGCCACGCAGATCGACACCCTCGTACGCGAGGTGCGCGCCGTCACCGGCGACGACGGCGAACGGGCGCGGCACGACATCACGGTCGCCTACCGCCACCTGGTGGCGCTGGAGGCCCTCGGGGCCGGGGACCTGGCCGGCTCGGTCTCCGACGTGTGCGGGCGGCTCGCGACCGTCCCGCTGCTCGCCCCGCCGAACGGCGAGGTGCTGGAGATCGGCGCCCGGCACGGGCTGTTCGCGGCCGCGCTGCGCCGGATGCTGCGGCGCGGCGGTGTCGAGGCCCGGCTGACGGTCGTCGACCCGCTGGACGGCCCGCCCACCCGGGAGGAGGTCGTGCGCGGCAACCTGACGCTGGGCGGCGGCACCGGCACGGCGGACGCGGCCCGGCTCGTGCGCGGCGGCTTCGGCGAGGCGGAGGTACGGGAGCGGATCGCCGACCGGCGCTACGGGGTGGTCGTGGTGAACGGCGACCACGACCTGGCGGCCGTGCGGGACCTGGCGGCGCCCGGCGCGGTCCTCGTCCTCGGCGACCGGCCGCGCCCGGCGGGGCTCACCGGGCTCGGCCGGGTCGCGGACTCGGTGTACTGCCGGACGGCGGCCTGACCGGCCCCGCGCGCGCTCAGATCCCGCGCATCCGCTGCTGGCGCTCCAGCGCGCGGCGCAGCTCCGCCGGGAGCGGGTGGTAGGGGCCGTACGCCCGCTCGGAGTCGTAGAGCAGGTTCTGGAGCTGCTGGTGGGCGGCCGTGTGGTCGCCCATCGCCAGGAGCAGGTGTCCGATGCGGTGCCGGATGTCGAAGGCGCGGGACGGGTCCCCGCCGGCGGCCTTGCCGTTCGCGTAGTGGGGCAGGACCGCGCGGTACTCGGCCAGCGCGGCGGCCGTCTCGCCCAGTTGCTCCAGGCACAGCGCCGCGTCGTACCGGAACTGGAGCGTCTGCGGGTCGGCCGGGCCCGCCTCGGCCTCCCGGTCGTCGGCCAGGCGCCGGAGTTCGGGCAGGGCGCGCCGGTACTGGCCGTCGTCCATCAGGGTCGTGGCGTACTGCTTGCGCAGGATCCGGACGACCGGGGAGTGCTCGCCGTGCTCGGCGGCCGCGGCCGGGAGGATCCCGCCGAGGATGTCGACGGCCTGGGTGATGCTGCCCTCGCCGAGCAGCCGCTTGACCTCGTCGACGGCGGCCGCCACGTCGGGCCGGGCCGCGGGCGGCGGGACGGGCGGCTGGGGCACGGCGGCGGGTGTGGTGGCCCGGTCGGGCCAGGGGGCGTGCGGGCGGAGGAAGGGGCGCGTGGGATCCAGCGGGCCGGACGGCATCCCGCGGGCGGGCAGCAGCGGGGCCAGCGCCTCGTACACCTCCTGCGCTCCGGACGGGCGGTGCTGCGGGTCCTTGGCGAGCAGCCGCAGCACCAGCGCCTCGAGCGCCTCGGGGACCTCCGGGCGCAGTTGGCGGACGGGCAGGGGCGGCTCGTAGAGGTGGCGGTGCAGGACGCCGAGGGCGGTGGAGCCGGCGAACGGCACGTTGCCGCTGAGGAGTTCGTGGAGGAGCGCGCCGAGCGCGTACAGGTCGGTGTACGGGCCGACGGCGCCGCCCATGGCCTGCTCGGGTGCCATGTAGGCGGGGCTGCCGATGGGCGAGCCGGTGTGGGTGAGGCGGGTGGTGTCGGTGTCGATGACGGACGCCACGCCCAGGTCGAGGACGGTGACCGTGCCGTCGGGTTTCACCATGACGTTCCGCGGCTTGAGGTCGCGGTGCACGATCGGCACGGCGTGCACCGCGGCGAGCACGGCGCAGAGCTGCGCGGCGACGGACACCGCCCACTGCCACGGGTAGGGGTCGTGCTCGGCCAGGTGGTCGGCGAGGTCGGCGCCCTCCACGTACTGCATGACGAGGAACAGGTCGTCGCCGTCGTTGCCCGCGTCGTGCACGGTGACCAGTCCGGGGTGGGAGACCTGGGCGGTGACGCGGCACTCACGGACGAAGCGGCGGCGCATCTCACCGGCGGCGGTGGCGGCGGCCATGTGGTCGGGGCGCAGCAGCTTCACGGCGACGCGGCGGTCGAGCCGGCCGTCGTAGGCCGTCCAGACCTGGCCCATGCCGCCCTGCCCGATGACCGTGGACAGCTCGTACCGGCCGGCGATGACCCGCCCGTTCACCGGCCCTCTTCCCGGGGACCCCGGGGGTCCTGGCGGAGCAGGTCGCTGAGCTCGTCGAGCTCGGCGCGCACCTGGTCGATGCGCTGCGACGTCGGCTTGGCCTGCGGCTGGGGCTGGGGCTGAGGCTGCGGATGCGGCTGCGGGGAGGGGGTGACCGCGTGCGGGTGGGCCGGCGGTACGGGCGGCCGGGCGGGGGCGCCGGTGTGCGGGTACGAGGAGTGCGGCGGCGCGGCCGGCGGGCCGGCCTGCGGCGTCCGGTACACCGGCGCGGTACCGGCCTGCGACGGGTAGCCGTACGCGGGGTGCGTCGAGGCGGTGGCCGCCGGGGACGGGTAGTACGGCACGGGCGGTGCCTGGCCGGCGGAGAAGTGCCGGATCTCCGCGAACAGGTAGTAGCCCATGACCGCCGCGGCCATGAGGAGCAGCGAGCCGATGGCGATGTCCGACCGGAGCATGCGGAGGTCCTCGGTCGGGTCCGTCATGACCGTGCCGAACGCCACCATGCTCCAGGCCAGCGCGATCCCGAACAGCACCCAGTCCGCGCGCCGGCGGGTCACCAGGGCCAGCCGGAGCATCGTCCCCCACGCCAGCAGTCCGCAACTGCACAGCGGGAGCATGGCGAAGACCACACGCAGCGCGATCACCGACGCTGGGGTCGCGCCGGGGGGCTGCGGCGGCGCGTGGCCGGGGCCGTGCATTGCTGCTCCTGAGTGGTGGTGAGCCGGTACGGGGTCGAGCGTATACAGGGAAACCGACAACTGCCCCGGGGTGTACGGAACCGTTGTCGAACCGATCACCGCTCCCCGCGTCAGGCCTCGACCGTGCCGTCCGTCAGCCCGTCGTACATGCCGCGCACCAGCCGCTCGCCGAGGCGGCCGGCGAGGCGCAGCGCCTCCTCGAACTCGGCGAGCGCCCGGAAGCGTTCGCCGTACCGCCGCTGGTCGGCGAGCGGGAGGCGGGGGAGCTGGAGGCGTCGTACGTCGAGGCGGGTCGCGGTGGAGGCGTAGCTGCTGGCCTGGCGGTTGTTGGCGGTGCCGCGCAGGAAGCCGGCCAGGAACCAGGGGTCGAGCGCCGCCGGGTCGGGGCGCAGGAGCTGGAGGTTGCGCCCGAGGGCCGCGCCCGCGGTGGCCTCGTCGACGACCCGGGCGATGGACCCGCCGCCGAGGACCGGGACGACGACGTCACCGGCGCGTACGAGCACGGGGTCCTCGCCGGTGCCTTCGGGGAGGTTCCCGGAGGGCGGCCGGCCGATCAGGACGTCCTGTTCGGTGAGGACGGGCACCGGGCCGGTGGCGTTGCCGGAGCCGCCCGCGTGGAGTTCCAGGGCGCCGGTCCGGGCGAGTTCGCCGACGGTGACGCCGGGGGGGCGGGCGCCGGGCCCGGCCTGCGGGTCGCGCGCGGGCCGGGCGGGGGGCGGGGTGAGGTCGGCGGTGCGGCGCAGCACGGTGGTCAACCGGTCGCGCACCCCGGCCAGTTCCTCGGCCCCGCCGGCGGCGGCCGGGGGCGGCAGGTGGCGCGCGGGTGCGAGGTCGACGTCGTCGTCGAGGAGCTCGATGACGGGCACCGAGCGGTGGGCGCCGGGCTCGGCGTCGACGGTGCCGTGCTTGTCGAAGGGCAGCCAGGCGTCGAGCACGGCGGTGTGGACGGCGGACCAGTCGAGCTTGTCGCGGCCGGTGTCGGTGTGCTCGGCAGTGTCGACGACCAGCAGTTCCGGTGAGGCGGCGGTGCCCGCGACGGGCTTGCGCAGCACCCACAGGTGGAGGGGGATGCCGTACGGGGGCGCGGCGCCGGCCGGGAGGGCGACGACCGCCCGCAGCGCGCCCCGGCGCAGCAGGTCGGCGCGGATGCGGCGGCCGGAGCGGCGGGAGGCGGCGGCGGGGGGCATCAGCAGGACGGCGGTGCCGCCGGGGCGCAGCCGGGCCAGGGCGTGCTGCACCCAGGCCAGTTCGGACTCGGTGCGGGCGGGGAAGCCGTACTCCCAGCGCGGGTCGTAGGCCAGTTCCTCGTGGCCCCAGTTGCGTTCGTTGAACGGCGGGTGGCACAGCACCGCGTCGGCGGTGAGCCGGGGGAAGGCGTCGGCGCGCAGGGAGTCGCCGGGCCGGGCGCGGACCGCGGCGCCGGAGTGCAGGGCCAGGCGGAGGGCGGTGAGCGCGGCCAGGTCGGGGTCGGTCTCCTGGGCGTACAGCTCGGTGGCCCCGGTGACGGCACGCAGCAGGGCGCCGGTGCCGCAGGCGGGGTCGAGCACGGTCCGGGCCCCTCCGGCGAGCTCGGCCATGAGGGCGGCGGGGCCGGGTGGCGTGAGGGTGTACTGGCGCGGGTTGGCGTCCAGGTGGCGGCCGAGGAGGAATTCGAAGGCCTGGCGGGCGCCGGTCTCGGCGGCCAGTTCGGTGGCGGCGCGCAACAGCGGGACGGACGGGCCGAGTTCGGTGGGGTTCGGGGTGGGGACGGCCCGCCGGTCCCCGAGGCGCAGCGTCAGGACCTCCTCCAGGGCGGCGGGCAGCAGTTCGGTCATGCGCTCGTCGGAAACGGCCGACAGCTCCAGCCAGCCGCTGGACCGGTCGCGTACGAGGAGGAGGGCGCAGCCCGCGTGCACGAGGGCGGTGACCGCTCCGGCGGGGTGCGCGGCGATCTGCTGCCAGACGCGTTCGCGCAGCGGCACCTCGGCCAGCTTGCCCTGGGCGCGCAGCCAGTGCTCGACGTCGGTCAGGGCGAACGAGGGGCTGGTCTCGGTGCCCCCGACGGGCTTGGGGAAGTCGGCGTGCCGGCGCCGCCAGTTGCTGACGGCGGCGCGCCCCACCCCGGCGAGGCGGGCGATCCCGGCCGCGGTCACCTCTGCTGCGTTGTCCGGCACTTGGCTGACTCCTTCCGTCTTCTGCTGTGGCGCGATCCTACAGGCGCGCACAAGAGGGACCGCTTCACAGTGTGACCGGACCCGGAATCTGTGAACCGTGTTGACTCGGTTCACAGCCTCTGGTCTTATTGACCCGTCGCCACACGGGGCAGCCGCAAAGGCCCCGCACACAGACCCTGTCACCGTCCGGGAGGACACCCATGTCCGACTTCACGCAGCAGCCCCAGTACGGCGCCGAGCACCACCACCCGGGCCCCGGTTACGGCGGCGCCCCCGCCCCCGGGCACCGGCCGGCCCGCAACGGGCTCGGCACCGCCGCCCTGGTCCTCGGCATCATCGGCGCCCTGTCCGGCATGATTCCGCTCCTGTTCTGGCTGGCCGGTGTCCTGGGCCTGCTCGCCCTGGTCCTGGGCCTGGTGGGCAACGGCCGGGTCAGGCGGGGCGAGGCGGCGAACAGAGGCGTCACGGTGTCGGGCGCGGTGCTGGGCCTGGTCGCCCTGGTCCTCTCGGTCGTCGGCGCCGTGATCACCTTCAAGGCGGTCGACGACGCGGTGGACGAGATCGACAAGGCACTGAGCAGCACCGCCCCCAAGGACCCCGCCCCGGCCAAGGGCGCCGCTTCCCCCGGGGCGGCCGCCGACGGCGCGGGGAAGGCCGACGAGGGCAAGGCCCTGGCCGCCGGTGACACCTCCGTCTACGACGACGACCTTCAGGTGACGGTTTCCGCCACCAAGCCCGTCAAGCCGGGCGAGTTCGCGATCGGCCACACCGAGGGCAACAAGACCTACGAGGTGACGATCACCGTCGAGAACGCCGGCAAGGCGAAGTTCTCCACCGACAGCCTCACCGTGAGCGCCCGGGCGGGCGAGGACGGGGTGGCCGCAGAGGAGATCTTCGACGGCGACACCTACGGCGCGGGCTTCGCCGGCGCCGTCCTGCCCGGCAAGAAGGCCACCGTCTCGTACGCCTTCGACGCCCCCGCCGACGCCAAGACGCTGACCGTCGAGGTCACCCCCGGCTTCGACTACAACGCCACCCAGTGGGACCTCAAGCTCTGACCCGCTCCCCCACCCGCACCACCCTCCCCCGCTCCCACCCATCCGGAGAGAACACCCCCATGCCTGCCACCGCCCTCCGCACCGTCAAGCGCCCCGCCCTGGCCGTCCTCTGCGCGGCCGCCGCCCTCGGCCTGTCCGCCTGCGGCCCGTCCGGCACCTCCGCGGCCGAGGAGACCGGCCCGTTCGCCGGGCTGTCCGGCCCGCAGATCGCCAACAAGGCCATCAAGGCCACCAAGCAGGCCGACTCGCTGACCCTCGACATGAACGTCAAGACGGCGGACGGGCAGATGAAGGCCTTCATGGCCCTGGACACCAAGGGGCAGTGCGCGGGGACCATATCCATGGGCACCGGCACCGCGGAGGTCATCCGGTCCGGGAAGGTCGCCTACCTGCGCTTCGACGAGGCCTTCCTGCGCGACCAGAACAAGGACGGGTCGAAGGAGGAGACGGAGGCGGTCCTGAAGATGCTCAAGGGCCGCTGGCTGAAGACCGACGTCACGGACCCGGAGGCCAAGGACAGCCTGGAGATGTGCGAACTGAACACGATGCTCTCCGAGTTCGAGACGGGCGCCAACTCCGCCGAGCGCGGCGAGGAGACCACCGTCAACGGCAAGAAGGCGCTCGTGCTCACCGAGAAGGACGGCGACACGACGTACCGGATCTACGTCGCCACGGAGGGCGAGCCGTACCTGCTGAAGCTCGACCAGAAGGGCGGCGAGGAGCCCGGGACGATGACCTTCACCGACTACGGCAAGCCGGTCCCGGCGAAGAAGCCCGCCGCCAAGGAGATCCTCGACCTCGACGAACTCGGCGAGCAGTAAGCGAATTCGGAGGGGACAACAGGGGACACGGGGGTACCACGAAGAACACGGGGGAAGCCGGACGGACCGTCGGAGGGGGCGGCCCGTCCGGCTCCCCCGTCCCGCTCTCCCGTCCCGCCCCCCGGTCCGGCCCCCCGTCGCGCGCCGCCCGGCCGGTGCGGCCTCAACCGCCGCACTGGCCCAGCATCATGTCCTTGTCGGCGGTGGTGACCGGCAGCGCGTACTTCTTCGCCACCTGGGCGAACCGCACCGCGTAGGCGCAGCGGACGGCCTTGTGGGGCGGCAGCCAGGACGCCGGACCGGAGTCGCCCTTGCGGCCGTTCGTCGGGCCGTCCACCGGCAGCAGGTTCAGCGGATCGTTCGCCAGCCGTTCGCGCTTGTCCTCCGGCCAGCGGGAGGCGCCCATCTGCCAGCCGTACGACAGCGGCACGACATGGTCTATCTGCACCTCGGCGGCCCGCTGTTTGCGCCACTGGACGGTCTCGCCGGTGTACGGGTCGTCCAGCGTCATCGCCACGACCACGCAGTCCGAGCCGTCCCGGAACCGCAGGTCCCGGCCGTCGCGGCGCAGCAGGTCGTTGCGGGTGTCGCAGCCGTTGCGGGCCAGCGGCACGCCGTCGGCCGTGTCCGTCCACGCATGGCCGAACTCGTCCCGGTCGTAACCGGTGCGGGGCCCACGGCCCTTCACGGCCAGGCCCTGGATCAGCCGCCGCGCCTCGGCCCGGTCGGCGTCCGAGGCGAGGGGCGCCAGGCCCGGCTTCGTACCGTCGGGGTTGTCCAGCGGGGCGGCCTGCCGCCCGGAGGCCGGCCCCGGGCCGGGCGAGCCGTCGCCGCCCACGACGCCGGCCGCGTCGCACCCGGTGACGAGCGACGCCACCAGGGACGCGGCGAGCGTGAAGGCGGCGGTGGTACGGACCGACGGCCGCGGCGTCCGGGACGTCCGGGGCTTCCGTGTCATGGGCATTCCCGCATGGTAGGCGCCGCGCCCAGGGAGTGTCCGCAAAGTATCGGCGACCGACGACAACGCCGCGAGCGCGCGTGCGGGACACCGCGGGCCGGGCGGGACTTTGCGGACACGACCTAGACCTTGCCGATGCCCAGGGTGTTCTCGGCCGGCAGCAGGCCGCTGGCGATGACGGCGAGCCAGAGCCCGCCGAGGAGCTCGGAGAGCCGCTCCGTCTTCCGCTCGCCGAGCACCGACCAGGGGCCGGCCGCCAGTTCGTCGGTGCGGCGCTCCACCTCCTCGCGCAGGGCGCGGCCCCGTGCCGTCGCGGTACCGCCGGGGGTCAGCAGCCCGCGCGCGACGAGCCGTTCCCCGGCGGCCGCCCACGCCTCCCCGCTCCAGCCGCGGCTCGCGAAGACCTCCGGGGAGGCAGCGCCGATCGCGGCGAAGGAGACGAGGGACTCGGCCGGGTCGAGCCCGGCGGTGAGCAGCGCGGCCAGATGGCCGTCGCCGCGGTGCTCGCGCAGCACGGTGGCGGCCTGCCACAGCACCAGGTGCGGCTCCTCGGGCCACTCCAGGGCAGCGTTGGCGGCGGCGAGGGGCCGCCCGGCGGTCACCGCGGCCCCGGCGGCACGCCGGGCGAGGCGGGCGGCCTCGGCGAGGTCGTCCCCGCCCACCACGTCGCCCAGCAGGCGCCGGTAGAACCGGTCCACCGCCCGCAGCCGGGCGGCCAGGACGTCGGCCGGCGCGGCGACCTCCCAGGCGGCCGGCACGTACCGCTCCACCATGGCGGGGCTGAAGCCGTAGAAGGCGGACGCGACCTGTCCGGCGCCCACCGGGCCGAGCGGCGCCGCCCGCCACGCGAAGTAGGACGGCCAGCGCTCCTCCGTCCCGTAGCCGAGGGCGGCGGCCTCCTCGGACGCCTCCGGCGCGTAGTAGAGCACGGCGTGCACCGGTTCCAGCAGGTGCCAGAGCTGACGTACCCGGGCGAGTTCCATGACCGACCCCCATCTAGGCGATGACTAGATTCAGCGTGCGCGCGGCATCCGAACTTGTCAATGCCTAGATAGGGATTACGCTGGGGCCATGACGACGAGCAGCGGCGGCCGCCGTGCCTACCACCACGGCGACCTGCGGCGGGCCGTCCTGACCGCCGCCCTGGACGTCATCGCGTCCGACGGCCCGGCCGCCCTGAGCCTGAGGGACCTGGCCCGCCGCGCGGGGGTCTCGCACGCGGCCCCGGCCCACCACTTCAAGGACCGCGCCGGCCTGCTGACCGCCGTCGCGGCCGAGGGCTTCGACCTCCTGGCGGCGGCCCTGGCGGACGCGGCCGACCTCACCGACGCGGGCGTGCGTTACGTCCGCTTCGCGCGGGACCACCCGGCCCACTTCGCGGTCATGTTCCAGCCGGGCCTCCACCGCCCGGAGGACCCGGACCTGCTGGCGGCCCGGACCCGGGCCGGCGACCGCCTCCGGGAGGCCGTGTCCGAGGTGGCCGGCCAGGACGACCCCCGGCTCGCCGGGGTCGCGGCCTGGTCCCTCGCCCATGGCTTCGCGACCCTGCTGCTGACGCACAACCTCACCGGCCCGGTGGGCGACCGGGAGCCCGAGGACGTCTTCCGGTCACTGGCCGGGATGCTCTTCAGACGCTGACGCCGAGGCCGGCGCCGACGCGCTGGCGGGCCGCCGGCCGGGCGCCGGCGACCGGCCGGGACACCGTCCGGGCGCCGGCGAAGGGCGTCCCTACCCGAGGATCGTCGTCAGGAACTCGCCCGTCCAGGCCAGCAGTTCACGGCCCACCACCGGCTTGCCGCCGATCTTGCCCGTGGTCGGGCGGGGCACCAGGATCTGCTGGACCTGCGGCTTGATCACCGTGCGCGGGTGCAGCCGCTTCAGGCGCAGCTCCTGCGACTCGCGCAGCTCCACCGGGGCGAAGCGCACGTTCGGGCCCTGGAGGACGATCTCGCCGACACCGCACGCGCGGGCCAGCATCCGCAGCCCGGCCACCAGCAGCAGGTTCTCCACCGGCTCGGGGAGCTTGCCGTAACGGTCGGTCAGCTCCTCCCGCACCGCCGCGATGTCCTCCTCCGAGTTGGCGGAGGCGATCGCCCGGTACGCCTGGAGGCGCAGCCGCTCGCCCGGCGCGTAGTCGTGCGGGACGTGCGCGTCGACCGGCAGCTCGATCTTGACCTCCAGCGGCGGCTCCTCCTCCACGCCGCCCTCCAGGGAGGCGCGGTAGTCGGCGACCGCCTCGCCCACCATGCGGACGTACAGGTCGAAGCCGACGCCCGCGATGTGACCGGACTGCTCACCGCCCAGCAGGTTGCCCGCGCCGCGGATCTCCAGGTCCTTCATCGCCACGTACATGCCGGCGCCCATCTCGGTGTGCTGGGCGATCGTGGCGAGGCGCTCGTGGGCGGTCTCGGTGAGCGGCTTCTCCGGCGGGTAGAGGAAGTACGCGTACCCCCGCTCGCGGCCACGGCCCACCCGGCCGCGCAACTGGTGGAGCTGCGACAGCCCGAAGTTGTCGCCCCGCTCCACGATGAGGGTGTTGGCGTTCGAGATGTCGATGCCCGACTCCACGATGGTGGTGGAGACCAGCACGTCGAACTTCTTCTCCCAGAAGTCGACGACCACCTGCTCCAGCGCCGACTCGCCCATCTGGCCGTGCGCCGTGGCGATGCGGGCCTCCGGGACGATGTCCCGCAGCCGGGCCGCCGCCCGGTCGATCGACTCCACCCGGTTGTGGATGTAGAAGACCTGGCCCTCGCGCAGCAGCTCACGGCGGATCGCCGCGCCGATCTGCTTCTCCTCGTACGGGCCGACGAAGGTCAGCACCGGGTGCCGCTCCTCCGGGGGCGTGGTGATGGTCGACATCTCGCGGATGCCGGTCACCGCCATCTCCAGGGTGCGCGGGATCGGGGTCGCGGACATGGTGAGCACGTCGACGTTGGCCCGCAGCTTCTTGAGCTGCTCCTTGTGCTCGACGCCGAAGCGCTGCTCCTCGTCGACGACGACCAGACCCAGGTCCTTGAACTTCGTCTCGGACGAGAACAGCCGGTGCGTACCGATGACGATGTCGACCGAGCCGTCCTTCAGCCCCTCCAGGGTGGCCTTCGCCTCGGTGTCGGTCTGGAAGCGGGACAGGGCGCGCACGACGACCGGGAACTGCGAGTACCGCTCGGAGAACGTGCCGAAGTGCTGCTGCACCAGGAGCGTGGTGGGGACGAGGACCGCCACCTGCTTGCCGTCCTGCACCGCCTTGAACGCCGCCCGCACGGCGATCTCCGTCTTGCCGTAGCCGACGTCGCCGCAGATCAGCCGGTCCATCGGGACCGTCTTCTCCATGTCCTCCTTCACCTCGGCGATGGTGGAGAGCTGGTCGGGGGTCTCGGCGTACGGGAAGGCGTCCTCCAGCTCCCGCTGCCAGGGCGTGTCGGGGCCGAAGGCGTGGCCCGGGGCCGCCATCCGGGCGCTGTACAGCTTGATCAGGTCGGCGGCGATCTCCTTGACGGCCTTCTTGGCGCGCGCCTTGGTCTTGGTCCAGTCGGCGCCGCCGAGCCGGTGCAGGGTGGGCGCCTCGCCGCCGACGTACTTGGTGACCTGCTCCAGTTGGTCGGTCGGGATGTACAGCCGGTCGCCGGGCTGGCCGCGCTTGGCCGGGGCGTACTCGACCAGCAGGTACTCGCGGGTGGCGCCCTGGACCGTGCGCTGCACCATCTCGATGTAGCGGCCCACGCCGTGCTGCTCGTGCACGATGTAGTCGCCGGCCTCCAGGGTCAGCGGGTCGATCGTCTTGCGGCGCCGCGTCGGCATCCGCTGCCCGTCCTTGCCGGCCGCCTTCTGGCCGGTGAGGTCGGTCTCGGTGAGGACGGCGAGCTTGAGCGCCGGGTCGACGAACCCGTACTCGATGGACCCGCACGCCACGTGCACCACGGACGGCGAGATGTCCGTCAGGTCGCCGTCCAGGCGGGCCGCGATGCCTTCGCCGCCCAGCACCTCGACCGTGCGGGCCGCCGGGCCGTGGGCCTCGGTGACGTACACCGTCCGCCAGCCGTCGGCCAGCCAGCCCTTGGTGTCGGCGAGCGCGCGGGCGGTGTCGCCGCGGTACGCCTCCGGGGCGCGCATGCCCAGCTTGAGGGTGTCCGCGTCGAGCGACCCCGCCGGCTCGTCGGCCGAGGTGAACGCGGCCGCGAACGGCGACACCGACCACCACATCATGCCCAGCTCGCGGGCCCGGTCCCGGACGTCCGCGATGCCCCACAGCGACGCCGCGCCCACGTCGATCGGCGCCTCGCCGCCACCGGCGGTCGCCGCCCACGAAGCCTGGAGGAACTCCTGGGAGGTGGCCACCAGGTCGGCCGCCCGGGTGCGCACCCGCTCGGGGTCGCACACCACCGCCATGGAGCCCTTCGGCAGCACATCCAGCAGCAGCTCCATGTCGTCGACCAGCACCGGCGCCAGGGACTCCATGCCCTCGACGGCGATGCCCTCGGCGATCTTCCCCAGCAGTTCGGCCAGCTCCGGGTGCTGCTCGGCCAGGGCCGCCGCCCGTCGCCTCACGGAGTCCGTCAGCAGCAGCTCCCGGCACGGCGGCGCCCACAGACCGTGCTCGGCGACCTCCAGGGACCGCTGGTCGGCCACCTTGAAGTACCGGATCTCCTCGACGTCGTCGCCCCAGAACTCGACGCGCAGCGGGTGCTCCTCGGTCGGCGGGAACACGTCCAGGATCCCGCCGCGCACCGCGAACTCGCCGCGCTTCTCGACCAGCTCCACGCGCGCGTACGCGGCGGCGGCGAGGCCCTCCACCACCTCGTCCAGGTCCGCCCGCTGCCCCGTGCGCAGCGCCACCGGCTCCAGGTCGCCCAGCCCCTTGACCTGCGGCTGGAGCACGGAACGCACCGGTGCGACGACCACCGAGACGGGCCCGGTCGCCGGGTCGTCCGGCGCCGGGTGGGCCAGCCGGCGCAGCACGGCCAGGCGGCGGCCCACGGTGTCGGAGCGGGGCGAGAGCCGCTCGTGCGGCAGCGTCTCCCAGGACGGGTACTCCACGACGGTGTCCGGGTCCAGCAGGGTGCGCAGCGCCGCCGCCAGGTCCTCCGCCTCCCGGCCGGTCGCCGTCACTGCCAGGACCGGCCGGCCGGCGTCCCGGGCCAGCGCGGCGAGCGCGAAGGGGCGGGCGGCGGGCGGGCCGACCAGGTCGACGTGGGGCCGGTGGCCGTCGGCGGCGGCCTTCACCGCTTCGGTGAGGGCCGGGTCCTTGACGACGGCGTCGAGCAGACCGTGCAAGCTCATGAAGGCTTCCATCCGGGGGTGAGGGCAACGCGAAGGGCCCGACACGTCGCACGGGCCGGGGGTTTCCCAGCGTACGACGTCGGTACGACACCCGCCCCCGAAACCTCCCCCGCCCCACCGGGCACGCCCGGACCGGGAGGGGACCGGCCGGAAATTCGTGCGGCGGCGTGTCAACCGGACCGGTCCCCCCGGACGTATACGCCATGAGACCTGTCCGATCCGCTGGGAGCCGCATTGACCGACGAGGAGTTCCAGGAGCTGTACGCGCACTCCACCACGCGGCTCGTCGGCCAGCTCTACCTGATGACGGGCGACCTCCACGAGGCCCAGGACGTGGTCCAGGAGGCGTTCGTCCGCGCCTGGGGGCGCCGCTCCCGGCTGTCCCGGGACGCCGGGCCGGAGGCCTGGATCCGAACCGTCGCCTGGCGGCTCGCCGTCAGCCGGTGGCGCCGCGGCCGGCGGGCCGCCGAGGCGTGGCGCCGGCACGGCCACGGGGCCACCGGCACGGTGCCCGCCCCGGGCCCGGGGACGGTCGCCCTGGTCACGGCGCTGCGCCGGCTGCCCGACCGGCAGCGGCGGGTGGCCGTCCTGCACTACGTCTGCGACCTGAGCGTGGAGCAGGTGGCCGCCGAGACCGGCATCTCGGCGGGCACGGTCAAGACGCACCTGTCGCGGGCCAGGACCGCCCTCGCACCCCACCTCTCCGCCACCGAGGAAGCCGAGGAGCAGCACGGTGACCGAGCCATGTGACGAACCCCCCGCCCGCCCCGGCGACCCGGCGGGCGGCCCTGTCTCACCGGGCGTCGACCGGGCTCTGGCCGCCGCCCTCAAGGCGGCCGCCTCGGCCGGTGCCCGGGCGATGGTGCCGGAGCCGGCCCCACGGGTGGCGGCACGCGGGCGGCGCCGGCGGCGACGTACCGTGGCGGCCGCGGCCGCCACCGCCGTCTGCGTCCTGGCCACGACGGGCGCGCTCGCGGTGCTCGGGCTCCGCCCGGACCCGCCTTCCCCGCCGTCGGCCCCGTCCCCTTCCCCGTCCGCCGTCTCCCCGTCCGCCGTCCCCCCGTCCCCGTCCGTCACGCCCACCGGTACGGCCTTCCCCTCGTCCTCCCCGACCCCGACCCCGACCGGGTCCCGTACCCCGTAAGCGACCCCAAGGAGTCCCCCACCCATGCGCGGAGCCCTCCTCGCCCCGCCCGCCGGCGGCACCCGGCCGTTCCGAATACCCGGCGCGCGCCGCCCCTCGCCGCCCGGAACCCGGCCGCGGCCCCGGGCGGACCGCGCCCCGTACCTCCTGGCGCTGGCGCTGTTCACCGCGTACGCGACCCTCTCCGTCCTCCGGTACCGCCGCCTGGGGACACGCTCCTGGGACCTGGGCATCTTCGAGCAGGCCATCCGCGGCTACGCCCACCTCCAGGCCCCCGTCGCCGACCTCAAGGGGCCGGGCGCCAACGTCCTGGGCGACCACTTCAGCCCCGTCACCGCCCTCCTCGCCCCCGCCTACCGGCTCTTCCCCACGCCCGTCACCCTCCTCGTCGCCCAGGCCGCCCTCTTCGCCCTCGCCGCCGTGCCGGTCACGCGCGCCGCGACCCGGCTCCTGGGCCGGGGCGGCGGGACGGCCACCGGCATCGCGTACGGGCTGTCGTGGGGCATCCAGCAGGCGGTCGACTTCGACTTCCACGAGATCTGCTTCGCCGTCCCGCTGATCGCCTTCTCCCTCGAAGCCGTTCTCGCCCGCCGGTGGCGCGCCGCACTCCTGCTGGCGGCGCCCCTCGTGCTGGTCAAGGAGGACCTGGGCCTCACGCTCACCGCGACGGCCCTGGTGGTGGCCTGGCGGGCGCACCGGCAGGCGCCCCGGACCGCCCTGTACGCGATCGGCGTCGCCGTCCTCGGCGCGGCCGCCACCCTCCTCACCCTCACCACCGTCATCCCGGCCTTCAGCACCACCGGCGGCTACGACTACTGGACCAAGGTCGAGGGCGGTCCCTCCCCCTTCTCCGGCGCCGACACCAAGCTGCGCACCCTCGCGTGGCTGCTGGTTCCCACGACCGGCCTGCTCGCCCTCCGCTCCCCCCTGCTGCTGGTGGGCGCACCCACCCTGGGCTGGCGGTTCCTGTCCGGGGACGACCACTACTGGTCCACCGACTGGCACTACAGCGCCGTCCTGATGCCCGTGCTGTTCCTCGCCCTCACCGACGCCGTCGACGTCTCCCGCCGCAGCCCGCGCCCCTGGCTGCGGGCGTACGCCGACCGGCTGCCCGCCTGCGCCGCCGCGGCCGCGCTCGCCCTCACCACGTCGCTGCCGCTCGCGACGCTCACCGAGTCCGCCCCCTACCGCAAGGCCCCGCGGGTCACCGCCGCCGAGGACCTCCTCGCCCGGATCCCGGACGGCGCGACGGTCGAGGCCAACGTGGGGCCGGTCAGCCGCCTCGCCGGCCGGTGCCGGGTGCTGTGGGTCGGCGACACCCGGGAGGTGACGCCCGGCTGGATCGCGCTCGACAACACCTCCGGCTGGCTGCGCGACCCGCACGCCTACGCCCGGCAGCTCCACCCGGACGCCCGCTACCGCCTGGTGGGGGAGGCCGGCGGCTACCTGCTGCTGGAGCGCCGCGCCTGAAGAGGCCGCCGGGACCGGGGGGCCTCCGGGGCCGGGGGCCACCGCGACCGGGGGCGGGGCCGCCGGGGCCGGGGGCCATCGCGACCCGGGGCGGGGGCCACCGCGACCGGGGGCCTCCGGGGCCCCGCAACCCCGTGACGGCCGCACCCCCGCATGGAATGCTGCTCCATACATGCATCCGGATGTCCGAAGTCCTGGGGGGAACGTGAGCGGCGCCGCCGGCCGAGCAGACCGCACCGAGGACGGTGCCACCCCCGGGCAGCCGGAGCGTCCGGGCCCCGCGGCCCCGGCCCGCGGGCGCGGCCCGGTCGTCGCCGCGCTGATGATGGGCATGGCCCTGGCCGCGCTCGACGGCACGGTCGTCTCCACAGCCGTGCCGCAGATCGTCGGCGACCTCGGCGGGCTCTCCGTCTTCTCCTGGCTGTTCTCCGGCTACCTGCTCGCCGTGACCGTCACCCTGCCGGTGTACGGGAAGCTCTCCGACACCTTCGGCCGCAAACCGGTCCTGATCGCCGGCATAGTCCTGTTCCTCCTGGGCTCCCTGCTGTGCGCCGTCGCCTGGAGCATGGCGTCCCTGATCGCCTTCCGGGTCGTCCAGGGGCTCGGCGGCGGGGCGCTCCAGGGCACCGTGCAGACCCTGGCCGCCGACCTGTACCCGCTCAAGGAGCGCCCCAGGATCCAGGCCCGGCTCTCCACGGTGTGGGCGACGTCCTCCGTGGCCGGACCGGCCCTGGGCGGGCTGCTCGCGGGGTACGCCGACTGGCGCTGGATCTTCCTGGTCAACCTGCCCGTCGGGGCCGCCGCCCTCTGGCTCGTCGTCCGCCACCTCGCCGAACCCGCCCGTGACCGCGCGCGGGCGGGGGCCCGGGTCGACTGGCCGGGCGCGCTGGCGGTCTTCGGCACCGGTACGTTGCTGCTGACGGCCCTCGTCCAGGGCGGCGTCGCCTGGCCCTGGCTCTCCGCGCCTTCCCTGGCGCTGTTCGCGGGCGCGGCGGTCCTCGCGGCCGTCACCGTCCTCGTCGAGCGCCGCGCCGCCGAGCCGATCATCCCGGGCTGGGTCTGGCGCCGCCGCACCATAGCGGCGGTCAACCTGTCACTGGGCGCCCTGGGCCTGCTGATGGTCGCCCCGACGGTCTTCCTGCCCACCTACGCCCAGTCCGTGCTGGGCCTCGGCCCCGTCGCCGCCGGTTTCGTCCTGTCCGCGATGACCCTGTCCTGGCCGATCAGCGCGGCGTTCTCCAACCGCGTCTACACCCGGATCGGCTTCCGGCTCACCGCCGTCACCGGCATGACGCTCGCCGTCCTGGTGCTGCTGTCCTTCCCGTTGCTGCCCTACCCGGGCGAGCCGTGGCAGCCCGCCCTCGTCATGCTGCTGCTGGGCGCCGCCCTGGGCCTGTTCCAGCTCCCCCTCATCGTGGGCGTCCAGTCCACCGTCCCCTGGTCGGAGCGCGGCACCACCACCGCGTCCGTCCTCTTCTGCCGCCAGGTCGGCCAGAGCCTGGGCGCGGCGCTCTTCGGCGCCGTCGCCAACGCCGTCCTCGCCGGCCGGCTCGCCGGGGGCGACCTCGACGACCCCGCCACGCTCACGCCCACGGCGGTGGACGCCGCGGTGGAGTACGTCTACCTGGGCGCGGCGGCCGCCGGCGCGCTGGCCCTCGTGGTGCTCCTGACCCTGGCCCCGCGCCGCTTCCCGGTCCTCCCGGACGACGACCGCGCCGCGTGACCCCGGGCGGCGGGGCGCGGGGGCGGCGTCCGCGGCGGGGCGGGGCGAGACGCGGGGGCGGCGGGGCGCGGGGGCGGGCGCGGGGCTACTCCGCCACCCGGCCCGTCAGGGCCGCCAGGCTGCTGCGGACATGCGCCATGTGGGCGCGCACCTCGTCGCGGGCCGTGTCGTGTTCCCGGAGGATCCGCCCGGTCTCGCGCTCCACCCGCTCGGCCCGCAGCCGCGCCTCCGCGAGGAGCGCCGCCGCCCGCGCGTCCGCCTCCTCCTGGTCGTGCCGCGCCTGTTCGGCCACCGCCGCCAGCGCCCGCTCCGCCTCCGCGAGCCGCGCCCGGGCCGCCCCGGTCAGCCCGTCGTGCCGCGCCGTCAGCTCCGCCTCCCGCTCGGCCGCCGCACGCTCCGCCGCCTCCCACCGCTCGGCGTGCCGGGCGTCCTGCGCGGCCACCAGCCGCTCCGCGCGCTCCCGGGCCTCCCGCAGCGCGGCCAGCCCCTCACCGCGCCGCTCCTCCGCCTCGGCGAGGGCGTCCGCCCGCAGCTCCCCGGCCGTGTGCCGGGCGGCCGCCAGGGTCTCCTCCGCCAGCGCCTCGGCCCGGCCCCGTACCTCCCGGGCCGCCTCCCGCGCCGCGTCCCGCACCGACCGGGCCGCCTCCTCCGCCTCGTCCGCCAGGCGCCGCGCCTCCTCCAGTGCGTCCGCCCGCAGCGCCTCGGCCTCCTCCTCGGCGAGCGCCAGGATCCGCTGCGCCCGGTGGCTCAGGGTCTCGTACCGCTGGGGCGGCAACTCCGCGACGAACGCCCGCAGCCGCGCCGCCTCGGCGGCCACCTCCCCGGCCCGTACCTCCAGTTGGTCCGCCCGCCGCCGCGCGGCGTCCCGGTCCGACTCCAGTGCGGCGACGGCCCGGTCCACCTGCTCGGTCCGGTAGCCACGCCCCCATACGACAGCGAAACCGCTCATGACTGACGCCCCTTTCCCCGGTCCAGGATGCAACAACCCGTACCGGTGGAAAGGGGCGTCCGTGCGCCAAGCCGCGGCTTAAAGCAGGCCGTCCCACATCTGTTCGAGGAGGACCGACCACCAGCTCTCCGGCGACGACAGGGCCGCCGGGTCCAGCATCGCCAACTGCGCCTGGAAATCGACCGTCCAGCGGCCCGCCTGCTCCGGCGTCAGCCCGAACCGCAGCCGCCACATCCGGCCCAGCAGCGCCAGGCACCGGGTGAACTCCGGCAGCCCGCTGTTGACGAACTGCGGTGCCGCCGGGCGCCCGTCCGGTCCCGCCTCCACCGGCACGGCCACGATGTGCGCCGTGCCGTACTGGACGCAGACGGCCCGCCCGAAGTCCGACCCGATCACCAGGTACGAACCCGCGTCGGACGCCGGCTGCACCTGCCGCTGCGCGGCCAGTTCGGCCAGCGTCGGCACCACCGGCTGGGCCGGCTGCGCCCAGAAGAACGGTCCGAAGTCCGCCGGCAGACCGGCCCACACCAGGGTGCGCGCCACCAGCTCCGGCACGCCCTGCCGTGACACGGCCCGCTGGTCGAACCGGCAGATGCCCTGCGGTCCGAACGCCCCCACCAGCTCCTGCGCGATGCCCTCCGGCGGGACCGGCGGCGCCGGCTGCACGGGCGGCAGCGGCACCCGCAGCGGCGCCGGACGCGCCGGTCCGTCGGCGACCTGGTGCAACTCGCCCTGGTGGGCGATCAGTTGTCCCATGCCCTGCTGGCGGCTCGCGTGGTCCCGCCCGTACGGGGCGATCGACGTGATCCGCGCCTGCGGCCAGGTCTCCCGGATCATCCGGGCGCAGTACCCGCCCGGCAGCTCGCACGACTCCAGCTCGGTGTGCAGCTCCAGCACCTGCTGCGGCGGCACGTTCATGGCGCGCAGCTCGTGCAGGATCTGCCACTCGGGGTGCGGCGTGCCCGGCGCCGAGCGGCGGATGAGCTGGGCCTCGGAGCCGTCGGGCGCGCGGTAGCGCAGCACCGCCTGGTAGCCGGGGCCGACGGTCGGCAGACCGGTGGGCGGCGCTTGCGGGTAGCCGTACGCGGGCGGCGCCGGAGCCGGGGGCGGCACCGGACCGGGCGCACCGCCCGGACCGGGCTGGGCCAGCATCGTCGCCGCGTGGTGCACCCCGCCGCCGGGCTGCCCCGGAGGCGCGGGGGGCGGAGGCGTGCCGGGGCCTCCGTGCGTGCCGGGAGCACCCGGAGCGCCGGGCGGACCGGGCGGCGCCGGCGTACCGG
>NZ_JBVKAH010000006.1:143396-529876 GCF_055598725.1 Streptomyces sp. NPDC039423
GGGCCCACCCGGACCCGGGTGCGCCAGCATCGTCGCCGCGTGGTGCACCCCACCACCCGGAGGCGGCGTCGACCCCGGAGGCGCGGGCGGCGCCGGAGGCGGAGGCGTGCCGGGACCGCCGTGCGTGCCGGGAGCACCCGGAGCACCGGGCGGACCGGGCGGCGCCGGCGTACCGGGCCCACCCGGACCCGGGTGCGCCAGCATCGTCGCCGCGTGGTGCACCCCACCACCCGGAGGCGGCGTCGACCCCGGAGGCGCGGGCGGCGCCGGGGGCGGAGGCGTACCGGGACCGGCGGGCGGCGGTGTGGCGTCGGGCGGGAGCTGCGAGACCAGTTGCGTCGGTACGTAGCCGCCGGCCGGTGCCCCGGGCGCGCCCGGGCCCGAGACGGGCGGCCGCGCTCCCGGGGTCCCCGGCGCGCCGGGCGGCGGCGGGGTCGTCGGGCCGGTCCCGCGCGAGGGCCTGGCGCCGCGCGGCGGGAGGCCGGCCTTGCCGGTGGCGGCGTCCGCGATGGCCCCGCCCGGGGAGCCCGGAAGGTCCAGGGAAGGCACGATGGCGGTACGCGGCAACTGGCTGCCGCCCGACATCAGTGCCGTCGGCGCGTCCGCGCCCACCGCGGGCGGCGGCGTGTCGTCGTCGTCCGAGCCGGACAGCGGCGGCGCGAACACGGTCGCGGGCAGCGGTACGGAGGCGTCGTCGCCCTCGGCGCCGGGGGCGTTGACGTCGCTCCACGGCGCGGAGGCGGGCACCCCCTCGGGCGCGGTCGGCTCGTGGTCCCCGGGCGGGGCCGGCCAGGCGGTGCTCCCCCCGTGGGAGCCCCCGGCGGACGGCCCGGGGTGCCCGGACGGCGCCGGGTCGGCGGCCGGAGCGGCCACCGCGCCGGAAGGCGCCTCGTCCGTGGGCGCCGCGTCGACCGGAGCCGGAGCCAGATCCGGAGCCGAAGCCGGAACCGGGGCGGACGGCGGAACCGGAGCCGGGGCGGACGGCGGAACCGGTGCCGGGTCCGGCGTCCCGGACGACACCGCGGCCCCCTGCTCCCCGCCCGTACGACCGGCACCGGCATCAGCACCGGCACCGGCACCCGTGCCGGAATCCGCACCCTCCTGGCGCCGGTCCGGAATGCCCATCCGGTCCGCCGCGTCCTGCAACCACTCCGGCGGCGTCAGCAGGAACGAGGTCTGGTTCAGATCAATGCGCTCCGGCGGCGCCGCCGCCGGAGCGGCAGGCGCACCCGCGGGCGCCCCGTACTCCTCCTCGTACCGGCGGATCACCTCACCCACCGGCAGGGCGGGCCACAGCGTGGCCTCCCCGCTGTCCCGGGCGATCACCAGCCGCTGACGGCCGCCGTCCGACGTCGGACCGTTCTCCCGGTCCTCCGCCCACACCACGAACCCCAGCTCGAACTCCCGTACCCGCACCTCACGGTGCTGGTACGCGGGCACGTCGCCGTTGATCCACTCTTCCGCCCGCTCCTGCGCCTGCGCGAAGGTCACCATCGAACGCTCACTCCCCCACCGGAACGGCCCGCGCGAAGCCGCCGTCCACCATCAGGTTCGCCACCGTCTCCAGCTCCGGCGGACCGCCCGCCAGCCGCTGGAGGAACTCGTCGAAATCCGCCCCGCACGGCAGCAGCAACCGCTCCACCCGCTCCTGCACCGTCAGACCGTCCTGGTCCCGCGCGTCGTCGTAGGCGCAGAACCACACCGACCCCACGTCACCACCGCCCCGCACCTTCACCGCCAGCAGACCGCCCTGGACGAAGGCCACGCCCAGGTAGTCCTTCGTCAGGTGATCGCGCAGACACTTGTTGACGTACACCAGGTCGTTGACCGCGGCCTCGTCCCGCACCGTGAAGAACGGCTGGTCCACCAGCAGCCCCAGCTCCGCGTCCAGCGCCGCGCCCACCGGGGCGCACCCGCCGGCCGCCTTCAGGAAGGACCGGTACGCACCGGGGAGCCGGTACCCCAGGTCCTCCTCCACGCCCTGCAACTGCGCCTCGGACACCGACAGCGCGCCCTTCGGCAGCCCGAAGTGTGCCGGACGGGTCTCCTGCAACGGCCGCGTACCGCGCTTGCCGTGGTCCACGGCGGCCGTCGCCAGCCCCCCGTGGTGCCGCAGCAGCGCCTTCACCTCCACCGGCACCAGCTCCATGCGCCGCGTCCCGGCCACGTGGTGCCAGGTCCAGCCGTGCGGCGTCGCCACCGCCGGAACGGTGTCCCACAGTTCGTGCCCCGCCGCGGACAGCGCGGCGTTCGCGGACACGTAGTCCGTCAGCCGCAACTCGTCCACGCCGAAACCCTCCGGCGGCTCGGCGATCTCCGCCGCCGCCCGCGCGTACGGCGAGAAGTCCGGGCGGCCGTTCTCGTCCACCCGCACCCCACCGGGATGCCGGGCGGCCCGGACCGGGTCCGGGAAGTGCACGACCTGCCCGGCGTAGGCCGCGTTCGGTGGCGCGGCACTGTGCTGCCCGAGCCGACCTGTCGTCATGGCGGATGCCCCCTGCTGCTGCTGGCTGGTCCGCACAGCCTATGCGGTGCCCCGGGAGGGGGAACCCGCCCACCATGACGGTGACCACCCGTCACACTCAGGTGACCCACAGGCGACCGCACGACACACCGATCACACGTTTCAGCGCCCCCGCTTCCCCATCAGCTCACCCATTTGGCAGGCTGGTCCCCGCAACTCGGGGGATTGCAGAGGGGACGACACAGACCATGCAGGCAGCGCGACCAGGCACGACGCCCGCCAGCGGCGACCCACGCCTCAGCTGGAGCAGCACCGGCCCCGATCTCACCCCGATACTCCGGCACCGCCGCGACGGCATCCTCCCCACCGTCGGGGCAGCACTCTCCGTACGCGGCGAGACCCTCACCTGCACCGCCGGCCGGGGCGACCGGCCGCCCGTCCTGCACCCCCTCGTACAGGACTTCCTCGACACCCTCACCAGCGGCCAGCGCGAACGCTTCACCGGCCGCTGCCCCGAGGCGATCCTGCTGTCCCGCCACCTCACCGCCACCGAGAGCGGCCGCTCCAAGCGCGCCCAGCGCAAGCCCCTCAGCCAGGGCGAGGCGCGCCGCTCCCTCAAGCACGCCAAGATCACCGCCCGCCGCATCCGCGAGGACGGCGACCCCCTCCACGGCAGCTACGCCGCCCCCTGCCGCTCCTGCACCGCGCTCCTGGCCCACTTCGGCGTACGTCCCGTCGACCCCACCACCGCCCAGAACGGCTGACCGCACGCACATGCCCGACCTGAACACCACCCGCTTCCCCGTCGCCGTCGACGCCGCCCTCAGGGAAGCGGGCTGGCAGCCCGGCCGCTGGGACATCAAGCAGGCCGAACACTGGGCCGACACCCTGCGCGGCTACGTCTCCCCCGCCGGCCACCGCCACAGCGTCTTCCCGGCGGCCGTCGAGGCCTGGGCCGAGTTCGGCGGCCTCCGCATCACCGCACCCGGACCCGGCCGCCAGATCGCCCCCGTGCCCGTCCACCTCGACCCGCTCGCCGGACTCCACCACGCCCGCAGCCTCGCCGACCTCGGCCGCGCCCTCGACACCGACATGGCCCCCCTCGGCGAAGAGGCCGACAACCGGGCCGTGCTCGCCATCGACGCCGAGGGCCGCGTCTACAGCCTCGACCACGCCGGCGACTGGTACCTCGGCCCCGGCATCGACCAGGCACTCGCCACCCTCGTCACCGGCGCCCAGCCCGCCCGCCTCACCTCCACCTGAGCCGGCCCCCGGCACCGGACGCCGCCCCGGGCACCGGACGCCTGGCGCCGCCCCGGCCCTCAGGAGCCCGGGACCGGCAGCACCGCGGACACCTTGAACCCGCCCTCGTCCGTCGGCCCCGACACGAACACCCCGCCCAGCGCCGTCACCCGCTCCCGCATCCCCACCAGGCCGTTGCCGCCGCTCGGCAGTCCCGCGTCCGCCGTACGCCCGTCCGACGGACCGTTCTCCACCTGCATCGCCACCTCGCCCTCGCGGTGCGCCAGCCGCACCACCACCTTCGCCCCCGGCGCGTGCTTGTGGACGTTCGTCAGCGCCTCCTGCACCACCCGGTACGCCGTGCGCTCCACCGCCGCGCCGCACGGCCGCACCTCCCCCGTCACCCGCAGCTCCACCGCCGTCCCGGCCTGCCGCGACTGCTCCACCAGCTCCTCCACCGCGTCCAGGCACGGCCCCTCGTCCACGGCCACCGCCCCCGCGGCGTCCGCCCCAGCGGTGTCCGGCCCTCCGACGGCCGCGGCCGCCGCGGCACGCCCCACCGCCGCCGGCGACACCGCCGGCTCCCGCACCGGAGCCACCTCGTCCCCCGCCCGCAGCACCCCGAGCATCTGCCGCAGCTCCGTCAGCGCCTGCCGGCCCATGTCCCCGACCAGCGCCGCGTTCTTCACCGCCTTCTGCGGATCCTTCAGCGCCACCGCCTGCAACGCCGCCGCGTGCACCACCATCAGGCTCACCCGGTGCGCCACCACGTCGTGCATCTCGCGCGCGATCCGCGTGCGCTCCTCGGTGCGCGCCATCCGCGCCCGCTGCTCGGCCCGGTCCGCCAGCAGCGACAACTCCTGCTCCAGGCTGTCCGCCCGCTCCCGCAGGCTCTCCAGCAACCGCCGCCGCGCCCCGATGTACAACCCGAACAGCACGGGCGGCGCGTTCACCCCCAGCGCCAGCACGACCGCCGTCAGCGGCACGTACCACGGCCCCGGATCGAAGTCCGCCGACGCGATGTCCTGCCGCAGCCGCACGAACGTCACGATCAGCACCGCCGCCAGGGACATGCCCGCCAGCACCGCGATGATCCGCCGCGGCACCTCGGACGCCGCCAGCGTGTACAGGCCGACGACCCCCATCAGGAAGCCCATCTCGGCCGGGGTGATCGCGATCGACACCAGCACCACCGCGACCGGCCACCGCCGCCGCACCACCAGCACCGACCCGGCGAGCAGCCCGAACAGCACCCCCACGGGCACCGGCAGCCCCGCGTCGTCCGCGAACCCGACCCCCTCCGCCGCGCACTCCAGCGCCGACACGGCCCCGAGCGTCACGTCCAGCACGGCACTGCGCCGCCGCCCCCACCACCACCGGCCCCGGGCGGTCGCACCCGCGGCGTCCTGGTCTGCCCCCGTTGTGGTCATGTCCATCAGCCTACGGGCGCCCGCGACCCCTTTTCCGGCCAGCCCGCCGGCCCCGTCCGGGCCGATCCACCCCCGGAACGCACGCGAATCCCTCGAAGAACACGGGGGTGACGTACCGCGGATGCCCGGCGGTCGACGTGCTGAAGAGCGCCGGGTCGTACCGTCGCATCGAGGGGGCCGGGTACGGCATAGTAGGGGCTGCCCTCACAGCCGGTCGAAGAAATCGGACATAAAGGGCTATCTATCCCGGGTCGTCTAATGGCAGGACAAATGGTTTTGGTCCATTGAATGAGGGTTCGATTCCTTCCCCGGGAGCCCCGGTTCGGGTCCTGACCTCCACGGTCGGGACCCGCCCTCATTTCCGCCGTGAAACCCCCCGGTATCCTTCGGGTGTCCACCACCCGAAGCCGAAGGGCATTCCCGTGAGCGCCAACCGCCCGGCAGCCGTCGTCGTCCTCGCAGCGGGTGAGGGCACCCGCATGAAGTCGAAGACCCCCAAGGTCCTGCACCAGATCTGCGGGCGCTCGCTCGTGGGGCACGTGGTCTCGGCCGCGCGTGAGCTCGACCCCCAGCACCTGTGCGTCGTCGTCGGGCACGCCCGGGAGCAGGTGACGGCGCACCTCGACGAGTTCTACGCCGGTACGCGCACCGCCGTGCAGCACGAGCAGAACGGCACCGGCCACGCCGTGCGCATGGCCCTGGAGGAGCTGGGCGCCGGGGCGCTGGACGGGACCGTGGTGGTGGTGTGCGGGGACACCCCGCTGCTGTCGGGCGAGACGCTGACCGCGCTGGCCGCGACGCACGCCGCCGACGGCAACGCGGTGACCGTGCTGACGGCCGAGGTGCCGGACGCGACGGGGTACGGGCGGATCGTCCGGGACCCGGAGACGGACGCGGTGACCGCGATCGTGGAGCACAAGGACGCGACGGACGCGCAGCGGGCGATCCGTGAGATCAACTCCGGGGTGTTCGCCTTCGACGGCACGCTGCTGGCGGACGCGCTGGGGAAGGTCCGGACGGACAACAGCCAGGGCGAGGAGTACCTCACGGACGTGCTGGGGATCCTGCGCGAGGCGGGTCACCGGGTGGGCGCGTCGGTGGCGGGCGACCACCGGGAGATCCTGGGGATCAACAACCGGGTGCAGCTCGCGGAGGCCCGCCGGCTGCTGAACGGCCGCCTGCTGGAGCGGGCCATGATGGCCGGGGTGACGGTGGTGGACCCGGCGTCGGTGTTCCTGGACGTGACGGTGACGTTCGAGCGGGACGTGGTGGTGCACCCGAACACCGAGCTGACGGGTGCGACGCACCTCGCGGAGGACGCCGAGGTGGGTCCGAACAGCCGGCTGAAGGACACGCGGGTCGGCCGGGGCGCCCGGGTGGACAACACGGTGGCGGACCGGGCGGACGTCGGCGAGGGGGCGACGGTGGGTCCGTACGCGTACCTGCGCCCCGGGACGCTGCTGGGGCCGAAGTCGAAGGCCGGTACGTACGTCGAGATGAAGAACGCCCGGGTGGGCGAGGGGTCGAAGGTCCCGCACCTGTCGTACGTGGGCGACGCGACGATCGGCGAGTACTCGAACATCGGTGCCGCCAGCGTGTTCGTGAACTACGACGGCGAGAGCAAGCACCACACGACGATCGGTTCGCACTGCCGTACCGGCTCGGACAACATGTTTGTGGCTCCTGTCACGGTCGGGGACGGCGCGTACACCGCCGCCGGGTCGGTGATCACCAAGGACGTGCCGCCCGGTTCGCTCGCGGTCGCCCGTGGACAGCAGCGGAATATCGAGGGTTGGGTCGCCCGGAAGCGGCCCGGCAGCGCGGCCGCGCAGGCGGCCACGACGGCCTCCGAGCAGGCCGTCGGCGAGGACTGACCGGAAACAGGTGCGTCGAACTCGGCGTACCGTGATACGTGCACACAAATTCGGCTGGTTCGCGCGAAAGTGGTCGCGGCCAGGGAACACGTCTGAGGAGACAGTGCTGTGACCGGGATCAAGACGACCGGCGAGAAGAAGCTGATGCTCTTCTCCGGCCGCGCCCACCCCGAGCTGGCCGAGGAGGTCGCGCACCGGCTGGGTGTCGGCCTCGTGCCGACGAAGGCGTTCGACTTCGCCAACGGTGAGATCTACGTCCGGTTCCAGGAGTCGGCCCGTGGCGCGGACTGCTTCCTGATGCAGAGCCACACGGCTCCGATCAACAAGTGGATCATGGAGCAGCTGATCATGATCGATGCTCTGAAGCGGGCCTCGGCCCGGAGCATCACCGTGATCATCCCGTCGTACGGCTACGCGCGGCAGGACAAGAAGCACCGCGGCCGTGAGCCGATCTCGGCCCGTCTGGTGGCGGACCTGCTGAAGTGCGCGGGTGCGGACCGGATCCTGACGGTGGACCTGCACACGGACCAGATCCAGGGCTTCTTCGACGGCCCGGTGGACCACCTGTCGGCGCTGCCGGTGCTGGCGGACTACGTGGGCGCCAAGGTGGACCGTTCGAAGCTGACGGTGGTGTCCCCGGACGCGGGCCGTGTGCGGGTGGCGGACCGCTGGTGCGACCGGCTGGACGCGCCGCTGGCGATCGTCCACAAGCGCCGCGACAAGGACGTCGCCAACCAGGTGACCGTGCACGAGGTGGTCGGCGAGGTCGAGGGCCGGGTGTGCGTCCTGGTCGACGACATGATCGACACCGGTGGCACGATCTGCGCGGCCGCCGAGGCGCTGTTCGCGCACGGCGCCGAGGACGTGATCGTCACGGCGACGCACGGCATCCTGTCGGGTCCGGCGGCCGACCGCCTGAAGAACTCGAAGGTGAGCGAGTTCGTCCTGACGAACACGCTGCCGACGCCGGGCGAACTGGAGCTCGACAAGATCACGGTGCTGTCGATCGCGC
The DNA here is from genome assembly GCF_055598725.1 of Streptomyces sp. NPDC039423. NCBI lineage: Bacteria > Bacillati > Actinomycetota > Actinomycetes > Kitasatosporales > Streptomycetaceae > Streptomyces > Streptomyces sp. NPDC039423. Next base: position 151,419 of record NZ_JBVKAH010000006.1, read on the forward strand.
CGACGATCGCCCGCGCGGTGCGTGAGGTGTTCGAGGACGGTTCGGTGACGAGCCTCTTCGAGGAGCAGGGCTGATCCACCGCGTGATCGGAAGGCCGCCCCGGCCGTGCGTCGGGGCGGCCTTCCGCTTTCCGTTAGACTGGTGCGGTTGCTCGGCGAGGGAGGCCGCATCCGATCAGGTGCGGCGGTCCGTTATCGACGCGCTCTTCGTAGCAGGCCAAGTCCAGTCGTGGCCGGGTGACCTCCCCCAAGCTCCTTCGGAGCAGGGGGCGCCCCCAGACCGTTGATCCGCCTGTCACTTACGAGGAGTGCATATGTCCGAGGTGAAGCTCACCGCTCAGACCCGTAGCGAGTTCGGCAAGGGTGCCGCCCGCCGCATCCGTCGCGCGAACCAGGTTCCGGGTGTTCTCTACGGCCACGGTTCCGACCCGATCCACCTGACGCTGCCGGGCCACGAGCTGCTGCTGGCGCTGCGTACGCCGAACGTCCTGATCTCCCTGGACATCGACGGCAAGACCAACGAGCTGGCCATCCCGAAGTCCGTGCAGCGTGACCCGCTGAAGGGCTTCCTGGAGCACGTCGACCTCCAGCTCGTGCAGCGTGGCGAGACCGTCACGGTCGAGATCCCGGTCCAGACCGAGGGCGAGCTGGCCGCCGGTGGCAACCTGCTGGAGCACGTGCTGAACGCGCTTCCGGTCGAGGCCGAGGCCACCCACATCCCCGAGTCCGTCACGGTCTCCGTCGAGGGCCTGGAGGCCGGTGCCTCCGTCCTGGCGAAGGACATCGAGCTGCCCAAGGGCGTCTCCCTGGCCGTGGACGCCGACGCCGTCGTGCTCCAGGTCCTGGCCGCGCAGGCCGAGGAGCCGGCCGGCGAGGCCGCCGAGGGCGAAGAGGCCGCCGAGGCCTGAGCCGTCCTGGGCTCTGCTTGACGGGGTGGCGGGCTGCGGCCCGCCACCCCGTTTCCCTGTTCTGTGTACCTGTACGCACACGAGGAGACTGACGACATGACGACGGCGACGGAGGCCGGTGCTCCCTGGCTGATCGTGGGCCTGGGGAACCCGGGGCCGGAGTACGCCGCGAACCGGCACAACGTCGGGTTCATGGTGGCCGACCTCCTCGCGGAGCGGATCGGCGGGAAGTTCAAGCGGGCGGGCAAGGCGCAGGCGCAGGTGGTGGAGGGCCGTATCGGTCCGCCGGGGCCGGCCGGCCGGCGGGTGGTCCTGGCGAAGCCGATGTCGTACATGAACCTGTCGGGCGGTCCGGTGACGGCGCTGCGGGACTTCTACAAGGTGCCGACGGCGCATGTGGTGGCGGTGCACGACGAGCTGGACATCGACTACGGGACGATGCGGCTGAAGCTGGGCGGCGGGGACAACGGGCACAACGGTCTGAAGTCGATGACGAAGGCGATGGGGGCGGACTACCACCGGCTGCGGTTCGGCATCGGGCGTCCGCCGGGGCGGATGCAGGTCGCCGACTTCGTACTGAAGGACTTCTCGTCGGCGGAGCGCAAGGAGCTGGACTACCTGGTGGACCGGGCGGCCGACGCGGTGGAGTGCCTGGTGACGGAGGGCCTGGAGCGGGCGCAGTCCGCGTACAACTCCTGACCGGCTCCTCACCGAGTCCGCTCCGACTCCTCTCCGACTCCTGACCGTCCCGGACCGGAATTGACCGGGTGCGGTCGTGTGCCAGAGGATCGCGCCCCATGAGCAAGAAGCGGACGTCAGCCCTCCCGTATGCCCGTGGTGCCGCGATGGCCCTGGTGGCGCTGTTGCTGGTGGTGGCGGGGACGTGGGCGTCATGGGGCACGGCCCAGCACGTGCTGCTGTCGAAGGGCCGTGAGCACGGCACGCTGACCGTCACCGGCTGTTCGGCGGACCTGTGCACGGGGCGGTTCGTCCCGGAGGGACCGGCGGGGACGACGCGTACGGACCTGACGATCGAGCACTCGGTGGCGGTGCGCAAGGGTGGCCGGTACGCGGTGGTGAGGAAGCCGGATACGACGGAGCTGGTGCGTACGGGCTGGTCCGGCGGGTTGCACGCGTGGTTGCCGCTGGGCGGGGCGCTGCTGCTGGCGGCGCTGGTGATCGGTGGCGGGATGCGGCTGACGCGGCTGGCCTGGGTGTCGGCGTCGCTGGGCGGGGCGCTGCTGGTGGGGACGTTCTTCGCGTTGTGAGCGGCCGTACGCGTTGTGAGCGGCCGTACGCGTGACGAAGGGGGCGCCCGGTGAGAACCGGGCGCCCCCTTCGTGCGGTGCGCGGTGGGTGTCAGCCGGTGTTGCGGAGGCCGGCGGCGACGCCGTTGACGGTGAGGAGCAGGGCCCGCGAGAGCAGCGGGTCGGGGTCCTCGCCGCGCTCGACGGCGGCGCGCTGGCGGGCGAGCAGGGCGACCTGGAGGTAGGAGATCGGGTCCAGGTAGGCGTCGCGGATGGCGAAGGTCTGCTGGAGGACCGGGTTGGAGTCGAGCAGTTCCTTGCCGCCGGTGACGCGCAGGACCTCGCTGACGGTCAGCGCGTGCTCGGCCTCGATGTCGTCGAAGACGTGGCGGAGGTTCTCGGGCACGAGGGTCTCGACGTAGTGGCGGGCGATCCGCAGGTCCGTCTTGGCGAGGGTCATCTCGACGTTGGACAGGAAGTTGCGGAAGAAGTGCCACTGCTCGTACATCTCGTCGAGCACGGCGTCGAGGCCGGCCTCGCGCAGCGCCTTGAGGCCGGAGCCCACCCCGTACCAGCCGGGGACGATCTGGCGGGACTGCGTCCAGCCGAAGACCCACGGGATGGCGCGCAGTCCGTCGAGCGAGACGCCCGAGCCGGGGCGGCGGGAGGGCCGCGAGCCCAGGTGCAGGTCGGCGAGCTGGTCGACGGGGGTGGAGGCCAGGAAGTACGTGGGCAGGTCGGGGTCCTCGACGAGCCTCCGGTAGGCCGTGTGGGCGGCGTCGGAGACGACGTCCATGGCCGCGTCCCAGCGGGCGAGTGCCTCGTCGGACTGGCGGGGCGCGGTGTGCAGGGCGGACGCCTGGAGGGTGGCGGCGACCGTCAGTTCCAGGTTCTCGCGGGCCAGCGACGGGATGAGGTACTTGTCGGAGATGACCTCGCCCTGCTCGGTGACCTTGATCTCGCCCTCCAGGGTGCCCCAGGGCTGGGCGAGGATCGCGTCGTGCGAGGGGCCGCCGCCGCGGCCGACGGTGCCGCCGCGGCCGTGGAAGAGGCGCAGGCGGACGCCGTAGCGGTGGGCGACGTCACGGAGCCGGCGCTGGGCGCGGTGGATCTCCCACTGGCTGGTGGTGATGCCGCCGAACTTGGAGGAGTCCGAGTAGCCGAGCATGACCTCCTGGACGTCGCCCCGGAGGGAGACCAGGCGCCGGTAGGAGGGGTCGGCGAGCATGGCGTCGAGGATGACGTCGGCGGCCTTGAGCTCGTCGGTGGTCTCCAGCAGCGGCACGATGCCGATCTTGGCCCAGCCGGCGTGGAGGTCGATGAGGCCGGCCTCGCGGGCGAGGACGGCGGCGGCGAAGACGTCGTCGGCGCCCTGGCACATCGAGATGATGTAGGACTCGATGACCTCGGGGCCGAAGCGCTCGAAGGCTTCCTTGACCGTGTGGAAGACGCCGAGGGTCTTGGTGCCGGCGGCGTCCAGCGGTGCGGGCGTGGGGGCCAGCGGGCGGCGGGAGCGGAGTTCCTTGGCGAGCAGCCGCTGCCGGTAGTCGCGGGGCATGTCCGCGTACCGCCAGGACTCCTCGCCGAGGCGGTCGAAGAGCTGGCCGAGGGCGTGGTGGTGGGCGTCGGCGTGTTCGCGGACGTCCATGGTGGCGAGCTGGAGGCCGAAGGCGGCGAGGGTGCGGATGGTGCGGTCCATCCGTCCGTCGGCGAAGAGGCCCCCGCGGTGCTCGCGCAGGGAGGTCTGGATCAGGGTGAGGTCGACGATCAGCTCGGCGGTGCCGAGGTAGTCGCGGCCTTCCTGGTGCGGGGTGCCGTTGGCGAGGCGTTCGCGGGTGTTGACCAGCTTCTGGCGGATGCAGGTCGCCTTGAGCCGGTAGGGCTCCTCGGCGTTGAGCCGCTTGTAGCGGGGGCTGATCTCGGGGAGCCGGTCCAGGTCCTGCTGGAGGGAGTCGAGGAGCTCCTGGGTGGCGCCGGCGTAACGGATCGAGTTGGAGAGCTGGCTGCGCAGGTGGTCGATCAGCTCGATCGCGTCGGTGATGCCGTGCTCGTGCTGGAGGATCAGCACGTCCCAGGTGACGGCGGGGGTGACGTTGGGGTTGCCGTCGCGGTCGCCGCCGATCCAGGTGCCGAAGGTCAGCGGGCGGGTGCCGGCGGGCAGCTCGACGCCGACGCGCTCCAGTTCGGCGGCCAGGTCCTCCAGGACGTCGCCGACGGCGTTCGCGTGGAGCTCGTCGAGGTAGTAGATCGCGTTGCGGGCCTCGTCGGTCGGCTCGGGGCGGACGACGCGGAGCTCGTCGGTCTGCCAGATGAGGTCGATGGACTCGGCCAGGCGCAGGTCGTGGCGGCGCCGGTCGGAGGCGATGACGGGGGTTTCCAGCAGCTCGGCGACGCGGCGGAGCTTGTTGAGCACGGAGCGTCGCGCGGCTTCGGTGGGGTGGGCGGTGAAGACGGGACGCACGTTGAGGTGCTTGACCGTCTCGCGTACGTGCTCGGGGTCGCCGTCCTTGAGCATGTCGGCGGTGCGGGCGAGGAGGCCGCCCTCGGCGGCGCGCTTCTCGCGCAGTTCGCGGCCGCGGTGGACCTGCTCGGTGACGTTGGCGAGGTGGAAGTAGGTGGAGAAGGCGCGCACCAGGCGGGCGGCGGTCTCCAGGTCGGTGTCGCCGAGCAGCTCGGCGGCGGCTTCGCCGTTCTCGCGGGTGAGGTGGCGGACCTTCTCGACGAGGTCGAGGAGCTCGGGTCCTTCCTGCCGGACGAGGGTCTCGCCGAGCAGGTCGCCCAGTCGGCGGATGTCGGCGCGCAGCTCGGCGCTGGCGGAGGGGGTCTGGTCGGCACTGCTCACAGGTGCGGCTCCTTGCAGTGTTTGAGCACGTCTGGAGGGGTACTGGAGGCTGCGGACCGCGCTGTCCGACGACACCCAGGATAGGTGTCCCTCCGGCGGCGTCGTTCGCAGGCCTCTTGCCGCGTGCCGAACCGCTGCCATACTTACGTCGCCGTAGGTTACGGAACCGTAGCCACTGCTTCCGTCGCATCCCTCACCCCCAGGGGACCCTATGACCACAAGCCCCGACGTGCTCGATACCTCGGACTCGTCCGCTTCCCCCTCTCCGGATCTGCCGCCCGCCACCCTCGGCGGGGACAGCAAGCGTTCGATCGAGCAGATCGCCCTGCTGCTGTTCATCACGGTTCCCTTCGTGGCCCTGCTGGCGGCGGTGCCGCTGGCGTGGGGCTGGGGGGTGAGCTGGCTGGACCTGGGGCTGCTGGTGGCGATGTACTTCATCGGCTGCCACGGCATCACGATCGGTTTCCACCGGTACTTCACGCACGGTTCGTTCAAGGCGAAGCGGCCGCTGCGGATCGCCCTCGCCGTCATGGGGTCGCTGGCGGTGGAGGGGCCGCTGGTGCGCTGGGTGGCGGACCACCGCAAGCACCACAAGTTCTCGGACGCGGAGGGCGACCCGCATTCGCCGTGGCGGTTCGGTGAGACGGTGCCGGCCCTGATGAAGGGCCTGTGGTGGGCGCACATCGCGTGGATGTTCGACGAGGAGCGGACGCCGCAGGCGAAGTACGCGCCCGATCTGATCAAGGACCCGGCGATCCGGGCGATCTCGCGCTGGTTCATCGGCTGGACGGTGCTGTCGCTGGCGATCCCGCCGGTCGTCGGCGGTCTGGTGACGATGTCGTGGTGGGGCGCCTTCACGGCGTTCTTCTGGGGCTCGCTGGTGCGGGTGGCGCTGCTGCACCATGTGACGTGGTCGATCAACTCGATCTGTCACGCGGTGGGCAAGCGCCCGTTCAAGTCGCGGGACCGCAGTGGGAACGTGTGGTGGCTGGCGGTGCTGTCGTGCGGTGAGTCGTGGCACAACCTGCACCACGCCGACCCGACGTCGGCCCGGCACGGAGTGATGCGGGGGCAGATCGACTCCAGTGCCCGGCTGATCCGCTGGTTCGAGAAGCTGGGCTGGGCGTACGACGTGCGCTGGCCGAGTGCCGAGCGCATCGAAGCCCGACGCCAGGACCGCGCCGCGAACGCGGCATGATGGACGGTGTGGCGATCGACGGCAGTGGCAGTGGCAGTGACAAACCCAGGCGGGGACGCCGGGTCCGGATGACGGGCGCCGAGCGCCGGCAGCAGCTGCTCGACATCGGCCGCACGCTCTTCGCCGAGAAGGGCTTCGAGGGCACGTCGGTGGAGGAGATCGCGGCGAAGGCCGGGGTCTCCAAGCCGGTGGTGTACGAGCACTTCGGCGGCAAGGAGGGCCTGTACGCGGTCGTCGTGGACCGGGAGATGCGCCAGCTCCTGGACATGGTGACGGGTGCGCTGACGGCCGGGCATCCGCGGGAGCTGCTGGAACAGGCGGCGTTCGCGCTGCTGGACTACATCGAGACGTACACGGACGGTTTCCGGATCCTGGTGCGGGACTCCCCGGTGGCGCAGTCGACGGGCACGTTCGCGTCGCTGATCTCGGACATCGCCACGCAGGTGGAGGACATCCTGGGGCTGGAGTTCAAGGCCCGGGGTTTCGATCCGAAGCTGGCGCCGCTGTACGCGCAGGCGCTGGTGGGGATGGTGGCGCTGACCGGCCAGTGGTGGCTGGACGCCCGCCGGCCGAAGAAGGCGGAGGTCGCCGCGCATCTGGTGAACCTGGCCTGGCACGGTCTGGACGGTCTGGAGCCGAAGCCGCGGCTGATAGGTCACCGCAAGAGCTGACGTGATGCGCCGCCCGGGACGCCGGCGCGGCTACGGCCCCCGTCGGGGCGCCGCGGTGGGTTGCCGCGGCGGACCGGCGGGGGCCGGTCTGCGTCCGGGTCCGGGTCCGGGTTCGCTAAGTGGGGCGTCACCCCGTCGGCTCCTGGCTCCGGGTGGCGACCGCGAAGACGCGGCGGAAGGGGAAGACGGTGCCGTGGGGCCCGGGCGGGTAGGCCTTGCGGAGCAGGTCGCGGTACTGGCCGAGGAATTCGGCGACCGCCTCGCCGTCGCCGTCCAGCGCGGTGAGGACGGGCCGCAGCGCGGTGCCCTTCACCCAGTCGAGGACGGGGTCGTCGCCCTGGAGGAGCTGGGAGTAGACGGTCTCCCAGACGTCGACGGCGCAGCCGAGGTCGGCGAGGCGGGTGAGGTAGTCGGCGGCGTCGAGGATGTGGACGAAGCGGCGGCCGTGGTCGGCGAGGCGGGAGCGCCATTGCGGGGTCTCGCACAGTTCGCCGAGAAGGGCGTGGCTGGGTGAGGTGAAGTTGGCCGGGACCTGGAAGGCGAAGGTGCCGCCGGGGACGAGCCCCTCGGTCCAGACGGGGAAGGACTCGGGATGGTTCGGTACCCATTGGAGTGCCGCGTTGGAGACGATCAGGTCGTACGGTTCGTCGGGCGTCCAGTGGGCGGCGTCGGCGGGGCGGAAGTCGAGCCAGCCGCCGCCGTCGGTGGTGCCGGCGTAGTGCTTCTCCGCCTGTTCCAGCATCTCGGGCGAGAGGTCGAAGCCGGTGATGCGGGCGTCGGGCCATCGGTCGGCGAGGAGCGCGGTGACGTTGCCGGGTCCGCACCCGAGGTCGGCGATGCGGGGGGAACGGCCCCGGGCGACGGCGGGCAGTTCCGGTATGCGGGCGAGCAGGTCGAGGAACGGTCGAGTGCGGTGGGTGGAGTGGCGCAGGTACTGCTGTGGATCCCAGATCGGTGCGGAATACATGTTCGTGCCCCCTTGCTGGAACGAAGTACCGAAGCGGAACGGAGTCCCGGCCCCGTCATGCCCCATGGTCCAGCCGAATATTTCTTGACGTCAAGAGACTTCACATCGACAGATCCCCTACACTGATCGCCATGGAGGACGAGGTCGACCGACTGGTCGCTGCATGGCGCCGCGAGCGCCCCGACCTCGACGTGGAACCGCTCGAGGTGCTCAGCCGCGTCTCCCGGCTGGCCCGCCACCTCGACCGGGCCCGGCGGCTCGCCTTCGCGGAGCACAACCTGGAGCCCTGGGAGTTCGACGTCCTGACCTCGCTGCGCCGCGCGGGAGCCCCGTACCAGCTCTCCCCCGGCCAGCTCCTCACCCAGACGCTGGTCACCTCCGGCACCATGACCAACCGCATCGACCGGCTGGCCAAGAAGGGCCTGGTCGAGAGGCTGCCCGACCCCAGCGACCGGCGCGGCGTCCTCGTCCGCCTCACCTCCGAGGGCCGCGACCGCGCCGACCAGGCACTCGCCGGGCTCCTCGCGCAGGAGCGGGCGATCCTCGCCGAGCTGTCCCGCGCCCAGCGGGCCGAACTGGCCGCGCTGCTACGCCAGCTGACCGCCCCGTTCGACAACATCCCCGGCTAGCCCCGCGACCGGTTCCGCCGGCCCCACACCGGCGCGGCGCGCCAGCGCCACCGCGGCCAGCGTGGAGTGCACGCCCAGCTTCCCCAGCACGTTCTGCATATGCGTACGCACCGTGTGCGGGGACAGGAACAGCCGCTCCGCGACCGCCTTGCGGCCCAGCCCCGCCACCATGCAGCGCAGCACCTCGCGCTCGCGCGGGGTGAGCGACTCCACCAGCAGCTCGCTCTCGGTGCGGTGCTTGCGCGCGGCCGTCAGCTCCCGCAGCACCCCGGTGAGCAGCGCGGGCGGCAGGTGCGTCTCGTCGCGCAGCACACCGCGTATCACCGTCAGCAGGCGCTGGAGGGAGCAGTCCTTGGCCACCCAGCCCGAGGCGCCCGCCTGGAGGGCGAGCGCGGCCCGCGCCGGGTCGTCCTTCTCGGCCAGCACGACCGTCCGCACCTCGGGGCGGCCCTCGCGGACCCCGGACACCAGGGAGATGCCGTCCACGACGGCCTCGCCGTTGTCCGGCACCGCCCGGGCGACCGCCGGGGCCGCCGCGGCGCCCAGGTCGGCGTCGACGAGCAGGACGTCGAACCGGCGGCCCTCGGCCGCCGCCCGGTCCAGACAGCGCAGCGCGGCGGGGCCGCTGCCGGCCGCCGCGACGTCGACGTCCGGCTCGGCCGCCAGTGCGGCGGCGAGCGATTCGGCGAAGATGCGGTGGTCGTCCACCACCAGAACCCGGATACGGACCACTGACACCCCCATGCGTCGAGGAAGCGGAGCAGCTGCGGGTACGGCGCCCGGAGTCCGAGGTACCCAGTGGTCGCACGGCCGCCGCCGTGCAGTGACTGTTACCCCCGCCCCGGGCGTCGTACCCGGCTGTCTCGCCCCCTGATCAGCACCGGCCCCCACCGGTGCTGTGCATCAGAGTACGGCGGGGTGACCGGAGGGGAAGGGGACTTGGGGAAACCGACCGGCCCCCGGCCGGGGCCGGCCCACCGGTTCCGGAGGGGGCGCGGCGGTCGTACGGGCCGCCCCGCCGGCCGGTCAGACGAGGCGGCGCGCCCCGGCCGACGGCACCGCCCGGAACACCCGCGGGGCGGTGCGACCGGCCGCCGCGAACGCCTCCGCGACCGCCCCGGTCACCGTGTCCTCGTCCGCGGCCTCGACCAGCACGACCGCCGAGCCGCCGAAGCCGCCGCCGGTCATCCGGGCGCCCAGCGCCCCGGCGCCGGTCGCCGCCGCGACGACCAGGTCGAGCTCCGGGCAGGAGACCCGGAGGTCGTCGCGGAGCGAGGCGTGGCCCTCGGTGAGCAGCGGTCCGACGGCCCGTACGTCGCCGGCGTCCAGGAGGGCCACGGTCCGGCGGACGCGGTGGTTGTCGGTGACCACGTGGCGGACGTAGGAGCGAACCGTTTCGTCACCCAACCTCCCCAGGACGTCCGGTAGTTGCACATGGTCCACCTCGCGCAGCGTGCGCACACCGAGCGCCCGCGCGCCCGCCTCGCACCCGGCGCGCCGCTCGGCGTACGCGCCGTCCCCGAGCGCGTGCCGCACCCGGGTGTCGACGACCAGCAGGCGGAGGCCGTGCGCGTCGAGGTCGAAAGGGACGTGCCGGGTCGTCAGGTCCCGGGTGTCGAGGTGCAGCAGATGGCCCTCCGCGCAGCACGCGGACGCCATCTGGTCCATCACGCCGCACGGGACGCCCACGAACGCGTTCTCGGCGCGCCGGCCGAGGAGGGCGAGCCGCGGCGCGGTCAGCCCGAACCCGTACAGGTCGTTCAGCGCCAGGGCGGTGACGACCTCCAGGGCGGCCGACGACGACAGCCCGGCGCCGGTGGGGACGGTGGAGGCCAAGTGGACGTCGGCACCGGTGACGGGGTGGCCCGCCTCGCGCAGCGCCCACACCACACCGGCCGGGTAGGCGGCCCAGCCGGTGCCCGTGCGGGGTTCCAGGGTGCGGATGTCGAGCCGGACCACGCCCTCGCCGGTGTCGGCGGAGTGCACGCGCAGCAGGCCGTCGGTGCGCCGGGACACGGCGGCGACGGTGGTGTGCGGGAGCGCCAGCGGCAGCACGAACCCGTCGTTGACGTCGGTGTACTCGCCGATCAGGTTGACCCGGCCGGGCGCCGCCCACACCCCTTCGGGCTCGGCCCCGTACAGCTTCCGGAAGTCCTCCGCGACCCTCATGCGCCCCTCTCCGCCTCTCGGGCCCTGGCGAACTCCCAGGCGTCCGCCACGATGCGCGGGAGCTCCGGCCGGGACGGCTTCCAGCCCAGCCGGTCCCGCGCGGTGGCGGCCGAGGCGACCAGCACCGCCGGGTCACCGGCGCGGCGGGCGGCGACGACCTCGGGCACCGGGTGGCCGGTGACCTCCCGTACGGTCTCGATGACCTCGCGGACCGAGAACCCGTTGCCGTTGCCGAGGTTGCAGACCAGGTGCTCGCCGGGGGTGACGGCGTCCATGGCGAGCAGATGCGCCTCGGCGAGGTCGGCGACGTGGATGTAGTCGCGCACGCAGGTGCCGTCGGGGGTCGGGTAGTCCTCGCCGTACACGGAGATGGCGGGGCGCCGGCCGAGGGCGACCTGGAGGACGAGCGGGATGAGGTGGGACTCGGGGTCGTGGCGTTCGCCGCACCGCCCGTGGGCCCCGGCGACGTTGAAGTACCGCAGGGAGGCGGCGGCCAGGCCGTGGGCGGCGGCCTCCCCCGCGATCATGTGGTCGACGGCGAGCTTGGTGGCGCCGTAGGGGCTGGTGGGAGCGGTGGGGTCGGTCTCGGTGAGGGGGGTGGAGACGGGCTCGCCGTAGGTGGCGGCGGTGGAGGAGAAGACGAGCCGGCCCACGCCCGTGTCGCGCATGGCGGCCAGCAGCGCCATGGTGCCGCCGACGTTGTTCAGCCAGTACTTCCCGGGGTCGGTGACGGACTCGCCGACCTGGGAGAACGCGGCGAAGTGCAGCACGCCGTCGTAGGAGGGGTCGAGGTGGCGGGCGGCGTCCTGGACGCGGCCCTCGACGAAGCGGGCGCCGGCCGGGACGGCCTCGCGGAAGCCGGTCGACAGGTCGTCGAGGACGGTCACCTCGTGGCCGGCCTCCAGCAGGTGCGCGGCGACCGTGCTGCCGATGTAGCCGGCTCCGCCGGTCACCAGGTACTTGGCTGTGCTCACGGGGTGGCCACCTCTCGCAGTCGGCGGGCCGCGGCTTCCGGCGGCACGTCGTTGACGAACACGCTCATGCCGGACTCCGAGCCGGCGAGGAACTTCAGCTTGCCGGAAGTGCGGCGGACGGTGAAAAGCTCCAGGTGCAGGGCGAAGTCGTGCCGTGCCGGCCCGCCGAAGGGCGCCTGGTGCCAGGCGGCGATGTACGGCGTCGGTGGTTCCCCGTCCCCGAAGATCCGGTCGAAGCGCCTCAAGAGTTCCAGGTAGACCTGTGGGAACTCTGTGCGGGCGGCCCCGTCCAGCTCCCTGAGGTCGGGCACGCGCCGCTTGGGGTAGAGGTGCACTTCGTACGGCCAGTGCGCCGCGTGGGGCACGAAGGCGACCCATGCGCCGGTTTCCAGGACCACCCGTTCGGCCGCGGCGCGCTCACGGGCGACGACGTCGTCGAAGAGGTTGCGGCCGGTGGCGGCGCGGTGGGCGGCCACGGAGCGCTGCATCAGCGCCGTGCGGGGGGTGGTGAAGGGGTAGGCGTAGATCTGGCCGTGCGGGTGGCCGAGGGTGACGCCGATCTCGGCTCCCCTGTTCTCGAAGCAGAACACCTGGCGCACGCCGGGCCGTTCGGCCAGGTCGGCGGTGCGGTCGGTCCAGGCCTCCAGGACGAGTGCGGTCCGCTCGGCGGTGAGGTCGGCGAAGGAGGCGTCGTGGTCGGAGGTGAAGCAGACGACCTCGCAGCGTCCGGAGTCACCGGCGAGCGAGGGGAAGCGGTTCTCGAAGACCACGACGTCGTAGTCGTCGTCGGGGATCTCGCTGCGGCGGCCGTCGCGGGAGGGGCACAGCGGGCACTCGCCGGCCGGCGGGTGGTAGGTGCGGGCCTGGCGGTGCGAGGCGATGGCGACCGAGTCGCCCAGCAGCGGGTCGTGGCGGATCTCCGCGGTGGTGGAGACCGGGTCGAGGGGCCGCCGGTCCACGGCGTCGCGCGGCACGTCGACCCGGGAGTCGTAGTAGATCAGCTCACGGCCGTCGGCCAGCCTGGTCGACGTCTTCTTCACTCGGACACCCCTCGTCCACCCCGCCCCACTCGGAACCAACGGAAGTAAACATAGTCGACCATGTTCCAACAGGCGCGCCAGCGGCGGGCCGAGGTGCGGCCGCAAGCGCTTGCGCCGTGGTCCTGGGCATCACCTTCGCCGCCCGCGCGAGCGCGCAGAACAGCCTGTTCACCGTCCGCGGGGTCCTCGCCACCGTCGTCGGGCCCACCGCCTCCGACGCCGACCTCGACAAGGCCGTCGGCGTCGACGCCGACCTCAGGGACCGGCTGGGCACGCTCGGCCCGGGGCTGTTCTTCCTCGTCCGGCTGCGGCTGCGCCCGATCACCGCGCCGCCCGCCCCGCCCGCGCAGTGGACACCGGGGCCGGACCGCCTCAGACGGGGTCCGGCCCCTCCGTCGTCCTCGGTCCGGGGACCGCTCCCGCGCCCGGCACCGCCACGGACGACACCGCCCGGTCCAGCAGCCCCGTACGGGCCGCGAGCGCCGCGGCCTCCAGCCGCGACCCGACGCCCAGCTTCATCAGCACCCGCTGCACATGCGTCCGCGCGGTGCTCGGCGCGATCCGCATCCCGGCCGCGATCAGCCGGGTGTCCTCGCCCTCGGCCACCCGCACCAGCACCTCCACCTCGCGCGGGGTCAGCAGCCGCATGAGCCGCTGCCCCTCGTCGTCCGGCTGGGCCGCCGGGTTGAGCAGCTCGGTGAACGCGCCCTGGAGGAGCTGCGGCGCCACCGCCGCCTCGCCCGCGCGGGCCTTCACCATCGCCCGCTCCACGCCCTCGATCCGCTCGTCATGGCGTACGTAACCGGAGGCACCGGCCGCGAAGGCCGCCGCGATGCCCCGGGGGGACGGCACCGGACCGAGCACCACCACGGCCACCTGCGGCCGCTCCCGCTTGATCGTCACGATCGGGTCGAAGACCCCCGGCTGCGCCGGCGCCGCCGTGCCGAGCAGGCACACCTCGGGCGCCCTGCTCACCACCAGCTCGGCCGCGCCCGCCACGGGCGCGGCGGCGGCGAGCACCCGGTGCCCGCGCAGTTTGAGCGCCGAGGCCAGCGCCTCGGCGAGCAGGCGGTGGTCGTCGACCACCATGAGCCGCACGCCCACGGAACATCCCCCATCCCCCTGGGGCCGGCCCCCCGCCGCCCCCAGCACTGTTGACCCGGCAAGCTACACGCTTGTTCGACGTCGCGCGCCCCCTACGAGGCCGAAGCCCCCCGGATTGTCGAATTGTTCGCCGTCCAGGGCGACACGGGGATCACCAAGTGGACGGCCCGGCACACCGGACCGTCCGGTGTGCCGGGCCGTCACCCGGTACGAGGGGCTCAGTGCGTGGAGAACGCGATCGCCAGGTACTGCTTGCGGTCGCTGGACGACGAGCTCGGCTTGTCGAACAGGTCGTCGGCGATGAACAGCCGTCCGTCGGCGTAGCGGATCTCGGAGGAGTCCAGGTTGAACGACGACTCGGCGTCCCGGACCGCCTTGTCGGCCGGGTTCTCCAGCAGGACGGTCTGCTTGAACGTCGCGCCGTTGATGCTCACCACCTGTCCGCCCTTGTCGTAGGGCGCCTCCTTGTAGGCGATGATGTTGCCGCCGTCCATGCGCAGCGGGAACATCGAGTACCGGTCGCCCGCCTCGGCCTTGTCCGTGGTCGGCTTGCCGGTGGTCAGGTCGAACGACACGATCTCGTTGGTGTCGCCGTACTCACCGCCGCCCTCGTGGTCCTCGGTCGGCAGGTAGAGCCGGTTGTTGCCGACCACGACCTTGCTGCACTGCTCCACCTCCAGCTCGCACTCCGCCGCGTACCGGTCGCCGGCGGCGGCGATCTTCGTCTTGAGCTTGCCGGTCTTCTCGTCGATGGAGAAGAAGTCCGAGATGCTGGAGCCGTCGCCCGCGGTCCTGCCGACGTCGGCCGCCACCACCAGCGGCTTGGTGGAGACGATGCCCGCGTCCTCGACACCGGGCGGCATCTTGTACGAGGAGAGGGGCGCGCCGGACTTCGGGTCGAGGTTCTGGATCAGCAGGTACTGGTTGTCCAGCGGACCGCAGGCGCGGGCCGCGACCAGGTTCTCGCCGCCCGCGTAGCCCTTGTCCTCGCACTCCTCGGCGTTGATCTGCGGCCGCCACAGCTCCTTGCCGCTGACCAGGTCCCAGGCCGCGCCGCCGTCGAGGCCGCCGGCCGCGACGGTGCCGCCGCCGACGGTCACCTCGTCGAAGGAGGCCTTCTCGTCACCGGAGTCGGGGCTCGTCACCGACTTGCGCCACAGCAGCTTGCCGGTGGCCAGGTCGATGACGCCGACCTCGGTGCAGGGCTGGAAGTTCTTCGGCGGCACGCGCTTGGCGGCCTCGAAGGCGATGGCGGTCTTGTTGTCCTTGACGTGCCGGGACGCCGCGCAGACCTGGCCGGGGAGCGGGGTGGTCCACAGCGGGGTGCCCTTGGCGATGTCGTAGCCGACCACCGACTCGATGCCCGACTTGACGTACGCCGTGTCGGTGACCCAGGAGCCGCTCACGTCGGTGATGTCGGTGACCTTGGGCAGCGGAAGCTGGAACGCCACCTTGGCCTGGGTGTTGTCCGGCGCCTTCTCCTTGCCGGGGCCGTCGGGGGCCGCCTTGCCGCCGTCGTCACCGCCGCCCCCGGTGCCGCCGGAGGTGCCCTTGGCGTTGTCGACCGGGTCGTCGTCGCCCCCGGCACTGGCGTACCAGACGCCACCCGCGATGATCAGGACCACGGCGACCGCCGCGGCGATGATGATCTGCATCTGGGCCGACAGCTTCCGGCCGCCGCCGCTGCCCTGCTGCGGCGGGAGTTGCTGGTGCGCCGGGGCGGTGGGGTAGCCGTAGCCGGGCTGCCCGCCCTGGGACGGCGGGTACGGGCCGGGCGCCTGCGGGTAGCCGTAGCCGGGCGGCTGGGCGGGCGGCGGGGTCTGGGGCGCCTGCGGGTAGCCGTACGCCGGGTCCTGCGGCGGCGGGGTGGGGGCCCCGAAGCCCGGGGCGGGCTCCTGCGGGGCGCCGAAGCCGCCGGACGGGGGCTCCTGGGGCGCGCCGAAACCGCCCGACGGGGGCTGGCCCGGCGGCTGGTTCGGGGGCTGGTGGGGCGGCTGGCCCGGTGGCTGGTTCGGGGGCTGGTGGGGCGGCGGCGGTGGCTGCGTCATGGGGTGCGTACCTCTGTCGGGGAAAGGGTGTCCGTCCGGTGCGTGGGGGGCGGGACGCCGTCAGGTGCCGAAGGCCATGAGGGTCTCGCTCGTCCTCTCCTGGTCGTCGTCGCCACCGGTGATGCTGTTGGGCACGATGATGTAGCGGCCGTCCACGTACAGGCCGTTGGGCTGGTCCATGCGGCTGTGGGACCGGGCCGAGGGGCCGGGCAGCCGGAGCACCGGCCGGAGCGCCGTCGTGCCGGGGGCGACCGACGCGAGCACACCGGGCCGGGCCGCCCTTTCGTTGGACGGCGGGATCTCGACCAGCAGGTCGGAGCCCGCCGTCCGCAACGGCAGAACGAGCCGCCCGGCCGGTGCGGGGATGCGGCGGACGACCTTGCCGGTGTCCAGGTCGAAGCCGACGATCTGGTTCGTCGCGACGGCCGCGGGGCCGGAGGGCTCGGTCGCCATGTAGAAGGTGTCCGCGTCCGCGGCGGTCTGGCAGCTCTGGAGGCTGTTGGTGTCGCCGGTGTCGTTGCGGCACGCCGGGGCGTACTGGTCCGGGCCGACGAGCGCGGACCGTTTGGCGCCGGTCTCGGTGAGGACCAGCACCGCGCGCTTCTGCTGCGCCCGGTCGTACAGCGAGACGACCAGCGGCCGGACCGAGTAGACGTGGTCGATGCGGTAGCCGCGCTTGATGTCGTAGGTCCACCGCGCCCTGCCGGTGGCCGGGTCGACCTCGGCGACCTGCTCGTGCGGCACGTCGGCGGTGCCGTCCTCGCACATCAGGGCGGCGATCAGCTTCGGCCCGCCGGCGAAGGCCCGGGCCTGGCACGGCCCGGGAGCGGGTCCGAAGAGCTTGCCGCCGTCACCGAGCCGGTACGCGGTCGAATGGCCGGCCCGGCCGGCCGTCACCGTGCTGCCGCTGATCACCACGGAGTAGTCCGTGAAGGCGTCCCACAGGCCGTCCTGGGTGATCGGCTGCTGCCAGCCCTGCTTCCCGGTACGCAGATCGATCATCCGCAGCACCCGGCACTCGCTCGTGGAGTCCGGCTTCTCCCGGGTGAGGACGACGATTTTGCCGTCCGCCGACGCCTGGGGCGTCGCCCGGCACACCTCCCGGTCCAGCGGCAGGCTCCACCGCAGCCGGCCGTCGGCCGTCGCGTACGCCGAGACCGTACGGTACGAGGCCGTGACGACGGTGTCGCCGACGGTCCACGGGCCGTGCACCTCCACGATCGTGGCCGGCAGGTCCACCTGGTTCCGCCGCACCCACAGCGCCCTTGCCTCGCCGGCCGCGCGGCCCGCGTTGATGCGCGCCGCCTCGGCGGTGTCGGGGGCGGCCGGGCCGGCCGCCCCCGGAGCCGGCGCGGACGCCGACGCGGAGGGGCGGGACGCGGGGGCGGCGGACGGCCCGCCGTCACCGCCGCCGTCGCCGCGGGTGACGGCGTAACCGAGGGCGGCGCCGCCGAGGACGACCAGGGCCACGAGGGCGGCGAGCGGGCCCCGGCCCCTCCGGCGGACGGGGCCGGAGGGGGCGGGAGAGCCGGAGGGCGCGGACGGCGCGGGAGGCTGCGGGCCCGGCTGCCCGGCACCGCCGCCGTACGGATTGAGCGTCCCGTAGGGCCCTGCCGGGCCGGACGGGCCGGACGGGTCCGGCGCGCCGGCCGGACCGTCGGTGTGTCTGAAGTGGTTCATCGTCGACCTGACGTCACTTGCCGAAGGCCATCATGGTCTTCGTCTGCTTCTCCTCGGTGTCGTTGCGGGCACTGACCCGCCCGCTGGCGATGAAGAAGCGTCCGTCGGCGTAGGCGTACCGCGGCGAGTAGAAGTCGCTCTCGATCTGGGCCGTCGACGCCGGGTGCTGGAGCAGTACCTTCGGGCTGCCGCCCGTCGGCGCCAGGGTCGCGACGCCGCCGCCGCGGTCCCACGAGCCCTGCATGTACATCAGGACGTCACCGCCCTCCATGCGCAGCGGCGTCATCGTCCGCTGCGGACCGGCGGCGGCACGCCACTTGGGCTTGCCCGTGTTCAGGTCGAACGCCACCACGTCGTTGGTGCCGTTGGTGAGCTGGGTGGGCTCCGTCGACATGTAGAAGGTGCTCGCGTCGGCGGCGACGCCCGTGCATCCCTGAAGGTTCTCGCCGAAGACGACGAAGCTGCCGCCGCACTTGGGGTTGAACTTGTCCTTGCCGCCGTCGAGCGTGGAGCGGAGCTTGCCGGCGTCCGTCAGCGCGACGATGCTCCACTTCTTGCTGTCGGGCTGCTCGGTGGAGACGACCAGCGGGCTCACCGAGAAGACCTTGGTGACCTCCCAGTTCGGCGGCAGCCGGTACGTCCACTTCGGCTTGCCGGTCGCCGGGTCGACCTCGCTGACCTCGTGCTGCGTCTTCTTGTAGTCACCCGTGCGGCAGCTCGACGCGGCGATCAGCTTCGGCCCGCCCGCGTAGGCGAAGGGCTTGCAGTCGGCGTCCGGCGTGCCGAAGAGCTGCTTGCCGTCGGCGAGGGAGAAGCCGTGGGCGTTGCCGGTGCCCGCGGCCGTCACGGTGCCGCCGCTGATGGCGAGCGTCATGTCGGACAGCGCGTTGAAGCCGGTCCCCTGGGGAACGGGCTTCTTCCAGCCCGCCTTGCCGGTCTTCAGGTCGATCTGCTGGAGCACCGTGCAGTCGGCCTTCTCGCCCGGCTTGTCGTTGATGCCGATGACGATGGTGCCGTTGTCGGCGGGTGCGACCGGGGCGGTGCACACCTCGGTGGTGAACGGCACCTCCCACTTCTTCTTGCCGTCGGCCGCCGAGTAGCCCACGACGCTCTTGTACATGGCCTTGACGACCGTGTCGCCCACGACCCACGGGCCGTACACGTCCGCGCCGTTGCGCGGCAGGTCCACGTCGTTGGTCGCCAGCCACTCGACCTTGGCCTCGCCGTCCTTGCGTCCGGCGTTCAGGTCGTCGTTCGCCCCGCGGCCGTCACCGTTGCCGTCGCCCTGGTCGGCGTCGTCGGAGCCGGAAGGATTCGGCGCCGCGCTGGAGCCCTTGGCCTCGGGCTTCTTCGGGTCGCTGTCGTCGCCGCTGAGGGCGAAGTACGTGCTGCCGCCGATGACGAGCAGGGCGGCCACGGCCGCGCCGATGACGGCGGCGGGCTTGCCCTTGAAGGGGCCGCCGCCACCCGCGGGCGGCGGGGTGGGCGCGCCCGGGTACTGCGGCTGCGCCGGGTGGCCGCCGTAGGGGTTGGGCTGCTGGCCGTACGGGCCGGGCTGCGCCCCGTACGGGCCGGGCTGCTGGCCGGGGCCCGGAGCCTGCGGGTAGCCGTAACCGGGCTGGCCGGGGGGCGTCTGGGGGTAGCCGTAGCCGGGCGGCGCGGCGGGCGGCACCGGCGGCTGCCCGGCGGGCGGCTGCGGGGCGCCGTAGGCGGGAGCGGCGGGCGGGGCGGCCGGGGGCTGCGCGGGCGGTGCCTGCGGGGGCACCGGCGGCTGGGCCGGGGGGCCGGGGACGCCGCCGGGGACGGGCGGCGCCTGGGGCGGCTGCTGGTGCGGGTCCTGCGGAGACCCGAAGCCCCCCTGCGGCGGTTGCTGGCTGGGCGGCTGAGTCATCAGCGCTTCCCCCTTCGTGCGGTCCGCTGCCCGACCGGCCTCCCCCGCGATTCCGGCGCACACGTACCGCCGGAATGGAGCGAATCGGACATGGATTCCGCAGTGTTACGTGAGTCGAGCGGGGCTTCTTTCTATCACTCGGCCCCGGCGCGAAAGGGGCCGGTCCGCCCCTGTTCCCAAGGGAGGACCGGCCCGTGATGCCCTCGTTACCCGCTCTCCACGCCTTCCCCACGGACGCTCCGGGGCTATGCGTCCTCGGCGAGTTCCAGCCACCGCATTTCGAGTTCCTCGCGCTGCGCGGCCAAGTCCCGGAGTTCCGCGTCCAGTTTCGCGACCTTTTCGAAGTCGGTGGCGTTGTCGGCGATTTGGGTGTGCAGCCGGGCCTCCTTCTCGGAGACCTTGTCGAGCTGGCGCTCGATCTTCTGCAACTCCTTCTTCGCGGCCCGGGAGTCGCCCGCCGACTTCTCCTTCGCGGGCGCGGACGCGGCGGCGGCCGGCGCCGGGGCGGCCGTCTCGATCATCCGCCGGCGCCGCTCCAGGTACTCGTCGATACCGCGCGGCAGCATCCGCAGCGTGGCGTCACCGAGCAGCGCGAGGGTCCGGTCCGTCGTCCGCTCGATGAAGAACCGGTCGTGGGAGATGACGACCATCGAGCCGGGCCAGCCGTCGAGGAGGTCCTCGAGCTGGGTGAGCGTCTCGATGTCGAGGTCGTTGGTCGGCTCGTCGAGGAACAGGACGTTCGGCTCGTCCATCAGCAGCCGCAGCAACTGGAGCCGGCGCCGCTCACCGCCGGAGAGGTCGCCGACGGGGGTCCACTGCTTCTCCTTAATGAAGCCGAACTGCTCGCAGAGCTGCCCCGCCGTCATCTCCCGGCCCTTGCCGAGGTCCACCCGGTCGCGCACCTGCTGGACCGCCTCCAGCACCCGCAGCGTCGCCGGGAGTTCGGCGACGTCCTGCGACAGGTAGGCCAGGCGCACCGTCTTGCCGACGACGATCCGCCCGCCGGCCGGCTGCTTCTCGCCCTGGGTGCCGGCCGCGTCGGCGAGGGCCCGCAGCAGCGAGGTCTTGCCGGCGCCGTTGACGCCGACCAGGCCGATGCGGTCGCCGGGGCCGAGCTGCCAGGTCAGATGCTTGAGCAGCACCTTCGGCCCGGCGGTGACGGTCACGTCCTCCAGGTCGAAGACGGTCCGCCCGAGCCGGGCGTTGGCGAACTTCATCAGCTCGCTGGTGTCGCGCGGCGGCGGCACATCGGCGATCAGCTCGTTGGCCGCCTCGATGCGGTAGCGCGGCTTGGACGTACGGGCGGGGGCACCGCGCCGCAGCCAGGCCAGCTCCTTGCGCATCAGGTTCTGCCGCTTGGTCTCCTCCGTGGCCGCGATGCGCTCGCGCTCGGCCCGGGCGAAGACGTAGTCGGAGTAGCCGCCCTCGTACTCGTGCACCGCGCCGCGCTGGACGTCCCACATCCGGGTGCAGACCTGGTCGAGGAACCAGCGGTCGTGTGTGACGCACACGAGCGCGGAGCGCCGCACCTGGAGGTGCCCGGCCAGCCAGGCGATGCCCTCCACGTCGAGGTGGTTGGTCGGCTCGTCGAGGACGATCAGGTCCTGCTCGGCGATCAGCAGCTTCGCCAGCGCGATCCGGCGCCGCTCACCACCGGACAGCGGCCCGATGACGGTGTCGAGGCCCTGCGGGAACCCCGGCAGGTCCAGCCCGCCGAACAGCCCGGTCAGCACGTCCCGGATCTTGGCACTGCCCGCCCACTCATGGTCGGCCAGGTCCCCGATCACCTCGTGCCGCACGGTGGCGTCCGGGTCCAGCGAATCGTGCTGCGTCAGCACGCCGATCCGCAGCCCGCCACTGTGTGTCACCCGTCCGGAGTCGGCCTCCTCCAGCTTGGCGATCATCCGGATGAGGGTGGTCTTGCCGTCTCCGTTGCGGCCGACGACACCGATCCGGTCCCCTTCGGAGACGCCGAGGGAGACACCGTCGAGCAGGGCACGGGTGCCGTACACCTTGCTGACTGCCTCGACATTGACCAGGTTGACGGCCATTTCACTCCTGTGCAGGTGGACGGGGTCGACCTACCAGGGTAGCCGCCGCGGACGGTGCGGTAGCGTGCGGCGGTCGTTCGAGGGGTCGGTCAGGCGCAGGGGTGGGGTAGTCATGGGGCGGTACGGGAGCGCGCGGGGCGTGATCGCGGGGGTGGCTGCCGGGATGGTGCTGGTGGGGTGCTCGTCGGAGCCGGCCGCGCCGGGGCGGGCGGACGCGTCCACAGCCGGCGCGAGCGCGTCGGCGGGCCCGGGGGCGGCGGGCCGGGTGGCCGAGGGGGCGGTGATCGGGGGCAGGGGGACGCCGTGCGTGCTGCCCGTGTCGTTCACGACGGCGGCCGAGTGGACCGCGGAGAGGGTGACGGTGGCCGAGGACCCGGACTTCGCCGCCCTGGCCGAGCAGGGGCCGGTCACCCTCGCCTGTGAGGTCGACGCCAAGCCGGCCGGGAACATCGGGTTCCTCCGCGTCTGGACGGGCGACGACGCCGGGGCGGAGCCGCGGAAGGTGCTGGAGGGGTTCGTCGGCGCCGAGAAGAACGCCTCGAAGGCCGCGTACACCGAGACGAAGGCGGGTGCCCTGCCGGCCGCCGAGGTGACGTACACGGTCACCCCCGAGTTCGGCGACGGGCCGAAGCCCGAGCGGGCGTTCGCCGTGGCCACGCCGGCCGGCCCGGTGGTGGTGCACCTGGGCGGGCTGGACGCCGGGGAGCACCGGGCGATGCTGCCCGCCTACGAGCTGGCCAGGCGGACGCTCGCGCTCACCGGCTGATCAGCCGCGGCCCGCCCGTTCCACCAGGAGCCAGCCCACCAGGGCGGCGCCGATCGCGGCCGGGGCGGTGACGGGCACGGCGACCAGCATCGCCGAGCGGCCGTCCAGCAGCCCGCCGAACCCGACCATCGACAGGCCCAGCACGCCGAACAGGCACAGCGTGATGCCGAGCGTCGCCACGGGCGACGAGCCGGCGGCCCCCGCCGGGCGGCGGGCCCCGGGGCGCTCGAACGCCCGGAACGCGGCGACCAGCAGGGCCGTCACCGCCGCCGCGACCGCCAGCCGCACCGGCACACCGGCCCACCAGGTGGCGGTCGCCGGCTCCGGCAGCGGGACGCCCAGCGCCAGCAGCGCGCCGTACACGCCGAGCATCGCCGTCAGGTGCCACAGGAACGCGGTCATGGCGACGCCGTTCGCCGCGATGACCGCCCGCCAGACGGCGGGACGCCGCGCCAGCCGGGCGCCCGGGCCGCGCAGCAGTTCCACCGCGCCGACCAGCCACAGGCCGTGGCACAGCAGGGCGAGCGTGGGCGGGGCCATGTTGGAGACCTTCTCGCCCGGCATGCCGACCATGGACAGCGGGTACGGGCCGAGGGCCACCAGGGCGGCGGCACCCGCCAGGCCGGTGGCGGCGAGGACGGCGGGCCGGCCGATCCGGTCGTCCGCCCGGAGGAAGCCGAGCTGGTGCACGGCCAGCCAGACGAAGGCGAAGTTCAGGAACTCGACGTACGGCACCCCGACGGCGAACCGGAGCGTGTCCACCGCCACCGCGCCCGCCACCAGCGCGGCGAAGGCGCCCCAGCCGTACCGCTCGTGCAGCTTCAGCAGCGGCGGGGTGAACGCCACCATGGCGAGGTAGATGCCGATGAACCACAGCGGCTGGGCGACCAGGCGCAGCGCCACGCCCGTCAGGCCGCCGTCGGCGCCGGTGAGCCGGAGGACGAGCGCGGCGGCCGTCCACACCGCGATGAACACCATCGTGGGGCGCAGCAGCCGCTGGAGCCGGGCCCGGAGGAAGCCGGCGTAGCCGGGGCGGGAGCGGTACGACAGGGCGTGGGAGAAGCCGCCGACGAAGAAGAAGACCGGCATGACCTGGAGCGCCCAGGTGAGGACCTGGAGCCCGGGGACGAGGGCCAGCAGGTTGCCGACGGTGCCGTCGGCGGTGACGGCGGCCATCAGCCAGTGGCCGAGCACCACGGTCGCGAGGGACGCGACCCGCAGCAGGTCGACGTACCGGTCGCGGGTGCCGGGGGTGCGGGCGGCGAGTTCGGAGACGCTGGTTGCCATGCCGGTACGGTCCCGGGCGGGGCCGTACCGGCATCAGCGCTCTCGTACTCAGGTGCGGATCTGAGTAGCCCCCGGTGCCGGGGAGGTGGCCGTGCGGGCCGTGCGGCAGGTGCCGGAAGCGAGCAGGGCGTCGGCCACGGTGCGGGCGGCGTCCTCGTCCTTGACCAGGAACGCGGTCGTCGGGCCGGAGCCGGAGACCAGGCCGGCCAGGGCGCCGGCCGCCGTACCGGCGGCGAGCGTGGCGGCGAGGGAGGGGCGCAGGGAGAGGGCGGCGGGCTGGAGGTCGTTGGTGAGGGCGCCGGCCAGCAGGGCGGTGTCGCCGGTGCGCAGCGCGTCCAGCAGCGCGGGTGAGGCGGCCGGGGCGGGGACCTCGGTGCCGGTGGTGAGCCGGTCGAACTCGGCGTAGACGGCGGGGGTGGAGAGCCCGCCGTCGGCGACGGCGAAGACCCAGTGGAAGGTGCCGCCGGTGGGCAGGGGGGTCAGCCGCTCGCCGCGTCCGGTGCCGAGGGCGGCTCCGCCGACGAGGCTGAAGGGCACGTCGCTGCCGAGCCCGGCGCAGATGTCGAGGAGTTCCTCGCGGGTGGCGCCGGTGCCCCACAGGGCGTCGCAGGCGAGGAGGGCGCCCGCGCCGTCGGCGCTGCCGCCGGCCATGCCGCCGGCGACGGGGATGTCCTTGGCGATGTGGAGGTGGACGTCCGGGGAGATGCCGTGCCGGGCGGCGAGGGCGGTGGCCGCGCGGGCGGCGAGGTTGGTGGCGTCCAGGGGCACCTGGTCGGCGTCGGGGCCGGAGCAGGTGACGCGCAGGGCGTCGGCGGGGGTGGCCGTGACCTCGTCGTACAGGGAGACGGCGAGGAAGACGTTGGCCAGGTCGTGGAAGCCGTCCGGGCGGGCGGCGCCGACCGCGAGCTGGACGTTGACCTTGGCCGGGACGCGTACGGTGATGCTCTCGGTCACGCTGACTTGGCCTCCGCGATGCGTGCGAACTCTTCCACGGTGAGGGACTCGCCCCGCGCCTGCGGTGAGACGCCGGCGGCGACGAGGGCCGCCTCGGCGGCGGCCGGGGAGCCGGCCCAGCCGGCCAGTGCGGCGCGCAGCGTCTTGCGGCGCTGGGCGAAGGCGGCGTCGACGACGGCGAAGACGTCCTTCTTCGACGCCGTGGTGTTCACCGGCTCGGAGCGGCGGACCAGGGACACCAGGCCGGAGTCGACGTTGGGGGCGGGCCAGAAGACGTTGCGGCCGATGGCGCCGGCGCGCTTGACCTCGGCGTACCAGTTGGCCTTGACGGACGGCACGCCGTAGACCTTGTTGCCGGGCTTGGCGGCGAGCCGGTCGGCGACCTCGGCCTGGACCATGACGAGGGTCCGCTCGATGGTGGGGAAGCGGTCGAGCATGTGCAGCAGGACGGGCACGGCGACGTTGTACGGGAGGTTCGCGACGAGCGCGGTGGGGGGCGGACCGGGCAGTTCCTCGACGTGCATCGCGTCGGAGTGGACGAGCGCGAAGCGGTCCTTCTTCGCGGGCATGCGGGCGGCGATGGTGGCGGGCAGGGCGCCGGCCAGGACGTCGTCGATCTCGACGGCGGTGACCCGGTCGGCGGCCTCCAGCAGTGCGAGGGTCAGGGAGCCGAGCCCGGGTCCGACCTCCACGACGACGTCGTCGGGGCGGACCTCCGCGGTGCGGACGATGCGCCGGACGGTGTTGGCGTCGATGACGAAGTTCTGGCCGCGCTGCTTGGTGGGGCGTACGCCCAGCGCTGCGGCCAGTTCGCGGATGTCGGCGGGGCCGAGGAGGGCGTCGGGCTCAGTGGTGCTCACCGATACAGCCTACGGCCGCAGTGCGGCCACGGGCTCGCCCCCCGTTGCACGTAGAGCTTCTTCGCCCGGTATGTCTGTTCGGCGGCGGATGCCTGCTGGGCGGTGCCGGTGCCGCCGAGGGAACGCCAGGTGCCGGGGTCGAACTGGTACAGCCCGCCGTAGGTGCCGGTGGCGTCCACGGCGTCGGGACGGCCGCCGGACTCGCACCGGGCGAGGGCGTCCCAGTCGAGGTGGTCGGCGCCGTCGACGGAGGCGGGCATGGGCTTGGTGCCCACCAGTACCCGCCGGTCGACCGGTTCGCGCACGACCTCGTCGCCGATCTTGCGGGGTCTCTGCCGGACGCCGTTGACCATCCGCAGGGAGTACGTCACACGGCGGGAGCCCTGCTGTCCCTGGCGTTCGACGATCTCGGTGCCCTTGTACAGGGTCGGGTCGTCGACCCTCTCGACGCCGTAGGGGATGGGTTCCTCGCGGACCTCCCGGGTGTCGGTGATCCGCATGACGGTGATGGTCTGTCCGTCGCGCGGGAAGCTGCCGGGCGGTACGGAGGTGGTGTCCCGGCCGCTGAGGGTGATACCCGCCTGGTCGACCGCCTCGCGGACGGTCGCGGCGTTGGTGCGGATGGTGCGCTCCCGGCCGTCCGCCATGAAGGTCACGGTGCGTTCGGTGCGGACGTCGAGGGCGAGGCCCCGCCGGGTGATGGCGGCGGAGCGGGACACGGAGAGGTAGGCGCCCTCGGCGCGGACCCCGAGGGCGCGCAGGGCCTCGTCGACGGTGCGGGCGGTGGTCCAGATCCGGCGGCGCTGTCCGTCGAGGGTGAGCGTGACGGGGCGGCCGTAGCGGAGGACGATCTCGTCGCCGCTGGCCAGGGCCTCGTCCGGGGCGGGGGCCACGAGGTCGTGGGCGCCGAAGGGCAGGCCCTCGTCGGCCAGGAGTTCGCCGACGTCGTCGGCGAAGGTGTGCATGGTGCGGGGTACGCCGTCGACGGTGAGCCGGACGGCCTTGTCGTCGGCGACGAACGCGCTGGTGCCGCCGGCGAGGAACGCCACGACCAGGGCCTGGGGGACGAGCCGCCGCAGCCCCTCGGGGGTGCCGGGGCCGGCGGCCCGGCGGCGGGCGGCGCGGCGGGCCTGGGCGCGGCCGCCGGTGGGCACCGCGGTGAGGGTCGGCGCCTCGGGGTCGACGGCGGGCCCGGCGCCCTGGCGGGGCAGCGTGTGCGGGGCGGCGGGCGCGGCCGGCTCCGGGGGCGGGCCCCACGGTCCGTACCCCGCCACCACCGTCGGCTCCGGCGGGACGCCCCACGGCGCGTACCCGGCCGCCACCGTCGGCTCCGGCGGGACGCCCCACGGCGCGTACCCCGCCGGCTCCGGGGGCGGGCCCCACGGTCCATACCCGGCCGCCACCGCCGGCTCCGGGGGCGGGCCCCACGCCCCGTTCCCGGCCGCCACCGCCGGCTCCGGGGTGAGGTCCCACGTCTCGTACCCCGCCGTCGCCCCGGGCGCGGACACGCCCACCGGGACCGGGGCCGGCGCGGGAGCCGGGACGGGGGCCGCGGGGGGCGCGGTGGCGTGGCGGCCGCCCCGGGGGGCGGCGCGGTGACTGCCCTGGGAGTTGCTCACGAGGCCGGGACCCTAGCGGAGCGCCGGTCACTCTCCAAAGCGATTCGACTACCGTGTGTCGTCAGCGGTACCCTGAGCGGCCGCCCGCCCGTTATCGGTCAGTAATCAAAGGCGCGTGCCGTGTTGACGGCGATCGCGGTCGACATGGCCTCCTCGTCGATCCCCCGCACAGCCGCCATCGCCCGGACCGTGATCGGAACGAGATACGGGGCGTTGGGCCGTCCGCGGTACGGGGCGGGCGTCAGGAAGGGCGCGTCCGTCTCGACGAGGACGAGGTCGAGCGGGGCGACGGCGAGGGCGTCGCGCAGCGGCTGGGCGTTCTTGAAGGTGACGTTGCCGGCGAAGGACATGAAGTAGCCGGCCTCGGCGCAGGTCCGTGCCATGTCGGCGTCGCCGGAGTAGCAGTGGAAGACGGTCCGTTCGGGGGCGCCCTCCTCGGCGAGGATGCGCAGGACGTCGTCGTGGGCCTCGCGGTCGTGGATGACCAGGGCCTTGCCGTGGCGCTTGGCGATCTCGATGTGGGCGCGGAAGGACCGCTCCTGGGCGGCGATGCCCTCGGGGCCGGTGCGGAAGTGGTCGAGGCCGGTCTCGCCGACCGCCTTGACCTCCGGGAGGGCGGCGAGCCGGTCGATCTCGGCGAGCGCGTCGTCGAGCGCCGCGTCGCCGCCGGCCTCCCGGGCGCCCTGCCGGGACCAGCCGTCGGGGTCCCCGAGCACGATCCGCGGGGCCTCGTTGGGGTGCAGGGCGACGGCCGCCCAGACGTCGGCGTGCGCGGCGGCCGTCTCCGCGGCCCAGCGGGAGCCCTTGAGGTCGCAGCCCACCTGGACGACCGTCTCGACGCCGACGGCGGCGGCCTTGGCGAGGGCCTCCTCGACGGTGCCGGACTGCATGTCCAGGTGGGTGTGGGAATCGGCGACCGGCACCCCGAGGGGTTCGGGCAGCGGCGGCGGGGCGTCCTTGGAGCTCATGCCCCGATCGTACGGAAGCCCGGGCCGGCCTCCCCGGGGTTATTTGCGGTGGAAGGCGTGGAGCAGGTCGGACAGGTGCCAGTGGTGCGGCTCCTTGGCGGACGGGGTGTCCGGCGGTGTCCCGGAGGCGGCCGTGGCCGTCGCCGGTGCCGTCGGGGCCGTCGTCGGTGAGCGCTCCTGGCCGAGGCTCGGCCCGGCCGCCCCGACGGAGCCCTTGCTGGGCTCGGCCTGCTGCTGGGCGAGCAGGTCGAGCACCGAGGAGACCTGACCGGCGCGCATGATGCGGACGACATGGCCTCCGCAGTTGAGGCAGGTGGGGTTGGAGAGCGGGGAGGGGACCCGCAGCCCGCCTTCGGCCTTGTAGACGACGAACTCGTGACCGCTGATGTCGGTGTGGTGCTCTATGTCGTAGGACTGTTCCCAGCCGTGCCCGCACTTCATGCAGGCGAAGGCATATGCCTCATGGCCGACCGGAGTGCTTGTGGTCTCGCTCATGCCAGCTCCTCTCCACTGAACCAGTGGACGCCTTCACGGGCGGGAGTGCGTAGGCACCTGCCGAATGATGGACCGCTTTTGGGGCTTCCCATGCCGGAAGGCCTGCCGCACGGTCTGGTCTTTGCCTTTCACGATAGTCCTTTACCGTCCACTGAGCCTTCGCGAGACGCGTTCTTTGCCGCGACGACGGCGTCGAAGACCTCGCGTTTGGGCAGCCCGGCCTCGGCGGCGACGGCGGCGATGGCTTCTTTGCGACGCTCCCCCGCCTCCTCGCGCACCCGCACCCTGCGCACCAGCTCGGCGGCGTCGAGCTCGGCGGGCCCGGTCTCGGGGGCGCCCTCGACGACGACCGTGATCTCGCCGCGTACGCCCTCGGCCGCCCAGCGGGCCAGGTCGCCCAGCCCGCCGCGCTTGACCTCCTCGTACGTCTTGGTCAGCTCCCGGCACACCGCGGCGCGCCGGTCCGCGCCGAACGCCTCGGCCATCGCGGCGAGCGTGTCGTCGAGGCGGTGCGGGGCCTCGAAGTAGACGAGCGTGCGGCGCTCGGCGGCGACCTCCCGCAGCCGGGACAGCCGCTCGCCGGCCTTGCGGGGCAGGAAGCCCTCGAAGCAGAACCGGTCGACGGGCAGCCCGGACAGGGCGAGCGCGGTCAGCACGGCGGACGGCCCGGGCACGGCGGTGACCCGGATGTCCCGCTCTACCGCGGCGGCGACCAGCCGGTAGCCGGGGTCGGAGACGGACGGCATGCCCGCGTCGGTGACCAGCAGGACCCGCGCCCCGCCCGCGAGGGCCTCGACCAGTTCGGGGGTGCGGGCGGACTCGTTGCCCTCGAAGTACGACACGACCCGGCCGGTCGTGTGCACGCCGAGCGCCTGGGTCAGCCGGCGCAGCCGCCGGGTGTCCTCGGCGGCGACGACGTCGGCCCTCTCCAGCTCGGCGGCGAGGCGGGGCGGGGCGTCCGCCACGTCACCGATCGGGGTCCCTGCGAGTACGAGCGTTCCGGTCACCGTTCCTGTCACGGGGGCCATCCTCGCAGCCCGGACGGGCGACTCGCACAGGCGCGTTCCCTACGATGGCGCGGTGACCAGTACTGCTCATAAGGCCCTGCACGGGCAGGACGCCGGTAGAGAGCCGCCGCCGTGGCAGCAGCGCCTGCGTCGTTTCGGCTACGTGCCACGGCCGGTGACGGGCCTGCGCGAGCGGTTGGTGCCTCCGTACGCCCGCCCCTCGGGGCGGCTGTGGACGATCCTCGGGGCACCGCCCGCCGTCGCCGAACGGCTGTGGCGGCTGGCCGCGTGGGGCGGGCCGCTGCTGGTGGCGCTCGTCGCGGGCCTGCTGCGGTTCTGGCAGCTCGGCCGGCCGCACGCGGTGATATTCGACGAGACGTACTACGCCAAGGACGCCTGGGCCCTGATCAACCAGGGGTACGAGGGGTCGTGGCCCAAGGACGTCGACGCGTCGATCCTGAAGGACCCCGGCGCGGTGCCTGTCCCCACGGACCCCGGGTACGTGGTGCACCCGCCGGTGGGCAAGTGGGTCATCGGGCTGGGCGAGCACCTGTTCGGGTTCGACCCGTTCGGCTGGCGCTTCATGATGGCGGTGCTGGGCACGCTGTCGGTGCTGATGCTGTGCCGGATCGGGCGGCGGCTGTTCCGGTCGGCGTTCCTGGGCTGTCTGGCGGGCGCGCTGCTGACGGTGGACGGGCTGCACTTCGTCATGAGCCGTACGGCGCTGCTCGACCAGGTGCTGATGTTCTTCGTGCTGGCGGCGTTCGGGTGCCTGCTGCTCGACCGGGACGCCGCCCGTGCCCGGCTGGCGGCCGCGCTGCCGGTGGACGCGGACGGGCTGCTGCGCCCGGACGGGGCGGTGGCGGAGACGCTGCGCCTGGGGTGGCGGCCGTGGCGGATCACCGCGGGGCTGATGCTGGGCCTGGCGGCGGCCACCAAGTGGAACGGCCTGTACATCCTGGCCGCGTTCGGGGTGATGACGGTGCTGTGGGACGTGGGCGCGCGCCGTACGGCCGGTGCCTACCGCCCGTACGCGAGCGTCGTGCGGCGGGACCTGCTGCCCGCGTTCGTCTCGACGGTACCGGTGGCGATCGGCACGTACCTGGTGTCGTGGTCGGGCTGGATCTTCACGGACAAGGGGTACTTCCGGAACTGGGCGGCCACGGAGGGCAAGGACAGTTCGTGGTCCTGGCTGTTCCCCGACTGGTGGCGCAGCCTGTGGCACTACGAGTCCGAGGTGTACGGCTTCCACGTGAACCTGACCTCGGGGCACACGTACGAGTCCAATCCGTGGAGCTGGATCGTGCTGGGCCGGCCGGTCTCCTACTTCTACGAGGACCCCCGCCCCGGCCGGGACGGCTGCCCCGCGGACGCCACGGAGAAGTGCGCCCGCGAGGTCCTGGCGATCGGCACCCCGCTGCTGTGGTGGGCGGCGTGCTTCGCCCTGCTGTACGTCCTGTGGCGCTGGTTCTTCCGCCGCGACTGGCGGGCGGGGGCGATCGCGTGCGCCGTGGCGGCCGGCTGGGTGCCGTGGTTCCACTACCAGGAGCGCACCATCTTCCTGTTCTACGCGGTGGTGTTCGTCCCGTTCCTGTGCCTCGCGGTCGCGATGATGATCGGGGCGATGCTGGGCCCGCCGGGCACCGACGGCGCCGCGGAACGCCGCCGCACGATCGGCGCGGTCGGCGCGGGCGTCCTGGTCCTGCTGATCGTCTGGAACTTCATCTACTTCTGGCCCCTCTACACCGGCCAGTCCATCCCGATGGACGACTGGCGCGACCGGATGTGGATAGACACCTGGGTCTAGCAGGGCAGACACAGCACGTGGGCGCGGCCGCCGGCCGCGCCCACGTGGTCGTTGTCGGTTGTTAGCGGGCGTCGTTGGCCACCCTCGGACGGCCCGGAGACGGCCCAGCGCTGGGTCCTACCGGGAGAAGACCCAGCTCGCGCGCTGCGGCCCTGCTGAATCATGCCTGCAGACGAAGCTACACGAACTCACGAAGCTTCTTTTGCACGAGACGATCGAGTTGCGGCAGCAGCTTCAGCACGGCGTCTACTGCCGCTACCTCATCTGACGGGGAAGGGAGACGCCTGATTCTTGAACGCCCTGCCCGGACAGACCGGCCTGAATACCTGCGCCAGATTTCGCGCCTGCTGAGATGCGCCGCATCTCCACGCTCAGTCCCGAAGGTTTTCAAGGCATCCAGCAGGTTGGGGTCCAGCAGGGACAGGTTGACGCCCACCCATCCCATGAGCTTGCGAATGTCGGCTGGCTTGATGCCGTTGTTGTTCTGCACAACGGACACCTCAATCCAGCGCACGACATCTGCAAGATTTAAACCGGCATATCGCCCCATCTCTCGGGAGTCTGCAAACCCAGAGTCGACGCCATCCTGCCCATCCAGGAAGCACTTAGAACGATAATGAGAAAGAGCAGAGGCCGCGGGATGGGTTACCTTCCCGAACTTGCCGAATATCTCCAAGCTACTGAGTAGCGCGCTCGACAGGACATCTTCCAAATATCTCTCGATCTCGGCGTGCATGAGCACCCGATAAGCGAGCGCCCTATCGTACTCTTCATCCGAGGGCGGCGCCCCCCAAGTGGATGAAGGTCCCAGCAGATTGACTCGCAGAACCTTTTCTCGATACTTAAGTCGCTTAAGGCGTCGAGTGATGCTGGCCACTAGTCCACCATCTTTGACAGAACGTCGGTAACACCCGTTACACTCTCAATCATCTCTGCCCAAAGATGGAAGCGACCTTGGACCGCGCCTTGGGACTTTGTAGTGGATGTGATGTACTGAGAGAACGGCGCGCTAAGGCATAGTTCCTTAGCGGCGGCGGCAACTGCCTCACCGTCCGAAAGGCAGGCATCCAGCAACTCTTCGTTTCGGAGAGATGCCGTTACGACATCAAAGAGTGGCGCGTTGAACCTGGGAAGAAATTTCACGCCGGTGTATCGAAAGAATGCCGTGCTACCGAAAACCTGAAAAGCTGCATCAATAGCCGCGTCAAGCTGCTGACCCATGCGCTCGTACTCGGATCGAACAACATCCCAGTTCCTACCAGCCCACTTTGCTTCCTCGTCCAGGAACTTCCGCAAGTTGCCGTGATAGTTGTTGTAGTTGCGACTGAAAGCAAAGTGACGCAAAGCCGTTTCAGCATCCCGCATGCGGAAATCGGGCTTTTTGATTCGACGCGCACGCTTCAAGGAGTTGGAATCTGCCGAGTATTCATCGAGCCACAGCATGAAGTCGTTCATATGTAGAGCTCGACGGAGCTCATGAGACGATAGGCTTACGCTATTCTGGTTGAGTCGGTGGAAGATTGCATGCAATGCCCGCTCGTCCGAATACCCTTGAACGACCACCGTCCTAATCGGCTGAACCAGCAGGTTTTCCCAGTGCTCACTAAGTTCGTTATCTTCCAGCACTTTCTTTAGGGTATTGCCTTGCAGGTCGGAGAGAATCTCCAACTTAGGGAACTTCCGTCGACTCTCGGGCTTCTGCAGATCGGCTGCGAACTTGAGGGCGAGCAGCCTCTGCTTACCGTCCAGAACGACGAACTTGTTCCTTGAACCCTGCTTAGCAGCAAGAACTAGTTGCGGGACAGGAATCCCCAGCATCAGAGACTCCAGAAAACGCCACGTTTTAGCCGAGTTCCATACTGGATTACGCTGATACGTCGGCGAGACATCAATCGCCCCGCGTTCCATCCGCTCGATCACCGTAGTGACCGACCAATCGACCGTGTATGTAGTAATGTTTTTGAAGATGGTTTCATCCGACCCGAGGTCCTCTTCGGAGTCTTCATCGATTTCATCTTCGATGTCGAGATCAGAGTAGATCTCTTCCTGCTTCTCCATTTACTCAGCCCACCTTTTCGATTCCAACCAGCCAACCGGCCGCCAGCAGATCAGAAAGTAGCGTATCGAAATGTACTGCGATCCGCGCGAGAACCAGGAAAGGTTGGCATCGTGACGGGCTGCGGCACCGGGGCAGCGCCGCTCGTCAGCCACCGCGCCCTGCGCAAGTGGGTCTGCGCTCGTCGTCCTCGCTTCAGGTCATGAGCACATGCGGCAACTCTGCATGGCTAGCCGGCGCAGACGGGGCACGTGCGTCCATCAACGCGTCGTAGGGCTGGTGTCGGACCTACCGTCGAGCAAGAGCAACACGTTGCACTGCGTGAGGTTGGTGCCGTTGCGGACGATGGTCAGGCCTTACAGCTCCGGGCCCAGGGGCCCGCTGCGAGCTGCGGAGACACCACGAAGCTCAGAGGGTAGGTCATCACCGTCCGCACGAGTCCAGAGCCAACGCTTCCACAGGGGTTGTCAGTTCTCCAGTGTCTCGATCGCACGTCCCCCAGCTCGCGAAGAAAGGTCGAAGCCGCGGGACAGGCGCTGCTGTTTCCCGGCATGATGGTCGCCATGCTGAATGGGGGTCGCGTGGGACGAGCCGTTGCCTTGTTCTTGAGCGCAGCACTGTGCCTGGGCGGGCTCGGGTGGACCGTCTTCGCTTTACAGCAAGTGAAGCTCGCCGACGCTGACAGTGCCGGAGTCCTGGCGGTGGGGCCTGGGGTGGTCGGGGCTGTTTTCGGTGGATGGTCGCTGTGGGTAGCAATGCGCGGCCTGCGTACTCAGCAGACTCCGGACATCTTGGCCTCTGAGCTTGCCCGAACGGTTCTCCGAATGGAAGGCGCTCAATACCGGCAACTACTAGGCAGCGGCCTTTCCGCGCCGAACGGAAGAATCGACCTAGCGTTCACATCCACGACAACCGGAATTAGCACAACACCATCCTCTGGAACTCTCGAAAGCATCACTGAGTATTACCGGGAAACTGCACCAGGAAGGTTGGTGATCACAGGGAGCTCGACGCAAAGTCAAGCCAATGACGCTGGCGCCGGAAAAACGGTACTTGCCGTGTCACTCATTCTTGGTCTAGTCGCGAGTCGAAGTGCAAGCGAACCGATCCCCATACGCCTAAGTGCTGCCGCCTGGTCGGGAAAGGAAATCCGAGAATGGCTGACTTGGCACCTCAGCAACGTCTATGGTGTTTCCCCACGCAACGCGATAAGGCTTGTTGACGCCGATCTAATCCTGCCAGTGATCGACGGCGTGGACGAGATGGATAGAGAGACCCCTGGATACACCTCTCGCGCAGCCAAACTAATGCGAGCGATCGAGCGGTTCGAGACCGGCGGCGAACTTTGTCCGGTAGTCATTACCTGCCGCTTGCCTTCGTATCTAGCCTTGATTAGCGCCGATAGCCAACCTAGCAATACTTCTCATATTTCTATCTGTGCAGTGGACGCAACGCGGGCCCTTAGATATCTTCAGCAGCGAGTTGCCTACACCCCTCTCGGTCAGCAACGGTGGCAACCCGTCCTTGATGCTTTGGCCGCAGCTTCGTTTGGTGGCTCCGACGTACGGCAAGAGAACCTATCACTGGCTCGGGCTTTGGACACACCTTGGCGCCTGACTCTAGTTGCCACAGTGTTTCAGGAGCGAACACGGACGGGCACATACGTGCGCGATCCCCGGACACTGCTAACGCTAGCCGCGGAGGGGAGTCTTTACAGTTATCTGCTCGATCGGTATATCGGCTCTGCCGTTGCTACATTGAATGAGGAAAGCCAGTCCCACGGCGATGAACGCAGAAGAGAAACACAGCGTTGCTATCAGTTGGAGGTGAAGAGAACACGAAGGCACCTCGAAGTTGTCGCACGATACCTAACTTCCAATTCGCAGTCAGGGTCGCCGCGAATCGTATCTGGGCGGACGCTTAGCAGCACAGATATCTCACTCCACGAACTGTGGCCCCTAGCAGGAACCCGACTTCCGAAGGTACTTGATCGAGTCCTGGCGACGCTATACCTGGGGATAGTCTTTTACGTTTTCTGGAGGTACGTAACTGCGGGCGAGAACGTAACGGGATGGGAGTATGCGGGGGCGGCTCCATTCGCTGCGAGCTGCATTTATCTGGGCATTGGCAGGTCATGGCCGTCGCCTCAGCGTCTCGAACTGCAACGCTTGAGGAACCGAACAACACGGCGCCGACTCGCACGTGAAGTGGTGCTAGCCGTCACCATCGGGCTTGTCGCCGGTCTGGCTGTAGGAACTTACAACGGATTCCGAGGTGGAATGCTGTCGAAATCGCTACAGGAAGGGGTCGCCCTTGGCTTGTATATGGGTGCACTAGTTGGAGTAACTGAACAGGTGAGGATTCAACTCATCATTAGGGGGGATAGCAGCGCCAGAGGTCCCCGCGATGTGATCCGCGGCGACTTGACAGCCTGGCTCCTCATCGGCTTCATCGGATTGGCAGCCACATCCGGCGTAGCCCTTAAAGAGGGTGATGCGAAACTACTTGTCTATGGTGCTGCATATGGATTCGCGTTGGCGTTCATCACTGGATCCGGGCGAGCCGCGTTGCGGTACTTTGCTTTTCTTCTCTGCATCTACCCTCGGCTTCCTTGGCGGCTTGGCCGATTCCTCGACAACTGCTATAAGGTTGGGCTTGTGCGAGTATCTGGCGCCTCGTGGCAGTTCCGACACCGCGAATTGCAGGACTATTTGGCCGACAACTCCGCGTAATCTACACATTCGCTGAGGTCTCACAGCCGGTAAGACGACACCCACTCGGGATCGCTACAATTTGCCCAGTGTTGGTCACCGGGGCTTCACCGTCACGTTGCTGACCTGTTCGAATGGCGGGTGGAGTGCCGGTGTCGCGGACACACAAGACGACAGAGCTGCCCGCGGCACTGCATCACGGTGGCTGACCAGAGGGGAGACGGGGTGTCGGAGCAGTCCAGCGCTCGGGGCACGTACCTGAAAGTCGCTGACGCAGTCAGGGCTCAGATAAGCGCCGACCCACGCATGACGCAGCTGCCGTCGGCCGCCGAGCTGATGGTTGCTCACAGCGTCTCGCGTGGCGTCGTACTGAGAGCCTTCAAGGTCCTTCAGAAGGAGGGACACGCGGAGCCTGTTCCGGGAGGTCGTTGGCGAGTTGTCCGGGAGGGCGAGCAGCACGACCGTCGGCCGCTTGCTGAGCGGGTCGCCGGGATTTTCTCAACCGACAAGGTTGAGGTGGGAGATCCGTTCCCGAGTGCGTCGGAACTGGCCTCTCGCTTCGGGGTGTCGCGGCCGACCGTGGCCAAGGCGCTGGACAAGCTGGAGGCTGAGGGGCTGCTCTCAGAGAGCCGCCAGGGCAAACCGCGGACCGTACTGGCCCTGCCGGGCCGAGAGGAGCGTCCTTAGCGTGACCACCGTGGGTCTGATCGAGTGGGCCTACCCGCTCGCCGAGTCACTGCTAGCCGAGCCCTTGCCACGTCGGTGGGCACACTCACAGGGCGTCGCTGAGCGGGCGCGGATCATCGCTCCCATCCTCGATCAGGATGCTGAGCTGCTGGAGGCAGCAGCCGTGCTCCACGACATCGGGTACTCCCCCGACCTGGCCAAGACCGGCTTCCACCCCCTCGACGGCGCTCGGTATCTACGGGACATCGCCGGCGCGGACGAGCGCGTCGTTCGGCTCGTCGCGCATCACTCGTGCGCCTGGATGGAAGCCGAGGCACGTGGCCTCCGCCACGAGCTGGAGAGCGAGTTCCCCAGAGACGAGGCCCGCCTGAACGACGCGCTCTGCTTCTGCGACATGAACACCACCCCCGACGGGACGCCCACGAACCCCGTCGACCGCGTGAACGAGATCGCTGGGCGGTATGGCCCCGACAGTCTGATTGGCACGTTCATCCGCCGGGCGGAGCCGGAGATCCTGGCCTGTACGGCTCGCGTCCTGGAGCGCCTCGCCGCCGTGAAGCGTCAGCCGATGTAGGGCGTGGCCCGCGTGCGGTCCATCGCGTGCTCGATGCGCAGCCGCATCGTCGGGTGGATTTCCAGCTCGGCCAGGTCCGCAGGGGCAACCCAGCGGACCTGAGTCGTTTCGTCGCTCGTACGAACCTCACCGCCGACCGGTCGGGCACGGAAGCAGATGGAGAACTGCTGCCTCGCCTCTCCGTCGTCGTACAGCATCACGTGCCCGGGGTCGGTGTAGATCCCGGACATGTTGATGACCTCGGCTTTGATGCCGGTCTCTTCCCAGACCTCCCGCACCACGGTGTCGCTGATGGACTCGCCTACATCGTGGCCGCCGCCAGGGAGTGCCCACCGGCCGTTGTCGGACCGCTGAATCATCAGGACACGCCCTGAGTCGTCCTGGACGAATGCAACGACAGAAGGCACGACCGAGTTGGCCGGCGGAGCGTCGGGGTCGTGCAGGTAGTCGATGCGTCCCATGCTCAGTCTCCCGTGAGGTCGTGTTTCGTCACCTGGCGCGCGCCTCCCCAGGTTTGTTCGATGCTATTCGCGTACGTGTCGAAGAGACCGCCGCCCGGCAGACGGCGCAGGTGGAGGACCGGGGCCAAGTAGGCGCCGATGCCGTACACGTGGGTGTTCACCAGCATCTCGTCGTCCGCCCGGAACAGCGAGTTGTACAGCGTCGAGTCGTGGAGCCTGAATCCGATGTCGGGGTGAGTTTCGAAAAGCGGCCGGTAGTTCATCAGCGCGTTCCGGATCTTGCCATCCATGATCCGATGACCTTCGTCTATGCCGCGCTGCTTCACCGCAGGGCAATCCGGGTCGCCCAACAGGATGCGAACCTGGATGCTGCTGGACTTCGCCCTGAGAATGTCCAGGAACACAGGGTCTTCCGACAGCCACAGGCCGGAGTACACGAGCACATCGAGGCGCCGCTCCGCTCGCGCGTACAGCTCTCGCCACAACCCCGCCGGAACCATGTGCCGGTGCGGGTAGACGGTCAAAATCTCCGCCTTGCTCAGGTCAGCCGCGCTCTCCACTGCGCGTGAGTCGTTCCAGAGCGTTGTCACGTCCACCTGGAGGAAGGACGCTGCGGCGTACTGATGACGCCGGTACGGGATCTTCCCCTGAGTGATCCAGCGCTCGACCGTCTTCGGGTTGACCTCGATGGCGTCGGCCAAGTCCTGAACAGTAGCTCCCCGCGCTAAGAGGGCCGACCGCAGACGCTCGTTAGACATCTCCACCCCCGTTGGGACGTCTTGGGAGCTCTTGACGGTAGCGAGATGGCCCCGAGCTGTCCACGGGTGAGGTGACCAACGCCCCTCACCTGCAGTGATTCTGATTGTGCGCCAGGAAGTCCCTGGCGAAAACCAGGAAGCTCCGCAAGCAGGCTTGACGCAGCACGATGCAGTACCTGTAATAGAGGTACTGCATTGGCATCGGGCCCACAGCGGTGGAGCTGATCGGCCGGGGTGCCCATGCGGGCTGCTCCGAACGCCCGGAGGGCTCCGCGTATGCGGGTCGGCTCTAAGGAAGCGCCGGTTCTTTGACAACTGAATGGGGATAACGCCGCCTCTCCTCGGCCAAGTAGGCGGCCACGCGGACTCCGCGTGATGTACAGCGCGACCCCGATCCCTCCGCAGTGCTGAGGTGCTGCGGCCGGTTGCCTCCCCTGTCCGTCCGGCCGGCTGGTCGTACGGGCGGGGCTGAGGGGAGCCGGATTCCTGGTTCCAACGGCGTGCGCCCCCGGTGCGGGAACACCGGGGGCGCTGTTCGGGCCGTTTCACCTGCTAGGGAGACCACGACCCATGGACCACATCGTTACTGTTCAGGACGCTGTTACCGCGTTCGCCGACTTCATGGAGCCGACGGACGCGGAGCTGGACGCGATCGAGCGGGAGATGTCCGTGATCCTCGCGGACGTCGACCTGCTCGACGCGCACATCGTCACCCTCGATCGCACGGCGACCGAGCTGGACGAGCGTCGCATCCGCCGGGCCCGCCGCCGCGCTCTGGCCGCCCGAGTCGCGCTGGTCAACCGCGCCGCCGGCACGAGCCTGCACGGGGGTGCCGCGTGAGCACCACCAACCGCAACCTGATCGTCGCGCACGCCGAGGTGAAGGCGGAGATCGCGCGGACAGATACGAAGACCGCACTGCTGCTGGCGTTCGTCGGGGCCGTCCTCGCCGGTACCTGGTCGCTCGCCCGGGGCCTGCCCCTGAACCGGCCCGTCATCGCCGCGGGCGGGCTCGGGTTGGTGCTGCTGGTGGCAGCAGCCGGGCTGCTGCTGCGCTCGACGCGCCCCAACCTGGGCGGCCGGCACGGCTTCCCCCTGTGGGCCACCCTCACCCCGGACGAGATCACCACCGCCGTCGCCCGGGACCTGGCCGCCGACATCGTCGGACTCTCCCGGCTGGCGGTCGCCAAGTTCATCTGTCTGCGTCGCGCGGTCGACCTCACCATGGCCGGTGGCGCCCTGCTCATCCTCGCGACCCTGCTCACGGCAGGGGGTGCCCGATGACCAGCACCAAACTGACCCGCGTACAGATCGGGGTCCTTGCGGCTGCGTTCGTGCCG
The DNA here is from genome assembly GCF_055598725.1 of Streptomyces sp. NPDC039423. Taxonomy (NCBI): domain Bacteria; kingdom Bacillati; phylum Actinomycetota; class Actinomycetes; order Kitasatosporales; family Streptomycetaceae; genus Streptomyces; species Streptomyces sp. NPDC039423. Next base: position 191,186 of record NZ_JBVKAH010000006.1, read on the forward strand.
ATGCTGGCCACGGGCGTGTTTGGCGGGATCGGCACCTACAGCAACATCGGCCACGCCTACGGCAAGGGCACCGCGCTCGGTGCGCTCGCCGCCGGTGAGGGCGCCACTGCCGTCCTCGCCCTGGTCCTGCTGGGGCTGACCATGCTGGGCCAGTCCTCCCCACGGATCGTCCGGCTCGGCTTGTGGGCGCTGCCGGCCGCTGCCGCCGTCATGGGGGCGATGGCCGCCCCCGACCCGGGGCGGACCGTGATCTACGCCCTGACCCCGATGGGTATGTCCGTCTCGGCTGAGGGCATGGCATTTTTGGCCCGGCGGATCGTGGTGCACATCGATGGCCGCGATGTGGAGACCGAGCGCCGCACCGCCGATCTGGTGCAGGCGCTCGCCTATCACCGGGCCCGCGCCACTCAGCACCCGACCAGTCGGGTGCGGAAGCGTTCGGATCGGGCGTCGTGGCGGCTGGCTCGCAAAGTCGGGGTCGGGGACGTGGCGCTCGGATCGAGGCTGCTGGACGTGCAGCGCGACCGCGTCACCGCCGGTGCGGACGCCGCCCTCGCCTCGATGTTCGGCGGCACCGCCCCCTCCCTCGCCCTCGACTCCAACCCAGAGGCGAATGCGGAGGAATCTACCAAGACCAGTGTGAAACGGTCTACGGCTGACCTGCCCGGATCGCCCCCCGGCCCCGTGGTCACCCTCACCCGGCTCACCGTGCCCGCCCCGGTCGCGGTCGACCTGGGCAAGTCAACTCCGCCCCTCAAGCCGCTTCCGCCTGTCGCTCCTGCTCCGGTGGCCTCGATCGAGCGGCGCGCGGTGGCGGCAGAGTCGACCCGACCACGCCGCGCCACAGGTCGCGTGCCGGCGGCGGCGATTTCGACCCGCCCTAAGCGCACGCCGGATGAGTTGCTCGCCGAGGCGCGGGCTGCGACGGCGGACTGGCCGGACGCGAAGGTGACCGGTGAAGGCATCCGCCGCGCGGTGCGTACGTCGCCGGCGAACGCCCGCTCTCTGCGGGACACGATCCTTGCCGAGCGGGCCCGCGCGTTGGGGGTGGCGAAGTGACCACACCCACCGCGCGTGCAGTCAAGACGTTCAGCTTCGGTGGCGGGGTTCAGTCCATGGCCGCCCTGGTCCTGGCGGCCACGGGTGAGCTGGACTTCCGCACCTTCCTCATGGCGAACGTCGGGGACGACTCCGAGTACCCCGGCACCCTCGCCTACCTGCGCCAGTACGCCATCCCCTATGCCAACGCCCACGGCCTTGAGCTGGTCGTGTTGGACCGCGTGATGAAGCGCTCCGGTGAGGTCCGCACCCTCTATCAGGACCTGACCCGGGAGGGGTCGCGGTCGCTGAAGATCCCGGTGCGGATGTCGAACGGGGCCCCTGGCACCCGCTCCTGCACGGCCGAGTTCAAAATCAAGGTCATCGCCGACGAACTCAAACGGCGCGGCGCCACGAAAGAGGCGCCGGCCACGGTCGGCATCGGGATCAGCCTGGATGAGATCCAGCGCGCCAACAACCGGCGGTGCGAGCCGCACGAGCTCATCGAATACCCCCTGCTAGAGCGCGGCATCCGCCGGATCGACTGCGCCCGCATCATCCGAAGCGCCGGTCTGCCGGTGCCGCCGAAGTCCTCGTGCTGGTTCTGCCCGTTCCACCGGCCAGAGACCTGGCACGACATGCGCCGCGATGAACCCGAGCTGTTCGAGATGGCATGCCAGCTCGAAGAACTCCTCAACCGCCGCCGCGACGAACTCGGCAAGGACCACGTCTGGCTGACCCGGTTCAACCGGCCCCTGCGCAAGGCCATCCCAGACGGCGTGGACACGCTCCCGTTCGACGAATGGGATTCCGGCTGCGACTCCGGCTGGTGCATGACCTGACCTCACCCCTGCCCCCAAGGAGGCAGCAATGCCCAACCTTCCCGAACCCGTGCGGGTGGTACAGCTCCCGGACGGCACCCACGTCTACACCGACCGCCTGCCCGCCATCCACCAGCCCGTGCAGCCGCAGATCGTCCACCAGCACATCCACCAGGCCCCGCCGGACCGCACCGTGCAGCGCGTCGCGCTCGGCTCCGGAGTCGGCGCCGGGGCGGTGGCGGCCGGGGTCTACTTCGGCCCGCTGCTCGTCGGCGCGCTCACTGCCATCGCCGCGAACCTGGCGATCCTCGCGTTCCTGGCCGTCGCCCTTGCGTGGGGGGTCGTGAGCGTCGTCCGCGCCGTGGGCGGCCAGGACGCCGGCAAGAGCGCGACCAGGGGCCGCCAAGGGGGCCGTGCGTTCAGGTCCGGTGACAGGGTCCGCTGACTGGCTGCCTGTCCCTCCCGGGCCACCACCGGGAGGGGCGGGGAGCCGGGACAGACCCGGCCCGCACCTGAAGGAGAACCACATGTTCGACCGCATGAAGGCCCAGGCCGACAAGAACCGTGACGCGGCGAAGGTGCTGCACAGTCGCGGCAAAGACGACGCCGCCAAGCGCTACGAGGCCAGGGCGGACGAGTTGGAGTCCGGCCGTGTCACCGACGTCACCGACCAGGTCGTGGGCCTGTTCCGCTGGGCTCAGGGCCGCTGACCACCGAATGAGAGAAGTGATGGATCAGCCGAAGCTCACCGCCAAGGAGAAGGCCACCGTCGCCTGGTGCGTGGCCCGGATGTGCAAGCGGGACCTCGCCGGCCCTGACGTCGACCAGCGCGACCTACAGCGCAAGGTCGACCGGATCATCGACGGCGCCCGCAAGCGCGCCGGTAATCGCAAGTAGCTACGCCCCGGGGGCGGCCGTCCCGGCCAAGGAATCGGGCCGCCCCCGGGCCCCTCCCCGTCCAGCAACAGCGCCAGACAGGAGTAGCCCCAGCATGACCGACCCTTCCCGCCCCGCGCACCTGCACCCGGTACCCGACAACGGCGACGACGCGCCGGCCCCGCCGGTGCCGGTGGACAACCCGAACCTTCCCGACCCGAAGGTGACCGTGGAGAAGCGCAAGCCGGTGCTCGCCGGGTGGTTGACCAACCGGCGTGACTTCCTGGCCACCGCCTGCCACGCCGGCGCCAACCTCGGCTACGCCAGCCTGTACCACGGGGTGCGCCTGCCGGTGTATGCCGGACGCCTGGCCCTGATGTCCCCGCGGGGTGCCTGCCGGTTCATCGCCTCCACCAACCGGTGGGTGTGGGACCGGGAAGCCGCACCACTTCGGGACTTCGCCGTCCGCACCGAGGACGTCGAGGAGTACATGCGCCTCGCCCGGCTGCGGGCGGGACGTATCCGGCTGCGCGGCCTGGTCACCCTCGTGGCAACCGTCTTCGGTCTCGGGTTCGCCCTGTGGCTCTACGTCCTGGCACCCGCGTACCTGTACGCGTTCGCCGCCGGCGGCGTGCTGCTGCTCGGGTTCGCCGGCCAACAGCCCGACGCCCCGGTCGTCGGCCCCGCCGTGCTGAAGACCGAGGTACAGAAGCTCACCGGGTCGATTGTGCTGCGCGGTTTGGACAGCATCGGCAACGCGAAGATTTCCGCCGCCATCAAGAAGGGCGGGGAGATGAACGGGCTGCGGTTCGTCTCTGAAATCGTGCGGGACGGGCCCGGCTACCGCGCCGACCTGGACCTTCCGTACGGCGTGACGCCGGAGGACATCATGGAGGCCCGCAAGCCCCTCGCTTCTGGTCTGCGCCGGAAGGTCGGCTGCGTGTGGCCGTCTCCGGACCCGAGCGAGCATGAGGGTCGGCTGATTCTGTGGGTTGGGGACAAGCCGATGAACGAGACGACCAAGCCTGCGTGGCCGCTGCTGAGGTCGGGGCAGGTCGATCTGTTCAAGCCGGTGGTCTTCGGCAATGACCAGCGCATGCGCGATGTGGCCGTGACGCTGATGTTCGCGGCCGTCGTCGTCGGCTCCATCCCCCGCATGGGCAAGACGTTCCTCATGCGGCTGCTCCTGCTCATCGCCGCCCTGGACCCGCGGGCGGAGCTGCACGCGTTCGACTTCAAGGGCACCGGCGACTTCGGCGCCCTGGAGCCGGTCTGCCACCGCTACCGTGCCGGCGAGGACCCCGAGGACATCGGATACGTCCTCGACGCCCTGCGGGAGCTGAAAGAGGAGCTGCGCCGGCGGGCGAAGGTTATCCGGGAGCTCCCGCGCACGCGCTGCCCTGAGTCGAAGGTGACGCCGGAGTTGGCGAGTGACAAGAGCCTGGGGCTGCACCCGATTGTGGTGGGGCTGGATGAATGCCAGGTGGCCTTCGAGCACGACGAGCACGGAGATGAGATTGAGGCGATCTGCACTGACCTAGTCAAGCGCGGTCCCGCGCTCGGCATCGTCGCCATGTTCGGCACCCAGCGCCCCGACGCCAAGTCCCTGCCCACCGGGATCAGTGCGAACGCGGTCCTGCGGTTCTGCCTGAAGGTCATGGGCCAGCCCGCCAACGACATGGTGCTGGGGACGTCGATGTACAAGGCCGGATACCGGGCCACCATGTTCTCCCGCTCCGACCGGGGCATCTGCTGGATGGCCGGCGAAGGCGACGACCCCAGGATCGTCGCCTCCGCGTTCGTCGACGCGGTCGCCGCCGCCCAGGTCGTGGCCCGGGCGCGGAAGCTGCGCGAGGAGTACGGCAACGTCACCGGCCACGCCATCGGCAAGGGCCCGGAGAAGGCCAACGTCACGGACATCCTCGCCGACGTCCTGGACGTCATCCCCGCCGGCGAGAAGGCGGTGTGGTGCGAGCGGATCGCTACCCGTCTCGCGGAGCTGCGGCCGGAGACGTACGGCGGGTGGAAGGGCGAGAACGTCACCGCCGCACTCAAGCCCTGGGGCATCAAGCCCGGCCAGGTCTGGGGCCAGACCGACACCGGCGAGGGCAAGAACCGGCGCGGCATCGAACGCACCGCGATCACCGCCGCCATCACACGCCGTGACGCCGACCGGGCCGCCGCCTAGCCCGCGCAGTACTGCTAGACCTAGCACGCATGGCTGCTAGGTCTAGCAGCCCCGCTAGCAACCAAAAGGGGCGCTGATCAGCGGACTAGCGTCTAGCGGCCCACCTGCACCAACCCCCGAAACCCGCCCTTCACCGGGAGGTCACCCCGTCATGCTCACCGCTAGCGCCCTCATCATGGCCACGCTCGCCGGTTACGCACTGTTGTGCACGATCAAGCCGTTCAAGCCCTGCCGCAAGTGCCAGGCGACCGGCATCCGGCAGGTCCGCAAGGGCATCAAGACCTGCCGCCGCTGCCACGGCCAGCGCTACCGGCTCCGTATCGGCCACCGACTGCTCAACACCAGCCGCGACATCCACGCCGCCGGCACCCGCCCCCACCGCCCGAACACCCGTCCCTGGTCCTGACCCGGAAGGGAGATCACGTCATGGCCGTGACCGTCTCACTCGTCGCCCTGTTCGGACTCGTCCTGTTCTTCCTGCTCCGCTCCCACAGCCTCAGCGCCGGCAGCGCCTTCACCGCCGCCGGGTTCGGCTTCTTCCTCGCCTCCACCGGCGCCGCCGAACCCATCGACCGACTCGTCGCCGCGTTCGTGGACGCCATCCCGGCCCTGTAAGACGGGATGGCGTCGCGGAGTCCGCTTACGGCTGGCTGCTGAGGAGCGGCCAGCCGGCAAAGCCCTCATCGGCCTGATAGACCAGCTCCACGTTCACCTCGCCGAGAAGGTCCTTCACGTCCGCGGTCGGCTCGCTGGGCAGCAGGACCGCGACGCGCAGGGTCTTGCTGTTCGGGATGTGCCGGCGGTAGTCGGCCAACTGGCCGATCGCCATGCGGACATTGGCCCGAGTCGTCAGCCCCTTCGCCTCGTACAGGACGTGGTCCGTCGCGTCGTACAGGTCCGGGGTCAGCGCCCCGGGCTCGCCCTTGATGGTGATCTGGAAGCTGTGCGTCTCGTGCCCGGCCGCGGCCAGGTGCGCGGCGAACGCCTTCACCAGCTCGCCCTCGCGGCGCAGCACCTTCCGCTGCCCCGCGGGGATGTCTGCGACCGTCTCCGGGGTGCTGTGCTGCTCGGTCTTCTTGGCCTTCGCTCCGCTCTGCTTCGGCAGTACGACCGGTGCCGGCACCTCGGCCACAGGGTCGGTAACCTCGATCGCCGTCTTTCCGGCGGCCGGCACCTTGTCCGCCTCCGTCCACGCCGGCGTCGTTCCCTCCGCCGGACGGAAGCGGAAGACGAGCACGTCGCGCATCATGCCGTTCTGGCCGGGCGCGCGCCGCACGTCATACGGCTTGATGGGGTCCAACACCATCTGACCGATGTAGCGCTGCTGCATCGCGCCGCCGCCCGGCACCTTGCCGTGCGCGACGAACAGATGCAGCTCACGCTGCTTCTCCACGTGGCTCAGGATCGAGCCGTTGCGGCCCGACGGCTTCTGGTCCCCATTCGCGCCCGCGCCGGTGTACAGGTACAGCGGCCCAAACTCATCGTCTTCCGCGCGGCCGTCGAAGGTGTAGCCGTACTCCTCACCCGCGGACGGGTCGGAATACACGAACACCTTCCCCGCGTCGTCCGCCGGCTCGATGCCCTGGAACGTCCCACAGCCGTAGGCCGACGCGATCGCTTCGCGCGTCGTGATCAGCCCCGGCACAAGATCAACGGTCGACGTCATGCCACGACCTTAACCGCCCCCACTGACACCCGCCCCAAAGATTTCCGCGGCAAGGAAATGGGCGGCCCGCGTCTCGCCAAAGCCCCGGGCCGCCCACACATCCAGCACCAACAGAACTGGAGACACCCAGCATGACTCAACATGCCCTTACCCGGCGAGACCATCTCGCGGTGGCGCTCGAACTAGCTGCGGCTGGAGTGCCGGTCCTACCTCTGCGAGCCGGAAAAGTCCCCTTCGGCAACTGCCGAGTCTGTGCCAAGGGCGCCTGTGGCGGGCGGCCGAACATGAAGAACGCGGGCACCTGCCAGTGCCCCGCCCCCTGCCATGCCTGGGCCGCCGCCACCACCGACCCGAACACCCTGACTTCCGCCGCCTGGGCTGCGCCGTGGCGCCAGGCCGCAGCCCTGGCCTACCACCCGGGCGGTGCCGGGGTGACCGTGGTGGACCTGGACGAAGTCGCGGCCATCGCCTGGGCGCGGGAGAACCTGCCCGCCACCCGGACCGTGCCTACGACGCGCGGTGAGCACTGGATCTACCGGGGTGTGATGCCCTCGGCCAACCACGTCCGGCCCGGCGTCGACATCAAGTCTGAGATGCAGTACGCCCGCTGGCTCGGCCCTGGAACGGGCACCACGACTGCGCTACCCGCCGCCGTCCGCGCGCTGGTCCAGAAGGCGCCTCCTATGGTCCGGTCGGCGTCGCGCATCATCACCGTGCCCACACCGACCAGGCGTGGGGAGTGTCGCCACCGGACGCCCGTCTACCTGGAGCGGGGGATTGCCATGGCGGAGCAACGCATCACCGAGGCCCGCAGCGCTGTGCACGCCACCGTGTACCGAACGTTCCTAGCGGTGCTGTCCACCCACGGTCGGTGCGGCTGCCTGACCGACGCCCACGTGGCGCGGCTGTTTACTGCCGCGCAGGCCAAAGGGGAGACGGTCCGGCACTGCGCCGACGCGTGGGCCAACGCCCGCACCGCCCTGGAGATGTGAGGCATGTCCGAGGACGAGAAGACCCCGGCTCGCGAGGTCATCACCGACTACGCACAGGCGCACTTCCGGTACTTCCGCACCGCCGACGGGACCGTCTACGCGCAGAGGAACGGTCACCCCGTGGCCCGGCCGATCCGGTCCCAGGGCACCACGGGCAGCCACCGGCAGGAACTCATGGTCGGTCTCTTCCGCGACGGGGTCGGCGTGTTCAACGGCACCGCCCTCAAGGAAGCCCTCGACCTGATCGAGGCGCTGGCGCTGACCGAGGAGACCCAGCCCGTACACATCCGCGTCGCGCCCGGCTTCGACGGCGCCACATGGCTCGACCTGGGCCGCAACGACGGGCAGTCGGTCCGCATCCACCCCACCGGGTGGGACATCACCGTCCCGGACCCCCGTGAGGTCTGCTGGCGGCGTACCCAGCTCACCGGGGAGTTGCCCCTGCCGGCCAAGGACACCAACGGCAAGGGCATCGACCTCCTGCTGCGGCTGACCAACTTCGCCAACGCGGAGACCGAGTGCCTGGCCATCGCCTGGCTCATCGGCTGCCTCGAACCGTCCGTTCCCGTCCCGGCGCCGTTCCTCACCGGCCCCCAGGGCGCGGGGAAGTCCACCGCCGGGCGGATGCTGGTTCGGATCATCGAGGGCATGAGCGGCGACCTGCGCCGCGCCCCGAAGGACGAGGAGAACCTGACCGCGGCCGTCGCCGCCGGGTGGGTCACTGCCCTGGACAACCTCTCCCACATGACCCCGGACCTGTCCGACGCGATGTGCTGCATCGTGACCGGCGCCGAGAACGTCAAGCGCGCCCTGTTCACCGACGGGGACGTCTTCCGCGCCCGATACCGCCGGCCGATGCTGCTGACCGGCATCGACGTCGGCGTGATCCGGCCCGACCTCGCCGAACGGCTGCTGCCCCTGCGTCTGGAGCGCCCCCGGGTGCGGCGCACCGAGGCGGAGCTGTGGGCGGAGTACGAACAGGTGCTGCCCGTCATCCTCGGCTCGCTCCTGGACCTGACGGTGAAGGTGCGGGCCTCAGAGGCGGACATTCCGACCGATCTGCGGATGGCTGACTTCGCGCACCTGTGCGCGCAGCTCGACGCCGCGACCGGCTTCGGCTCGCTGGACGCCTACCGGGCCAGCCTGGACGACCTCAACGACGACGTCATCGAGGGTGACCTGTTGGCCCAGACGGTGCTGAAGCACGCCGCCGGCATGATGTCGGGCGAAGAGACGCGGATGACGTCCTCGGAGTGGCTGTATGCCCTCACCGGCCTCTACAGCGGCGAGGAGTGCCGTCCCCTGCCCAAGGGGTGGCCCACGACCGGCAAAGTCCTCTCCGACCGCCTCAAGCGCCTCCAGCCGACGCTGGGCGCCCGGGGGGTGCTCATCGACTGGGGCCGCACCGGCTCCGCCCGCTACATCGCTATGACCCGCCCGCCCACGCCTCCCGCACAGCAGCAGGAAGCGCTGACCTGACCTGCCGCGCCACGCTGGCGCGGCGCGGACAAGCAAGAAGAGCACCGGGCGCCGCGTGGACGTGCTCCTCTTGCAGTTCGGCGGCTCGCCGCCGCCCGATGGTCGCGCCGCGAAGCGGCTCCGCATTCGCTCCCTGAGCCGCACCGCACCACAAGAAGAACCCCTCCCTTTGTCCTAAGGGAAAAGATGCTGCGTCATCTGCGTCACTCAGGGCTCCTAAACGGCCCGTGACCTGCCGCAATAGGAGTGACGCAGACGGCTGCGGCTGCGTCATTCCGCGTCACGAGCGTCATCGGTGACGCACGCCCTGCGTCACCGATGACGCACGCCAACAGCCACTGCGTCACGAGAACCCGCAGCTCAGACGAGTGACGTGACGCAGATGACGCAGTGACGCAGAAATCCGCACCTCGGACACACCCGGACGCCCAAGCCACCCAACGCCGCTTCCGGAGGGCACCCAGTGAGACCCGACACCGACCCCCGGACCACGCTCCGGGCCGGACTCCCGGACCGCTACCTCACCCCCGACGACATCGCCGAACTGTTCGACGTGCCCAAAGAGACCGTCTACCAGTGGCGCAAGAAGCGCACCGGCCCGCCCGGCTTCCGCGTCGGCAAGCACATCCGCTACGACCCCGCCGCAGTCCACCGCTGGGCCGCCGAGCGCATGGCCGCCGACCTCGCCGCCTAATACCCCAGTCCGTACGCCACGAGGGCGGGCCGCCCAACGGCCCGCCCTCGTACCAAGAAGGGACCGTCCCTCCATGGCAGGCCACATCCAAGACCGGTGGTTCAAGACTGTCACCAGCCCCGACGGCAAGCCCCTCAAGGTCAAGACCGACCGACATGGGTCGGGCCTCCGGTACCGCGCCCGGTACGTCGGCCCGGACGGCACCGAGAAAAGCAAGTCGTTCCGCGACAAAGAATTGCGGCTCGCCAAACAGTGGCTCACCCAGATCGAAGCGGACATGTCGCGCGGCCAGTACATCGACCCTCGCACCGCACGGACCACGTTCCGGCAGTACGCGGAACGCTGGGTCAAGACGCATACCGGCGAGATCAACAGTCGAGAGGCTGCGGAGCGTCGTCTCCGGCTGCATGCGTATCCCCACATCGGCTCCCGTCCGCTCGGCTCGTTCAAGCCGGAGCACATCCGCGCCTGGATCGCCGACCTGGAAGGGACCGTGCCGGCCGAGTCGCACCGCCGCATCATCGTCGGCACCGTTTCCGCAGCGCTGAGCGCGGCGGTGGACGACGGGCTGCTCAGCAAGAACCCGTGCCGTGCCCGCACGGTGCAGCTCCCGAAACCGGGCAAGCCGCGCGTCGTCCCGTGGACGGCAGAGCAGGTCTTCGGCGTACGCGCTGCCCTCCCCCGGCGCTACCAGGCCGCCGTGGACGCCGGGGCAGGATGCGGGCTCCGGCACGGCGAAATCTTCGGCCTGGCTGTCGATGAACTCGACTACGTAGGCGGGTGGCTGGCTGTGGGCCATCAGCTCAAGCGCATTCGGGGCAAGTACGTCTTCGCCCTGCCCAAGGGCGGAAAGGTCCGGGACGTACCGCTACCGAAGGCCGTGGCCGCCGCGCTTCGGGACCATGTGACGGAGTTCGCGCCGATCGACGTGACGCTTCCGTGGCGCACGCCTGACGGTCCCCTCATGACGAAGCGGCTCGTCTTCAGTGGTGCCGAGGGGAGGCATGTACGCGTGAGCCACTTCAACGATCGGCTTTGGAAGCCCGCTCTGGCTGCCGCCGGCATCATCCCCGACGCGGAAGGGGGCGCGCGGTACGCGTCGGCGCGCGAGCACGGCATGCACGCGCTCAGGCACTTCTACGCGTCCGTGCTGCTGGACGCCGGCGAGAACATCCGGGCCCTGAGTCAGTACCTCGGTCACAGCGATCCGGGATTCACGCTCAGGACGTACACGCACCTCATGCCAAGCAGTGAGGGACGCACGCGCTCGGCCGTGGAACGGATCTTTTCTGGAGCCGTCGACTGAGCGATATCCCTCGGGTGACTGAGCAGGTTGAGCACTTCCTACCTGTTCAGGCGCTAGCTTCATCAGCATGAGTGACGAAGTAGCAGTATCTCTACTAATCGGGGTCCTCACAGTCGCAGCATCGCTTGTCGTGGCCCGCCTACAGGCGAAGCAGGCAGTTGAGCTGAAGCGCGAGGATCTGCGAACGGAGTACATGGCGGAAACCGTCATCCGTCGACTCCTCATGCACAGCAAGTGGAGGAGGCGGTCATACGGAGCGATCAAGGAGGTTATCGGCGACGGGTTCGACGACACCGAGCTGCAGAGACACCTCGTCCGCGCAGGCGCCGTGCGGCTGTCAAAGAGTGACGACAAAGAATATTGGGGCCTCATGGAACGCAACGAGGACCAGTTCGGCTGAAAGACACTCCACGGCCCACAGACGGCCCAAGGTGCCTGAGACGGCCCCGGTTGGGGCCAACCGCCCTGGTCGACGCCCTGTCCGCGTGAATCACGCGAACTTCATCTACTTCTGGCCCCTCTACACCGGCCAGTCGATCCCCATGGACGACTGGCGCGACCGGATGTGGCTGGACACCTGGGTGTGATCAGGAGCGGGCGCCACCGGTGGATCGGCCTCCCGCGTTGCCGGTCGGCCCATGGCCCCGGACACCGTCGCAGGTGTCCGGGGCCGTGGTGTTCCGGTCGGATAACGGTCGCCTCGGGCGTCACTACCGTCCCGTAGGGTGACCCGAGTTGACTGCTTGAACGTGTTCAAGTGGGCTCCAGGGGAGGGGGACCGCACGATGCGGAGTGGAGCGAAGGTCGCCGTCGTCGCCGGTGTGTTCACCGTCGTGGCCGGTGGTGTGGGGTACGGGGCGTACAACGTCTGGAACGGGATCACCGGCGGGGCGGACGGGGTGAACACCGCGTCGGCATCGGCCCCGAGGCGGGCCGGCAGCGGTCCGGTGACCGCCGAGGAGGTCGAGCGGACGGCGAAGGACTTCCTGGCCGCCTGGGCGGCGGGCGACGACACCGCGGCGGGCGCGCTGACCGACGACGCCGGTTCCGCCGGGCCCGCGGTGGCGGGTTTCCGGAAGGAGGCCCACGTGGCGAAGGCGGTCATCACGCCCGGCACGCCGGTGGGGGCGAGGGTGCCGTTCACGGTCGACGCCACCGTGACGTACGAGGGGCATTCCCAGCGCCTGGCGTACGCCTCCGAACTCACCGTCGTCCGGGGCGTCACCAGCGGCCTGCCGCTGGTGGACTGGAAGCCGTCGGTGATCCACCCCAAGCTCACCGAGGGGTCGGTGCTGCGCACCGGGGAGGCGGCGAACCCGCCCGTCCGGGCGGTCGACCACGAGGGGGTGGAGCTGACGCCGGAGAAGTACCCGTCCCTGAAGCCCATCTTGGACCAACTCCGCGAGAAGTACGGCGCCGAGGCGGGCGGCCGGCCCGGCATCGAGACCTGGATCGACTCCCCGGCCGAGGGCGTCGCCGACCAGACGCTCCTGACGCTCGCCAAGGGCGTGCCGGGCAAGCTCACCACCACGCTGGACGCCGGGGTGCAGGCGGCGGCCGAGCGGGCGGTCCAGCGATTCGGCGAGTCGTCGGTCGTGGCCGTCAAGCCGTCCACGGGTGAGGTCCGGGCGGTCGCCAACAACCGCGCGGACGCCTTCAACGCGGCGTTCCTGGGCAAGCAGGCCCCCGGTTCCACCCTGAAGGTGATGACGGCGGCGATGCTGCTGGAGAAGGGCCTGGTGAGCGCGGACCGCCCGGCCGAATGCCCTGAGGAGGCCATGTACCAGGGCCGTACCTTCCACAACCTCGAACACTTCGACCTGCCGGCGGGCAGCACCTTCCAGCAGAGCTTCAAGAAGTCCTGCAACACCGCGTTCATCAAGCTGATCGACGACGTCGGTGACGACGCCGCCCTGGGCCGGGAGGCCCGCGACGTCTTCGGGATCGGCCTGAACTGGCAGACGGGCATCCCCTCCTGGGACGGCTCGGTGCCCGCGGAGACCGGCGGCGAGGCGGCGGCCCAGTACATCGGGCAGGGCACGGTCCAGATGAACGTCCTCAACATCGCCTCCATCACGGCGACCGCGAAGAACGGTTCCTTCAGGCAGCCGGTCATCGTGCCGCGTTCGCTGGACGGCCGGGAGGTCGCCACCGCCGCACGCGGCCTGGAACCGGGCGCGGCCCAGCAGCTCCGCGACATGATGCGGGCCACCGCGACCAGCGGGACGGGTGCGGCCGCCATGGCCGGTGTCGGCGGCGACAAGGGCGCCAAGACCGGGTCGGCGGAGGTCGGCGGGCAGACCGACTCCAACAGCTGGTTCGCCGGGTTCGCGGACGACCTGGCGGCCGCGGCGGTCGTCCAGTCGGGCGGCCACGGCGGTGACGCGGCGGGCCCGGTCGTCGCGGCGGTGCTCCGGGCCCGGTGACGCCCCGCGCGGCCGGTGCGCGACACTCCGCCGTGCGGGCCGCGGGCGCTTCCCGGGACCGCCCGTGGCCGGGCCGGACCGCCTGGGTATTCTGCGGTGCCCCCGGAAGTGGGGGCTTACATTCCGCATCCTGGGGAGGGCCCGATGGCCATCAAGAAGGCGACCATTCAGCAGCAAGTGGCGGAGGCCCTCGCGCAGGCCAACCCGACCGACCGTCCCGTCGTCACCATCCAGGCCGTCGCCGGGCCCAGCGTGTGGCTGATGAGCATGCTGGGGCTGATCGGTCAGGCGTTCCTGACGTACTACTTCATCACCCTGACCGAGCAGAGCGTCGTCATCCACAAGGCGAGCCGGATGAGCAACCGCCCCCAGGAGATCGCGTTCGCGCTGCCGCCCGCGCAGGTCGGCGCGATGATCGGTGACGTACGGCGCAACACCATATGGAGCTCGTTCCGCGTCCTGCTGCCCGGGCAGCAGAAGCCGACCCGGATGAACGTGCACCGCATCTGGCGGGGCGAGATGGACCAGCTCCTGGGGCTGCTGACGGGTCAGCAGGTCCACTGACCGCCGGGCCGGGCCGCCGCTCCCGGGGCTGCCGTCAGCAGACCCAGCTCCTGGGCGCGGAGGACCGTGCCGAGGCGGTCGGCGGTGTCGAGCTTGCGGTAGAGGTTCTGGAGGTGCTTGTGCACCGTCCGGACCGAGACACCGAGCCGCCGGGCCATGGCCGTGGCGGGCAGCCCTTCGGCGAGCGTCCGCAGGACGGCCGTCTCACGGGGCGTCAGCCCGTGCCGCTCGTCCGCCGGTGCGACGGGCCCGTCCCCGCACCGGTGGGCCAGCAGCCGGTGGTGCGCCGCGGCGGCGGACAGCAGCGGCTGGACCCGAGCGGCGTAGAGCAGGTCCCGGGCGTCGAAGTCGGCGCCGTCCCGGTGGACGATGAAGCCGCGGACGGCGCCGTCGTCGCCGGGGAGCGGCAGGCCGAGCATGTGGCGGGTGCCGAAGGACCGCCGCAGCTCGCTGGCCGTCTCACTGTGGGACCAGGCCCGGTCGCCGGCGACCTGGGCCGCCGTCCTGGGGTCCCGGTCGCCGTGGTCGCCGTAGTGGCCCGCGAAGGGGTACCCGGAGCGGATCAGCCGGGCGGTGTCGTCGTCCGGTGCGACCGGAGCCGGCGCGTCCGGCAGCCAGACGCCGACCGCGCCGCCGGACGGGGTCCACTCGTCGTCCTTCACCAGCAGCAGCGAGCCGTCGAGCCGGCGCAGCAGTTCCGCGGCGACCAGCCGCCACACCTCGCCGGGCCGTCGGCTCTCCATGACGGCGACGGCCAGACCGAGCATCCGCTCGTAGTCGTGCTCCCCCGGGTACGCCACGGCTCCCTCCGCAGTCCATACGCAGTTCTCCCCATGGATCGGCCTCGGCCGCGCTGCCATCGTAGGGGGGACGGATCCCCACCCGCCGACTGGTTACACCCGGAGGCACCGCCTCCAGGGCCGCTCGGTGGAGCGCCCCGCACGGCCTGAGCCGGCCGGTGCGGGGCGCGTGCTCCGCTCCGCGCACGGGGGTCGCGGAGCTGGGCGTACGGATCCGGGGCGCGGCCGCGGCCTCACGCGATCGACGCCTTGACCGCCCGCAGCAGGGCCTGGGCCCGCGGATCGGCGGTGACGCCCTTGCGCATCCCGTTGGTGACGTAGCCGAGGGCGATGCCCGAGGCGGGGTCGGCGAAGCCCAGCGAACCGCCCCGCCCGGGGTGCCCGAAGGACCCCGGGGACAGCAGCGGCGACGCGGGGCCGTGCAGCATGTGACCGAGGCCGAAGCGGGTGGAGACCACCAGGACCCGGTCGGGACCGGCGGACTCCTCGGTGCGGGCCATCGCGAGGGTCGCCGGGGCGAAGAGGCGGTGGCCGTCCACCGGGCCGAGGGTCGCGGCGTAGAAGCGGGCGAGCGCGCGGGCGGTGGAGATGCCGGCCGAGGCGGGGAGTTCGGCGGCGCGGTAGGCCGGGTCGTTCTCGTCGGGGGCCGGGTCGATGGCGCCGAAGGCGCGGCGGGTGAGCGAGCCGGGGTCGGCGTAGGCGTCGGCGACCGAGCGCTTGGGGCGGAGCGTGAGGGCTCCGC
Source organism: Streptomyces sp. NPDC039423 (assembly GCF_055598725.1). Taxonomy (NCBI): domain Bacteria; kingdom Bacillati; phylum Actinomycetota; class Actinomycetes; order Kitasatosporales; family Streptomycetaceae; genus Streptomyces; species Streptomyces sp. NPDC039423. Next base: position 206,778 of record NZ_JBVKAH010000006.1, read on the forward strand.
CGGTGGCCGGTTCCTCGACCGGGCCGATGCGGCCGACCCGGTGGGCCTCGTCCGCCGGGAGGCCGATCCACAGGTCGAGGCCGAGCGGGCGGGCGATCTCCTCCGCGACCCAGCGGCCGATGGTGCGGCCCGTGACCCGCAGGACCAGCGCGGCCAGCAGCCAGCCGTAGGTGTGCGGGTGGTAGCCGTGGCCGGTGCCCGGTTCCCACGCGGGTGCCTGGGCGGCGACGGCGTCGGACGCCACGTCCGGGTCCGCCGCCTCCGCCAGGGTCAGCGGCCGGTCCAGGGCCGGGACGCCCGCCTGGTGCGACAGCAGGTGGCGCACCAGCGCCCGCTCCTTGCCGGCGGCCTTGAACTCCGGCCAGTACGTGCCGACCGGGGCGTCCAGGTCCAGTTGCCCGCGCTGGTGCAGCAGCAGGGGTACGGCGGCGGCGACGCCCTTGGTGGCCGAGCGGACCACCTGGGCGGTGTCCACGGCCCACGGGGCGGTGCCGTCGACGTCCTTGACGCCCGCCCACAGGTCGACGACCTTGCGGCCGTCCCGGTAGACGGCGACCGCGGCACCGCGTTCGCCGCGCTGCCGGAAGTTGCGCAGGAACGCGTCCCTGACCGGCTCGAAACCCGGCTGCACCGTGCCCTGGATGTCCTGGATGTCCTGGACGTCCACGCTCCCACGCTCCTCTCGCGATCGTTCACCCCATGGTGCAACGTGCCAGGGCGTGTGTCGAAAGTCCCGTCTGGCCGGGAACGCCCGGCACGCCCGCTGCCCCGCCCTCCGGGCGGACGACGCCACTTTCGACACACGCCCTAGCGGGGCGCGGGCTTCCGGGTCGGCCTGGCGGCCGGGTCGAAGCCGAACGGGAGCTCCAGGCGGTGCTCGCGCATCAGCTCCTCGTCGCCGAGCAGCTCGCCGGTCGGGCCGTCCGCCGCGATGACACCGCCGCTGAGCACCACCGCGCGCGGGCACAGTTCCAGGGCGTACGGCAGGTCGTGGGTGACCATCAGGACGGTGACGTCCAGGGAGCGCAGGATGTCGGCGAGTTCGCGGCGCGAGGCCGGGTCCAGGTTGGACGACGGCTCGTCGAGGACGAGGATCTCGGGCTCCATCGCGAGCACGGTGGCCACCGCGACCCGGCGCCGCTGGCCGAAGGACAGGTGGTGCGGGGGCCGGTCGGCGTACTCCGCCATGCCGACCCGGTCGAGCGCCTTGTGCACGACCGCCTCCAGTTCGGGGCCGCGCAGCCCGGCCGCCGCCGGGCCGAAGGCGACGTCCTCGCGGACGGTCGGCATGAACAACTGGTCGTCGGGGTCCTGGAAGACGATGCCGACCCGGCGGCGGATCTCCGCGAGGTTGCCCTTGGCGACGGGCAGCCCGGCGACGGTCACCGTCCCGGCGCCGCCGGTGAGGATGCCGTTGAGGTGGAGCACGAGGGTGGTCTTGCCGGCGCCGTTGGGGCCGAGCAGCGCGACCCGTTCGCCGCGCTCGACGGTGAGGTCGACGCCGAACAGCGCCTGGTGGCCGTCGGGGTAGGCGTACGCGAGGCCGCGGACGTCGAGCGACGGCACGAAACTGAGACTCATAGCGTCCATCCCAGCAGACAGATGATCAGGGCGGTGAGCGGGAGGGCGGCGGCCGTGGACCACTGCGCCCGGGAGGCGGTCACCTCGTCGAGGACCGGCATGGTTCCGGCGTAGCCACGGCTGACCATCGCCAGGTGGACGCGCTCGCCGCGCTCGTAGGAGCGGATGAACAGGGCGCCCGCCGACTTGGCGAGCACGCCCCAGTGCCGGACGCCCCTGGCCTCGAAGCCGCGCGAGCGCCGGGCGACGGACATGCGGCGCATCTCGTCGGTGATGACGTCGCCGTACCGGATCATGAAGGAGGCGATCTGGACGAGGAGGGGTGGCAGCCTCAGCCGTTGCAGCCCCAGCAGCAGGGCGCGCAGTTCGGTGGTGGCGGCGAGCAGTACGGACGCGGCGACGCCCAGGGTGCCCTTGGCGAGCACGTTCCAGGCGTCCCACAGCCCGGGCACGGAGACGGACACGCCGAACAGCTCGGTCTGCTCGCCGGGCACCACGAACGGCATCAGGAACGCGAACGCGACGAACGGCACCTCGATCACCAGCCGCCGCAGCACGAACACCGGCGACACCCGGGCGGCGGCCGCGACGGCGGCGAGCAGCACGGCGTACGCGGCGAACGCCCAGACCGCCTCGCGCGGGGTGGAGACGACGACCACCACGAAGCAGAGCACGGCGGCGAGCTTGCAGTGCGGCGGCAGCGTGTGCACGGGCGAGTGGCCGTGCCGGTAGAGCTTGTGCGCGTGACCGGCGCCCATGTCAGACGGTTCCGCCGGTACGGGCGCCGTCGCGGCGGCGGCGTACGGCGAGGAAGACGCCCGTGCCGGCCAGGACCGTCGCGCCGACGCCGATGGCGCCCGCGAGCCCTCCGGACAGGCGGGCGTCGGTGAGGCCGCTGACGCCGTAGTCGGCGAGCGGTGAGCCGGCGGCGGCGTGCTCCTGGACCTTCCGGTCGATGCCCTGGTCGGCGGCGACCTTCTCCAGGCCGTCGGGGCTGGCCGAGGCGTAGAAGGAGACGACGCCGGCCAGGACGAGGGAGGCGGCCAGGCCGGTGGCCCAGACCTTCTTCGTGGAGCGGGCGGCCGCCGGCGCCACCGGTGCGGGGGCGGCGTCGACCAGCTCGCCGCCCACCCGCAGCTTCAGCGGGGTGGACAGACCGCGGGCGCCGTAGACCAGGTCGGGGCGTACGGCGATCACGGCGCCGACCGTGGCGGTGGTGATCACCGCCTCACCGAGGCCGATCAGCAGGTGGACGCCGACCATGGCCGTGAGGACCTTCCCGACGGGGACGTCGGTGGTGCCGCCGACCGCGTAGAGGGCGGTGAACGCGACCGCCGCGGCCGGTACGGACGCCAGCGCGGCGACGAACGACGCGACGGTCACCGAGCGGCGGGAGCGGGGCAGGACCTTGACCAGGGCGCGGAAGAGCCCGTACGCGACGAGCACGGTGACCGCGCCCATCACGGTGATGTTGACGCCCAGGGCGGTGAGCCCGCCGTCCGCGAACAGGACGCCCTGCATCAGCAGGACGACCGCGATGCACAGCACCCCCGTGCAGGGCCCGACGAGGATCGCGGCGAGCGCGCCGCCCAGCAGGTGCCCGCTGGTGCCGGCCGCGACCGGGAAGTTCAGCATCTGCACGGCGAAGACGAAGGCGGCGACCAGCCCGGCCAGCGGGGCGGTCCGCTCCCCGCCGTGGCCGTCGGCGCCGGAGCCGCCGAGCTCCCGGCGCGCTCCGCGCAGGCTGACCGCGACGGCACCGGCGGCGGCGAGACCGGCGGCCGCGGAGACCGGCGCGTTGATGAATCCGTCGGGGACATGCATGCGGGGACCGCTTTCGGACAGGCGGACAGGAACGGCTTCGATGATGGGTCCTTTTGCGAACGACTTGCAAGAGCGTCCACATCACAGAAGGGGGCGGGGGCGCACCGCGCGGAATGGTGGGACATTAGAGACAAATGAGGCGAGCGTGAGGAGTCGGTCGATGTACCCCGCTGAGGAAGGTGTCGTAGTCCACACCAAGGCCCTGATCGTGACCGACGGTCCCCTCTCCCGCCCCGTTCCCGTCGCGGTGTGCCACGAGCGGCCGGAAGGCGCCGAGCCCGCCACCGTGCGGCTGTGCTTCCCCGGCGGCACCGAGTGGAGCTTCCCGCGCACCCTGCTGGAGTCGGGGCTGCGCGCCCCGGCCCGCGCCGGGGACATCGGGATCTGGCCGTGCGGCCGGGTCCAGACGATCGTGGAGTTCCACGCGCCGGAGGGCGTGGCCGTGGTGCAGTTCGACTCCTCGGCGCTGCTGCGCTTCCTCCGGCGCACGTACGCCGCCACCACGTCGCCCGTCACCCACTGAGGGGCTGACGGCGCGACGCGGTGACGGCGTTCGGGTCCGGCGTGAGGCGTCAGGCGCGTACGAGCTCCCGCTCGCCGCCCTCGGAGGCGTCGCCGCCCAGTTCCTTGCGCAGCCCCTCGCCCTCCACGTCCACGTTCGGCAGGGCGCGGTCCAGCCAGCGCGGCAGCCACCAGGCCTTGCGGCCCAGCAGGGCGAGCACGGCCGGCACGACGGCCATCCGGACCACGAAGGCGTCGAAGAAGACGGCGACGGCGAGGCCGAAGCCGATCATCTTCACCATCTGCTCACTGGAGCCGATGAAGCCCGAGAACACCGCGATCATGATCACCGCGGCGGCGGTGACGACCCGCGCCCCGTGCCGGAAGCCGGTCACGATCGCCTCGCCGGGCCGCTCCCCGTGGACGTACGCCTCGCGCATCCGGGTGACGAGGAAGACCTCGTAGTCCATGGCCAGGCCGAACACGACACCCACCATGAAGATCGGCATCATGCTCATGATCGGGCCGGTCTGCTCGACGCCGAACAGCGACCCGAGCCAGCCCCACTGGAAGACGGCCACGACGGCGCCGAGGGCGGCGACCACCGACAGCAGGAAGCCGAGCGCGGCCTTGAGCGGCACCAGCACGGACCGGAAGACCACCATCAGCAGCAGGAAGGCGAGGCCCACGACGAGCGCCAGGTAGGGCAGCAGCGCGTCGTTCATCTTCTGCGAGAAGTCGATGTTCATCGCGGTCGCGCCGGTGACCAGCACGTCGTCACCGGTGGTGTCGCGGATGGAGTGGACCAGGTTCTCCGTCTCGGGGGAGGAGGGGCGGTCCTTCGGGACGACGGTGATGATCGAGGTGTCGCCGGCCTTGTTCGGGGTGGCCGGGGTGACGGCCGCGACCCCGTCGAGGCCCTTGATGTCGGTGACGGTCCGGTCCGCGGCGGCCCTGTCGCCGTCGACGACGACCATCAGCGGGCCGTTGGAGCCGGGGCCGAAGCCGTCCGACAGCAGGTCGTAGGCGCGGCGCTGGGTGGTGGAGGTCGGCTGGGCGCCGTCGTCGGGCAGGCCCATCTCCAGCGAGGCGGCCGGTACGGCGATGGCTCCGAGGCCCAGGACGCCGACGAGCAGCACGGCGACCGGGCGGCGCAGCACGAAGCGGGCCCAGCGGGTGCCCATGTTGGGCTTGTCGGCCACGGGCGCGTCCGCCGCCGCCTTGCGGGCCTTGCGGCCGAGCACGCGCTTGCCGGCGTAGCCGAGCAGCGCGGGGATGAGGGTGAGGGCGATGAGGACGGCGATCAGGACCGTACCGGCCGCGGCGAAGCCCATCTTGGTGAGCATCGGGATGTTGACGACGGCCAGGCCGACCAGGGCGATGACCACGGTGAGCCCGGCGAAGACGACGGCGGAGCCCGCCGTACCGACGGCCCGTCCGGCCGCCTCCTCCCGCTCGCGGCCCTCGGCCAGCTCGGCGCGGTAGCGGGAGACGATGAACAGCGCGTAGTCGATGCCGACGGCGAGGCCGATCATCATCGCCAGGGTGGAGGTGGTGGAGCCGAGGTCGAGGGCGGAGGCGAGCGCCGTGATCGTCGAGACGCCGATGCCGACGCCGATGATCGCGGTCAGCAGCGGCAGCCCGGCCGCGACCAGGGACCCGAAGGTGATGACCAGGACGATGCCGGCGATGACCACGCCGACGATCTCACCCGCGCCGGTCTCCGGGACGGTCTGGAGCGCGTCGCCACCGATCTCGACGGTGAGCCCGCTCTTCCGGGCCTCCTCGCCGGTCTCCTTCAGCGCCTCGCGCGTCGCGTCGGTCAGTTCCATGCCGTTGACCTTGTAGGACACCTGCACGTAGGCGGTGCCGCCGTCCCGGGAGACCGCCTGGACGGTGTACGGGTCGGTGACGTGGGCGACCTGGTCGGACCCGCTCTTCAGCTCGGTCACGGCCTTGCCGACCGTGGCCTTGTTGGCCGGGTCGGTCATCTTCGCGCCGTCGGGCGCCTTGAAGACGACCCGCGCGGTGGCGCCGTCGGCGCCCGCGTCGGGGAAGCGCTCTTCGAGCAGGTCGAAGGCCTTCTGCGCCTCCGTGCCCGGGATGGAGAAGGAGCTGGACGTCGCGACGGGCGCGGAGGCGGCGCCGACGCCGGCGAGCGCCAGCAGCGCGACCCATATGAGGGCCACGAGGTGGCGGCGCCGGAAGGCGGACCGGCCGAGTCTGTAGAGGAACGTTGCCACGGGGGCGTCTCCCGGTGATGGGTGGGACAAGGACATGGGGAGTCGGCCCGACAGCGTGAGCGGTACGTGTCAGGTGGTGCGCGGTGGTGCGGGTGGTGCGCGGGGTGCGCGGTGGGACTGGGTGGTGCGCGTGGGACTGGGTGGTGCCGGGTGTGCGCGGTGGTGCCGGGTGGTTCTGGTGGTACGCGGTGACGCTGGTGGTGCGGTGGAGCGTCAGACGCCCAGGGCGGGGAGGACCACGGCGTCGATGTACGCGGTGAGGAAGTCCCGGTCGACCGGCCGGTCCTCGATGAGGGGCCGGGCGACGAAGGCACCGATGAACATGTGCGGGACGAGCCCCAGCGCGGGGTTGTCCACGGCGATCTCGCCGCGCCGCACCGCACGGCCCAGCACCTCGTCGAGCCCGGTCATCTCCGGTTCGACGAGCAGGTCGCGCAGGGCCTGGAGCAGGTCGGGATTGTCGTGGACGGCATGGGCGAGGCCCCGCATGAGCGCGGAGTCCCGCTCCATCTGGCAGTCGTCGGAACGCGCGAGCATCTCGTGGAAGTCGCCGCGCAGCGAGCCGGTGTCGATCTCGGCGATGTCGACCGGCTTGTTGTGCCGCAGGGCGTGGGCGACCAGCTCGGGCTTGCTCCCCCACTGGCGGTAGAGGGTGGCCTTGCTGGAGTGCGTGCGGGCGGCGACGGCGTCCATGGTGAGGGCGTCGTAACCGACCTCGCGGAGCAGGTCGAGCACGGCTTCGTACAGCTCGGACTCGCGCTCCGGGGTGAGCCTGCCGCGTGCCATGCCTCCGACTCCCATCGAGACGAAACGGTTTCGTACACCGAGGACCCTATGCCCGCGGCACTGCGAAACGAAACCGTTTCGTACGTGTTCCGGGTCACCTCTCCCGGGGAAGGCGCCCGGGGTCGGGTTGCCGGGCCCCCCGAGCGCGGAAAGCATGGCTGTGTGAGCAGCGACGGCGCGTACCTCCGCTACCCCCACCTCCACGACGGCCTGCTGTGCTTCGCGGCCGAGGACGACCTGTGGGTCGCCCCGCTGGCCGAGGACGGCGAACCGCCCGGCCGGGCCTGGCGCGTGACGGTCGACCGGACCCGCGTCGGGCACCCGCGCTTCTCGCCGGACGGGCGGCACATCGCCTACACGAACTGGCGCAGCCTGGACCCCGAGATCCACCTGGCCCCGGTCGACGGCGGCCCGGCCCGCCGGCTCACCTACTGGGGGTCGCTCGACACCCGGGTGTGCGGGTGGACGCCGGACGGCGAGGTCCTGGCCGTCGCCTCGCACGGCCAGCCGTTCTCGCACTTCTCGTGGGCGTACAAGGTCCCGGTGGACGGCTCGCCCGGCGGGCGCCTGCCGTGGGGGCCGGTCTCGGACATCGCGGTCGCGGACGTCGACGGGCAGCACCTCACCCTCCTTCTGACCGGCAAGCCGCCGCACGAGCCCGCCTCGTGGAAGCGGTACCGGGGCGGGGCGACGGGGCGGCTGTGGCTCCAGGGCGAGCGGCTGCTGCCCGATCTGGGCGGCCACCTGGACTGCGCCATGTTCGTGGACGGCCGGATCGCTTTCCTCTCCGACCACGAGGGCGTCGGCAACCTCTACTCCTGCCTGCCGGACGGCACCGACCTCCGCCGGCACACCGACCACGACGAGTTCTACGCCCGGCACGCCTCCTCCGACGGGCGCCGCGTGGTCTACCAGTGCGCGGGCGACCTGTGGATGGTGGACGCGCTGACCCCGGACTCGGTGCCGCGCAGGCTGGCCGTGCGGCTCGGCGGCCCGCGCGCGGGGCGGCGCACCTACCAGGTGCCGACGGCGAGCAACGTCGACGCCGTGTCGGTGGACGAGACGGGCCGGGCCAGCGCCGTCTCCGTACGCGGCAGCCTGTACTGGCTCACCCACCGGGACGGCCCCGCGCGGACGATCGCCGACACCCCCGGCGTCCGGGTACGGCTGCCGGAGATGCTCGGCAGCAGCGGGCGGATCGCGTACGTCACCGACGCCGAGGGCGCGGACGCCGTCGAGGTCGCCCACCTGCCGCGCGCCAGCGGCGACCGGCCGCCCCGGCGGTTCGCGGCGGGCGAGCTGGGCCATGTGACGGAGATGGCGGCCGACCCGGACGGCGAGCGGCTGGCCATCGCGTCGAACGACGGCCGGCTGCTGCTCCTGGACGTCTCGGAGGAGCCCGCCGAGGAGCCCGGGGAGGCGGTTGCCGGGGTCTCCGCGGAGGAGCCCGGGGAGCCGGTCGCGGAGGCCCCGGCCGAGCCGGCCGGCGCCACGGCGAGCGGACCGGAGGGCGCGGCGGCGGGCGGAGTGGCCGGTGGACCGGAGGCCGGGCCGGCGGGCGGAGTGGCCGGCGCCACGGCGGGCGCGCCGGACGGCGGGGCGGGCGGCGGGGCGGGCGGCGGGGCGGCGGGACGGCTGACCGAGCTCACCCGCTCGATCAACGGGCCCGTCCGCGACATGGCCTTCTCCCCCGACGGCGCCTGGCTGACCTGGTCCCACCCGGGGATCGGCCGGTCACTGCGCCAGATCAAGATCGCCCGCATCGCCGACCGGACGATCGTGGACGTCACCAACGGCCGGTTCGAGGACGAGAGCCCCGTCTTCACCCGGGACGGCCGCTACCTGGCCTTCCTGTCCTGGCGGGGCTTCGACCCGGTGTATGACGTGCACACCGGGGACCTGTCCTTCCCGCTCGGCTGCCGCCCGCACCTCGTCCCGCTCGCCTCCACCACGCCGTCCCCGTTCGCGCTGTCGCCCGAGGGGCGTCCCGCGGCGGGCGGGCTGGACCTCACGGAGGAGGCCGCCGAGGGTGACGGGACGGTGGTGGTGGAGTTCGAGGGGCTGGAGAACCGGGTGACGCCCTTCCCGGTCGCCGCCTCCAAGTACTCGTCCCTGCACCCGGTGAGCGGGGGCGGCCTGGTGTGGCTGCGCTGGCCGATCTCCGGCGCGCTGGGCGAGACGTTCGTCAACCCGGCCGACACGTCCGGGCGGCCCACCCTCGAACACTTCAATCTCACCAAGGCCCGCCGCACCGAACTGGTCGACCACCTCGACTGGTTCGCGGTGAGCGGCGACGGGACCCGGCTCGTCGTGGTCGACGAGGGCGACCTGCGGGCCGTCCCGGCGACCGAGACGGGCGACAGCGACACCACCGTGTACGTCGACTCCCGCCGCATCCTGCACGAGGTGGACCCGGGCGCGGAGTGGCGCCAGGCGTACGACGAGGCGGGCCGGATCATCCGCGCCTACTTCTGGGACCCCGGCATGAGCGGCATCGACTGGGACGCGGTCCTCGACCAGTACCGCCCGCTCGTCGAACGGGTCGCCTCCCCCGACGAGTTCGCCGACCTGCTGCGGGAGGTGCTCGGGGAGCTGGGCACCTCGCACGCGTACGTCACGCCCGCGCGCCGCAACGAGGGGCCGCCGCACTACCAGCGCGCCCAGGGGCTGCTGGGCGCCAACTTCGTGTGCCGGGACGGGCGGTGGACGGTCAAGCGGATCCTCCCCGGCGAGTCGTCGGACTCCAAGGCGCGTTCGCCCCTGGCCGGTACGGGCATCCGCGAGGGTGCCGTCCTGACCCATGTGGACGGCCGGCCGGTGGACCCGGTGGCGGGTCCGTATCCGCTGCTGGCCGGGGCGGGCGGGACGACCGTGGAGCTGACGTTCCGCCCCGGCGGGGGCGAGGGCCGCGCACGGCGCGTGGCCGTCGTCCCGCTGGTGGACGAGCGGCCGCTGCGGTACCAGGACTGGGTGGCCAAGCGCCGCGAGGTGGTGCGGGAGCTGAGCGGCGGCAGGTGCGGGTACCTGCACATCCCGGACATGGGCGGCTCGGGGTGGGCGCAGTTCAACCGGGACCTGCGGCTGGAGGTGTCCCGGCCCGCGCTGATCGTGGACGTCCGGGGCAACGCGGGCGGGCACATCAGCGAGCTCGTGGTGGAGAAGCTCACCCGCCGGATCCTGGGCTGGGACCTCACCCGGGGCGCCCAGCCCGTCTCGTACGCCTCGAACGCCCCGCGCGGCCCGGTGGTCGCGCTCGCGGACGAGGCCACCGCGTCGGACGGCGACATGATCACGGCCGCGTTCAGGCTGCTGGGCCTCGGCCCGGTGGTCGGGCAGCGCACCTGGGGCGGCGTCGTCGGCATGACGGGCCGCCACCGGCTGGGCGACGGCACGGTCATCACGGTGCCGATGAACGCGGCCTGGTTCGACGAGTACGGCTGGTCGGTCGAGAACCACGGGGTGGCCCCGGACATCGAGATCCTGCGCACCCCGCTGGACTGGGCGGAGGGCCGCCACCGGCAGCTCGCGGACGCGGTGGAGGTCGCGCTGGACCTGCTGTCCACGCACCCCGCGTCCCGTCCGCCCGACTATTCCCAGGTCCCCTCGCTCGCCCGCCCCGAGCTCCCGCCGCGACCGGGGGCGTGACGGGAGACCTGGGGGGACTAGGCGAGTCCCGCCAGCAGCCGGGCCGCCGGTTCCGGGTGGACCAGCCACCGCAGGTGGCTGCCGTCGAGGGTGTGGACGTCGTACGGGTTGTCCGGCGTGAGGGCGTCGCCCTCGCGGATCAGCCGGTCCTGGAGGGCGAGCGGCAGGCTCCTGTCGTCGGCCAGCCGGATGTACGTCCGCGGGATGCGGCCCCACGTGGCGGCCCGCGCCCGGTCGTCGGAGGTGCCGGCGTCCAGGTTCTCGTCGGGCTGGAAGGTGTTGAGGAAGGCCAGGAACTCGTCGTCGGTGCCGTCGGCGAAGAACGCCGCCCTGAAGGCCGCGAGGACCTCCGGGTCGGCGGTGCGGAAGTTGGTCCGCAGCAGGCCCAGCGCGGCCGGATCGCCGGCCATCGCCGGGGCCAGGGCGGCGACGTCGACGGTGGCCATCTCCGGTTCGGCGTAGTAGCCGGCGACGTCCAGGTCGACCGGGCACCAGGCCGAGACGTAGACGAGGCGGTCGATCAGATCGGGGCGGGCGTTGGCGGTGGCCGTGGCCGTCGCGCCGCCGCGGCTGTGGGACACCAGGATCACGGGCCCGTTCCGCTTGGCCCGCTCCAGGACGCCGGTCAGATGGGCCACGTTGTCCGCCAGGGTGACGCCCTTGATCGCACCGGGCGCGGTGGCGAGCCCCTCCGGGTCCTGCGGCGCCTGGTAGGCGAGGGGGAAGGTCGCCCCGAATCCGTGGCCGGGCAGGTCCACGGCCACCGAGCGGTGCCCGAGGAGGCCCAGTTCGGCATGGAGGGGCGCGAACGAGAAGGAGTTGGCGAACGCTCCATGGACGAGGACGAAGGTCGGCTTCATCGGTCGGCTCCCTTTCCCGGCCTGCGCGGCGCCGGCGGCGCGCCGGGTCGGGGCCGGCCGCCGGTCGACCCCGGTTCCGGGGTGCCCCGGTGACGGACGCTACCCGGCCCATGATCATCCGCGCCAGCGGTACGCGGCACTCCGCATGCGCGGGTCAGGTGGCCGCCGCCGGGCCGGGCCCCGCGCGAGAAGCGCACACCACCCACCACACGCGAGAAGCGCCCGGCCCCCTCCCGCCGGGCGCGCGAAAGGCGCACCCGGCGTCCCGGGTGCGCCTCCCACGACCAGGCGTGCGTCAGACCTCGTCGAGGTCCAGCCGCTCCTGGGCCATGCGCGTGTCCTCCTGCGGACGGCGCTCGTCACGCTGCTGGCGGCCCTTCGGCTGGCCCTTCTGCGTGCGCTCCTGCGCCTCGCGCTTCACGTCCTGGGCGCGGCGCTTGGCCTGGTCCTTCATGTCCTGCGCCTTGTCGTTGAACTGGTCTGCGATACCCATCGAGGTGTCTCCTGAAAGGATGTGGGGGACTGCGGGAACCTGATCGGTCCCCGGCCTCGACCAGATTGGCACGGCCGGACATACCGCGCATTTCGATCAAGTAACCAGGTGGTCACCCTCCGTGCGCGCCCGCTCGTCCGCCGCGCCGCCCGCGCCGACCAGCCCCTTGCGCACCCCGGCCAGCCGCGGCTCGAAGCGCCGCATCTCGCGCTGTCCGACCGTCGCGATGAGCCCCGGCAGGTAGCCGCGCACCGACTGCATGCCGCGCAGCCACCACTGGGCGTACACATGCGCCGAGCGCCGCTCGATGCCCGCGACGATCCGGTCGACCGCCGGGCCCAGCGGGTACGTCCGGTTCGACGGCCAGGGCAGCCGCTGTCGCAACTCCCGCATCACGTCGTCCTCGTCGGCGCCGCGCACCATGTCGGTGTCGGTCCACGACAGGTAGCCGACGCCGACCCGCACGCCCTTGTACCCGACCTCGGCCCGCAGGCTGTGCGCGAACGCCTCCACCCCGGACTTGGAGGCGCAGTACGCGGTCATCATCGGTGCCGGGGTGATCGCCGCGAGGGACGCGATCTGGAGGAAGTACCCCCGGCTCTCCGTCAGCACCGGCAGGAACGCGCGTCCCGTCACCGCGCCGCCGATCAGGTTGACCTCGATGACCCGCCGCCAGGCGACCGGGTCGGAGTCCACGAACGGACCGCCGGACGCGACGCCCGCGTTGGCGACGACCACGTCCACCTTGCCGAAGCGTTCCTTCACCTCGGCCGCCACCCGGGCCATCGCCTCGTGGTCGGTGACGTCGACGTGCCACCAGTCGCTCTCGGTGTGCAGCCGCCCGGAGACCTCCTTGAGCAGCTCCGGCTCCAGGCCCAGCAGCGCCACCTTCGCGCCCCGCGCGGACAGTTTGCGCGCCAGCAGCTCACCGACGCCCCGGGCCCCGCCCGTGACGACGGCGACCTGCCCCTCCAGGCTCACCCTGCTCATGCCGCTTCCTCCTGCTCGGTACGGACGTACGTCGTGACCAGCGCGCGTATCCGGGCCGTCACGGCCTCCGGCGCCTCCACCGGCGTCATGTGCCCGACGCCGGCCAGTTCCTCCAGCCCCACGCACTCGGGCAGCGCGGCGGCCAGCGCCCGCGCGTGCACCGGCGGGGTGAGCCGGTCCGCCGTACCGACGATCACCGCCGTCGGCACGGCCAGCTCCCGTACGCCCGACTCGATGTCCAGCCCGGCGAGCACGTGCGACCACGCCACCCGCACCGCGCGCGGGCAGGCGTGCACGATCCGGGCGCACTCCGCGACCCGCTCGGCGGCCGAACCGGGGCCCATGGTGGCGTACTTGAGGACGGCCCGGGACACCGGGGTGACGGGCCCGAGCGGCGCCCGCGCGCCCAGCACGGCCCGGGTCAGCCGGGTCCGCAGCCGCCCGGCCCGCAGCGGCAGCACCAGCGACTCGGCGGCCAGCCGCGAGGCGCCCGTGCTGCACAGCAGGACGGCCGCCGCGTGCTCCCGCAGCCCCGGCCTGCCGGCGGCGGCCATGAGCGTCATGCCGCCCATGGAGTGGCCGGCCAGCACCGCCTTCTCGCCCGGCTCCAGCGTGGCGGCCAGCACCGCCTCCAGGTCGTCGGCCAGGGCGTCCGTGGTGTAGCCGGACCGTCCGACGGCGGGCGAACGCCCGTGCCCGCGCTGGTCGTAGACGACCACCCGGTGGTCGGCGGACAGGTCCCGCACCTGGGCGGCCCAGAACTCCGTCGAGCAGGTCCAGCCGTGGGACAGGACCACCGCCGGGGCGCCCTCGGCCCCGTGGATCTCGACGTGCAGCGACGAACCGTCGGCGGAGACGGCGGGGACGACCCTCATGCCACGGCCCCCTTCGGCTCGGTCGTCAGCGACCGGGCGCGGACGACCTCGTACTCCGACAGGTCCACCTCGCGGGTGGCCCGCCGGAACTCGGAGGTCGTGCCCGGCCAGAGCGTGGTGTTGCGCCCGTTGACGTCGAGGTACCAGCTCTCGCAGCCGCCGGCCTTCCACACGGTCCGCTCCATGCGGGCCTGGACGCGCCGGTTCCAGGCGGCGACCGCCGAGGGCCGGGCGGCGAGGGCGGCCCGGCCGCCGAGCACGTCGAGCTGCCGCATGTAGTCCGCCAGGTAGTTCAATTGGGACTCGATCATGAGGATCATGGAGGAGTTCCCGAGGCCGGTGTTCGGCCCGATGATGGTCATCCAGTTGGGGAAGCCGGCGGCGGTGGCGCCGCGCAGCGACTCCATGCCGTCCTTCCAGGCCTCGGCGAGCGTGATCCCGTCCGCGCCCACCACCCGGTCGGCGATCGGCATGTCGGTGACGTGGAACCCGGTGCCGAAGACGATGGCGTCGACCTCGGCCTCCGTCCCGTCGGCGGCCACGGCGGTCCGGCCGCGCACCTCCGCGAGCCCGGAGGCGACCACATCCACGTTGGGTCGTGCCAGGGCCGGGTAGTACTCGCTGGACAGCAGGATCCGCTTGCAGCCGATGCGGTACGAGGGGGTCAGCTTGGCCCGCAGGGCGGGGTCCTTGATGGCCCGGGCCATGTTGGCCCGGGCGATCGACTCGACCAGCCGCAGCCCGTCGGGCCGCTTGGTGAAGGCGCCGACCTGCAACTCCCGGATGCCCCACAGCAGTCCGCGCCGGGCGGTCCCGGTGAACGGGACCTGCCTGTGCAGCCACCGCTCGACGCCGCTGATGGCGCGGTCCATGCGGGGCATGACCCAGGGCGGGGTGCGCTGGAACAGCGTCACCTTCCCCGCCTTCGGCTGGATCGCGGGGACGATCTGGATGGCCGAGGCGCCGGTGCCGATCATGGCGACGCGCTTGCCGGCCAGGTCGTAGTCGTGGTCCCAGCGGGCGGAGTGGAAGACCTTGCCGCCCGCCTCCTCGAAGGCGGCCAGCCCCGGGACGTCGGGGATCTTGGGGTCGGACAGCGGTCCGGTGGCGGAGACGACGACGTCGGCGGTGAGCGTCCCGCGCGAGGTCTCGATCTCCCACCGCAGCTCGTCGTTGTCCCAGCGCATCATCAGCACCTCGTGGCCGAGGCGGAGGTGCGGGCTCAGCCGGAAGGTGTCGGTGACGTGCTCCAGGTAGGCGCGGATGTGCCGCTGCCCGGAGAAGGTGCGCGGCCAGTCCGGGTTGGGCGCGAAGGAGAACGAGTAGAGGTGCGACGGTACGTCGCAGGCGCAGCCGGGGTAGCTGTTGTCGCGCCAGGTGCCGCCGACGGAGTCGGCCCGCTCCAGGACGACGAAGTCGGTGATCCCCTCGCGGCGCAGCCGGACGGCGGCTCCGAGGCCGCCGAATCCGGATCCGATCACCGCCACTCGTACGTGCTCGTGCTGGCTCATGCCGCCTCCGCATCGGAATTCCGAGATCCGTGAAACTCTGCCAGCAATCACTGGCACGGTTGTTGGGAGAGTAGAGCAGGTCCATACCGAGCGGTAGGGGTCGGGGCGGAGAAGTTACCGGCGGTACGACATAGGGTGGCGGGCGTGACGAACCAGCGGGCGAACGGGCGGACGGGCGGGCGGACGGACGGCCCGGCGGACGGACGGGTGCACGGACCGGCGGACACGGAGCCGGGGCAGGCCCGCGAGTACCGCATGGAGGAGCTGGCCCGCGCGGCCGGCATCACCGCCCGCACCCTGCGCTTCTACCGCGAGCGCGGTCTGATCCCGCCGCCCCGCCGGGAGGGCCGGATCGCCTGGTACGGACCCCACCACCTGGCCCGGCTGCGGACGATCGCCGCCCTGCTGGAGCGCGGCCACACCCTCAACGGCATCGCCGACCTGGCCGCCGCCTTCGAGAGCGGCCGGGACGTCGGCGAGGTCCTCGGACTCGGCGAGCCGACGGAGGAGGAGCCGGTCCGGCTCACCCCCGAGGAACTGGCCGACCACTTCGGCGACCAGGTCACGCCCGAGAACTTCGCCAGCGCCCTGGAACTGGGCTACCTCGCCACCGACGGCGAGGAGATCGTCCACGTCAGCCGCCGGCTGCTGGAGGTGTCGGCCGCGCTCGTCCGGGAGGGCGTGCCGCTGGCGGCGGTGCTGTCCGCCGCGTCCCGCGTCCGGGAGCACGCCGACGCGCTCGCCACCCTCTTCGCCGACCTGCTGCGCGCCCACGCGGTCGGGGACGCCGACGTCGTCCGCCTGCGGCCGCTGGCGAAGAGCGTGGTGGAGGCGGAGGTCTCGATGGCCCTGGACCGCCGGCTGCGCGCGCTCAACCGGTGACGCCGGGCGGGATCCGCCACCAGCGCGCCTTGTAGACGCCCCCGCCCGCGAGCCGGTAGCTCCCCTCGGGCCGGTGCACGGCCACCGTGCGGGTCCACCAGCTCTCCCCCAGGCCCGCCTCCGGCACCGTGGACAGCACCTGCCCGGTCACCGGGTCGTCGCCCACCGCCTTGACCCGCGCCCGGCTGATCCCCGCCGCGCCCGGGTAGTCCCGCCGGAACGCGCCGGTGCTCTTCACGTACTGGTACACGGCCGATCCGCTGCTCACCCACAGCCGGTCCGGGTCGCCCGCCACCTGACCCAGGTCGTGCCCGTGCGGGGTGGGCAGCCGCGCCCCGGCCACCTCGTGGAGCGTCGGCTCCGCCGCCGTGCCGCCCACCCGCAGCGCCACCAGCCGGTCGCCGCCCAGCGCCCACAGCACCCGCCGCCCGGCGTCCCACTGGAGCCCGTGCGCGTCCGCGAGCGGGTACGTCGTGTACGGCACCTCCGCCCGGCCCCTGGCGGTGGCGGCCGCGTAGAGGCGTACGACGCCTCCGGTGCTGCCCGCGACGGCCACGTTGCCGTCCGGCAGCAGTTCGATGCTGTGCGGGTTGTGCCGGATGGTGCCCGGCGAGAGCGTGCCGCCCCAGTACCGGCGGCCCGACGGGTACGCGACCACCGCCGCGAAGCCGTACGAGGCCACCGTCAGCACGTACGTCCGGCCGCGCCACCGGCGCACCTTGGCCTCGCTCGGGTGCACCCAGCTCACGTCCGGCTCCAGGTCGGCGTACCGGGCGTCGCCGACCGGCGAGAACGCCCACTTCACGACGGCCGGGCCGGCGTCCGGGTCCCAGTCGCGCCGGCGGCCGTCGAGCACCAGGACCCGCCTGGAGGCCTGGTCGGTGAGGAGGACGTCGGGCGTCCCGGCGGGGATCTCGTGAGCGGGAACCGGGACGGTGGCCGACGTCGGTACGGTGGCGGCGATCAGCAGGCCGCACACGACGGCCGCGAGCAGGGCGGACTTCGGCGGCGTACGTACGGCGGTGATGCGCACACCGTCACCCTGCCAGAAGGTTTCCCCGCTTCCGGGCCCCGCCACACCAGGGCTGACGAACCCTCACTTCCGGACCATCCGGCCCCGCTTGACGGACACCTGCGCCCGCCCGCACCGGGCGGCGGGACAAGACACGGCCTAGAGGTCGTAGGCCGCCGTGACGGGGGCGTGGTCGCTCCACCGCTCGCCGTGCGTGGCCGCCCGCTCCACCCAGGCCTTGACCGCCCGGGCGGCGAGCCCGGGCGTCGCGACCTGGAGGTCGATGCGCCAGCCGGCGTCGTTGTCGAAGGCCCGGCCCCGGTAGGACCACCACGAGTACGGCCCGTCCTGGTCGGGGTGGAGCGCGCGGACGACGTCCACGTACTCCGCCTCGTCGAAGACGCGGGTCAGCCACTCCCGCTCCTCGGGGAGGAAGCCGGAGTTCTTCTGGTTGGACTTCCAGTTCTTCAGGTCGGCCGGCCGGTGGGCGATGTTCCAGTCGCCGCAGACGACCACCTCACGGCCGTCGGCGGCGGCGCGCTCCCGCAGCCCGGCGAGGTACGGCAGGAACGCCCCCATGAAGCGGGTCTTCTCGTCCTGCCGCTCCGTGCCGACCTCACCGGAGGGCAGGTAGAGGCTGGCGACCGTGACGCCGGGCAGGTCGGCCTCCACGTAGCGGCCGCTGCCGTCGAACTCCTCCGACCCGAACCCGATCCGTACGGCGTCGGGCTCGCGCCGCGTGTAGAGCGCGACGCCCGCGCGCCCCTTGGCGGCGGCCGGGGCGTGGACCGTGTGCCAGCCCTCGGGGGCGCGGACCGCCTCGGGGAGCTGGGACTCCTCGGCCCGCACCTCCTGGAGGCACACCACGTCGGCCTCGGTGGCGGCCAGCCACTCCACGAAGCCCTTCTTGGCGGCGGCCCGCAGACCGTTCACGTTCACGGAGGTCACAATGAGCATCCACGCACCCTACCGACGACACCTCGAAGATCACTCCGCATGATTGTACGATGCCTCGCATGATTATTCAGTCCAGCTCGTTCGACCACCCGGACGCCCGCAAACTCAACGACATGGTCCAGCTCGAGTACGCCGAGCGGTACGGCGACGAGGGCGACCTCACACCGCTGGATCCCGTGATGTTCCGGCCGCCCCGGGGCCTCTACCTGCTCGCCTACGACTCCGGCGGCCGCCCCGTCGCCACGGGCGGCTGGCGCACCCAGGACGAGAACGAGGAGGGCTACTCCGACGGTGACGCCGAGCTGAAGCGCATGTACGTCGTGCCCGAGGCGCGCGGCCTGGGCCTGGCCCGCCGCATCCTCGCCGCCCTGGAGGACGACGCCCGGGCCGCCGGCCGCACCCGGATGGTGCTGGAGACCGGCGACGCCCAGCCGGAGGCCATCGCGCTCTACGTCTCCAGCGGGTACGAGCCGTGCGCCAAGTTCGGCTACTACCGGGAGTACGAGAGCAGCCGCTGTTTCGCGAAACCGCTGAAGTGACGCCGTACGACCCGAGTGACGACCTCCCGACGACGAGACCGTGACGCGCCCCTGACAAAGCACCCCCGGTCGTGGCACCCTGCCTCACGCACGTCGATCCGCACCGCTCTTCGTTCCCCCACCCTGCCCGGCCGCGCGGGCCGCGCCCGGGCACGGCAGAAGGAGACATGCGTGAGAGGCCAACGCACCGCCATGGGTGTCCTGCTGACCGTCGGAGCCCTGCTCACCGGCGCCCTGTCGACCGCGACCGCCACCGCGGCCGCGCCGGCACCCGCCCCCGACCCCGGCGCCAGGACCGTCACCGCCGCCGAACAGCACCGGGCACGGACCTTCTGGACCGCCGAGCGCATGCGCGGCGCCACCCCGCTCGACCTGACCCTCACCCCGGCGGCCGCCACGAAGCTCCGGGCCCCGGCACCGGGCGGCCGCACCACGACCGTCGCGCCGACGGCCGCCGCGCCCACGGCCGTCGCGCCCACGGCCTTCCCCCAGGCGGGCGGGGCCTGGACCGGCGGCGGAGCGGTCGTGAAGACCTCCGGCCGGGTGTTCTTCACCTTCCAGGGGCGGACCGCGTCCTGCACCGGAAATGCCGTGACCAGCCAGAACGCCAGCACGGTCATCACCGCCGGGCACTGCGTGAAGTACCAGGGGAGCTGGCACACCAACTGGGTCTTCGTGCCCGCGTACGACAACGGCCAGGCGCCGTACGGTCAGTGGACCGCCACCAAGACCCTCACCACCCCGCAGTGGGAGGCGAGCGAGGACATCAACCACGACATCGGCGCGGCCGTCGTCGCCCCGCTGGGCGGCCAGAACCTCACCGCCGTCACCGGCGCCCAGGGCATCCAGTTCAACGGCGGCTACAACAAGCAGATGTACGCCTTCGGGTTCCCGGCGGCGTCCCCGTACGACGGCACGAAGCTGATCTACTGCAGCGGGAACTCCTCCAAGGACTTCCTCTTCTCCCAGGACCACAGCCTGGGCTGCAACATGACCGGCGGCTCCAGCGGCGGACCCTGGTTCACCGGCTTCAGCGAGTCGGCCGGGACGGGCCTCCAGGTGTCGGTGAACAGCTTCGGCTACACGTTCCTGCCGAACCGCATGTTCGGCCCGTACTTCGGCAACGAGGCCAAGGCCCTGTACGACAAGGCCCAGGTGTCGTAACCGGCCCGGCCGCGCCGGCGGGGCCGCCCCCGCCGGCGCTCAGTCCGTGACGGCCCCGCCCCGGTCCACCGCGGGGGCCGCCACACCCGGGACCACCGTGAGGACGAGCGGGCCCGCGCCCTCGGCGGGCGCGAGCTCCACCGCCCGCCCCGGGGCGCCCGACGGCGCACCGGGGTCAGGGGCCTCCGGCCGCGCGCCGGGGTCCGGGGCCGGGGCGCTGACTCCCCGGACGCCGTCCCGCTCCCCGTACGGCTCACCGTCCTGCTCCTGGGACCGCTCGCCGTCCCGCCCACCGGACGGGGCCCCGGTCGCCGCCGTGCGGCCACCGGTGGCGGCCGGCGGGGCGGCCGGCCGGTCCGCCGACGGGCCCGTCGGGGCGCCCGGCGCCCGGGTCCTCCCCGTCGCGCCCCCGCCGGTGGCATCGATGTCATCGACCGCCCGCCGGGGCGCGGGCACCGTCGCGGGGGCGCCGACAGCGTTGTCGGTCAGCCAGCGCTGGGACACCGACCCGTCCCGCATCCTGACCACCACCGTGGCCCCGGCCTGCGGCGCGGTCGGCACCAGGCCCAGTCCCGCGTGCCAGCGGGGCACGAGGTCGCCCTGGACGCTCAGGTCGTACCGCACGGTCATGGCCGCCTGTGTCGCGCACAGCCGCAGCACGACCACCCCGGAGGGCTCCTGCGAGTGCGCGCACAGGTCCGGGGCCGCGGCGCTGCGCAGCAGGCCGTCCGGCTCGTACCGCCACGTCTGCGCGGGGTGGCCCGAGCAGACGGCCAGCATGAGTTCGGCGCCGACCTGCGGCCGGCCGTCCCGGATGTCCAGGCACAGCTCCGCCGCCCGCGCGTTGCGCAGCCGGGTGGTCGGCGCTCCGCCGCCGTGACCGGCCGGCGCGGGGGGCCGGGGGGTGGCGGTCGTCGGCCGGGAACCCGGCGCCGGGGCGGCGGCACCGCCGGACCCGCCCGGGGCCGCCGGCCCGGCACTCCGCCCACCGCCGTCCCGGTCCGGCCACAAGCTGGTCACGGCCGCCACGCCCAGGACGCCGGCCATGACGACCCCGAGGCCCACCAGCAGCGCTCCCCCGCCCGGTACGGCGGCGGCCAGGCGCCGTGCGGCTCCCGCCGGCACGGCCCGCGAGTGGCGCCCCGCCCGGCGCGGCGCCTCGGCCGGGGCGGCGGTCCGGGCGCGGGAGCGGCCGGGCCGCGACTCGACGTACCCGCGGGCGCCCTCGCCGAGCACGCCCTCGGCCAGCAGCAGCGGCAGCCGCCCGCCGGAGTGGTCCAACTGGTCCGCCGCGTACCGGCAGTGCCGGCACTTCGACAAATGCCGCCGGATGTCCGGGATCAGCTCTCCACCGCGCCGCAGCGATATGTCGAGCAGCCGGTTGTAGTGCCGGCATTCCGGGTCGGTGGCGAGCTCCGAATGGACGCGAAGACACCCGTCGCGGAACAGTTCCCGGGCGTCGTCGAGTTGTGCCGACGCGGTCCGGGGGTCGACGGCGAGCAATGCGGCCGGAATGGATATCCCCTCGGCCTCGACCTCCCGGTGCCACAGCAGCACCTGCGCCGGGCCGGGCAGCGCGGCGAACGCCCGGGCGACGAGCAGCCGGTCGGGCCCCGGCGCGGCGGGGTCCGGCAGCCCGGTCAGCAGCGCCGCGGTCCGCGGGTCCCGGGCCCAGTCCGCGACGGTACGGCGCACCGCCGCCAGCAGCCGCGGCCGCACCGCCGCCTCCGTGCCGCTCCCGCCGCCGTACCGCAGTTCGTCCAGGACCCGGGCGAAGGCGGCCGACACGGCCATCGAGGCGTAGGTGCGGGAGGTGGTGAGCAGTGCCGCGTAGTCGCTCATCGCCCGGCAGTGCCGCGCGAGGAGCACGGTGGCGGGGTACGTGTCCGCCGGGTCCCCGCCGCCGGGCGCCGCGCCCAGCGCGGCGGCCAGCGCCGCGTCGGCGCCTCCCGACGTGGGTGCGTAGGGCGGCGGTGGCGGTACGGGATGCTCGGGACGGGGAGAGCGCATGGGTCCATTTCCATTCAGGGCATTGCGATGGGGGGCTGAAGGGGAACGCAGCCTGATGGGTACCTGGATTGGTACATACCTATTCGGCGCGATTCCCTTTTAGGG
The DNA here is from genome assembly GCF_055598725.1 of Streptomyces sp. NPDC039423. Classification (NCBI taxonomy): domain Bacteria; kingdom Bacillati; phylum Actinomycetota; class Actinomycetes; order Kitasatosporales; family Streptomycetaceae; genus Streptomyces; species Streptomyces sp. NPDC039423. The sequence goes on from NZ_JBVKAH010000006.1 coordinate 228,756, forward strand.
TTGCCACCGCCCAGGAATTCGAACTACCGCGCAATAAAGCCCGGTTGGGCCCGCGGGGTTGCACAGCTTTCCATAACCCGCCGCTATGGAACAAGACTTCCGGCAGGCGGTGCACCCGGCCCCATACCGGCCGCGCCCGCGCATCCCGTACGAGCGCCGTCCGCGCCCCGGCCGGCCGACTCCGGCCTGCGGACCCCGGGCTCCTCGTCGCGCCGGTCCCCCCGCCGCCCGGCCGCCGCGCCACGGGGCCGTCAACGACGAGATCCCGCCCGATCGGAACGATCGGACGGGATCTCGTGTGTGCGTGGACCTGTGGGGATTTGAACCCCAGACCCCCTCGATGCGAACGAGGTGCGCTACCAGACTGCGCCACAGGCCCTTGCGACGTGTGAAACATTAGCATCCCGATCCGGGTGCTTGGAAATCCGTACCCCCGGGGACCGCGCGAGACGCGTCACACCGCTCTCACTCGTTCGCGGCGCGGGGCCGGTCCTCGTCCGCGTACTGGTCGAAGAGCGGCGTCCGGCCGTGGTCGTGGGAGCGGCGCGGGGGGTGCGGGCTCGGGTTCGGGTTCTGGCGCGTGGGCGGCGGCGGGGTGGGCTCCGCCGCCGAGGAGCGGGCCGCGCTCCAGGTCTCCGGGTCGGTGACGTCGACGCCGCCCGTCGCGCGCGGGGCGACCGGCGCGGTGACGTACGTGGGCAGCGGCACGGGGACCGGGTCCCAGCTGTCGCCACGGGCGGGGCCGTGATCGCGCTGCTGGTCCACCCACTCCGCGTGGTCCGTCTGCTCCACCAAGGCGCGGCGCCCGGCCTCCTGCGGGGTGAGCGCGGGAGCCGGCTCCGGCTCGGGCTGCGGGTGCGGGTGGTGGGCCTCGGGCGCCTCGTCCTGATCCTGGACGGGCCGGCCGCGCGGGCGGCTCTCGCGCAGTCGCTGGGCGGCGGCCTCGGCGCGACGCCGGTCCATGACGTACACGAAGCGCCGGCGCTCCTGGGCGCGCAGGTGCACGATGTACGCGCTCAGCAGGACGGCCGGGACGCCGGGGGCCCACAGGAACGCCAGGCCGCCGACCGCCGCGACGATCGCGCCGAGCGTGAAGGCGAGGAAGAGGACCACCGTGGTGCGCCGGCGCCGGGCGAGGACCTTGGAACGCCGGGCTCGCTCGGCGGCCGCTCCGGCGGGCCGGGGACGCCGGGCGGGGCGAGGCCCGGCCGGCGGGACCGCCGGGACCTCCAGACGCGCCTCGGTGTGGTCCGGGGGCGCGGCGAAGGCCCGGACGTCGACCGAGCTGAGGTGCTCGGTCTCGGCGTCCGGGTCGACGTCGGGTGACGCCGCCTGTTCGGCGGTGCGCTCACGCAGCTCCTTGGCGTACCGGCGCTCCATCCCCGCCCGTCCGGACAGGAGCCGGATGGCGGTGCTGAAGCGTTCCGTCGGACGGGCTTCGTTCAGCTCGTCCTGCCTGCGGAGCCACATCGGCACCAAGTAGGCGGCCCAGGCCCCGACGATGACTGCGTAGATGAGGCCGCTGCTGCTCACGTCTCACACCGTAGAGGGGTTCGCATCCGGCCATCGGCCAATTGGGCCGGTGTGTCGCACGATCTGGCTGATATCACTGAATTTTTTTGTGATTGATCCGACCGGTTACGACTGAACGGGGACCGAATTCGAACACATTTCTTATTAATCAGCGCGGGGTGCCGCGGCCGGTGCGGTGCCAGCGGCGCAGCAGTCCCTCCGGGACCTCCTCCGCGGTGAGCGCGAAGACCAGGTGGTCGCGCCAGGCCCCGTCGATGTGGAGGTACCGGGGACGCAGCCCTTCCTCCCGGAATCCGAGTTTCTCGACGACCCGGCGGCTGGGGGTGTTCTCGGGGCGGATGCACACCTCGATCCGGTGCAGTCCGACCGCGCGGAAGCAGTGGTCGACGGCGAGGGCCACGGACGTCGGCATGACGCCCCGGCCGGCGATCTCCCGGTCCACCCAATACCCGACGTGGCCCGAGCACATCGAGCCCCAGGTGATGCCGGCGACGGTGAGCTGTCCGACCAGGCGGCCCTCGTACTCGACGACGAACGGCAGCATCCGCCCCGCGTTCGCCTCGGCGCGCAGATGGCGGACCATCTGCCGGTAGGTGGGGCGCTGGGCGAGCGGACTGCCGGGCGCGGGCGGCGGGATGGTCGCCTCCCAGGGGCGCAGCCAGTCGCGGTTGCGCCGGTTGACCTCCCGCCACTCCCGCTGGTCGCGCAGCTTTATCGGCCGCAGGACGACGGCGCCGTCCACCAGCGTCACGGGCCAGGCCGGGTTCATGACGGTCTGGGGTGGTCGCCGCCGCGGAGCTGGTCGACCGCGTGCACCAGGATCCGCTCCAGGACGGCGAGGCCGTCGCGGACGCCACCGGTGGAGCCGGGCAGGTTGACGATCAGGGTGCGGCCGGCGACCCCGGCCAGCCCCCGGGACAGGGCGGCGGCGGGGACCTTGTCGCGGCCGTACGCGCGGATGGCCTCGGGGATGCCGGGGACCTCGTGGTCCAGGACCCGGCGGGTGACGTCGGGCGTCCGGTCGGTGGGCGAGATCCCGGTGCCGCCGGTGGTGAGGATGACGTCGTACGCGGCCTCGACCCCGGCGCGCAGCGCGGCTTCCACCGGGTCGCCGTCCGGGACGACCTGGGGGCCGTCGACGCGGAAGCCGAGCCTGGTGAGCCCCTCGGCCAGGAGGGGGCCGCCCTTGTCCTCGTACACCCCGGCGGAGGCCCGGTTGGACGCGGTCACGACGAGCGCCCGGTACGGGGCGCCGTCGGCGGGGACGGTGGGGGCGTTTTCCGCTCCGGGGGCGTGTTCCGCTCCGGCGGCGTGCGGGGTGGTGCCGCGCTCCGGTCCGGGGGCGTGCGCGCCGTGGACGTGTCCGGCCCTGGGGGTCACGCCCGCTCCCCTTCGGCCTCGGTCCGCCGGTAGGGGCCGGACTTGCCGCCCGTCTTCTCCTCCACCCGTACGTCGGTGATGACGGCGGACTTGTCGACGGCCTTGATCATGTCGACGACGGTCAGCGCGGCCACCGAGACCGCCGTGAGCGCCTCCATCTCGACGCCCGTGCGGTCGGTGGTCTTCACCGTCGCGGCGATCTCGACCGCGTCGTCCGCGACCGACAGGTCCAGCTTCACGCCCGAGACGGCGAGCGGGTGGCACAGCGGGATGAGGTCCGGGGTGCGCTTGGCGCCCATGATGCCCGCGATCCGGGCGGTGGCGAGGGCGTCGCCCTTGGGGACGCCTTCACCGCGCAGCAGCTCGATCACCCGGGGGGAGACCAGCACCCGGCCGGTGGCGCGGGCGGTGCGGGCGGTGACGTCCTTCCCGGAGACGTCGACCATCCGGGCCGCCCCCGACTCGTCGATGTGCGTCAGGCTGCCTTGCGTACTCACTGCTGAACTCCGCCTCGCGTGTTCCGGCGCCGATTGCCCCGCACGGCCATTGTCGCGCCGGCGGGGGCCGGGGGTGGTCCCCCGGGAAGGCACAGCGGCAGACACGGTACCGCCACGCGGCCCCCGTCAGCCGATGAGGATCACGTCCAGTTCCCCGCCCGGCTCCACCGTGGTGGTGTCCTCGGGGACGACCAGCAGGGCGTCCGCCCGGGCGAGGGCGGCGATCAGGTGGGAGCCGGCGCCGCCCACCGGGGTGACCGTGCCGTCGGCGGCGTCGTACCGGCCCCGGAGGAACTGGCGCTTGCCGGCCGGGGAGGACAGCGGCCCGTCGGCGGCGAGGGCGGCACGCACGCGTGGCCGCTGGGTGTCCACGGTGTCCCCCAGGCCCATCAGGGCCCGGATCGCGGGCCGGACGAACAGCTCGAAGGAGACGTAACTGGAGACCGGGTTGCCGGGCAGCGCCAGGAGCGGGGTGTGGTCGGGGCCGATGGAGCCGAAGCCCTGCGGCTTGCCCGGCTGCATGGCGAGCTTGCGGAAGTCGACGCCGCCGCCCGGCTCGTCCTCGTCGCCCACCGAGGAGAGGGCCTCCTTGACCACGTCGTACGCGCCGACGCTGACCCCGCCGGTGGTGACCAGGAGGTCGGCGCGGATGAGCTGGTCCTCGATGGCGGCCCGGAGGCCGGCGGCGTCGTCGGTGACGGCGCCGACCCGGTAGGCGATGGCGCCCGCGTCCCGCGCGGCGGCGGCCAGGGCGAAGCTGTTGGAGTCGTAGATCCGGCCGGGGCCCAGCTCCTCGCCGGGCTGGACCAGCTCGCTGCCGGTGGAGATCACCACCACGCGCGGGCGGGGACGCACCCGGACCGTGCCGCGTCCGATGGCGGCGAGCAGCCCGATCTGCGGCGGGCCGAGGACGGTGCCGGCCGCCAGGGCCAGGTCGCCGGGCCGCACGTCGCTGCCCCGCGCGCGCACATGGGCGCGGGCCCCGGCGGGGCGGTGGACGCGGACCTCGCCGGTGGCGCCCTCGGGCGCGGCGCTGGCGGCCCGCATCCCGGTGGCGGGCGCGCCGCCGGTGCCGCCGTCGGTCCACTCGACGGGGACGACGGCCTCGGCGCCGGGCGGCAGCGGGGCGCCGGTCATGATGCGGGCGGCCTGGCCGGGGCCGACGGTGAGCAGCTCCTCGCTGCCCGCCGCCACGTCGCCGATCACGGTGAGCACCGCCGGGAACTCCTCGGTGGCGCCGGTGACATCGGCGACCCGTACCGCGTACCCGTCCATGGAACTGTTGTCGAAGGGCGGCAGGGCGACGGACACCGTGACGTCCTCGACCAGGACACAGCCCTGGGCGTCGGGCAGCGGCAGCTCGATGGGGTCGAGCGGGTGGACAGCCTGGAGGATGTCCTCCAGGTGCTCGTCCACCGACCAGGTCGTACTCACAGTTCCTGCATCTCCTCGGTGACGTAACCGCGCAGCCAGTTCCGGAAGTCCGGTCCCAGATCCTCACGTTCGCACGCGAGTCTGACAATGGCCCGCAGGTAGTCGCCCCGGTCACCGGTGTCGTAGCGGCGGCCCTTGAAGACGACGCCGTGCACCGGGCCGCCCGCCGACTCGTCGGCGGCGAGCTTCTGGAGGGCGTCGGTGAGCTGGATCTCACCACCCCGGCCCGGCTCGGTCCGGCGCAGTATCCCGAACACGGCGGGGTCCAGCACGTACCGGCCGATGATGGCGTAGTTGCTGGGGGCCTCGGCCGGGTCGGGCTTCTCGACCAGGTTGGTCACCTTGACGACGTCGGCGTCGCCGGTGGGCTCGACGGCCGCGCAGCCGTAGAGGTGGATCTGGGACGGCTCGACCTCCATCAGGGCGACGACGCTGCCGCCCTCGCGCTCCTGGATCTCCACCATGCGGGACAGCAGGGGGTCGCGCGGGTCGATGAGGTCGTCGCCGAGGAGGACCGCGAACGGCTCGTCGCCGACGTGCGGGGCGGCGCACAGGACGGCGTGGCCGAGTCCGCGGGGGTCGCCCTGGCGGACGTAGTGCATGGTCGCCAGGTCGCTGGACTCCTGGACCTTGGCGAGGCGCTCCTGGTCGCCCTTCTTGACGAGGGCTTCCTCGAGCTCGTAGTTGCGGTCGAAGTGGTCCTCGAGGGGCCGCTTGTTGCGGCCGGTGACCATCAGCACGTCGGAGAGGCCGGCACCGGCCGCCTCTTCGACGACGTACTGGATGGCCGGCTTGTCGACCACAGGCAGCATCTCTTTGGGAGTGGCTTTGGTGGCCGGCAGGAACCTGGTGCCGAGGCCGGCGGCGGGAATGACAGCCTTGCTGATCCTGGGGTGCGAGTCGTTCATGCGGAGCACCCTATCCGGTCGGTATGGGAGGAAGATCCGCCTCCGGTTAACTTCGTGCCCCTACGGCCTTGTACGAGAGGTTTTGTGAGGTATTGGTGACCGACGACATGTCCGAAAAGACCGCTCTGCGACGCCAACTGCTGGCCGCGCGAGCCCTCCTGACCAGTGATGACGTCCAGAAGTCCGCGGCGGTTCTCGCGGAAGCCGCCCTGAACCTGCCCGAGCTGCGGCGGGCCTGGACGGTCGCCGCCTACGTCTCCACGGGGAGCGAGCCCGGCACGCGCGCGCTGCTCGACGTACTGCGCGAGCGGGGCGTGCGCGTCCTGCTGCCGGTCCTGCTGGAGGACAACGACCTGGACTGGGCGGCCTACGAGGGCGCGGAGCGGCTCCTGCCGGCCCGGCGGGGCCTCCTGGAGCCCGCGGGGCCCCGGCTGGGCGTGGACGCCGTCGTGGAGGCCGACACGGTCCTCCTGCCCGGCCTGGCGGTGGACGTGCGGGGGATGCGGCTGGGGCGCGGCGGCGGCTCGTACGACCGGGTGCTGGCCCGGCTGGCCCGGGGCGGGCACGATCCGGCCCTGGTGGTGCTCCTGTACGCGAACGAGGTGGTCGAGCGGGTCCCGGAGGAACCGCACGACCACCCCGTCCACGCGGCGGTGACCCCGGAGGTCACCCTCCGCTTCCGTGCCTGAGGCCCTGGCGCCCCCTACGGCGTGAGCACGAGCGTGTCGACGGTCCGGGCGTCGACCGCCTGCTTGCCGTAGGCCCAGTCGAGCAGCTCGCCCTTGGCCCACTTGTCGGTCTGGTCGGTGTAGTGGGCGCTGTAGGCGTGACCGGAGGCGCCGGTCAGGTTGATCCAGCGGGACTTGTCCCAGTCGCCGACGTTCACGACCATCCGCATCGACGGCACCCAGACGACCCCGTACCCGCCGGCCGCGTTCCAGCCGGTGGCGTTGACCGCCGCCTCGCCGCCCGAGAGGTTCCAGGGGCCCCGGTTGAGCAGCCACTGGACGGCGCCCGGGCCCTCGGTGCCGAGGGTCTGGTTCTTCAGGGTGAGCTGGTGCAGCCGGCCCCAGCTCCAGCTGTTGACGTCCTTGCCGAGCTTGGAGGTCAGCTCCCAGCGGGCGTCCTCCATGGCGCGCTTCAGCAGTTCGTCACGGGTGTCGGTGCCGTCGTGGGTCCGGCTCTGCGGCGACTTCCACCACTCGTTCTTCTCGTCCGCCAGGATCCTGCGGACCACCTCGTACCAGCGGTCGCCGCCGTCCGGCTGCGCCGAGTCGGCGTCGCGCTGGCCGCACTCCCGCACCAGCCGGTTCTGCTCGTCGACGGGTCCGGTGGAGTCGGCCGGGCGGACGTTGAGGCACTCGCCCTTCACCCGGAGCTCCTTGGGCAGCTTGTTGCCGAAAGCCAGCTTCAGGACGTTGCGCCAGACGCCGTTGAAGTAGGCGGCCGCCCCGGAGTCCGCGTCCTGGGTGTAGTTCCACCCCTCCAGGAGCTTCTGCGCCTCGCGGACGTGCGGGTCGGAGATGTCGATCTTCAGCAGGTAGGGGGTCAGCAGCTTGGCGATCTCGCTGCTGTTGTCCATCTGCATGGTCCGCATGTCCTCGGTGGAGACCTTGGCCCCGTCCTTGGTCTTGGACTCGATGAGGTCGTTGATGCGCTGGCTGCGCGAGCCGTAGCCCCAGTCCTGGGTGAGCGCGTACGGGTACGCGTCCTGGTCGATGACGGCCTGGTTGGCGGTCACGATGTAGCCGCGCTCCGGGTTCTCCTCGTAGGGGAGCTCGTCGAAGGGGACGTACGTCTTCTTCCAGGTGTACTTCTTGTCCCAGCCGGGCGCCGGCAGGGTGCCGTCGTGGCCCTTCTGGCGGACCGGGATCCTGCCGGGGGCCTGGTAGCCGATGTTGCCCTCGGCGCCCTTGGCGTCGGCGTAGATCAGGTTCTGGGAGGGCACCTCGAAGTCGCGGGCGGCCTCGCGGAACTGCTTGAAGTCGGTGGCGCGGTTCAGCTTGAAGACGGCGTCCATGGACTTGCCCGGGTCGAGCGCGGTCCAGCGCAGGGCGACCGCGTAGCCGTCGCCGCGGTCCGGGGCGAGGGCGTCGACGGGAGCCTCGTCGCCGACCTTCTCCAGCTCGTTGCTGCGGTCGGACACCAGGGGGCCGTTGTTCGTCGACCGGACGGTGATGGTCCTGGGGCCCTCACCGGCGATCTTGATGACCTCCTTGCGGGTGACGAAGGGGATCTCCTTCTTGTCGAACTCGTACCCGTTGTCGGTGATCTTCTCCAGGTACAGGTCGCTGACGTCCGCGCCCAGGTTGGTGAAGCCCCAGGCGATGTCCTGGTTGTGGCCGATGATCACGCCGGGCATGCCCGAGAAGGTGTAGCCGGCCACGTCGTAACGGCACTTGTCCGAGACGGCACGGCAGTGCAGGCCCATCTGGTACCAGAGCGAGGGGAGCTGGGGCGCCAGGTGCGGGTCGTTGGCGAGCAGCGGCTTCCCGGTGGTCGTGTACTTGCCGGAGACGACCCACGAGTTGGAGCCGATGCCGTTGCCGTTGGGGCCGAGCAGGGCGGGGATCTTCTCCAGGTTCGCCGACAGGGACGAGAGCTGGGACTGGAGGCCCTGGGTGGCCCCCTGAGGGGTGCCGTTGCCCGTGCCGGAGCCATTGCCCTGGCCGCTGCCGCTGCCGGTGCCCTGGCCGGTGCCGTTCCGGCCCGTGCCGTTGCCCGTGCCCTGGCCGCCGTCCGTGTCCGCGTCCTGGCCGCCGCCCTCCCCCTCGGCGTCGGGGTCGAACTTGCCGGTGGCCTTGTCGACGCCGCCCTTGTCCACGATCGGACGGTGCAGGTCGTAGGGGTACGCCGGGTACAGGTCCTTGATCTGCTTCTCGCTGAGCCTGCTGGTCATCAGCGAACGGTCGATCTCCTCCTGCATGTTGCCGCGCAGGTCCCAGGCCATCGCCTTGAGCCAGGCCACCGAGTCGACCGGCGTCCAGGGCTCGATGGTGTAGTCGTTGGCGAAGGCGAGGGCGGAGTACTCGACGGAGATGTCACCGCCCTCCTTGCCCTTCAGGTAGGCGTTCACGCCGTCCGCGTAGGCCTGGAGGTTCTTCTTGGTGTCGGGCGACAGGAGCTTGTCGTACTCCTGCTGGGCCACCCGGTGCCAGCCGAGGGTGCGCAGGAACGCGTCCGTCTCGACCTGGTCCTTGCCGAACATCTCCGACAGCCGTCCGGCCGTCATGTGGCGGCGGACGTCCATCTCCCAGAAGCGGTCCTGGGCCTGGACGTAACCCTGGGCGCGGAAGAGGTCCTCGTCGGTGGAGGCGTAGATCTGCGGGACGCCGTAGTCGTCCCGTTTCACGTCGACCGGACCGGAGAGCCCGTCGAGCTTGAGGGTGCCGGTGGTCTGCGGGAACGGAGCACGCACGGTGCTGACGCTCCAGTAGGCGCCGTAGCCGACGCCCGCGACCAGCGCCAGCACCAGGGCGATCACGAGCAGACGGGCACGTCGCCCCTTCTTCTTGGTGGAAGCGGCGGTGGTGTTGGCGGGCATCGCTGTCCTTCGAGGCGCAGGCTGGTCCTGGAGTGCTGGGAGCAACCATAGGCGCAGCGCTCACCCGGCCCGGACGCGGTGTCAGTAAGGGACCGCCTCCCCCGGACGACCATGGAGGACGATCAGGCGTCAAGGAAACGTTAATGATTAGGTAAGGTAACGAAGTACCCCCGTTGCTGGAACGATCCGGCGCGCACATGAGGAAGGGTCGGCCACTGACTGTCCACCAGCTCAACGAACTCCTGTTCATCTGCTCGCTCGTGCTGCTCGTCGCCGTCGCGGCTGTGCGGATCTCCTCCCGCAGCGGGCTCCCCAGCCTGTTGCTGTACCTCGGGATCGGGGTCGCCATCGGGCAGGACGGGATCGGCAACGTCCACTTCGACAATGCCGAAATGACCCAAGTCATAGGCTATGCCGCGCTTGTGGTGATCCTGGCCGAGGGTGGCCTGGGAACGAAGTGGAAGGAGATCAAACCCGCGTTGCCCATGGCGGCCGTCCTGTCGACCGCCGGCGTCGCGGTGAGCGTGGGCGTCACGGCCGCGGCGGCCCACTACTGGGTGGGCCTCGACTGGCGCCAGGCGCTGATCATCGGCGCGGTCGTCTCCTCGACCGACGCCGCCGCCGTCTTCTCCGTCCTGCGCAAGATCCCCCTCCCGTCCCGGGTGACCGGCACCCTGGAAGCCGAGTCCGGCTTCAACGACGCCCCCGTCGTGATCCTGGTGGTGGCCTTCTCGACGACCGGCCCGGTCGAGAGCTGGTACATGCTGCTCGGCACGATCGTGATGGAACTGGCCATCGGCGCCGGCATCGGACTGGCGATCGGCTTCCTGGGCTCGTTCGGGCTGCGCCACGTGGCCCTGCCCGCCTCCGGCCTGTACCCGATCGCCGTGATGGCCATCGCCGTGGTCGCCTACGCGGCGGGCGCCATGGCGCACGGCAGCGGCTTCCTCGCGGTCTACCTGGCCTCGGTGGTCCTGGGCAACGCCAGGCTGCCGCACGCGCCCGCCAACCGGGGGTTCGCCGAGGGGTTGGGCTGGATCGCCCAGATCGGCATGTTCGTCCTGCTCGGCCTGCTGGTGACCCCGCACGAGCTGGTGGACGACTTCTGGCCGGCGGTGCTGGTCGGGCTGGCGCTGACGGTGGTGGCGCGGCCGCTGTCCGTGCTGCTGAGCCTGCTGCCGTTCCGCGTCCCGTGGCAGGAGCAGGCCCTGATGTCGTGGGCGGGCCTGCGCGGGGCGGTGCCCATCATCCTGGCGACCATCCCGATGGTGTCCGGGATCGAGGGCAGCGAGAAGGTCTTCAACATCGTCTTCGTGCTGGTCGTCGTCTACACCCTGGTGCAGGGTCCGACCCTGCCGTGGCTGGCCAGGGCGCTGCGGCTGGCCGACTCGGCGGAGGCCGCCGACCTGGGCGTCGAATCGGCACCCCTGGAGCGGCTGCGCGGGCACCTGCTGTCGGTGGCCGTCCCGGAGAAGTCCCGGATGCACGGCGTGGAGGTCGCCGAGCTGCGGCTGCCTCCGGGGGCGGCGGTGACCCTGGTCGTCCGGGAGGGCCAGAGCTTCGTCCCGGCGCCCACGACCGTGCTGCGGCGCGGGGACGAGCTGCTGGTGGTGGCGACGGACCCGGTCCGGGACGCGGCCGAGCGGCGCCTCCGGGCGGTGAGCCAGGGCGGCAAGCTGGCCGACTGGCTGGGCACGGGCGCCAACGGCCGCCGCTGAGGCGGGGAGCGGGCGGCCGGGGCGGCGGGGCGGTGCGGGGCGGGGCGGCACGGTGGGAGGCGGGCGTACGCCGGCGCCAACCAAACGGAAGGTGAACTTCCGGTTAATCGGAGGTGAGGTCCTGGCCGTATCGGCAATTTCACAGGCACCACACGCGCCGCTCCCTGTACCATGAAGGCACACTGATCGACCAACTCTGCCTGACGCAGAGCTGGCGCGACCGTATGGCGGCCGTGAAGCTCCCCGCAGTGGAGCCCGGTATCTACCGCAGTTCCGCGCAAGAGGACAGCTCTCGGCGGCTCCCGACACCCAGGGGAGCGCTACCAGGCGGCAGAAAGGCACGGGCCGTGCCCTCCGCTGTCAAGACAGCCCAGGTCACCCCCACGGACCCCGCTCGGCGTCCCGGTTACGGGCAGCTCCTGCGCACCCCGGGCGCCTGGACGTTCCTGCTGCCCGGGTTCGCCGCGCGGCAGCCCTTCGCGATGCTGACCATCGGCATCGTCCTGCTGGTGCAGCACACCACCGGCTCCTACGGCAGCGCCGGCGCGGTCGCCGCGTTCACCGGCGTCTCCATGGCCCTGTTCGCCCCGCAGAGCGGCAAGCTCGCCGACCGTTTCGGCCAGCGGGCCGTCCTGGTCCCCGGCGTGCTGGTGCACACCCTGTCGGTGTCGGCCCTGACGGCGCTGGCCCTGGCGGACGCCCCCCTGTGGGCCCTGTTCGCGGCGGCGGTGCCGACCGGCGCCTCCGTGCCGCAGGTCGGGCCCATGGTCCGGTCCCGCTGGGCCGCCAAGCTGGAGGGCTCCCCGCTGATGTCGACCGCGGCGGCCTTCGAGTCCGTGACGGACGAGTTCACCTTCGTGGTGGGCCCCGTCCTCGCCACCGCGCTGTGCACCGGCGTCCACCCGGCGGCCGGCCTGATCGCCGAGGCGACGCTGACCCTGGCCGGCGGCCTGCTCTTCGCCGCCCAGCGCCGTACCCAGCCCGCCCACGGCAACGCCGCCGGCCACGCGCGCGTGGACCGCGTCTCCGCCCTGTCCGTACCCGGTGTACGGGTCCTGGCCGTCGCCTTCCTGGGCATCGGGTCCGTCTTCGGCGGCATGCAGGTCTCGCTGACCGCCTTCACCGAGGAGATCGGGCAGCCGGGCATGAACGGCCTGCTGTACGGGCTCTTCGCCGCGGGCAACATGCTGGCCGGCATCGCCGTCGGGGCCATCGCCTGGAAGATGGGGCCCCGCCGCCGGCTGGTCCTCGGCTACACCGGCCTCACCCTCGCCGCCTCGCTGCTGTGGTCCGCGCACTCCGCGGTGATGCTCGGCGCGCTCGGCCTGGTCGTCGGCCTGTGCATCGCCCCCGCGCTGATCACCGGCTACACGCTGGTCGAGTCGCTGGTCCCGGCGTCCGCCCGGACCGAGGCGTTCACCTGGCTGACGGGCGCCGTGGCGCTGGGCCAGGCCGCCGCCGTGACGGTCGCCGGCCGGCTGGCGGACGCGCACGGCGCGAGCGCCGGATTCCTGGTCCCGCTGGCCGGTACGGCACTGGCGCTGGCCACCCTGGTGGCGCTCCGCTCGCGGCTCGCGCCGCGTCCGGCGAGCCGCACCGTGGCGCGTGGCGTCGGTCACCGCGTACCGGTGACAGTGGACTGATCCCGCGGAATACGTCAGTATGGACTGTCGTTAGCACTCAATGAGTGAGAGTGCCAGGAGGAAGACAAGTGCCGACCTACCAGTACCAGTGCACCGAGTGCGGCGAGGGCCTCGAGGCGGTGCAGAAGTTCACCGATGACGCCCTGACCGAGTGCCCGAACTGCCAGGGACGCCTGAAGAAGGTGTTCTCGGCCGTCGGCATTGTCTTCAAGGGCTCCGGCTTCTACCGCAACGACAGCCGTGGCGCGTCGTCCAGCAGCTCGCCCGCCTCGAAGTCGTCGAGCACGACGTCCGGCTCCGGCTCCGGCTCTTCGACGAGCTCCTCGTCGTCGGACTCCAAGCCGGCCACGTCCGGCGCGGCCGGGAGCTCCAGCTCCGCCGCCTGACCCCCGCTTCCCCGAGGACCCCGTCGTATCCCTACGGCGGGGTCCCGGGCGTTTCCGGGCCCGGCTAGGGTGAGCCGCATGGCGAACGCGGCGAAGGCAGGCAACGGCGGTGGCGGCGGCGAGGGGCTCCGCGCGGACATCGGTGTCATCGGCGGCTCGGGGTTCTACTCCTTCCTGAAGGACGTCACCGAGGTACGGGTCACCACCCCGTACGGCAGCCCCAGCGACTCGCTGTTCTTCGGGGAGCTGGCCGGGCGCCGCGTCGCCTTCCTGCCCCGGCACGGGCGCGGCCACCACCTGCCGCCGCACCGCATCAACTACCGGGCCAACCTCTGGGCGCTCCGGTCCGTCGGGGTGCGGCAGATTCTGGGGCCGTGCGCGGTCGGCGGACTGCGCCCCGAGTACGGTCCGGGCACGCTGCTGGTGCCGGACCAACTGGTGGACCGCACGAAGGCCCGTACGCAGACGTACTTCGACGGGGAGCCGCTGCCCGACGGGAGCGTCCCGAACGTGGTGCACACGTCGTTCGCCGACCCCTATTGCCCCGACGGCCGCAAGGTCGCCCTCGCCGCCGCCCACGGGCGCGGCTGGGAGGCGGTCGACGGCGGGACGATGGTCGTCGTCGAGGGGCCGCGCTTCTCCACGCGCGCCGAATCGCGGTGGCACGCCGCCATGGGCTGGTCGGTGGTCGGCATGACCGGGCACCCGGAGGCGTACCTCGCCCGGGAGCTGGGGCTCTGCTACACGTCGATGGCCCTGGTCACGGACCTGGACGCGGGTGCCGAGACCGGGGACGGCGTCTCCCACACCGAGGTGCTGCGGGTGTTCGGCGAGAACGTGGGGCGGCTGCGGGAGGTGCTCTTCGACGCGGTCGCCGGGCTGCCCGAGACCGACAGCCGTTCCTGCCTGTGCACCCACGCGCACGACGGCTGGGACCTCGGCATCGAACTGCCGTGATCAGGGGCGCTCACCTTCGCGGGTGACGCGGTTCTCCCCATCGCCGGGGTCGTCCACAGGCGTGAGCGGGATCGGCGGGCGGACGGGATCGTGAGGGGCGCCGGCGGAAAGCCGGCGGCGCCCGAGCCGCTGCCCGGGCCCGGTCCTCTCACGGCTGGCGGTGGTCGTCATGACGCTCCCCACTCCTCCTCGCTCCACTCCTCCCTGTCCTCCCCGCTCTCTCCCCCTTCCCCTCCCCCTCCCCCTCCCGCCCCTTCACGTCGACGCTGACGCTCGCGCTCGTGCCGATGCCGCGCCGTCGTCCGGATCGTGCGCCCCGCCCGCGCCGGGGCGCCGGCATCCGGTGCCTGCGCCGGCGCCGGTGCCCGAGACGTGCGGGGTACCGCAGTTCGCGCCGTTACGGGTGCGCGGCGGGCGGCACCGGCTGCGGCGGGCGGTGCGGCGGAGGCGTCACGCCGTGGCGGCGGGGCTCGCCCTGACGGCCGCCGCGCTGGCCGCTTCCGCCGCCGGTTCGCGTGCCCCCGCCGACGTGGACGAGCCGCGGGCCTCGGCAGCGCCCCAGCGGGAGCGGAAGCCGGTTCAGGTGGTGTCCGTCCCGGTGCGGATCGCGGACGCCGCCACCGTGCGCCTGCTGCGGCCCGGCGACCGCGTCGACGTGATCGCGTCCCCGGTCTCCCCGTCGGCGGACGGTGACGACACCGCCCGGGTGGTGGCCAGGGGGGCGCGCGTCGAGACGGTGCCGCGCGCGGCGGGCGGAGCGACGGACGGCGGGCCGGGCGACGGCGGTGCGCTGATCGTGCTGTCCGTCCCGCGCGCGACCGCCGCCGAGCTGGCCGGCGCGGCCACGACCTCCCGTCTGGCGCTGACGCTGTGCTGAGTGCGGGCGGGCCGGTGCGGCACGGTCACGGCGCAAGGGGGCGGCCCCCCAGAGGGAGCGGCGGGGTGTGGAGGAGACCCTGGAGGTCACCGAGCTGGAGGTCCTCAAGGAGATCCGCGACGCGCTCGTCGCGCAGCGCAGCGCGGCGCCGGCCGGGCGGCCCCGTAGGGCCGTCGGCTCAGAGGTGGTGCGGCGGCTTCTCGTCGAGGAAGCGCGCCAGGTCGGCGGCGCTGCCGCCGGCCGGAGGCCGCTCACCCCACCCACGGTCCGTATCGTCCGCCGAAGGCTGGTCCAGCGGATCGTCGAAGATCAGCGCGGGTTTCTTCTTCGGGACCCGGGGGTCCTGGGGGTTCTGCTCTTCTTCCTCCGACGCCGAGTCGCTCTTCGCATCACGCGGTCCGGGGGCGGGGGCGGTCCTCATTCCTCCAGGGTACGCCGCCCGTCCGCGCGTGGGCGGTGTGGCCGGGGACGGGCGGCATCGGGGCTCATGCGGGGACGGACCCGTCCGGCGGGGCGGGCCGCTCGACGGGTGGGGGCTCGTCGGCGGTGGGGCCCGTCGGCGCCGGGGGTGCGCCCGGGGGCGGCTCGCCCGTGGGCGCCGGCGGGGCGCCGGGTGGGGGGTCGGCCGTGGGGGCTGGTGCATCGGGCGCTGGCGCATCGGGCGCGGGCTCGTCAGGCGCTGGTTCGTCGGGCGCGGGCTCGTCGGGCGCGGGCTCATGGACGGGGGGCTGGGTCACGCGGCCACCGTAGGGGGCGTCCGGGCCGGTTCGCCCGTTGTGGGGGACTTCGGCGTGACCGCTTCCCACGGACGGCGTCCGGCGGCGGCGCCTCTGCTGTCCTGGGGGGATGACCTCCCCTCCCCGTTCGCCCCTGCGGCCCCTGGTCTCGCGCGATCGCGACGAGACGCACCGCGCCGCCACGCCCCTGGAGCTCTTCTTCGACCTCTGCTTCGTCGTGGCGGTCGCCCAGGCGGGTGTCCAGCTCGTGCACGCCGTGGCCGAGGGCCATGCCGGGGACGGCATCGCCCGGTACGCGATGGTGTTCTTCGCGATCTGGTGGGCCTGGATGAACTTCTCCTGGTTCGCCTCGGCGTACGACAACGACGACGCCCTCTACCGGGTCGTGACACTGGTGCAGATCTCCGGTGTGCTGATCCTCGCCGCGGGGGTGTCGCGGGCCTTCGAGGACCAGGACTACTTCCTGGTCTGGCTGGGGTACGTGGTGATGCGGCTCGCGCTCGCCTCGCAGTGGCTGCGGGCCGCGCGGGCCGCGTCGGGTGCCGAGCGGACCATGGCGCTGCGGTACGCGGCCGGGGTGACGCTCTGCCAGGTGGGCTGGACGGCACTGGTTCTGGTGCCCCCGCCCGCGCGCCCGTGGGTGTTCCTGGCCCTGGTGGTCGCCGAGGTGTCCGTGCCTCCGATCGCGGAGCGGAACTTCTCCTCGAGCTGGCACGCGCAGCACATCGCGGAGCGGTACGGGCTGTTCACGATCATCGTGCTCGGCGAGACCGTCGCGGCCGCGACCGTGGCCGTGAAGACGGGCGTCGAGGAGAACGACGCGCTGGGCGACGTACTGCCCATCGCCGCCGGCGGGCTGCTGCTGATCTTCGCCGCCTGGTGGATCTACTTCGTCGTCCCGGCCCACCAGCGGCTGCTGTCCAACCGGCAGGCCTTCCTGTGGGGCTACGGCCACTACCTGATCCAGGCGTCGGCCGCGGCGATCGGGGCGGGCATCGAGGTCGCCGTCGAGCAGGCGGTCGGCGAGGCCCACCTGTCGGTCACGGCGGCCGCCGCCGCGGTGACCCTGCCGTCGGCACTGTTCCTGCTGCTGGTGTGGGGACTGCACTCGCGGTACTTCAAGGCGGGGATCGCGCAGCAGGCGGTGCTGCCGAGCGCCGCGCTCGGAATCCTGCTCTGCACGTTCGCGGGGCGCTGGGGCGTGCTCGCCGCCGGACTCGTCGCGGCGGCCGCCGTCGCTGCCGGAGTCGCCCTCACCGCCCGTGCCGGGCGTGGTACCCAGGGGGCATGAATGACGCACTGACGGACGTGGCCGGTCTGCGGGTCGGCCACGCGCGCGTACCGGGGGACAGCGCCCTCAGCGGCACCACCGTGGTCCTGGCGCCCGTGGGCGGGGCGGTCGCGGCCGTGGACGTGCGGGGCGGCGGGCCCGGCACCCGGGAGACGGACGCGCTCGACCCCCGGAACCTGGTGCAGCGGATCGAGGCGGTGGTGCTGACCGGCGGCAGCGCGTACGGACTGGAGGCGGCGGCCGGGGTGATGGCCTGGCTGGAGGAGCGGGGGCGCGGCGTCCGCGTGGGCCCGGACCCCTCGCAGGTGGTGCCGGTGGTCCCGGCGGCGTGCGTGTTCGACCTCGGCCGGGGCGGGGACTGGAAGGCGCGCCCGGACGCGTCGACGGGGCGGGCGGCGGTGGAGGCGGCGGACGCGACCGGTCCCCACGCCCCCGTGGAGTGCGGATCCGTCGGCGCCGGGACCGGGGCGGTGATCGGCGGGATGAAGGGCGGGGTCGGCACGGCCAGTACGGTCCTGGCGTCCGGGATCACGGTCGGCGCCCTGGTCGTGGCCAACGCGGTGGGCTCGGCGGTCGACCCGCTGACGGGAACGCTGTACGGGGCGTACGGCGACGGGCCGGAGTTCCGGCCGGAGCCGGAGGTGCACGCGGCGGCGGCACGCCGGCTGGCGGAGGCACTGGAGCGCAACGACTGGCCGCCGCTGAACACCACCCTCGCGGTGGTCGGCACGGACGCGGACCTCACCCGGGCGCAGGCGCAGAAGCTCGCGGGGACGGCGCACGACGGGATCGCGCGCGCCGTGCGGCCGGTGCACCTGCTGAACGACGGCGACACCGTGTTCACCCTCGCCACCGGCGGGCGGCCCCTGCCCGACTCGCACGGCCCGCTCGCGCTGAACGAGGTGCTGGCGGCCGGTGCCACCGTCGTGACCAGGGCCGTCGTACGGGCGGTGCTGGCCGCGGGGACGGTGTCGGGGCCGGGCGGCGAGTTCCCCTCGTACCGCGACCTGTACCGGCTCGACTGAGGCGCGGCGGGGGCGAGTTGGAGGGGGCGCGCGGGAACCGGCCACGCGCGCCCCTCGTTTTGAGGAAGTCGGACGCGCTGTCAGACCAAGGCACTACCTTAAGCAAGCATCGAGTGACACGCGGCGACGGCCTGGAGACCCCTCTTGAACGTTCCGAACGACGAGACGACCGAGATGCACGTCGAGCGCCTCCTGGGGCGGGCGCTCAACTCCTTCGACCTGCCCGACGCGCTGGTCGAGCGACTGGACTCCGCGCTGGCGCACGCCAGTTCGCTGCACTCGTCGCACCACAGCGCGGCGCTCCACCGGGCGACGTACCGGCACACGTACCTGCTGGCGGACGGCTCGTCGCTGACGCTCTGGGAGCTGGTGCACAACACCGGGCGGGACGGCGCCGAGCAGCACGAGCTGTACGCGGAGGAGACCGACGTCCGGCTCGCCGCCTCCCGTCTGCCGGTCGGGTTCCCCGCGCCGGAGGACGACCTGGACGTGGACCTCGGCGCGGATCTGGACGCGGACCTGGAGCTGCTGGGGGCGCTGCTGGCCCATCCTCCGGCCACGGCCCCGCTGATGTACGTGCCGGACGACTCGGCGGACCACGCCCGCCGGGTGCTGCGCCGCGCGGAGAACGAGGACCGGCCGGGCGAGGTGGTGGCGGCCCGGCTGCGGGGCGCGTTCGCGCACCACATCAGGCAGGTCTTCGGCCGGCAGTGCAGCGTGGCGGGGAAGGACGCCGGCTTCACGCTGTACGAGCACGCGTTCCTGCTGCTGGACGGCAGTGAGATGAGCGTCTGGGAGGTGGAGCACACGGCCACGCCGGACGGCCGGCACATGTGCGAGGTGTACGAGGACGAGCACACCGCGCGCGACGCCATGGAGCGCCGCGCGCGGGTGCGGGGCCGGGTGCGCTGACCGTTCGGCGCGTTCAGGCCGCGACGGCCACCTTCCCGGGAGTCTCCCCCGCCTCGCCCGCCGCCGGGGCGGGGGCGGACCGCCGGTGCGCGTGGCCCTTGAGCAGGATCACCAGCGCGGCGCTCACCACCGTGCCGGCGAGGACCGCGACCAGGTAGAGCACCGGGTTGCCGATCAGCGGGACGACCCAGATCCCGCCGTGCGGCGCGCGCAGGGTGCACTCGAAGAGCATCGACAGGGCGCCGGTGACCGCGCCGCCCACCATCGCCGAGGGGATGACCCGCAGCGGGTCGGCGGCGGCGAAGGGGATGGCGCCCTCGGTGATGAAGGAGGCGCCGAGCACCCAGGCCGCCTTGCCGTTCTCCCGCTCGGCCCGGGTGAACAGCCTGCCGCGCACCACCGTGGCCAGGGCCATCGCCAGCGGGGGCACCATCCCGGCGGCCATCACGGCGGCCATGACCTTGAGGGAGCCCTCGTTGGGGTTGGTCAGGCCGCCGATGGCGAAGGCGTAGGCGACCTTGTTGAGCGGTCCGCCGAGGTCGAAGCACATCATGAGGCCGAGGATCACGCCCAGGACGACCGCGTTGGCGCCGGACAGGCCGGACAGCCAGTCGGTCAGGGCCTCCTGGAGCGCGGCGATGGGCTTGCCGATCACCAGGAACATCAGGAAGGCGACGACCGCCGACGAGACGAGGGGGATGACGACGACGGGCATGATGCCGCGCAGGGGGCCGGGCACCCTGATCCGCTGGACCGCCCTCACCACCCCGCCCGCGATCAGACCGGCGGCCAGGCCGCCGAGGAACCCGGCGTCGATGGTGAGCGCGACCGCGCCGCCGACGAAGCCGGGGACCAGTCCGGGGCGGTCGGCCATGCCGTACGCGATGTAGCCGGCGAGGACCGGGATCAGGAAGGCGAACGCCAGGGAGCCGGTCTGGAACAGCAGCGCGGCCCAGCTGTCGGCCTGCCCCCAGGCGAAGTGCTCGGCGACGGACGGGGCCTTGTCGACGGCGTACCCGCCGATGGCGAAGCCGAGGGCGATGAGGAGACCGCCGGCGGCCACGAACGGCACCATGTAACTGACGCCGGACATGAGCCACTTGCGGAGCCTGGTCCCGTAGCCCTCACCCGGTTCACCCGGGGCTCCGACGGGACCGGCCGGGGCGGCGGGGGCGGCCGGCGCGGTGACCTCACCGCGTGCGGCCTTGTCGCGGACCTGGGCGATCAGCGCCGCGGCCCGGTTGATGCCGGCCTTCACGCCGACGTCGACCGTGGGCTTCCCGGCGAACCGTTCCTTCTCCCGGACCGGGACGTCGTGCGCGAAGACCACGCCGTCGGCGGCCGCGATGACGGCGGGGTCGAGCCGGGTGAACCCGGCGGATCCCTGCGTCTCGACGGCGACCTCGACCCCCGCGTCCCGTCCGGCGTTCTCCAGGGCCTCGGCCGCCATGTAGGTATGCGCGATCCCGGTCGGGCACGACGTCACCGCCACGATCCGGAACGGCGCGGCCGGCTCCGGAGCGGCCGGGACCGGCTCCGGTACCGGCTCGGGGGTGGCCGGGGCGGCCGGGACCGGCTCCGGTACCGGCTCGGGGGTGGCCGGGGCGGCCTCGGCGGCCGGGTCGTCGCCCCGGATCAGGGCGGCGGCCCGGGCCGGGGCGGTCGTCGTGCGGAGGGCGGAGGTGAAGTCGGCGTCCATCAGCCGGCGGGCCAGCGAGGACAGGATCGTCAGATGGGCGTCGTCCGCGCCGGCAGGGGCGGCGATCAGGAAGATCAGGTCGGCCGGGCCGTCCGGGGCGCCGAAGTCGATGCCGGGGCCCGAGCGGCCGAAGGCGAGCGTGGGCTCCGTGACGTGCGCGCTGCGGCAGTGCGGGATGCCGATGCCGCCGTCCAGGCCGGTCGGCATCTGCGCCTCACGCGCGGCCACGTCCGCCAGGAACCCGTCCAGGTCGGTCACCCGGCCGAGCCGCACCATCCGCTCGGCGAGCGAACGGGCCGCCGCTTCCTTGGTGTCGGCGGCCAGGTCGAGGTCGACCAGGTCCGCGGTGATCAGGTCGCTCATCGCGGGCTCCCTTGCTCGCTCAGCTCTCGGTCGAGGGGTACGTCGGCGGTCACCGTGACCGCGGAGTGGTCCAGGTCGGACGGGCCCGGCATCTCGCTGCCCGGCAGCCGCACCGCGGCCGCGCCGTGCGCCACCGCCGCCGCCAGGGCGTCCGGGCCCTCACCACCCGCGGCGAGGAACCCCGCCAGGGACGCGTCGCCGGCGCCGACGTCGCTGCGCACGGCGTCGACGGCGGCGTACCCGTAGAAGGTGCCGTCCGCGCAGACCAGAAGCTGGCCGTCCGCGCCCAGGCTGGCGAGCACCGCCCCGGCGCCCGCGTCCCGCAGCTCCTCCGCCGCCTTGACCGCGTCGCCGACGGTGGCGAGGGGGCGGCCGACCGCTTCGGCGAGTTCCCCGGCGTTGGGCTTGATCACGTCGGGGCGGGCCCGCAGCCCGGCCACCAGCGACGGTCCGGAGGTGTCCAGGGCGATCCGCGAGCCGTACCCGTGCGCCCGGGTGACCAGGTCGGCGTACCACTCGGGGCCGAGGCCGGGCGGGAGGCTGCCGCAGCAGGCGACCCAGTCGGCGGCGGGCGCGTGGGCGCCGACCGCCGACAGGATCGCCTCCGACTCGCCCGGGGTAAGCCGGGGGCCCGGGGCGTTGATCTTGGTGAGGGTGCCGTCCGGTTCGGCGATCGCGATGTTGGACCGGGTGTGGCCCTTCAGCGGGACGGGCGCCACCTCGATGCCCTCGCCGGCCAGCAGCTCGGCCACCAGGGCACCGGGCGTGCCGCCCAGCGGCACCACGGCGACGGTACGGTGCCCGGCCGCGGCGACGGCGCGGGAGACGTTGACGCCCTTGCCGCCGGGGTCCACGCGTTCCCGGGTGGCGCGCAGCACGTCGCCGCGCTCCAGGGCCGGGACCTCGTAGGTCCGGTCCAGGGACGGGTTGGGGGTGACGGTGAGGATCATGCGCGTACGACTTCCGTTCCGGCCGCCTCGATGGCGGCCGCTTGCTCGGGAGCGAGGCCGGTGTCCGTGATGAGCAGGTCCACGTCGGTGAGGTCGCCGAAGCGGGCGAAGTGCTCCTCGCCGTGCTTGGCCGAGTCGGCGAGCAGCACCACGCGCCGGGCGGCGCCGATCATGGCGCGCTTCACGGCCGCCTCGGCGAGGTCGGGGGTGGTGAGCCCGGACGCGGCCGAGAAGCCGTTGGCGCCGAGGAGGAGGACGTCGGCCCGGATCTCTCCGTAGGCCCGCAGCGCCCATGCGTCGACGGCGGCGCGGGTGCGGTGCCGGACGCGCCCGCCCACCAGGTGGAGCGCGATGCCGGGGTGGTCGGCGAGCCGGAAGGCGGCCGGCAGGGCGTGGGTGACGACGGTGAGCGAGCACTCGGGCGGCAGCCCGGCCGCCACCCGGGCCACGGTGGACCCGGCGTCCAGGATGACGCTGCCCTCCTCGGGCAGCCCGGCGAGGGCGGCGCGCGCGATGCGGTCCTTCTCGTCGGACGCGGTGGACTCGCGCTCGGCGAGGTCGGGTTCGAAGTCCAGCCGCCCGGCGGGGATGGCCCCGCCGTGCACCCGGCGGACGAGGCCGGCCCGGTCCAGCGCCTTGAGGTCCCGGCGGACCGTCTCGGCGGTGACCTGGAACCGCTCGGCGAGGGAGAGCACGTCGACCCGGCCGCCCTCACGGGCGAGGCGCAGGATGAGCTGCTGGCGCTCCGGTGCGTACATGTGGGTTTGCGTCCGATCCATGCCCGAGTTTGTGGTTTCACCAGCAGGCTACGACCGGATCCGCAGGAAGTAAACACGGTCGGGCAACGCAATCGGGCAAACGGAAGGCCCGGCTCCAGGGATCTTCCGATCCCCGGAGCCGGGCCTACAGGCCGCCGGGCCGTCCCGACGCGCGGGACCGCCCGGCCGCCGGGGCCGCCGGGCCGTCCCGCGCGGGTGCCTCAGTGCGTGGGGGCCGGCTCCGCCTCCGTGGCGGCCGCCGCCTCGCCCTCCAGGTGCTGCGCGGGACGCCCGGGCAGCGCGAACATCACGGCGAAGATCAGCCCGAGCACCGCCACGACCCACCACAGCGCGCCCCGGAAGGCGTCCGCGAAGGCGGCACCGACCTCACCGGGCGCGAGACGCTCCTCGTCGATGACCCCGAAGAAGACCACCGACACGAGGCCGAGGCCCAGCGCCGTGCCCATCTGCCCGGTCGTGTTGATCAGCCCCGACGCCGAACCGGCGTGCTCGCGCGGCACGTCCGACAGCACGGCGTCCGTCAGCGGCGCCACGATCAGGCCCATGCCCGCGCCCATCACGATCAGCGGGGCGGCCATCTGCCAGGGCTCGATGCCGGTCCCGTACCGCCCGGCCTCCCAGATGTAGCCGAGCACACCGGCGGCCATCGTCAGCGCGCCCGCCTGGAGCACCTTCCGCCCGAAGCGCGGCACCAGCTTCTGCACGGACATCCCGGCCGCGGCGGACACGGCGATCGAGAACGGCACACCGGTCAGACCGGCCTTCAGCGGGCTCCAGCCCAGCCCTATCTGCATGTACAGCGTCCAGACCAGGAAGAAGATGCCCATCACGACGCCGAAGGTGAGCTGCACCGCGATGCCGGCCGCGAAGCTCTTCACCCGGAACAGCGACAGCTCCACCAGCGGCGAACCGTCCTTGCGCGTCTTGTACCGCTCGTACGCCACGAACACGGCGAACACCGCCAGGCTGCCCACCATGCACACATGGCCCCACAGCGGCCAGCCCAGCTCACGCCCGCGCGTCAGCGGGTAGATCAGCATCAGCAGCGCCAGGGTGACCAGCGCGACGCCGACCAGGTCCAGCCGCATCGCACGGTCGGCGCGGGACTCGGTGATGAACTTCCGGCCCAGGATCAGTCCGGCGATGCCGACCGGCAGGTTGATGAGGAAGATCGGCCGCCACTCCAGCCCGAACAGGTTCCACTGGGTCAGCAGCGCGCCCAGCAGCGGACCGGAGACGGCCCCGAGCCCCACGATCGCCCCGAACATCCCGAACACCTTGCCGCGCTCGTGCGCCGGGAACGTGACATGGATGATCGCCAGCACCTGCGGCACCATCAGCGCGGCCATCGCGCCCTGCAACAGCCGCGAGGCGACCAGCATCTCGGGGTTGGCGGCGAGACCGCAGAGGGCGGAGGCGACGGTGAACCCGGCGATGCCGACCAGGAAGAGCCGCTTGCGGCCGTGGATGTCGCCGAGGCGCCCGCCGGTGATGAGCCCGGCGGCGAAGGCCAGCGCGTACCCGGCGGTGACCCACTGGATGGCGCCGAACGACGCCGACAGGTCGCGCTCGATGCTGGGAATGGCGATGTTGACGATGGTGACGTCGACGAGGTCCATGAACGCGGCCGTCATCACGACGGCCAGCGCCAGCCAGCGCCGCCGGTCGGCCTTGGCGGCGGCCGCGGTCACGGGGTCCGCGGTCACGGCGTCCGCGGACGGGTCCGTCGGTACGGCTGTGGTCTGTGGGGAGGAGGAAGGCATGCCGGAAAACTAATCGTCATATAGGTCAGGTCATGTCCTACTGGGCGCGCATCCTGGGATGCATGACGGACACCCCGGCACGACTCCTCACCCTGCTGTCCCTCCTCCAGACCCCGCGCGAATGGCCCGGCAGCGAGCTGGCCGAACGCCTCGGCGTCAGTCCCCGAACGATCCGCCGCGACGTCGACCGGCTGCGCGACCTGGGCTATCCGGTCGAGGCGACCCGGGGCGCCATCGGCGGGTACCGGCTGGTCGCCGGGGCCGCCATGCCGCCGCTGCTGCTGGACGACGAGGAGGCGGTGGCCATCGCCGTCGGCCTGCGCGCCGGGGCCGGTCACGCCATCGAGGGCGTCGAGGAGGCGGCCGTACGGGCGCTGGCCAAGCTGGAGCAGGTGCTCCCGTCGCGGCTGCGGCACCGGGTCGCCACCCTCCAGAACGCGACGATCCCGCTGACGCGCGGGGACGGCGCCACCGTCGCGCCCTCCACGCTGACCACGCTCGCGGCGGCCGTCACCGGCCATGAGCGCGTGCGGTTCGGCTACCGGGCGGGCGACGGAACGGAGACCAAGCGGCAGGTGGAGCCGTACCGTCTGGTGTCGACGGGCCACCGCTGGTACCTGGTGGCGTACGACCTGGGGCGCGAGGACTGGCGGACGTTCCGCGTCGACCGGGTCGACGAGCCGTTCGCGACGGGCGCCCGGTTCACCCCGCGCGAGCTGCCCGCGGAGAACGCGGCGGAGCTGCTGTCGCACTCGGCGTCGGGGACGCAGGCGGAGCACGAGGTCGACATCAGTTTCGAGGCCCCCGCAGAGTTCGTCACCGCCCGGCTGCCCGCGCACCTCGCCCCCACGCCCACGGGCCCCCGCACCTGCCGGCTGCGCGCCCGGTCGGCGGACTCCGTGGAGTGGCTGGCCCTGCGCGTCGCCGTCGTGGACTGCGCGTTCACCGTCCACGGCCCGCGGGCGCTGGTGGCGTACGTCTCCGACCTCGGCGCCCGACTCAGCCGCGCGGTGGCCTGAGGGCGGCCGCGGTCACGGTCACGGTCACGGTCGCGGCCGCGGTCACGGTCGCGGTCACGGTCGCGGCCGCGGTCACGGTCGCGGTCACGGTCACGGTCCCGGGGCGAACGGCCGGCGGCCCCCGGAAGTCCGGGGGCCGCGCCGTCGTGGCCGTCTTGGCGGGTCAGGCCGCCGCGTCGAAGCCCGTGTCGCGGGCCATGCGCTTCAGTTCCAGCAGCGCGTGCTTCTCGATCTGGCGGATCCGCTCCCGCGTCAGGCCGTGCTCCTTGCCGACCTCGGTCAGCGTCCGCTCGCGCCCGTCCTCGATGCCGTACCGCATCCGGATGATCGACGCCGTACGGTTGTCGAGCTTGCCGATCAGGTCGTCCAGTTCCTCACTGCGCAGCAGCGTCAGCACCGACTGCTCCGGCGACACCGCCGAGGTGTCCTCCAGGAGGTCGCCGAACTGGGTCTCGCCGGCGTCGTCCACCGACATGTTCAGCGAGACCGGGTCGCGCGCCCAGTCCAGGACGTCGATGACCCGCTCCGGGTTGGAGCCGAGCTCGGCCGCCACCTCCGAAGGCTCCGGGTCGCGGCCGTGCTCGCGGTTGAACTCCCGCTGCACGCGCCGGATGCGGCCCAGCTCCTCCACCAGGTGGACGGGGAGGCGGATCGTGCGCGACTGGTCGGCGATCGACCGGGTGATGGCCTGCCGGATCCACCACGTCGCGTACGTCGAGAACTTGAAGCCCTTGGTGTAGTCGAACTTCTCCACCGCCCGCACCAGGCCCGCGTTGCCCTCCTGGATGAGGTCGAGGAGCGGCAGCCCGCTGCGCGGGTAACGGCGGGCGACGGCCACCACGAGACGCAGGTTCGACCGGATGAACACGTCCTTGGCACGCTCGCCCTCGGCGACCAGGCGCTCCAGCTCCTCGCGGGACGCGCCCGCGGCGGCGCCGTCCGCCTGCGGCTCCGTCTCGCCGTCCAGGATCTGCTGGGCGTACACGCCCGCCTCGATGGTCTGGGACAGCTCGACCTCCTTGGCGGCGTCGAGCAGGGGCGTGCGCGCGATCTCGTCGAGGTACATGCCGACCAGGTCGCGGTCGGCGATCTCCCCGCCCACGGCGCGAACGCTGCGTGCCCGGTCGGTGGTCTCACGTGCGGCGGACTGACGACGGGCGACGGCACGGGTTGCCATGCGAGCTCCCTTGCTGAGTAGGTCGCGACACCCTCCCGGGTGCCCTGCATCCGACGGAAACAACGACTGGAATCCGGACAGAATTCCCATGACGTCCCTCGATTTCCGCGATCTTGCAGTATCCTGTGCGGCCACCGAGGGCAGGGCGTATGTCTCACGACATCGCAGAGGTGCAGGTCAGCCCGGGCGGGGAGGGGGATCTGGCAGCCCTCACGGACCTCTGCCACCACTGCGTCCGTGAGACGGCCATCACATTCGACACCGCTCCCTTCACTCCCGGCGAGCGGCGCCCCTGGCTTCACTCCCACCCTGAAGACGGCCCTCACCGCCTGCTGGTTGCCCATGACGTCCGGGTTGCCGGAACCGTCCCCGGTTACGCCACCTCAAGCCCGTTCCCGGCCGAAGGCCGCGTACTCCGGCCCGCCCGGCCGAACCGCCCCGGCCGCCCCGGCCCTGCCCCCTTCCGCCCCGGCCCGCCTAGCCGAACTGCACGGACCGCTTCGCCAGCCCCATCCAGAAGCCGTCGATGACACTGCGCCCGCCGCTCAGGTCGCCGGCCGCGTCGGCGGCGCCCAGCGTGACGAACAGGGGCGCGAAGTGCTCGGTACGGGGATGGGCGAGCGCCCCGGCCGGTGAGGCGTGCGCGAAGTCCAGCAGCGCGTCCACGTCGCCGGCCTCCAGCGCCCGCCGCCCCCAGTCGTCGAACTCCGCCGACCAGCCGGGGACGCCCCGGTGGCGCAGCGCGGCCAGGTTGTGGGTGAAGAACCCGCTCCCGACGATGAGGACGCCCTCGTCGCGCAGCGGCGCCAGCTTGCGGCCGATGTCCATGAGCCGGACGGGGTCGAGGGTGGGCAGGGACATCTGGAGGACGGGCACGTCGGCGTCCGGGTACATCTCGACGAGCGGCACGTACGCCCCGTGGTCCAGTCCCCGGTCGGGGAGGTCCTGCACGGGTGTGCCGGGGGCGTCCAGCAGCTTGCGGACGGCGGCGGCGAGCGCGGGCGCCCCGGGAGCCGCGTACCGCACCCCGTAGTAGTGCTCGGGGAAGCCCCAGAAGTCGTACACCAGCGGCGCGGGTGCGGTGGCGCCGAGGGCCAGCGGGGCCTCCTCCCAGTGGGCGGAGACCATCAGGATCGCGGACGGCCGGGGCAGCCGGGCGGACCAGGCGGCGAGCTGGCCGGGCCATACGGGGTCGTCGGCGAGCGGCGGCGCGCCGTGGGAGAGGTACAGGGCCGGCATCCGCCCCGCCCCACGCGGTACGGATTCCTCGTGGGCGGTGGGGGTCATGGCGGCGCCTCCTGACGGGCTGCGTGCTGCTTCCATCCTACTTACTTGAAAGTTAAAGCAGGCCGATGATCGAGCGTACCGATCCTTTGTTCAACTTTCAAGAAGCCGTAGAGTGGGATACATGGACACGGCAACCAACGGCGGCAACGAGGGGCCGCGCTGGCTCAGCGACGACGAGCAGCGCGTCTGGCGGGCGTACCTGCACGCGACCACGCTCCTGGAGGACCACCTCGACCGGCAGCTCCAGCGCGACGCCGGGATGCCCCACGTCTACTACGGGCTGATGGTCCAGCTCGCCCAGGCCCCGCGCCGCCGCATGCGGATGACCGAGCTGGCCAAGGACGCCAAGATCACCCGCTCCCGGCTGTCCCACGCGGTGTCGAGGCTGGAGAAGAACGGCTGGGTACGCCGCGAGGACTGCCCCTCCGACAAGCGCGGCCAGAACGCGTACCTCACGGACGAGGGGTACGAGGTGCTGAGGCGGAGCGCCCCCGGCCATGTCTCCGCCGTACGCCAGGCGATGTTCGACCGGCTCACCCCGGAGCAGGTCGGCCAGCTCGGCGAGATCATGCGCGTCATGGCCGAGGGCCTCCAGCCGACCTGCCCGGACGCCGACCTGCCCTGGCTGCGCTAGAAAACGTCTCGCCGATCATGCCGGCTCGCGGCGCCCGCTCCCTGACCCGGCCCGATCGACACGACCCCCAGGGGGTGTCAGGTCGTCAGCAGCACCCCCGCGTACGACGCCGCCGCGACGAGCACCCAGGCCGTCAGGCCCAGCACCGCGACCCGCGCCCCGGTCCGCGACAGCGTCGGCAGGTGCACCGCGCTCCCCAGGCCGAACAGGGCGGCGGCCAGCAGCAGTTCCTGGGCCGTCCCGGCCGCCTCCAGGGCCGCCCCGGGCAGCCACCCGGTGGTGCGCAGCGCCACCATCGCCAGGAACCCGGCGACGAACAGCGGCACCAGCGGCGGCCGCCGCCCTCCCGGCGCGGTACGGCCACGGCGCCGTGCCGCCACCACCATGGCCGCCACCAGCGGGGCCAGCAGCGCGACCCGCATGAGCTTGACCAGCACCGCCTCGCCCAGCGCGGCCGGGCCGGCCGTCTGCGCGGCGGCGACCACCTGGCCCACGTCGTGCACGCCCGCCCCCACCCACCGCCCGAACTGCGCGTCGCTCAGCCCCAACGGGCCGTGCAGCAGCGGCAGTACGGCGATGGCGAGCGTGCCGCACAAGGTGACCAGGGCGACCGAGGTGGCGGCGTCCTCCTCGTCGCTGTCCCGCACCGCGCCGACCGCCCCGATCGCCGACGCGCCGCAGATCGCGTAGCCGGTGGCGATGAGCACCGGCCGGTCGCCCGGCAGGCCCAGCCGGCGCCCGAGCCACCAGGTACCGCCGAAGGTGGCGGCCACGACGGCCAGCACCATGGCGACGGTCCGCCAGCCCAGGCCCATCACGTCCGACAGGCTCAGCTTCAGCCCCAGCAGCACCACGCCGACGCGCATCAGGCGCTTGGCCGCCAGCGTCAGGCCGGGCCGGCAGCCGCCCCGGACGCGGTCGCGCAGCCACGGCGTGTGCGCGGCGGCGACCCCGAGGACCACGGCCGCGGTGAGCGGGGGGACGGCCGGTACGGCGAGGTGCGCCAGCCAGGCCGCGCCGACCCCGCCGGCGGCCAGCAGCAGTCCGGGCACGGGTCCGGGGCCCGGCCGCGCCCCCGTGCTCCCGGTGGCGGCGGGGCGGACGCGTGGGCCGACGAGCGTCATCAGCGGTCCGCGGGCAGGCGGTAGACGCGCCGGACGCTGGTGCCCAGGCGCGTGATGTCGGCGCCGTAGACGTGCAGCGACAGGGCGGTGCGGTCACCGCCGTTGCGTACGGCGTGGATGTCGCCGGGCGGGGCGAAGGCGGCGACCGCGCCCGGTCCGTTCACCACGTCCTCGGTGGCGAGCAGCCGGGCGGACGCGCCGTCGGGGACGAGCTGGTAGCGCCGTTCGTGCTCCTCGCCCCGGTGGACGCCGGTCGCGCACCACGCGACGTGGTCGTGGATGGGTGTGCCCTGTCCGGGCAGCCAGACGAGGGCCACCACGGAGAAGCCGCCGTCCGGTTCGGCGTGCAGGACGTGCTGGCGGTAGTGCGCGGGGTCGGGCTCGCACTGCGCCGGGGTGAGCAGGTCGGACGCGCCGAGGTGCGGGGCGAGGCGTTCCGCCACGAGCCGGGCGGTCGGTTCGGGCGGGAGACCGCGGTCCACGGTCTCCCGGATCCCGGCGACGAGGGTGCGAAGGCGTTCGGTGGTCGGGCCGGCAGCGGCAACGGGGGTCGTCGTCATGGCCGCAGCGTCCGCCTGGCGCACGCAGGGCGTCCAAGGAGGGTTCTTTGCCCCGTACCCAAGGAACGCTTATGGGTGGGGGCGGGTGGTTCAGCAGCCGACCTTGGACTCCGCCACGGCGGCGATCTCGTCGAGCATGAGGGCCGTCGCGGGGATCCTGAGGTGGTCGCGGAGGACGTAGGCGTAGACCTGGCGACGTGTGTGCGGCTCGACGACCCGTCCGGTGACCTTGTCGTGGCAGAGGAAGGACAGCACCAGCGCCGGGACCATGGCGATGCCCACCCCGGCCGCCACCAGGCTCTGCATCACCAGGTTGTCGTCCGTGGTGCAGGCGATGTCGGGGCTGAAGCCCGCCTCGGCGCACGCGTGCAGGAAGTTGGCGTTGCAGCGCGCGCAGCCGGCGATCCACCGCTCGTGCGCCAGATCGGCCAGGTGCACCGCCTTGCGGCGGGCGAGCGGGTGCCCGGTGGGCAGGAGCACCGTCAGCGGGTCCTCCAGCAGCTTGAACTCGTCCAGCTCGTCGGGGACGTCGACCCGCAGGCCCGGGTAGCTGAAGGCCAGGGTGATGTCGCACTCCCCCCGGGCGGCCATCCGCAGCGACGCGGGCGGTTCGCTCTCCACCAGTTCGACCCGTATCCCCGGGTGCGCGGCCGCCATACGGGCCATCGCCTCCGGCAGGATCGTCGCCCCGGCGCTGGGGAAGGCGCACACCCGCACCCGGCCGGAGCGCAGCCGCGCTATGGCGTCGATCTGCTCCTGGGCGGCGGCCAGGCTGTCGAGGATCGTCCCGGTGTGCCGGGTCAGGGCCTCCCCCGCCTCGGTGAGCCGGAGGCCGCGTCCCACCCGGGTGAACAGCGGGGTGCCGACGTCCCGTTCGAGCGCCTTCATCTGCTGGCTGACGGCCGGCTGGGTGTACCCGAGGGAGCGGGCGGCCGCCGTATAGGAACCGGTCCTGACCACTTCATGGAAGGTCTTGATGTACCGGGAGTCGAACACAGCCGCAAGCATAAGCAGAAATTGGGGTACGAAAAGAGGCGCTCCCCGCCAATCCTGCGGCGGGGAACGCCTCTTGACGGCGAACCGTCAGTGCGCGACCACCGGGACCAGCAGTTCGTCCTCGACCTCGCCGCCGCCGGCGGCGGTCTGCGAACCGGAGCCCGGCCGGCCGGTGTTGATGAAGGTCACCGCGATCGTCGCGGACACCAGCAGGATGCCGACCGCCCACCAGATGGCGGCGGAGTAGCCCTCCACCATGCCCTGGAGCTGGAGCAGCTTCTGCGCCTGCGGGGTGGTCGCGGCGGCCGCGTGGTCGGTGAGGTACGCGGTGGTCGCCGACGCGGCGATGGTGTTGAGCAGCGCCGTACCGATCGCGCCGCCGACCTGCTGCGAGGTGTTCACCATCGCGGAGGCGACGCCCGCGTCCCGGGCCTCGACGCCGTGCGTCGCCAGCGACATGGCCGGCATGAAGGCCGTACCCATGCCGAGGCCGAGCAGGAGCTGCGCGGGCAGGATCAGGCCGGCGTACGACGAGCCGACCTCGAGCTGGGTGAGCAGCAGCATGCCGGTCGCGGCCGCCAGGAAGCCGGGGCCCATCAGCAGCCGGGGCGCCACGCGGGTCATCAGCCGGGCACCGATCTGCGTGGAGCCCGTGATCATGCCGGCGATCATCGGCAGGAAGGCGAAACCGGTCTTGACCGGCGAGAAGCCCTTGACGACCTGGAGGTAGTACGTGAGGAAGAGGAACAGGCCGAACATCGCGATGATGGCGAGCCCCAGGGACAGGTAGACACCGCCCCGGTTGCGCTCGGTGATCACGCGCAGCGGCAGCAGCGGCGACTTCACCTTCGACTCGACGGCGAGGAAGGCGGCGAGCAGCACGACGGAGGCGACGAACATGCCGATGGTGCCCGTGTCGGACCAGCCCTCCGACTCGGCGCGGGTGAAGCCGTACACCAGCGAGACCAGGCCCAGGGTGGACAGGACGACGCCCGGGATGTCGAGCGGCGAGCGGTTGCGGCCGCCGGCCGGCTCGCGGATCACGAAGTAGGCGCCCGCGGCGGCGACGACGGCGAAGGGGATGTTGACGAAGAACGTCCAGCGCCAGTCGAGGTACTCCGTGAGGACACCGCCGAGGATCAGGCCGACGGCGCCACCGCCACCGGCGATCGCCCCGTAGATGCCGAACGCCTTGGCGCGCTCCTTGCCGTCGGTGAACATCACCGCCAGCAGGGACAGCGCGGCGGGCGCCAGCAGCGCGCCGAAGGCACCCTGGAGGGCGCGCGAGCCGAGCAGCATCGCCTCGCCGCCGGCCGCGCCACCCAGCGCGGAGGCGGCGGCGAAGCCCAGCAGGCCGACGACGAAGGTGCGCTTACGGCCCCACAGGTCGGCGATGCGGCCGCCGAACAGCAGCAGACCGCCGAAGGCGAGGGCGTACGCGGTGATGACCCACTGCCGGTTGCCGTCCGAGATCCCCAGGTCCACCTGGGCGGAGGGCAGCGCGATGTTCACGATCGTCGCGTCGAGCACGACCATGAGCTGGGCCAGGGCTATGAAGACCAGCGCCTTCCAGCGGCTGGGATCGGGACCGGGCCCGGATCTGAGGTCGGCGGGAGCGGGAGCGGACGGGGTTTTCGGCATGGGAACAGCCACCTAAGCACTCGGGACGGCGAGGAGAGGGAACGGGCGAGGAACGACGTGAAGGAAGGGGGTGAAGGAAGGGGGTGAAGGGGGCCGGCGGCCGCGAGCGGCTCAGGGCTCGCGGCGGAGGTCCTCCAGGGTCGCGGGCGAGCCGGGCAGCTCGGAGCGGGCGGGCGCCTCCAGGCCGTCCAGGAAGAGCTGGAGGTGGCGGTGCACGAACCGGTCGAAGCTCGGGCACGCGGAGCCCGGCAGTGGCCGGGTGAGCTGGGACAGACCGATCAGCAAATCGCCGACGGCGACGTCGGTCCGCAGCCGGCCGGCCGCCTGCGCCCGGTCGAAGAGCCGCTGTACGGCCTCCTCCAGGCGCCCGCGTTCGGCGAGCAGCTCGGGGTGGTCCCGGTCGAAGGCGCCGGAGAGCATCGGGCACAGGGCGCCGATCCGCTCGTCGGCGGCGGCGTGCGTGAAGCGGCGCAGCGCCTCGAAGGGGTCGGCCTCCTCGGCGTCCGCCTCCAGGGCCCGCTCGGTGGTGCGGGACATGACGGACAGGACCACCTCGTGGACCAGCGTGCCCCGGTCGGGGAAGTGCCGGTACAGCGTGGCGTTGCCGATGCCGGCCCGGCGGGCGACCTCGTCGAAGGGCACGTCGGGCCCGAACTCGACGAACATCTCGCGGGCCGCCGTCACGATCCGCTCCCGGTTGCGCTGGGCGTCCGCCCGGGGGCGGCCGGCGCGGGACGCGGGGCGGGTGGCGGTGTCGGCGGTGCTCGTCACGGTCACTCCCTTTCTCGGAACGCAAGCGGGGAGTAGTTCCCCGCTTGTCGCGACACAGGGGTAAACGGGGATGCCGTCCCCGCTTACTCCCGTTCCGGCTGTGACCTGCGCCACTCACACCCCCGCTCCCGCGCCCACTCCCGTTCCCGGCGGGTAACCCACGATCGGCCGCACCCGGCGGGCGCCCTCCCGCCGCGCGGCAGAGGCTGATCGGACGGAGAGCAGTCCGGGCCCGGCCGGCTGCCGCGGACCGAAGGCGATCAGCACGCATGCAGCAGACCCGCCGGCGGATACGCAGACCGGTCGCACTGGGCGCGGCCGCCACCACCCTGGCCATGGCCGGCCTCGCCACGGCGAGCTCGACCCTGCCGGACCCGACCCGCGCCTCGGCCGGGCCCGCCGCCGCCCGGTCCGCCGCCGACGCACCGGGGCTCGCACCGTGCCGGATCAGCACCGCCCTGGGGGTCCAGCTCTCGGAGGGCATACCCACGGGCCCGGTGTACGCCCGATCCACGGGCGAGATCCGGGCCCTGACCCTGATGGTCGACTTCCCCGACGCCCCCGGCGAGGGCCCGGCCATGAGCCGGTTCGCCGAGTTCTTCCCGCAGACCACCGACTGGTTCCGCGTCAGCTCCTACGGCCGGCTGCGCTACCGCCCCGAAGCCCCGCTGCCGGACTGGCTGCGGATGCCGATGCCCTTCGACTCGTACGGCATCGAGCGCGGCTCACCGTACGAACCCGGCTACCGGCAGCTCGTCCAGGACATCGTCACGGCCGCCGACCCGAAGGTCGACTTCGCCGACTACGACCTGGTCAACATCCTGGTCACGCCGAACGCGGGCCCGTCCGCCCTGGACACCGTCCTGTCCGTCACCTTCTCCGGCAACAGCGAGGCCCCGCACGCGGACGGGACGCCGCTCGCCAACACGTCCTTCGTCTACAGCCGCCAGGACGACGGCTCCGGCACGTACCACGAGACGGGCTTCCGGGTCCTCCCCCACGAGAACGGCCACGTCTTCGGCCTGCCCGACCTGTACACGACCGAGGGCGGCGGCGCGGTGGGGCACTGGGACATCATGTCCGAGGACTGGGGGGCCAACAACGACCTGCTGGCCTGGCACAAGTGGAAGCTCGGCTGGCTCGACGACGGCCAGGTCCGCTGCGCCTCCGCGTCCGGCAGCCGCGAGTACACGCTCACCCCGCTGGCCACCAAGGGCGGCCCGAAACTGGCCTTCGTCCCGCTGACCCCGGAGTCCGGGTACGCGGTGGAGGTCCGCACCCGGGAGGGCAACGACGAGGCGGTGTGCGAGCCGGGGGTGCTGGTCTACCACGTCCAGGCGGACGTCGACACCGGACACGGTCCGGTCACCGTCGTCGACAGCGACCGCGAGAGCGGCGGCTGCACGCGCCGCCCGAACGTGCACGCGGAACTGTCGGACGC
This sequence comes from Streptomyces sp. NPDC039423, assembly GCF_055598725.1. Taxonomy (NCBI): domain Bacteria; kingdom Bacillati; phylum Actinomycetota; class Actinomycetes; order Kitasatosporales; family Streptomycetaceae; genus Streptomyces; species Streptomyces sp. NPDC039423. Next base: position 263,802 of record NZ_JBVKAH010000006.1, read on the forward strand.
CCCGTACCGCCCCGGCGAGTCCTTCACTGACCGCGAGAGCGGCGTGCGCATCACGGTGCTGTCCGAAGACCCCGGAACGGGCACCTACCGCATCCGCGTCACCCGCGCCTGAGCCCGGCCCCGGGCCGGCCGGTGCCCGCGGGCGGGCGCGTGAAGACCCGCCCCGGCGGTCGCGGCCCCCGCGCGTGAAGACCCGTGCAGTCCCGCGCAGTCCGGCACGGCCCCGCGCAGTCCCGCACCGGCCCGCACGGCCCCGCACAGGCCGCCCGCACGGCCACGCACAGGCCCCCGGCCGCCAGGCGCCTTCCTAGGACGCCGCCCGCACCCGCGCCTCGACGGCCGGGCGGAGGTCGCGCTTGAGCACCTTGCCGGTGGCGTTCCGGGGCAGCGGGCCGTCCTGGACGAGGACGTGGGCCGGCACCTTGAACGCGGCCAGGCTCCGCGCGACGTGCGCCCGCAGCTCCTCCGCACCGGCCGCCGCGCCCTCCCGGAGCCGTACGACGGCCGCGACCTCCTCGCCCAGTTGCGGGTGCGGGACGCCGAGGACGGCCGCGTCCAGCACGTCGGGGTGGTCGTACAGCGCCGCCTCGACCTCCCCGCAGTACACGTTCTCGCCGCCCCGGATCACCATGTCCTTCAGCCGGTCGACGACGCTGACCCGCCCGTCGTGCACGGTGGCCAGGTCACCGGTGCGGAACCAGCCGTCGGAGGTGAACGCGGCGGCCGTCGCCTCCGGGTCCTCCCAGTACCCGCGCACCAGGGACTGGCCGCGCAGCCACAGCTCGCCGACCTCGCCCTCGGGCAGCGCCCGCCCGTCCGGGGCGGCGATCCGCACCTCGGTGACCGGGGTGGGCCGCCCCACGCTGCCGGGGAAGCGCCGGTAGGACGCGCCGAACGCGGCCAGCACGCCTCCGCAGGTCTCGGTCAGCCCGTACCCGTTCCGGGGCTCGACGCCCCGGGGGCAGCGGGCGACGATCCCGGGCGGGGCGGCGGCACCGCCGGTGTTGAGGTGGGCCAGCGACCCGAGGCCGCCGTCCCCGGCCGCGTCCAGCAACTGGAGCGCGGTGGTGGGCACGCCCGCGTAGTGCGTGACGCCGTGCCGGTGGATCAGCTCCAGGGCCTTGGCGGCGTCCCACCTGTGCATCAGCACGAGCGTGCCGCCCGCCGCCATCACCGCGTAGAAGGAGGTGAAGGCGGCGACGTGGAAGAACGGGAAGGTGGTCAGCGACACCGGCGCGGGGCCCTGCCCGGGGATCTCCCCGCGCTCCAGCGCGGCCGCGGCGGCGTGGAAGCGGGGGTTCGCCGCGGCCCCGGCCTGCGCCAGGTGCGTGGCGACGGCCCCCTTGGGCCGGCCGGTGGTGCCGGACGTGTAGACGATGGTGGCGTCGTCCTCGGGCCGGACCTCGACGTCCGGCGGGCCGAGCGCCGGATCGGCGGCGGGCAGGTCCTCGTACCGCTCGAAGCCCTCCTCGGCCTCCCCGTGGAAGACCAGCGCCGCCACCCGGTGGCGCCGCGCCCAGTCCCGTACGCGCTCCACCCGCTCCCCGTCCACCAGCAGCACGCGCGGCCGGCAGTCGTCGAGGGCGTAGGTGAACTCGTCCTCGGTCCACCAGGCGTTGAGCGGTACGGCGACGAGCCCCGCGAGCTGGGCGGCCCAGAAGGCGACCTGCCACTCGGGATGGTTCCGCATCGCGACGACGGCCCGGTCGCCGGGCCGCAGCCCGTAGACGTCGGTGAAGCGGCGGGCGAGGGCGCAGGCGGCCGCGAAGAACTCTCCGTAGGTGTAGGTCCGGCTGTCGGCGACGAGGAAGGGGCGCTCCCCGTACGCCCAGGTGACCTCGACGAACTCCCGCAGCGTGCGCGGTCCGTCGGCGTACACGCGCCGTCCGTCCTCGGTCGTCACGACCGCGAAGGGCGCCCCGGGCGCGGTGAGGCGCGCGCCGGGATCCGGGGCCGCGCCCCGGTCGGGGACCCGCCCGTCGGGGCCGGGCCCGGGTGCGGGCGCCGGGGAGCGGTGGGTGGACGGATCGGTGTGCGGCACGATCGCCTCTTCCTAAGCGCTTGCTCAGTCCTTCGGGCGACGCTATGCGCCCGGACCGCGCCCCGTCAAGGTCGTTGTAGTCACCACGTAATCCCGCCGCCCACCGGCACCCCCCTGAGCGCCGCCTAGGCCGCCGACACCGAGTGCGCGGGCGCGGGCGACGGGGCGAGGACGGGCCGTACGACCTGCCACATGCGCCCCAGCCACTCCTGCGCCGTCTCGCGCGGGGTGGGCAGCGCCTCGCCGAAGGCCATGTCGGCGCGCGTACGGGCCATCGTCTCGGCGCCCACGATCACGGACATGACGAGCGCCGCGGCGGAACGGGCGTCCGCGCCGGGCAGCGCCGTGCCGTCAGCCTCGGCCCGCCGGAGGGCCTGGAACAGGCTGCCGAGCCAGTTGACGTGGCAGTGCAGCGCCGGGTCCTCCGGAGTCTCCAGTTCACGGGCGAGCCGCACCCCGGCCCGGGTGACCACGTCGCTCTCCAGCAGCCCCACCAGGGTGTACGTCATGTCGACGACCGACTGGAAGGCCGGCCCGCGCCGCTCGGCGCACACCTGGAGCGCGGCGCCGGAGGTGGCGCACGCCTCGACCTGCACCGCACGGGCCAGATCGGACTTGGCGGCGAAGTGGAAGGACAACGCCCCCTTGGTGACCTGGGCATGATCGCTGATCACCGCCAAGGTGGCCCGTTCGTAACCGACTTGGTCGAACACCGCGGCGGCGGCCCTGATCAGATTCGCCCGGGTCCGTTCGGCCCTCTCCTGCTTCGCCACAACCCCACCCTTCTCACGGGCACGACGGTAGAAACCAACCTTTTGGTTTGTCAACGGCGCGCAAAAGCAGCGGGTGTTCACGTCGAGACCCGCCCGAGCGGTCAGTTTGCCACCCGGAGGCCCGATCAAACAAACCACCTACGCGGTTCTTTCTTTTCTACCGCCCCAGCAGTCCCTCGGGCCTCATCAGTCACACCAGCCCTGGTACCTCACCCCGCCGACGCGGCCGGAGTGAACGCCTCCGCGTGCGCCCGGGCCCAGTCGGCGAAGGAGCGCGGAGCGTGCCCGGTGGCCTCCCGGACCCCGCTGCCCACCCCGGCCTTGGCCCCGTCGCGCTGGCGCCGGGCACCGTCCAGGAGCGCCCGCACCAGGGGCTCGGGCCACCGGGCCCGCCACCGCTCGACCGCCTGGTCCTCCGTCAGCTCGACGAACCGCAGCGCCCGGCCCATCACCCGGCCCAGGATCTCCGTCTGCTCGCGCGCGGACAGCGGCTCCGGCCCGGTCAGGGCGTAACTCCGGCCGGCGTGCCCGGGTTCGAGGAGCGCCCGTACCGCCGCGTCGGCCACGTCACGCGGGTCGACGCACGCGTTGCGCCCGGAGCCGTGGAGGGCACGCACCACCCCCTCGTCCCGTACGGAGGCGGCCCATCCGAGCGCGTTCGACATGAACGCCCGGGGGCGCAGCAGGGTCCAGTCGAGTCCGGACGCCAGCAGCCGCTCCTCGTTGTCCCGTTGCCAGCGGGTGAGCGGGTCCTGGGCGCCCGCGTCGAGGACCGCGAGAGCGGAGAGCTTGACCACCCGGCGCACCCCCGCGGCACGGGCGGCGGCCAGGACGTTCTCGTCGTGCTCGGGCCGCAGGGGGTCGGCGGTGACCACGAACAGGGCGCCGGCCCCCGCCAACGCGCCCGTGAGCCCGTCCGGGTCGCCGAAGTCGGCGCCCACGGCCCGCCCCGGCAGCCCCAGGCGCGCCGCCTTCGCGGGATCCCGCACCAGGAGCCGCGCCTCCGCCCCGCCGGCGGCCGCGATCCCCCGGGCGACGAGCCGGCCGACGGTACCGGTGGCGCCGGTGACGGCCACGACGGGCCGGTCGTCCCCGCCCCGCGTCATGCCGCCTCCCCCGCCCGCCGCAGCCGCTCCCCGCGCGCGACACTGGCGTCGACGCTCCCGGCCGTGCCGGGGGCGGCGATCCCGGGCAGCAGGCAGCCCCACATCTCCGTGACGCGCCGCGGCAACTCCCGCCGCCCGTCCACCTGGCGCGAGTAGAGCTGTACGCCGGTGCACGCCCCCACCACGAACCGGGCGATCACCTCGGGGTCGGCACCCTCCCGCAACTCCCCCCGCTCCCGCGCCTCCCGCAGGTACCCGGCCACCAGCTCGTGCCACCCCTCGAACGGCGGCCCTTCCGCGAACCCCTCCCCGTCGAGCGCCAACTGCATCCCCGCCCGCACCAGCGGATCCTCCTGGAGCCGCCGCGCCCACAGCAGCGTCACGTCCACCAGCCCCTGGAGCCCCCGCGTCTCCAGCATCGGCACCACGGCATCCCGCTGCGCCTCCACCACCGCCTTGGCGAGCCCCTCCTTCGACCCGAAGTGGAAGTACAACGCCCCCGCGGTCAGCCCGGCCCGCTGCAAGATCTTGTTGATCCCGGCCCCGGCGTACCCGTACTCGTCGAACACCTCCGCGGCCGCCCTCATCAGCACCCACCGCGTCTGCACGGCCCGCTCCTGCTTGAGCTGCGCCATCCCTGCCCCCGTTCTCAAAACAAACCGAGCGCCCGCTACCGTACTCCCCCAAACGATCTTCCCCACCCCCTGCACCCGCCTGTCCCACCCTCCCCACCCCCACCCGCTACACTGACGCCGGTGCCGCCACGGCACCACGCCTCCGTAGCTCAGGGGATAGAGCACCGCTCTCCTAAAGCGGGTGTCGCAGGTTCGAATCCTGCCGGGGGCACAGGGAAGCACCTGGTCAGAGGCCCTTCCGTCCAACGGGCGGAAGGGCCTTCGTGCTCGCAGCACACATATGGCACATACGCGGCCGCGAACAGCGGTGGGGAGCCGTGCGACATGCCCGCGAGGGACGAGCCGGCCCGGCGGCGGCGCGCGGGGCTGGTCGACCGCCTTGAGACGCTGATGCGCGCGAGTCCGAACCCGCCGGATGAGCGGCTACTACAGGCAAAGGGGCCTCAGCAGCCACGATCTCGCGGAGATGGGCGAACTCAAGGACGTCCGGCGAGCCGCCCGGGAGGCCGGGCGCCGTCTCGGCCGGAAGGCCGTTACCCGTCCGGTCGGTGGCCGGCTCTTCCCGCTCGACGAGCGGGTTGATGGAGGCGCGGGGGCGAGGAGATCACCGTCGAGCAGTCGGACGAGGACGTCGTCGGAGGGTGTGCGCACCACACGCCCCGTCGGCGGTGCCGGAGCAGCCGACGGGGCGGTCCGTCAGGTGGACGTCAGTCCTCGTCGGGGTCGAGGACGCGGCCCTTGAGTTTGACCGGGTTGGCGGCTCCCACCTTGAGTTGGCCGTCGGTGTAGCGGCCCGGTGTCGCGCCGTCGACGGCGGTGACCTGGGCCGCGTAGCCGAGGGCCTCCTGGTTGGTGGACAGGGACGGGTTATGGGTGAAGGTCAGTGTGCGGCCTCCGTCGCCGAGGGTGCCCTGGATGGTGCTCAGGTTGCCCTTCGCCTGGAGCGTGTTGGCATCGTGGTAGGACCAGGAGAGCCAGCCGGTGAACGCGAAGCCCGTGGGCGCCTTCAGGGTGAAGGTGATGTCGCCGGGGTTCACCGGGTTCGTGACGGTGCTGAGGATGCCGAAGCTGAGGTGGGCCGGTACCCCGCCCGGTGCGTCCTCGACGATGCCTTGCTGGAGGACGTACAGCTTGCTCTCGGATCCCGGTTCGACGGGGGCCTGGGTCTGCGTGGCCATGGTTTTCCCTTCTGTGGATGGTGGTGTCCGCGAGGGCGGTCCCGCTGGTCGCGGGCTCGGGGACCGGGCCCGCTCACGGATCGCCTGGACGGTGACGGACGTCACGGGCCGGGCGACTGGAGCGGTGTCGTCGGGGCGTGGCCGGCCAGGAGCGGGCCGAGGACGATGAGGGCGCCGAGGGCGATGTCCTCGTAGAGGTAGAACCCCGCCTCCAAGGGGGGCAGCTCGGCATCGGTGCCCTCCGCCGCGGATTCCGGAGCGGTGGCGTGTCCGGTGTCGTCCCGAGTGGTGGGTGTGCCGAGCAGGTCGGTGAGGTCCTGTGCGGCCCCCAGGACGGCGGTGCGGGCGGTGGTGACCAGCAGGCGCAAGGGGAGGCCGAGCGCGGCGGCGGTGCGCTGGCCGGGGACGAGTCTCATCGCGTCGGGGGTCTCCGCGGTGGCGGCGGCGATCCACTGGACGGGCAGGGAGCAGGTGGAGACGATCCGCTCGGTGGGCATCAGGGGCGGGGGATCGCCGTCGACCATGAGGTCTTCCCACTCCATCAGGTCGAAGAGGAACTGGCCGCCTTTGTAGAAGGGCCAGGGCCGGATCGTGTCGAGGAGCAGTCGGGCGCGTTCGGGGGCGTGGCGGCGCAGCGCCACGCCGTGCCGGGCCAGGGTGCACAGGCACTGGCGCAGGCAGTGGTTGACCTGGTCGAGGAAGGCCAGGGCCCGGTGGTCGGTCGGGGTCAGCGGGCCGGTGGCGGCCGGATCGGCCGGCGGGGGCGGGGTCGTGGTGGTCACAGCGGCCTTGAGGTGACGTAGTGGGCGATCTGCCGCAGGACGGCTTTGCCTTCGTTCTCGGGGATGATCTGCAGGTCCTCTTCGAAGCGGGCGATGCCTTCGGCGGCGAGCCGGTCGGCGAGGTCGGTGGCGTACTCGATGGAACCGTGCCGTCGCATGGCGGCGAGGAGTTCCTCGGCGTGCTGCTGGGTCTTGTCGGTGCGGCGCTGCCGCAGGACGTCGAGGAGGCGGGGGCGCTCGTGGGTGCGCGCGGTGCGGAAGAGGTGGATCAGCATCACCGTGCGTTTGCCTTCGAGGAGGTCGCCGAGGGGTTCCTTGCCGTAGAGGGCCTCCTCGCCGACCAGGTTCAGGATGTCGTCCTGGATCTGGAAGGCGATGCCGATCAGGCGGAACGCCTCGTCGAACCGGCCCAGCACGGCCGGGTCGGTGACACCGGCGCAGACGGCTCCGATGCGGCACGGACTGATGCAGGTGTACCAGCCGGTCTTCTTCGTGCTCATGGTGAGGTAGGCGTCGTCGCTCTCGGGGACGACCTCGTGTCGGATCCAGCCCAGCTCCATGGCCTGGCCCTCGATGGACTCCCGGCACATGTGCATCGCCTCGTGGATGAGACCGAGGGTGCGGACCAGGCCGAGCGTTTCGAGGTTGGACAGGACGGCGTCGACGGCAAGCAGGTTGAGGCCGTCGCCGGCGTTGACCGCCAGACCGGGGCCGTGCTCCTCGTGCATGGTCGGCAGGCCGCGCCGGTGGGTGGACTCGTCGGCGATGTCGTCGTGGACGAGGAAGCCGTTGTGGAACAGCTCCAGCGCGGCGGCGGCGCGCACGGCGTCGTCGGGGCGCCCGCCGAAGGCGGCGCAGGTGGCGATGGTCAGGGTGGGCCGCAGGCCCTTGCCCTGCCGGGTGGGGTAGGAGCGCATGAGGTCGTACAGCTCGGCGCGCGGTTCCCGGTCCGGCAGCAGCCGTTCGATCTCCTCGTTGGTGCGGGCCCGGCACCGCTGCATGGTGTCCATCAGGTCCGCGTCGCGGACGGTGTCCTCCAGCGACCAACTGGTGCTGGTGCGGCCGTCCCACAGCAGTCGCGGCGCCCGGACGGTGGTGTCGCCGATCAGCGCGAGCGGTGCGGGTACGTCATCGGGGGAGCGTCGGGCGAGGAAGTCCAGCGCCGTCCAGTCGACCGGGTCGGCGGCCGGCTGTGGGGCGGCGGACGCCGCGCCGCCCCACAGGTAGGGGGCCTGTTCGCGGTAGGCGCCCCAGAGTTCTTGCATGCTGCGCAGGCCGGCCGCGCGCTGGGACAGCAGGGTGAAGGCGCGCCACACGGCGAGGGTGTCGTCACGGGAGCCGCGGACGTCGAGGCTGTCGGGGAGGACCTGTTCGACGGGAGGGCGTTGCAGGTCGAACAGCAGGTTCATGGCCCGGTTGTCGAAGGCGACCTCGACGTCGGGGTCGGGGCAGCGGTCCTGGGTGACGACGATCCGGCTGTGCCGTGCGGTGAGGGTGGCGTGGCTGCCGTCGTTGAAGTGCAGGCCGAGCCGGATGCCGCGCAGTTGGTCGGCGGCGGCGGCGAGGACGGCCGGCGCCCGGTCGGACAGGGCGGCGACGGTCTCGTCCAGCAGCCGGGCGCCCGTGAACGCGGGCAGGGTCTCAGTCACGGGCGCCACCGGCGAACTCCACGATGCCCTTGGTGCGGAACCCGATGCGCCGCCCGCCGATGCGGCCTTCCACGGTGCACGGGCCGAGGGTCTCGTGCACGCTGAACGGGTGCAGGCTCGTCTCCGACGGGTTGGCGATGCGGCCCGCCGTGTGCGAGCGGAAGTCGAGGACGAGGCGGTCGTCACCGAGCCGGGCGGTGATCAGCAGCCGGCCGGGCACCGCGGCCATCGGCGGGGTGCCCAGTACGTCCGCCAGCGGTGGCACCATCGCCACCCGGTCGCGGTCCAGGGTGCCGCTGACCGCGACTTGCAGGTTGCGCCGCGGGAAGTGGCGGATCATGCGTCCCTCGTGCCACAGCATCACCGACCCGTTGGCCGCGTCCGCCGGACGTGCGGGCTGGAGCAGGGTGAAGACCACCGCCGAGGGCGGGGCGGCATCGGCCGGTCCGGAAGGGTCGTTGACGAACCCGAACACCCAGCCGCCGAGTGTGGGCCAGGACCAGCGGCCGCGTACTCGTTCGTGGTAGCCGAGCAGGTCCGTCTCCGTGGTCGTGCCGTCGCCGTGCCGCAGGGTGCCGGTGCCCAGGACGCCGGGCTCCGACTGCCACCGCAGGTGCTCGTCCTCACCGAACGGCGCGCACTGCGAGGTGCACGGTCTGCTGGTACGGGTCAGCCGTACGTCGATCGCCGGCGCCGCGGACCGGGCCGCCACCCGGAAGACGCCGGGCTCACCGTGCGGATGCGGTAACCGGAAGGCCGACCAGGGCAGTTCGGGCTGCTCGGCGTTGAACTGCGTCGCGCTCCAGCCGTACCCCTCCTGGTAGACGAGGAGGATCGCCATGTGCTGTCCCTCGGCCGCCGTACCGGTGCCGCTGCGGCGGCCGCCGGCCGGGGCGCCCGGGTCCGCGAGGACCGTGCCGCTGGAAGACCCCAGAACGGAGAGGTTGGCGATCAGAGCCTGTCGACCGCACCGGGACAGGAACGCGTAGTGCAGCCATCTGCGGTCGAGCGCATGGGTGAGCGGGGCACGCGGGAAGGGGCCCGGAAGCCCGAGCCTCGGGAGGGTGGGCGTGAACACGGCTCGAACGCTAACTCACTGATTCCGATTTGTTGCCATCTGTAACCCCTCGAATGGGTGACCCGGGAGCGCAGAAACCTTCACTCATATGCCGACCGTGTGAACGCCAAGAGCCGCCCATGGCGGATGGTCCGCCACGGACGGCTCTCGGCCCTGCGCGTGTTCCCGCTACTCCTCGTCGTCTCCGAGAACGCTTGCCTTCAGGCGCACTTCCGGCCGGCCCGAGATCACCGCCCGTCCGTCGGTGTACCGGCCCGGCTCGGCGTCCGCCAGGGACCGGACGCCGAGCATGTAGACCAGGGCCGCCGCCGGGTGGCCGGGAGCGTTCAGGCGGGGCTCGTCCGTGACGGTCAGCGACCGGCCGTCGTCCCGCACGGTCACCGCCGGTTCCCCACCAGGGAGCACCGTGCGGTCCTCGCGGTAGTACGTGCAGGTCACCCGGCCGTCGAAGACGAATCCCGTCGGGGCCGTGAAGTGGTGTTCCACCCGTCCCGGAATCCAGGGATCGGTGGAGGAGACCCGTACGTGCAGCAGTTCGCTTCCGCCGCGCGGGGTCTCCACGCCGACCTCCTGGCGGACCAGCAGTCGCGCGGCGGCCGTGGCCTCGGCAGCGCCGTCGCCGACCTGCGCGCTCTCGGCTCCGCGGTCCGGCTCCGGTGTCGGCTCCGGTTCCGGCTTCGGTTCCGGTGTCGGCTCCGGGTCCGGTGTCGGTTCCGGTTCCGGCTTTGGTTCGGGTGTTGGCTCCGGCTCCGGCTTTGGTTCGGGTGTCGGCTCCGGTCGCGGCTTCGGCTTCGGTTTCGGCTTCGGTTTCGGCTTCTCGGCCGGTCCCTGCTCGATGGTCGGCGAGGGAACCGTGGCGAGGGGCAGAGCCACGATCCGGTGGTGGAAGTTGTCCACCACGAGCAGCCGCCCGGCCGGATCCACGGCGAGGCCGCACGGATAGGCCAGCGCGGTACCAGCGGCGGTACCGGCGCCGGCACCGGGTCCTGCCGTCTCACCGGCCGTCGGCTCCGGCCCCACGGCGACGCTGGCCACTCCGTCGGCCAGCCGCCAGACCCGGTGTCCGTTCAGGTCGGCGACGTAGACCGCCCCTCGGCCGTCGACCGCCACCGCGCACGGGGCGCTCCAGTCGACGGCCGTGGCGTCGCCGTCCCCGCCCGGCGGGCCCGCCAGTACCCGGAGCGTCCCGTCCGTGCCCAGCAACAGCACCCGTCGGCCCGCCGGATCGGCGATGTACAGCTGCCCGGCCGGGTCGACTGCCAGGCCCGCGGGCAGGAACGTCTCACCGGCGTCGGCCGCACCGGAGCCGCCGGACCGTCCGGATGCCGCGACGACCGTGCTGATGACGCCGTCGCCTCTGATCCTGCGCACCCTGGGGCTGCCCGCTTCCCCGATGTACAGCGATCCGGTGCCGTCCACGGCCAGGGCGCACGGGGCGTCCAGCCGGGCACGGACGGCGGGGCCGCCGTCGCCGTCGCCCTCGTCGCCGTCACCGGCGCCGCCGCCGCGGGAGCCGTCTCCCGCGATGGTGTCGATGACTCCCGAGGGCCCGATCCGGCGGACCCGGTGGTTCATCTCGTCGGCGACGAGCACCCCTCCGTCCGGGGCGACAGCGAGTGCGGACGGAAAACCCAGACGGGCCCGCACCGCGTCCCCGCCGTCCCCCGCGAAGCCCCGCAGCCCGTCCCCGGCGACCGTCGTCAGGGTGCCCGAGCCGTCGATGCGGCGGACCCGGTGGTTGGCGTGGTCGGCGACGAGGACCGCCCCGCCCCCCACCGCCACGTCTGCGGGGAACGCCAACCGCCCTTCCGTTGCGGGCCCGCCGTCCCCGGAGAATCCGGCGGTGCCGTTGCCCGCCACGGTGCTCAACGGTCCGCCCGCGGCCGAGGAGGAGACAGTTTTCCGCTGCCGCGCCGCGGCCTTCGCCGTCACGCCGTCACCGCCCGGTACGGGCACGGCCGGACCTCGGTGGCGCCCCGCGCCCCCCACTTCCACGGCCAGGTCTCCCGCATGTCCGTCTCCTTCCGAGCGGTCGTTGGCATTTCCCCTGCATACCGGCTGGGCCGGTCCCGCAGGAGCAGCGCACCGAGCGCTCCACCCGCACGGGGGAGGAGCCGAGCGGGACGCACGGCGACGGGACCCGCCGGGAACGAACAGCAGGGGATCCGGCACCCCCAGCCGGACACGGGCCTGCCGCACTCCGCGCCCTGAGGCCCGTGCGCCTCGGCTTCACTCGAACCAGCGACACAGAAACGATCCGGCACTCGTGAACGGGGGTACGGCGGCATATCGCCCGTGGCCTTGGGCCAACGATGGATCTGGATGACGGTCCAGTGCATGCCGTCATGCCTGTGCGACGCAGCGACGCCCCACCCGACGCCGTCGGCGGCGTCCCGCTCTCCGTCTTCCGGACACCGCTCCCCAGGGCGTCCCGCGTTCGGTGCACCGCACGGTACGCGATGCGGGGAGCCACCGGCCGCCGGGAGCCGGGGCGGCCCGCTCCAGGACGTCTTTTCCGTCGCACGCTTCGACCACAGCCACAGGAGGACGCGGAGATGACCACCGACGTGCAGTCCAAGAGGGAAGCCTACAAGCGGGGGGAGGACCAGGGACGCGCCGACGCTCTCGCCGGACGCCCGCACGCCGACCCGCCGCGCGACGGCACACGCGGCGAGAAGGACCAGTACGCGAACGGCTACGACTGGGGTTACGAGCAGGGCCGGGCGCAGAAGCTGGACCTCGTGGTGTGGCAGGAAGGCGGCGTCGAGGACGCCCCCGGCGGCCTCGGCACCTCCGTCAACATCTGCGTCCGCACACCGAACTGGAACGAGACCGTCGACGCCGGTGAACGCGAACACGTCTTCACCGCCCCCACCGGATTCCGCTGGAACGGCGTGGTGGGCGCCCAGTACAAGCGCATCGACCGGACGACAGGCGGCAGCCTGCCCCCCATCCGGGCCACGGTCAGCGACGACGGGCGCACGCTGACCTTCACCTACCACGTGCACCTGAACACGAACGACGAGGACAAGGACTGCCTCGCCTACACCTGCGGCCTCGAAGCCGTCGAGGGCGCCAGTCCCGGCCGCCGCACCGACGGCACCGCCCAGATCGGCACCGCGCCGCCGGCCAAGCTCAAGGCCGAGGTCATCGAGGACGAGGACTGAGAGGGCAGGGATCGGACACCATGACCACCGTCGTCACTTCCGGCGTCTTTTCGTCCACGAATCCGGCCGTCTCGCCGGTCAACGGCCTGGGCACCCCGGACATCAGGTGGGGCAGCAACAACTCGCAGAGCGGGTACCAGTTCCGTGGCGCGGCCGCGGACGTCGAGCTCGACGGCACCGAGTTCGTCATCGGCACCTTCGTGCACCGCAACGTCCCCACCGTCGTCAACCCGAGCCAGTTCGACGTCCAGCTCTCCATCAGCGTCATGTTCGAGGACGGCAGCACGACCAACCTCGGCTTCACCTTCCATCACAACGAAACACCCAACAACACGGGCACCAGTCCCGCGGACGACGACCTGGTCGACCTACAGACCTTCGTCCACCCCCAGCCCGTCACGATCGACGGCAAGCAGTACCGGGCGGTCCTGAGCGGGTTCAAGCGCAACGGTCAGATCGTCCGGCAGTTCCGCAGCCCGGAAGGCGGCATCAACTTCGCCGAAGTCGTCTGCATGTTCACGCTCGAGGAGCCCGACGTGATCATCTCCGGTCTGCGCTACCTGGGCACCGGCGCGGGCCAGCCCGACGAATACGTCGAGGTCTTCAACCGGGGCGCCGCGCCCCAGGACCTGACCGGCTGGACCGTGGAGAGCAAACCCACCGGGCGTTCCTTCCCCTTTCCCCCGGGGACGGTCATCCAGCCCGGTCAGCGCTACCGGGTCTACACCAACGAGACCCATCAGCAGTTCGGTGGTTTCTCCTTCGGCTCCTCCGGGGAGGTCTGGCGGGACCAGGGCGGCATCGCCCGCCTGGTCGCGGACGACGGCTTCGTCGTGGACCAGCAGCCCTACCTCGACAAGGGCTTCAACAAGACCGGCGCGCCGTGAACAAGCCTCGCCGGCCCGTCGGGTACCGGTGAGGGCCACTGTCTCCGCAGCTCGCGGCCCCGCCCAGGAAGAACTCCTGAAGCGGGTGTCGCGGGTTCGCATCCCGCCGGAGGGCACCAGCGAAAGGACCCCCGGACCGATCACGGTCCGGGGTCTTCGGCATCCACTTCCGCATCAACGGGCATGGTCACTGACGACCACGCCTCCTGAGCAGCCGGTCCATGCGGCTCATGGCGCTCCTACCCGCGCCAGGTCCGCTGAGGCCGCGCCCCTCCCGGCCTTGGCGGGTGGAGCAGACGATCGGATCCTGTGTCGGTGAGAAGCCGTTCGGTCTGCGGGGACGGGTGGTGATGCCGCAGGGACGCGTGGTTCCGGGCGGCGTGCCGTGACACGTCGAGGAAGACGCGCAGGCCGCTGCTGTCACAGCGGTCGACGGTGGTCAGATCGACGTCGATGAGGGTGATGCCGTCGTGCGGGCACCGTTCCAGGGCGGTACGCACCCGGGGTGCGGTAGCGGGGTCGATCACACCGGCCAGGGTGACCAGTGCCCGCCCGCGCCGGTCGTGCCGGTAGACGTTCAGTCGCGGAAGAGTCATGACGCCTCGGTTCGGATGCTCGGATGGCTGGGTCCAGGGGTAACGACCGCGCCCGGTTCAGTGCCCGGATGTACGTTCCGGGAACACGGCGGTGAGCGCCGCGCCTCCCTGCGGCAAGGATCGATGGCCGCGTGAATGTGGAGGACTCCTCCTCCGGGCGGCGGCCGGCCGGACCCGGTTCCGCCGGAACGCACGCGGACCGCTCCCGAGCCCCCGTCCGTCACGGTGTGAGGGTTGATCACCTCCTACCGGCCGGCCCTCGCCGGCCTCCACCAGGCCGTGGGCCGAGCACCGCTCCGCCACACCGGCGCGGTCACCAGCCGCGTCGGTTCAGTCCTGGATCGGCAGGTCCGGGTGGGTGAGGAGGAAGAGCAGGTAGGCGACGGCCGCTGCGGTGCCCGTGGCGGAGAGGGCCAGGGCGAGCAGCGGCGGGGTGCGGGGGTGGCCGAAGCGCGAGGCGGTGCGGAGGTCCAGGAGGGAACGCACCAGGCCGGTGGCGCCGAGGGGGAGGGCGAGGAGCCACACCAGCATCCAGAACGGGCAGCAGAACCAGATCGCGACGGAGGTGCCGCCGCAGATCATCGCGACGTTCCGGGGCCGTGGCGCGCCGGTGGGCGGCGGGGGGTGGGGGCTGCTCATACGGTGATCCCACCACGTGGCTCCGGGGGCCCGTCAGCCGCGGCAGGTGAGGCGGAGCTGGGAGGCGGCGTGGTGGGCACCCAGGAGGGTGCGGGAGCCCCAGTCGCGGCCCCGGTCTGTGAGGCGGACCGTGAAGGTCGGGGACTTGACGGGGTAGGCGCCGACCTGGACCAGGGTGCCGCGGTGGATGGTCTGGAGGACGCCGAAGACGGCGTACGTGGATGTGGGGTCCGCCGGGTCGGCGAGGACGCGGTACACGGTGGGGTCACCGGCGACATCGATGTCACGTGCGCCCTTCGGAACGTACACCGCCAGCGCGCACCGCTTGTACGCCGTGCCGACCGGCCACGTCCACGTCGCCGAGCCCGTACCGTCCCGGTCGGAGCTGCCCGACATCGGCAGGGCGGTGAACCGGCCGTCGCACCCGCCGCCCCGGAAACCACCGGTGGGCACCGTGTACCAGGCGGCGTCGCCGTTCTCCAGCCGGCCCTGCTCGCGGTAGGCGGCCTCGGTCGCACACCCCGGACCCGCCCACACCGTGTACGTCGGCGGGCGCGTCGGGGCTATCCGGGACGGCAGGCTCCGCTCCGGCGGCCGGCCGCCGTCCCGGCCGGGGTCCGGGCGGGCGTCACCGCCCAGCAGACCGACCGAGGCGATCAGACAGCCCGCGGCCACGACGGTTCCCGCTGCCAGCACAGTTCGTACGCTCACCATGCGCGACCACTATGCAGCGCGACTCGCGGTAACCGTGAGGGCCGTCAGCGCAGTTCCTCCGGACAGGGCGTGCCACGCGGGAAGATCTTGTAGGGGGCGGCCAGCCGGTAGACCCCCGGCGCCGGGGCGACCAGCTCCGTCCACTCGTCGCCCTCCCGGTCCTCCTCCGCCTTCAGCAGACAGCCGCGCAGGTTGAGGAAGGTCTTCGGGCCGTCCCCGCGCTGCTGGGACGCCTCGGTCTCCTCCGGCGGCTCGACCTTCTTGCCCTCCTCGTCGAGGAGCGCGAGCCACGGCGAGTACGGGACCCGGATCAGCACCCGCCCCGCCGTCCGCACCCGGATGGTCACCTCACCGGCGCCCGCCCGCTCCACCGTCGCCGGCGGGTCGGCCAGCGGGGTCGGGTCCTCCACGGCGAACAGCCGCCAGTTGGCGTCGGACCACACCGGCCTGAGGTAGGGCTGCCCGTCCTTGACGAGCTCCGCCTCCTGCTCGGCGCCGGTGTCCGGCTCGCCCTTGGGCAGCACCACGTAGTGCACGGCCCAGCGGTGCAGCCAGTCCCGGTAGGTGGCGGAGTTGAGCGTGTCGTCGTAGAAGACGGGGTTGCGCTCCATGTCCGCCTGGCGGTTCCAGCCCCGGGCCAGGTTGATGTACGGCGTCAGCGCCGACGCCTCCCGGTGGCTGCGCGCCGGCACCACCTCCACCCGCGCCCTCTCCGCCCCGAGCTGCTGCAACTGGTGGATCAGCGGCGCCGCCTCCCGCGCCCACGACGCGTCCGGCGCGGTGCGCACGACGTCGTCGGCGCTCTTGAACCCGATCCACACGTTCAGGACGGCGAAGGCCAGGACCAGCGCGTACCACCTGCGCGTCCCGCGGGCGGTGTACGGCAGCGCGGCCAGCAGCACGACCCCCGCGAACAGCATCGGCAGCCGCGAGACGTTCGACCCGATCTGCGAGTCGATCAGCCAGGTGAGGAGGGTGCCGAGTGCGTACACGGCGGCGGCGGTGCGGACGGTGCGCCAGTCGGACGGTACGAGGACGAGGACGAGCACCCCGAAGGCGAACGGCAGCATCGTCGACCCGAACGACATCGGCTGCGTACCGGAGAAGGGGAACAGCCAGGACGACAGGGCCACGACGACGACCGGCGCGAGACCCAGCGCGTACGCCCCGGGGCGCCGCTTGTTGAGGAACAGGGCCGCCGCCGCGACCCCCAGGAACAGCCCGGCGACCGGACTCGCGGCGGTGGCCAGTCCGGCGAGCGGCGCCGCGACGGCGGCCTTGGCCCACCGCTTGGTGCGCCACCGGTAGGGCCAGCAGAACACGGCGGCCACCGCGCCCAGCGCGAACATCATGCCGAGGCCGAACGTCACGCGGCCGGACAGCGCGTTGCACAGGAACGCGAACACCCCGGCGAGCGCGCACGCCAGCGGATTGCGCACGGCCGGCACGCGGACCAGGATCAGCGCGGTCAGCGCGGCGGACGCCGTACCGGCGATCATCATCGTCGTCCGCACGCCCAGCAGCGACATCAGGTACGGGGACACCACGCTGTACGACACCGGGTGCATCCCGCCGTACCAGGCGAGGTTGTACGCGGAGTCGGGGTGCCGTCCGACGAACTCGGACCACGCGTCCTGCGCGGCGAGGTCGCCGCCGCTGTTCGCGAAGAAGAGGAACCAGACGATGTGGGTGAGCGCGGCGAGTGCCGTCGCGACGGTGACGGGGTGGCGGAGGACGCCGGGTCGGGTACGGGGACGGGGGGCGGGAGCGGGCGCGGGGGTGGGTGCCGGGGCGGGCGCCGGGGCGGCGACCTCGCCGGGGCCGGGCGCGGGTACCGGGAGCGCGGCGGGCGCGGGGCCTGGGAGCGCGGGGTCCGGGGGCGCGGCGGGGGCCTCGGGGCGTGTCTGGCCTCCGGGCGCCCCGGGGTCCGAGGGGCCGTCGAGGGCTTCGGGGAGCATGACGGTCCCGGGCGCCTCGGAGGCCCCCGGTACCTCACGCGCCCCAGCCGGTGGCCTTATTCGCGCCCGCGAATTCGGGGCGTCCTCCGCGCGGGCCGGCTCAGCGCTGGTCGGCTCAGTGGTGGTCACTGCGGCTCTCTGCTCTCTGCGTCGTCCCCCACGTCCTTGCCACGTGCTGTCTGCGAAGACGTCGTCCCGGCGCCTTCCGTTGCCCGGCCGTGCCCGGACGCTAACACGGGGGCGCCCCGGAAATCCGGGGCGCCCAGGGCGATTTCAGCCGATACGGGTCAGCTTGTCGCCGAGCCCGGGTTCGGACAGGGCGCTCTTGAGGGCCACCGGCACCCGGACCTGGCTGGCTCCCTCGCCCACGGTCAGCACACCGACCTGGGTTCCGGCGGGCGCCGAGTGGGGCAGCGGGCGGCCGTCGTTGCCCAGCTCCAGCTTGACGGTGAGGCCCGACCAGCCGACGACCTTCACGTCCTTGGTGGCGATCACCGGCGTACTGCCGCCGAGGCCGTCGTCCACGTACCCGACGACATCGCCCTTCTTGACGACCGCCCGGTCGGCCAGCAGGTCCTGCGTGGCGAGCATCGCCTCCTTGCTGGCGGCGATCGCGCTGCCCAGGATGGGCGTCTTGTACTGGGCCAGGACCGCGCCGACGATGAGCTGGTCCGTGTCACCGACCTTCTTGTGCGCGGCGAAGAGCAGGTTGCCGCCCGCCTTGGTGGTGCTGCCGGTCTTGATGCCGAGCGCGCCGTCGTAGGGGACGAGGTCGTTGTAGTTACGCCACTTCTTGCCCGACGGGTCCGTCCACCACGGCATGGCGGTGATCTCCACCAGCGACGGGATCTCGACCAGCTTCTCGCCGAGCTTCACCTGGTCCTCGGCGGAGCTGACGGTGGTGTGGTTGAGGCCCGAGGGATCGGTGTACGTCGTGTTCTTCATCCCCAGTTCCTTGGCGGTGTCGTTCATCTTCTTGACGAACGCCGCTTCGGAACCGGCGTCCCAGCGCGCCAGCAGCCGGGCGATGTTGTTGGCGGAGGGGATCATGATCGCGGCGAGCGCGTCGTACTCCGAGATCTTCTCCCCGGCCTTCACGGTGTTGAGGGTCGACTCGTTCTGCGCGTCGTAGCCGCCCTCCTTCTCCGCCAGGGCGTCGATCTCGATCATCTCGCCCTTGGACCCCTTCTTCAGGGGGTGCTCCTTGAGGATCACGTAGGCCGTCATGGCCTTCGCGACGGAGCCGATGGGCACGGGCTTCTGCTCGCCGAAGGAGTCGACGGTACCGAGGCCGGTCGCCGACATGTACCCCTGTCCCTCGCCCGGCCACGGCAGGGACGGCTTGCCTCCCTCGAAGGTGAACGACGACGTGGCGGTCATCTTCAGGGTGGGCGCGGGCAGCGGTCGTACGAACTGCACGATCGCAAAGACGATCAGCAGGAGGAGGACCAGCGGCGTCCAGATCTTGACCCGCCGGACGGCCGTCCGCACCGGGGTCTCCGGCGGCGGCGGGGTGTTGGTGAGCTCCGCGAGCATGTCGAGCGGCGGGCGGGGCGGCAGCGGCTGCTGCTTGGTCCGCTCGGCCTCGGTCAGGGACGCGGGTGCCTGGGCGGCGGGGGCGGCCTTGGCGGGAGCGCCCGTCCTGGGCGGCTCGGCGCTGCCGGCGGGGGCGGCGCCCTTCGCGGGCGCGGCGGGGGTCGCCGGTGCGGCGGGGGCTGCCGGTGCGGCCTGGGAGGGGGCCTTCGGCTCAGGCTTCCTCGCGGCGGGACGTACGTCGTCCCCGCGCAGCGGTACGAACTTGCTGGTCCGCTCGGCCGGGGACTCCGCCGCGGGACCGGACGTCCCCTGCTTCGCGTCGGGCGTGACGGCCTTGAGCGCGGTCGTCGGCTGGTCCACGGGCTTGCGCGGGACGGCCCGGAAGATGGCGGTGGGCTGGTCGACGGGCGGCTGGTCGCCCTTGGGCGCGGGCTCGTCGGCCTCGGGCTCGGGCTCGGGCTCCGGCTGGTCGGCCTCGGTGGTGGGGGCGTCCGCCTCGGCGGCGGGCTCGTCGGCCCCGGGCTCCGGCTCGGCGGCCTCGGGGGCGGGGGCGTCCGCCGCCGCCTCCGTCTCCGCCTCTGCCTCAGGCTCCGGGGAAGGGGCGTTTCCGCCCGGTTCGTCGGCCCGCGTGGTGGACGGCCGGTTCTCCTTGGTCACCCAGGCGGCCACGGCGTCCCGCAGGCGCGCGTCCCCGTCGGCACCCTTGCCGGCGTCTCCGGCCTCCCCGGCGTCTCCGGCGTCCCCCGTGGCAACGTCCTCGTCGGCACCCTTGCCGGCGTCGTCGGCGTCCCCGTCCGCCTCCGTCTCGGCGCCCCCGTCCACATCCGCGTCGGCATCGGCGTCAGCGGCGGGGGTGGCGTCCGTCGGGACCGCCCGGAACACGGCTGTCGGCTGGTCGACCGAGCGCCCCGCGTCCCCCTCCGCCGGCCCGGTGCCGCCGCGCACGGCCAGCCTCGGATCGCGGTCGTTCGAAGCCGTCTCCCCCGGCGACTTCTGCTGCTCCGACTTGTCGGGGGACTCGCCCGCCACCGTGCCTCCTTCAATCAACGCGTTGCCCGAACCATGTACCAGTGTCCTGTGTGAGCGCTTGGCTCCCGTGCAAGACGAGAACGACATACCTGCCGGTTCCCGTACGAAGCACCCAGGCGCTCTCGACAGACCAATGTGAGAGGGGTCACCCTGTCATTCATCCACGCGGGGAGGCATGGATGGGCAGGAGCCGCAGAACACTTCCGGAGGAGCTTCTGCTGCTCGCTCTGGACCCGGCCACGGGTACCACAGCGCAGCCGCAGTCGCTCGACCTCGGCCTCGCCGGAGCACAGCTAGTGGAGCTGGCTCTGGCAGGACGGATAGCCCCTGACGGGGATCGTATCGCCGTGGTGATGCCACGGCCGACCGGAGATCCGACACTGGACTCCGCGCTCGAGCTGCTGCGCAGGCGCGGCAGCCCGGTGCGGGCCGTCCACTGGATCGGCGGGCCCCGGCTGGGGCTGCGCCAGACGTATCTCTCGCATCTGGAACGGTGCGGCATGGTGCATGCCGTCGAGGGCCAGATGTGCGGGGTGCTGCCGACGACGCGCTACCAGGCGACGGAGACGGCGATCAGCCGGGAGATCAGGGCCCGGCTGGACAGTGCGATCCGCACCGGTGTACCGCCGGACCCGCGGACCGCGGCGCTCGCCGCACTGGCCCACGCGGTCGGACTCGGCAAGCACCTCTACCCCGGCAACGAGGGGCGCTCCTCGCGCTCCCGGCTCCGGGACCTGATCAGGCACGACCCCATGGGCGGTCTCGTGGCGCACGCCGTGATGGACGTCCAGAACGGCGTGGGCGCGCAGCCACGCCGCGGCTCCGCCTCGGGAGGCGGTGGCCGCCCGGCCACGGCCGTACCGATGCAGCCGCGCGGCGGGCCCATGGCCCGCGCAGTGGCGCACTGAACCACACCGGCGGGGGCGCACCGCTCACCGCCGGAACACGGCACCGGACGCACACCCCCACGGCCCGGTCCACGGCCCGGTTCGAGAGCCGCGCGAGCGCGCGGGACGGTGATCACCGCCGCCCCGCGCGCTCGCGCGTTCCCGTACGTGCGTAGTCCAGGGGCGCTTGTGGCCATTTTCCAGCGCGCAAAGCCTATTGGTGGCAGTCTGCTGAGCAGTAGATACGCAGAGCTACGCCAGCTACCCAGCCAAGCAGCCGGAGGTGCAGTTTCCCGTGGCGTCCAACGTCAACCCCACCGTCAGGCGACGCAGATTGGGCCAGGAGCTGCGCCGGCTGCGTGAGCTCAAGGGCATGACGGCGGAGGAGGTGGCGGAGCGCCTGCTCGTCTCGCAGTCGAAGATCAGCCGCCTCGAGAACGGCCGTCGCTCCATCAGTCAGCGCGATGTCCGTGATCTGTGCGGGGTGTACGAGGTCGAGGACCACCGTATCGTCGATTCGCTGATGCAGATGGCCAAGGACTCGCGCCAGCAGGGCTGGTGGCACGCGTTCGGCGACATCCCGTACAGCGTGTACATCGGCCTGGAGACGGACGCGGCCTCGCTGCGGGTGTACGAGTCCCTCATCGTGCCCGGCCTGCTCCAGACGCGGGAGTACGCGCAGGCGGTGATCGAGGGCATGTGGCCCGAGGCGACCTCGAACGAGATCGAGAAGCGCATCCAGATCCGCCTCAAACGCCAGGACCGGCTCTCGGACCCGGCCAACCCCTTGCGCTTCTGGGCGGTGATCGACGAGGCCCTGCTGCGGCGCGTCGTGGGCAGCCGGCGGATCATGGCCGACCAACTCCGTCACCTCGCGGACCTGAGCGAGCGGCCACATGTCACGCTCCAGGTGCTGACGTACGACGTCGGCGCCCATCCGGGGATGTACGGCAAGTTCGCGATCCTGGAGTTCCACGAGGCCATGGACGCCAGCGTGGTCTACCTGGAGGGCGTGACGAGCGACCTGTACCTGGAGAAGGCGAACGATGTGCAGAGCTACACCGTGATGTACGAGCACCTGCGCGCCAAGGCCCTGAGCCCGGAGCGGTCCCGGGACTTCATTCTCGAGGTGGCCGAGGGTTACAGCTCGTGAACCCCGCAAAGCGGGCGCGCACAGTACACCGGCGCGTCCACAACTGAAAAGACTCGATGGAATATGCCATCCGGATGGGTGAACCGCTCACGTGTGCAGTGATAGCGCGGCGTACCGTCCGTAGAGCAGCCGCTGACCGGCGGCTGAGGGTGACAGGACCCATTCATCTGGCACAACCATCGGAGTCACTATGCTGATTCGGCACGTCACGCTGACGGACTGGACGAAGTCCTCCTACTCGGCCGTCAATGGCGATTGCGTCGAAGTGCGGACGCTCGACGGATGCACGGTCGCCGTCCGCGATTCCAAGGACACGGGCCGCCGGGGGCTGGAGGTCACCGCGGACATGTGGACCGCATTCATCCGCGACATCAGCGAAGGCGTGCCTCCCAGCGCATGATGCAGGCGGCAGGTCTCTTACCCGGTGCCCTGAACGACCGAAGCCCTCTCGACTGGTCCGCCGTCCCGGCCGAGGGGGCTGGTTGCTGTCAGCGGCCTGCCCGAGGTCCGGTCAGAGCAGACGCCGCGTCTCCACGGTCACAGGGTCTTCCGGACCCAGTACCCGCTCGCACAGCGGAAGGTTCTGGCGAGCCAGCTCCCGGGCCTCGGCCATCGCGCCGAAGTCGGCGAGGGACACGGCCAGTCCGGTGCGGTTGACGAGCAGGTAAGGATGCTCCGGCCCGAGCGCCCGGTCCTGGCCGGCGACGACACGGCGGGCCAACGCGATGGACTCCTCGAGCGATCCCCGTTCCCGCAGGATCCAGCTCAGGAGGACAGCGGCGGACAGCGCGAGCGGGTGCCCGGGACCGTGCACCCGTTCCCGGCCGCTCAAAGCCTGGCGGGCGGCGGGCTCCGCCTGTTCCCACCGGCCGAACCGGAAGAGCCCGTAGGCGAAATTGTGCACGGCGGTCACCGTGGTGAAGGAATCCGGCCCGAGAATTTCCGTGCACGCGGAAACCGTCGATTCGCCGATCCTGTCGAAATCCGCGATCGCGTCGGTCGTCGCGAGGTATTCGATGAGCAGCGCTCGGGTGTGGAGGGTGTCGGGGTGTTGTGGCCCCAGGGCTCGGGTGCGGTATTCCTCCGCCACACGCAGAGCGGCCACCGATTCCTCGGGGCGGTTCAGCTGACCGATCGGCTCGTGCATGTCCTGGCGGCTTTCCAGGGTCTCCGGGTGTTCCGGCCCCAGCACACGCTTCCGTGTTTCGAGAACCTGCCGGTGCAGGTCCTCGGACTCTGCGAACCGGCCGAGTCTGAACAACCCCAGAGCGGCACGGTGACGGGCCCTGAGAGTCACCGGGTCCTCCGTCCCGAGCCACTGTTCGGCAGTGGCTCCGGCGGCGTTGGCGAGGAAGAGTGAAGCCTGGTAATCGCCGCCCTCGAAGACGTGGCCCGCCAGGCGCACGGCGACGTCGACGATCGCCGGTGCGGTGTCGGCGTCCGGCGTGTGCCGGAGGAGTGTGGTGACATGGGGCACGAGGTACCGCAGATGCGCCGGCGTGCGACCCCTCACGAGTTCTGCGGGCACCTGCTCCTCCAACAGCCGGGCGGCCGCTGCTGCGAGCGGGCGCCGCTGTTCCCGCGGCACGCCGGCGGCGACACTGTCCAGGACGATGCCGTGCGCCTTGACGCACCGCAGGACCGCTCCTTCGTCCTCGACCTCCACCAGGGACACCAGTGAGTGGTCCATCAGGCCCCTGAGCGCCGTTTCGACGTGCTGCCCCAGAAGTGGGGGTTCGACAGCGGCCGCTTCGGTTCGCTGGACGGCTTCGGGCCGGAGCAGTAACAGCGGTACCGGGTCCGGCGCCCAGAACGAAAGGAGTCGCAGCAGCGTCGTGGACTCCGGTACGCCGGACTCGGCCAGGGCACGCAGGGAAATCCCCCACGTCCTGCTCACGAGTTGCCGTGCGTTTCTTTCGGAGTCGCCGCCCGTCGCCCCTCGGTCGATCAGTTCCGCCGCATTGTCGTCCAAGTGACGGCAATAGTCGCTCATGGACCAACTCTCCAAGAGTTGTCGGGATAGAAAGGAACCGGCCAAAGTCACGGCAAGCGGCAGGCAATCAAGCCGCCGGGCCACAGCTCTCGCCTCCTCCACTGTGCCTGCCCGCGGCGCCAGGTCGCACAGGATCCGGGCGGCATCCTCCTCAGGTAGTAGGTCCACATTGTGGAGTTCGGTTCCGTTCCAGAGCGCGGAACCGGACTGCCTGGTGGTCACGATGACCGTTCCCAGCGGGCTGCGCCGGAGCCAGGAACCCTCGCTGAGCGCGGTGGGATCGTCGGCGGTGTCCAGGACGAGCAGCCACGGTTGCGACGAATGGTCCAAGTAGTGCCACGCGAGATCCGCGGACGCCCGCTGCCCGTCGAACGCGGCCGCCAGCTCGGTCGTCCGGGCTCCTCGGTCGGCCGCGACCGCGAGCATGCCCGCACGCAGGGAGGCCCGCTCCGACGCGTTGACCCACAGACCGATGCGCCGGCCGCCTCGTGTCACCTCGTTGAACACGGCCTGAGCCAACGCTGTCTTGCCGCAGCCGCCCAGACCGTGCAGGACATGGATGCCGCCCGTCTGCTCTTGCGCGGCATTCACCAAAGTGTCCATCAGTTCCCGCCTGTCCCTCAGGACGAGCGGGGTCCGGCCCACCAGTGGCGTGCGGACCGAATCGGGAGCGGGGCCGGGCACGCCGAACGGTGCCGCGTCCACCCGCACCACGGTCCGTCGCACCGAGCCGTCGAACAGCGAGGCCGGCTCTCCCGGTGCGTAGTGATGGTGGTACTCCGTGATGTGTTGATCCCGGACAGCCTGGTAGACGCGCCCCTGACCGGAGGCGTGACCGCGTACGGTCTCCTGCACGCCCTGCTCACTCTCCCTCACCGCTCGGTGATGTGCTGGTCACGGCCGGCTTGGTAGACACGGCCACTGCCCGACGCCTCCGCCTGCAGCCGGATCGTGTGGGCGCCTCTGTTCTCGGACTCCGGATCGAGCTCGGCCAGCATCGCGCGCAGTTCCGCAGCAACCTCGGGCTGGTCACGCAGGAGGCGGCGCACCCGGCCCGTCCAGTCCTCACGCAGTTCCTGTTCGGTGAGCTCGTCACCGTTCTCCCTGGCGGCGAGGAGGTCGTCGCGTGCCGACTCCAGAGCGGTTTCGACGCCGTCTGCGCGTCCCGGGCTGACACGACGCCACAGGGCGACCATCCCGTCGCGCGTGCGCTCCCAGGCGTCGGTGGCCATGAGTGTGACCACGGCCGTACCCGCCACCCGTGCCAACTCGACCATCTGAGCTTCCATTCACGCCCCCATGCTCAGTTCCTCGACCGGCCTTTTGGCCGAACGCCCACAATAGGGTGGGCACATGTGACTGTCAGGGGAACGTCCGGCAGCCGAACGGGTGCCCGCACTCCCGGTCGCGCGGGTATTCCGCGCCTCCGACCGCGCGCGGGCGATCGACGCGGGCGAGTTGACAGCGGTACGGCCCGCTCCCCCGGGCGTCAGCCCCTCGGGTAGCGGGCCAGCCAGCCGGGTGCGGAGGCGGCCGGGCCGTGCAGGGCCGGGCCCTGGGTCATCTCCATCGCGAAGTCGTCGGCAAGCTGGAGGAGCGTGGGGCGCCCCTCCAGTTCGGCCAGCCAGGCCGGCGGGAGGGCCGTCTCGCCGTGCAGGGCCCCGAGGAGCGCGCCGGTGAGGGCGCCGGTGGTCTCCGACGGGCCGTCGTGGTTCACCGCCAGGCGCAGCCCGTGCCGTACGTCCTCGCCGACGAGCGCGCAGTAGACGGCGATGGCCAGGGCGTCCTCGGCGTGTTCGCCGTCGGTGTCGCCGAGCGAGGCGATCCTGGCCGGGCCGGGGATGCCCTGGCGTACCGCGCCGAGGGCGTGCTGGAGGGCCTCGCCGACCGGCTCGTGCCCGGGGCGGGCCGCCAGCAGGGCCAGCGCCCGCTGCACGGAGCCGTCCACGCTCTCCCCACGGGCCAGGCCGTGCACGACGACGGCGAAGGCACCCGCCGAGAGGTACGCGGCCGGATGGCCGTGGGTCTGTACGGCGCATTCGACGGCGAGCTGGTACACCAACTGCGGCTCCCAGCCGACCAGCAGCCCGAACGGCGCGGACCGCACCAGGGCGCCGGCGTCCCGGGCGGCCGGGTTCTTCGGCTTGTCCAGGGTGCCGAGCACCCCGTCGGCCAGGCCGGTGAGCGTGGCGCGGGCCGGGTCGCGGCGGGTGTACAGCCACTCCTCGCAGGCCAGCCAGCCGTTGTCCTGGCGGCGCTCGTCGGGGCCCCAGTCGCGCTGGGTGGCGGCCCACCGCAGATGGGCGCGGTGCACATCGGTGGGCGGGTGCCAGGCGCCGGTGTCCCGGCGCACCTGGGCCCGTATCAGACCGTCCACGGTGAACAGCGAGAGCTGGGTGGCGGACGTGACCGCCCCGCGCCGCCCGTACGCCGGGGCCAGGTCGGCGAGCCCGTCGGCGCCGTGCGCCGCCCGGATCGCCTCGACCGACAGCCCGGACACGCCGGCCCCCAGGGCGTCCCCGATGGCGGCGCCCAGGAGGCAGCCGCGCACCCGCGCGCGGAAGTCCTGCTGCTCGGCCCGGCCCCAGACCGCCGCGGCTGCTGCGCTCACCTCGCGTCCCCTCCGTCGCCCCTGTACGCCACTCCGGCGCGCAGCACTGTAATGGACGGCGTGCGCGCGCCCCGGGCCCGGAGGGTGACGGGCTCAGTCGGTCAGGACCGGCAGCAGTTCCGGGAGGTGTCCGTCGGAGGCCGCGGCCGCGCGCCGGCGTTCCTCGGGGACCTCGCCGTAGAGGGTGGTGCGGGGGCGGGCGGGGCGGCCGGCGGCGCGGGCGATGGCGGTGAGGTCCCGGACGGACTTGTAGGAGCCGTAGCCGGAGCCGGCCATGCGGGAGATCGTCTCCTCCATCAGCGTGCCGCCGAGGTCGTCGGCGCCGGAGCGGAGCATCTCGGCGGCACCGTCGGCGCCGAGCTTGACCCAGCTCGTCTGGATGTGGGGGATGTGCGGGTGGAGCAGGATCCGGGCCATGGCGGTGACGGCCCGGTTGTCGCGGGTGGTGGGCCCGGGGCGGGCGATGCCGGCGAGGTAGACGGGGGCGTTGGTGTGGATGAAGGGGAGGGTGACGAACTCGGTGAAGCCGCCCGTCTCCTGCTGGATGCGGGCGAGGGTGCGGAGGTGGCCGAGCCAGTGGCGGGGCTGGTCGACGTGGCCGTACATCATCGTGGAGGAGGAGCGGATGCCCAGCTCGTGCGCGGTGCGCACCACCTCGATCCAGGTGGCCGCCGGCAGCTTGCCCTTGGTGAGGACCCAGCGCACCTCGTCGTCGAGGATCTCGGCGGCGGTGCCGGGGAGGGAGTCCAGACCGGCTTCCTTGGCGGCCGTCAGCCACTCGCGGATCGACAGCCCGGTGCGCGTGGCGCCGTTGACGACCTCCATCGGCGAGAAGGCGTGGACGTGGATGCCGGGGACGCGGGCCTTCACCGCGCGGGCGATGTCGAAGTACGCGGTGCCCGGCAGGTCCGGGTGGATGCCGCCCTGCATGCACACCTCGACCGCGCCCACGTCCCACGCCTGCTGGGCGCGGTCGGCGACCTGGTCCAGCGACAGGGTGTAGGCGTCGGCGTCGGTGCGGCGCTGGGCGAAGGCGCAGAAGCGGCAGCCGGTGTAACAGACGTTGGTGAAGTTGATGTTGCGGGTGACGA
This sequence comes from Streptomyces sp. NPDC039423, assembly GCF_055598725.1. Lineage (NCBI taxonomy): Bacteria > Bacillati > Actinomycetota > Actinomycetes > Kitasatosporales > Streptomycetaceae > Streptomyces > Streptomyces sp. NPDC039423. Next base: position 291,305 of record NZ_JBVKAH010000006.1, read on the forward strand.
TGTACGTGACGTCGTCACCGACCGTGTCGCGCCGGATGGCGTCGGCGGTCCGGCACAGCGCGTCCAGGGCCGGCCCGTCCGCGTGGAGCAGGGCCAGGGCCTGGTCGTCGGTGAGCCGGGTGGGGTCGTCGGCGGCGACACCGAGGGCCTCGCGTACGTCGGTGTCGATGCGCTGCGGCACCATGCCGGGTGCGGCGGCCTCCCGCAGCGCCTCCCAGTCGCCGTACACCTCGTCGAAGTCGTCGCGCCGGTCGGAGGTGCGGCCGGTGGTGTCGATGGTGCGGTGCAGGTCGGTGCGCCCGGCGGCGGTGAAGGCCTCGTCGGGTTCCTGCCAGGGCAGGCCGCGCACCTCCGCGCCGGGGTCGGCCAGCCCCGTCTCGGGGTCGGCGAGGGCGCGGACGTGCGGCAGCAGGCGGGGGTCGAGCCACGGTTCGCCGCGGGTCACGAACTCGGGGTAGACGCAGAGCCGTTCCCGGAGCTCGAAGCCGGCCGCGGCGGACCGCTCGGCGAGGGTGTCGATCGCCGGCCAGGGCCGCTCCGGGTTGACGTGGTCGATGGTGACGGGTGACACCCCGCCCCAGTCGTCGATGCCGGCGCCGATGAGGCGCCCGTACTCCCCGTCGACCAGGTTCGGCGGGGCCTGGAGGCAGGCGGCGGGGCCCATGATGTGCCGGGCGACGGCGATGGTGGCGACCAGGTCGTCCAGTTCGGCGTCCGGCATGCCGCGCATCGCCGTGTCCGGCTTGGCGCGGAAGTTCTGGATGATCAGTTCCTGGATGCCGTGGTGGGCGCGGGAGACGCGGCGCAGCGCGAACAGCGACTCCGCCCGCTCCTCGTACGTCTCGCCGATGCCGATGAGCAGTCCGCTGGTGAAGGGCACGGAGGACCGCCCGGCGTCCTCCAGGACCCGCAGCCGTACGGCGGGTTCCTTGTCGGGCGAGCCGTGGTGGGGGCCGCCCGGCTCGGACCACAGGCGGGTGGCGGTGGTCTCCAGCATCATCCCCATGGACGGGGCCACCGGCTTGAGCCGCTGGAAGTCGGTCCACGACAGCACGCCGGGGTTGAGGTGGGGCAGCAGCCCGGTCTCCTCCAGGATGCGGATCGCCATGGCCCGTACGTACGCCAGGGTGTCGTCGTAGCCGTGCGCGTCCAGCCACTCCCGGGCCTCGGGCCAGCGGTCCTCGGGCTTGTCGCCGAGGGTGATCAGGGCTTCCTTGCAGCCCAGTTCGGCGCCCCGGCGGGCGATGTCCAGGACCTCGTCCGGCGACATGAACATCCCCTGCCCGGCCCGCCGCAGCTTGCCGGGCACGGTCACGAAGGTGCAGTAGTGGCACGTGTCGCGGCACAGCCGGGTGAGCGGGAGGAACACGCTCTTCGAGTACGTGATGACCCCGGGCCGCCCGGCCGCCGCCAGCCCGGCGTCCCGCACGCGCGCGGCGGACGCGGTCAGGTCCTCCAGGTCCGCGCCCCGCGCCCGGAGCAGGACGGCGGCCTCGGTGACGTCGAGCGCGACACCGTCCCTGGCCCGCTTCAGGGCACGTCGCATGGCGGTGGGGGTTCCCCCTGCTCGAGCGGAGCCGAGAGCTCGGGGGAGGGTGGGGCGTCCGGCCTGGTCATCCGTCATGGCCCCGAGCATACGAGTGCCCCCTCCCTACACGTACCGCGCGTACTCGTCCAGGGTGCGCAGCACCTCCGCCTCCCCCGACGGCGGGAGTTGGACGACGACCTCGGTGACGCCGAGGGCGGCGAGGCGGTCGAGCTTGTCCGGCGAGGGGCGGACGGCGTAGGGCACGACCTGGAGGGCTTCGGGGTCGCGGCCCGCCTTCCGCCAGACCTCGCGCAGCGCGGGGATGCTCTCGGCGAGGCCCCGGCCGCCGACGGGGAGCCAGCCGTCGGCGTACTCGGCGATGTGGGCGAACAGCGTGGGCCCGGCCGCGCCGCCGATCAGGACGCGGGGGGCGCCTCCGGCGGGTTTCGGGAAGGCGTGGGAGGCGCGCACCGAGGCCGTCTCCCCGTCGTACGCGGTGGGTTCGGCGGCCCACAGGGCGCGCATCAGCGCCATCCGGTCACGGGTGCGGTCACGGCGGGTGGTCCAGGTGACGCCGTGGTCCTCGGCCTCCTCGCGGTTCCAGCCGTAGCCGACGCCGAGGGTGAAGCGGCCGCCGGAGAGGTGGTCGAGGGTGGCGACCTGCTTGGCGAGGTCGATGGGGTCGTGCTGGGCGACGAGCGTGATGCCGGTGCCCAGGGCGAGCCGCTCGGTGACGGCGGCGGCCTGGCCGAGCGCGACGAAGGGGTCGAGGGTGCGGCCGTACTCCGGCGGCAGTTCGCCGCCCGCCGGGTAGGGGCTGCTGCGTTCGACGGGGATGTGGGTGTGCTCCGGCAGGTACAGGCCCGCGAAGCCGCGCTGTTCGAGTTCGGGTGCGAGCCGTACCGGGGTGATGGTCCGGTCCGTGAGGAAAATCGTCGTCGCGATGCGCATGAGCGCCCAAGGTATGGCGGCCGGCGGCGAATTCCGAGACCGTCGCCCCGGATTGGCGGGAAGTTCACCGGCCGCGAGGAGGGTGGTGTCCCATGGTGGACAGACGAGGGTTCGTGACGGGTGCGGCGGGTACGGCGGGCGCCTTCGCCGTGACCGGCGGGGTGGGCTCCGCGGCCGGGCGGACGGAGCGGGTGCTGCGCGGCACCCTGCCGCCGGGTGCGCCCGACTACGTGTACCTGCCGGTGGAGGTGCCGCCGGGGGTGCGGGAGTTCCGGGTGTCGTACGCGTACGACCGGCCCGCCGTGCCGCCCGGGACGCAGGGCAACGCCCTGGACATCGGCGTCTTCGACGAGCGCGGTACGGGGCCGGGCGGGCGCGGCGCCCCGCCGGACGGGCGGGGGTTCCGGGGGTGGTCGGGCGGCGCGCGCACCGAGTTCTTCCTGCGTGCCGACGACGCCACGCCCGGGTACCTCGCGGGGCCGGTCCGCCCCGGCACCTGGCACATCGTGCTCGGCCCCTACACGATCGCCCCGCAGGGCCTGGCCTACACGGTGACGGTCCGCCTCACGTACGGCTCCGCCGGGCCGGTCCGGCGCCCGGTGTACCCGCCGGAGCGGGCCCGGGGCCGGGGGCGGGCCTGGTACCGGGGCGACTGCCACCTGCACACGACGCACTCCGACGGGCGGCGCACGCCCGCCGAGGTGGCGGCGGCCGCGCGGGCCGCCGGGCTGGACTTCATCAACACCTCGGAGCACAACACGCACGCCGGCCACGGGGCGTGGGAGGGACTGTGGGGCGACGACCTGCTGGTCCTGACCGGCGTGGAGGTCACCACCCGCACCGGTCACCTGCTCGCCGTCGGTACCGATCCCGGCACGTTCGTCGACTGGCGCCACCGGGCCCGTGACGACCGCTTCGGCCGTACGGCCCGGGCGATCCGCCGGGCCGGCGGGCTGGCCGTCCCGGCGCACCCGCACGCCACGTGCGTGGGCTGCGGCTGGAGGTCCGGGTTCGCCGACGCGGACGCGGTGGAGGTGTGGAACGGCCCGTACACCCCGGACGACGAGGTCACCCTGGCCCACTGGGACAGCGGCCTGGCCGCCGGGGACCGCTGGGTCCCCGCGATGGGCGGCAGCGACGCGCACCGCGAGCCCGACCGTGTGGGCGGCCCGCAGACGGTCGTGCTGGCCGACGACCTGACCCGGGGGGCGGTCCTGGCCGGGCTGCGCGCGGGCCGCAGTTACGTCGCCGAGTCGTCCGCCGTGTCGCTGGCGTTCTCGGTGACGGGCGGCCGCGGCGGCCACGCGGGCATCGGCGGGCGTCTCGCCGTCCCGCCCGGCACCCCGGTCACCGCCCGCCTCGACGTGACGGGCGCCCCGGGCTGCACGGCCCACTTCGTCACCGACCAGGGCCTGGTGCACTCCGCCCCGCTGCCCGCCTCGGGTGCGGGCACGGTGGAATGGACGACGACGCCCGCCCGGGCCGGCTACGTCCGTGCCGAGGTGCGCCACCCGGCGGTGCTGCCGCCCCTCCCGGGGGCCCTGGCGGCGTTCACGAACCCGGTGTTCCTGGGGGCCGTCCGGGCCGCCCCTTAGGCTCGGCCGTATGAGCGATGCCAGTGGTGGGCCCCGGTCCGTGGAGCGTGCGTTGGAGATCCTCGACGTGGTGGCCGACGCGGCCGGGCCCGTCGGGGCGAAGGCGCTGGCGCGGCATCTGGGGTGCTCGCTGTCGACGGTGTACCACCTGCTCGGGCCGCTGGTGGCGCGCGGCCATCTGGTGCGGGCGGAGGGCGGGGGGTACGCGCCGGGGCCACGCGTGGCGGCGCTGCACCGGTCGTTCCGGCGGCGGGTGGAGGTGGCGCCGGGGGCCGGTGAGGTGCTGGCCCGGCCGCGGCGGGAGAGCGGTGCGGAGGCGTACGTGACGGCGTACCGGGACGGGCGGATCACCGTGGTGGACAGTACGGCTCCCGTGACGGCCACGGCCGACCCCTTCTCGCCCGGGCCGGAGGTGCGGGCGCACGCCACGGCGCACGGGAAGGCGCTGCTGGCGGAGGTGTCGCGGGGGGTGCGGCGGCGGTACCTGGCCGAGCACGGGATGGCCCGGTTCACCGACCGGACGATCACCGGGGCGGAGCGTTTCGAGGCGGAGCTGGCGCGGGTGCGGGGGCGGGGGTTCGCGGTGTCGGTGGGCGAGGCGGACCCGGCGTACACCTGCCTGGCGATGGTCGTCCCGGGCGGCGGGGAGGTGCGGCACGCCCTGTCGGTGGCCCTGCCGACGGTGGAGTTCCGGTTGCGGTACGGCAGGGTGCGGGCGGCGGTGGCCGGGGCGGTGGCGGCGTTTTCGGGCGGTGCCGGAATCCCCGGCGCGTGAGCTGGACCGCGGGCGGGGCGGGCAGCACCGTAACGGCATGATCTTCATCGCCGTCAGGTTCACCGTCCGTCCCGAGTACCGCGACCAGTGGCTCACGCTGGTCGACGGTTTCACCCGTGCCACGCGCGCCGAGCCCGGGAACCTCTTCTTCGACTGGTCGCGCGACGTCGCGGATCCGGACCGGTTCGTGCTGCTGGAGGCCTTCGCGGACGCGGAGGCGGGGGCGGCGCACGTGGCGTCGGACCACTTCGCGGCGGGGCTGGAGGCGATGGCCGGTGCCATCGCGACGACGCCGGAGATCATCAACGTCGAGCTGCCGGACCAGCACGGCTGGAACGCCATGGCGGAGCTGAGCCCGCGCGGGTGAGGCCGCTCAGTCGTTGACGGCGGTGAGCAGCACCGCCGCGTCGGTCACGGCCGTCACCCCGTGCCGCTCCGGCGGCAGCAGGTACAGGGTGCCCATGGTCAGCTCCACGTCACCGGACTGGGCCGTCACCCTGACCACGCCCCGCAGCACCTGGAGGGACGCGGCGGGCGGGGTGTTGTGCTCGTCGAGCGAGGTGCCCGCGGTGAGGGCGATGACGCTCTGCCGCAGCGGCGGGTCCCGGAGGATCAGGTTGGCGCTGCGGCCGTGCTCGTCGGCGTGCGCGGCGACGAGGTGTTCCTCTGCGATCACGTTGAGGTCGTACATACCGTCCACCTTGCCGTGCCGCGGAAGGCGGCGCATACGGAGGGGGCGGGCGCCGTGCCGTCCCACGGTGCCCGCCCCCTCCGGCTCAGGTGTCCGTCAGTCGGCGACGACCAGCGACGGCGTCTCCTTCCTGAGCACCTCGCCCCGGAAGAAGGCGGGGCTGCGGCGCTGCATCACCAGCATGATCACGACGCCGAGGAGCAGCAGGCCGACGCCGATCACGAAGACCGAGCCCATGCCGAGGACGGAGGAGCCGGAGCCGTAGGCCGGGTCCCACATGTCGTACAGCGTCTTGGCGAAGACGGCGGTGAGCATCAGGCCGCCGAGGGCCGGCAGGACGCCCTTGAAGAGCGCGTCCTTGACGGAGGCCGTCAGCTCGCCGCGGAAGAACCAGACGCAGGCGAAGGCGGTCAGCGCGTAGTAGAAGCAGATCATCAGGCCGAGCGCGTAGATCGTGTCGACCAGGACGTTCTCGCTGACCAGGGTCATCACGGTGTAGAAGACGCCGGTGGCGACCCCGGCGACGACGGTGGCCAGGCCGGGGGTCTTGTACGTGGGGTGGACCTTGGTGAAGGAGTGCGGCAGGGCTTCGTACGTCGACATGGCGAGGACCGTGCGCGCCACCGGGATGAAGGTGGTCTGGAGGCTGGCGGCGGCGGAGGCGAGGACGGCGACGAAGAGGGTGACGCCCAGGACGCTGCCCATGACCGGCCCGGCGAGGGCGGCGAAGACGTTGTCGGAGGTGTCGGGGTTGGCGAGGCCGAGGCCCTGGTCGCCGGAGCCGACGACCATCTGGGCGGCGATGCCGGTGGCCAGGTAGGAGCCGACCAGCACGACCATGGTGATGAGGGCGGCGCGGCCGGGGGTCCTGGCGCTGCCGGTGGTCTCCTCGTTGGTCGCCATGCAGGCGTCCCAGCCCCAGTAGATGAAGATCGCCAGGGACAGGCCGGCGGTGAAGGCCGAGAAGGACTCGACCTCGAAGGGGTTCAGCCAGGACCAGGAGAAGTCGGCGCCGGTGGGGAAGTCGGTGCCGCCGGCCTTGGAGAAGGCCATGACCACGAAGATCGCCAGGACGGCGAGCTGGAGGCCGACCAGCGCGTACTGGACGCTCTTGGTGGCCGTCATGCCTCGGTAGCTGATGGCGGTGGCGATGGCGATGAGGGTGAGGCAGGTGAGGATGTGGACGGCCTTGTTGTCGTCCAGTGCGGCGATGTCCGGGCTGCCGCTGATCTCCCCGGCGAGGAGCCAGAAGTAGGAGGTCGCGACCCCCGCGAGGTTGGACAGGACGATGATCGTCGCGATGACCAGGCCCCAGCCGCACATCCAGCCGATCCGGGGGCCGAAGGCCTTGACGGTCCAGGTGAAGGACGTGCCGCAGTCGGGCATCGCCCGGTTGAGCTCGCGGTAGGCGAAGGCCACCAGGAGCATGGGCAGGAATCCGGCCAGGAAGACGGCCGGCATCTGGAGCCCGACCTCGCCCGCGGTGGACCCCAGCGTGGAGGTCAGGCAGTAGACGGGGGCGACCGTCGAGATGCCGATGACGGCACTGCCGACCAGTCCGACGGAGTTGCCGCCGAGCCCCTTGGTCCGTACGTCACCGGTGCCACCCGTCGCGGTGACGCCCCTTACCGTGTCTCCGGCCTGGGGCCGTGCTTCTACCTGAGTCATGCAGTGGACGTTAGGTGCTGCGGTTTCCACATCCGGAAGAAGGAACTCCGCGATCTTTTCCTTGCATTACGAGGCCACACGGGCGCCTCGGGCAAGGAATGAAAGATGCCCTCGGGCGCATGCCGACCGATTGGTAGGTCAAAACCGCACCGTCCGATATGCGGGAACCGCAGCCATGCCCATTTTGTCCGGTTCCAAATTTTCCCGCGCCGATTTCGGACGGCGCCTCAGCCGAGCAGCGCGTACACCGTCGAGGCCCGTGCGGCGGGCTCCGCCGCGCCCTCGGCGGTCATCGTGATGTCCGCGAACGCCATCCGCCTGCCCAGCTTGGTGATCCGCGCGTCCACCAGTACATCGGCACCGGTCACCGCCCGCATGAAGCTGGTCGACTGCTGCACCGTGGTCATGGGCACGAACGCCCCGCGCGCCGAGGCCACCGCGATCACCGTGGCGGTGTCGGCCGCCGCCATCAGCGCCTGCCCCGACAGCCCGCCCCCTTCCCGGGCCAGCCGCCCGTCCCAGGGCAGCCGCAGCACGGCGTGCGCCTCACCCGCCTCCACGACGGACAGCCCGAGCTCCAGCACCCAGGGCGCGAAGTTGTCGGCGAGGATCTTGTCGGCTTCGACGAGCGTGAGAGTCATGCCGCAATGCTGCCGCCCCGCCCCTCCCCCGAAACCCGTGCGGACGCCCGCCGGCCGGGCGGGAAGAGGCGGGGCGTGGGCGATGAGTCCGGGCGGCGGGCCGGGTCTGCCCCGTATGACACCCGACCCACGACGGCTGCCGGTGAGGGGATGACCACTGTCCACGTTCGAGGGACCGCCCTGGGCGTCGAGTCCTTCGGGGACGACGACGCGCCGCTCGTGCTGCTCGCGGGCGGGCCGACGATGCTCTCCTGGCCCGACGCGCTGTGCGAGCGGCTCGCCGCCGGCGGGCGCCGCGCGGTGCGCTACGACCTCCGCGACAGCGGGGAGTCCGAGGCGACGGATCCGGAGGCGCCCGCCTACACCCTGCGCGACCTCGCCGCCGACGCGGCGGCCCTCGTCGAGGCGCTCGGCGGGGGGCCGGCGCACCTCGCGGGGATCGGCGTCGGCGGGATGGTCGCCCAGGTGGCCGTGCTCGACCATCCGGGCGCGTTCTCGGCGCTCACCCTGATCGGCACCCGCCCGGTCGCCCCCGGCCCGACCGACGACGACCTCCCCGACCACGACGGCACGACGATGGGCCGGCTGTTCGCCCGTCCGGCGCCCGACTGGGCCGACCGCGAGGCGGTCGCGGAGTTCGCCGCCGCCGGCGCGGAGATCCGCGGCGACGACCCCGCCGCCGCGCGAGCGACCGCCGCGCGCGTCTGGGACCGCACGCCCGGCACCGCGCCCCCGGTGCAGCGGGCCAACCAGTTGGGCCTGGTGTTCTCCCGACTCGACTGCCGGCCCCGGTGGCGCGAGCGCCTGCCCGGGATCGCCGTCCCCACGCTCGTCGTCCACGGCCGCCGCGACCCGTTCTTCCCCGTCGGCAACGGCGAGGCGCTCGCGCGCGAGATCCCCGGGGCACGGCTGCTCGTCCTGGAGGACGCCGCCACCGCGATCCCCGGGGCGGCGGTCGGCGAGGTCGCCGGGGCGATGCTCGCGCGCGGATAGCGGAGAGCAAGTCGCCGGACGGCGGCGGGCGGCGGGCGGTCAGCGGACGGCGGATCGCGGCCGGCGGACGGCGGAGGACGGACAGCGGCCGGCGGACAGCGGACGGCGGAGAGCGGACGGCGGACCGGCGGTCAGCCGAGGTGGAAGCCGAGCGCCGTGGCGATGACGGCGGCCTGTTCGAGATCGATCCTGGCGCCGGCCGGGTCCACCGTCAGGGGGTCGAGGGAGGAGAGGTCGCTGCCCCGGAGGTCCGCGTCCTTGAGCTTGGCGCCGTGCAGCAGCGCGCCGGAGAGGTCGCACCGGAGGACGTGCGCGCCCTCCAGGCGGGCGCCGGTGAGGTCGGCCTCGCGGAGGCGGACGCCGTCGAAGCACACCTTGCGCAGGTCGGCGCCGCGGAGGCCGGCGAACGACCAGTCGCCGCCGGTGACCTCCAGGAGCCCGAACGTCGACCGCTCGAAGCGGCTGCCGACGACCTTGCACCGCTCGAAGCGCGTGTCGAAGAAGCCGCACCCGCGGAAGGAGCAGTTGGTGAACGCCGCCCCCGTGTGACGGGAGGCGTTGAAGCGCACCCCCGAGAAGACGCACTCGTCGAAGACCGCCCCCTCGTTGACGACCTCGGTGAAGTCCGTGTCGTAGAAGGTGCAGCCCGTGTACGTGGTCCCGGGGCCGAGCTCCCGGGCGTACCAGTCCTCACCGCGGACGACGAGGTCGCGTACGTCGTGTTCGTTCCCCATGCGCCCATTCAACCGGCCGCCACCGACAACGCGGCCGCTCGGCGTCAGGAGGACAGGAACTGCCCCACGCCCGTCCGCACGTCCTCGGCGTTCATCACGGGCAACAGCGTGATCTTGGCGTCGAGCTCCATGAAGAGCGGCTCGCAGACGACCGGCATCTGGGAGGGGTGCTCCAGGTCGAAGACGATGAACCCGGTGCGCATGCCGTCCACCGAGCCGAAGTACGCCGCCTCGGGCTTCACCCGCTCCAGGAAGGCGCCCAGGACCTCCTCCAGCCGGTTGGCCCTGATCGCCTCGTTGGTCTTCCCGGTGTCCATCTGGCACATCAGCATCGTGCGCATGAGCCCGCCTCTTGTCCGTCTTGTCCGTGGTGTCCGGCCTGTCCGTCATGGCGCCGTCCCGACCAGTGTTCGCGGGCCGGGGCGGACCGCGCATCCGGGCGGAGCCGTCCGGGTGGCGGGTGCAGGGGTGGCCGCGGCGAACTGACGACCCGTCAGATCACTGGTGGGCGGATCGTGTCACGACCTTGTGCAGAGCGTCACCCACTGCTGACGCAAACGCCGTCGACAAGGCAGACTGTCGGGGGCGGAACCAGCGGTACGGGCAGGGGGAGCTATGGACCGTGAAGACGGGCCGCGGGTGCCGGAGCAGCGCGCCCCGCGCGACGGCGACGGCGCGGTGGGCGGCCTGCGCTTCGGCGTGCTCGGCCCGGTGCGCGCCCGGTGCGACGGCGAACCCCTGCCGTCCGGCTCGCCGCAGCAGCGTGCCCTGCTGGCCGCCCTGTTGCTGCGCGACGGGCGCACGGCGACGGCCGCCGAGCTGATCGACGCCATCTGGGGCGACGAGCCCCCCTCCCAGGCCCTGGCCGCGGTACGGACGTACGCCTCCCGGCTGCGCAAGGTCCTCCCGCCGGGCGTCCTGGTCAGCGAGTCCGGCGGGTACGCGATCCGGGTGCGTCCCGACGCCCTGGACCTGAACGTGGCGCAGGAGCTGGCCGTCGAGGCGGAGAAGGCGCGGGCCGGCGGCGACCGGAACCGGGCGCGGGCGCTGATCGACGAGTCGCTGGGCCTGTGGGACGGCGAGCCGCTGGCGTCCGTCCCCGGCCCGTACGCCGAGACGCAGCGCGCCCGCCTGGAGGAGTGGCGGCTCGGGCTGCTGGAGACCCGGCTGGACCTGGACCTGGAGTGCGGGCACCACGCCGAGGCGGTGTCGGAGCTGACGGCCCTGACCGCCGCGCACCCGCTGCGCGAGCGGCTGCGGGAACTGCTGATGCTGGCCCTGTACCGCAGCGGGCGGCAGGCCGAGGCCCTCGCCGTGTACGCCGACACCCGCCGGCTCCTCGCCGACGAGCTGGGCGTCGACCCGCGCCCGGAGCTGGCCCGGCTCCAGCAGCGCATCCTCCGGGCGGACGCCGAGCTGGCCCGCCCGGTGGAGGCCCCGGCGCCCGCCCCGGCCGTTTCCCGTCCGGCGCAGTTGCCCGCGACCGTGCCGGACTTCACCGGGCGGGCGGCGCTCGTGCGCGAGCTGAGCGACCACCTGGACACGGCCGAGGGCTCCGTGATGGCCGTCTCGGCGCTCGCGGGCATCGGCGGGGTCGGCAAGACGACGCTCGCGGTGCACGTCGCGCACACCGCCCGCCCGCGCTTCCCGGACGGCCAGCTCTACGTGGACCTCCAGGGCGCGGGAGCACGCTCCGCGGAGCCGGAGACCGTGCTGGGCGCCTTCCTGCGGGCGCTGGGCACCCCGGACTCGTCCATCCCCGACACCCTCGACGAGCGCGCCGCGCTGTACCGCTCGACCCTGGCGGGCCGGCGGGTGCTGGTCCTGCTGGACAACGCCCGCGACGCCGCCCAGGTGCGGCCGCTGCTGCCCGGTACGGAGGGGTGCGCGGCGCTGGTCACCAGCCGGGTGCGGATGGTGGACCTGGCGGGCGCGCACCTGGTGGACCTGGATGTGATGTCGCCGGAGGAGGCGCTCCAGCTCTTCACCAAGATCGTGGGGGCCGAGCGGGTGCAGTCGGAGCGGGAGGCGGCCCTGGACGTGGTCGCCTCGTGCGGGTTCCTCCCGCTGGCGATCCGGATCGCCGCCTCCCGCCTGGCGGCGCGCCGCACCTGGACGGTGTCGGTCCTGGCGGCCAAGCTCGCCGACGAGCGGCGGCGCCTGGACGAGCTCCAGGCGGGCGACCTCGCCGTGAAGGCCACGTTCGAGCTCGGGTACGGCCAGCTCGAACCCGCGCAGGCGCGGGCGTTCCGGCTGCTGGGCCTCGCCGACGGGCCGGACATCTCCCTGGCGGCCGCGGCGGCGGTGCTGGACCTCCCGCCGCACGACGCGGAGGACCTGCTGGAGTCCCTGGTCGACACGTCGCTGCTGGAGTCGGCCGCTCCGGGCCGCTACCGCTACCACGATCTGGTCCGCCTCTACGCGCGTGCATGCGCCGCCCGGGACGAACAGCCGCCGGCGGAACGCCGGCTGGCCCTGTCCCGTCTGCTCGACTTCTATCTGTCGACGGCGACCCGGGTCTTCGCGATGGAACGGCCGGGCGACCGCCTGGTCGACCACCTGGAGCCGACCGCGTACGACGGACTGTCCTTCACCGACCGCCGGGCCGCGCTGGACTGGCTGTACACGGAGGCGAACTGCCTGCTGGCCTGCGCCCGGCAGGCGACGGGCGGTCCGGGCCTGCGTACCGCGGTGGACCTGCTGTGGGCCGCCCAGGACCTGGCGGAGTCCGGCGCGAATTCCAAGCTGTACGAGACGGCCGCGCTGACCGCCCTGGCCGCCGCCCGCGCCTCGGGCGACGCCCGGGTCGAGGCGCGCGCCCGGACGTCCATGACGAACGTGCACCTCGTCGCGGGCCGGTACGAGGAGGCGGACCGGGAGGCCGAGCAGGCCGCGCGCCTGGCCGCCGCGGCCGGGGACCCCGCTCCGGTGTACTGGGCCGACAACGACCGGGGCATCATCGCCTTCAACCAGGGCAGGCACGCGGACGCCGAGAAGCACCTGCTGCGGGGCATGGAGGGGTCCCGCGCGGACGGCAACCGCCCGGGTGAGGCCAGCGCCCTGTGCAACCTGTCGCGGCTGCACCTGTCCATGGACCGGGTGCCCCAGGCCATCGAACTGGCGCAGCAGGGCGTCGAGCTGTACGAGCGGATAGGCCACACCCTGCGGCTGGCCAACGCCCAGTACGCCCTCGGGGTCGCCCTCACGCAGGCCCGCCGGCACGCCGAGGCCCTGGAGCAACTGGCGCAGGCGCTGCACCGGTTCGAGACCAACCGGCAGCGCCTGTGGGCCGGGACGACGCACTTCCGCATCGCCCAGACGCACCTGTCCGCCCAGCGGCCGGCCAGGGCCGCCCAACACGCCGAGCAAGCCCTTGCCATCGGCTGCATCGGCGGCGACCGTATCCGGGGCAGTGTGCTGATCACCCTGGGCAAGGCGCTGGACCGGCTCGGGCAGACGGGCCGCGCGCGGGCCTGCTGGCGGGAGGCGCTGGCCCTGCACGAGCAGTCGGGGGCCGCAGAGGCGGCGGAGGCCCGGGAGCTGCTGTCGCCGCTGACCGCCGCATGACCTCCCACCAGGCCGTTCATCGATTGTTTATGCCGGCCCGGCATGCTCGTAGCAGTCGATCCGCCACATCGGGGGACCAGCGGGTCCACTAGCCTTCTGCCCGGCGACCCTCGGGGGAGTCGCCGGACAGAAGGCACGCACACACCATCAGCACCTCACGGGGGACGGATTCATGAGCGCCGAGAAGAAGCTCGAGACGAAGCGCGAAACGATCACGACACTGGGCGACCACCACACGCCGGCCCCGCCGGCCCAGGACCTCATCACCATGGGCGACCACCACACGCCCGCCCCGCCCGCCCAGGACCTCATCACGATGGGCGACCACCACACGCCCGCCCCGCCCGCCCAGGACATCGTCACCACCCAGGGCGACCACCACACGCCGGCGCCGCCGGCGAGCTGACACGGACCTTCACGACGGGGTGCGGCCGCGGCGGCGCGGAGGGGGAGCCGCCGCGGCCGCGGCACGAAACGACGGGGCACCGGACCGAACGCGGTCCGGTGCCCCTCGCGTCGCGTACCGGCTCCGGTAAGGACCGGTCAGAGCGCGTTCTTCGTCGCCGTGGAGACGACGCACTCCTTGTACTCGCTGCCGTCGCCGGTGCCGGTGTACGTCGTCGTGGCCTCGGCCTGCTGGGAGGCGCCGGCCTTGACGGTCAGCCCGGTGACGCTGGCGTACGCCGTGGCGGCGCTCGTACCGCGGAACTTCATGGTGACGTTGTACGTCTGGTCCAGCGAGCCGCTGTTGGTGACCGTGAGCCGGGCGACGAGGTTCTTGCCCGAGTCGTCCATCCGGCATTCGTCGATCTTGATGTCGCGCGAGGCCCGGTCGCTGCTGCTGGAGCCGCCGGGCACGGAGACCCCGCCCGAGCTGCCGCCGGTGCTGTCGCCGCTGCCGCCGGTGGTGCTGCCGGAGCTGCTGCTGGTGTCCGAGCCGGAGCCGCCGCTGGAGCTGCTGCTGGAACTGGAGCTGTGGCCACCGCCACAGCTTCCGCCGTGGGAGCCACGGGCTCCGGTGAGTGCGACGACGGCGATGCCGAAGACGGCGACGGCGCGGACATGGCGGAGCTTCACGTTCAACCCCCGTTGAAAGTGCGAGTGGATGCAGCCCGATCTTGACGGGCGCACGTCACCCTAGCAGCGCGGGAGGGGCCTCCCGTTCCGTCGTGTGGCGCTCCGCTCCCGCCGGGCGTAGCGTCGTGATCGAGAGCCGGACCCAGGGAGGCCGAGGATGATCCGTAACGTCGTCGGCTCGATCCTCGCTCTCGTCGGAGCGACGGCCGCCGTCTGGAGCCCCTTCCGTGCCTGGTACGACGGCCGTCCCGGACGGAACTACCCCGTCGCCGACCTCTTCGGCGGCATCGGCCAGACGAAGGCCGACCTGGCGACCTCGATCCTGCTGCCGCTGGCCGTCGCCGCGCTGGTGACCGTGATCGGAGTGGTGCTGCGGTCCCGGCTGCTGGTCCTCGTCGCGGGCGTGATCGTGCTGGGCTTCACCGTGCTGTGGATGGTCCGCCAGGGGCAGGCCGCCGGCAACCTGAGCGTGGAGTCGGACGGCTCGGGGCTCGGACAGGGCGTCGGGCTGGCGCTGGGCGGCGGCATCCTGCTGTTGCTGGGCGCCGCGCTGATGAGCGGACGCCGACGGGCCGACCGCGAGCCGTACGACACGGAAGGGCGCGGGTGGCGACGCCGCCACCGGCACGACGAGCCGTACGCCGAGCAGCACCCGGAGCCGTACACCGAGCCGTACGCCGACCCCCACGGCCGGCCGGAGCCCTACACCGAGCCCCCGGGGCAGGGACAGCCGTACGGGCAGCGGCCCTACGGGGACGGCTCCGACGAGACCCGCACCGCCGAGTACCCCCGCTACGACGAGGGCCGGTACGACGACCGGTACGACGACCGCCCCGGCCCCGACGAGCCGGGTCCCGGACAGGGCGGACCCGGCCCCGACGCCTGGCCCGGCGGACCGGACCGGCCGCGCGGGCCCCACCGCGGGCGCGGCTGAGGCACGCGCCCGGGCGACGGCACCGGCGCCTCGGCCGCTCCGGCCGGGCGACCGACCGGAGCGGGCGACCTACCGCCCGGCGCCGCCGCGGCCCGTGGCCGTGCCCTTCACCGCGTCCAGCGCGTAGACGCACCGGTCCTTGCTGCACGCGTAGACGACACCCGCCCGCGCGACCAGCGAGCCGGTGATCTCGCCGCCGGTGGTGAGCTTCCACCGGAGCTGGCCGCCGCCGGCGTCCAGGGTGTACAGCACGTGGTCGGCCGAGCCGAAGTGGAGCCGGCCGTCGGCCACGACCGGGGCACCGATGATCGGCCCGCCGGCCGGGAAGCGCCACTTCGGGGTGCCGGTCACCGCGTCCAGGGTGTAGACCGCGCTGCCGCTGCCGACGTGCACGTTGCCGTCCGCGACCAGCACGGGCTCGCTGGAGTGGCGGGACTCGGTGGCGATGCGCCAGCGGTCCTTTCCGGTCGTGGCGTCCAGCGCGTACACCGTGCCGAGGTAGTCGGCGAGGTACACCCCGCCGCCGGTGACGGCCGGGCCCGGGGCGAAGGCCGGCGGCGAGAGGAAGACCGCCGGGGCCTCGAAGTGCCAGCGCACGTGGCCGGACATGACGTCGATGGACAGCACCCGGGTGCCGGCGGCCACGTAGACGTACCCGTCCTCCGCCGGGGCGACCCGCACGGGCACCCCGCCGCAGGAGGCGGCGTCCCCGATCGGGTACGACCAGCGCTGCGTGCCGGTGCGCGCGTCGAGGGCCTGGAGCCGGGCGTCGCGCCACACGTAGACGGTGTCCCCGAACAGGGCGGGCCCGGCGTCGGGGGTCTCGAAGTCGGTCTGCGCCCCGGTGATCTCCCAGAGCCGCTCGCCGTTGGAGGCCTCCCAGCCCTGGACGCCGCCGCCGCGCGTGCCGGTGACCACGGTGCCGCGGTCGACCTTGAGCGAATACGCCCAGGCGTCGGTCTGGAGCCGCCACCGCTCGCTGCCGTCGAGGGCGTCGAGCGCGTACAGCGAGGGTCCGTCGGAGGCGTGGATGCGGCCGCCCGCCACGGCCATCGTCCAGGCCACGTCCCGGGTCTTGAACTGGCGCCGGCCGGTGCCCACGTCCAGTGCGTGGACCTCGAAGGACGTGACGTAGAGCAGGTCGCCCGAGACGACGGGCGTGCCCCAAACGTCGTTGGACATCCGGAACCGCCACGGCCGCCAGTGCCCGGGGCCCGCGGGCTCCTGGGCGCCGGAGCCGGGGGCCCCGGAGGAGCCGGACGGGGCGGAGGAGCCGGACGGGCCGGTCAGGGGCGGCCCGGTGGGGGGCGCGAGGTGCTGCGGGGGCGCCGCGGCGGACCCGGCGGGACCGGACGTGGCCGGGTCGGCGCCGTGCGGGCCGCCGGCGGGGCGGCGGATCCAGCCGGTCGTCGGTCCGGCGTCCACCGGGAAGGCGGCGCGGGTGTCGGCCACGCGGGGCCCGGGTCCGATCGGCACGGGGGCGCCGGGCAGCCGTACGGGGGCGGCGGGGGCCGCGTGCCCGGTGCGCGGGTCGCCGGTGCCGCCCCGCCAGGCCGTGTCCCGGTCGCCGCCGGGGGCGGGAGGGGGCGCGGACGGCGGCGCGGGGGGCGGGGCGGCCGGGGATGCCGGCGGGGGCGGCGGGGTGCTGGGACGGCCGCCCCGGCGGGTCTCGATCATGGCGGTGGCGCGGGCCGGCAGCCACGCCGACGCCGTACCGCTGTCGTCGCTGCCCGAGAACAGGTGCGGTGCGAGCTGCGCCTGGAGGTCGGCCGGCGAGGGCCGCAGTCCCGCCTCCATCTGCATGCACGACTCGATGAGCGGCCGCAGTTCGTCGGGCAGCCCCTCCAGGTCCGGGCCCTCGCGCAGCAGCATGAAGACCGTCTCGACCGGGTTCGCCCCGTGGTAGGGGGCGTGTCCGGTGGCGGCGAAGACCAGGGTGGAGCCGAGCGAGAAGACATCGCTCGCGCCGGTGACGCTGCGGGAGTCCTTCGCCTGTTCGGGTGACATGTAGGCGGGCGTGCCCACGGCGACGTTGGTCATCGTCAGCCGGGTGTTGGAGACGCCGGACGCGATGCCGAAGTCGATGACGCGCGGCCCGTCCTCGACGACGAGGACGTTGGACGGCTTCAGGTCGCGGTGGACCAGGCCGGCGCCGTGGATGGACTGGAGCGCCTCGGCGATCCCGGCGGCGAGCCAGCGCACCGCCTGGGCCGGCAGGGGCCCGCACTCATTCACTATTTCCTCGAGCGAGGGCGCCGGGACGTACGCGGTGGCCAGCCACGGCACCGCGGCCCGCGGGTCGGCGTCGACCACGGCCGCCGTGTAGAAGCCGGACACCGCCCGTGCGGCCTCCACCTCGCGCGTGAAGCGGACGCGGAACAGCTGGTCCTCGGCGAGCTCGGTCCGCACCGTCTTGATCGCCACGCGCCGCCCGGACGCCGATCGCGCGAGATAGACCAGGCCCATGCCTCCGGCACCGAGCCGGCCCAGCACCTCGAACGGGCCGATCCGTCTCGGGTCGTGCTGCGTCAGCTGCTCCACTTGCCTGCCACCTCCCCGTCGGGGCCATGAGAGTACGGCCCCGTGCCCCCTGATTCTTCCTGTCCGGGGCGGTGGTTGCGAACCCGGGGGCGGATCGGGGTGTCTCACCTCGTTCCGGACACCGCCGTGAGGGTTCTCAGGCGGCCTTCGGCTCCGCCAGCACGGCGAAGACGGCGCCCTGGTCGTCGGCGATCAGGGCGATCCGGCCGTACGGGGTGTCGAAGGGGTCCTCGGTGACCCGGCCGCCGAGCCGGGTGGCCAGGGCGGCGGTGTCGTCGCAGTCCTCGACGGCGAAATAGGTGAGGAAGTGGGCGGGCATCGCGGCCGGGAAGGCGTCGGTGATCACACTGCGTCCCCCGATGGCCGTATCGTCGCCGGCCCGGGTGCCGGCGGGCGACCAGACGCGGAAGTCGATGGAGGCGTCGTCGAGGTCGCGCACCTGGAAGCCGAAGACGGTCTCGTAGAAGGCGTCCACGGTGTCCTTGTCCCTCGTGTAGACCTCGGTCCAGCAGAAGGAGCCGGGTTCGCCCTGCTTCTCGAAGCCGGGGTGGTCGCCGGGCTCCCAGAGTCCGAAGACGGCGCCGCCGGGGTCCACGGCCTGGGCCATGGTGCCGAAGGAGCCGATGGGCATGGGGTCCATCACCATCTGGCCGCCAGCCTCACGGATGCGGCGGGTGGTGGCGGCGGCGTCGGGGGTGGCGAAGTAGACGCCCCAGACGGTGGGCATGCGGCCGTCCCGCTTGGGCGCGAGACCGGCGACCCGCTTTCCCTCGCTGAAGGCGTTGGTGTAGTTGCCGTAGGCCTCGCCGCCCTCGTCGAACGTCCAGCCGAACAGCTCTCCGTAGAAACGCTTGCCGGCTTCGAGGTCGGGGAGCATCGCATCCGCCCAGCACGGCGTGCCCTCTGTGAACGCGGCCATGGACCTGATCCCTTTCCGTGTACGGGCGGGGCGTGTAGTGCCCGTCACGGTCACGCTAAGGGTGCCGGGCGTCCGCCGCAGGGGAGAATTCCCCGGATATGGGTCGCCCATCCCGGTTCGCGGGGGTTCGCCGGCCGCCGCCGGGGAGTCCCCGGCCCGTGCTCCGGCGGTTGCCCGCCGCCGTCCCCGTGCGTTGTCCACCGAAGTTTTCCACAGGCTGTTCATAAGCCTATCGGGGTGGCGCGGGGATCCCGAGGTGGCCGAAAACCGCCCATTCGCCCCGGGCGCGGATCCGCGCCCGGGTGGCCGTCGAGGCCCGTACGGGCCTGGTGCGCGGGGCCCCGGCGGCCGCCGCACGGAGGGCCGTCACCCCATTTGCAGTCGGCCGAATCGCGCGCCGATCACCCGTCGGTAAGCTGACGGCATGACAGGACAAGTACGCACCGTCGACGGCCGCGTGGCCGGTCGACGCGGACAGGCGACGCGGCAGAAGCTGCTCGACTGCCTCAGCGAGATGCTCAGCTCCTCGCCGTACCGGGACGTCAAAGTCATCGACGTGGCCCGGAAGGCGGGTACTTCCCCGGCGACGTTCTACCAGTACTTCCCGGACGTCGAGGGCGCGGTCCTCGAGATCGCGGAGGAAATGGCCAAAGAGGGCGCCGGTTTGACCGAACTGGTATCCGGCCGGAATTGGGTCGGCAAGGCGGCCTGGCAGACCTCGGAGGAACTGGTCGAGGGATTCCTCGACTTCTGGCGGAAGAACGATGCCATCCTCCGTGTGATCGACCTGGGCGCCGCGGAGGGCGACAAGCGCTTCTACAAGATCCGGATGAAGATCCTGAACTCCGTCACCAACTCCCTGACGGACGCGGTGAAGGAGCTCCAGGCGAAGAACAAGGTCGACAAGGACGTCAACCCGGCGGCGATGGCGGGCTCACTGGTCGCCATGCTGGCGGCGGTCGCCGGCCACCAGAAGGGTTTCCAGGCCTGGGGCGTCAAGCAGGCCGAACTCAAGCCCCATCTCGCCCTGTTGGTCCATCTCGGCATCACGGGCAAGAAACCGACCCGATAACGCCCCACCCCCGTACGTCCTGTCACGCCGATGGCGGTCCACCTCGTCGACCGCCGTCGGCGTTCCTTTTCCCACGGCCCGGTAACGGTGGCCCCGGGCCGGGACCGGTGACGCATGATGGGCCGATGAGCGACTTCGACGAGACCCTCCGCTCCCTGCGGGTGTGGGACACCGAACTGCCCGCCTTCGACCCGGACTCCGCGCCCGGGGAGCCGCTGCCGCTGTTCCGCGCGTGGTTCGTGGCGGCGGCGGAGGCGGGCCAGGTGGAGCCGCACACCATGTCGCTGGCCACCGTCGGCGCGGACGGGCGGCCCGACGTACGGACGGTCATGCTGCACGGCGCCGACGGGCGGGGCTGGCACTTCGCCACCCATGCCACCAGCGCCAAGGGCCGCCAGCTCGCCGCCGACCCGCACGCGGCGCTCCACTTCTACTGGCCGGCCCAGGGCCGCCAGGTGCGGCTGCGCGGCCGGGTCTCGTCCGGCACGCCCGAGGAGGCGTACGCCGACCTGCACGCCCGCTCCACGGGAGCGCTGGCCGCCGCGCTGGTGGGGCGGCAGAGCGAGGTGCTGGGCTCCCTGGACGAGCTGGCGCGGGCGAGCGCGGCCGCCTGGCGGCGCGCCGACGCGGAGCCGGACGCGGACGCCGACACCTGGACCCTGTACGTGCTCGAACCGGACGAGGCCGAGTTCTTCCAGGGGGACGCCCGCCGCCGGCATGTACGGCTCCGCTACCGCGCCACCGCCGGGGGCGGCTGGGAACGCGACCTGCTCTGGCCGTAGCCCGCACCCCGCCGGGGCGGAGTTCACCGACCGCGTGGCGAGGCTGCCGGGGCTCCCGCCGGCCACCTGCCCGCCTACGAGGCCTGCGCAGCCGCCCCGGACCGCCTCACCGGCCGCCGACGCGGGCGCCCTGCGCGCGGTTCCGGCCTGATCCGGGGGCGGCGGGACACCCGCCCAACCGCGTGCGATTCTTGTCGCGTTGACACGTCGACGCGCATGACCGCACACGACCGAGGGGGACGACCATGACCGTGACGCTGGGCGAGGAGATCACGCTGCTCTCGCTGGACGACGAGTCGGGCGCCGCACGGGAACGTTCGTCGGCCGGATGGGCCGTGGCCGGGGGCATCCTGCTGGAGCTGGCGATGGCCGGGCGGATCGCCGTGGCCGAGGGCCGGCTGGAGGTCACCGACCCGACCCCGACCGGGAACGCGCTGCTCGACGGCCGCCTGGCGGCGCTCGACGAGTGGGCCCGGCGCAAGAGCAGGCGCAAGGTGTCGGACTGGCTGAGCAAGGACCAGTCCAGGGCGGTCCGCTCGACGGTGGAGAGCCTGTGCGAGCGCGGGCTCGTCGTCGAGGAGCAGACCCGGGTCCTCGGGATGTTCCCGGTACGCCGCTACCCCGAGGCGGACGGCTCGGTCGAGCGCGAACTGCGGGCCCGGCTGACGTCGGTGGTGGTGCACGGCGCGGAGCCGGACGACCGCACGTCCGGGCTCGTCTCCCTGCTGCACGCCGCCAAGCTGCACCGGCTGGCGTTCCCGGACATCCCGCGCAAGCTGGTCGAGCCCCGTATGGCGGCGATCGCCGAGGGCCAGTGGGCGGGTGACGGTGTGCGCGAGGCCATCCGGAACATGCAGGCCGCGATGGTGGCGGTCACCGTGGTCACCACCACGACGGTGCTCTGAGCCGCCTCGTACGCTTCAGCCATGTCGGTCAACATCACTTTCACCCTCACGGTCACCGCCCTGGAGAACGAGGCCCAGGCGCGGGAGGTCGTGCGCTCGCTGGACGAGGTCATGGCGGACGAGCGCGTCCAGGACCAGGTGAACCTGGGCGTCGCCTGGGACGCGGACGGCACGGCCTTCGTGTCCGGCGAGACCGACTTCCCGTTGAGCATCACCCGCTTCCACCTGTGGCAGCCGAACTTCGAGAGCTACGTCAGGTTCGCGGTCGACGAGGTCGCGCCGGGCGCGCGGACCACTCTCGACTGGGGCTACCCGGACCTGGAGCGCCGGCCCGCCGCGGGCTAGGGCCTCCGCAGAGTCTCGCCCGCCCCGCGGTTCGGCCGGTTCACGGCATCAGCGGGGCGGCCGGCTGCCGGCGGCGGATGACCAGGGCCATCAGGGCGGCCACCGCGCACAGGGCGCCCGAGGCGTACCAGACCACGTCGTAGGAGCCGAACACGTCACGGGCCAGCCCGCCCGCGAAGGCGACCACCGCCGCGCCCACCTGGTGGGAGGCGAGCACCCAGCCGAAGACGATGGCCGAGTCCTCCCCGTAGTGCTCGCGGCACAGGGCGATCGTCGGCGGCACCGTGGCGACCCAGTCCAGGCCGTAGAAGACGATGAAGAAGACCATCGGCGGGTGGACCGACGGGGCCAGCAGCATCGGCAGGAACAGCAGCGAGACGCCGCGCAGCGCGTAGTACACGGCCAGCAGCCGGCGCGCCTCGAAGCGGTCGGTGAACCAACCGGAGGCAATGGTGCCGGCCACGTCGAAGACACCGATCACCGCCAGCAGCGACGCGGCCGCCGTCATCGGCATGCCGTGGTCGTGGGCGGCCGGCACGAAATGGGTCTTGACCAGGCCGTTGGTGGACGCGCCGCAGATGGCGAAGGTGCCGGCGAGCAGCCAGAACGGGCCGGTGCGGGCCGCCGAGACCAGGACCGTGACGGTCCGCCGTGCCGCACCGGTCACCGGGGCGGGCTTGGGGACGAACACGTCGGAGCCGTACGGCGTGAGCCCCACGTCCGCGGGGTGGTCGCGCAGCAGGAGCCGGACCAGCGGGACGACGGCGAGGGCCGACAGGGCGACCGTGATCGCGGCCGGGCGCCAGCCGTGGTCCGTGACGAGCCAGGACAGCAGCGGCAGGAACACCAGTTGCCCGGAGGCGCCCGCGGCGGTGAGGATGCCGGTCACCAGACCGCGCCGGGCGGTGAACCACCGGTTGGTGACCGTCGCGGCGAAGGCCAGCGCCATGGAGCCGCCGCCGAGCCCGACGAGGACGCCCCAGTAGAGGACGAGCTGCCAGCTCGCGGTCATCCACACCGTCAGCAGCGAGCCTGTGGCGACGACCGTCAGCGCCAGCGCCACGACCCGCCGGATGCCGAACCGGTCCATGAGGGCGGCGGCGAACGGGGCCGTCAGGCCGTACAGGGCGAGGTTGACCGAGACGGCGAAGCCGATCGTGCCGCGCGACCAGCCGAACTCCCCGTGCAGCGGCTCGATCAGCAGCCCCGGCAGCGAGATGAAGGCCGCCGCGCCGACGATCGTCACGAAGGTGACGGCGGCGACGGACCACGCGCGGTGGACGCGGGGCGCGCGGGCGGCGGGCGGGGGGACGGCCGGGGAGGCCGCGGCGGCGGGGGGCGGAGTCGTCTGGGTCACGTCCGACAGCATCGCGAGCGGCCGAGTACCGTACCAGTGGCCCGGATGCCACCGTTCACTAGGATCGGGCCATGGGTCAGCCGGTTCCGCATCGTGTCGTCGTCCTCGCCCTCGCCGGGCTCCTCCCCTTTGAGCTGGGCATACCGCACCGCATCTTCGGCGGCGCCCGGGACGCCGGGGGGCACCCCCTGTACGAGACGATCACGTGCGGGGTGGCTCCGGGAACGGTCCCGACCGACGCGGACTTCCTCATCTCGGTGGACCACGGGCCCGAGGTGCTGGCCACCGCCGACACGGTCGTCGTGCCCGCCTCGTACGAACTCGGCCCGGTGCACCGGGAGGGCAGGCTCACCGACGAGCTGGCCGCCGCGCTCGCCCACGTCCGGCCGGGCACCCGCCTGGTGTCCATCTGCACCGGCGGGTACGTCCTGGCCGCCGCCGGGTTCCTCGACGGGCGGCCGGCCACCACCCACTGGGCGTCCGCCGAGCACTTCCAGCGGCTGTTCCCGGCGGTGGAGGTGGACGCCGGCGTCCTGTTCATCGACGACGGCGACGTCCTGACCTCCGCCGGGGTGGCCGCCGGCATCGACCTGTGCCTGCACATCGTGCGGCGCGACCACGGGGCGGCGGTGGCCAACGAGGTGGCGCGCCGCACCGTCGTGCCGCCGCACCGGGACGGCGGGCAGGCCCAGTTCGTCCACCGCCCGGTTCCGGACCCGCAGTTCGTCACCACGACCAGGGCCCGCGCGTGGGCCCTGGACCGTCTGCACGAGCCGATCCAGCTACGGGACATGGCCCGGCAGGAGGCCATGAGCGTACGGACGTTCACCCGCCGCTTCCGCGAGGAGGTGGGCGTCAGCCCCGGCCAGTGGCTCACCCGGCAGCGGGTGGAGCGGGCCCGGCACCTGCTGGAGTCCACGGACCTGCCGGTCGACCAGGTCGCGGCGGACGCCGGGTTCGGCAGCGCCCAGTCGATGCGGCAGCA
Organism: Streptomyces sp. NPDC039423; assembly: GCF_055598725.1. Lineage (NCBI taxonomy): Bacteria > Bacillati > Actinomycetota > Actinomycetes > Kitasatosporales > Streptomycetaceae > Streptomyces > Streptomyces sp. NPDC039423. Next base: position 315,365 of record NZ_JBVKAH010000006.1, read on the forward strand.
CGTCCAGGCCGCGCTGGGCGTCACGCCCACCGTCTACCGCCGCACCTTCCGCGCCGCCCGCGCCTGACCGGGCCGGAGGAACTGTCCACAGCCTGTGCACAGGAACGGCGGTGCGCGTTCCCGCCGGGGTGCTCCCCGGGGGGCGACCTTGGGTGGCGGCGCACGCATGCGCACCCCGAGCACGGCACGGCCGCCGCCACCCGGCTCCGGCGGGCTCACCCCGAGGGCCCTGACAGGAGCCGCCGCCGAGCCGCGACCCGCACTCGCCGAGGGCGTCAAGCCCTCGGCGTCCCCTCGCCACGAATCGCTGCTCCAAGGGTGATCACACGGGCACCAGCCGTCAACACCCCATCAGAGTGGCACCGTTATCCCCGGTGGGTGACGGCGCACGACGGCATGAGTCCCCCTGACTCGCGCACCACCCGCGCCACCGCCGGTGCACCCCGGTCCACTTCGCACCAGATGCTCTTGCCGACCCCCTCCCGCTGCCAGCCCCACCGGTCGGCGAGCCCGTCGACCAGCTCCAGCCCCCGCCCGTTGGTGTCGTCACCGTCGGCGTGCCGCTGGCGCGGCGGGCGGGCGCTGGTGTCCGCGACCTCCACCCGCACCGTCCCCGCCTCCGCGGCACCCGCGCCGAAGAGCATCCGCAGCACGGCCGGACACCCGGTGTGCACCACGGCGTTGGTGACGAGTTCCGAAATGAGCAGCACCAGCGTCTCGGCCAGTGGCTCGTCATCCCCTATCCCGGAACCGGCGAGCCGTGACCTCGCCCATCTCCGGGCCCGACCGACCTCCGCCGGGTCGGGACCGATCTCCAACTGCACCTGAAGCACCTGCACCGCTCACACCATCCGAACCGGCGGACACAACGCCTCGCGTCTCACAGCGACCACAGCCTTCACAGTCGTCACTGAACGTGATTTCCCTGCGGAACAGGATGGTTGACGTACAGTCACCGCAACAAGCGCTTCGGGCATATTCCAGCGCGAAGGAGTACGTGTGCTGCATACTGTGCGACGCACCCCGCGCACAGTCGAACAGGGGGGCGCACCGCGCCGCCGAAGGGCAGGAGAGACGGGCACACCCGGGCAGGGAACCGTCGCACGGGCGGCGCCACCGGAACGCCCCGGCCCGTGAACCACGCGCATTCCACGGACGGTACCGAAGCCGGCGGCCGACTCCGGGCGGTGACGGGCCTCGGGCCCATGACCCGCCCGTTATCAACGCAGCGTGATCGCGTCACCCGAAAGCGTTCCGCCTTGACCGGCCGGGCTCCGCCGCGCGCGTCTCGTGCGGTCACCGCCTCGCTCGCCGAGTACGGGCCGGTCCCGGGGACAGCCATGGGGATGCCCCCGGGGCGGCTCGGTGGAACCCTGGTCAGCCCTGCGGGCCGACCGGTTCGGCGTCCTTGGACAGCGGGACCTGTCCCGTGTTGTCGACGTGCCGCGCGGCGACCCACGCGGCCTTGTCGCGCAGCAGGTACCAGATGCTGTTGCCGTCGATGTTCTGCGCGTTCACTTTGCTGCGCAGGCCGATCTCGGCACCGTGGCTCAGGTTGCCGATGATCGCGGAGTCCGTGCTCGGATACCTCCGCAGGTTGACGCCGATGGTGCTGACGACGGTGCCGAACGGCTGCGGTGGACTGGGCATGATGGCCTCCAGGGGAATGCGGAGCGGCAGAACGCCGTCCGGTATCCGGACGGGTCGCTTGGAGGGTAAGGCCGACTCCCGCCGGTGAGCCGGAGGCGTGCGGGCGGACCCCACGGGCCGCGCCCGGGCGTCATCCTGACGGCTCCGTCCCTGGCGTTCGGCCCGCCCTCACGTACGCGGCGCGGGCGCCCCCCCAGGGCTCCTGGCCGCCCTCACGTACGCGGCGCGGCCGACGACGTGGGCGTCCCCTAGGGCTCCTGGGTCACGAAGTAGCGGGCGAAGGCCGTGACGACCTCCTCCTCGTCGACCAGTCCGCTGCGGTCCAGGTCCAGCGACTCGGCCGCGAGCGCCGCGGTGTGCGACTCGACGCCCAGCACCCGCAGGGCGCGCTCCACCTCCGCCGTCCCGGCCTTCCCGTCGCCGTCCCCGTCGGCGACGGCGAGCAGGGCGCGGACGAAGGGGCGGGCGATCTCGGCGAACCGCTCCGGGTTGTCGCGCAGCCGCTTCACGGCACCGCTGACGAACTCGCCCCGCGTCACCCGCTGGTCACCGTCCACGTCGGCGATCCCGGCCAGGCCCTGCCAGAACGCCTCCGCGCCGCCGGCGAGCGCCTGCCCCTCGTCCGAGCGGAACGGGGTGCCGAACTCCTCCAGCAGCCGGGCGGCCGCGGTGGTGAAGTCCTCGCGGGAGACATAGCCGTTGCCGTCCTGGTCCAGGGCGTCGAACCGCGAGGCGATCCGGCGCTGGTACAACTCCTCTGCGTCCATGCCGGGAGGGTACGACGCGAAGGGGGCGCCGTCACGCCGAGAGTTGCTCGTCCTCCTCGCCGGTGGCCGAGGCGACGTCCGCGTACACCGCGAACAGCCGCCGTACGCCCAGGGCTGCCAGGACCCGGTTGACGTGGGAGCCCTCGACGGCCCCCCGGGCGGGCAGTATCAGCCGCAGCCTGCCCCGGCACGAGTGCAGCAGCCGCCGGGAGGCGATCAGCACTCCCACGCCGCTGGAGTCGCAGAACAGCACCTGGGACAGGTCGAGGACGACGTCGCGCCTGCCCTCCGCGACCGCGTCGTGCACCCGCCGGCGGACGACGGGCGAGGAGACGAGGTCGAGTTCTCCCCGGATGCTGAGCACGGTCCAGGCGCCGTGTTCGGCTTCGTCCACCGTGAGCGTCACGCGCCAACCCTTCGCCGATCCAACCGGGGCACAACGAACCGGAAGCGATGCTTCCTTCGGGCCGCTGCTGCCCCTCCCGTACTCCCATGAAACACGATCCACTCGGAGTGATGAGTCCCTTACCATGCGGAGCCGGCACGATGGGCGCTTGAGGCAAAGAGAGGCGCATTGTCCGTACGGCGCATTACATTCGAGGGGAGTCGGTTCGGGAGGACTTTCCGTATGGCGAAGGACACACCACCGCGCTGGGACCGCAAGATGCAGCAGCGGCTGGCGCGCGGCGAGGCGGCCGCCCTCGGTGAGCTGTACGACCGCTTCGCCTCCCTGGTGCACAACACGGCGCACCGCGTCCTCGACGACGAGTCGGCCGCCGACCGGGTCACCCGCGAGGTGTTCGGGTACGTGTGGGAGAACCCGGACGCGTACGACCCGAGGCGCGAGGGGTCCATGCGCTCGTGGATAGCGAAACTGACCCGCCGCCAGGCCGTCCACCGGCTGCGCCAGGCCGAGGCCAAGGCGCACGCGGAGCGGGGCGGCTCCACCGACGAGCTGGAGCAGAAGGTGCACCGCGCCGCGGTGTCCGCTCGCGCGGACTACATCGTCCAGTCCATGCCGGCGCCCCTGCGCGCCGCGCTGGAACTGGCCTACTTCCAGCGCCGGGACTACCGCCAGACCGCGGCCGACCTGGGCGTGACCGAGGACGAGGCGCGCCGCCGGCTGCGGCTCGGGCTCCAGCTCCTGGCCACCGCGAACAGCAGGCCGCTGGACGGGCGGTCGCTGTGACCGGGCCGCTGGACGGCGGTGGCCACGACGACGGCCGGGAAGGGGTGGGCGGCGTGCCGCGCATACCGGCCCCGCGACGGGCCGCCGACAACTTCGAGGAGCTGCCCGCGCCCGGGACGGCGCCGCCGCCCCTCCCCCACAAGGTCCTCCAGTCCCTGCTCGGCGCGTGGGCGCTGTCCGCGTGCTCGCCCGAGGAGACCACCGCCGTCGAGGAGCACCTCACCGAGTGCGCCCCCTGCGCGGAAGAGGCCCTGCGGCTGCGCGACGCGGTCGGGCTGCTCCACCACGAGCGGGACCTCGACCTCGACCCGCTGCTGCGCTCCCGGGTGCTGGAGAACTGCCTGGGCCGCCGCCCCGCCCGCATCCCCGTGCCCGACTGGGCCGGCCCCTACGACGCGGAGACGGCCCGGCTGGACGCGCTGCTGCGGGACATCGGGGACTCCGAGTGGCACGCCCCGGTGCGGCTCAAGTGGTTCGAGCGCGACCGGCCGGCCAGCCGCCGGACCACCGTCGCGGGGGTGATCAGCCACCTCCAGGCGGTCGACGGCCTGGTGGCGACGGCGATCGGCCTGGACGACCCGCTGTCGCCCAAGACCCCGGCCGAGCGCACCGAGGCCATCTGGCAGAGCGCGCACCACCCGCCCACGAGAGCGGTCCGCGGCCCGTGGCGCGATCAGGCCCACACCCTGATCCGCACGGTGTCCTTCGCGGGCCGCGGGGTGGCCGAACTGTCCGTCTCCTACGGCGACTTCTCGCTGCCCCTCCGGGACGCGCTGCTCGACCGGGCCTTCGAGTGCTGGGTGCACGCGGACGACATCGCGACCGCCGTCGACTACCCGTACGAGCCGCCCAGCGCCGCCCATCTGCACGGCATGATCGACCTGGCGGCCCGGTTACTGCCGGCCGCCCTCGCCGGCCGTCGCCGCGCGGGGCTCGCCGCCCCGGCCCGTCACCTCGTCACGGCCGGCGCGCCCGGCCGCTCGCTCCACCTGGAGGTCGAGGGTTCGGGCGGCGGCGACTGGTACATCGCCCTGGACTCCCCGGCGGCGGTCGGCTCCCGGGACCACAAGGTCGCCCAGGTGGCGCTGGACGGCGTGGAGTTCTGCCAGCTCGTGGCGGGCCACATCGCCCCGGAGGAAGCCGCCGCGGGCCAGGACGGCGACCGCGAGGCCATCCGCGACGTCCTCTTCGCCGCCGCGTCCCTCAGCCGCCTCTGAGCATTCCGGCCCCCCGCCCCCCTGGGGGGACCGGGGGGCCGGAGGGCCGGAGGCCGGCGGGGCGGAGGCCCGAGGCCTAGGCGAAGACGACCGTGCGGCGGCCGTTGAGCAGGATGCGGCGTTCCGCGTGCCACTTGACCGCCCGGGCCAGTGCCTGGCACTCCACGTCCCGTCCGACCGCGACGAGCTGCTCGGGCGTGACGTCGTGGCCCACCCGCTCGACCTCCTGCTCGATGATCGGGCCCTCGTCGAGGTCGGCCGTCACGTAGTGGGCCGTCGCGCCGATCAGCTTCACACCGCGCGCGTGCGCCTGGTGGTAGGGCTTGGCGCCCTTGAAGCTCGGGAGGAACGAGTGGTGGATGTTGATGATCCGGCCGCTCAGCTCCTTGCACAGGTCGTCCGACAGGACCTGCATGTACCGGGCCAGGACCACCAGCTCGACGCCTTCGGCGCGGACCAGGTCCAGCAGCTCGGCCTCGGCCTGGGCCTTCGTGTCCTTGGTGACCGGGATGTGGTGGAAGGGGACGTCGTACGAGGCGACCAGCTCGGCGAAGTCGGTGTGGTTGGAGACGACGGCCACGATGTCGACCGGCAGCGCGCCGATCCGGGCCCGGAACAGCAGGTCGTTCAGGCAGTGGCCGAACTTCGACACCATCAGCACGACGCGCATGCGCTCGTCGGCGCGGTTGATCCGCCAGTCCATCCCGAAGGAGTCGCCCACCGCCGCGAAGCTCGCCCGGAGCTTGTCCACCGTGACCGGCGTCTCGGCGGAGAAGTGGACGCGCATGAAGAAGAGGCCGGTGTCCCGGTCCCCGAACTGCTGACTGTCCTCGATGTTGCAGCCGGTGATGAAGAGGTAACTCGAAACGGCGTGCACGATGCCCTGTTTGTCCGGGCAGGAGAGCGTGAGGACGTACTGGTCGGTCATCCTGGCAGGATGCCACATCCGCCCGGGACGGCCGGACCTCGGTCCGTCAGGCGGACCCGGCCCCCGACCCGGTTGCGAAGCCCGTCACGCGGGGCCCGTCACGCGGGGCCGGTACGAAACCCGTCACGCGGCCCGGGTCATGATCCGCAGCACGTCCAGCGAGCGCGGCGGCGCGTCCGGGTCCTCGCCGTCGTTGACGGCCAGCCGTACGTGCGCGTCCCGGGCCGCCCGGACCGCCTCGGGCCAGCCGTGGTGGCCCATGTAGGCGGAGACGGGGGCGTCCGGGCCGACCTGGTGCATGATCCGCAGCACTCGCAGCACCGCGACGTCGACCAGCGCGGCCTCGCCCGAGTCCCGGAAGATGGTCCCCACGTACTTCTCGGCGGACCAGTTGTCCAGCCAGGTGTCCTCGACCAGCCGGTACACGGCGTCCGTGACGTCCCCGTACCCCTCGACACCGGCCAGCCAGCATTCCTGGTGGAAGACGGGGTCGGAGAGCATGTGCAGCGCCGAGCGCACGTTGGCGCGCCAGCGCCACCACGGCATGTCGTTGAGCGGCATGCCGCCCATGGTGGAGGAGCGACGGCCGCGACGGGAAGAGTTCACGGAAGCTGACACGTGGCGATCGTACGTGCCCCCTCGGACAACGCGGACCGGCCCCCGCAATTCACCTCGGCGTCACTCCGCGTTGAACCGTCCTCACTCCCGCGTTACCCATGGGGCGGAATTGTGCATGACCATGACCGGTAACGGCAGGCGACGCTCCTCCACCACCCTCTCCCTCCTCAGGACGGCGGCGGCACTCGGTTCGGCGTGCCTGCTGGCCGGGTGCGGGGTCATCCCTGGGGCCACGGGGGGCTCCAGGGAGCCCCTCACCGTGATGACCTGGGCCCCCGACAACACCCGCGCCACCAATATGCCCGGTATGCCCGCCATGGGGCAGGCGTACGCCCGCTGGATCAACTCCCGGGGCGGCATCGGCGGCCGCGAGCTGCGCGTGCTCACCTGCAACGAGGGCAACGACCCGGCGGCCGCCGCCGCGTGCGCCCGGCGGGCGGTGCGGGAGGGCGTGGTGGCCGTGGTCGGCTCGTACAGCCAGAACGGCCGGGCCTTCATGCCTCCGCTGGAGGCCGCCGGCATCCCCTACATCGGCGGCTACGGCGTCACGGACGACGAGTTCCGAAGCGCGGTCTCCTACCCCGTCAACGGCGGCCAGGCCGCGCTGCTGGCGGGCAACGGGCTCCAGCTCGCGGACTCGTGCGACCGGGTCTCCCTGGTACGGCCCGACTCGCTGCCCGGCGCCGACCTGCCGTTCATCCTCAACTCGGGCCTCACCCAGGGGCACCACCGGACCGCCACCGACATCCCGGCCGCCGACGACGCCGGCGAGTACACCGAGGAGGCCCGGCTGTCCCGCAAGGGGGCGGGCGAGGAGGGCGGTTGCGTCACCGCCGCCCTGGGCGAGCACACCGCCACGTTCTTCGACTCCTTCCGCCGCCTCCCGCCCGACGGCCGGGACGTCAAGGTCTCCTCGGTCCTGGGCAGCGTGGACCAGCCGCTCATCGACCGCACCGGGGGTGCCGGCGGCCCCTTCGAGGGGGCCTACATCACCGGCTGGTACCCGGAGGCGGGGGACCCGCGCTGGGACACGATGAAGCGGGTGCTCCGCGACCACGCCTTCGCCGACAACCGGATCGACCCGGCCGACGCGGGCGTGCAGACGACCTGGATCGCCTACACGGTGCTGACCGAGGTCGTCGAGTCCCTGGACGGGGAGGAGATCACCCCCCGCCGGATCGGGCAGGCCCTGAACCGGGGGGTGCGGGTGGACACCGGGGGCCTCACCCCGCCGCTGCGCTGGCGCTACGAGGACATGCTCGGCACACCGGGCACGCCCCGGGCGGTCAACTCCCGGGTCACGTTCCAAGTGGTGCGACAGGGACGGCTGGTGGCCCAGAAGGACGGCTTCGTGGACGTCGGCCCGACGCTCCGCCGGGCCGCCGCCCTGTAGGACCTCCGCTTCCGTCGGTGGGCCGGCTCAGAGCTGCGCCGGCTGGCGCGGGGTCAGCCCGTACGTGCCCGCGATGCCGTTCCAGAGCCGCGAGGCCTCCCTCTTCGCGGTCGTCGCCTCACCGCTGGCCCGGTTGCCCTGGGCGAACTCGGCCGTGCTGCGCGCCTTGCCGCCCTTGCAGCCCTTCTTGCCCTTGGCCTCCGTCGCCCAGGCCGCGTAGTGGTCGTCGGCGGAGGCGGACGCCTGCCAGGCCTTGGTGAGCGCGGCACTCAGTGCGGCGTGGTCGGGGAGCTTGTCGATGCTCAGGCCCTCCAGCCGCGTCACCAGGTCCCGGCGCTGCCCGGCGGCACCGCGCAGGTCCGTGGCGGCCCGGTCGAGTTCCCGGCACTGCTTGATGTTCTCCACGGAGCGGATCACCGTGTCGCGGCTGTTGTTGCTGTCCGCGAGGAGCTTGTCGAGGGCCTCCGCCTGCGTCCTGACCGGGTCGGGGGCCGCCTGCGAGGAGCCCGCGCCCGGGGTCGGGGAGCTGGCGGCGGCGACGCCGGCCTTGTCGGCGCCCTTCTTGTCGTCCTCGCCGCCGCTGAGCAGGGCGCCTGCGCCCAGCCCGAGCACGGTGGCGCCGATGACGACCGCCGCGATCAGCGGGAGCTTCGACGAGCGGCGCGGGGCGGGCTCGTCGTACGCCTCCTGATACTGCTGGGCGGGCTGGTGCGCCTGCGGTGCCTGGGGTGCCTGATACGGCTGCTGGGCCTGCCGGCGCGGCGCCTGGGCGCCGTAGGGGGGCAGGTGCTGCGTGGCCGCCGCGTCGTCGCGGAACAGGCTGTCGAACTCGGCCGGGGGCTGCCGGTCGCCGGGGGCACCGGGACGGATGCCGTAGGGCGCTCCGGACGGCTGGGGCGGAACGGGCGGGAGGTACTGCGTGGCGTTCTCGTCGCCGGCCGGCTGCCGGGTGCCGAGGAACGTGGTCGACTCGGCCGGGCTCTCGGGCCGGGGCGTGCTCGCCGGCATGGGCATGGGCCCGGCGCCGGTCGCGCCGACGGGCGGGAGGTACTGGGTGGCGGCCGCGTCGCCGGCCCCGGGGGTCACCTCGGGCGGCAGGGGCTGGGCGACGGTGCCGTACGCCTGCTGCTGCGGGGGCTGGTGCTGCTGCGGCGGCGGCTGGTGCGCGTGCTGCTGGTGCTGCGGCGGCTGCTGCGCGTGCTGCTGGTGCGGCTGGTGCGGTTGCGGGTGCGCGTGCTGCTGGGGCTGCTGGTACGGACCGGGCTCCCCGCCGTACGGACCCGGCTGCTGGGGCGGCAGGGGCTGCTGCTGCTGCTGTCCGTCCGGCGGCCCCCACGGGCCGCCCCACGGCTGGCCCCCGGCCGGCCCGGCGTCCGCCGCGCCGCCCCAGGCCTCACTGCCCTCGGCGGGCAGCACGACACCCTCGTGCGCGGGCCGCGCCGCGGGATGGTGCGGCTCCTGGCCCTGTCCGCTCTGCGTCACCGGGACTCCTACGTGTGAACCTGTAAACCTACGGAAGCGTCGGCTCACGCTACCGGGTGACGCAGAGCCCGCGCACACGTGTGTGGCGGCAGTAACAAGATCCTTCCCCGCGACGCTGTTGAGACGGGCACCGCACCGGGTCTCAGGCGGCCTGGAGCTCCAGCCGGGCGCCGAACTCCCGGACGGCGGGCTCGTCCGCGTACGGCTCCAGCCGCTGTTGCAGGTCGTCCAGGTACTCGGCACCCCGCGACGACCGCAGCGTGCCCAGGAGTTCGGCCGCGCGCGTACCCGTGTGGCAGGCGGCCTCCACCTCGCGCTGCTGGACCTGCGCGGTGGCCAGCAGGACCAGCCCGATCGCCCGCCGCCGCGCCCGTGTCCCGGGGTGACCGTCCAGCGCCTCGCCGGCCGCCCTCGCCGCTTCCTCGGGCCGGCCCAGGTCCCGGTAGCAGTGGGCCAGCTCGTCCGCGAGGTACGCCCGGTCGAAGTGGGCGATCCAGGCGGGGTCGTCGCCCGCCTCCGGATCGCTCCGGTCCATCGCGGTCACCGCCCGCGCCGCCACCTCCTGGCACGTGCGCAGATCACCGAGCAGGGCGTGCCCGCGCGCCTCGGCCGCCAGGAACATCGCCTCCGCCCGCGGCGGCACGTGCCCCCGTGCGCCCTCCTGCGCCGCTCGCGCCAACTGGGCGATCTCGCGCGGGTTGCCGAGCTGGGCCGCCAGGTGGCTCATGGACGCGGCCAGGACGTACCCGCCGTACCCGCGGTCGCCGGCCGCCTGCGCCAGCCGCAGCGCCTGGATGTAGTACCGCTGCGCCAGCCCGGGTTGCCCGGTGTCCACCGCCATGTACCCGGCGAGCTCCGTCAACCGGGCCACGGCGGCGAAGAGTTGCCGGCCGACGGTGTCCCGGTACGAGCCGGACAGCAGCCCCGACACCACGCTGTTCAGGTAGTGCACCACCACGGGCCGCACGTGCCCGCTGCCGAACCGGTGGTCCAGGTCGACCAGCGCGGCCGTCATCGCCCGTACCGCCTCGACGTCCGCCGCCCCGACCCGCGAGCCCGCCTGCCGGGCCACCTGCGGGTCGGCGCCCGTGATCAGCCAGTCTCTGCTGGGCTCCACCAGCGCGGACGCCGCCACCGTCGAGCCGGACAGGAAGTCGCGCCGGCCCACGTCGCTGCGCCACAGCTCGCAGACCTGCTCGATGGCGCCGAGCACGGTCGGCGAGAACTGGAGGCCCACGCCGGAGGCCAGGTTCTTGCCGTTGGCCATGCCGATCTCGTCGATCGTGACCGTGCGCCCCAGCTTCCGGCCGAGGGCCTCGGCGATGATCCCGGGGGCCCGGCCGCGCGGCTGCTGGCCGCGCAGCCAGCGGGCCACCGACGTCTTGTCGTACCGCAGGTCGAGCCCGCGCTCCTGCCCCACCATGTTCACGCGGCGGGCGAGCCCGGCGTTGGAGCACCCTGCTTCCTGGATGAGAGCCTGTAGCCGTTCGTTCGGCTGACGGGCGACGAGCGGCCTCGCTGCCATTGACTACCCCCTGTTGCCGCGGTGATCAGTCCCGCTGATCACTGCCCGGCTGATATGCGGAGAATGCAGAAGTTGACCTGCGAATACTGACGAAACCGATGAAGGACCGAGAAGGGCACGCACAGTTACGGAAGTGGGCGGAAGGCGCGGGAAGCGCCGGTCGTACGCAAAGGTCCGATGAAGCCCGATACGTCGTGCAATAGCCTGAGACGGTCACCTCCCCCGACTGTGGCTACCCGCGCACCGCTTCCGGTCCCCATGCGCGCCCCCGTTCGTGCATCCGTGCGCCCCGGATGCCGAATCGATGCTCCTCGGCCTCCCTTCCCGCGCCCCGTAACCCCCGCTGGGGTGGGGAGTTGAGTCCTTTCGTGGAAGAGACCATCGGAGTCACGGAAGCCGCACAGATCCCCAAGCAGCGCGGCGAGCAACTGCTGGACTGCGCCGTGCGGTATGCGGAAGAGCGGCACTGGGACGTGTTCCCCGGCACCTGGCTGGAGGCGGTCGACGGCCACGAGCGGTGCTCGTGCGGCGAGACCGCGTGCCCCGCGGCGGGGGCGCACCCGGCCCGGCCGGACTGGGCGACCCAGGCGACGGGCAGCGCCGTGGTGGCGCGCCGGCTGTGGGGGAAGCAGCCGAGGGCGTCGATCCTGCTGCCGACGGGCCGTACCTTCGACGCGCTGGACGTGCCGGAGGCGGCGGGCTTCCTGGCGCTGGCGCGGATGGAGCGGATGGACCTGACGCTCGGCCCGGTCACCTGCACCCCGGACCGCCGGATGCTGTTCTTCGTGCTGCCCGGTGCCGCCGTGAAGGTGCCGGACCTGGTGCGCAAGCTGGGCTGGTCGCCGACCGGCATCGACCTGGTGGCCCGGGGCGAGGGCGAGTACGTGGCGGCGCCGCCGACCCGGGTGGGCGGTTACGGCGCGGTGCAGTGGGCCCGCCGCCCCACGCCGGCGAACCGGTGGCTGCCGGACGTCGAGGAGCTGATCAGCCCGCTGGCCTACGCGTGCGCCCGCGAGGCCGCCGACGCCAGGGAGGCCGCGGCCGCCCGGGCCCGCCAGGGCTGACCGGGGCCCGGCGGGGCGAGGGACGAGGGACGAGGTGGCGGGCGGAGTGCCGAGGACGGCGCCGCCCGCCGCTCGCGTCCGGGGGCCGGGCCAGCGGCCCCGGCGTCATGGGCCCGGCGCGGGGCGGAGGTCAGGGACGGGCGGGGATTCGGGACGGGCGGGGATTCGGGGCGGGCGGGGGTTCGGGGCGGGCACGGCGGGCGGGTGCCTTCAGGCTGTCAGGACACCGTCGAGGAACGGGCTGATGGCGGTGCGCCAGCCGTCGGGCCGGTCGTAGTGGACGAGGTGGCCGGCGTCGGGGACCTCGGCGTACCGGCCGTGGGGCAGGACGCGGACCATCTCCTGCGCCTCCGCGCGGCCCAGTTCGCCGTCGAGGCCCCGGACGACGAGGGTGGGGCAGCGGACCTGTGCGAGGGAGTCCCAGTGGGCGTCGTACACCCAGGTCTCCCGGGAGGTGAGCATCTGGCGGCGGGAGAAGAGGGGGCGCCAGCCGTCGGGGCCCTCGGTCATGACCTCGGCGAAGAACTCGCCGCGGGCCAGGTTGGGGCGCTCCACCCAGGGGTCGTCCTCGCCGAACCACTTGCGGACGTCGGCGAGCGTGGCGAACGGCAGGGGCCAGGCGCGGAACCAGTCCTCCCATTCGCGCTGGGAAGCGGCGCCGAGGGCGGAGGCCCGCATGTCGCAGATGACCAGGGCCCGGACGAGGTCGGGGCGCTCGGCGGCGAGCTGCCAGGCGGTCAGGGCGCCCATGGAGTGGCCGATGAGGGTGACGGGCGCGAGCCCGAGCTGTTCGATCGCGGCGGCGGCGTCCGCCACGTACGCCTCGCGGGTGAAGGGGCCGTCGGCCGGCTTGTCGCTGCGGCCGTGCCCCCGCTGGTCGAGCGCGACGGCCCGGTGCCGCTCGGCGAGCCAGCGGGCGGTGGAGGCCCAGTGCGAGGCGCGGCCCATCAGGCCGTGGAGGAGGAGCACCCCGGGCGCCTGCTCGGCGTCCGCGGGCGTGCGGCCCTTGGGCGGGTCGGCGAACTCCCAGGCGGCGAGGCGTAAGCCGTCGGCTCCGGTCAGGTCGATGCGTCGCACCATGTGTCCTGACACCCCCTTCTGTCACGTGCACGGGCCAGACTATCGAACCTGTATTCGAAAACTGGGGTTCCAGCCGCAACACCGCTCGTTCGAGTGACCCGGCTCCAGGGTTGACGGCCGCCGCCGAGGGGAGATCTTCATCGGGAGGCGGGCCGCTCGGGGAAAACGGTCCGAGGGGATTGACCCTGAGAGCTCGGGGCTCCGGGTCAGCACAGGGGAGGTCGGGCCCCGGCGCCGTGCGGCGCCGGGGCTCTCCCCATGTCGGGGGCGTCCAGGCGGGCGCATCACCCTGCCCCTCCCCGGGCGCGGGGACTCGGCCCACGCCCACTCACGTCATATGCCTGAGCCAAGACTGGCACGGGAGCCGCCCCGGCGCTGCCATTCCGCTCGAAAGCGCGTTCCGTGACGGGTGGGGCGGACGCGCCGCCCGGCCCGGGGACCCGGGCAGGGCACCGGACGACGCTCCGGGAGCCGGTGCGGGACGGGGCACCCGCCCCGCCGCACCGGAGGTCAGCGCTTGGCGACGAAGACGTGCGACGCCACGTCGGCGCCCAGCTCGGCGGCCTCGCCGCTGCTGCCGACCAGCACCCCGCCGGGCGACTCCGTCACGCTCACCACCGAACCGGGCTGCACGCCCGCCCGGCGCAGCGTGTACATGAGCTGGGCGTCCGTCTGGATCGGCTCGCCGATCCGGCGCACCACCACGGTCTTGCCCTCCGGGCCCGCGTCGAGCTCGGCCAGCGACACCATGCCCTCGTCCAGGAACGCCTCGGTCTCGGCCTTCTCGCCCAGCTCCTCCAGGCCCGGGATCGGGTTGCCGTACGGGGACTCGGTGGGGTGCCGCAGCAGCTCCAGCACCCGGCGCTCCACCGCCTCGCTCATCACGTGCTCCCAGCGGCAGGCCTCGGCGTGGACCTGCTCCCACTCCAGGCCGATCACATCGACCAGCAGGCACTCGGCGAGCCGGTGCTTGCGCATCACACGGGTGGCCAAGCGGCGTCCCTCGTCGGTCAGCTCCAGGTGCCGGTCGCCCGCGACGGTCACCAGACCGTCCCGCTCCATCCGGGCCACCGTCTGGCTGACGGTCGGCCCGCTCTGGTCGAGCCGCTCGGCGATGCGGGCGCGCATGGGCACCACACCTTCCTCTTCCAGCTCGAGGATGGTGCGGAGATACATCTCCGTGGTGTCGATCAGTCCGGACATTCGTGCCCCTCGAAAGATTCGTGCGCTGGCCCTGACTCAATTCTTGCGCATCGCGCCGACAACCGTGCCGTCCCGCGAGGAGCCGGTATTGACAGAGCAATGGTCCAGACCGCAACGTGATCCGCGACACGGAGAGAAGGGGCCTGACGCCATGGCTGACACCACCGGCGGGAGCGAGCTGGCCGGACGGTTCTTCGACGCCGCGATCGGCCTGCTCCGGCGCGTGCGGGACGAAGAGGCGCCGAACATCGCGGCCGCGGGCGCGGCCATCGCCGACACCGTCGCCTCGGGCGGCCGCGTGTTCGCCTTCGGCGCCGGCCACTCGTCGCTCGCCGCCCAGGACGTCGTCTACCGCGCCGGCGGGCTCGCGCTGGTGAACCTGCTCGCCGTGCCCGGCGTCGTCGGCGTCGACGTCATGCCCGCGACGCTCGGCTCCGCCCTGGAGCGGGTGGACGGGCTGGCCGGGGCGGTGCTGGACTCCTCGCCCGCCCGGGCCGGAGACGTCCTGGTCGTGGTGTCGCTGTCGGGGCGCAACGCCCTGCCCGTCGAGATGGCGATGAACGCCCGCGCGCTCGGCCTGAAGACCATCGGGGTGACGTCGGTGGCGTACGCGGAGGAGACGAAGTCCCGGCACGCGTCGGGCACCTTCCTCAAGGACCACTGCGACGTCGTCCTGGACTCCAAGATCGCCGTGGGGGACGCGGAACTCACCCACGAGGGCGTCGAGGCACCGTTCGCCCCCGCGTCCACCGTCGTCACCAGCGCCCTGATGCAGGCCGTGATGGCCGCCGCCACGGAGGAGCTGGTGGCGCGCGGCATCGAACCGCCGCTGCTGCGCTCCGGCAACGTCGACGGGGGCCACGAGTGGAACGGCCGGGTGATGACCGAGTACGCGGACCGCATCTTCTTCCGCCACTAGGGAGCGTCCGCGCAAGTCTCGCCCGGCCCGCCCGGAGGACGGGACGTCGCGGACACGACGGGCCGCCCGTCAGCCGGCGGCGGCCCCCGCCAGGTCCACCGCCGCCGCGACGCGCACCGCGACGCTCTCGGCGTACACCGCGTCCGGGCGCTCGAAGGCCGGGCGCGAACCGGAGCGGAGGAAGGTGACGACGCCGAGCGTCCGGCCCCGGCTGCGGAGCACCGTGCACAGGGCGTGCGCGGCGTCCCCGGGCCACTGCCGCTCGGCGGCCCACGCCTCGGACGAGCTGCTGGCCCGCACCGAGCCCGCCCGCTCCATCGCCTGGAGCGCCGGGTGGCCCGCGGCGTACCGGACCGGGATGCCGCCACCGGCGGGGCGGGCCACCGGACCGGGCTCGCCGGTCGGGGAGGCGGCCGCCCGGACGAGCCGGCCGCCCTCGGCGAGGTCCACCAGCGCGTGGTCGGCGAACCCGGCCAGCGCGAAGTCCAGGTAGGTCGCCGCCGCCTCCATCGGGTCCTCGCACTCGGCGGCCGCACCGCCCGCCCGGTGGAGCTGACTGGTCCGGAACCGCAGCCGGTCGGCCTCCTGTTCCGCCAGCTTGGCGTCCGTCACGTCCTGGAACAGCCAGCCGACCCCGAGCGGCACCGGCTCCTCCGCGAGCGGCGACGCCAGCCGCAGGAAGCCGCTGCGCCAGCAGCGCCGCCGCTCGCCCTGCGCCGTCCTGAGCGTCACCCACAGCTCGACCGGCGCCCGGGGCGGGCCTTCGGCGAGGACGTGGTGGAGCGCGCCCTCCAGTTCCTCCACGCCCTGCACGACCACCTCGCCGAGCGGCCGGCCGAGCAGGCCGGTCCGCCCGGCGCCGAGCGCCCGTGCGGCGTGGACGTTCACGACGGTGGGGCGGAGGTCGACGTCGACCAGGACGACGCCCCAGGAGGCGTCGTCGAACAGGGCCTCGCTCAGGGCGATGGACCGCTCCAGGTCGATCTGGGCGTGCACCTCGCTGAACGCGCAGTACACCCCGGCCGGCCGGCCGTCCGCGCCGCGCACCCCGGCGGACTGCGTCCGCACCAGGACGCGGCCGCCGTCCTTGCGGACCAGGGCGAACTCGTGGACCTGGCGGCCCGGCGCGTCCATGACGGCCATCAGCCGCCGGCGCACCTCGTCGGCGTCGGCGCTGCGCACGGCCCAGCCGGCGAACCCGCTGCGCCCGACGGCCTCCTCGGCGCTCCACCCGAGGATCCGCTCGGCCTCGCGGTTCCAGTGGGTGATCACGCCCTCGGCGTCGAACGCGCACAGCGCGGCGTCCATCCCGTCGAGCAGCGCGGCGAGCAGATCGGCCCCCGGCCCGAGAGCCTTGGCGGTCTCGCTCCTGGACGCACTCATCCCGGCACCCCCTGCAGGACGTGTACTCACGTGCATGTGCACGCCACCGGTCATTCAACTGGAACGTGACCCAGGGCACACCCGGTTCCCGGAAATCGCCCGCCGAGAAAAAACGGTTGTGGGGCGCGGACGGGGTTCCTAGGGTGTGGAGCACACGAAGAAAGGAGGTGATCCGGAAGTGGTTTCTTTTCGGATGCGTGAGGTGACTGCGGGCTGAGGCCCGTTGTCGCACTCTGTGCAACGTCGGCAGGCCTCCTGCCGCAATCCCCAGCAGTCACCGACCCGCGGGCTCGCCGGCACATCCGGCCGGCCTCTCCGTCAGGAGAGCCAAGAGCCCGCGGGTTTCCGCTTGTCCGGGGTCTCCGCTTGTCCGGGGTCCCCGCCCGCCGGTGCCCGCCCGCGTCCGGCCCGTGTTCCCGCGTACGGCGGCGGCTGAGTACCCGGCCCGGCGGCTCTGAGTACGGGGACGGTGTCCGCCCCGTCGCCGGCCCCGCAGCATGTCGGCATGGACACGACCGACGACCCCTTCGCCCCCAGCACCCGGGCGGTGCGCTTCCTCGCCGGCACCGGGCTGGTGCTGCTGGCGTTCGCCTTCGTCATGACCCTGGTGGTGCTGCTGCGGCAGAGCTACGCGGGCGACGGCGTCGCCGGCCCGCTCGCCGGTCTGGCCATGTGGTCGCTGGGGCTCTCGGCGCTCGTGGGGCTCTGGGCGGCGTGCCTGCCCGTCGACGCGGTGGGCCACCGGGTGCGGCGGGCGGCGGTGTGCGTCCAGTACGCGGCGATGGTGGCGGGACCCCTCATGGCGGCGGTCGACCCGGCGTGACGCGGCCCGCCGCGGGTCAGGGCGACAGCCGCTCGACCCGCCAGGCCTCGCCGTCGCGGACGTACCGCAGCCGGTCGTGGAGGCGGTTCTCGTGGCCCTGCCAGAACTCGACCGTCGCGGGCTCGACGCGGAACCCGCCCCAGTGCGGCGGGACCGGCACCTGCTCGCCCTCCGGGTAGCGGGCCGCCAGCTCCTCGTACCGGGCGACCAGCTCCGCCCGGGAGGCGATCACCGAGGACTGCTCGCTCGCCCAGGCGCCGAGCTGGGAGCCGTGCGGGCGGGTGCGGAAGTAGGCGGCCGTCTCGTCCCGCCCGACGCGCGACGCCGTGCCGGTGACCATGACCTGGCGGGCGACCGGGTGCCAGGGGAAGAGCAGCGAGACGTACGGGTTGGTCTCCAGCTCCGCGCCCTTGCGGGAGCCGTAATTCGTGAAGAAGACGAACCCGCGGACGTCGTAGTGCTTCAGGAGCACCGTCCGCGACGACGGCCGGCCGTCGGGCGTGGCCGTCGAGACGATCATGGCGTTCGGCTCGACGATCGCCTCGCTGTCGGCGGCGTCCTTGAACCAGCGCGCGAACTGTTCCATCGGCCCGTCCGCGAGGTCCGACTCCAGGAACTCGGCGGTGCGGTACTGCTCGCGCATGTCGGCGGGATCGAGCGCTGCTGGATCGAGAGCGTCTGTCACAGGGCCATCCTGCCGTAGCCGCCCAGTCTGCCCGGCACCGCGTGCCACTAATCTCCCTGACCGGTTCGGCGCAGTGTGCCGGATGTCACGCTTCCCCGCATCCGACGAACCCGACAGACTCTTGGGCTGGGTCACTGTCCCCTCCCTACGACGGTGAGGATGACCACCAGTCGTACGGGGCATCACCGCACCACCGGAAGACACCCCGGACTGCCGCAACCTGTCGCACACCTCACGAGGAGCCGCCTGATGTCCGACTTCGTACCCGGACTCGAAGGAGTCGTCGCGTTCGAGACGGAGATCGCCGAACCGGACAAGGAGGGCGGCGCGCTCCGCTACCGCGGCGTCGACATCGAGGACCTGGTGGGCCAGGTCTCCTTCGGGAACGTCTGGGGCCTGCTGGTCGACGGGGCGTTCAACCCCGGTCTGCCGCCCGCCGAGCCGTTCCCGATCCCGGTCCACTCCGGTGACATCCGGGTCGACGTCCAGTCCGCGCTCGCGATGCTCGCGCCCGTCTGGGGCCTGAAGCCGCTGCTGGACATCGACGAGGAGGAGGCCCGCGACGACCTGGCGCGCGCCGCCGTGATGGCCCTGTCGTACGTCGCCCAGTCGGCGCGCGGCCAGGGGCTGCCGATGGTTCCGCAGAGCGAGATCGACAAGGCGGAGTCCGTCGTCGAGCGCTTCATGATCCGCTGGCGCGGTGAGCCGGACCCCAAGCACGTCAAGGCCGTCGACGCGTACTGGACGTCCGCCGCCGAGCACGGCATGAACGCCTCCACCTTCACCGCCCGTGTCATCGCCTCCACCGGCGCGGACGTGGCCGCGGCCCTGTCGGGTGCCGTCGGCGCCATGTCGGGCCCGCTGCACGGCGGGGCGCCCTCCCGGGTGCTGGGCATGATCGAGGAGATCGAGCGCACCGGTGACGCCGGCGCCTACGTCCGCAAGGCCCTCGACAAGGGCGAGCGCCTGATGGGCTTCGGCCACCGGGTGTACCGCGCCGAGGACCCGCGCGCCCGGGTGCTGCGCCGTACCGCCAAGGAGCTGGGCGCGCCCCGCTTCGAGGTGGCCGAGGCGCTGGAGAAGGCCGCCCTGGAGGAGCTGCACAACCGCCGCCCGGACCGGGTCCTGGCGACGAACGTGGAGTTCTGGGCGGCGATCATGCTGGACTTCGCGGAGGTCCCGGCGCACATGTTCACGTCGATGTTCACCTGCGCCCGGACGGCCGGCTGGTCCGCGCACATCCTGGAGCAGAAGCGCACCGGCCGCCTGGTCCGCCCCTCGGCCCGCTACGTGGGTCCCGGCCCGCGCAGCCCGCGCGAGGTCCAGGGCTACCAGGACATCGCCGGCTGAGGTCGTACGCACACGGCGCCGTACCTGCTCAGGGGCGGCGCCGTTCGCGTGCGGCGGCTCAGTCCAGGACGTCGTCCAGGAGGGCGGCCCACTGGGCCACCACCCGCTCGCGGCGCGCCGAGTCGTCCGTGAGGAGGTTGGCCAGGCCCAGTCCGCGGGCCATGTCGAGCAGGCCCTGGACGGTTTCGCGGACGCCGGGACGGGACTCGTCGGCACCGAGCAGGTCGACCGCGATGCGGTGGGTCTCACGGCCCACCCGGGCCTCCAGCTCGGTCACCCGGGGGCGGAGCTGCTCCTCGTCGGAGGCGGCCACCCACAGGTGCAGGGCGGCCCGGAACAGCGGCCCGGTGTAGAGGCCCACCAGGGCGGACACGACGTCGGCGCGGCCCTGGACGGGCAGGGCACGCAGTGCCTGGGAGCGCTCCTCGGCGACGTACTCGACCGCCGCGGTGAACAGGTCCTCCCGGGTCGGGAAGTGGTGCTGTGCCGCGCCGCGCGAGACGCCCGCCCGCTCGGCGACGACGGAGACGGTCGAGCCGGCCCAGCCGCGTTCGGCGAGGCAGGCGACCGCCGCCGCGAGGAGCCGCTGCCGGGTGGCCCGGCTGCGGTCCTGCTTCGGCTCCTTCGTGGCTGTCGTCACACCACCCATGCAGGGTCCCGTCGTTCGAGGAAGGCGGTCATGCCCTCGCGTGCCTCCGCCGAGGCGAAGAGCGAGGCCGAGCGCTGTACGAGGTCCTCCGCGTCGCGCTCGAACGTCTCCAGCACCCTAGCCGTGACCAGCCTCTTGGCCTCGGCCAGCCCCTGCGGGGAGGCCTTGCGCAGCCCGTCCAGCACCGGGGCGAGAACACCGTCGACGCCGTCCACACCGTCCCCGACGACCGTGACCAGGCCGATCCGGGCCGCCTCGGCCGCGTCGAACCGCTCCCCGGTGAGGTAGTAGCGGGAGGCGGCCCGCGGATCGAGGCGCGGCAGCAGCGACAGGGAGATGACCGACGGGGCCACCCCGATCCGTACCTCGGTCAGGGCGAAGTCCACGCCGGTGCCGGCCGCCACGATGTCGCACGCCCCGAGGATGCCCAGCCCGCCCGCCCGGACGTGCCCGTCCACCCGGGCCACCACCGGCTTGGGCAGCTCGACGATCGCCCGCAGCAGCGCCACGAAGGTGTACGGGCTGGGCGGTGCCTTCAGGTCGGCGCCGGCGCTGAAGGTGGGCCCGGTGTGGGTGAGCACCACCGCCCGGACCGCCGGGTCCTTGCCGCAGTCGTCCAGCGCCCCGGCCAGTTCGCCGACGAGCCGCGCCGACAGGGCGTTGCGGTTGTCCGGAGAATCCAGCGTCAGGGTCGTGATGCCCCGCTCGTGCGCGGTGGTGACGAGACTCGTCATGCGCCTTCCCGCTCCCTCAGTTCGCGCCGGAGTATCTTCCCCGACGCCGCCCTCGGCACGCCCTCGACGAACTCGACGCGCCGGATCTTCTTGTACGGGGCGACCTTCCCCGCCACGAAGGCGATGATGTCGTCGCCCGTCAGTCCGGTGGTGCCGGGTTGCGGAACGACGAACGCCTTCGGCACCTCGTTGCCGTCCTCGTCGTACACCCCGATCACGGCCGCGTCGGCGACCGACCCGTGGGTCAGCAGCAGTGCTTCCAGCTCGGCCGGGGCGACCTGGAAGCCCTTGTACTTGATCAGTTCCTTGACCCGGTCGACGACGAACAGCCAGCCGTCGTCGTCGACCCGGCCGATGTCCCCGGTGTGCACCCAGCCGTCGGAGTCGATCAGCGCGGCGGTGGCGTCGGGCCGGCCCAGGTAGCCCTTCATGACCTGCGGGCCGCGGATCGCGATCTCGCCCTCCTGCCCGGGCGGGACGTCCTTGCCGGATTCGTCCAGGGACAGCAGTCGCATCTCGGTGCTGGGCAGCAGTCTGCCCACCGTGCCGGGCGGGGGGGCGATGGCGTCCAGGGGGACGACGTGCGTGCCGGGCGACAGTTCGGTCATCCCGTACGCCTGCCGCACCGGGGGCAGGCCCAGGCGGGCGGAGCACGCCTCGGCGAGGCGGGCGTCGAGCGGGGCGGCGGCGCTGACGACGTACTCCAGCGACGACAGGTCGTACCGCTCGACCGCCGGGTGCTTGGCGAGCGCCAGGACGATCGGCGGGGCGACGTACAGGGCGTTGATGCGGTGCTTCTCGATCGCCGCGAGGAACCGGTCGATCTCGAAGCGGGGCAGGACGACGACGGTGGCGCCCATCCGCAGCGGGGCGTTCAGCAGGGCGGTCAGCCCGTAGATGTGGAAGAAGGGCAGCACCGCCAGGACGCGGTCACCCGGGCCCATGGGGATGGTCGGCTCGAGCTGGGCCAGGTTGGTGGCGATGGAGCGGTGGGTGAGCATGACGCCCTTGGGGACGCCGGTGGTGCCCGAGGAGTAGGGCAGGGCGGCGAGGTCTTCGTCCGGGTCGATGGGGACGGCCGGTTCGGGGGCGGTCGAGCCGAGCATGTCCAGGACGGACCGGTGCCCCTCGGCCTCGTCGCAGACGAAGACCTCGGCGATCCCGCCCGCCAGCTCGGCCGCCCGCCGCGCGGTGGGCAGGAGCGGGGAGACGGTGACGATCCAGCGGGCGGAGGAGTCCCGGAGCTGTGTGGCGAACTCCTCGGGGGTGGCCAGCGGGTGGACGGTGGTGACGGCCGCCCCGGCGCGCGTCGCGCCGTAGAAGACGACCGGGTAGGCGACCGTGTTGGGGCTGTGCAGGGCGAGGACGTCGCCCTTGCGCAGGCCCGCCTCGGCGAGCGCGGCGGCGACCCGCCGGTGGTACGTGTCGAGCTGCCCGTAGGTGAGGGTGAGGTCGCCCGCCCCGTCGACGAGGGCGGTCTCGCCGGCGTACACGGCGGCCGAGCTGGCCAGCACCGCGTCGTGGATGGGGAGGGAAACGGTCGGGACGTCCGCGTACGCGCTGTGGAACACCATCACGGCTCCTGTCGGTACGGCTGCCGGCGCCTGGCTCAGTACGACTTGGGCAGGCCCAGGGTCTGGTGGGACACGTAGTTGAGAATCATTTCCCGGCTTACCGGAGCGATGCGTGCCACTCGTGAGGCGGTGATGAGCGAGGCGAGGCCGTACTCGCGCGTGAGGCCGTTGCCGCCGAGGGTGTGCACGGCACTGTCGACGGCCCGCACGCACGCCTCGGCGGCGGCGTACTTGGCCATGTTGGCGGCCTCACCCGCACCGGTGTCGTCGCCCGCGTCGTACAGGTGGGCGGCCTTGCGCGTCATCAGGCCGGCCAGCTCCAGCTCGATGTGGGCCTGGGCGAGGGGGTGGGCGATGGCCTGGTGGGCGCCGATGGGGGCCTGCCACACCTGGCGGTCCTTGGCGTACCCGACGGCGGTGGCGAGCGCGTACCGGCCCATCCCCAGGGCGAACGCGGCGGTCATGATCCGCTCGGGGTTGAGCCCCGCGAAGAGCTGGAGCAGCCCGGCGTCCTCGTCGCCGACGAGCGCGTCGGCGGGCAGCCGCACGTCGTCGAAGGTCAGCTCGAACTGCTTCTCGTGGGCGTGCAGTTCCATGTCGATGCGCCGGCGGCCGTAACCGGGGGCGTCGCGCGGGACGACGAACAGGCAGGGCTTGAGCCGCCCGCTGCGGGCGTCCTCGGTGCGGCCGACGACAAGGGTGGCGTCGGCGATGTCGACGCCGGAGATGAACACCTTGCGGCCGGTGAGGACCCAGTCGTCCCCGTCGCGGCGGGCGGTGGTGGTGATGCGGTGGGAGTTGGAGCCCGCGTCGGGCTCGGTGATGCCGAAGGCCATGGTGCGGGTGCCGTCGGCCAGGCCCGGGAGCCACCTGCCCTTCTGCTCCTCGGTGCCGAAGCGGGCGATGACGGTGCCGCAGATGGCGGGCGAGACGACCATCATCAGCAGCGGGCAGCCCGCCGCGCCCAGTTCCTCCAGCACGAGGGACAGTTCGGCCATGCCGCCGCCCCCGCCGCCGTACTCCTCGGGCAGGTTGACGCCGAGGTAGCCGAGCTTGCCGGCCTCCGCCCAGAGGGCCTCGCGGTCGTGCTCGCGCCCGTGGCGGCGGCCGAGGGCGGCGACGGCCGTGCGCAGGGCGGACTGCTCCTCGGTCTCGATGACTCCGGTCATGCCTGTTCCTCCTGTACGTGCTGTACGACGGCGAGCAGGGCACCGACCTCGACCTGGTGGCCGGGGACGGCGTGGAGCGCGGTGAGCGTGCCGGAGGCGGGAGCGGTGACGCGGTGCTCCATCTTCATGGCCTCCAGCCAGACGAGGGGCTGCCCGGCCTCGACGTGGTCGCCGGCCGCCACGTCGGCCACCCGGACGACGGTGCCGGGCATGGGCGCGAGCAGGGAGCCGGGCGCGGTGCGCTCGGCCGGGTCGGTGAACCGGGGGTGGGCGGTCAGCCGGTGGCCGTTCACATGGACGGCGCCGTCCCCGTGGGCGGCCACCGTGAAGCGCCGGACGACGCCGCGCGCCTCCAGGCGCACGCACCCGGGCGCGGCGGCCACCACCCGGACGTCCGGGTGGGACTCGACGGTGAACCCGCCGTCCCGGGTGGGCCGGTAGCGCACCTCGTGGTCGCCGTACCGGGCGGTCTGCGGCTGCGACGGTACGTTCCGGAAGGCGCCGAACCGGCCGGAGCGGCCGGCCGCGGCGGCGAGCGCGGCGGCGACGGCCGCGTACTCCTCGCCGGGCGCGGGGGCGGTCAGTTCGGCCAGGTGCCGCCCGTAGAACCCGGTGTCGAGGCGCCCGGCCACGAAGTCGGGGTGCCGCAGCGAGGCCACGAGCAGGTCCCGGTTGGTGACGGGCCCGTGCACGCGGGCGTGTGCGAGGGCGTGGGCCAGCTTGCGGACGGCCTCCTCCCGGGTGGGCGCGTGGGCGACCACCTTGGCGAGCATGGCGTCGTAGTGGACGCCGACGGTGTCCCCGGCGGCGTACCCGGCGTCGACGCGCAGCCCTTCGCCGGCGGGGACGTCCAGCGCGTGCAGGACGCCCGTCTGCGGGGCCCAGTCCCGGGCCGGGTCCTCCGCGTAGAGCCGGGCCTCCACGGCGTGGCCGGCCGGGGCGGGGGGTTCCGGGGGGAGGGCGGCGCCCTCGGCGATCCGGAGCTGGTGGGCGACCAGGTCCAGGCCGAAGACGGCCTCCGTGACGGGGTGTTCGACCTGGAGCCGGGTGTTCATCTCCAGGAAGTACGCCCGCTCCCCGGCGACCAGGAACTCGACGGTGCCCGCGCCGGCGTAGCCCACCGCCCTGGCGGCCGCGACGGCCGAGGCGTGCAGCGTCTCGCGGAGGGCGGGGCCGAGGCCCGGCGCGGGGGCCTCCTCGACGACCTTCTGGTGCCGGCGCTGGAGCGAGCAGTCGCGGGTGCCGAGCGTCCACACCGTGCCGTGCGCGTCGGCGAGGACCTGCACCTCGACGTGGCGGCCGCGTTCGACGTACGGCTCCGCGAACACCTCGCCGTCGCCGAACGCCGACCGGGCCTCGGCGGCGGCCGCCGCCAGTTCGCCGGGCAGGGCGGCCAGGTCGCGCACCACCCGCATGCCCCGGCCGCCGCCGCCCGCGGCCGCCTTGAGCAGCAGCGGCAGGTCCTCCTCGGTGGCCGTCGCCGGGTCGACGGGTGCCAGCAGCGGCACGCCCGCGGCGGCCATCAGCTCCTTGGCGCGCGTCTTGGACGCCATCGTCTCGACGGCCTTCGGCGGCGGGCCGACCCAGGTCAGGCCCGCGTCGGTGACGGCCCGTGCGAAGTCGGCGTTCTCGGAGAGGAACCCGTAGCCGGGGTGCACCGCGTCGGCACCCGCCGCGAGGGCGGCCCGCACGACCAGGTCGCCGCGCAGGTAGGTGTCGGCGGGCGCCGCGCCCGGCAGCCGTACCGCCGCGTCGGCCTCACGGACGTGCAGGGCGTCCGCGTCGGGGTCGGCGTACACCGCCACCGTGCCGATGCCCAGCGTCCGGCAGGTGCGGAAGACGCGGCAGGCGATCTCGGTGCGGTTGGCGACAAGGACGGTGAAGATCATGGGGTGGTCCTCACATCCGGAAGACGCCGAAGCCGCCGCGCGCGCCTTCGACCGGGGCGGTGTGGATGGCCGACAGGCACAGTCCGAGGACCGTGCGGGTGTCGCGCGGGTCGATCACTCCGTCGTCGTACAGCCGCCCCGACAGGAACATCGGCAGGGACTCGGTCTCGATCTGCCGCTCCACCATGGCGCGCAGCGCGGCGTCGCCCTCCTCGTCGTACGGCTGCCCCTTGGCGGCGGCCGAGGCGCGGGCGACGATCGACAGGACGCCGGCGAGCTGCTGGGGGCCCATGACGGCGGACTTGGCGCTGGGCCAGGCGAACAGGAACCGGGGGTCGTAGGCGCGGCCGCACATGCCGTAGTGCCCGGCGCCGTACGAGGCGCCCAGGAGGACCGACAGGTGCGGGACCTTCGAGTTGGCCACGGCGTTGATCATCATGGCGCCGTGCTTGATGATGCCTCCCTGCTCGTACTCCTTGCCGACCATGTAGCCGGTGGTGTTGTGCAGGAAGAGCAGCGGCACGTCCCGCTGGTTGGCGAGCTGGATGAACTGCGCCGCCTTCTGGGACTCGGCGGAGAACAGCACCCCCTGGGCGTTGGCGAGGATCCCGACCGGATAGCCGTGCAGGGCGGCCCAGCCGGTGGTGAGGGAGGGCCCGTACAGCGGCTTGAACTCGTCGAAGTCGGAGCCGTCGACGATCCGGGCGATGACCTCGCGCGGGTCGAAAGGGGTCTTCAGGTCGCCGGGGACGATGCCGAGGAGCTCCTCGGGGTCGTACTTCGGGGGTGCGGCCGGGCCGGGGTCGGGGTGGGCCTTGCGGTGGTTGAGGCGGGCGACGATCCGGCGGGCCCGGCGGATCGCGTCGGGCTCGTCGAGGGCGTAGTGGTCGGCGAGCCCGGACACGCGCGCGTGCATCTCGGCGCCGCCCAGGGACTCGTCGTCGCTCTCCTCCCCGGTGGCCATCCTCACCAGCGGCGGGCCGCCGAGGAACACCTTCGACCGCTCCTTGATCATCACCGTGTGGTCGGACATGCCGGGGATGTACGCGCCGCCCGCCGTGGAGTTGCCGAAGACGACGGCGACGGTGGGGATCCCGGCGGCCGACAGCCGTGTGATGTCGCGGAACAGCGCCCCGCCGGGGATGAAGATCTCCTTCTGGGAGGGCAGGTCGGCGCCGCCGGACTCGACGAGGGCGACGCAGGGCAGGCGGTTGGCGTACGCGATCTCGTTGGCGCGCAGGGCCTTCCTCAGCGTCCAGGGGTTGGACGCGCCGCCGCGTACGGTCGGGTCGTTGGCGGTGATCAGGCACTCGACGCCCTCGACGACCCCGATGCCGGTGACGATCGAGGCGCCGACCGGGTGGTCGCTGCCCCAGGCGGCGAGCGGGGACAGTTCGAGGAACGGGGAGTCGGGGTCGAGCAGCAGCTCGATCCGTTCGCGGGCCAGGAGCTTGCCGCGCCCCCGGTGCCGGTCGGTGTACTTCTCGCCGCCGCCGGCGAGGGCCTTGGCGTGCTCGGCCTCCAGTTCGGTGAGTTTGGCGAGCATGGCCGCGCGGTGGGCGGCGTAGTCGGGGCCGGCCGTGTCGAGGGCGGTGGGCAGGGCGGTCACAGCAGGACCTCCGGTACGTCGAGGTGGCGGGCGCGCAGCCATTCGCCCAGCGCCTTGGCCTGCGGGTCGAACCGGGCCTGGGCGGCGACCCCTTCGCCGAGCAGCCCGGTGACGGTGAAGTTCAGCGCGCGGAGGTTCGGCAGGACGTGCCGGGTGACGGGCAGGTCCCGTGTCTCGGGGAGCAGGGCGCGCAGCCGGTCGGTGGTCAGCGTGTGGGCGAGCCAGCGCCAGGCCTCCTCGGTGGGCGCCCACACCCCGACGTTGGCGTCGCCGCCCTTGTCGCCGCTCCGGGCCCCGGCGACCAGCCCGAGCGGGGCGCGGCGCACCGGGCCGGGCGGGAGGGGGGCGGGCGGGGGCGGCTCGGGGACGGGTGCCAGGGCCCGGGTGCGCACCGGCGGCGGGATGACCTCGCGCCGGCCGTCCGGGAGCACGGCGGTGTGCGTGACGGTGCCGGGGTCGACGTACATCGCCTCGAACACGCCGTAGGGGGCGCCCTTCCCGGGCGGGGCGGTGACGTGGAAGCCGGGGTAGCTGCCGAGGGCCAGTTCGACGGCCGCGCCGCTCACGGCCCGGCCCACGGCGTCGGGGTCGGGGTCCCGGACGACCAGCCGCAGCAGGGCGCTGGCCGTCTCCTCGGTGGCGGCGTCCGGCCGGTCGGTGCGGGCCAGCTCCCACCGCACCTCGGCGGGCTTCGTCGTGAGGGCGTCCTCCATCTGCTCGCGCACCAGCCGCGCCTTGGCCTCGACGTCGAGGCCGGTCAGCACGAACACCACCTCGTTGCGCCAGCCGCCGAGCCGGTTCAGCCCGGCCTTCAGCGCCGGGGGCGGTGCCTCCCCGCGCACGCCGGAGATCCGCACCCGGTCCGGGCCGTCGGGGTCCAGGCGGACGGTGTCGAGCCGGGTGGTGACGTCCGGTCCCGGGTACCGGGCGCCCGCCGTCTCGTACAGGAGCTGGGCGGTGACCGTGCCGGTGTCGACGAGCCCGCCGGTGCCGTCGTGCTTGGTGATGACGGCGGTCCCGTCCTGGTGGAGTTCGGCGAGCGGGAAGCCGGGGCGGCGCACGTCGTGGCGGGCGAAGAACGCGTAGTTGCCGCCGGTGGCCTGGGTGCCGCACTCCAGGACGTGCCCGGCGGCGACCGCGCCCGCGAGCCGGTCGTACTCCTCGGGCCCCCACCCGAACCACCAGGCCGCCGGACCGCTGACCAGGGCGGCGTCCGTGACGCGGCCGGTGACCACGACGTCGGCCCCGGCGCGCAGGCAGGCGGTGATGCCGCCGCCGCCCAGGTAGGCGTTGGCCGTCAGGGCCCCGTCCGGCACGGGGAGGTGGTCGCCCTCGACATGGGCGACGCGCACCTCCGGCAGGCCGAGGCGGGCGGCGAGGGCGCGCAGCGCGTCGGCGAGGCCGGCCGG
The DNA here is from genome assembly GCF_055598725.1 of Streptomyces sp. NPDC039423. Taxonomy (NCBI): domain Bacteria; kingdom Bacillati; phylum Actinomycetota; class Actinomycetes; order Kitasatosporales; family Streptomycetaceae; genus Streptomyces; species Streptomyces sp. NPDC039423. The sequence continues at coordinate 343,674 of NZ_JBVKAH010000006.1, forward strand.
GTTGAGGCCGCCGGCGTTGGTGACGACCTTGACGCCCCGGTCGTGGGCGAGGCCCAGGCCCTCCTCCATCTGGCGCAGGAAGGTCTTGGCGTAGCCGAGTCCCGGGTCCTTGAGCCGGTCGCGGCCGAGGATGAGCATGGTCAGTTCGGCGAGGTAGTCGCCGGTGAGGACGTCGAGGGCGCCGCCGGTGAGCATCTCACGCACGGCGTCGGAGCGGTCGCCGTAGAAGCCGGAGGCGTTGCCGATCCGCAGCGGCCGCCTCACCGGGCCCCCTTGGCGGGGCGGCCGGGGCCGGCCGGGCCGGCGAAGGCCTGCGCGATGTCCAGCCACCGGTCGGCGTCGGGGCCCTCCGCGCGCAGCGCCACGTCGTCGCGGTGGGCGCGCTGGGTGACGAGGAGGCAGAAGTCGAGGGCGGGGCCGGTGATCCGCTGGGCGGCGTCCTCGGGACCGTAGGTCCACACGCCGGAGCCGTCCGGTGCGGTCAGCTCCACGCGGAAGGGCGCGGCGGGCGGGGTGAGGCCCCGGACCGCGTAGGCGTAGTCGCGGGCGCGGACGCCGATCCAGGCGACGTGCCGGAGGCGCACGGTAGGGGTGCGGGTGACGCCGAGTGCGTCGGCGACGTCCTGGCCGTGGGCCCAGGTCTCCATCAGGCGGGCGGTCGCCATGGCGGCGGCGCTCATGGGCGGGCCGTACCAGGGGAACCGGGCTCCGGCGGGGGCGGCGGCGAGGGCGGCGTGGAGGCGGGCGCGGCCGTCGCGCCAGCGGGCGAGGAGAGCGGGTGGCGGGTCGGCGGCCCCCGCGTCCGCCCCCTCGTCGACGAAGGTGTCCGGGGCCTTCAGTGCCTGTTCGACGTGCGCGGTGAAGGCGTCCGGGTCGGTGAGGGCGAGCAGGGCGGCGTCGTCGGTCCACGCCAGGTGGGCGATCTGGTGGGCGACGGTCCAGCGGGGCGCCGGGGTGGGGGTGGCCCAGCCGTCAGGTTCCAGGTCCGCGACCAGCCGGTCGAGTTCCTCGCTCTCGTCGCGCAGGTCGTCCAGCAGGACATCGGACACGGGGCGCTCCCTCCGGGACACGGCAGTGCGTGCCCCGGAGCATGGCAGCGGCCCGAGAAACAAGCAAGCGTGCTTGCTTTACTTTTTCGCCATCTGGGACCGCACGGCGCCCATGCTCGCCGCGATGACCAGCGCGATCGCCAACGCGTCGACGAGGGAAAGGGCTTGATGCAGGACGAGGAAGCCGGCGGTCGCCGCGATGGCGGGCTCCAGGCTCATCAGGATGGCGAAGGTCGGCGCGGGCAGCCGGCGCAGCGCGAGCAGTTCCAGGGTGTACGGCAGGACGGACGACATCAGCGCGACGGCCAGGCCCAGCCCGACCGTCGACGGCACCAGCAGTTTCGACCCGGCTTCGGCGATGCCCAGCGGCAGGGTCAGCACCGCGCCGAAGGCCATCGCCAGCGCCAGCCCGTCCGCCTGCGGGAACCGCCGCCCGGTGCGGGCGCTGAAGACGATGTACGCGGCCCACATCGCGCCCGCCGCGAGGGCGAACGCCGCGCCCACCGGGTCCAGCCGGTCGAAGCCGCCCCCGCTCAGCAGCACCACGCCGCCCAGCGCCAGGCCCGCCCACACGAGGTTGACCAGCCTCCGCGAGGCGATCACCGACAGGACGAGCGGGCCGAGCACCTCCAGGGTGACGGCGGCGCCCAGCGGGATGCGGTCGGCGGACTGGTAGAAGAGGACGTTCATCCCCGCCATGGCGGTGCCGAAGGCCACCACCGTCCCCCAGTCGGCCCGGGTGTACCCGCGCACGGTGGGCCGGCACACCGCCAGCAGCACCACGGCGGCCAGCACCAGCCGCAGGGTGACCACCCCGAGCGCTCCGGCGCGGGGCATCAGCAGCACCGCGACGGCCGAGCCGAACTGCACGGACAGCCCGCCGGCCACCACCAGCGCGACCGGGCCGAGGCCCCCTCGCCGCTGTCCGGCACCCTCCGGGTGCGCGGCGGCGGCCTCGGGCAGCGCGACGGCGGGGGCGTCTGCGGTACGGGTGGTGTCGTTCACACCGGGACCCTCAGGACTTTCTCTCGCACGGTACTTTCCATTGATCTACCGGTGCAACATACTGCACCGACCAGGATGGGACCCACCCTCCCACGGTACGGGCCGCCCCTCAGCCCTCCAGCCCCTCCTCCAGCGCCTCCGCCAGCACCTCCGCCAGGTGCCGGGCCCGCCGGCCCGCGAGCTGCCCGATCTGCGTACGGCAGGAGAAGCCGTCCGCCAGCAGCTCGGCGTCCGGGGCGGCCGCGCGGACGGCCGGGAGGAGCTGGTCCTCGGCGCAGGCGACCGAGACGGCGTAGTGGCCGCGCGTGAAGCCGAAGTCGCCGGCCAGGCCGCAGCAGCCGCCGGCCAGGTCGCCGGTGAGGCCCACCCGCTCGCGCAGGCGGCGGTCGGCGGCGTCGCCCAGGACCGCGTGCTGGTGGCAGTGGGTCTGGCCGGCGACCGGTCGGTCCAGGCGCGGCGGCCGCCAGTCGGGGGCGCGCTCCTGGAGGATCTCGGCGAAGGTGCGCACGGAGGCGGCCAGCCGGCGGGCGCGGGGGTCGCCGGGCAGCAGCTCCGGCAGGTCGGTCCGCAGGGTGGCGGCGCAGCTCGGTTCCAGGACCACCACGGGCGTGCCCAGGACGGGCGCCATGGTGTCGAGGGTGCGGCGCAGCACGGCGCGGGCCCGGTCGAGCTGGCCGGTGGAGACGTACGTCAGGCCGCAGCACACCCGGCCGCGCGGCAGCGCCGGGCGCAGCCCGGCCGCCTCCAGGACGGTGACGGCCGCGCGGCCGACGGAGGGCGTCAGGTGCTCGGTGAACGTGTCGGGCCACAGGACCGGGTCCCCCGGCCCGCCGCCCCGCCGCCGGAACCAGCGGGTGAACGTCTCGGCCGCCAGCTCGGGCAGGTCCCGCTCCGGTGCGACGCCCGCCGCCCGCTTGGCCAGGGCGGCGAGCGGCCGCACCCGGGCCAGCGCGTTCACCGGCCGGGCGACCGGGGCCGCCAGCCGCAGCCACCGCGGCAGCCGGCCCAGCGCGTAGTGGGCGGCGGGGCGCGGCCGGCCGGCGTAGTGGTGGCGCAGGAATTCGGCCTTGTACGTGGCCATGTCGACGCCCACCGGGCAGTCGCTCCGGCAGCCCTTGCACCCCAGGCACAGGTCGAGCGCGTCCCGTACCTCCGGCGAGCGCCAGCCGTCCGTGACCACCTCGCCCGCGAGCATCTCGTGCAGCAGCCGGGCGCGGCCGCGCGTGGAGTGCCGCTCCTCCCCCGTGGCGCGGAAGGACGGGCACATCACACCGGGCCCCTGGTTCGGCCCCTCCACCCGGCACTTGGCGACGCCGACGCAGCGCCGTACGGCGGTGGCGAAGTCGCCGCCGTCGTGCGGGTAGCCGAAGGCCACCTCGACGCGCTCGCGCGGGAGCACGGCGAAGCGGAGGTTCTCGTCGAGGCGCGCGGGGCGGGCGAGCATGCCCGGGTTCATCCCGCCGTCCGGGTCCCACAGGTCCTTGAACCGGCCGAACAGGGCGACCAGTTCGTCGCCGTACATCCTCGGCAGCAGCTCGGCGCGCGCCTGGCCGTCGCCGTGCTCGCCGGAGAGCGAGCCGCCGTGGGCGACGACGAGGTCGGCGACCTCCTCGGAGAACCGCCGGAAGCGCCGGACGCCCTCGTCCGAGACCAGGTCGAAGTCGATCCGGACGTGGACGCAGCCGTCCCCGAAGTGGCCGTAGGGCGTGCCGCGCAGCCCGTGTTCGGCGAGCAGGGCGCGGAAGTCGCGGAGGTACGCGCCCAGGCGGGCGGGCGGCACGGCGCAGTCCTCCCAGCCGGGCCACGCCTCGGCGCCCCCGGCGGTGCGCGTGGCGGTGCCGGCGGCGTCCTCGCGCACCCGCCACAGGGCCCGCCGGGCCGCCGGGTCGGTGACGACGGCGCCGTCCAGGGCGCCGGCGGCCCGGAGCAGGGCCTCCGCGCGGGCGCGGGCCTCGCCGGGGGCCGCGCCGCCGGTCTCGGCGAAGAGCCAGGCGCCGCCCCGGGGCAGCGCGGCGCGGGCGGCCGGGTCGCGCACCAGGTCCTCGGCCATGCCCTCGACGGTGAGCGGGCCGTACGGGAGGAGGCCGGGCGCGGCCTCGGCGGCGGCGCTCTCGTCGGCGTACCCGAGGACGGCGAGGGCGCGGGCGGGCGGTGACTCGACGAGCCGGACGGTGGCCTCGGTGAGCACGCCCAGGGTGCCCTCGCTGCCGCAGAAGGCCCGCGCCAGGTCGGTGCCGCGCTCGGGCAGCAGGGCGTCCAGGGCGTAGCCCGAGATGCGGCGGGGCAGGTCCGGGCGGAAGCCGGTGCGGAGGACCGCCAGGTGGTCGCCGACCAGCCGGGCCAGTCCGTCCGGCGCGCCCTGTCCGCCGCGCCCCAGGCGGAGTTCGGCGCCGCCGTAGGTCATGACCGTGAGCCGGTCGACGTTGTCGGCGGTCGTGCCCCAGGCCACGGAGTGCGACCCGCACGCGTTGTTACCGATCATGCCGCCCAGCGTGCAGCGGCTGTGCGTGGACGGGTCGGGCCCGAAGGTCAGCCCGTACGCCCCCGCCGCGTCGCGCAGCCGGTCCAGCACCACGCCGGGCTGCACGACGGCCGTCCGCGTCCCGGGGTCGACCGAGACGACGTCCCTCATGTGCCGGGTGAAGTCCAGGACGACGCCGGTCCCGGTCGCCTGCCCGGCGATCGACGTCCCCGCCCCGCGCGGCACCACCGGCACCCCGTGCTCGCGGCACACCCGGAGCGCGGCGGCCACGTCCTCGGCGTCGCGCGGGGCGACGACGCCCACCGGGACCCGCCGGTAGTTGGACGCGTCCATGGTGTGCAGCGCGCGGGCGGCCACCCCGAAGTCCACCTCGCCGCGCACGGCGTCCCGCAGCGCCCGTGCGAGGCCCGCCGTCTCCCGAAGCCGATCACCCATGGGGCCAGGATGCCCCGGGCGGGCCCGCCGGTGTCGTGCCCCCCGCCGGGGTCGCCGAGGTCACCGTAAGAAAGCGCACAAGAACTTCCCAAAGTGATCGTCAATTCTCTTATAGTGACCCGGAATTGCTAGGGAATTGACGGCTCCAGATACGTACGCAGATACCCACGCCCAGAGGACTGACGATTTGCGCCCCTCCATCCGGCCGGTCGCGCCGGCCCTGCTGATCTCGGCGGCCGTCACCGGCCTCCTGTGCGCGGGAGCGGTGGCCGTCGCTCCCGGCTCCGTCCGGGCTCCGCTGGCCTGGGGCGCGGCCGCGGCCGCCGTCCTGCTGACCGCCGCGGTCACCCTGGCCGCGTACGCCCTGGACACCGCCCGCCGGCTGCGCGAACGCAACGCCGCGCTCACCGCCGAGGCCGCCCGCCGCGCCACCGACGGCGCCCGGACGGTCGCCGAGGCCCGCGGGGAGGCGTCCCGCACGAGGGCGGAGGCGGACCGGGCCGTCGCGGAGGCCCGTGCCGAGACCGCCCGCGTCACCGCCGAGGTCCGCGCCGCCGCCGAACGCGCCGTCGCCGAGGCCCACGCGGAGGCGGACCGGGCCGTAGCCGAGGCTCGCGCCGAGACCGAACGCGCCACCGTCGAGGCCCGCGCGGAGGCGGACCGGGCCCGCGCGGAGGCGGCGCGCAGCGAGACCAACCGGGCCGCCGCCGTGGCCGCCTGCGCCAACGCGGCCGGCCGCATGCAGGCGCTGGCCACGAGCATGCTCGCCGACCTGCGCGAGATGGAGCACCGGCACGCCGACGAGGACGTCCTGACCGACCTCCTCCACCTCGACCACCGCACCGCCCAGGCGGGCCGCCTGGCCGACTCCATCGCCGTGCTCACCGGCGCCCGTTCGGGCCGCCGCTGGGCGAAGCCGATCGTGATGGAGTCCATCCTGCGCGGCGCGATGGGCCGTATCGGCGGCTACCAGCGCGTACGGCTGCACACCACCAGCGACGCCGCGATCGCCGGCCACGCCGCCGAGGGCGTCATGCACGCCCTGGCCGAACTCCTCGACAACGCCGCCAACTTCTCGCCGCCCACCGCCGAGGTGCACGTGTACGTGGAGGAGGTGCCCGCCGGGCTGGTCGTCACCGTCGAGGACAGCGGCCTGGTCATGAGCGAGGTGCAGTTGCGCCGCGCCGAGCGGGCCGTCACCGCCGAACGGACCGACCTCACCGGCCTGTCGGGCACCCGGCTGGGTCTCGCGGTCGTCGGCCGGCTGGCCCGCAAGCACGGGCTGACCGTCTCCTTCCGGCCCTCGGCCCGGGGCGGCACCGGCGCGCTGATGATGATCCCGCACGAGCTGATCACCCGCACCCGCCCCGCGCACCCGCCGGCACCGTCCCCCACACCCGCGCTCGCCCCCGCACCCGCGGCCACCGCCGCGCCCGCCCGCGCCCTCCCGCCCGTACCGGCGGACCGCGAGCCCCGGGAGGTCCACGACCGGCCCTCCTCCCCCTTCGCCACGCCCGAGCCGCCGCAGCCGGCCGGCACCGAACCCGGCCCCGGCACCGCGCTGACGCCCGGCGGCCTCCCCAAGCGCCGCCGCGGCCGGACCCTGGCCGCCGCGCACCCGGACGGCACCCTCACCGACGGCACCCTCCCCGAGCCCACCACGCCCCCCGACCCCGCCTCGCGGACCCGGTCGGCCGCCCGTTTCAGCAGCTTCCGCCAAGCGGTACGCACCACCACGGAAGGCACCCCCCGATGACCACCGGCACCACCACCGACGAGAAGCTCAACTGGCTGCTGGAGAACCTGCTCCAGCGCACGCCGGGAGCCCGCCACGCCCTCGTGCTGTCCCGGGACGGCCTCAAGCTGTGCCGTACGCCGGAGCTCTCCGTCGACCAGGCCGACCAGCTCGCCGCCATCGCCGCCGGCATCCAGAGCCTGTCCCACGGGGCGTCCATGGAGTTCGGCGACGGCACCGGCGGCGTACGGTCCGCGATGGCCGAGTTCTACGGTGGAGTGCTGCTGATCGTCGAGGCCGGGGAGGGCGCGCACCTCGCGGTCGTGGCCGCCGAGGACTCCGACGTCGGCCTGATCGGCCACAACATGAGCGAACTCGTCGAGCAGCTCGGTGAGCACCTGCACGCCGAGCCCCGCACCCCGTGACCCCGGGGAGCCACAGGGACGAGTCCCCGGACCGGCTGTACACCCTCACCGGCGGCCGCACCCGTTCCGCCCCGGACGCGCCGTTCGACCTGGTGACCCTGGTGGTGGCGGAGTCGGAGCCGGCGCCCGGCATGCAGTCCGAGCACGCGGCGATCCTGCGTCTGTGCCACCGCCCCACCGCCGTGGTGGAGGTGGCGGCCGAACTGGGCCTGCCGGTCGGCATCGTGCGCATCCTGCTCTCCGACCTGCTGGACACGGGCCGGATCAGCGCCCGTCACCCGCGCACCTCCGCGCACAGCCTTCCCGACCCCGACATCCTGGAGCAGGTGCTCGTTGGACTCCGCAACCTCTGAACGGACACCCCTCACCAGCACCGCCGACAACGGTCTCAAGATCGTCATCGTCGGGGGTTTCGGTGTCGGCAAGACCACCCTCGTGCGCTCGGTCAGCGAGATCCGTCCCCTCAACACCGAGGAGACGATGACCCGCGCGGGCGAGGACGTCGACGACGTGGCCCAGGTCCACTCCAAGACGTCCACCACCGTGGCCTTCGACTTCGGCCGCATCACCCTGGACGCGCACAACGTGCTGTACCTGTTCGGCGCGCCCGGCCAGGAGCGCTTCTGGTTCCTGTGGGACCGGTTGTTCGCCGGCACCCTGGGCGCGGTCGTCCTGGTCGACACCCGCCGCCTGGCCGACTCCTGGTACGCGATCGACCGCCTGGAGCACCACGGCATGCCGTTCATCGTCGCCTGCAACGACTTCGGCGGCCCGGCCCACACCGAGCGGGAGGTCCGCGAGGCGCTCGACCTGCCCGACCACGTACCGCTGGTGGAGTGCGACGCCCGCGACCGCTCGTCGAGCAAGTACGTACTGATCACCCTCGTCACGCACCTCCAGCGTCTGCACGCCCTCCGGGAGACCAGAACATGACCGCCCCCGTGCCCCTGTCCGGGCCCCGGTTCCAGACCGAACCCGCCCGGTTGTACCGGGAGATGAGGCGCGAGCACGGAGCCGTCGCGCCGGTCCTCCTCGACGGGGACGTCCCGGCCTGGCTGGTGCTCGACTACCGCGAGCTGCACCAGGTGACCAGCGACCCGGTGCTGTTCAGCCGCGACTCCGAGCTGTGGAACCAGTGGGACCGCATCCCCGCCGACTGGCCGCTGCTGCCGATGATCGGGCGCAAGCAGCCCTCGATCCTCTACACCACCGGCGAGCGCCACCGGCAGCGGGCGGGGATGATCGCGACCGCGCTGGAATCGGTCGACCCCTTCAGTCTGCGCCGGTACGCCGAGGAGTACGCGGACGGGCTCGTCGACACGTTCTGCGGCACCGGGCGGGCGGAGCTGATCGCCCAGTACGCCATGCTGCTGCCGGTCCGCGTGCTGGTGAAGGTCTACGGCGTCCCCGACGAGCAGGGCCCGGGGCTGGTGACCGCGCTCAACGACATGATCGACGGCCGGGAGCGGGCGCTGGAGGGCCAGCGGCACCTGGCGGAGTCGATGTCCGCCCTGCTCGCCGCCAAGGCCGCCGAGCCGGGCGAGGACGTGGTGTCCCGCATGCTGGCCGACCCGTCCGGGTTCTCGGTGGAGGAGATCGCCCAGGACCTGATGGTGATGATGGCGGCCGGGCACCAGCCGACGGCCGACTGGATCGGCAACTCGCTGCGGCTGATGCTGACCGACGACCGGTTCGCCGCCTCCCTGTCGGGGGGCCGGCACAGCGTCGCCGAGGCGATGAACGAGGTGCTGTGGGCCGACACCCCGACGCAGAACGTGGCCGGCCGGTGGGCGTCGCGCGACACGCACCTGGGCGGGCGGCACGTGAAGGCCGGTGACCTCGTCCTGCTGGGCCTGGCCGCCGCCAACGCCGACCCGCAGGTCCACATCGACAACGCGGCGCTCACCGGCGGCAACAGCGCCCACTTCTCCTTCGGGCACGGCGAGCACCGCTGCCCGTTCCCCGCCCAGGAGATGGCCGAGGTCATCGCCCGTACCGGGATCGAGGTGCTGCTGGACCGGCTGCCCGACCTGGACCTGGCGACCGGCGCCGACGCGCTGACCCGGCGTCCCTCGCCCTGGCTGCGGGGCATGACCGACCTGCCCGTGACCTTCACCCCGACCCCCGCCCTCGGAGGCACTCCGTGATCCCCGTGACCGAAGCGGCCGTACCGGCCGGAGCGGCCGAACCCATCCCCCTCGACCCGTTCGTCACCGACCTCGACGGCGAGAGCGCGGCGCTGCGCGCGGCCGGGCCGCTCGCCCGGGTCGTCCTGCCGGGCGGGGTCCCGGTGTGGGCGGTCACGCGCCACGCGGAGGCGCGGGCGCTGCTCACCGACAAGCGGCTGGTCAAGGACATCGAGGTGTGGGGTGCCTGGCGGCGGGGCGAGATACCGGCGGACTGGCCGCTGATCGGGCTGGCCAACCCGGGCCGCTCGATGCTGACGGTGGACGGCGAGGACCACCGCCGGATGCGGGCGCTGGTCGCCCAGGCGCTCACCCCGCGCCGGGTGGAGCGGATGCGGGGGCGGATCACCGAGCTGACCCGGGGGCTGCTGGACGGGCTGGCCGCGTACGGGCCGGCGGAGACGGTCGACCTGAAGGCCGCCTTCGCCTATCCGCTGCCCATGTACGTGATCAGCGACCTGATGGGCATCGCCGCGGCGGACCACCCCCGGCTGAAGGTGCTGTTCGACCGGTTCTTCTCCACCCAGACGCCGCCCGGGGAGGTCGTGGCGACCCTCGGGGAGCTGGCGGGGATGATGGCGAAGGTGGTGGCGGCCCGCCGGGCGGAGCCGGGCGACGACCTGACGAGCGCGCTGATCGCCGCGTCCGAGGACGGCGACCACCTCACGGACGCGGAGATCGTCTCCACCCTCCAGCTCATGGTGGCGGCGGGCCACGAGACGACGATCTCGCTGATCGTCAACGCGGTCGTCAACCTGTCGGCCCATCCCGACCAGCTCGCTCTGGTCCGTTCCGGTGAGGTCGGCTGGGACGCGGTGGTCGAGGAGACACTGCGGTACTCCACCCCCACGTCGCACGTCCTGATCCGGTTCGCCACCGAGGACGTCGCCGTCGGCGACCGGGTCCTGCCGCGCGGGGACGCGCTGATCGTGTCGTACGGGGCGATCGGCCGTGACGAGGAGCAGCACGGTCCGACGGCCGGCGTCTTCGACGTCACCCGCTCGCCCAACCGGCACATCTCCTTCGGCCACGGGCCGCATGTGTGCCCGGGCGCGGCGCTGTCCCGGCTGGAGGCGGGGATCGCCCTGCCCGCCCTGTACGAGCGCTTCCCCCGTCTCACCCTGGCGGTGCCGGTCACGGAGCTGCGCCACAAGCCGGTCGTCACCCAGAACGATCTCTTCGAGCTGCCGGTCCGCCTCGGCTGACGCCCGCCGGGGAGGCGCTGCGCGTCTCATCCGCTCGTCTCACCGGACGGACACGGCGCTCGCGCCGTGTCCGTCACCGGCTAGGCTCCGAGGCGTGGCTGAGATCCAGATTCCCACCGACATCAAGCCCGCCGACGGCCGTTTCGGCGCGGGCCCCTCCAAGGTGCGTACGGAGGCGCTGGAGGCCCTGGCCGCCACCGGCACCTCCCTCCTCGGTACCTCCCACCGCCAGGCCCCGGTCAAGAACCTGGTCGGCGAGGTCCGCTCGGGCGTGCGTGACCTGTTCTCCCTGCCCGAGGGGTACGAGGTGATCCTCGGCAACGGCGGCTCCACCGCCTTCTGGGACATCGCGACCCACGGTCTGATCGAGAACAAGTCGCAGCACCTGACCTTCGGCGAGTTCTCCTCCAAGTTCGCCAAGGCCGCGAAGCTGGCTCCGTGGCTGGCCGAGCCGACCGTCATCTCCTCGGAGCCGGGCACGCACCCGGAGCCGCGGGCGGAGGCGGGCGTGGACGTGTACGCGTTCACCCACAACGAGACGTCCACCGGTGTCGCCGCGCCGGTCGAGCGCGTCGAGGGCGCCGACGAGGGCGCGCTGGTGCTGGTGGACGCGACCTCGGGCGCGGGCGGCCTGCCGGTCGACATCACCCAGTCGGACGTCTACTACTTCGCGCCGCAGAAGTCCTTCGCCTCCGAGGGCGGCCTGTGGATCGGTGTGTTCTCGCCCGCCGCCCTGGAGCGCGCCCGGCGCGTCCACGCCTCGGGCCGCCACGTCCCGGAGTTCTTCTCGCTGCCGACCGCCATCGACAACTCGCTGAAGAACCAGACGTACAACACCCCGGCGCTGTCCACGCTGTTCCTGCTCAACGAGCAGCTCAAGTGGATCAACGGCCAGGGCGGTCTGGACTGGTCGGTGCGCCGCACGGCGACCTCCGCGCGGACGCTGTACGGCTGGGCGGAGGAGTCCAAGTACGCCTCGCCGTTCGTCGCCGACCCGGCGAAGCGCTCGCAGGTCATCGGCACCATCGACTTCTCCGACGAGGTCGACGCGGCGGCGGTCGCCAAGGTGCTGCGCGCCAACGGCATCGTCGACACCGAGCCGTACCGCAAGCTGGGCCGCAACCAGCTTCGGATCGCGATGTTCCCGGCGGTCGAGCCGTCGGACGTCGAGGCGCTGACGGCGTGCGTCGACTACGTGATCGAGAAGCTGTAGCCGACGGCACGACCGTGTGACGAAAGGGCCCCCGCCCGATGGGTGGGGGCCCTTCCGCATGCGGCCGATAACCGCTCTATCGGGGCTCGTCCGGTGTCCCTACCATCCCAAGCACTCCGGCAGCACCACACGCAGAGTGTGTGACATGCATGCGCCATCCGCGCTACCCGCGCCATCTGTGCCATCTGTGCCATCTGTGCCATCTGTGCCATCTGTGCCATCTGTGCCATCCACGGTTGGACCCCCCACTTCGACCGGCAACCGATCGGAGCCCCATGTCCAGAAGATCCCGGACCCTCTTCGCCGGCACGGCCGCCACCACGGCCCTCGCGGCGACCGTCCTCACCCCGTCCCCCGCGTCGGCGGGCATCGTCGCCCCGCCCGACAAGATCGTGATCGAGGTCGCCACCGTCAACGGATCGGGCTGCCGCCAGGGCACGGCCGCCGTCGCCGTGGCCCCGGACAACACGGCCTTCACCGTGACCTACAGCGACTACCTCGCCCAGGTGGGCGTGGGCGCGGAGCCGACCGACTTCCGCAAGAACTGTCAGCTCAACCTGATCGTCCACGTCCCCGGCGGCTTCACCTACGCCGTCGCCGGCGCCGACTACCGCGGCTACGCCAAGCTGGAGGCCGGCGCCACCGCCGTCCAGAGGGCGTCCTACTACTTCCAGGGCTCGCCCGACACCGCCCAGAAGAGCCACCCCTACCGGGGCCCGTACAACGACAACTGGCAGGCCACCGACCAGACCGACTGGGGCCAGCTCGTCTGGGCGCCCTGCGGGGTCAAGCGCAACTTCAACATCAACACCGAGCTGCGGGTCAGCGCGGGCACCTCCGACCCGACGAAGACCAACAGCTTCATCGCCATGGACTCCACCGACGGTGAGATCAAGACCGTCTACCGGCTGGCGTGGAAGGAGTGCCCGCCCAAGTAGGCGCTCCCCCGAGGACCGGGTGGGCCCGCGCCCCCTCCGCGGGCCCACCCCCGTCCCTCCCGGCTACCGGCTCAGCCGCCGGAAGCGCCGCACCGCGAGCGGCAGGAACACCGCCGTGATCACCACCGGCCACACCACCGCCATCAGCGGCGCGTGCTGCTCCACCCAGCTCCCGCCGCCCGCGCCGGGGTTGCCGAACAGCTCCCGGGTCGCCGCGGCCGTGGAGGAGATCGGGTTCCAGGCGGCGATCGTGCCCAGCCAGCCCGGCATCGTGCCCGGCGGCACGAAGACGCTGGAGATCATGGTGAGCGGGAAGGCGACCGCGAACAGCCCGCCCGCCGCCTCCGGGTTCGGGACCAGCAGCCCCAGCCAGATCCCCACCCAGGTGAGGCAGTAGCGCAGCAGGAGCAGCAGCGCGAAGGCGCCCGCCGTGGCGGCCGGGCCGCCGTCCGAGCGCCAGCCCATCGCGAACGCCGTCGTCGCCAGGATGGTCAGCTCGGCGCAGGCGATGATCGCGTCGGTGACGCCCCGCCCGGTGACCACCGCGGAGGGGGCCATGGGCATGGAGCGGAACCGGTCGATGACGCCCTTGTTGGCGTCGGTGACCACCGTCGTCGCGGTGTTGATGAATCCGAAGGCCATCGTCATCACGAACATCCCGGGCATCAGGAAGTCGCGGTAGTCCGACGCCCCGCCGCCGCCCGGCGGCTTCATCGCACCGCTGAAGACGTACCCGTAGAGCAGCACCGACAGGATCGGGAAGCCGAGCTGCCAGGCGATGTAGACCGGCTTGCGCCGGTAGGTGGTCAGATGGCGGCGGACCACGTTCCAGCAGTCCGCCACGGCCCAGTAGGCCCGTCCGCGCCCCGCGAGGGGTTCCATGGTCGTGCTCACGCGGCCACCTCCGCCTTCTTCTCCTCGGTCGCGTGACCGGTCAGGCGCAGGAACACGTCGTCCAGGCTGGGCCTGCGCAGCCCGATGTCCTCGACGTGGACGCCCTCGTCCTGGAGGGACCTGACGACCTCGGTCAGTGCCTTCACCCGGTCGGTGACGGGCGCGTGGACGCGGCGCCCGGCCTCGTCCACGCGCGGCTCGCCCAGGCACACCCGCGCCACGGTCCGGGCCACCCGCGGCAGGTCGGCCGCCTCCAGGGCGACGACCTCGATGCGGTCGCCGCCCACCCGGTCCTTCAGCGCCTCGGGGGTGTCGTCGGCGATGGCCCGGCCCCGGTCGATGACCGTGACCCGGGAGGCGAGCCGGTCGGCCTCCTCCAGGTACTGGGTGGTCAGCAGCACGCTGGTCCCGCCCGCCACCAGGGCCCGCACCGCGTCCCAGACCTCGCCCCGGCCGCGCGGGTCGAGACCGGTCGTCGGCTCGTCCAGGAACAGCACGCGGGGCGCCAGGATCATCGAGGCGGCCAGGTCCAGACGGCGGCGCATCCCGCCGCTGTACCCCTCGACGCCCTTGTCCGCCGCCTCCGTCAGGTCGAACCGCTCCAGCAGCTCGGCGGCGCGGGCGCGGGCCCGGCGCCCGCCCAGGTGGAACAGCCGGCCGAACATCTCCAGGTTCTGCCGGCCCGTCAGGATCTCGTCCACCGCCGCGTACTGGCCGGTGAGCCCGATCAGCGACCGCACCTTGCGCGGGTCGCGCGCCACGTCGACCCCGGCCACCTCGGCGCGGCCGCCGTCGAAGCGGCGCAGCGTCGCCAGCACCCGCACGGCGGTGGTCTTGCCCGCCCCGTTGGGTCCCAGCAGACCGTGCACCGTGCCGGTGCGCACGGCCAGGTCGAACCCGTCCAGCGCGCGCTTGTCCCCGTACCGCTTCTCCAGGCCCTCGGCCCGTACCGCCCAGTCGTCCATGCGCCCTCCCCGTCCAAGAACTGAGTACACCGTACCCAACATAGCGTACGGCGTACCCAGTTTCTGTCCAGTGATTTACGCTGACGCCATGACCAGCGACAGCAAGCCCGCGGCGGCGACGGCGACCAGCGGCAGCGGCGATGTCGTCCGCAGCCTGGAGCTGCTCTGGGGCACGGGCGAACCCGCCACCCGGGGACCCCGGCGCGGCCTCACCCTCGACCGGATCGTCACCACCGCCGTCGAGGTCGCCGACGCCGAGGGCCTGGACGCGGTGTCCATGCGGCGCCTCTCGGCCGACCTCGGCGTCGGCACCATGTCGCTGTACCGGTACGTCCCCGGCAAGGCGGAGCTGCTCGACCTGATGCTCGACCGCGTCCGCGGCCTGATGCTCGACTCCCAGCCGCCCGAGCCCTGCGACTGGCGCGCCGCCGTGGACGCCCTGGCCCACGCCGAACTCGGCCTCTACCGCCGCCACCCATGGCTGCTCAAGGTCAACCAGGCCCGCAGCGTCCTGGGCCCCAGCACCCTGCGCGGCCTCGAACTCGCCCTAACCGGACTGCGGGGCACCGGCCTCTCCGACCCGGAGCTCATCTCCCTGATCATCGCCGTCCAGAGCTTCGTCACCGGCATCGCGCGCATGGAGGCCGAGACGGTCGAGGCGGCCAAGGAGACCGGCGTCAGCGACGAGGAGTTCTGGACGCGCCAGGAACCCTTCCTCGACCGCGCCATGCGCACCGGCGACTACCCCGTGATGGCCGCGCTCTCCCGGGACGCCTTCTCCCCCGACTTCGACCACTTCGCCTTCGGCCTGCGCACCCTGCTGGACGGCCTCGAAGCACGGGTGGCCCGCCGGGCGGAGGGCCGTCCGGACGACAGGCCCTAGGGAGGGACTTCCCGGTCACCGGATCGTCGGTCCGGCGGCTCGGCGCAGCGATCGACAAGATCAGATACCTGATCCGTTCGGTAATGTGTTCGTCCGGGGAGGGCCCGAACGGCTGCTGCCAGGCGGCAACGTCCGCCGCAGCCATACACACGTCCCATGACCACGGACGTCGGCACGGCCTCCGGCCCCTTCTCCCAGAGAACGGACCACGATACGGACGGGGGAACACCGATGACGACCGCTCACGCCTCATCCGGGGTAGGGAGCAGCCCACCGCCGGAGAGCGACACGGTCATCGCCGTACGGGATCTGCGGATGCGCTACCGCAGTCAGGACGTGTTGAAGGGTGTCGGATTCACGGCCCGGCGAGGCGAAGTCGTCCTGCTGCTCGGCCCGAACGGCGCGGGCAAGACGACCACGATCGAGGTCTTGGAAGGCTTCCGGATGCGCTCTGCCGGTGACGTGACCGTCCTCGGCACTGATCCGGCCGGCGGGGACGAGCGGTGGCGTGCGCGCCTGGGCATCGTGTTGCAGTCCTGGCGTGACCACGGCAAGTGGCGGGTGCGGGAACTGCTGGCCCATCTCGGCTCGTACTACGCGCCGTACTCCACGGCCCTCGTGCGGCGGCCGTGGGACGTTGACGAGCTCCTCGCCGCAGTGGGTCTGACCGAGCAGGCGGACAAGCGGGTCGGGACTCTGTCCGGCGGGCAGCGCAGGCGCTTCGACGTGGCCGTCGGCATCGTAGGCAGGCCTGAGGTGTTGTTTTTGGACGAGCCGACGGCGGGTCTGGACCCGGAGGCGAGGAACGAGTTCCACGGCCTGGTACGCGGGCTGGCGGACGAGAACACCACTGTTCTGCTGACCACGCACGACCTTGCCGAGGCGGAGAGGCTCGCCGACCGGATCCTGATTCTGGCCGGCGGCCGGATCGTGGCCGATGGCTCGGCCGAGGAGCTGTCGCGGCAGGCATCGGCCGAGGCCACTGTGCGCTGGACGCGGGCCGGGCGGCACTTCGAGGAGGCGACGGCCGAGCCCACCCGGTTCGTCCGTCGGCTGTTCGAGGAGCACGGCGAGGCGATCGGCGGGCTGGAGGTGCGCCGGGCGAGCCTGGAGGACACCTACTTGACGATGGTGCGGGAGCTCGAGGCGGGGAACGTTCCCGATGAGCGGACGGTGCACGCTTTCGGGGAGGGATCGCGATGAGTCCGGTGTGGTACGCGGCGGGAGTAGGAGTGCGGCGCGGCTGGACGGAACTCCGGCAGACCTTCACCACCGGCCAGGACGTGTTCGGCTACGTACTCTGGACGGTCCTGCTCCTCGTGCCGCTGTTCCTGCTCAAGGACGACCCGCTGAAGGGCGCCGGCATCTCGACCGGCGCGTTCATGCTGCCGAGCATGCTGGGCATGACGCTCGCGTTCACCGGGATGATGACCACGGCACAGCTACTCGCGACCGAGCGCGAGGACGGCACGCTCCTGCGGGCCAAGGCGGTGCCGCACGGCATGGTCGGCCACCTGGTCGGAAAGATCATCATGGTGTCGGGCACGGCTCTCGTCTCCATGGCGCTCCCCTTCGCCGTCGGCGTGTTCCTGGTGGACGGGGTGGCCCGGCAGGGCGGCGGAGCGCTGCTGACGCTGGTGTGGGTGACGCCGCTGGGTCTCCTGGCGACCCTGCCGATCGGCGCCGTCATCGGCTCACTGGTCAGCAGTCCGCGCACCGTCGGCCTGCTGATGCTCCCGGTGATGGGACTCGTCGTGATCTCCGGGATCTACTTCCCCCTGTCCGAGCTGCCCGAGTGGCTCCGGACCGTCGGGCAGATCTTCCCCGTGTACTGGCTCGGCCTCGGTCTCCGCTCGGCGCTGCTGCCGGCCGATGCGGTCGCCGCCGAGATCGGCGAATCCTGGCGGCACCTGGAGACGGCGGGCGTTCTGGGCGTCTGGGCAGTCGCCGGGCTGCTCCTCGCACCATCCGTCCTGCGCAGGATGGCCCGCCGCGAGTCCGGGGCCGCGATGGCGGAACGGCACCGGAAGGCGATGCAGCGGGTCGTTTGACGATGTGCCGGGATGTCGGCCCGGCTCCTGGTCAGGCCGCGTCGGGCAGCGGGCGCCGGCGCAGGTGGCGGTGCAAGGCCACGATGTGGATCGGGACGCTGTCGGGCCGGGCGGCACGGACCGGCTTCAGCGCGGCCAGAGTGTTGGCGGTGCCCTTGCGGCGGCCGATGCTGTACGGACACTCCCCTAGCCGGCGCTCCGCCGCCGCGCCCGGTGCCACAGGAGGACCAGCCCGGCCGCGCCGGCCAGGACGAGGGCGCCCATCGTGGTGGTGCCGGTGCCGTCGCCGGCGGCGGGCTTCCCGGGGGCCGGCGTTCCGTCCGGGGCGGGGGAGCTGCTGCCGCCGGGGGCGGGCCGGGGGCCGTCCTCCAGCGGCACCCGCTCCACCCGGCTGCCCGAGCCCTCCGAGCCGTACATCAGCGCCGAACCGTCCGCCGTGTACGTCACCGACTCCGACTGCCGCATGATCGGCGCGCTCAGCCGCTTCTCGGCCCCGAGCCGCCCGTCCTCCCACGCGTACGCCCGGGCGCTGAAGTACCCGCGCAGCACCAGCTCCCGGCCGTCCGGCGAGAACGCCCCGTCGGTGACCCACGGCACCTCGCCGATCCGCCGGAACACGTTCGCCCCGTCCGCCGACAACCGCGCGGGGCCCTCGTACAGACCGCCCCCGTCCTCCTTCTTGGACGCGATGTAGACGCGCCCCGTGACGGGGTGCACCATCAGCGCCTCGGCGTTCCGGGGCCCGTCGGCGTACCGCACCGTGTACTGCGTGGCGTCCACGGCCTGGTCGCGCAGCTCCTTCGGCTCGGGGAAGCGGTAGATCCAGACGTGGTCCCAGGAGCCGTCGAGGTTGTCGCCGATGTCACCGACGTACACCGCCCCGTCGGCTCCGACGGAGATCGCCTCCATGTCCCGGGGCGTGCCGATGCCCCGCAGGGTGACGGTGGCGACGGTCTTGCCCGTCCTGGAGTCCACGGCGAACACCCGTGGCCCGTCCTGGTCGTTGTGCGTCCAGTAGACCCCCGGGTGGGCACGGCTGGCGGCGAGGCCGCTGGACTCGGTGATCCGGGCGTCCTCGACGGTGAACCCGCCGTCCTCCTCGCCGGCCACCGCCGGACCGGCCGCCAGCACCACCGCGGCGAAGGCCGCCCCCAGGGTCGTACGCAACGAACGCATGCTCCCAGTGTCCATGGTCACATCGCACTCCCCGGCCGGGGTCGGCCATGATGGCCCCCATGCGTTTCATGTTCGTCGGCGACTCCATGACCATCGGACGCGCCGGCGACTTCACCTGGCGCTACCGGATGTGGCAGCACCTGGACGCCACCCTCCCCGGCCGGTACGCGATCGTCGGCCCGCGCGACGGGCTGTACGAGGCGTCCGCCGACGCCCCCGT
The DNA here is from genome assembly GCF_055598725.1 of Streptomyces sp. NPDC039423. NCBI lineage: Bacteria > Bacillati > Actinomycetota > Actinomycetes > Kitasatosporales > Streptomycetaceae > Streptomyces > Streptomyces sp. NPDC039423. The sequence goes on from NZ_JBVKAH010000006.1 coordinate 362,536, forward strand.
CTCACACGCCTACGCCGACCCCGGCTTCCCCGCCCGCGCCCGCCGGCACCTGGCCGGCTGGGGTGAGGGCTGGCTGCACATGGCGCCCCTGATCGGCGGGGCCGTCACGGCGGCGGAAGCGGACGTGCTCCTGGTGTCCCTGGGCCTGATAGACCTCGGCTTCTACACCAACAGCGACCAGACGTCCGAGAACGTCCACGCCTTCGTCGCCGCCGCCCGCGCCGCGAACCCGCGCGTCCGGGCCGTCCTGCTCCCCGTGATCCCCAACGTGCGCGCCGGGTACGACGCCCCCTTCGCCGCCGAGTGCGCCCGCTTCAACGAGCTGCTCGGCAAGGCCGTGGCCGACCTCGACGAGCCGGGCTCCCCGCTGCTGCTGGCCTCGGTGCCGGAGTCGTACGACATCGCCACCGACACCTACGACGGCACCCACCCGGGCCCGTCCGGTGAGCACAAGCTCGCGGCCGCCTTCGCGACGGCGATGCACCAGGCGTGGGGCCTGGGCGGCCCGTACACCGCGCCGGCCGCCGCCTCCGGGCCGGTCACCTAGGGTCACCTAGGAGCGGCGAACACCGATGTTGGCCCGATGGCCGGGGCTGTCCATCCAGCCCCGCAGGACGGCCGCCGCGTCCGGATAGCCCCGGGCCACGTTCTCCCCGGCCATGCCCCACGCGTGACCGGTGCGGTTGATGCGGCCCACGAGCGTGGAGCCGCCCGAGCCGCGGTGGGAGAGCCGGTTGCGCCCCGCCATGTCGACGCTGTGGCCGCGCGCCGCGCGCGCCAGCTTCCGGTGGACCTTGAGCGGCGGGCAACCCGCCTTCCTCCGCTCGATGTTGACCAGCCGGACGACCTGGCCGACCCCCCGCAACGGCTTCGTCCGAGTTCGTCGGCAACGCGTTCGCCTCGGAGAACCACCGGGGCAACACCGCCAACGACGGCAAGCTGGTGGACCTGGCGAGCTGCGACACCTCGTCGGACCTGTCGAAGGACCTCACGCTGACCAAGTCGGCCGACAACCGGGCCGTCCAGCCCGGCGACAGGATCACCTACACCGTCACGGTCAGGAACGACGGCAACGCCCCGAACAACGAGGCCTCCTTCACCGACGACCTCTCGGCCCTGCGCGGCGCCGAGTACAACGGTGACGCCACCGCGTCCACGGGTTCGGTCTCCTTCGACGAGGAGACCTCCACCCTGTCCTGGGCCGGGGAACTCGAACCGGGCGAGGAGGCGGAGGTGACCTACTCCGTCACCGCTGGTGAACCGGACGGCGACACCGCCACCCTGTCCAACAGCGTCACCTCCACCGCGGACTCCAACTGCGGTGAGGGCGCCGAGGACCCGGGCTGCACCAGCGACGTCACCGTCTCGCGCGGCATCCCCGTCGTGAGCCCGGAGGCCCGGGCTCCCGCGCTGGCCTCGATCGGCGCGGTCGGAGCCCTCGGGCACGGCGCGGTCCTGATGCGTCGCCGCCGGGTGACGGGCGCCTGATCACAGCCCGCACCGGCCGAGCCCCGGGTCTCACGGCCCGGGGCTCAGGCGTGCCCGCCAGCCGACCGCCTCCCGGCGCGGCGGTGCCATCGACGCGGCGGCGTCCCGCCGGCACGGCCCGCACCGCGTCTCGTCCCCGACCGGCCGGAAGACGTGCTCGTCACCCGGCCCCTCGCAGACGACCAGCCCCCGCACGGCGGGCCTCGGCTCCAGCGGTACGGGCAGCTTCTCCACCAGCCGGTGCCGTAGGAAGCCCACGGCGGAACGCACCCCGCCGGGCGGCAACCCGGTCGTCAACGCCCGCCGCAGCTCGGTCGTCGAGAAGCCGCGCCGCAGCCACTCGGCCGCCGCATCCGCCAGGCCCCGGGCCTCCCGCACGCCCAGCCACAGCTCCCGGTGCTCGTGCCGCAGCGAGAGCAACACGCCCTCGGCGGCGACGACTTCGGCGCAATCGGCCGCAGCGGCCGGTTCTTCGGGTGGGGGGTGGGGAGTGTTCTTCTCCCGGTCTTCTTCTACCGGAGGAGAACCGGCGACCACCGGGGACCCCGGTGCACCGACCGTCGGTTCCGGGACCCTCGGAGCGGGCGGAGGTGGCGGAGGTGGCGAAGACTGTGGCGGCGGGCTGGAGGGTTCGGGCGCCACCCCGTCCCGCAGCCGGCTCGCCTCCTCCCCCGTCAGGGTGACGTTGGACAGCAACTGATCGGTGATCCACTGACCGCGCCCGCCCTGCCGGCGCCAGTGGTGGAAGAACCCGCTCGCCAGCAGCTCCTCCTTGGCCCGCTGGAACGCCCGGGGCTTCATGCCCAGGCTCTCCGCGTGCTCACCGAGCGGCTTGGCGGCCTCGGGTTCGGGAAGCCCCTGCACATAGATGACCAGCAACTTGGCGTCGCTGCCGAGACGGCGATGCCGTACGAGCTCGTGCGAGACCTTGGTGAAGCGCCGCTCGGGCGCGATAGCATGCCGAAGCATTTCTGGTGGACCTCTAGCTCCACTAGTGGTGAAGGTCCTCGGTCGGTGTTGGCGCACCCCCGGGGACCGCTCCATGTCTGCACACGGAGCGTGTTGGCGCGATTACCGTACAGCATGTTCGACCGTTTCGCGCAACAAGTCCGGTTCCACGAAAGGCACTTCGTCCGTGGGCCGCGACCTCCAGTCCAGCGGCCACGTCAGCCCCTCCAGCGCCGGGATCCCCACGAACGCGGCGCTCCGCCCGCTCCGGCTCAACGCCCGCGCCCCCGCAGGCCAGGCGTACGCCGCCGCCGTCTGGGGCGGCAGCAGGAAGTACAGATTCCGCTCCCCGGTCAGCTCCCGGACGATCGGCCCGGCCTGGAAGTCCGTGAACTCCATGAGCCGGTAGGCCACTTCCTCGCCGAGCATCCCCCGGACGCGCACGGCGTCGAAGTGGATGCCCGCATGCCGGAGGGCATGCCCGGAGGCCGGGATCCAGGACGGAACCCTGTCAAGTGAAACGCGTGGATTCATGCGGCCAGCTTCCCGGTCCGGATCTACTGTGACCAGCGCCACAAGCTGTTTGTGCCGCGTTGTGCACCTGGGGAGGACGGGCGTGAACATCGGGAACAACGGCAGCCCGGGCGCCGCGAAGGCGTTCGGCCGGCTGCTGCGCTTCCACCGCGAACGGGCGAAGGTCTCGCAGGAGCTCCTGGGCCGCGAGACCGGATACTCCAAGTCCCAAGTGGCCATGATCGAGCGCGGTGAACGCCGCCCGAGGGGCAACTTCGTGGAGGTGGCGGACCAGCTGCTGGGTGCACAAGGTGCACTGCTGGAGGTGGCGCAGGAGCTGAAGGCGAGCGGAGTGGCGGCGTGGTTCGAGGACTACTTGGAGGAGGAGGCCCGGGCGGCCGCCATCCACAAGTACGAGAACCACGTCATCCCCGGCTTGCTCCAGATCGAGCCGTACGCCCGCGCTGTATTCGGCTCCCACCGTCCGGCACTGGACGATGAGGAGATCGACGCCATGGTTTCCGCCCGGCTCTCCCGACAGCAGCTCTTCACCCGTAAGCCAACCCCTCTCGTCAGCTTCGTGCTGGAGCAGAGCGTGCTCACCCGCCCCCTGGGCGGCCCTACGGTCCTCAAGGCGAACCTGGAGCATCTGCTCAGCGTCGGACGGCGTAGGAACGTCGAAATCCAGGTAATGCCTGCCGACCGTGAGACACATGCCGGGCTCGATGGCCCGTTTACCCTGCTCGACACGGCGGAACGGCAACGTCAGTTGGCCTACATCGAGGGGCAGGGTGGACGCTACTTCTTGAGCGAACAGCCGGACTTGGGGGACGTGTTCGCACGGTATGGCATTCTGCGGGCACAGGCCCTGGCCCCCGAAGACTCCGCCAAACTCATCGAACAGGTGGCACACGAGCTATGAACAGCGTCCTCGACTGGTTCAAGAGCAGCTACAGCGGCGACCAGGGCGGCGCATGCGTCGAGGTCGCCTTCGCCTGGACGAAGTCCAGCTACAGCGGCAGCCAGGGCGGCGACTGCGTCGAGGTCGCCCTGCTCCCCCACGCCGTCCACGTCCGTGACTCCAAGGACGTGACCCGCCCCGCCCTGACCCTCTCCACCTCCGCCTGGTCAGCCTTCCTTGTGGAAGACCACCTCCGGGTGCTGGGCGGTCGGGCCGTCCAGTAGCTTCCGGTCCACGCCCCTCAGGTGCAGGTCGAAGAAGGCGGTCACGTACGCGCGGGTGATCTCCTGGGACCGCTTGCCGGACAGGGGCTCCTCCGGGGGCAGGAGGCCGAGCTGGTCGGCGAGGACGGGCACGTCCGTGAAGGTGAAGTGTTCCGAGCCCGTGACGTTGATCCAGCGCTTCCAGCCGCCCAGGAGCGGCCAGTCGCGGATCCAGGAGGGGTCGTCGTCGCCGGTGCCGAGCATCAGGAAGGGCCGGCCGCCCAGACCCTCGGCGGGTACGGGCTCCATGAAGGAGCCGTCCATGTTGACGCCCGCGCGCACGCGCCGGTCGCCCGCCATGGTCGTGGCGGCGGAGGCGCCGCCGATGGAGTGGCCGGCCATGCCGATCTTCGTGCGGTCGATCATGCGGGCGTGCCGCCAGGCGGGGCGCTTGTCGGCGAGCAGCCGGTCGAGCAGGAAGGACGTGTCCTGGGCCCGGCCCTTGGGCACCACGCCGTACCCGCCCGGCTTGATCTTGTCGCAGGCGACGCAGGAGAGCAGACGGCCGCCCGGGAAGGCGGCACCGGCCGCCTCGTAGGCGTGGTCGACGGCGGCGACGACGTAGCCCTGGGCGGCCAGCTCCTCGGCGAGGACGGACAGGGTCCAGCGGTTGACGGAGAACCCGGGCGACAGCACCACGAGCGGGAACTTCCCGTGTACGGGGGCGGCGCCGGTGCGGGCGTTGGTGCGGGTGGCGCTGAGCGTCCGGGCGGACACCGCGTCGGTCAGCTTCCGGTCCTCCAGGAACGCCTGGGCCTCGCGCTCGGTCATGTACTTGGCGGTGCGGCCGCCACCGGGGCGGGCCGGGTAGTACATCGTCACCATCAGCTCGCGCGGCCCGGCCTCCGGGACCCACGGGTCGGGACGGCCGGTGTCGACGAGGTGCAGCGTGTCGCGGCCCACCGCGTACGGGCCGGTGGGCGCCGGGAGGTGGAGGCGCACGGAGGAGGGGTCGGAGGCGGCGACGGGGCCAACGGCCGGGGCCGCGTGGGCGACACCCGTACCGAGCAGGGCGAGGGACAGACCGAGGAGGGCGGCGGCCGCGCCGCGAGGCAGTCGATGCATACGGCGAGGCTAGGCAGCGGACCGGCCCCCGGGCGTCCCCCCATGGCCCGAGCCGGGTCGCCCCCTGGACGTACGGCGGTCTCCGACCGTGGAACGACCTGCCCCGTAAGGGAGTTGACCTCAAGCGCGGTCGAGGTCCTACGGTCGACCGCATGACGACCACGAAGACCGTTCCCGTCCCCGCCGACCCCGCCGCCACCGACGAAGAGCTCGCCGCGCAGCCCATCGGCTACTGGAGCGGCGTCGCCCACAAGGCGGTCATCAAGTACATCCGTGACGCGATGGCCCGGGTGGACATCACCCAGCCCATGTGGTGGACGCTCAACCGCGTCGACGCCGGTGACGACGTCACCCGAGAGGTGATCGTGGCCGGGCTGGCCGATGTCGCGGACACGCCCCACGACGCCTCCCGTGCCGTCGATCACCTGCTCCACCGGGGCTGGCTGCGCGCCGACGGCGCCGGGCACCTGCACCTCACCGACGAGGGCCGCGCCGCCAAGGCCCGTATCAAGGAGCTGGTCACGGACGTCCGGGCGCGGATCCACGACGGCATCGGCGACGACGAGTACGTGGCCGCGCTGAAGGTACTGCGCCGCATGGCCGCCAACGCGGCGGCTACGCCCGCGTGAGGCGATTGGCGAAGGTGGACATGGTGTACGTGCCGATGCCCATCACCACCTCCAGGGCGTTGCGTTCGGTGTAGCCGTGGGCGAGGAAGGCGGCCAGGTCCGCGTCGGCGACCTCGCCCGCCGTGGCGTACACGGCCTCGACGAACCGCCGCACCGCGTCGAGGCGTTCCTCGGGGAGCGGGGTGCCGTCCCGGAGGGCGGTGATCGTGGCGGGGTCGGCGCCCAGGGCGCGGAGCTTGCGGGTGTGGAGGTCCACGCAGACCTGGCAGCCGTTGCGGGTGGCCACCGTCATGACGACCGTCTCGCGGGCGAGCGGGTCGAGCGAGGTGCGGTCGAACATGGCCGTGAGGGTCATGAACCCCTCCAGCAGCTCGGGCGAGGCCGCCATGCGGGCGACGGCCGGCGGGACGTGGCCGCCCATGCGGTGGGCGACGGCCTCCATGACGGGACGGGAGGCGGGCGGGGCGGACTCCAGGGTGTGGTCGACGAACACGGCCGCTCCTAAGATGGACAACATGGTTGACGATAAGAAGGTAAACCAGGTTGTCGATCCGGGCAAGGGGTCGAGCCGGGGTTACGAGCTGCCGCTGCTCCTCTTCGCGGGCTTCCGCACCCTGATCGACCGCCTGCACGCCGAACTCGCCGCCCAGGGCCACCCGGACCTGCGGCCCGCCCACGGCTACGCCATGCAGGCCGTCGGGGTCGCCGGGGCGACCGCCAGCGAGGTCGGGCGGCGGCTCGGGGTGTCCAAGCAGGCGGCCGGCAAGACCGTCGACCGGCTGGTCGCCCTCGGGTACGCCGAGCGCGCCGACGACCCCGCCGACGCCCGCCGCAAGCTCGTCCGCCTCACCCCGCACGGTCTGGACGCGCTCGCCCGGTCGGCCGCGATCTTCGACGAGCTGCGGGCCGACTGGGCGCGCACCCTCGGGTCCGACCGCGTCCGGGACATGGAGGACGCCCTGCGCGCGGTCGTCCCGGCCGACGCCTTCCGGCTCGACGCGGCGGGGTGGCTGGGCGGGGCGTGACCCGCCCGGCGCCCCCTTGCTTCGAGGGCGCTCGAAGGCGTTGGCTGTACATCCATGAAGTACACGCAGCTCGGACGCACCGGACTCAAGGTCAGCCGACTCGTCCTCGGCACGATGAACTTCGGACCCCAGACCGACGAGGCCGGCAGTCACGCCATCATGAACGCCGCGATCGACGCGGGCATCAACTTCTTCGACACTGCCAACGTCTACGGCTGGGGCGAGAACAAGGGCCGTACGGAGGAGATCATCGGCTCCTGGTTCGCCCGGGGCGGCGACCGGGACAAGGTCGTCCTCGCCACCAAGGTGTACGGCAACATGTCGACCGACGGGCAGGTCTGGCCCAACCACGACAAGCTCTCCGCCGTGAACATCCGGCGGGCCGTCGAGGCCAGCCTCAAGCGGCTGAACACCGACCACATCGACCTCTACCAGTTCCACCACATCGACCGGCACACGCCCTTCGACGAGATCTGGCAGGCCATCGACGTCCTGATCCAGCAGGGCAAGATCCTCTACGCCGGGTCGTCCAACTTCCCCGGCTACAAGATCGCCCAGGCGAACGAGGCCGCCGCCCGGCGCGGCATGGTCGGGCTCGTCAGCGAGCAGTGCCTCTACAACCTGTCCGAGCGCCGCGCCGAGATGGAGGTCATCCCCGCCGCGCAGGACTACGGCCTGGGCGTCATCCCCTGGTCGCCGCTGCACGGCGGACTGCTCGGCGGCGTGATCAAGAAGGAGGCCAAGGGCGGGCGCCGCACCAGCGGCCGCTCGGCGGACGCGCTCGCCGACACCGACGTGCGCCTCCAGCTCCAGGCGTACGAGGACCTCCTCGACAAGCACGGGCTGGAGCCCGGCGAGGTGGCCCTGGCCTGGCTGCTGACCCGGCCCGGCGTGACGGGACCGATCGTCGGCCCGCGCACCGCCGAACAGCTCGACTCCGCGCTGCGGGCGGTGGAGCTGGAACTCACCGACGAAGTCCTGTCCGAGCTGGACGCGATCTTCCCCGGCCCGGGACCGTCCCCGGAGGCCTTCGCCTGGTGACGGGCGTCACACCGGACGGCCGCGCCCCGGGCTCAGCCGAGCGCGGCCGCCACGGCGACGATCACGAACATCAGCACGAGTACACCGGCCATGATGCGGTTACGGGTCTTGGGGTCCACGCTTCGAGGTTAGCTGGCCCGCCCGAGCGGCCAGGACCCGACCGTCTCGTAACGGGGCCCCCGGCCCACGGCGCCGCCGCCCGGCAGGTTGCTGCGCACCAGCGCCAGCTCCGCGACGTCCCAGCGGACGCCCTCGAACTCCCGGAGCCGCTCCACGAAGGGGCGCAGGTCGACGGCGTCCGTACGGCTCCGGGCCACCGTGAGATGGGCCTGGTAGCGGCGGTGCTCCTCCATGGGCACGCCCGAGCGCCGGGCGGCCGCGTCCGCGCGCTCGGCGAGCAGCCGCATCTCGTCCAGCCCGCCCGCCGCGCCCGCCCACAGCACCCGCCGGCCGAACCGCCCGCCCCCGTGGAGCCGCAGCGCGAACGGGTCGGTGCGGTGCGCGGCACGGGCGAGCCGGGTGCTCAGCTCCGGCACCAGCCCGTCGTCGACCTCACCCATGAACGCCAGCGTGAAGTGCCAGCCGTCCCGCCCCGTCCAGCGGAGGTCACCGGCACCGGGCAGCGCCCTCAACCGGCCCACCTCGGCGGCGAGTTCGTCGACGGCCGCGGGACTCGGCAGCACGGCAGCGAAAAGCCTCATACCGCGAGTCTGGCATGATCCACGCGCCGTATCCTCGGCCGATGGACACTGTGGAGATCAGGAAGGCCACGGCGGACGACGTCCCCGCGATACTCGGCATGCTGGACAGCGCCGTCGTCTGGCTCAACGAGCGCGGGATCACCGACCAGTGGGGCACCGAGCCCTGGTCGTCGAAGCCCCGGGCCGTGCGCCGGGTGCGGGAGACGGTCACGGAGGGCTCGCCGTGGATCGCCGAGATCGGCGGTGTACCGGCGGGAACCCTGACGCTGACGCCCCACCCCGGGCCCGACGTCGCCCCCGCCGGTGAGCCGGAACAGTACGTGCGCTTCCTGGCCACCGGCATCCGGTTCCACGGACGGGGCGTGGGCGGCGCGCTGCTGGCGCACGCGGTCGAGGAGACCCGGCGGCAGGGCGTCTCGCTGCTGCGGGTCGACTGCTTCGCCGGCAGCGGCGGGCGGCTCGTGGACTACTACGTACGCAACGGCTTCACGCCCACCGAGACCTTCACCGTCGGTGACTGGCCGGGGCAGGTGCTGGAGCGGCGGGTATGACGAAGGGCCCCGCCGAGGGCGGGGCCCCTACCATCGCGCCGGTGGCGCTCAGGCAGCCGTGGCGAGCTGCTCGCGCGGGACGAACCGCACGTGCGGGTGACGGCCGCGCATCTCGACCTTCACGCGCAGCCCGCCCACCCGGGCCAGCACCAGACCGATCACCACGGCGGCGGCCAGCGAGACGGCGCCGCCCGTGGCGAAGCCGGCGCGGGCGCCGTAGGTGTCGGTGATCCAGCCCAGCAGGGGCGCGCCCACCGGCGTACCGCCGACGAAGACCATCATGTAGAGGCTCATCACCCGGCCCCGCATCACCGGGTCGGTGGCGAGCTGGACCGACGAGTTGGCCGTCACGTTCACCGTCAGGCCGAACATGCCGATCGGGACCAGCAGCAGCGCGAAGAGCCAGAAGGACGGCGAGAGCGCGGCCGCGATCTCCAGGACGCCGAACGCGACCGCCCCGCCGACCAGCAGCCGCAGCCGGGAGGTGCCGCGCCGGGCGGCGAGCAGCGCACCGGCGAGGGAGCCGACGGCCATCAGGGTGTTGAGGAAGCCGTAGGTGCCCGCCCCGGCGTGGAAGACGTCGCCGGAGAAGGCGGTCAGCCAGATCGGGAAGTTGAAACCGAAGGTGCCGACGAAGCCCACCAGCGCGATCGGCCAGATCAGCTCCGGCCGGCCCGCCACGTACCGCAGCCCTTCCCGGAGCTGCCCCTTGCCGCGCGGTGCCCGGGCCACCTGGTGCAGCTCGGCGGTGCGCATGAGCAGCAGGGAGGCGAGCGGGGCGAGGAAGGACAGGCCGTTGACCAGGAAGGCGTAGCCGCTGCCGACCGACGCGATCAGGGCACCCGCGACGGCGGGGCCGATCAGCCGCGCCGACTGGAAGTTGGCCGAGTTCAGGCTGACGGCGTTGCGGACCTCGGCGGGCCCGACCAGCTCCGAGTAGAACGACTGCCGGGCCGGGTTGTCGACGACCGTGACCATGCCGAGCAGGAACGCGATCAGGTACACGTGCCAGACCTGGACATGCCCGGACAGGGTGAGGACGGCGAGTGCGAGACCGCACAGACCGAGGGCGGCCTGGCTGAACATCAGCAGGTTCCGCTTGGGGTAGCGGTCGGCGATGACACCGCCGTACAGGCCGAAGAGCAGCATCGGCAGGAATTGCAGCGCCGTGGTGATGCCGACGGCGGCGGCGGAGCCCGTGAGGCTCAGCACCAGCCAGTCCTGGGCGATCCGGGCCATCCAGGTACCGGTGTTGGAGACGATGGCGCCGGCGAAGAAGAGCCGGTAGTTGCGGACCTTGAGGGAGGAGAACGTCTCCGGCCGCCGGGGGGCCGCCTGCTCGGCGCGCTTGTCGTGCTTGCTGAGCTTGTCGTGCTTGCGGTGCTTGTTGTAGGGGTTGTGTGCGGGTGCGGAGTCTGCTCCGGGTCCCGAACTCAAAAGGTCCGCCTCCTTGGTGCCTCGTGCGTCTTACAGATCTGCGAGCTTCTCCAGCACGGGAGCGGCAGCGCGCAGCTTCGCCCACTCGTCCTCATCCAGACCCTCGGCGAGCGAAGCCAGCCAGGCGTTCCGCTTGCGGCGGGACTCCTCGAGCATGGCCTCGGCCGTCTCGGTCTGGCTGACCACCTTCTGCCGGCGGTCGTCGGGGTGCGGCTCCAGCCGGACCAGTCCCTTGGCCTCCAGCAGCGCCACGATGCGGGTCATCGACGGCGGCTGTACGTGCTCCTTGCGGGCCAGCTCACCGGGGGTGGCGGAACCGCAGCGGGCGAGGGTGCCCAGCACCGACATCTCGGTGGGGCTCAGCGATTCGTCGACGCGCTGGTGCTTCAGGCGTCGGCCCAGCCGCATGACGGCCGAGCGCAAGGCGTTCACGGCGGCTGCGTCAGCGGGGTCGCCGTGGGAGAGGTCTGGCATGTATTTAGCGTAACTCATTACCCAGGCTAAATACCACCCGGTTGGCCGTGCGTGGTACGTGTCACCCGTACGAGTGAGACGAGGCCGAAAAGTGACGCGGGGGCGCGCGCTGGAGGGCGAGTCTGGGCGGCATGGGATCGACGGTGCTCAGCCTGCGGATAGACGGAGAACTGCTCGACCGGGTCCGGCGCCACGCCGCCCGCAGCGGGATGACCCTCCAGGACTACGTGGTCCGGGCGCTCGCCCGGGACGACTTCGACGAACGCTTCCGGGCCTCGGTCGACGAGACGGCCCGCTTCTACGGCCCCCGGGGCGCCTGACCGGCCGCCGACGGCCACCGGCGGCCGGGAACGCCGGCGGCCCGGACCGTGGGGGACACGGACCGGGCCGGACGGACGAAAAGGGGGCGGGGACGCCCGTCAGGTGAGGCCGAGGGCCGGCATCGCGTAGTAGAAGGCGAAGACCGCCGAGACCACGTACATCGCCACCGGGACCTCGCGGCCACGGCCCGCGGCGAGGCGCAGCACGGAGAAGGCGATGAAGCCGATGCCGATGCCGTTGGTGATCGAGTACGTGAACGGCATCATCACCATCGCCAGGAACGCCGGCACCGCGATCGTGAAGTCGCTCCAGTCGATGTCCTTCACCGACCCGGCCAGGATCAGGAACCCGACCGCCAGCAGCGCGGGGGTGGCCGCCTGGGAGGGGACCATCGTGGCGATCGGGGTGAGGAAGAGCGCCACCGAGAACAGCGCGCCGGTGACGACGGACGCCAGACCGGTGCGCGCGCCCTCGCCGACGCCCGCCGTGGACTCCACGAAGCAGGTGGTCGCCGAGGAGGAGCTGGCGCCGCCGGAGGCGACCGCGAGGCCGTCCACCAGGAGCACCTTGTTGATGCCGGGGAAGTTGCCGTCCTCGTCCATCAGCTTGGCCTCGTCGCCGACGCCCAGGATGGTGCCCATCGCGTCGAAGAAGCAGGAGAGCAGCACGGTGAAGACGAACAGGCACCCGGTCAGCAGGCCGACCTTGCCGAAGCCGCCGAACAGGCTCACCTGGCCGACCAGGCCGAAGTCCGGCGAGGCCACCGGGTTGCCGGGCCACTCCGGGGTGGTCAGGCCCCAGGAGGGGACGGTCGCGACCGCGTTGACCACCATCGCGACCAGGGTCATGACCACGATCGAGATCAGGATCGCGCCCGGCACCTTGCGGACGATCAGGGCCAGCGTCAGCAGCGCGCCCAGCACGAAGACCAGCACCGGCCAGCCGGTGAGGTGGCCGTCGGCGCCGAGCTGGAGCGGGACGGTGGTGTGGGCGGCGTCCGGGATGCGGGAGACGAACCCGGAGTCGACCAGCCCGATGAGCATGATGAACAGGCCGATGCCGATGGCGATGCCCTTGCGCAGCCCGACGGGCACCGCGTTCATCACCCGCTCGCGCAGACCCGTCGCGACCAGCAGCATCACCACGAAGCCGGCCAGCACGACCATGCCCATCGCATCCGGCCACGACATGCGGGGCGCGAGCTGGAGGGCGACGACCGTGTTGACGCCGAGGCCGGCCGCCAGGGCGATCGGCACGTTGCCGATGACGCCCATCAGCAGCGTCGAGAACGCGGCGGTCAGCACCGTGGCGGTGACGAGCTGGCCACCGTCGAGCTGGTGCCCGTACATGTCCTTGGCGCTGCCCAGGATGATCGGGTTCAGCACGATGATGTAGGCCATCGCGAAGAAGGTCGCGAAGCCGCCGCGTACCTCACGGGCGACCGTGGAGCCACGCTCCGAGATCTTGAAGAAGCGGTCCAGGCGGCCGCGGGAAGACGGCTGGGGGGACGGCGGCGTGGAGACGGCGTCCGCCGGCGCGGTGGCCGAGGAGGGCATGGAGAACCTCAGGGTGCGGGGGCGGGAAGGAAGGCAGGACGGCTGTCATGACCGGTCGCATTTGGCCATTCACACAAAGAAAACCAGTCAGACACAAGCTGTTTCAGTATGAACGCATCATGCGAAGATCGGTATCTCCGCGCGTAGAGCCAGTCCCCGCACGGCCCCGGGGGACCGCCCCGCACGGCCCGTCGGACCCCGGGACCGCCCCGCCTACACTGTGCGCATGGCGAAGTGGACCCCCAAGCACGAGGCACCCGAGCCCCTGGAGGGGCCCGTCGTCGCCACCATCACCGGCGGCACGGTCCTCTGGTTCGTCCTCTTCCTCGCCCAGGTCCCCTTCTACGGCTGGTTCGCCGACCACGACCTCACCTGGTGGGTGTGGACCTGCCTCGCCGGCGCCGGACTGGGCCTGATCGGCATCTGGTACGTCCGCAGGCGCGACGCGGCCCTCAAGCGGGCGGCCGCCGCCGAGCGGGACGGCACCGCGCGCCCCTGACGCGGCGCCCGGGGACCGTCCGCGTCGTTCCGGGCGGATCCCCCCGCCGCTCGCCGTGTGCGGGCGCGGGGACGGTCGTACCGTCGGAAACATGACGCAGCGGGCGCAGATCGAGACCGACGGCTCCGAGGGCGCCGATCCCGGCGAACCCACCATCGACGCCGGGGCGGAACTCGACCCCGTCCACCCCGTGCGGCCGCCCGTCCAGCACCGGCCCGCCGGACTGACCGCCGCCGAGGTGGCCGAACGGGTCGCGCGGGGCGAGGTCAACGACGTACCCGTCCGCAGCTCCCGCTCCACCACCGACATCGTCCGCGGCAACGTCTTCACCCGCTTCAACGCGATCATCGGCGTCCTGTGGGTGATCATGCTGATCGTCGCCCCCATCCAGGACAGCCTCTTCGGGTTCGTGATCATCGCCAACACCGGCATCGGCATCGTCCAGGAACTGCGGGCCAAGCGGACCCTGGACTCGCTCGCCGTCATCGGCGAGACCAAGCCCACCGTCCGGCGCGACGGGAAGGCCGCCGAGGTCCACACCTCGGAGATCGTCCTCGGGGACTGCATCGAGCTCGGCCCCGGCGACAAGGTCGTCGTCGACGGCCAGGTCGCCGAGGCGGACAACCTGGAGGTGGACGAGTCCCTGCTCACCGGCGAGGCCGACCCCGTCGTGAAGAAGCGCGGCGACCAGGTCATGTCCGGCAGCTTCGTCGTCGCCGGCGGCGGGGCCTTCACCGCCACCCGGGTGGGACGCGAGGCCTACGCGGCCCAGCTCGCCGAGGAGGCGTCCCGCTTCACCCTGGTCCGCTCCGAACTCCGGTCCGGCATCTCCACCATCCTCAAGTACGTGACGTGGATGATGGTCCCGACCGCCATCGGCCTGGTCATCAGCCAGCTCGTCGTCAAGGACACCGACGTCAAGAACTCCGTCGCCCGCACCGTCGGCGGCATCGTCCCGATGATCCCCGAGGGCCTGGTCCTCCTCACCTCCGTCGCCTTCGCCATCGGCGTCATCCGGCTCGGCCGCAAACAGTGCCTCGTGCAGGAACTGCCCGCCATCGAGGGGCTCGCCCGCGTCGACGTCGTCTGCCTCGACAAGACCGGCACCCTCACCGAGGGCGGCATGGACGTCACCGAGCTGCGCACCCTCGGCGGCGGGGACGAGACCTACGTACGGACCGTCCTCGGCGCCCTCGGCGAATCCGACCCCCGCCCCAACGCCTCCCTCCGGGCGATCATCGACGCCTACCCGGACCACGAGGAGTGGCGCTGCACCCAGGCCCTGCCCTTCTCCTCCGCCCGCAAGTACAGCGGCGCCACCTTCAGCGAGGGCGACGGCCGCACCAGCACCTGGCTGCTCGGCGCCCCCGACGTCCTCCTCCCCGACGACGATCCCGTCCAGCGCGAGACCGACGACCTCAACCGGCGGGGACTGCGCGTCCTGCTCCTGGCGCGCGCCGCCGGCGCACTGGACGCCCCCGACGTCACCGACGGCGCCCGCGCCACCGCCCTCGTCGTCCTCGAACAGCGGCTGCGCCCCGACGCCGCCGACACCCTCGGCTACTTCGCCGACCAGAACGTCGCCGCCAAGGTCATCTCCGGCGACAACGCGGTGGCCGTCGGCGCCGTCGCCGCGAAACTCGGCCTGCCCGGCGCCGACGCCACCGTCGACGCCCGCCGGCTCCCCGCCGAACGGCACGAGATGGCCGAGGCGCTCGACGCGGCCGCCGTCTTCGGGCGCGTCACCCCCCAGCAGAAGCGGAAGATGGTCGGCGCCCTCCAGTCCGGCGGCCACACCGTCGCCATGACGGGCGACGGTGTCAACGACGTCCTCGCCCTCAAGGACGCCGACATCGGGGTGTCCATGGGCTCCGGCTCCGAGGCGACCAAGGCCGTCGCCCAGATCGTGCTCCTCGACAACAGCTTCGCCACCCTGCCCGCCGTCGTGGCCGAGGGCCGCCGGGTCATCGGCAACATCACCCGGGTCGCCACCCTCTTCCTCACCAAGACGGTCTACTCGGTGCTGCTGGCGATCCTGGTGGTGTGCAGCGGCATCGAGTACCCCTTCCTGCCCCGCCACCTCACCCTGCTGTCCACCCTCACCATCGGCGCCCCCGCCTTCTTCCTCGCGCTGGCCCCCAACACCGAGCGAGCCGAACCCCACTTCGTCCGCCGGGTCATGCGGTACGCCGTCCCCGGCGGCATCGTCGCGGCCGCCGCCACCTTCACGACGTACCTCCTGGCCCGCGCCCACTACGACGGACCCGACGCGCTCGGCGCCGAGACCAGCGCGGCCACCCTCACCCTGTTCCTGGTGTCCATGTGGGTCCTGGCGATCATCGCCCGCCCCTACACCTGGTGGCGCGTCGCCCTGGTCGCCACCATGGCCGGCGCCTTCGTCCTGGTCCTCGCCGTGCCCTGGCTCCAGCACTTCTTCGCCCTCCGGCTGGTGGGCACCACCATGCCGTGGCTCGCCGTGGCCATCGCGGCCGTCGGCGCCGCGCTGGTGGAACTCGCCTGGCGGCTGGTGGACCGCCGGTCCACCGCCTGACGCCGCCCCGGGGACGCGGGCCCGGGGGTTCGGTACCGGTGCCCCCCGGGGGCGCGGTGCCGGTGCCCCCGGGGCGCGCGGCCGTCAGTCGAACCAGCGGTCGCGGGCCAGCTCCGCCGTGCGGGACGGGTCCTCCAGCAGGGCGGCGACCTCGAAGCGGCGCGGCCACTGGCCCGCCGCCCACGCCAGGCCCGCCGCGACGCCCTCCAGGGTGGCCGCGTGCACCGTGCCGTCCGGGGTTCGCCGCCAGTCCAGCTCGACGCCCCCCGCCCGCAGCTCCTCGTGCTCCACGTACGTCACCGGCGTGCCCGGACCGAGCAGGGCGTGCACCGGCTCCGGTACGTCGTGCTCCTCGCCCGCCGACGTCACCTCCGCCACCACCTCCTCGCTCAGCCGCCGCACCTGGAGCAGCTCCGCCAGGTCCGCCGCCCGCGCCGGGGCCACCGGCAGCAGCGGCCGCCCCGCCGTCAGCGGCAGCAGGTCCGGCGCGTCGGCGACCAGCGCGTCCGCCGCGTCCACCACCCGCACCTCGCCGTCCACCACCGCGCGCAGCTCGTCCGGCAGGGTCACCTGCTCGGGGTCGAGGTCCGCCAGGGCGGTGTACAGGCCGTGAAGCTGGGCGCCCGTCACCTCCCGCTCCGGATCGGCGAGCCGGCCCAGCAGCTCGGCGGCACCGCCCGGCTCGTCCAGCAGCGCGGCCACCGAGGTGCGCACGCCCAGGGCGCGCAGCACCTGCGCGTCGGCGAAACCGGTCGTGTCGGCCGGGTCGTACAGACCCTCCAGCAGCGGGTCCGCCCCGGCCGCGCGCAGCCCGGCGGGACGGCGGCCGTCCAGCACCGGGTGGTCGCGCAGCCACCAGGCCGTGTACGGGCGGACCGTCGTGGTCGTCCCGTCCGGCAGCAGGACCCGCACCGGCTGGGTCAGGGCGTCCCGCAGCGGCGGCCGGGCGAGCATGGCCAGCGCCCGGGGCCAGGCGTCGTCGTCCACCAGGTCCAGGTCCCGCACGGCCACGATCTCGGTCGCGACGGGCGGCACCGGCGTCTCGGGCAGCCGGTCCAGCACGTCCTCGCACCACACGTCGACCGCGTCCAGCAGCCCCGCGTCGTCCGGCTCCGGGAAGTCCCCCTCGCGCGGCTCCAGTTCGTCCGGGTCCAGCACCACGTCCGAGGCGCGTACCAGCGCGAAGTCCGCGAGCACCCCGCACGCGGCGAGCGGCTGCCCGCCCCACCGCTCGGCCAGCCCGGCGTCCACCAGCGCCAGTTCGTCCGGCCGCATCACGTCCGCGAACGGGCTGCCCGGCAGCACCAGTTCACCCGCCGGAGCCAGCTCGCCGTCCTCGTCGGGCAGCGCCAGCGCGCCCAGCCACGGCTCGTCGCCCGGCTCCAGCCCGGCGTCCCGTACGAGGGTGAGGACCGTCTCCGCCAGCTCCTCGGCGTCCGGGGCGTCCTCCTCCCACATCTCGCCCGCGTCCAGCGACCCCGCCACGGCCGCCCGCACCTGCGGGGTGGTGAGCACCGCGCGCGGGGTGGCGGGCAGGGCGCCGAGCTTCTCCAGCAGCGGGTGCGCGGCGTCGGGGTGGGCGACCTTCAGGCCCAGCTTCGTCAGGTCGGTGGGCGTGTCCGCCAGCGGCAGCAGCACGTGCCGGGGGCCGGTCGCGGTACGGCCGCCGACGAGCGGCACGGGCAGGCCCGTCAGCCGGTCCGGGTCGACGCCCGCGAGCGACTCGTACAGCCGGTGCCACCACGCGGGGGTGCGCTCGGTGCCGGCCAGCCGGTCGATCGCGTCGCCGAGCGACAGCCGGGCCACCCCCAGGGCGCGCAGCTCGGCCCGGCGCTCCAGACCGGCCGGCAGCAGCGTCGGCAGGACCTCCGCCAGGACGCGGACGGTGTCGGCGCCGGCGCCCTCGACGACCTCCGCCTCGAACGGGCGCAGCGCCGGGAGCTCCTCCGTGGCCGCCGCCGGGGCCAGGAACGCCACCCGGGGCAGCAGCTCCAGCACCGCCCCCCGGAGCGCCCCGTCCAGGACGCCCCCGCCCAGCGGGCCCGGCACCAGGTCGACCGTGCCGGTGGTCACCGGCCGCCAGTCGGCGAGCAGTTCGGCGTACGCGTCGGCGGCGCGCCGCACCAGGAAGTCGGTCAGCGGGCCGGGCGCCGGGTGGCGGCGGGTCGTGTCCAGCGGGAACGTCGCGATGAGCAGGGCGGGGATGCCGAGCGGTTCATCGGTGGGCGTCGGGGCGTGCACCACCGGCGCGGTGCGCGGACGGACCGGCGCGCCCTCGCCGTCCACCGGAACGGCCCACGTCACCGTCCAGTGCGGCCGCAGCCGCTCCTCGACGGGCCGGTCCTTCAGCAGCTCCGGCTCGATCGCGCCCCGGTGGGTGACGGTCCGCCACCGGCGCGTGCCGTCCTCGCTGTCGTCGATGTGGACGTACCCGTCCTCCTCCCGCCGGGTGAGCGTCCGCGTCCCCTTCGGGCCCTCCACGACGACCTCGGTGAGCCCCGGCAGGGTCAGCAGCAGGGCGTCGTCGATCCCGGCGAGCAGCCGCTCGGCCAGGTCCACGGCGGCGGCGTCCCGCAACGGCAGGATCACCACCGTGTCGTACCCCTCCGGCGCGGTGCCCTCGGCGGGCAGCGGCAGCCGCAGCAGCGGCACGTGGCCGTCCCGGCGGCGCAGTTCGTCGCCCAGGCCGGGGCTGGCCTTCGCCACGTCGGCCGCCATCTCGCGGGCCTCCCGCAACGACCACCGGACGCCCCCGTGCCGGCCCACGACCGCCGGCTCGTCGCTCACCGCCAGCACCGCGGCGAACCCGACGCCGAACCGGCCGACCGCGCCCTCGTGGCCCTCCCGCTTGGCGGACGCGCGCAGCGTGCTCAGCGACTCGACACCGGTCGCGTCCAGCGGCGCGCCGGTGTTGGCGGCCGCGAGCACGGCGGGGCCGTCCGCGTCCGCCGGGTGCAGCGTCAGCCGCAGCCGGCCGGGCACGCCGGCGCGGGCGGCGGCGTCCGCGGCGTTCTGCGCCAGCTCCACCACCAGCCGGTCGCGGTACCCGCCGAGCGCCAGGTCCTCCTCCGCGTTGGCGTCCTCCCGGAACCTCGCGGGTCCCGCGCCCCACGCGTCCAGCACCCCACGCCGCAGCCGCGCGGTCCCGAACGGGTCGGCCCCATCGGTCGCCGTCGCCCTCACGCCCACGTCGTGCTCCGCTCTCTCGCCCTGCGCGTCGTTACGGAGCCCGAAGGTACCGCGCGCCGCCCGGAGCGCCATGCCCCCCGTCCCCCGACGAGGCAGTCCCTCCCCCGGGGGCCGGGGCCTACGGCGGGCGGTACCCGGACTGTCGCTGCGCTCTTTTACGTCCGAGCACCCCCCACCTCCGACCCCGTCACCCTCACGCCGGTGGATCACCCCGGGCCGTGGGGCCACCCCGAAGGGGGACGCGGAGGGTGGCGTGTTCCGGGCGTAGGACGACCGGGCTTGCGTGGGAGAACCCGTGACGTGCCTCCCGCAGCGGCCCGCCCGGCCGGCGCCCGTGGGCGCCCCCGCCCGGGGGGCTAGCTGTGGCCGAGGTCCTCGTCCGGGGACGCCGACGGCACCGAACCGCTGTCGCGGGCCGGGCGCAGGGGGAACTCGTCCGCGCCCATCGAGTCCAGCACCGGCGGGGCAGGCCGCGGCGGCTTGGGCATGACGGCCGCCTCGGAGTGCCCGCCGCAGCCGTACGTCAGGGACACCACGCGCCCGTCCGCCGGCGAGAACTCGTTGGCGCACACGCCGAACGCCTGCTTCAGCGACCCGCCCAGCGGCATGAGGAACCCGCACGACACGCACGGCGCCGGCGCGGCCTGCGCCATCGGGGTCTTCGCCCCGAAGTTCTCCTCCCAGCGGTCGGCCGCGACATGCAGCCCGTACCGGGACAGCACCCGCGCCCGGCGCAGGCCCAGTTCCTCCGCGACGGCCGCGATGGAGCCCCGCGAGGGGGTGCGGGCCACCAGGTCGGCGTCCTCGGCGTCGACGAGCTCGGCCATCTCCTCCGACACGGGGGAGTTCGGCGGCGGCACGTCCTCCCCGGTGTACCCGGGCTCCAGCCGCAGGTCGTCCTGCTCGGTGGGCAGCAGGTCCCCCGGCCCCATGTCGCCCGGGCGCAGCCGCTCGCTCCACGGCACCCACTCGGGCGCCAGGAGGGCGTCGGGCCCCGGCAGCAGCACCGTCTCGTCGAGGGTGACGACCTTCGCGCGCGACGCGCGGGCGACCGTCACGGCCCAGCGCCACCCCCGGTAGCCGGGTTCGTGGCAGGCGAAGAAGTGCGTGACGACCCGGTCGCCCTCCGCGACGACGCCCGTGTGCTCACCCACCACCCCGGGCGCGGCCGCCTCCGCGGCCGCCTCCCGGGCAAGGTCCACCGCCTCGGCGCACAGGCGGTCGGGGGCGGGGGTACGCGGGGTACGGCTTCGCGTCGTCGCAGCACTCACAGGTCTCGCTCATCTCCTACGCCGTCTCACAGATGCGCCGGCCGATTCGCGAAGGTTCGGGCGGCGGGCGGAGCGGACCAGTGGGCCGCATCGACGTCCGCGCCCTCCGTGTCTCGGGCACACCTATCGTCATCCATTCTGCGGGATGCCGAAGAGGCGCGCGGCCGAGAACTTCCGCCGGTGGCGCGCTACGCACGCTACCCCTTCCGCAGCCCGCCGCCCACCTGCCCGCCCCAAGTAGCCCTCTTCACGGTTCGCGGAAGCGGCTGCTGGGGCACTATGACGAGGTGGCAGCCGCGAGGTCGTCCGACGATGCCGGGCCGCGCCGGAGGGCGGGCCGGCGGCTGGGGCGCGCCCTCCACCTGCCGTTCACCGGCACCGCGCGCGGTATCCGAAAAGCGACGCACGCCCACGGCGCGGGCGAATCGGGCCTCGGGAAACTGATCGAACTGCACGCCGTGAACGGCGCGGGTGACGTCATGATCACCGTCGCGCTCGCCTCCACGGTGTTCTTCTCGGTGCCGACGGACGAGGCCCGCGGCCGGGTGGCGCTGTACCTGGCCGTCACCATGGCCCCGTTCACCCTCCTCGCTCCCGTCATCGGCCCGCTGCTGGACCGGCTGCCGCACGGCCGCCGGGCGGCGATGGCGGGCGCGATGCTCGCCCGGGTGCTGCTCGCCGTCGCCCTGTCGGGCGCGGTGGTCACCGGGGACCTGGAGCTGTACCCGGCGGCGCTCGGCGTGCTGGTGGCGTCGAAGGCGTACGGGGTGGTGCGCAGCGCCGTGGTGCCCAGACTCCTGCCGCACGGCTTCTCCCTGGTGAAGGCGAACTCGCGGGTGACCCTGGCCGGGCTGCTGGCGACGGGCGTCGCCGCGCCCGTGGGGGTGGGGTTGCAGCGGATCGGGCCGCAGTGGCCGCTGTACGGGGCGTGCGTGCTGTTCGCCGGGGGGACGCTGCTGGCGCTGTCGATGCCGCCCAAGGTCGACTCGGCGAAGGGCGAGCGCAAGGCGCACATGCTGACGCACGGCGAGCGGAAGCCGAGCCTCCGCACGGTCGGCCCGTCGGTGCTGCACGGCCTCCAGGCGAACGCCGCGCACCGGGTGCTGTCCGGCTTCCTGATCTTCTTCCTGGCGTTCCTGCTGCGGGAGCACCCGCTGTCGGGACAGAGCGCGGCGGTGTCGCTGGGCATCGTGGGCGTGGCGGCGGGCGTCGGCAACGCGTGCGGTACGGCGCTGGGGGCGCTGCTCAGGTCGCGGGCGCCGGAGCTGATCGTCGCGGCGATGGTGACGCTCGCGATGGTGGCGGCAATCGTGGCGGCGGTGTTCTTCGGGGGGATCGCGGTCGCGGTGCTCGGCGCGGTGGCGGGGCTGTCGCAGGCGCTGTCGAAGCTGTCGCTGGACGCGATGATCCAGCGGGACGTGCCGGAGGTGGTGCGGACGTCGGCGTTCGCCCGCTCCGAGACGCTGCTCCAGATGGCGTGGGTGGTCGGCGGGGGGATCGGCATCGCGCTGCCGCTGAACGGGACGCTCGGCATGTCGGTCGCGGCGGCGATCCTGGCGCTGGGCGTGGCGGTGACGGTACGGGGCCTGCTGTCGGCGGCACGGCGCGGCACGCCGCACCCCCGCGTGGCGTGATGCGGGGCGGCGTATAGCCTTCGGCCCATGACCGTTGCGTTCTTTTCCGGTAAGGCCCGCCGGGCCGGCGTCGCTCTGGGTGCCGTCTCCGCCGGACTCCTCGTACTCTCCGCATGCGACAAGCCGACCCCGCTCGCGACCGTGACGGTCGGGTCCGACTCGGTCAACGCCGAAGCGGCCTGCTACAACGACGGCGAGGCCATCAAGGAGTCGCTGATCCAGGGCTGTCTGAAGAAGAAGCCGGAGAAGACCATCACGGTCTCCGCCGACGACCGGATCCGCTTCGGCGTGGACCCGGAGGTCGCCGAGCACGGCTGGACGCTGTTCATCGGGGGCCAGCAGGCCGAGCAGGAGCCCTACAAGAAGACGTACCGGTCGATCCCGGCCAGCGCGTTCCTCTCCAGCCAGACCGGTGAGACGTCCAACACGGCGCAGATCAGCATCGTGGAGACCAGCGGCAAGAAGCTGACCGGCATCTGGCACTTCGAGCTGAAGAAGGAATCCTGACCCTGCGTGTCCTGGTCGTGACGGCGGTGGCGGTGGAGTCGGACTCCGTCGTCGCCGGTCTCGGCGGTGACGCGGTGTCCGCCCCGGGCGCCCTGCCGTCGGGTCACGCCCTGACCCGTCTGCGCCGGCGTCCGCCGCACGCGGCGGACGGAGCCACCACGGACACCGTCGTGGACGTCGTCACCGGGGGCGTGGGCCCCGCGACCGCGGCCGTCGCGGCGACCGCCGCCCTCGCCGCCGCCCCGGCCCCGTACGACCTGGTCGTCTCGGCCGGCATCGGCGGCGGTTTCGCGCCCGTGGCGCCGCTCGGGACGCTCGTGGTGTCCGGCTCGATCGTCGCCGCCGACCTGGGGGCCGACACGCCCGACGGGTACGTCGCCGTCGAGGAGCTGGGCTTCGGCCGCTCCGTCCACCTGCCGCCGCCCGGTCTGACCGGCCGGATCGCCGCCGCCCTGCGCGCGGACGGCCGGCCGCACGTGGTCGCCCCGGCGCTGACCGTGTCGACCGTCACCGGCACCGCCGCCCGCACCGCGGAGCTCATCGCCCGTCACCCCGGGGCCGGCTCGGAGGCGATGGAGGGCTTCGGCGTCGCCGAGGCGGCCGCCGCCCACGGGGTGCCCGTCGTCGAACTGCGCGCGGTGTCCAACACCGTCGGCCCGCGCGACCGGGCCGCCTGGCGGATCGGCGAGGCCCTGGACTCGCTGCGGCACGCCTTCCGGTCGCTCGGTACCACCGTCTTCCCGGAGGACCTGTGAGGATCGCGTACTCCCCGTGCCCGAACGACACGTTCGTCTTCCACGCCTGGGCGCACGGCCTGGTGCCGGGCGCGCCCCCGCTCGACGTGACGTTCGCGGACATCGACGTGACGAACGGCCTGGCCGAGCGCGGCGCGGCCGGCTTCGACGTCCTGAAGGTGTCGTACGCCGTGCTGCCCTGGATCCTGGACGAGTACGCCCTGCTGCCCTGCGGGGGCGCGCTGGGCCGGGGCTGCGGCCCGCTGGTCCTCACCCGGGAGGCGGGCCTGGACCTGACCGGCCGGACGGTCGCGGTGCCGAGCGAGCGCTCCACCGCGTACCTGCTGTTCCGGCTGTGGGCGGCGGACGTCGTCCCGGGCGGGGTCGGCGAGGTCGTGGTGATGCCGTTCCACGAGATCATGCCGGCCGTGCGGGACGGCAAGGTCGACGCGGGCCTGGTCATCCACGAGGCCCGGTTCACGTACCAGGACTACGGCCTGCACCGCCTCGCCGACATGGGCGAGCACTGGGAGGGCACGACCGGGCTGCCGATCCCGCTGGGCGCGATCGTCGCGAAGCGCTCCCTGGGCGCGGACACGCTCCGGCGGCTCGCGGAGTCGGCGCGCGCGTCGGTCCGTATGGCCTGGGACGACCCGGAGGCGTCGCGCCCGTACGTACGGGAGCACGCCCAGGAGATGGACCGGGCCGTGGCCGATCAGCACATCGGGCTGTACGTCAACGAGTTCACGGCCGACCTCGGCGAGGACGGCTACGCGGCGGTACGGGGGCTGCTGACCCGCGCGGCGGCCGAGGGGCTGGTCCCGCCGGTGCGGCCGGAGGCGCTGGCCTTCCCGTGACCCCGTGACGGGCCGCGCCCCCGGCCGTGGCCGGGGGCGGGCGTCGTGGCGGGGCCCCGCCGGGCGGGGCGGTCCTCAGACGTCGAGCTGGTCGGCGACCGCCCGCAGCAGGCCGGCGATCTTCTTTCCGTGGACCTTGTCGGGGTAGCGGCCGCGCTCCAGCATGGGCGTGATGTTCTCCAGCAGCGTCGTCAGGTCCTGGACGATCGAGGCCAGTTCGTCCGGCTTGCGCCGCTGGGCCGCCGCGACCGAGGGGGTCGGGTCGAGGACCGTCACCGAGAGCGCCTGGTCACCGCGCTGGCCCGCGACCACGCCGAACTCGACGCGCTGGCCGGGCTTGAGGGCGTCGACCCCGGCAGGGAGCACCGACGAGTGCACGAAGACGTCGCCGCCGTCGTCGCGGGAGAGAAAGCCGAAGCCCTTCTCGCTGTTGAACCACTTGACCTTGCCGGTAGGCACGTCTGTCCTCGTCCTCGTACTCGATGTCTGGCGCCAAAAATGGCTCTGGATAGCACTACAGCGGGTCGCCGGGACCCGCCACACGTCAAGGCTAATGGTCCAGGGGCTGGTGACAAGACGTCGCCGGTCCGTTCCTCCGGCCAGGGAACTACCCTGGCCGAATGCATAGTGAAACCCCCGCCGGCGGCACCGCCCCCGGTGACGGCCTGGTCCGGGCCGGCGGAATCGTCTTCATCGTCGGCGCCGTCGCCACTCTGGCCACCATGGCCCCGCTGTTCCTGGGCACCGACCCGTTCCCGCCGGTCGCGTACGCCGTGTGCATGCTCATGGGCGTCGGGTTCCTGATCGCCGCCGCCGGGGTGCTGCGGTCGGTCGCCGCCCAGCGCCGTCAGGCCACGTCGGCCCGGTAGGCGTCCCACCAGGCCGGGAAGGCCGTCAGGTCGGGCAGGACGACGTCCGCGCCGGCCGCCCGCAGCTCGTCGGCGTCGCACGGCCCGGTGGGTATCGACACCGCCAGGGCGCCGGCCGCGCGGGCGCCGCGCACGTCGCCGGTGTGGTCGCCGACGTACACGCCCGCGCCGTGCTCGCGCAGCGCCTCCGCCTTCGCCTCGGCCCACAACCAGCCGACCACCGCGTCGGGTTCGATGCCCAGGTGCTCCAGGTGCAGCTTGGCGTTCGGCTCGTGCTTGGCGGTGACGACGACGGCCCGGCCGCCCGCCGCGCGAACGGCTTGAATCGCATCCCTGGCGCCGGGCATCGCGAGGGTGGGCGCGATGGCGTGGGCCGGGTAGATCTCCCGGTAGCGGTCGGCCGTCTCCGCGATCCGGTCGGCCGGGAACCAGTGTGCGAGCTCCTGTTCGAGGGGTGGTCCCAGCCGCGTGACGGCCAGATCGGCGTCGATCCACGCACCGGTCTCGGCGGACAGCGCCCGGTAGGTGGCGTGGATCCCGGGGCGGGAGTCGATCAGGGTCATGTCGAGGTCGAAGCCGACCGTCAGCGTGGGGACCATGACCGCCATTGTGCCCGCCGGCCCGCGCGGTGCCGGCCGGTCGCCCGCTCCCCGGGCGTCAGACGCGGCGGGCCCGCCACAGCAGGTAGAGGGCGGAGGCCAGGGCCGCCGCCCGCAGCGTCCACGGCCAGGCAGCGCCCAGCGCCTGGCCCAGGGCGTCGCCGCCCGCCGGGATCGGCTCGCCCCAGCGGCCGTCGAGGCGGCCCCACAGCCACACCGCCGTGGCCGCGGCGACGGCACCGGGCAGCCCGAACACGGCCAGCTTGGCCTCCGTACGGCTGAGACGGCCCGACAGGTACGCCAGCAGCCAGCCGCCGCCGAGGGCCGCCCATGAGCCGAGCACCACGCCCGCCACCAGCAGCAGGGCGGCGGCCACCAGCATCGGGTGGCCGAGCCGCAGCGGCAGCCGGAGCAGCGGCGGGCGGCGGCGCGCGGCGGCCGCCGACGCGGGCGGCGACGGCGGCTCCGCGTCCGCCGCCGGCGCGCCGGCGGCGGGGGCGGCGGCCGGGGCGGGCTCCTCCTTCGGCGGGGGTTTCAGCATGTCCGGGATCTCCACCCCGCCCCGGAACCCGGGCGGCACGGCGTCCCCGCCGAACGCGCCCTCCTCGACCCGCCACCAGTCGGGCTGTTCCACCGACGCGCCGACCTCGTCCATCCCGGCCAGGTGCGGGCTCCACGCGTCCGCGGCGGGCCTCTCGCGCGCCGCCGGCACGTCGGAGCCCGTGCCCGCGCGGCGGCGGAAGCGTGTCCGGGGCGTGCGCTGTTCCGGCACGGCCGGCCGTGGCCGTCCCGGCGCCCCCGACGCACCCGGGGTGTTCGGCGCGCCCGACGCGCCCGAGGCCGCCGCGTCGACCACCTCGTCCGGCGTGCCCAGGGCGGTGAGGATGCCGCGCACCGCCCCCGGGCTGTCGTCCTTGGCGCGCCTGCTGTCGATCTCGCTGCGCAGCGACGACACCAGCCGCATCCGCGTCTGCGAGGACAGCTGCCGTTGCTGGGCCAGGTCACCCACCCGGCTCAGATAGTCGAACACCAGCTGGTCGCTCTCGATCCCCACCGTCACGACGTTAGCGCCTGCGCAGGGGCTAACGTGGTCCGGATGGGGACCGGTGAGCTCGATCGGGAGGCGCACGTGGCCGCAGGAACCGAAGGCAATGGCGGTACGACGGCTCCGCGCACCCTCGCGGAGGCCCTCCGGGCCCGTGGCGACGAGGGGCTGGCCGCGCTGCTGAGCGCCCGCCCCGACCTGCTGGTCCCCGTCCCCGGCGACCTGACGCAGCTCGCCACCCGGGCCGGGACCCGCGCCTCCGTCGTACGGGCGCTGGAACGGCTCGACCGGTTCGCGCTCCAGACCGCCGAGGCGCTCGCGGTGGCACCGGACCCCGCCCCGTACGCCGAGCTCCTCGCGCTGATGGCCGGCGACGAGGGCGACCCCGACGTCGAGGCGGCGCTGCCGCGCGCGGTCGCCGTGCTCCGCGCCCAGGCGCTGGCGTGGGGCGACGACGACCGGCTGCGGCTGGTGCGGACCGCCCGGGAACTGCTGGCCCCCTCCCCGCAGCACCCGTCCCCCACCGGCCTCGGCCCCACGGTCGCCGAGGCGACGGCGGGCATGTCCCCGACCCGGCTCCAGGAGATCATCGCGACGGCGGGACTGCCGACGACACACGATCCGGTGTCGGCGGTCGCCGCGTTGACGGACCTGTTCACCGACCGGGATCGGATGGGCGCGCTGCTGGACACCGCGCCGATGGAGGCGCTCGGCATCCTGGACCGGCTGGTGTGGGGGCCGCCGTACGGCGAGGTGACCCCGAACCCGGCGCCGCCGGTGCGCTGGCTGCGCGACCGGGGCCTGCTGCTGCCCGCGACCGCGCGCACGGTGGTGCTGCCCCGGGAGGCGGCGCTGCACCTGCGCGCCGGGCGCGCGCACCGGGCGCCCGAGCCGGTGCCGCCCGCCGTCACGCCCGCCCGCGAGTACGGCCCCCCGGTCGTCGACAGCACGGCGGCGGGCCAGGCCCACCACGCGCTCGCCACCATCGAGGAACTCGCCAAGGAGTGGAACGAGGGCGGACCGGCCGTCCTGCGCGCGGGCGGCATGTCCGTCCGCGACCTGAAGCGGACCGCGACGGCGCTCGACGTGCCCGAACAGGTCGCGGCCTTCTGGCTGGAGGTGGCGTACGGGGCCGGCCTGATCGCGTCGGACGGCGAGGCGGACGAGCGGTACGCGCCGACCCCCGCCTTCGACGAGTGGCTCGAACTGCCCGCCGCCGAACGCTGGGCGCTGCTCGCCGGAACGTGGCTCGCCTCGACCCGGACACCCGGCCTGATCGGCACCCAGGACGCCAAGGGCCGCACGCTCGCGGCCCTCGGACCCGACCTCGACCGGGGCGCCGCGCCCGAGGTGCGCCGCCGGGTGCTGTCCCTGCTGGCCGGCCTCCCCGCCGGGGCGTCGCCCGACCCGGAGGCCCTGCTCGCCCGGCTGCGCTGGGAGCGCCCGCTGCGCGACGGGCGGGGCGCCGCGCAGCCGGGCGCCGACCTGCGGGTCCGGCTGGCGAGCTGGACCCTGACCGAGGCCGAGCTGCTGGGCGTGACCGGGCGCGGCGCCCTGTCCGCCCACGGCCGCGCCCTGCTCCCGGGCGCCCCCGCCCCGGGCACGGACCACCCGGTGGCCGGCCAGGGCCCCGGGTACCCGGCGAAGGCGTTCGTGCCGGTGCCCGCGCCCGGCGGCACCGAGGCCGTCAACGGCCGCCGGCCCGCCCACGCCACCGTCGCCGCCCACGCGGGCGCCGCCGCGCTCCTCGCACCGCTGCTGCCCGAACCGGTCGACCACGTCCTGCTCCAGGCCGACCTGACGGCGGTCGCCCCCGGGCCCCTGAAGCGGCCGCTCGCCGACATGCTGGCCGTCGTCGCGGACGTCGAGTCCAAGGGCGGCGCGACCGTGTACCGCTTCACGCCCGGCTCGGTGCGCCGCGCCCTGGACGCCGGGCAGGCGGCCGCCGACCTGCACGCCTTCCTGGCGGCCCACTCCCGCACCCCGGTCCCCCAGCCGCTCGCGTACCTCATCGACGACGTCGCCCGCAGACACGGCCACCTCCGGGTGGGCGCCGCCTCCGCCTACGTACGCTGCGACGACGACACGGTGCTGGGCGAGATCCTGGCCGACAAGCGGTCGGCGTCCCTCCGGCTGCGGCGCCTCGCGCCGACCGTGCTCGCCGCCCAGGCCGACCCGGCGGCGCTGCTGGAGGGGCTGCGGTCCATGGGCTTCGCCCCCGCGGCCGAGTCGGCGGAGGGCGACGTCCTGATCACCCGGGCGCGGGCCTACCGGACCCCGGCGCGCACGGCGCCCGCGCCGGTGCCCGAGGGCCCCCCGGAGCCGGACGCCACGCTGCTGGGCGCCGCCGTGCGGGCCATCCGCGCCGGGGACCTGGCCTCGACGGTCGTCCGCAAGGAGGAGCCGGCCACCTCCGGGACGGCCGGGGACGGCGCCCCTCCCCGCACCTCGGCCGCCGAGACCCTCGCCACCGTCCAGGCCGCCGCGATGACCGGCTCGGCGGTGTGGATCGGCTACGTCACCGCCGAGGGCGCCGCCAGCCAGCGGGTGATCGCCCCGGTACGGGTGGAGGGCGGCTTCGTCACAGCGTACGACCACACCGCCGACGAGGTCCGCACCTACCCGCTGCACCGCATCACCGGCGTCGCGGAACTCGCCGACGACCCGACCTGACCCCGGCCGGATCATGCGCGCGGGCGGACGATTTACCGCGCGTGAGTGACCGATTCCCCACCTCAGGGGGACCTTCCGCATTCCTCCGGCGCGGCGCGGGCAGCCACGGGACGTCCCGAACGGCACCGCACCCGAAAGAGGTCGCCCCCCATGCGTCGTCGCGTCACCACGGTCCTGATCACCACCGCCGCCTTCCTCTCCGCGATCACCACCCAGGCCGCCGCGATCGGCATCGACCTCGGCGGCGGGCTCACCCTCTGACCGCCCGTCCCCCTCTGCCGCCGGGCCCGCGCCACCACGGAAGGCGCGGGCCCGGCCACGTACGCCGCCGATGTGAAAGGACCCCCGCATGAGCCGGCGCATCGCCCTCCTCCTGACGGCCGCGACGCTGTTCTTCACCGCCCTCGCCACCCCGGCCGCCGCCACCACGCTCCCGCCGATCGGCGGGCCCGGCGGCCCCCTGGCCGACCTCCAGATCGAGGGCCCCCTGTTCAACAGTCCCCTGCTCTGACCCGCCCCGGCCCGGTCACCCCCGCACCCCGCCCACCCCGGCCCGGGCCGCTTACGCCGCCGATGCGTAACACTGGATGTTTGGCCACACACCGAGGCCGCCAGGAAAGGGTGAGGCGTGAACGGACCCCTGATCGTCCAGAGCGACAAGACACTGCTGCTCGAAGTGGACCACGAGCGGGCCGACGCCTGCCGTCGCGCCATCGCTCCGTTCGCGGAGCTGGAGCGCGCGCCCGAGCACATCCACACCTACCGGGTCACGCCGCTGGGCCTGTGGAACGCGCGGGCGGCGGGGCACGACGCGGAGCAGGTCGTCGACGCGCTGGTCGAGTTCTCCCGCTACCCGGTGCCGCACGCCCTGCTGGTGGACGTCGCCGAGACCATGGCCCGCTACGGGCGGCTCACCCTGTCCAAGCACCCCACCCACGGGCTGGTCCTGACGACCACCGACCGGCCGGTCCTGGAGGAGATCCTCCGCTCCAAGAAGGTGCAGCCACTGGTCGGCGCGCGCATCGACGCGGACACCGTCGTCGTCCACCCCTCCGAGCGCGGGCAGATCAAGCAGACACTGCTGAAGCTCGGCTGGCCGGCCGAGGACCTCGCCGGGTACGTGGACGGCGAGGCGCACCGCATCGACCTGGCCGAGGACGGCTGGGCGCTGCGCCCGTACCAGCGGCAGGCCGTCGAGGGCTTCTGGCACGGCGGCTCGGGGGTCGTCGTCCTCCCCTGCGGCGCGGGCAAGACCCTCGTCGGGGCGGGCGCCATGGCCAAGGCCGGGGCGACCACCCTGATCCTGGTGACCAACACGGTCTCCGCCCGCCAGTGGAAGCACGAGCTGGTGAAGCGGACCTCGCTGACCGAGGACGAGATCGGCGAGTACAGCGGGACGAAGAAGGAGATCCGCCCGGTCACGATCGCCACCTACCAGGTGCTGACCACGAAGCGGAAGGGCATCTACCCGCACCTGGAGCTGTTCGACTCCCGCGACTGGGGCCTGATCGTCTACGACGAGGTGCACCTGCTGCCCGCGCCCGTCTTCAAGTTCACCGCCGACCTCCAGGCCCGCCGGCGCCTCGGACTGACCGCGACGCTGGTGCGCGAGGACGGCCGCGAGTCGGACGTGTTCTCGCTCATCGGGCCCAAGCGGTTCGACGCGCCGTGGAAGGAGATCGAGGCGCAGGGCTACATCGCGCCCGCCGACTGCGTCGAGGTGCGGGTCAACCTCACCGACGGCGAGCGGCTGGCCTACGCGACCGCCGAGACGGAGGAGAAGTACCGCTTCTGCGCGACGACCGCGACGAAGCGGAAGGTCACGGAGGCGCTGGTGCGGAAGTTCGCCGGCCAGCAGATCCTCGTCATCGGCCAGTACATCGACCAGCTCGACGAACTGGGCGAACACCTCGACGCCCCGGTGATCAAGGGCGAGACGCCCAACGCGCAGCGCGAGAAGCTCTTCGACGCCTTCCGCAACGCCGAGATCAGCGTGCTGGTGGTCTCCAAGGTGGCGAACTTCTCGATCGACCTGCCGGAGGCGACCGTCGCCATCCAGGTGTCGGGCACCTTCGGCTCACGCCAGGAGGAGGCCCAGCGTCTCGGCCGGGTGCTGCGGCCCAAGGCGGACGGGCACCAGGCGCACTTCTACTCGGTGGTCGCGCGGGACACGATCGACCAGGACTTCGCCGCGCACCGCCAGCGGTTCCTGGCCGAGCAGGGGTACGCGTACCGGATCGTCGACGCGGACGAGCTGCTGTCCCCGTCGCAGGGCACCGATCCGGATCTCAGCGGCGCCTGACGCCTGCCTCCTCGGCGAACTCGCCGAGCACGACCACCCCGAACGCCGCCTCGGCGAACACCTTGATCACACGCAGGGCGTTGCCGATGCGGTGGGCGGGGTGGTGGGCCGTGCCCAGGGCGGTCGCGCCGGGGGCGTCATGGAGGGTGGTGGTCATGTCTCCATGATGGTTCCCGCCGGTGGCCGGTACATCGGTCCGCAGACCGAACCCGGGCGCCGCCCGCGTACGACTCCAGGCATACGGCATCCCCTACGGGACGGACGGCCACGACAATTCGCTCGCCCGCCGCCCGGCACCCTGGCTAGAATCGCCCGCCTTGCCCGCCTCCCTCCCGTGGAGCGCCGCCCACCGGTCGGAAACCGGTCGGCCCGCCGTCCCCCCGCGTACGCCCCTGGAGGCCCCGCCGTGCCCGATCCGCTCGCGCGAGAGCGCGCCCACCTCGCCGCCTCGCGTGCCGCCCTGCGCACCATGCGCGAGGACGTCCAGGCCCTCGACATCCGTGACGTCACCGCGAACTGGGTCAACGCCGCCGTGCTGTCGGCCCAGATCGAGGACCGGATCAAGGCGCTCGCCGACCTGTCCCACACCCCGCTGTTCTTCGGCCGGCTCGACTACCTGCACACCACGCAGGAGGGCCAGAGGTTCTACATCGGGCGGCGGCACGTCCACGACGCGGACGGCGACCCGATGGTCGTCGACTGGCGCGCCCCGGTGTCGCAGCCGTTCTACCGGGCGTCCCGGAAGGACCCGCTTGACGTCGCGCTGCGCCGGCGGTTCGGGTACACGGGCGGTGAGCTGACCGCCTACGAGGACGAGCACCTGTCCGACCCGGAGGAGGCGGAGACGACGTCCCGGCTGCTCCAGGCGGAGATCGAGCGGCCGCGCGTCGGCCCGATGCGGGACATCGTCGCGACCATCCAGCCCGAGCAGGACGAGATCGTCCGCAGCGGCCTGTCCGGCTCCGTCTGCGTCCAGGGAGGGCCCGGCACCGGCAAGACGGCGGTCGGCCTGCACCGGGTGGCCTACCTGCTGTACGCGCACCGGGAGCGGCTGGCCCGCACCGGCACGCTGGTCGTCGGACCGAACCGGTCCTTCCTCCACTACATCGAGCAGGTGCTGCCCGCGCTGGGCGAGTTGGAGGTGAAGCAGGCCACGGTCGACGACCTGGTCGCGCGCGTGGAGGTGCGGGGCGCGGACGAGGCGACGGCGGCCGTCGTCAAGGGCGACGCCCGGATGGCCGAGGTGCTGCGCCGGGCCGTGCGGTCGCACGTGACGCCGCCCACCGAGCCGCTGGTGGTGGTGCGCGGCTCCCGGCGCTGGCGGGTGCCGGCGTACGAGCTGGAGGAGATCGTCCGCGAGCTGCTGGACCGCGACATCCGGTACGGGGCTGCGCGGGACGCCCTGCCGCAGCGGATCGCGCACGCGGTGCTGGTCCGCATGGAACAGGCGGGCGAGGCGCCGGACGACCGGGTCCAGGACGCGGTGGCGCGGAACACGGCGGTGAAGGCGGTGGTCAAGGCGGTGTGGCCGGCCGTCGACCCGGCGAAGCTGGTGCTGCGGCTGCTGTCGGACGCCGCGTTCCTGGCCGAGCACGCGGACGGGCTGCTGACCGCCGAGGAACAGAAGGCGGTCCTGTGGACGAAGCCGCCCCGCTCGGTGAGGGCCGCGCGGTGGTCGGCGGCGGACGCGGTACTGATCGACGAGGCGGCCGACCTGGTGGAACGTACGCCGTCCCTGGGCCATGTGGTCCTGGACGAGGCGCAGGACCTGTCGCCCATGCAGTACCGGGCGGTGGGGCGGCGCTGCTCGACCGGCTCGGTGACCGTGCTGGGCGACCTGGCCCAGGGAACCACCCCGTGGGCGACGGCGAGCTGGGCGGAGGCGCTGGCGCACCTGGGCAAGCCGGACGCGGTGGTGGAGGAGCTCACGGCCGGTTTCCGCGTGCCGCGCGAGGTGATCGCGTACGCGTCCCGGCTGCTGCCGCACATGTCGCCCGGGCTGGCCCCGGTGCGCTCGGTGCGGGAGTCGCCGGGCTCGCTGGAGATCGTGCCGTGCCGGGCGGAGGACCTGGCCGCCTCGGTGGTGGCGGCGTGCCGGGCCGCGCTGCGCCACGAGGGGTCGATCGGCCTGATCGCGGCGGACGCCCGGGTGCCGGTCCTGGCGGACGCGCTGCGCGGGGCGGGCCTGGCGTGGCTGGCACCGGGCGAGGAGACGACCGCCGAGTCCCGTCTGACGCTGGTGCCCGCGTCGCTGGCGAAAGGTCTGGAGTACGACTACGTCGTCCTCGACGAGCCGGCGGCGGTCGTCGACGGCGAACCGGACGAGCGCACCGGCCTCCGCCGCCTGTACGTGGCCCTCACCCGGGCGGTCTCGGGCCTGACGCTCCTGCACGCGGCCCCGCTGCCCCCGGAGTTGGCCCCCTGACGGGGCGCCGCCCCGCACCACCGGCAGGAGCCGGACGGCGGGACGTCCCCACCCACCGGGCAGGAGCCGAACGGCGCCCGGCCGGGCTCACGCGACCGGCTTGAAGCCGCGCAGGCGGAGGCTGTTGCCGACCACGAAGACCGACGAGAACGCCATGGCCGCGCCCGCGATCATCGGGTTCAGGAGGCCCGCCGCGGCGAGCGGCAGCGCGGCGACGTTGTAGGCGAACGCCCAGAACAGGTTGCCCTTGATCGTGGCGAGGGTCCGGCGCGAGAGCCGGATGGCGTCGACCGCGGCGCGGAGGTCACCGCGGACGAGCGTGAGGTCGCCCGCCTCGATCGCGGCGTCCGTGCCGGTGCCCATGGCGAGGCCCAGGTCGGCCTGGGCGAGCGCGGCGGCGTCGTTGACGCCGTCGCCGACCATGGCGACCGAGCGGCCCTCGGCCTGGAGGCGCTTGACCACATCGACCTTGTCCTCGGGCATGACCTCCGCGTACACCTCGTCGATGCCGACCTCGGCAGCGACCGCCTCGGCGACGGCCCGGTTGTCGCCGGTCAGGAGGATGGGCGTGAGGCCGAGCGCCCGGAGGCGGCCGATCGCCTCGGCACTGGTGTCCTTGACCGCGTCCGCGACCTCCAGGACCGCGCGGGCCTCGCCGTCCCAGGCGACGGCGATGGCGGTGCGGCCGGCGGCCTCGGCCTCGTGCTTGGCGCGCTCCAGCGCGGCGGGGAGCTCGATGGACCACGCGGCCAGCAGCTTCTCGCGGCCGACGAGCACGGCGTGGCCGTCCACCACGCCCTGGACGCCGAGGCCGGCGGCGTTGGCGAAGTCCTCGGGGGTGGGGAGCGTGCCGACGCGCTCGGCCGCCCCGGTGGCCACCGCCTTGGCGATGGGGTGCTCGGAGGCGTGCTCCAGGGCGCCCGCCAGGCGCAGCACGTCGTCCTCGTCGGTGCCCTCGGCGGTGTGGACCGCGAGCAGGGTCATGCGTCCGGTGGTGACGGTGCCGGTCTTGTCGAGGACGATCGTGTCGGCCTTGCGGGTGGTCTCCAGGACTTCCGGGCCCTTGATCAGGATGCCGAGCTGGGCGCCGCGTCCGGTGCCGACCATGAGGGCGGTCGGGGTGGCGAGGCCGAGGGCGCACGGGCAGGCGATGATCAGCACGGCGACGGCGGCGGTGAACGCGGCGGTGAGGCCGGAGCCGTTGCCGAGCCAGAAGCCGAGGGTGGCGAGCGCGAGGCCGATGACGACGGGGACGAAGACGGCGGAGATCCGGTCGGCGAGGCGCTGGGCGGCGGCCTTGCCGTTCTGGGCGTCCTCCACCAGCTTGGCCATCCGGGCCAGTTGGGTGTCGGCGCCGATACGGGTGGCCTCGACGACCAGCCGGCCGCCGGCGTTGAGGGTGGCGCCGGTGACGGGGTCGCCGGTGCCGACCTCCACCGGCACGGACTCGCCGGTGAGCATGGAGGCG
Organism: Streptomyces sp. NPDC039423; assembly: GCF_055598725.1. Taxonomy (NCBI): domain Bacteria; kingdom Bacillati; phylum Actinomycetota; class Actinomycetes; order Kitasatosporales; family Streptomycetaceae; genus Streptomyces; species Streptomyces sp. NPDC039423. The sequence goes on from NZ_JBVKAH010000006.1 coordinate 398,132, forward strand.
TCCACGGCGGAGGTGCCCTCGACGACGGTGCCGTCCGTGGCGATCTTCTCGCCGGGCCGGACGACGAAGCGGTCGCCGACCCGCAGCTCGCCGACGGGGACGAGGGTTTCCCGGCCGCCGCGCAGGACGGTGACGTCCTTGGCGCCCAGCTCCAGCAGCGCCTTCAGCGCCGCGCCCGCCTTGCGCTTGGAGCGGGCCTCGAAGTAGCGGCCGGCCAGGATGAAGGCGGTGACCCCGGCCGCGGCCTCCAGGTAGATGTTCCCGGCGCCGTCGCCGCGGGCGATGGTCAGCTCGAAGGGGTGGGTCATGCCGGGCGTGCCGGCGGTGCCGAGGAACAGCGCCCACAGCGACCAGAGGAAGGCCGCCGACGTGCCGACCGAGATGAGGGTGTCCATCGTGGCGGCGCCGTGCCGGGCGTTGGTCCAGGCGGCCCGGTGGAAGGGCCAGGCGGCGTAGGTGACGACCGGCGCGGCGAGGGTGAGGGAGAGCCACTGCCAGTACTCGATCTGGAGCGCCGGGACCATGGCCATGGCGACGACGGGTACGGACAGCACGACGGCCGTGACCAGACGCTGGCGCAGCGGCCGCAGTTCGTCGGCCGGCTCCCGGTCCTCCTCCCGGACCTCGGGCACGGGGGGCTCGGGTTCGCGGGCGGTGTAGCCGGTCGCTTCGACGGTGGCGATGAGGTCGGCGACCCGCACCCCGTCGGCGAAGGTGACCTTGGCCTTCTCGGTGGCGTAGTTGACGGTCGCGGTGACGCCGTCCATGCGGTTGAGCTTCTTCTCGACGCGGGCCGCGCAGGAGGCGCAGGTCATACCGCCGATGGCGAGCTCCACCTCGGCGGTGGGGCCGGGTGTCGTCGTCGTGGGGGTGCTCATGAGTGCTGCTCCTCGCCGATTGATACCCCGACAGGGTATGCCCTTCCGTTCGACTCCTGTATACCCCCGGGGGGTAGGAGGAAGCAAGCGTCGCCCCCGCTTGACTTGATACCCCATGGGGGTATGGTGAGCTGCATTGGGACCCCGCCTCATCAAGGAGCCGTCATGAACACCGGAGCGAAGATCACCGCATTCGCCGCCGCCCTCGCCGCGACCTTCGGCACGGCGTACGGGGTGGGGAAGGGCGTCGGGCCGGTCGTCGCGGCGGAGGAGCGGCCGGCCGCGGCGCACGGGCGGCACGACGCGCCCGCCACGCCCGCCGGAGCGGCCGAACCCCCGGTCCCCGGCGGGCTCCAGATCTCCGAGCGCGGCCGCACCCTGGCCCTGGAGCGGCCGGCCCTCACCGCCGGCGAGCCGGGTGAGCTGCGGTTCCGCATCGAGGACGGACACGGGCGGGCCGTCACGGCGTACGAGCGGAAGCACGGCAAGGAACTGCACCTGGTGCTCGTCTCCCGGGACCTCACCGTCTACCGGCACCTGCATCCCGTACGGGGCGCCGACGGCACCTGGTCGACACCGGTGGAGCTGCCGCGGGCCGGCGACTACCGGGCGCTGGCCGACTTCACGCCCGCGGGCGGCGAGGCGCTGACGCTCGGCGCGGACCTCGCCGTGTCCGGCACGTATCGCCCGGCGCCGCCGCCCGCGCCGAACCGGGTCGCCGAGGTGGACGGCTACCGCGTCGAACTGGCCGGGACGCCCGAGCCGGGGCGGGCGGCAGAACTGACGCTGCGGGTCAGCCGGAACGGAAGGCCCGTCACCGACCTCCAGCCGTACCTCGGCGCGTACGGCCACCTGGTCGCGTTGCGCGCCGGAGACCTGGCGTACCTGCACGTCCACCCCCACGAGGGCCCCGCCGGGCCGGAGGTGGCGTTCACAGCCACGGCGCCGAGCGCGGGGGCGTACCGGCTCTTCCTCGATTTCCGGCACGGCGGGAAGGTGCGTACGGCTGCCTTCACCGTGCACGCGCATTAGGGTGGCATTGGACTAGACCTGTAGCCCGGTGAAAGGGAGCCGTCAGTGAGCAACCGTGCAGTCCTGGAGGTGATCGCCCTCGACGCGGAGGACGCGATCGCCGCACAGGCCGGAGGAGCGGACCGGCTGGAGCTGGTCACCGACATGGCCGCGGACGGGCTCACCCCCTCCCGCGAGACCTACGGGCGGATCCGCGCCGCCGTGGACATCCCGCTGCGCGTGATGCTGCGACTGGCCGACGGCTTCGCGGCCGGCGACGTCGACGCGCTGGTGCGGGTGACCCGGGAGCTGCGCGAGGAGGGCGCCGACGAGTTCGTCCTCGGCTTCCTCGACGCCGAGGGGAATGTCGACCTGGTGACCGTCGAGCGGGTGGTGGCCGAGCTGGAGGGCTGCCGCTGGACGTTCCACCGCGCCCTCGACCGGGCGGCCGACCGGGACGCGGCGCGCAAGCAGCTCGCGGACCTGCCGGGCCTGGACACCTACCTCACCGCCGGCTCGGCCACCGGTGTCGACGCGGGCCTGCCGACCCTGCTCGCCGAGGCCGACGCCGCCCGCCGCGGCGAACCGGGGTACGAACCCCGGCTCCTGGTCGGCGGCGGACTGCGCCTGGACCACGTCCCGGCGCTCCTCGCGGGCGGGATCACCGCCTTCCACATCGGCGGCGCCGCCCGCCCCTCCGGCTGGACCGCCCCGGTCTCCCCCACCGCGGTCCGCACCTGGCGCACCACCCTCGACGCCCCCGCCCCCTGACCCCCGGACCCCGACCGGAGGGCGCCCGCCCCCGGGCGGGCCCGGGCGGTGTGGGCGGGGTGAGCGGGGTGGGCGGGGTGGGCGGGGTGAGCGGGGTGAGCGGGCGGCAGAATGGGCGCATGGCGTCCCTTCCCGCGCACCCCGCCCACGACGACCTCCGCCGGCGCTGGCTGTCGGCCGTACGGGACGCGCCCCATGCCGACCGGTACGCCGAAGACCTGCTCGCCCGCTGGGCCGAGCCGCAGCGGCGGTACCACACCACCGACCACCTGCTCGCCGTGCTGGACCGCGTCGACGAGCTGGCGGACCACGCGGACGACCCCGACCTCGTACGGCTCGCCGCCTGGTTCCACGACGCCGTGTACCTGCCCGAGCGGTCCACCAACGAGGAGCGCAGCGCCCGGCTGGCCGAGCGGGCCCTGCCCGAGCTGGGCTTCGACGGGGCGGCCACGGCGGAGGTGGCCCGCCTGGTCCGGCTCACGGTCACCCACGACCCGGCCGAGGGCGACCGCAACGGCGAGGCGCTGTGCGACGCCGACCTCGCCGTACTGGCCGCCACGCCCGACGCGTACGCCGTGTACGCCGCCGCCGTACGGGAGGAGTACGGCTTCGTCCCGGACGACGCGTTCCGCGCGGGCCGCGCGGCGGTGCTGCGCCAGTTGCTGGGCCTGCCGCGCCTGTTCCGTACGCCCCACGGGGCACGCGCGTGGGAGGAGCGGGCCCGGCAGAACCTGACCACGGAGCTGAAGCTCCTGGAGACCGCGGGAATGTAAGGGATCAACGAGGTGTTGACCCCTGGCATGCCGTCCTCCGCCGATCGCACCCGCATGCCCCTGGCCGTCTACATCCTCGGCCTGTCCGTCTTCGCGCTCGGCACGAGCGAGTTCATGCTGTCCGGCCTGCTGCCGCCCATCGCGGAGGACATGGGCGTCTCCATCCCCCGGGCGGGGCTGCTCATATCCGCCTTCGCGATCGGCATGGTCATCGGCGCCCCGCTCCTCGCGGTGGCCACCCTCCGGCTGCCGCGCAAGACCACGCTCATCGCGCTGATCAGCACGTTCGGCGCCGGGCAGCTTGCGGGCGCGCTGGCGCCCTCGTACGGGATCCTCTTCGCCTCCCGCGTGGTCAGCGCGCTGGCGTGCGCCGGTTTCTGGGCGGTCGGCGCCGCCGTCGCCATCGCGATGGTGCCGGTCGGCTCACGCGCCCGCGCGATGGCCGTGATGATCGGCGGCCTGTCGATCGCCAACGTCCTGGGCGTCCCGGCCGGCGCGTTCCTCGGCGAGCACCTGGGCTGGCGGTCCGCGTTCTGGGCGGTCGGCGCCGCCTCCGCCGTCGCCCTGGCCGGCGTGGTGACCCTCATCCCCCGCATCCCCCTCCCCGACGAGAAGCCACGGCTCCGGCACGAGCTGAGCATCTACCGGGACCGGCAGGTCTGGCTCGCGGTGGCGGTCACCGCGCTCGCGGCGGGCGGCGTGTTCTGCGCCTTCTCCTACCTGGCGCCGCTGCTCACCGACGTGTCCGGGCTGGACGCCGGCTGGGTGCCGACCGTGCTGGCCCTCTTCGGCATCGGCGCGCTGATCGGCACGACGATCGGCGGCCGGGTCGCGGACGCCCACCTGTTCGGCGTGCTGCTCAGCGGCATCACCGCCTCGACGGTGTTCCTGGTGGCGCTCGCGGTCCTCGCCCCCAGCCCCGTCGCCACGGTCGTCCTCTCCTTTCTCCTCGGCGTCTCGGCGTTCTACACGGCCCCGGCCCTCAACGCCCGGATGTTCAACGTCGCCGGGGCGGCCCCCACCCTGGCGGGCGCCACCACCACGGCCGCGTTCAACCTGGGCAACACCGGCGGCCCGTGGCTCGGCGGCACAGTCATCGACGCGGGCCTCGGCTTCCCGTCCACGGCCTGGGCGGGCGCCGCGATGACCGTCCTCGGACTCGCGGCGGCGGCCATGGCCCTGCGCCTGCACTCCTCGGCGTCCCGCGTGGTCACCGGCTCGGCCGTCCCGACGGCCCGGGACCGCGAGACCGCCCGCCGCTGAGCCCACCACCACCCACCGCCCGCGAGGGGCGGGAGCGGCCTCAGTCCGCCGACCGGTGCTTCGGACGGCGCAGACCGGACTCCTGGAGCAGGCGGACCAGTTCCTTCGACCCCACCTCGACCGCGCCCGCCGCCACCGCGTCGGCGTACCGCTCGGAGGGGACGTCGTAGTGGTCCCGGTCGAAGGCGCGGGGCGGGGCGCCGATCCCGGCGGCGAAGGCGTGCAGCTCGTCGTAGGACGTGTCGCTCACCATGTGGGACCACATGCGGCCGTGCCCCGGCCAGTTCGGCGGGTCGATGTAGACCGTCACGTGAGGCCGCCGACCCGGGCCACGACCACGCCCGCCTTGCCGCACACCCAGTGCGGGTCGGGGCCCAGTTCCGGTTCGACGTCCAGCGCGTGCGGGTCGCCGGAGCTGCACACGGGGCACAGCGGCCAGCGGCCGTACCGCTCCAGCAGGGCGTCCTGGACGTCCTGGGCGACGAGACCGGCGAGGTACTCGATGCCTTCCGGCCACTGCTCGACCCACCATCGGCGGTGCGTCACCGCGTCCTCGACGAGGGACACGACCTCGGCCTCGGCGACGTTCCGCGCCATGAGATCGGCGAGGACCAGGGCCCGCGCGGCGTGCAGGGCCTGCTCCAGGGGGTCTACGGCGTCCATGGAGCCATTGTCACCCCAGGTCCGGAGGGGTTGACGGCCCACCGGGCTGAAAATACCTTTCAGTGGTGACCAACAAGGTGAAGGAAATTTTCAGCAACGGTTCGGGGAGCACGGGCAGACCCGGCGGGGAAGCCGCCCCCGCGCCCGCCGCCCTCGCCGCCAAGGTCCGCACCCTCGCGCCCTCCATGACCCGCTCCATGCAGCGCGTCGCCGAAGCCGTCGCCGGTGACCCCGCCGGCTGCGCCGCCCTCACGGTCACCGGCCTCGCCGAGCTCACCGGCACCAGCGAGGCGACCGTCGTCCGCACCGCCCGCCTCCTCGGCTACCCCGGCTACCGCGACCTGCGCCTTGCCCTCGCCGGGCTGGCCGCCCAGCAGCAGTCCGGCCGCGCCCCCTCCGTGACCGCCGACATCGCGGTGGACGACCCGATCGCGGACGTCGTCGCCAAGCTCGCCCACGACGAGCAGCAGACCCTCGCCGACACCGCCGCCGGACTCGACACCATCCAGCTCGGAGCCGCCGTCACCGCCCTCGCCGGCGCGCGCCGCACCGACATCTACGGCGTCGGCGCCTCCGGCCTCGTCGCCCAGGATCTCGCGCAGAAGCTGCTCCGCATCGGACTCGTCGCCCACGCCCACAGCGACCCGCACCTCGCCGTCACCAACGCCGTCCAGCTCCGCTCCGGCGACGTCGCCATCGCCATCACACACTCGGGCTCCACCGGTGACGTCATAGAACCGCTCCGCGCCGCCTTCGACCGCGGCGCCACCACCGTCGCGATCACCGGCCGCCCGAACGGCCCGGTGTCCCAGTACGCCGACCACATACTCACCACCTCCACCGCCCGGGAGAGCGAACTGCGCCCCGCCGCCATGTCGTCCCGCACCAGCCAGCTACTGGTGGTCGACTGCCTGTTCACCGGCGTCACCCAGCGCACGTACGAGACGGCCGCGCCCGCCCTCTCCGCGTCCTACGAGGCCCTCGCGCACCGCCACGCTCCCCGCACCCGCTGACGCACACGACGGAAGAGCACGACAGATGAACCCCTCCGAACTGTCCGGCCTCACCACGGAGGCCTTCCGGCCGGAGCTGGCGGACATCGACCGCCTCCCCACCGCCGAGATCGCCCGCCTGATGAACACCGAGGACCGGACGGTCCCCGGCGCGGTCGCCGCCGAACTGCCCCGCATCGCCGCCGCCATCGACGCCACCGCCGACCGCATGGCCCGCGGCGGCCGCCTCGTCTACGCCGGCGCCGGCACCGCCGGGCGGCTCGGCGTGCTGGACGCCAGCGAGTGCCCGCCCACCTTCAACACCGCCCCCCACCAGGTCGTCGGCCTCATCGCCGGCGGCCCGGCCGCGCTGCTGGAGGCGGTCGAGGGCGCCGAGGACTCCCGGGAGCTGGCCGTCGCCGACCTGGACGCCCTCTCCCTCACCGCCGACGACACGGTCGTCGGCGTCTCCGCCTCCGGCCGCACCCCCTACGCCGTCGGCGCGGTCGAACACGCCCGCGCCCGGGGCGCCCTGACGATCGGCCTGTCCTGCAACCCGGGCAGCACCCTCGCGGCGGCCGCCGAACACGGCATCGAGGTCGTCGTCGGCCCCGAACTCCTCACCGGCTCCACCCGCCTGAAGGCCGGCACGGCGCAGAAGCTGGTCCTCAACATGATCTCCACGATCACGATGATCCGGCTGGGCAAGACGTACGGGAACCTCATGGTCGACGTCCGCGCCTCCAACGACAAGCTCCGCGCCCGCTCCCGCCGGATCGTCGCCCTCGCCACCGGCGCCCCCGACACGGCCGTGGTAGCGGCCCTGGCCGCCACGGACGGCGAGGTCAAGCCCGCGATCCTCACCCTCCTGGCGGGTGTCGACGCCGAGACGGCGACCGCGCTCCTCACCAAGACCGACGGCCACCTCCGGGCGGCCCTGGAACAGTGACCGGCGGCGCCGGCCCGGGGACGAACGGGTGGGCCCACCACCCGCCCACCGGCGCGCACCCGCCCCACGGTGCCGCACCCCTGGCACCATCCGCGCCATGACCCCACCCGCGTCCGACCCCCGCACGACCGCCGCCGACCTCCTCCCCCTCGTCGGCGGCGCCGGGAACGTCACCACCGTCGCCCACTGCATGACCCGGCTCCGCCTCGGCCTCCGCGACCGCACCCTGGTCAGCGACGAGGCCCTCAGGGCCCACCCCGCCGTCCTCGGAGTCGTCGAGGACGGGGCGAGCTACCAGATCGTCCTCGGCCCCGGCACCGTCGCCCGGGTCACCCCCGAGTTCGAGGCGCTCCTCCTCCGGTCCCGGGGCGCCGCCCTGAGGGCCGGCCGGAAGGCCCGTAACGCCACCCCCGCCAAGCTCCTTCTCCGCCGCGTCGCGAACATCTTCGTGCCGCTCATCCCCGCCCTCATCGGCTGCGGCATCATCGCGGGCTTCAACGGCCTGCTCCTCAACCTCCACCGGCTCCCCGCCCTCACCCCCGCCCTCACCGCCATCGCCTCGGGCTTCATGGCGCTGATCGCCGTGTTCGTCGGCGTCAACACCGCCACGGAGTTCGGCGGTACGCCGGTCCTGGGCGGCGCGGTCGCCGCGATCGTCGTCTTCCCCGGGGTCGCCAAGGTCGAGGCGTTCGGCCAGCAGCTCGCACCCGGCCAGGGCGGAGTCCTCGGCGCCCTGGCCGCCGCGCTGCTCGCCGTACGGATCGAGAAGTGGTGCCGGCGCCGCGTCCCCGAGTCCCTCGACGTGCTGCTCACGCCCACGCTCACGGTGCTGCTCTCCGGCCTCGTCACCGTCTACGGCCTGATGTTCCTCGCGGGCGAGGTGTCCGCCGCCATCGGCAACGCCGCCGACTGGCTCCTGGTACGCGGCGGCGCGGCGGCCGGATTCGTCCTCGGCGGGCTCTTCCTGCCCCTGGTGATGGTGGGCCTGCACCAGGCACTGATCCCCATCCACGCCACCCTCATCGAGCAGCAGGGCCACACCGTGCTGCTGCCCATCCTCGCCATGGCGGGCGCGGGCCAGGTCGGCGCCGCCGCCGCCGTCTACGTACGGCTCCGGCGCAACACCGCCATCCGCCGCACCATCAGGTCCGCCCTCCCGGCCGGCCTGCTGGGGGTGGGGGAGCCCCTGATCTACGGCGTCTCGCTGCCGCTCGGCCGCCCCTTCGTCACGGCCTGCGTCGGCGGCGCCTTCGGCGGCGGGTTCGTCGGCCTGTTCGGCATGCTCGGCGAGCCCGTCGGCGCCACGGCGATCGGCCCGTCCGGCTGGGCCCTGTTCCCCCTCCTCGCGGGCGGCACCGGCCTCGGCACGACGATCGCGGTCTACGCCGGCGGGCTGCTCACCGGCTACGTGGCCGGCTTCCTCGTCACGTACTGCTTCGGCTTCGGCAGGACGCTCCTCGAAGAGTTCGACGTGCCCCCCGAGGAGCCGGCCGCCCCCGGGGCCACCCGTGGCGCCGGGGCCACCGGGGGCTCCCCCGCCCCCGCCCCGCAGGCCTCCGAAGCGCCCGTCACCCCACCACCGGCTCCTTGACCACCCCCTTCAGGGCAGGCGCCCCCGCTGGTTCAACTCCCGAACGCGTGCGCGCAGCACCTCACCCGGCGGCGCGGGGGCCAGGGCGTCGGCGGGACAGTCCCACTCCCGGCCGCCGCCCGGTGGACGCAGTTGTACGTAGCCGCCGAAGTGCCCCATCACCTCGCCGATCCGGCCGTCCCGGCCGTCGATCACGTACTCGGGCCCGCCGCTCATCGCCGCGCCTCGTGCAGCACGGCGATCAGCCGCATGGCCGTGTCCACGTTGCAGCGTCCCAGGTCCACCAGCGGATACGGCATCTCGCTCGCGGCCGACACCGGGTCCACCCGCAGGGACGGCAGCGTCACGCCCACTCTGCCGAGCTCGTCCCGCAGTTGGTCCACCACGTGCTCCACGGATCGCATCCCCATGACCAGGCACCTCCACGCTGAGTGTTCGGCTTCTGTACACAGCGTGGTCGATTGGCGGCTAGTCTGAACACAAAGGCGGCCCAACAACCCCATCTGTGCTAACGGGAGTTGACACATGCCCGGTCCAAAGGATCTCGACCCGTCTTCCTCGCCCAGGGCACTGCTCGGCGCCGAGCTGCGCCATGCCCGCGAGAACGCCAGGCTCAGCCAGGACGCGCTGGGCCTGAAGCTCTTCGTGAGCGGCTCGTTCATCGGCCAGCTCGAAGCGGGTACGCGGCGGATGCAGCCGGAGTTCGCGGCACAGATCGACGAGATACTGGGCACGAACGGGTTCTTCCAGCGGAACTGCCAAGCCGCCAACAGGTCGCGGTATCCCGATCACTTCGCGGAAGCGGCGGAGGCGGAAGCGGTCGCGACCGCCATCAAGGAGTACGCACCGCTGCTGATCCCGGGCGTGTTGCAGACGGAGGGGTACGCACGGGAGGTCTTCCGCGCGTACCAGCCGACCGCCACGGAGGACGTCATCGACGGCCTGGTCGACGCCCGCCTGGCTCGCGCCCGCATCCTCGACGATCCGACGACGCCGTTGTTCTGGGCGGTCCTGGACGAGGCCGTGCTGCAACGCAGGGTCGGCGGTCCGGCGGTGATGGCCGAGGCGTTGCAACACATCACGCGGTTGGGCCGCGCCCACCGGGTGATCGTGCAGGTCCTGCCGTTCGTGGCAGGCGCGCACATGGCACTGGAGGGTGCCGTGAAGTTGATGGCCTTCGACGACGCACCACCACTGGCCTACCTCCAGGGCCTGGGGACAGGCCAGTTGCAGGACGACCCGGCCACCGTCAAACGCTACGAACTGTCCTACGATCTGCTCGGGGCCAGTGCACTGTCACCCAGAGAATCCCTGGCTCTGATCGCATCAGTGGCGGAGGATTACGCCCATGAAGATCGACATCCTTGAGTGGCGCAAGTCGAGCTACAGCGACGGCAGCAGTGGCAACTGCCTCGAAGTCGCCACGTGGCGAAAGTCCACGTACAGCGGCGGCAGCGGCGGCGACTGCCTCGAAGTCGCCGACGGCCACCCGGACATGATCCCCGTCCGTGACTCCAAGAACCCCACCGGCCCGGTGCTCGTGTTCCGGGCCGCCGCATGGTCCTCGTTCGTGGCGGACCTCAAGCGATAGCGCGCCACCGCGACCCCGGGGGTCACGCCCCGGGGCCGTAGCGCGTCTCCAGGAGGTGCCGCAGCAGCGCGAGGTCCTTGCGGTTGGCGCGGCGCATCGCGGCGGCGACGACCCGGCTGCCGCCGTCGCCCCGGTTGCGCAGGGTCATCAGCGTTCGGTCGCCCCCGGGGCCGTAGGGCTCCCAGGTGTAGGTGGTCTCCATGGGGAACGGCCCCTGGTCGGCGCGCATCACCAGTCGGCGGCCGGGCTCGTACGCGACGATCTCGTAGGTGTACACGAGCCTCCGGCCGAGGAAGCGGGCGACGAACGCGGCCCGTGCGCCGACCTCGACCTCCGCCGGGGTCTCCCACTCGACGGAGACGATGTTGAGGTACCACTCGGGCGCGTTCGACGGGTCGGCGGCGTAGGCGGCGACGAGGTCGCACGGGGCGCCGATGACGGTCTCGGTGAGGACGTCGACGGCCATGGGTCCAGCGTATGCCCCGGCTGCGAGCGGGGGCTCAGGCCCGGCCCTTCTCGTAGGTGACCAGGCCGTGGGTGAGCTTCAGCGGGACGCCGATCAGCTCCACCAGGAGGGCCTTCCATGCGTAGACGATGTTGACCATCTTGTTCATATAGACGAACGGGAAGTTGCGGAGGATGCGCAGCCAGGACAGGTGGCGGCGTCTTATCGCGTAGATCAGCGGCAGCCACATCAGCACCATCTCGAAGCCCAGCCACCACATCAGGGTGGTGCCGACGTCCTGGTGGAGGACGAAGATCAGGAAGAACGGCATGACGTACCAGAGTGGCGCGGTGACGATGTCCCAGCAGGCGATGAGGATCCAGAGGAACAGCATCGGCTTGTGGCAGATCATGCCCTTGGAGTGGATGCGGACGTTCTGGAAGAAGCCGGCCATCCAGCGCCATACCTGCTTGCGCAGGTAGGTGAGGTCGGAGGGGTCGGCCGCCCACGCGACGGCGTCGCCGACGTAGACCGCGCGACGCCCCTCGATCTGCTTGCTCCAGGTGTAGTCCATGTCCTCGACGATGGTCCGCTCGGGAAAGCCCCCGAAGCTGCGCAGTTCGTCGGTGCGGAAGGCCGAGCAGCAGCCGGAGCAGACGACCGGGCTGTTGGCGGCGTTCTGGATCGGCCGCTGGAAGTGGAAGCCGAAGAGGTACTCGATGCACCGGCCCCGCTCGGTCGCCCTGTCGTCGAACCTGGTCTGGACGCAGCCGGCGGCGATCGCCACGCGGTCGTCGTGGAACGCGGCCTCGATCAGTTCGACGTAGTCGGGCGCGAGGAGCGTGTCGGCGTCCACCGGCAGGACCAGGTCGGTCCGCACCGCGGGCAGCCCGTAGTTCTGGGCCTTCGCCTTGCTCCCCCGGTTGCGCTCGGGTCGGACGACGGTCACGCCGTAGGACCGGGCGATGTCGCCGGTGCGGTCGGTGGAGCAGTCGTCGACGACGATGATCTCGTCGAAGGGGTCGGTCTGGTCGAGGAGGGACCGGAGCGTGTCACCGATGGCCTCCTCCTCGTTGTGGGCGGGGACCAGGGCGGTGACGGACAGCCGTCCCGTCCCGGGCCCGGGATGTCGTACCGGCGTGACGTCCTCACGCTCGATGGTGCCGACGGGGGTCATCAGTGATCCCTGAACCAGCTCAGCGTCTTGCCGACGACCGTCGCGATGATGCCGACGACGGCGTACAGAGGCCAAGAGATTCCGGTGTGTGCGAGTGAGCCGTACATGGTGTGCCGACTTCCCTGAAATGCGGTTCGAGGGGAGGGGCGCGATCGATGGCGCCGGGGGCCGCCCGCGCCGGGAGGCGCTTACGGGCTAACCGTGGGTCGTACGTTTACGTTGTATACCCGATTGTTCACCCGGGAGAAGTGCCACGTCAAGCCCCAAATGGGAAATACGTATACAAAGGCCGTGTACGGTGTAGATACGACGAGGGGACGGCAGCCGATGGCTCATGACGACACGGCCGGCGGCCGGCGCGCCAGTGACAGAGGGCGTTACGGGCGGCTCACCCGCGAGCGCGTGCTGGCGGCCGCCCTCGGGGTGGTCGACGCGGAGGGGCTGTCGGCGCTGAGCATGCGCCGCCTCGGCGCCGAGCTCGGCGTGGAGGCCATGTCGCTGTACCGGTACCTGCCCGGCAAGGGAGCCCTGCTGGACGGACTGGTGGAGGCACTGCACCAAGAGGTGGAGGAGCTCCTGGCGCCGGACGCCGACGCGGGAGCGGGCCCGGGAGCGGACGGGGACGCCGAGGACTGGCGCGCGGGGCTCCAGCGGATCGCCCGCGCCACGTACGCCGTCGCCCTGCGCCACCCCGAGGTCGTGCCCCTGCTCGCGACCCGGATGCTGAGCGTGCCGCTCGCCCGCCGGCCGGCCGCCGTGCTGCGCGTCGACGAGCGGGTCCTCCGCCTGCTGTACCAGGCGGGGCTGGACGAACCCACCGCGACGGCCGCCCACCGCGCCTTCACCGCCTGGCTGCTCGGCTACCTGCTGGTGGAACTGCGCGCGATGGTCGACGCGCCCGACGAGCCGGAGCCGGCGTTCCGGCTCGGCCTGCACCGCATGCCCGCCCAGGACTTCCCGCGCCTCCGCGCGAGCGCCGTGTCCCTCTCCGGCCGGGGCGGGCGCGAGGAGCTGGCCGCCGGGGTCGACGCGCTCCTCGACCGCGTGACCGGCGCCCGGCCCCGGGAAACGCCCGAGGGCGGCACCCCCTGGGAGTAGGGGTGCCGCCCTCGGAACGAAAGGACTGTGTCCGATCCGCGAGGATCAGAAGTCCATGTCACCGCCCGGCATGCCGCCCGGAGCACCGGCCGCGGCCTTCTCCGGCTTGTCGGCGATGACGGCCTCGGTGGTGAGGAACAGCGCCGCGATGGAGGCCGCGTTCTGCAGAGCGGAACGGGTCACCTTGGCGGGGTCGATGATGCCCTCGGCGATCATGTCGACGTACTCGCCGGTCGCGGCGTTCAGGCCGTGGCCGACGGGCAGGTTGCGCACCTTCTCGACGATGACGCCGCCCTCGAGACCACCGTTGACGGCGATCTGCTTCAGCGGGGCCTCCAGCGCCAGGCGAACGATGTTCGCGCCGGTCGCCTCGTCGCCCTCGAGCTCGAGCTTCTCGAAGACCGAGGAGGCCTGGAGCAGGGCCACGCCACCACCGGCGACGATGCCCTCCTCGACGGCGGCCTTGGCGTTGCGCACCGCGTCCTCGATGCGGTGCTTGCGCTCCTTGAGCTCGACCTCGGTGGCGGCACCGGCCTTGATGACGGCCACGCCGCCGGCCAGCTTCGCCAGACGCTCCTGGAGCTTCTCGCGGTCGTAGTCCGAGTCCGAGTTCTCGATCTCGGCACGGATCTGGTTGACGCGGCCCGCGACCTGGTCGCTGTCACCGGCACCGTCGACGATGGTGGTCTCGTCCTTGGTGATGACGACCTTGCGGGCGCGGCCCAGCAGGTCCAGGCCGGCGTTCTCGAGCTTGAGGCCGACCTCCTCGGAGATGACCTGGCCACCGGTGAGGATGGCGATGTCGTTCAGCATGGCCTTGCGGCGGTCGCCGAAGCCCGGGGCCTTGACGGCGACGGACTTGAAGGTGCCGCGGATCTTGTTGACGACCAGGGTCGACAGGGCCTCGCCCTCGACGTCCTCGGCGATGATCAGCAGCGGCTTGCCGGACTGCATGACCTTCTCCAGCAGCGGGAGCAGGTCCTTCACCGAGGAGATCTTCGAGTTGACGATCAGGATGTACGGGTCGTCGAGCGACGCCTCCATACGCTCCATGTCGGTGGCGAAGTACGCCGAGATGTAGCCCTTGTCGAAGCGCATACCCTCGGTGAGCTCCAGCTCCAGACCGAAGGTCTGGGACTCCTCGACGGTGATGACGCCTTCCTTGCCGACCTTGTCCATGGCCTCGGCGATGAGCTCGCCGATCTGGGTGTCGGCGGCGGAGATGGAGGCCGTGGAAGCGATCTGCTCCTTGGTCTCGACATCCTTCGCCTGCTCGAGCAGCGCGCCGGAGACGGCCTCGACGGCGGTCTCGATGCCGCGCTTCAGGGCCATCGGGTTGGCGCCGGCGGCGACGTTGCGCAGACCCTCGCGGACGAGCGCCTGGGCGAGGACGGTCGCGGTGGTCGTACCGTCACCGGCGACGTCGTCCGTCTTCTTGGCGACTTCCTTGACCAGCTCGGCGCCGATCTTCTCGTACGGGTCCTCGAGCTCGATCTCCTTGGCGATGGAGACACCATCGTTGGTGATCGTGGGGGCGCCCCACTTCTTCTCGAGGACGACGTTGCGACCCTTGGGGCCCAGGGTCACCTTGACGGCGTCGGCGAGCTGGTTCATGCCGCGCTCGAGGCCGCGCCGTGCCTCCTCGTCGAACGCGATGATCTTGGCCATGTGAAGTGGTCCTCCCGGACTGGGGTGGATGCTCCGGACCGCGCTGGCGCCCGCGACGGACGGTCTGCCTGCCTGAGGTGGTTCCTTGCCCCACCGGCCTGCGGACCTCACCGACCCGGTCCTTCGTTGTCACTCTCACCTTCAGAGTGCTAACGCCAATGATTAGCACTCGACCCCTGCGAGTGCAAGCGCCTCTCGCGGAGAGAACCCCCTCGGGGGCCTCCGCCCGGGGGCGCGGCGCGTCCCGGCCGGCCCGGAGAAACACCGAGGGGCCCGGGCGAATGCCACGGGCCCGGACGAACGCCGAGGGGCTCGCGTCCCCTGGAACGCGAGCCCCTCGGCTCTTGACGTGCGGTACTGACGAGACTTGCGATGTCGACAGTCGATGGTCGGTCGATCGCGACGCGGCTCTCAGCCGGCGGCGAGCTTGACCATGTCCGCCTGCGGACCCTTCTGGCCCTGCGAGATCTCGAACTCGACCCGCTGACCTTCTTCAAGGGTGCGGTAGCCGTCCATCTGGATCGCGCTGTAGTGGACGAAAACATCCGCACCACCGTCGACCGCGATGAAGCCGTACCCCTTCTCCGCGTTGAACCACTTGACGGTGCCCTGAGCCATGCCTAACTCCCCTATTACTGGCCCTTGCACAGGACCGCACTTCGCGGACCCGGGTCAGACCTCGCCCCCCTGACAGGTGGAGGCGTGCGCCGGAACGCGTCGACCGCCGCTGAATGTATCTGCCCAACTGCCGTCTGCAACAGGTCAATCGGACGAGAAATCCGAGCACGCGTGAACGGAAAAGGGGGCTGAAGTAGCCAAAATCCCGGGCAAGTCGGGCCGGGCAAAGCGCGCAAATGGCGCAACTCTCGGGCTCACATTGACTGCATCTTGTCGCGACCGCGCACCTTCTCATATGCGTGCGGCACAGGCGGTGGCGGGGACTTCCCCAACTCTACCGCGCTCAACCATGCAGAATTGCCCCCTCCGCTTTCTCTCGCGGAGGGGGCAATGTCCGTCACGCTGCGTACGTCAGCAGCCGCCCGCGACGGCCGGGATGATCGACACGCCGGCACCGTCGGGCGTGGCGGTGGCCAGACCGTCCTCGAAGCGCACGTCGTCGTCGTTGACGTACACGTTCACGAAGCGGCGGAGCTTGCCCTGGTCGTCCAGGACACGCGCGGCGATGCCCGGGTGGTTCTTCTCCAGCGACTCGATGACCTCGGAGAGGGTCGCGCCCTCCGCCGGGACCTCGGCCTGGCCGCCCGTGTACGTACGGAGGATGGTGGGGATGCGGACGTTGACGCTCATGTCGTGGTGCTGCCTCTCAGTCGGTCAGGCCAGGCCGGCGGCGCGGAAGGCGTCCAGGCTCGGGCGGATGGTGGCGGTCGGGCCGGTGGTCGGCGCCACCGCGTCGAGGGTCTTCAGGCCGTCGCCCGTGTTGAGCACGACCGTGGTGAGCGACGGGTCCAGCACGCCCGCCTCGATCAGCTTCCTCGTCACGCCCACGGTCACCCCGCCCGCCGTCTCGGCGAAGATGCCCTCCGTGCGCGCCAGCAGCTTGATCGCGTCGACGATCTGCTCGTCGTTCACGTCCTCCACCGCGCCACCCGTGCGGCGGGCGATGTCCAGCACGTACGGGCCGTCCGCCGGGTTGCCGATGGCCAGCGACTTCGCGATCGTGTTCGGCTTCTGGGGCCGCACGACGTCATGACCGGCCTTGAAGGCCGCCGACACCGGGGAGCAGCCCTCCGCCTGCGCACCGAAGATCCTGTACGGCTTGTCCGCGACCAGACCGAGCTCGACGAGCTCCCGGAGCCCCTTGTCGATCTTCGTGAGCTGGGAGCCGGACGCGATCGGGATGACGAGCTGGTCCGGCAGCTCCCACCCGAGCTGCTCGCAGATCTCGTACGCCAGGGTCTTGGAACCCTCCGCGTAGTACGGCCGCAGGTTCACGTTCACGAAGCCCCAGCCCTCGCCCAGCGGGTCGCCGATGAGCTCGGAGCAGAAGCGGTTGACGTCGTCGTAATTGCCCTCGATGCCGACCAGCTCACCGCCGTACACGGCGGCCATGACGACCTTGCCCTGCTCCAGGTCGTGCGGGATGAACACGCACGAGCGGAACCCGGCCCGCGCCGCCGCGGCGCCCACGGCACCCGCCAGGTTCCCCGTGGAGGAGCACGACAGCGTGGTGAAGCCGAAGGCACGGGCGGCCTCCAGCGCCTGGGCGACGACCCGGTCCTTGAAGGAGTGCGTCGGGTTGCCGGAGTCGTCCTTCACGAACAGCTTGCCCGGCTCGACGCCCAGCTCGCGCCCCAGGTTGTCCGCCCGGACGAGCTTGGTCCAGCCGGGGTTCAGGTTCGGCTTGTCCGCCACGTCGGACGGCACGGGCAGGAGAGGGGCGTACCGCCAGATGTTGGCGGGACCGGCCTCGATCCGCTTGCGCAGGGCTTCCGGGTCACCCACCGGCAGGTCGTAGGCGATCTCCAGCGGCCCGAAACACAGCTCACAGGCGAAAACCGGGCCGAGCGGGAAGCGCTCGCCGCATTCGCGACAGGAGAGGGCGGAAGCAGGCCCGAGGTCGACGTTCTTGGCGGTGGCGACAGTCTGTACAGCCATGGAGGCGAGGCCCTTTCTCCTCATCTTCCTCATGGCGCACTTCGCCATGAGACGGATTTGGCACCTTCCCTAGCCGGGGCCTCGCGCAAGAGCTGACGAGTGCCGACTGGAGGGTTGCCGGGGCTTCAACGGGCCGTGTCCCTCTGCCCCTCTGGATGAGCGGTATTCGATTGTGTGGTGCGTGTTCACCAACGTGGGGACCCGACATGCGACGGTCATCCGCGTTGTTCAAGACTGTAACCGAACCCCCCGACGCCCGAGATGGTCGTCCGAAACGCGAGATGGAGATCACGTGCTGGAAGAGGTGGAGCGCTGGCTGGAACGGCGGTCCTGGTCCGTGGCCGACCGGCCGCTCGACCGGCTGCTCGCGGCCAAGCACGGCACGACCGTCAGCGTCGTCCTGCCGGCGCTGAACGAGGAGGCGACGGTCGGCGACATCGTCGCCACCATCCGCCGCGACCTCATGTCACCCGCCGTCCCCCTCGTCGACGAACTCCTGGTGATCGACTCCGGCTCCACCGACCGCACCTCCGAGGTGGCCGCCACCGCGGGCGCGCGCGTGGTGCACCGGGACGCGATACTCCCCCGCATACCCGCCCTCCCCGGCAAGGGCGAGGTCCTGTGGCGCTCCCTCCTCGCCACCACCGGTGACGTCGTCTGCTTCGTCGACGCCGACCTGCGCGACTTCTCGGCCGATTTCGTCAGCGGCATCGTCGGCCCGCTCCTCACCGACCCCACCGTCCACCTGGTCAAGGCCATGTACGACCGGCCCCTGGCCGGCACGCCCGGCCAGGGCGGGCGGGTGACCGAGCTGGTGGCCCGGCCGCTGCTGAACCTCCACTGGCCGCAGCTCGCCGGCTTCGTCCAGCCCCTGGGCGGGGAGTACGCGGCCCGCCGCTCGCTCCTGGAACGGCTGCCCTTCCCCGTCGGGTACGGGGTCGAACTCGGCCTGCTGGTCGACGCCCTGCACACCGTGGGCCTCGACGCCCTCGCCCAGGTGGACGTGGGCGTCCGCAAGCACCGGCACCAGGACGAACGGGCGCTGGGCCGGATGGCGGCGGCGATCTACCGCACGGCCCAGCTACGGCTGTCGCGCGGGCACCTGGTCCGGCCGCGGCTGACCCAGTTCGACCGCGGGGAGGACGGCTTCGTCCCGCGCACGCACGACGTCGACACCGAGGAACGGCCCCCGATGATCGAGGTGGCCGAGTACGCACGGCGCCGCCGCGTGGCGTGAGCGCCATACGTTTGAGTGTTTGGGCTACGGGCTAGGTTCGTCTCCATGGCAGCCCAGATTCTTGTCGCCTCGAACCGCGGTCCGGTCAGCTACGTGCCACGGGAGGACGGGACCTTCGACACCCGGCGCGGCGGCGGCGGACTGGTGTCGGGACTGTCCGCGATCGGGCCCGACGCGGGCGCGCTCTGGGTGTGCGCGGCCCTGAGCGACGGCGACCGGCAGGCCGTGCGCCGGGGCGCCGCGGTCGAGCCGGGCGTGAAGATGCTGGACATCGACGCGGCCGTGCACGCCGACGCCTACAACGGCATCGCCAACTCCGTGCTGTGGTTCGTCAACCACATGCTGTACCAGACCCCGCTGGAGCCGGTCTTCGACGCGGAGCTGCGCCGCCAGTGGGCGTCCTACCGCCTCTACAACCGCGCCTTCGCCGAGGCCCTCGCCGTGGAGGCGGCCGACGACGCCGTCGTGATCGTCCAGGACTACCACCTGGCCCTGGTCCCCGGCATGCTCCGCGAGCTGCGCCCCGACCTGCGGATCGGCCACTTCTCGCACACCCCCTGGGCCCCTCCCGAGTACTTCGCCATGCTGCCCGACGACATCGCGGAGGAACTCCTCCTCGGCATGCTCGGCGCCGACCGGCTGGGCTTCCTGACCTGGCGCTGGCTCCAGGCCTTCCAGGACTGCTGCGCGTCCGCCCTCAAGGACATGGACGTGACGACGCAGTGGCCCAAGGACCAGTCGCCGAGCGTGCGCCACTCGGCGCACGGCACGCCACACCAGACACACCTGGGCGTGCACGGCCTCGGCGCGGACGCCGACTTCCTCCGCGAGCGGTCCCGCCGCCCGGACGTCGAGGACCGGATGGCGGCCCTGCGCGAGCAGATCGGCCCCGACCGCCGGACCGTCGTGCGCGTCGACCGCACCGAACTGTCCAAGAACATCGTCCGCGGCCTCCTCGCCTACCGGCACCTGCTCGCCGAGCGGCCCGAGTGGCACGAGCGGGTCGTCCACCTCGCCTTCGCGTACCCCTCCCGCCAGGACCTGGCCGTCTACCGCGAGTACACCGCCGAGGTCACCCGCCTCGCGGACGAGATCAACGCGGAGTACGGCCGCGACGGCTGGACCCCGGTGATCCTGCACGTCGAGGACGACTTCGCCCGCTCGCTGGCCGCGTACCGGCTGGCCGACGTGGCCCTGGTCAACCCGATCCGGGACGGCATGAACCTGGTCGCCAAGGAGGTCCCCGTCGTCTCCGACGCGGGCTGCGCCCTGGTCCTGTCCCGCGAGGCGGGCGCGCACGAGGAGCTGGGCGACGACGCGATCACGGTGAACCCGTTCGACGTGGTCGGCACCGCGGACGCCCTCCACGAGGCCCTCTCCATGCCCCTCACCGAGCGCGCCGACCGCACCAAGCGCCTGGCCGCCGCCGCCACGTCCCTCCCCCCCTCCCGCTGGTTCCTCGACCAGCTCACCGCCCTCCGCTCCCTCTGACCCCTCCGGCGGGGCGCCGCCCCGCGGGCACGGCCGCCCCGCCGGAGGGGTCAGACGGCCGCCGCCAGGGCCTGGAGGAAGCGGGCGACGCCCGAGGGGCCGGGGAGGAGGAGGTCGGCGCGCTGGGCGACTTCGGTGACCTCGTCGCTGCCGCTGCACACCAGCAGTCCCGCCAGGCCGTCCGAGCGGAGCTTCTCCACCGCCGCGAAGGCGGGCAGGTCGCCCAGGTCGTCGCCCGCGTACAGGACGGTCCGCGCGCCGGTCTCGCGGACGTACTCCGTCAGCGCCACGCCCTTGTCGACGCCCGGGGGGCGCAGTTCCAGGACCAGGCGGCCGGGTTCGAGGACGAGGCCGTGCCGGGTGGCGAGGTCGGCGAGCGGGGCGTGCAGCGCGTCGAAGGCGGCCTGGGGGTCGTCCGCGCGCCGGGTGTGGACGGCCAGCGCCCGGCCCTTCTCCTCGATCCACGTGCCGCGCCACGCGCCCGCCCGGTCGAGGAAGCCGGGCAGCTCGGCGCGGACGGCCGCGACGCCCGGGTGCTCGGGGGCGGCCCGGACGGTGCCGGTGACGGCGTCCCACCGTTCGGCGCCGTAGTGGCCGAGGACGACCAGGCGCTCCAGGCCGGGCACTCCGGCGAAGCCTCCGTGGCGCACCGCGACTCCGGCCGGGCGGCCTGTGATGACCGCGACGGACGCGACCCGCGGGGCGAGCGCGGCGATGGCGGGCACGGCGCCGGGGTGGGCGCGGGCCTGCTCGGGGTCGTCGACGATGTCGGCGAGGGTGCCGTCGAAGTCGAGCGCGACGACGGCCCGCCGGGGGTCGGCCAGGAACGCGTCGAGGCCCTCACGGCCGGCGGGCGTGACGGGACGCGGCAAGGATTCCGGTGGGGTGCCCATGCACCGAACCTATCCAGGGCCCCGGCCGCCCACACCTACCGCCGCGCCTCCCGCGACGCCCGCAGCCGGCGCAGCCGGTTGACGGTGACGGGGTCGTGCGCGAGGGCGCGCGGGTCGTCGAGGAGCGCGTTGAGGAGCTGGTAGTAGCGGGTGGGCGACAGGCCGAGCTGCTCGCGTATCGCGCGCTCCTTGGCACCGGGGCCGGGCCACGAGCGCCGTTCGACGGCGAGGACGGCGCGGTCCCGGTCGGTCAGGTCCGGGCCCGCCGGACGAGGAGAAGCGGTCATATGAGCAACATAGTTACTCGGCCGCCTCCGCGTCCTTGGCGTCCCGTGCTATCTGCGACAGCACGGCGTCCGGGTCGCCGCCGGGCGCGACGGCCTTGCCGATGTTCTTCTTGACGCTCTCGCTCACCTTGGCCCAGGACGTGCTGCCCACCGGGTAGAGCTCGGAGGTGGGCAGCTCCTCCAGGAACGGCCACAGGTCCTTGTGCTTGGTGTCGTTGCGCATGGCGGCGCTGGCGGTGCTGGTGACCGGGAGGATGTCGTACCGGTCGGAGAAGGCCAGCACGTTCTTGTCCTGGTAGACGAACTCCAGGAACGCGCCGATCTCCTTGCGGTGGCCGTTCTGCTTGAAGGCCATCATCCAGTCGGCCACGCCCATCGAGGGCCGGGGTTCGCCGTCGGGGCTGGGCAGCGGCACCATGCCGACGTCCACGCCGGCCTGCTTCGCCGCGTCCATCAGCGTGGGGTGGCCGTTGAGCATGCCGACGTCGCCGCGGACGAAGGCGTCGAAGGCCTCCTGCCGGTCGAACCGGCCGGGGGCGACGGGCCCGGTCAGCCCCTTGGCGACGAGGTTGTCCCTCAGCCAGGTGAACGTGGCGACGTTCTGGTTGGAGTTGATGTCGTACGAGATGTTGCTGGTGTCGCGGTACCCACCGCCGCCGGCGAGCATCCACATCATGGTCTCGGCCTGGGACTCCTCGGCGCCGAGCGGCAGCGCGAAGGGGTACGTCACGCCCTTGGCCTTCAGCTTCCCGGCGGCGGCGCTGATCTCGTCCCAGGTCTTGGGGGGCTGGGCGCCGGCCTTCTCGAAGAGGTCCTTGTTGTAGAAGAGCAGCCGGGTGCTGGCGGCGAACGGCATGCCGTACTGGTTGCGGTCGACCTGGCCCGCCCGGCTGAGCAGGGGCAGGAAGTTGGCCTGGGTGGGGATGGGGAGGAGTTCGTCGGCCTTGTAGAGCCGGTCGTCGGCGGCGTAGTCCGCGTACGCGCCGATCTGGGCGAGGTCGGGCGCCCGGCCGGCACGGACCATCTCGGCGACCTCGCGGTCGACGTCCTTCCAGGACATGACGTCGACGTCGACCGTGATGCCGGGGTGCGTCTTCTCGAAGGAGCGGGCGACCTCGTCCCAGTACTTCTCGGACGTGTTGCCCTGGTTGCTGCCGTAGTCGGCGGCGACGAGCCTGAGCGTGACGTCCTCGGCACCGCCGCCGGCTCCGCAGCCGGCCAGCGTCGCCGCCATGCCCAGTGCGGCCACCGCCGCGGTCAGTCCTGTGTAGCGGCGCTGCACGACTCTTTCCCCACCTTTGCGTCTGTTCGAGCAGTGATTTTCGCACAGCGGGGATGAGGTCTACACCACCTGGGTATCGCTTGGCCAACAACGCCCGGTCCGCCACACCCGGCCGTCCCCTCCGCAGCCACTCGCAGCCGTAGGAGCCTCCGCGCATGTCACGCACCGCAGAAGAGATCGCCACCCAGCCCGACTCCTGGCGCCGTGCCGCCGAGGCGGCCGCGTCGTTCGGGGAGGGCCTCCCGCGGCCCGGGGAGCGGGTCGCGGTGACGGGGTGCGGCACGTCCTGGTTCATGGCCATCGCGTACGCGGCGCTGCGGGAGGCGGCCGGCCAGGGGGAGACGGACGCGTTCGCCTCCTCGGAGTTCCCGTCGGCCCGCGCGTACGACCGGGTCGTGGCGATCACCCGTTCGGGCACGACGACGGAGGTGCTGGAGCTGCTGGGGGCGCTGCGCGGGCGGGGGGTGCCGACGCTGGCGCTGACGGCCGACCCGAGGACGCCGGTGATGGAGTCGGCGGACGTGGTCGCGGTGCTCGACTGGGCGGACGAGGAGTCGGTGGTGCAGACCCGGTTCGCGACGACGGCGCTGGCGTTCCTGCGCGCGGCGCTGGGCGACGTACCGGGCGTCAAGCCGGTCGCGGAGGCGGCGGTGGACGCGGAGGCGGCGGTGGCGGAGCCGCTGCCCCGGGCCGTGGCGGAGGCCGAGCAGTGGACGTTCCTGGGCCGGGGCTGGACGTACGGGCTGGCGCTGGAGGCGGGGCTGAAGATGCGGGAGGCGGCGGGGGCGTGGACGGAGGCGTACCCCGCGATGGAGTACCGGCACGGGCCGATCGCGGTCACCGGCCCCGGCCGGGTGACCTGGGTGTTCGGCACCCCGCCGGAGGGGCTCGCGGGGGACGTGGCGAGGGTGGGCGGGACGCTGTACGCGCACGCGTCGGCCGACCCGATGGCCGATCTGGTCCGGGCGCAGCGGCTGGCGGTGGCCGTGGCGGAGGCGAAGGGGTACGACCCGGACCGGCCGCGCAACCTGACGCGGAGCGTGATCCTGTCCTCACCCGGAGCATGACCCCGTCCCCCGGCCCCGTTTTGTATGCGTCGGCAACAATCCCGAGAAGTGGACTAGACCTTTCACGGGTTCACGAGCGACACTGTCCCTCGTGAGACACGTCATCGCCCTCGATGTGGGCGGCACCGGGATGAAGGCCGCCCTGGTCGGAGCCGACGGGGCCCTGCTGTACGAGGCGCGCCGGGCGACCGGCCGCGAGCGCGGCCCCGACGCGGTCGTGGAGTCCATCCTCGGCTTCGCCGCCGAGCTGCTCGCGCACGGCCGCGAGCGGTACGGCACGGCCGCCGTCGCCGCCGGTGTCGCCGTCCCCGGCATCGTCGACCCCGACCGGGGCCTCGCGGTCTACGCCGCCAACCTCGGCTGGCGCGACGTCCCGCTGCGCGCCCTCCTCGCGGAGCGGCTCGGCGGCCTGCCGGTCGCCCTCGGGCACGACGTGCGCACCGGCGGGCTGGCCGAGGGCCGGGTGGGCGCCGGCCGGGGCGCCGACCGGTTCCTGTTCGTGCCGCTGGGCACCGGCATCGCCGGGGCGATCGGCATCGGCGGCGCCATCGAGGCGGGCGCGCACGGGTACGCCGGCGAGATCGGCCACATCGTGGTCCGCCCGGGCGGCCCCGCGTGCGGCTGTGGGCAGCGCGGCTGCCTGGAGACGCTCGCCTCGGCCTCCGCCGTGTCGAGGGCCTGGGCGGTGGCGAGCGGCGACCCGGAGGCGGACGCGGCGGACTGCGCCAAGGCCGTCCGGTCGGGCGACGAGCGGGCCGTACGGGTGTGGCGGGAGGCGGTCGACGCGCTCGCCGACGGGCTGGTCACCGCGCTCACCCTGCTGGACCCCCGCACGCTCATCATCGGTGGCGGTCTCGCCGAGGCGGGGGAAACGTTGTTCACACCCCTCAGGGCGGCCGTCGAGGAACGCGTCACGTTCCAGAAACTCCCCGCCATCGTGCCGGCGGCCCTCGGGGACACCGCCGGATGCCTGGGCGCGGGCCTGCTCGCCTGGGACCTACTCGCCAGTTCGGAGGTATCCGCCTGATGGCCGATCACAAGGTTCTCGCCGGCGCCCGCGTGGTGCTGCCGACCGGGATCGTGGACAACGGGCGGGTGATCGTCGAAGGCGGCCGGATCGCGGGACACGCCCCGGCGGACGCCCCGGCCCTCGACCTCACCGGGCACTGGGTGGTGCCCGGCTTCGTCGACATGCACAACCACGGCGGCGGCGGCGCGTCGTTCACCTCCGGCACCATGGAGGAGGTCCTCCGGGGCGTCCACACGCACCGGCTGCACGGCACGACCACCGTCGTCGCCTCGACCGTCACCGGCGACATGGACTTCCTCGCGCACCGCGCCGGTGAGCTGTCCGAGCTGGCCCAGCAGGGCGACATCGCGGGCATCCACTTCGAGGGGCCGTTCATCTCGCCCTGCCGCAAGGGCGCCCACAGCGAGGGCCTGCTGCGCGACCCGGACCCCGCCGAGGTGCGCAAGCTGGTCGACGCGGCACACGGCCACGCCCGGATGGTCACCCTCGCCACCGAGCTGCCCGGCGGCATCGACTCCGTACGGCTGCTGGCCGAACACGGCGTCATCGCCGCGATCGGCCACACGGACGCCACGTACGAGCAGACCGTCGAGGCCATCGACGCGGGCGCCACCGTCGCCACCCACCTGTTCAACGCCATGCCCGCGCTCGGCCACCGCGCGCCCGGGCCGATCGCCGCGCTGCTGGAGGACGAGCGGGTCACCGTCGAGCTGATCAACGACGGCACCCATCTGCACCCCGCGGCCCTGGAGCTGGCGTTCCATCACGCGGGCCCCGGCCGGGTCGCGTTCATCACGGACGCGATGGACGCGGCGGGCTTCGGGGACGGGACCTACCACCTGGGCCCGCTGGAGGTCCAGGTGCTCGACGGCGTCGCCCGGCTGGTCGAGGGCGGCTCGATCGCCGGCTCCACCCTCACCCTCGACACCGCGTTCAAGCGGGCCGCCACCATCGACGGCCTGCCCGTGGAGTCGATCGTCCGCGCCGTCTCCGCCAACCCGGCGAAGCTGCTCGGCGTGTACGACAGGGTCGGCTCCCTGGAGCCCGGCAAGGACGCCGATCTGGTGGTCCTGGACGCCGGATTCACCCTGGTGGGTGTCATGCGCAAGGGCGAATGGGTGGTTGAACCCCGACTGGGCTGAATGCTGAACCAATGACTGCAAGGCGGTTGGGCCGGGGGACTGGGCGCGACCGCCTTCGGTTTGGCATGATCAGGGCCCGGAAGCGTCACGCACACAGGCGGAAGCACGCCGTACTTCTCGGGGGTGTTACGGGTGATCCTGACGGTCACGCTCAACACCGCGCTCGACATCACCTACCGGGTGGACGCCCTCACCCCGCACGCCACCCACCGCGTCACCGACGTCGCCGAACGCCCCGGCGGCAAAGGCGTCAACGTGGCCCGCGTCCTCGCCGCCCTCGGCCACGACACCGTGGTCACCGGCTTCGCGGGCGGCCCCACCGGCGAGGTGCTGCGCGGCCTGCTCGCCCCGCTGCCCGTGCGCGACGCGCTCGTCCCCGCCGCCGGCACCACCCGCCGCACCGTCGCCGTCGTGGACGCGTCGACCGGCGACACCACCCAGCTCAACGAACCGGGACCGGTCCTCACCCCCGCCGAGTGGTCCGCCTTCCTCGCCACCTACGACGACCTCCTCCGGGACGCCGACGCCGTCGCCCTGTGCGGCAGCCTCCCGCCCGGCATCCACGTCGGCGCCTACGCCGATCTGGTGCGCCGCGCCCGCGCCGCGTCCGTACCCGTCCTGCTGGACACCGGCGGCGAACCGCTGCGCCGGGGCATCGCCGCCCGCCCCGACCTGGTCAAGCCCAACGCCGACGAGCTCGCCCGGCTCACCGGCGCCCGCGAGCCGCTGCGCGCCACCCGGGACGCCCGCCGCCGGGGCGCCCACGCCGTGGTCGCCTCGCTGGGGCCGGACGGACTGCTCGCGGTCACGCCCGACGGCATCTGGCAGGCGGCGCCGCCCTCGGCGGTGCGGGGCAACCCCACCGGCGCGGGCGACTCGGCGGTGGCCGGCCTGCTCTCCGGCCTGGTCGAGGGCCTGACATGGCCGGACCGGCTGGCCCGGGCGGTCGCCCTCTCGGCGGCGACGGTGCTGGCACCCGCGGCGGGCGAGTTCGAGACGGCCGCGTACCGGGAACTGCTGACCCGGATCACGGTGACGGAGCACGCCACGGCCGCTTAGTGGAGGTACTGCACATGCCCCTCGTCCCCACCGGCGAACTGATCGCCCGGGCCAGGTCCGTGGACGGCGCCGTCGCGGCGTTCAACGTCATCACGATGGAGCACGCCGAGGCCATCGCGCGGGGGGCCGAACGGGTGGGGCGGCCCGCCGTTCTCCAGATCTCCGAGAACGCGGTGCGGTTCCACGGCGGCGACCTGTCCGCCGTCGCGGCCGCCACCGCCGCCGTCGCCCGCGCCTCCACCGCCCCGCTCGGCCTCCACCTGGACCACGTCGTCTCCCCCGACCTGCTGCGCGCCGCCCACACCGAGGGCTTCAGCTCCGTGATGGTCGACGCGTCGAAGCTCGGCTACGGCGACAACGTCAAGGCCACCGCCGAAGCCGTCCGCTGGGGTCACGAGCGGGGCATCTGGGTCGAGGCCGAGCTGGGCCGGGTCGGCGGCAAGGACGGCGAGCCGCCGCTGGACGCCCACACCCCCGGCGTCCGCACCGACCCGGCGGAGGCCGCCGCGTACATCGCCGACACCGGCGTCGACGCCCTCGCCGTCGCGGTCGGATCCACCCACGCCATGACCGAACGCACCGCCGCCCTCGACCACGCCCTGATCAGTGCGCTGCGCGACGCCGTCCCCGTCCCGCTCGTCCTGCACGGCTCGTCGGGCGTCCCCGACGACGAGCTGCGCGCGGCGATCGCCGCCGGCATGACCAAGATCAACGTCGGTACGGCCCTCAACACCGCCTTCACCGGCGCCGTCCGCGACCACCTGGCCGCCCACCCCGGCGTCGTCGACCCCCGGAAATACCTCGCCCCCGCTCGCGAGGCGATGACGGGGACGGTGGCGCACTTCCTGTCGGTGATCAGCCCTTGACGTGACCCTGCTGCAACCAGACCTGGTCGAGGTACGCCTCGCACTGGTTCCCCGGCTCGCACGACATCTTCATCGTGTTCGTGCCCTTCTTCAGCTCGGCGTAGGAGTAGGTGTACGTCCAGCCCTTCTCCCAGTCGCCCTCCGCCGCGTGCGCGAAGTTCTTCATCCGGATCTCGCGCGGCGACGCGCCGTTGACCGACAGCGTCGCGCCGGCGTCCTTGCCCGGCACGCTGTAGCTCAGGAACAGCGTGTACGGGCCGTCCTCGGGGACGTCGACCGTCCAGCTCGCGGACCCGCCCACACCGTTGAACATGACGTACGCGCCGTCGGCGCCCTTCGCGCCCTTGACGTCCTTGCCCAGCCGGGCGGGACCGCCGAGCTGGAGCGTCGCCGCGTCCTGCTTCGGCAGCTCGACGGGCTTCTCGTCCTCCCCGCCCTTGGAGGCGTCCGGGCTCGGGGTCTGCTGGACCTGGGTGGCCGGCGCCGACGGGGTGGCCTTGCGGTCCTTGTCACCGTCGTTGTTCGTCAGCACGGCGATGGTGATGCCGATCACCACGACCAGCACCACCGAGACCGCACCGAGCAGCAGGCCCTTGGTGTTCGGGCCGCCACCGCGGCCGCCACCGCGCTGCGCCGGCTGCGCCTGGGGCACCGGACGGGTCCGGTCACCGCCGCCGCCCGGGTAGGTCTCCGGAGCCGCGTAGGGGGCGCTGGGCTGGGCGTACTGCTGCGCGTACTGCTGCTGCGGTGCCTGCCCGTACTGCCGCTCGCCGACCGCCCTGACCTGGTTGTACGACGTCCTGGGCACTCCCGGCTGCGCGGCCGGACCCGGATAGCCGTAGCCGCCGCCCTGCCGCGGCGCCTGCGCACCCGCCGCCTGTCCGTCCGCGTACAGGTAGCCGAACGGATCGTCGTCCTCGGGCGTGCCCGCGCCGTTGCCGTGAGTCCCGGCAGCCATCCCTGGTCACTCCTCATCCGTGCTCGCCAGCGGTCACCGACCCCGGCGAGCCTACCCCGAACGGCTCAGCCCGCCCGGCGGTGAACCTTCGACCGGGAGCGCTTCTCGATGTACATCCGCTGGTCAGCGGAGTTCAGCACCTCTTCGACGGACATTCCGCACTCCGCCCAGCCGATCCCGAAACTGGCGCCCACCCGCACCGCGCGCCCGTCCACCCGGATCGGCGGAATGATCGCGTTGCGCAGCCGTACGGCCAGGTCGGCGGCGTCGGCCGCGCCGAGCCCGTCGGCCAGGACCACGAACTCGTCACCCCCGAGCCGGGCGACGGTGTCGCCGTCCCGCACCCCGGCGGTCAGCCGCCGGGCCACCTCGATGAGCACGGCGTCACCCGTGTGGTGCCCGAACCGGTCGTTGATCGACTTGAACCCGTCCAGGTCGCAGAAGAGGACCGCCAGGCCCTTCGTCCCGTCGTCGACCTCGGCGGGCGGGGCCACGGCGTGCACATGGTGGTCGTACGCGCCGGCCTCCGCGCGGGCCGCGAAGTCGAAGCCGTCCCCCCGGTAGGCGTGCTCCCCGTACTCGTAGTCCCCGCTCTCGTAGGCGTCGACCTCGTGCGTCCCGGCCGTCGCCCGCACCGCGTGCGGGCGGTCGCACAGCCGGGCACTGAGCCGGGCGCGCAGCTCCGCGCTGTTCGGCAGGCCGGTCAGCGCGTCGTGCGAGGCGCGGTGGGCGAGCTGGAGCTCGTGCCGCTTGCGCTCCTCGATGTCCTCCACGTGCGTCAGCAGGAAACGCGGCCCGTCGGCGGTGTCGGCCACCACCGAGTTGCGCAGCGACACCCACACGTAGGTGCCGTCCCGGCGGGCCAGCCGCAGCTCCGCCCGGCCGCCCTCGGCGGAGGTCCGCAGCAGGGTGCCGATGTCCTCCGGGTGGACGAGATCGGCGAACGAGTACCGGCGCATCACCGAGGCGGGACGGCCCAGCAGCCGGCACAGCGCGTCATTGGCCCGCAGCAGCCGGCCGTGCTGGTCACCGCCCATCTCGGCGATCGCCATGCCGGACGGGGCGTACTCGAACGCCTGGCGGAACGACTCCTCGCTCGCGCGCAGCGCCTGCTGCTCGCGCTCCAGGCGCACCAGGGCCCGCTGCATGTTGGCGCGCAGCCGGGCGTTGCTGATCGCGATGGCGGCCTGCGAGGCGTACATCTGGAGCGCCTCCTGGCCCCACGGCCCGGGCCGGCGGCCGTTGCGCGGCCGGTCCACGGAGATGACGCCGAGGAGCTCACGGCCGCTGCCGGAGGCGTACATCGGTGCGTAGAGGCGGTCCCGGGGGTGCCACTCGTCCTCGAACCGGGGCTCCGGCCCGTCGGTGTGCCACTGCGGCACGTCGTCCTCTATCAGCACCCAGCCCTCGGTGTGCGGGATGAAGCGCAGCTCGCCCCAGGCCTCGCCCATGCCCAGGCGGCGCTCCCACGACTCCCGGGACCCCACCCGGCCGGTGATCAGGGCCTCGGCGGCGGGGCTGCCGGCGAAGGCGGCGACGACGAGGTCACCGTCGGGGCGGACGAGGTTCACACAGGCCAGCTCGTAACCGAGACCGGCGATGACGCCGTCGGCGACGGTCTGCAACGTGTCGGCCAGGCTGCGGGCCGTGTTGAGGTTGGCGACGACCTGATGCAGCTGCCGCAGGGTCGCAAGACGGACGTACGGCTCCGACTCGGTCTCCATTGCTCGCTCTCCCCGAGACCTCGACAGCAACTCCAGGGTTCTCATCGGCGCTCGTGTTGCACTGTCCCCGCCACTGAATCACAGCGAGCTGTGCCCCAGGTACACAGGGTCAACAAAACCTTGGCTCTGTGACTCAAGTCACAAAGAATGATGTTGGACGTGGCGACGGGCCGTACTACGGGTAACCGACCGACGAACTCCGCGTGAACGCACAGTATGGGGTCACGACGGCCCGAGGACCTAGGACTGCCGGCCTCCCGGCTGGTTCCCCGGTCCGATGCGTACGCCGGGAGGGCGGGGTTAGCGTTCCCGGTGTGTTGCCGACGAGCCAGACCCAGACCCAGACCGGGGCCCAGGCCCCTGCCGTCCCCCATGCTGAGGGGGTGAGCAACGACGAGTTCCGTGCCGCGATGTCCCGGCTGGCCGCCGGTGTGGTGCTGGTCACGGCCCACGACCCCGACGAGGGCCCGCGCGGCGAGGACGTCGGCATGACCGCGACCGCCTTCCTCTCGGTGTCGCTGGACCCCCCACTGGTCCTGGTCAGCCTCCGCGACGGCTCCCGCATGGACGACCTGCTCGCCGAGCAGCCGCTGTGGGGCGTGTCCGTCCTCGCGGAGGGCCAGCGGCAGGTCGCCGGGCGGTTCGCGATGAAGGGCCGGGTGAGCGACCGGCTGCTGTTCGCGGACCTCCCCACCACCCGGGGGGAGGCCAGCGGGGCGCTCCTGGTGGGCGGCGCGCTGGCGACCCTGGAGTGCCGCACGGAACAGCGCGTCGAGGCGGGCGACCACACGCTGGTCATCGCCCGGGTGCTCACCGTCGCCTTCCCGGGCCCGGACGGCCCGCCGCTCACCTACTTCCGCGGCAACTACCGCCATCTCGCTTGACCGCCCCGCCGGCGCCCGGCCCCGGCACGGGCGATCGTTCCGCCGGAACGGGGGCGTCAGGACCAGTCACGGGACGAGCGGCCGCGCTTGGTCTCGCCCCGCTGCTTCTTCTCCCGCAGCCGCCGCTCATTGATCCCGCGAGGAACCTTCGTCGCCCGCCGCGCCCTCGGCGGCGGCGCCGTCGCCTCCGCCAGCAGCGACGCCATCCGCACCGCCGCCGTCTCCCGGTTCCGCCACTGCGAGCGGTGCTCGGACGCCCGCACCGTCAGCACCCCGCCGACCAGCCTGGACGCCAGCCGCTCCAGCGCGCGCTGCTTCCACACCGGCGGCAGCGCCTCCGTACGCGCCAGGTCGAACCGCAGCTCCACCTGGGAGTCGCTGGTGTTGACGTGCTGTCCGCCCGGCCCGGAGGAGCGGGAGAAACGCCACATCAGCTCGGCCTCCGGCAGGGAGACCGAACCGCGGATGACATGAGGACCGGACATGTCCCCCATGGTCCCCGCCGGGACGCGTCCGCGTCACCCCGTTTTCCGTTCCTGGAACCAGCCCGCCGCGTGGCGCGTTATCTGCTGTGACCGGCATCGAGGTACGAAGAAAGGGACTTCCCATGGCTGTAAGCCTGTCCAAGGGCGGCAACGTCTCGCTGACCAAGGAGGCGCCGGGCCTGACCGCCGTCACTGTGGGCCTCGGCTGGGACGTCCGCACCACCACCGGTACCGACTTCGACCTGGACGCCTCCGCCATCGGCGTCGACGCGGCCGGCAAGGTCGCCTCCGACGCGCACTTCGTCTTCTTCAACAACAAGTCCACCCCGGACCAGACCATCGTCCACACCGGTGACAACCGCACCGGCGAGGGCGGCGGCGACGACGAGCAGATCAACGTCAACCTGGCCGGCCTCCCCGCCGACGTCGACAAGATCGTCTTCCCGGTCTCCATCTACGACGCTGTCACCCGCTCGCAGAACTTCGGCCAGGTCCGCAACGCCTACATCCGCATCATCAACCAGGCCGGCGGCGCCGAGATCGCCCGCTACGACCTGAGCGAGGACGCGGCCACCGAGACCGCCATGGTCTTCGGCGAGCTGTACCGCAACGGCGCCGAGTGGAAGTTCCGCGCCGTCGGCCAGGGCTACGCCTCCGGCCTGGAGGGCATCGCCCGCGACTTCGGCGTGAACATCTGACACGGCTGAGCACCGGCGGCCCCGGCGGCGAAGTCCGCGCCGGGGCCCTACTGTTTTCCGCATGATCGTCGAACCGCTGGAGGTCGGCGAGGGCGGTGCCCTGCCCGGCCCGCTCCTCACCGAACTCACCGAGCTGTACGCCTCGAACCGGGAGTTCCAGCAGCTCAGCGGGGACTTCCCGGACCCGGACGACATCCGGCCCGAGCAGGTCGCCGCCTCCCTGGCCGAGGAACTGTCCCACCCGGACACCGAGGTGCTGCTGGCCCGTTCGGCCGGCCACGTCATCGGCATCTCGGTGACCCGCGCCCACCACCCCGACCCCGACGACCCCGACCCCTGGATCGGGCTGCTGATGGTCCACGCCCGCGACCACCGCGCCGGCTTCGGCCGCGAGCTGGCCGAGATCGTCGAGAAGCGGTTCCGCGCCTCCGGCCGGCGGGGCCTCAGGCTCGCCGTCCTCGACAACAACCCCAACGCCCTGTCCTTCTGGTCCGCCCTCGGCTACGAGGAGATCGACCGCCGCGAGGACCACCGGCTCGGCCGCGACTGCGTCGTCATGCGGAAGGACCTGTAGGGCGGCCCTCGCCGTACAGCCAGGTGTCCCACAGGCCGCGCAGGTCCTTGCCCGACTCCGCCTCCACGTACCGCGTGAAGTCCTCCGTCGAGGCGTTGGCGTGCCGGTACTTCGCCGGCCAGCCGCGCAGGATCGCGAAGAAGGTGTCGTCGCCGACCGCCTGACGGACCTTGTGCAGCACCATCGCGCCCCGGCCGTACACCGGCGGCCCGGACAGGTCCTCGGCCTTCGGCGGCTTCGCGGGCGGGAACGCCCAGTTCTCCTCGTCGGCGAACGCCTCGTCGAAGCTCTCCTGGACGGGCGTGCCGCCGAAGTCCTCCGCGTACAGCCACTCGGCGTACGTCGCGAAGCTCTCGTTCAGCCACATGTCCCGCCACGACTTCGGCGACACGGAGTTGCCGTACCACTGGTGGGCCATCTCGTGCACCAGCGTCGGCAGGTCGAAGGTGCTCTTGTCGAAGAACGGCCGGTTCTGCGTCTCCAGCGCGTACTGCACGTCGACCAGCGGATCGACGATCGCGCCGGTGGAGGAGAAGGGGTAGGGGCCGAACTTCCCCGTCTCCCACTCCAGCACCTCGGGGATCTCGCCCAGCAGGGCCGGGTTGCCGCGGGCGGCGGTGTGGACCGGGAGCCCGGAGCCGGTACGGGAGGTCGTGGTCCGGTACCGGCCGATGGCCAGGGTCGCCAGGTAGCTCGCCATCGGTTCGGTGGAACGCCAGGTGAAGGTGGTGCGGCCGCCCCGGGACGTACGGGCCGTCAGCTCGCCGTTGGACACGGCCTCCAGGCCCTCGGGGACCGTGACCGCGACGGTGTACGTGGCCTTGTCGGAGGGGTGGTGGTTGCCCGGGAACCAGGCGGTCGAGCCCGTCGGCTCCCCCAGCGCCACCGCCCCGTCCGCGGTCCGCAGCCAGCCCTCCTCGGCCCCCTCGGCGTCGGTGATCGTGACCGGCACGCCCGAGTACCGGATGACGGTACGGAAGGTGGCGCCGTCCTTCACGGCGGCACCGGGCCGCACCGTGACCTCGGTGCCGGAACGGCTGACGGCGGCGGCCTCGCCGTCGACGAGCGCGCCCTGGACGGTGAGCCCGGTCAGGTCGACGTTGAAGGCACTGAGGGCCTGGGTCGCGCGGGCGGTGATGTCGGCGGAGCCGCTGAGACGGCCGGTGCGCGGGTCGTAGTCGAGCGTCAGGGCGTAGTGGCGCACGTCGTAGCCGCCGTTGCCGAGCCGCGGGAAGTACGGGTCGCGCAGCCCGGCCGCCCCCGGGGCGGCGCGCCCCCCGCCGCGGGTGCCGCCGCCTCCGTCGCCGTCACCGCCGGCCGTGCAGCCGGTGAGCGGGAGGGCGAGGAGCAGGGCGACGGCGGCGGCCGGGGCGCGGCGGCGACGGAGGGGGTGCGGGTCCACTCCGTGATCGTATGGGCGGAATGAACGGTTCAGCGGGTGAGCGCGGCCACACCCGCCCGGGCGAACTCCTCGTCCAGCGCCCCGCTCGGCGCACCGGCGACCCCGATACCGGCGATCGGCGCGCCCTTGGCGGCGACCGGGGCGCCGCCCGCGAGGAACAGGGTGCCGGGGATGTCCTTCAGGTTCGGGGCCGTGTCCAGACGCTTGACCAGCTCGGACGTCGGCGCGTTCCACGACACGGCGGTGAACGCCTTGCGGACGGCCGACTCGTAGGACTGCGGGCCGGCCCCGTCGCCGCGGAGGGTGACGACCGTGTTGCCGTCGCGGTCGACCACGGCGACCGTGACCCGCTGGTTCTCGCGCTCGGCGGCGTCCAGCGCCGCCTGCGCGGCCCGGGTGGCGGCGTCGATCGTCAGGTGCGTGGACTGGGCCAGGTCGCGCGGATGGGCGGCGGCCGCGGCGGCGGGCCCGGCGGCGGGCGCCGGGTCCGGCTCGGCGGCGCTCGCGGACATCGCGCCGAAGGTGCCGGCGCCGAGCGCGGCGGCCACGGCCGCGCCGGTCAGCAGGCGGGAGCGCAGCGACGGCTTCTTCGAGGATCGGGGGTGCTTCGGGTTCGTCATGCCTTCGATGCTGGGGCCGGAACCGGGAGCCGCGGGTCAGCCGATCGGCTGATGCCGGACCGTTCCGCGCGAGTGAGGATGGGTGCGTCACACAGTCGTACGAGGAGTGGTGGACGTGGAGCACGACCCCGACGCCCGCTGGACGGACCGGGTGATGCACGCCGCGTTCTTCGCCCTGCTGGGCGCCTCCCTGGCCAGGTTCCTGCTCCGCCACCCGTGGCTGGACCTCGGCCCCTGGGTGGTGGCGCTGTCGGCGGCGCTGGCGGTGCTGTACGTCCTGCCCGTACCGCGCCGGCTGGCCTGGCTGTGCGCGGTCGTCGCCGTCTGGATGGTGCTCGTGGTGCTGGCGCCCAGCTTCGCCTGGTGCGCGGTCCCGCTGTTCTACACCGGGCTGCGGACCCTGCCGCCGCGCGCCGCGCTCGTGCTGGTCGCCCTGCTGACGGTGTTCGTCGTGGCCGCCCAGCTCCAGCTCGCGGACGGCGCCCTCGACCCGAATCTGGTGGTCGCCCCGCCCGCCGTCGCCGCCATCGCCACCGCCGTGTTCGTGCACGCCCAGCGGCAGGCGGAACGGCTGGCCGCCACCGAGCGCCGCGAAGGCACCCTCGCGGAACGGCAGCGGCTGTCGATGGAGATCCACGACAGCCTCACCCAGGGCCTGTCCAGCCAGCGCATGCTGCTCCAGGCCGCCGACCGCACCTGGGACGCCGACCCGGCCGCCGCCCGCCGCCACGTCCGTACCGCCGCCTCGATCGCCGAACGCAGCCTGGCCGAGGCCCGCCGGTTCGTGCACGACCTGGCGCCCGCCGACCTCGCCGGTGGCGGCGGCCCGGAGGAGGCGCTGCGGGCCCTGGCCGCCCGCGAGTCGGCACGCCTCCCGGTCGCCTTCCGTATCGACGGCCCGCCCGTGCCCCTGCCGGACCGGGTGGGCGCGGCGCTGCTGCGGATCGCCCAGGGCGCCCTGGCCAACGTCGCCGAGCACGCGGGCGCCACGTCCGCCGGGCTGACCCTCACCTACCTGGACGACCAGGTGGTGCTCGACGTCGCCGACGACGGGCGCGGCTTCGACCCCGGCGCGCCGCCCCCGCCCGGCGACCGGGGCCACGGCCTGCCCGCGATCCGGGCCCGCGCCGCACAGCTCGGCGGCACCCTCACCGTCGAGTCCGCCCCCGGCGAGGGCACCGTCCTGTCCGTGTCGATCCCCCTGGAGGGCCCGCGATGAGCACCGTCCGCATCCTGCTGTGCGACGACCACGCCGTCGTACGCGCCGGGCTGCTCGCCCTGCTCGCCAGCGCCCCCGGCATCGAGGTCGTCGGCGAGGCGGGCAGCGGTGAGGAGGCCGTCGCCATGGCCGCCAAGCTCACGCCCGACGTCGTCCTGATGGACCTCCAGCTCGGACCCGGCATCGACGGCGTGGAGGCCACCCGCCGCATCGCCTCCCCCGACGTCCGCGTCCTGGTCCTCACCACGTACGACACCGACGCCGACGTCACCCGGGCGATCGGCGCGGGCGCCACCGGCTACCTGCTGAAGGCCGAACGCCCCGAAGAACTCTTCGCCGCCATCCACGCGGCCGCCGCCGGCCGCACCGCCCTCTCCGCCCCGGTCGCCCGCCGCGCCGCCTCCGCCGCCGCCGCACCGTCCCTCACCGACCGGGAGCGGGACATCCTCGGCCAGCTCGCACGCGGGCTCGGCAACCGGGAGATCGCCCGCGCCCTGTTCATCAGCGAGGCCACCGTCAAGACCCACCTCGGCCGCGTCTACGCCAAGCTCGGCGTCGACACCCGCGCCGGCGCGGTGGCCGTAGCGAAGGAACGGCGACTGCTGCCCTGACCCGGCCGCCACCCCCGCACCGGCCGCACCCCGCCCGGCCGGTGTCCCCCGCACCGCCCCATCCGGACGCCCGGCCGACACCCCCCGCCCCGGCAGCACCCCATCCGGCCGCCCGGCCGCCGCCCACGCACCCGTGCGAGCACCCGCCCGGGCCGTGACACCATCGAGTACGTGCTCGACATCGGCTACTCCCTCTCCCGCCGCTTCCCCGACCCGCCGCAGACGGACTACCGCCACGCGGACGTCCACGCGCTGCGCCACGACCTGTTCTGCGGCGACGTGTACGTCGCCGACACCGAGGCCGACCGGGAGGTGTCCACGGCCTGGGGATGGGTACCGGTGCTCGACTTCGCGTGGGCGCTGTGCGACATCGTCGAGCGACTCGACCGCGACCCCCGCGGCAGCCGGGCGGCCCAGCCGCAGTACGCCGAGCTGGACTTCACCGAATCGACCGACCGCATGCTCTTCGAGCGCCGCTTCGGCTGGGTGGACATCGAGGCCGACTGGATGCCGGGGGACGAACCCCCGCTGACGTTCGGCCACGCCGTCCTGCGCCGCGAGGCGCGCGACTTCCTCCACGACCTCATCGCCGACCTCACCGACATGCACGAGGGCCTCGCCGACAACCCGGCGATCTGGACGCTCCAGTCCCGCTTCCCCCGCCTCCCCTGACGCCCTTCCCACCCCAGGCGCCTTGACCTCAAGCGAAGTCGAGGTCGGATGCTCTCCTCCGTAACCCCACCAGGCCCGTCCGGGCCCTGACGGAGGAGAAACCGCCGTGCACGCCATCCGCCTCCACGCCTTCGGCCCCGCCGAGAACCTCACCTACGAGCGGGTCCCCGACCCCGCGCCCGCACCCGGCCAGGTCCGCGTCGCCGTCACCGCGGCGGGCGTCCACCTCCTCGACACCGCCCTGCGCCAGGGCATGTCCGGCCCGTACCCCGCGCCCGCCGAACTGCCCACCGTCCCCGGCCGCGAGGTCGCCGGCACCGTGGACGCCCTCGGGGAGGGCACCGACCCCGCCTGGCTCGGCAAGCGCGTCGTCGCCCACCTCGGCATGGCCCCGGGCGGCTACGCCGAACTCGCCACCGTCGACGCCACCCGCGTCCACGAGATCCCGCCCGCCCTGGACGACACCGAGGCCGTCGCCATGATCGGCACCGGCCGCACCACCATGGGCATCCTCCAGTTCGCCGAACTCGGCCCCGGCCGCGTCGCCGTCGTCACCGCCGCGGCCGGCGGCATCGGCACCCTCCTCGTCCAGTACGCCAAGAACGCCGGCGCCACCGTCGTCGGCCTCGCCGGCGGCCCCCGCAAGACCGCCCTCGTCCACGACAACGGCGCCGACCTCGCCGTCGACTACACCCGCCCCGACTGGCCGGAGAAGGTCCGCGCGCACCTCGACGGCACACCCGCCGACACCGTCTTCGACTCCGTCGGCGGCGCCACCGGCCGCGCCGCCGTCGACCTCCTCGGTAAGGGCGGACAGCACCTCGTCTTCGGCTGGGCGGGCCAGGGCCCCCACGACGGCGAACCGCTCACCTTCACCGACGCGGAACTCGCCGAACGCGGCATCACCTCCCGCTCCGTCCTCGGCCCCGTCATGCTCCGCAAGGCCGGCGGCGACATCCGCACCCTGGAACTGCGCTCCCTCACCGAAGCCGCCACCGGCCGCCTCCGCCCCGCCGTCCAGCGCTTCCCGCTCGCCGAGGCCGCCGCCGCGCACCGCGCCCTGGAGACCCGCGCCACCGTCGGCAAGGTGGTCCT
The DNA here is from genome assembly GCF_055598725.1 of Streptomyces sp. NPDC039423. Lineage (NCBI taxonomy): Bacteria > Bacillati > Actinomycetota > Actinomycetes > Kitasatosporales > Streptomycetaceae > Streptomyces > Streptomyces sp. NPDC039423. Next base: position 436,914 of record NZ_JBVKAH010000006.1, read on the forward strand.
CGTCCCGTAACCGCCTCCGCCCGCCGGGTGAACCGGCGTAGCGGAACCGGCGCAGTACCCGCGTGGGGCGGGCCACGGCGCGCGGCGGCTCCCGCACCATCCAAGCCACCGAAACAGGAGGCAAGGATGACCACGAAAGCGCGCACCGCCCTGGGCGCCCTGTCGGTGCTGCTGCTGGGGACCGCCACCGCGGCCCACGCCACCCCACCGCACACCGCCCCGCTCCACGCCTCGGCCCCGGCCCCGGCCCCCGGCCACGCCCCGCCCCCCGCGGGCCCCGTCACCCACTGCTCCCCCGGCGGCACCCTCCGCGGCCCGCACGGCCAGTACGCCGACATCGCCCTGTGCGTCACCGGCACCGGCACCACCATGACCGTGACCGCCGCCGCCACCTGCCGCCGGGGCCACACCGGAGCCCGCCCCGCATGCCGCACCACCGGCACCTGGACCGCCCGGCGCCACGACACCCCCGCCGGCCGGCCCACCGCCACCGGCACCCTCGCCGGCCGCGCCGACTACCCCGGACCCGGCACCTACGACATCAGCGCCACCGTCCACGTACGCTCCGACCCGCCCGGGACCGACCTCCACGGCCAGGCGCACGCCACCATCACCCTCACCGACCCCGCGCCACGGCCCACCCACCGCGTCGACGTCACCACCACCAAGGGCACACCGGGCACCCTGCGACCCGGCACCACCACCGCCCTCGCCTACACCGTCGCCCGCGTCAGCGACCACGGCGACGGCAGCGCCCGCCTCGGCCTCATCGGCGAGGAGAACACCGGCATCCGCCTCACCACGACCGACCCGCGCTGCGTCAACCCGCTCCCCGGCCGCTACCCCTCCACCACCAGGAGCATGTACGCCCTGGACTGCGCCCTCACCGACCTCCAGCCCGGCCGGCCCACCACCGTCACCGTCCACGCCACCCTCACGACGGCCTGCTCCACCGTCGTGTCCAAACTCGGCTACTGGACCCCCCGGGGCCAGGAAAGCACCGGCGGCATGCTCACCGGCCCCACCGTCACCTGCGACCGCTCCTAATACTCCAGCTGTAGATCGTGATCTTGCAGGTGGAGGCTGGCGCAGGGACGGGTGCGGCCACCGTCGATCACCGTGAGTCGTGTGGACAAACGACAAGACGGTGGCCCCAGCCCGGGAGCTAGCTCGCCCTGTCCGCGGTCTCCGCCGCGCTGGTGGCCCGCTGTTGTGGGATCGTGCCTGCTGGCGGTGCCTGTCGCACGGACCGGTTGGCAGTGATGAGGAGGGCCAGGGTGAGCAGCCATCCTCCACAGAGCCAGACCAGAGGCTTGGCGCCCAGTGTCGTGATCAGCGCGCCGCCTGCGAGTGTGCCGATCGACAAGGCTCCCGTGGTGAGCGTCGAGATCGCGCTCGTCGCCCGGCCCCGCAGCTCATCGGGGGTGATGGCCAGCTGGTGGGTGGTCATGGCCACCGCGTACACGGGGGCCACCAGCGACTCGGCGGCCGCGACCGCCGCCAGCAGCAGCGGGTTGGGGACGAGCGCGTACAGCGGGAACATCAGCGCCTCCAACCAGAGCATCACCACAGCGATCCGGCCGAGCGGGAAGCGACGTGTGACCCGGTCCGAGACCAGGGCCCCCACCATGGCGCCGACCGCCCCGCCACTGAAGATGACGCCTATCCACACGGACGAGGCGCCGACTTGCTGGGCGAGGGTAATGATCAGCAGGTACCCAGCGCCGTAGCGCACCTTGTCAGCGGCCGAGACCAGGGTGAGGAAGCGGATGACCGGCTGGTGCCAAAGCCAGCCGAGCCCCTCACGGATCTCGGTGGTGAGCCGGGCCGTCGTCCGCGCGTCCTCTCGGTCCAGCTGGAACCGGGCGCGCATCAGACGCAGCGACGCCGCGGACATTGCGAAGGAGACCGCGTTGACGGCGAACGGCACGGTCCGCCCGGCGGCGTACAGCGCACCGGCGAGCGGAGCCCCGAAGACGCTCACGGCACTGGCGGCGGACTGCGAGTAGCCGAGTGCAGCGGACAGCTGTCGCGGATCGACCACGTTGGGCAGCGCCGCGGTGTTTGCCACTTGGAAGAGGGTGGTGAGGATCCCGGCAAGCACGGCCGTCGCGTAGAGCTGGGGCATGGTGAGCCTGTCAAGCCACAGCGCGACGGCGACGCCAGCGGTGAGCACAGTCTGGCCGAGCTCGCACCAGATCATGGTGGCCTTACGGTCCCACCGGTCGACGAGGGCGCCGGCGATCAGCCCGAACACCAAGTAGGACAGGGTACTGAGGCCGAGTACGAACCCGGCTTGGGTTGCCGACCCAGTGAGGGCCAGGACGAGCAGCGGCAGGGCCATGCTCTGAGCCTGGTTGCCGATGGCAGAGATCAGCTGACCGCTCAGCAGCAGCGAGAAGTCTCGGTCCCGGAACAGGCCGGGACCGCGAAAGGTATTCATGATTGTTACGCTCCGTAACAGCTCAAGGGCACAAGGGTGACGTCGAGGCTTGTGTCCGAGCTAAGAAACACGGGGCGTTGTAAACATGGGCGGACCGTACCCAGGGCATGGGCGGGGCCACAATCGAATTTGTCGTGAGGGCCGCACTCGGTGTATTGCCCCGGGAGGTTGTGGACGGGTGAGCTAGGTCTCGACTGGGGGGGTCGCGGTCTACCTCGTTTACGCGGGCCGACGCGGGCACGCTGCAGTCGACCGAGAGCCGTACATCCCGCGCTCATGGACCGAAGATCTGGATCGCTCCCGGACGGCGGGCATCCCCGAACCGACCGTGTTCGCCACCAAGCCGGACCTCGCCCGGCAGATGATCGAGCGATTCCGGGACGCCGGGCATCATGCCGCTTGGATCGCCGGGGACGAAGTCTACGGCGGCAACCCAAAGCTGCGGGCGGCCCTGGAGGCGCGCGGCATGAGCTACGTGCTGGCCATCGCCTGCTCGGCCGAAGTCCCCACCAGGGCAGGTAAGTTCCGAGTGGACGGCCTGGTCAGGCAGCTGCCGAAGCGGGCTTGGCAGAAGCTGTCCGCAGGTGCCGGCGCCTAAGGACACCGCTTCTACGACTGGGCTGTCATCGACCTGGCCGAGCCCCGGCCGGGCCGCCACCAGCTGCCGATCCGCCGCAGCCGCACCACCGGAGAACTCGCCTACTACCGCTGCTTCTCGCCGAAGCCGGTGCCATTGCCCCAGTTGGTGCGGGTCGCCGGGTCCAGGTGGCGGGTGGAGGAGACCTTCCAGGCCGAGAAGGGTTTGGCTGGACTCGATGAGCACCAGGCTGCCGCTTCACCTCGTGGTCCCGCTGGGTCACCCTCGCGATGCTCGCCCACGCCTTCCTCGCCGTCGTCCGCGCCGAGGAACACGCCCGGTCCCCCGCCCCAGACCACATGATCCCGCTTACCTGCAACGAGATTCAGCGGTTGTTCGTCGCCCTCGTGATGCAGCCCGTCCGGGAGGCGGCCCATCGGCTCGGCTGGTCCGACTGGAGACGCCGCCACCAGGCCCGAGCCCACAACGGCCATTACCGCAGGCAAGCCGCATCCGGGACATGAAGATCACGATCTACAGCTGGAGTACTAACCGCGGCCACCCAGCTCCGCCAGCGCCCCGTCGGTCAACCGGTACACCGTCCACTCGTCCTGCGGACGGGCACCCAGCGACTCGTAGAAGCGGATCGACGGGGTGTTCCAGTCCAGCACGGACCACTCCAGCCGCTCGTACCCCCGCGCCACACAGATCCGCGCCAACTCCCGCAGCAGCGCCTTCCCGTACCCACCGCCGCGCATCCCGGGCCGCACGTACAGATCCTCCAGGTAGATACCGTGCACGCCCCGCCAGGTCGAGAAGTTCAGGAACCACAGCGCGAAGCCCACGACCTCCCCCTCCTCCGTCTCCGCGACGTGCGCGAAGGCCGCCGGCCGCTCCCCGAACAGCGCCTCCCGCAACTGCTCCTCGCTCGCCCGCACCTCGTCCAGGGCCTTCTCGTACTCCGCGAGCTCCCGGACCATCGCGTAGAGGGCGGGCACGTCATCCACAACAGCGCTACGAATCATGACCGCAGCCTGCCTCCCCGACCGCCCCCCGCGCCAGCAGCGTCCACAGTCCGAACCCCTTACCGCCGCCCGGCCCCCTCGCCACCGCTCCCCCGCCCCATCCGCTACCGTCCACACCCACCCACCGACGAGGGACCCGAGGAACCACATGAGCACGGTCAACGGCGGCATATCGTTCTGGTACGCGCAGGAAGGCACCCCCGCCCCCCGGGAACCCCTCCCCGGCGACACCACCGCCGACGTCTGCGTGATCGGCGGCGGCTACACCGGCCTGTGGACCGCGTACTACCTCAAGAAGGCCGTCCCCTTCCTCAACATCGTCGTCCTCGAAGCGAACTTCTGCGGCTACGGCGCCTCCGGCCGCAACGGAGGCTGGCTCTACAACGGCATCGCCGGCCGCGACCGCTACGCCAAGGAACACGGCCACGACGCCGCCGTACGCCTCCAGCAGGCCATGAACGCCACCGTCACCGAAGTCATCGACGTCGCCGCCGCCGAGAACATCGACGCCGACATCCACCACGGCGGCGTCCTCGAAATCGCCCGGACCCCCGCCCAGCTGGCCCGCCTGAAAGCCTTCCACTCCGTCGAGGTCGCCTTCGGCGAGACCGACCGCCGGCTCCTCGGCGCCCGCGACACCGCCGACCGCGTCCACGTCACCGGCGCCGTCGGCTCCACCTGGACCCCCCACGGCGCCCGCATCCACCCCGTCAAACTCGTCAAGGGCCTCGCCGCCACCGTCGAAGCGCTCGGCGTCACGATCCACGAATCGACCCCCGTCACCGAGATCAAGCCCAAGCACGCCATCACCCCGTACGGCACCGTCCGCGCCCCCTACGTCCTCCGCTGCACCGAAGGCTTCACCGCGAACCTCAAGGGCCACAAACGCACCTGGCTCCCCATGAACTCCTCGATGATCGTCACCGACCCCCTCCCCACCACCATCTGGGACGACATCGGCTGGACCGGCCGCGAAGCCCTCGGCGACATGGCCCACGCCTACACCTACGCCCAGCGCACCGCCGACGACCGCATCGCCCTCGGCGGCCGCGGCATCCCCTACCGCTACGGCTCACGCACCGACAACGACGGCCGCACCCAGCCCGCCGCCATCGACGCCCTCCGCGACATCCTCGTCCGCCTCTTCCCCCGCCTCGCCGGCACGCCCATCGCCCACGCCTGGTCCGGCGTCCTCGGCGTCCCCCGCGACTGGTGCGCCACCGTCACCCTCGACCGCTCCACCGGCCTCGGCTGGGCCGGCGGCTACGTCGGCTCCGGCGTCGCCACCGCCAACCTGGCCGCCCGCACCCTCCGCGACCTCATCCAGCAGGACTCCGGCCAGTCGGGCCCCACCGACCTCACCACCCTCCCCTGGGTCAACCACAAGGTCCGCCCCTGGGAACCCGAACCCCTCCGCTGGCTCGGCGTCCACACCCTCTACGCCGCCTACCGCACCGCCGACCACCACGAAACCACCGCCCACACCCCCACCACCCACCGCCTCGCCACCCTCGCCGACCGCATCTCCGGCCGCCACTGACCCCACCCACACCAAAGGCCCCGGACACATCCCGCCCGGGGCCTTCGCCGTACGGTCACTCCACCTCGATCCCGAAATCCCCCACCAAAGACGCCAAACCACCCGCATAACCCCTGCCACCGAGCACGAAATCCCAGTCCCCGCCATCCCGCCGCCGGAACGACCCGAGAACCAGAGCCGTCTCCCCGCCCCGGCCCTCCGAAACCGCCAGCCGGTCCAGCTCCACACCCGACGCGTCCCGCAACCGGATCCCCGCATCCCGGAAACCCGCAAGATCCGCCCCCGGATTCACCTCCGGATCCACCGCCGCGACCAGCACCAACCGGTCAGCCCGCTCGGGCAGACCATCGAACGCCACCCGCACAGCCGCCCGGTCACCGGCGACCCCCCGCACCATCCGCACCGACCCGTCCGGCGTCCCCGGATTGTTGAAGAACACGAAATACTCGTCACCGAGCACCCGCGACCCCTCACACACCAGCGCACACACATCGAGCGCCACAGAGCCGGACCAGTCCATACCCAGCACATGGAAATCCGCCGAGGCGTCCTCTGACCAAGGCGACTCCGACCCCGCAGCCGACGACCCCGAATCCGACGACGCCGACACGGACACCGGCGACCCACCACCCAAACGCCCACGCAACCCATGCCGGTGCAACAGGTCCACCAGCTCCGCACCCGAAACCAACGTCAACGGCTTACCACTCGCAAAAGCGTACGAACCAGGCCCGAAGCTCGACGTCGTCACCAGAACACCCTTGTTCGCCCCCTCCGCCTGCACCGTCCCGAACAGATCACGCACGGCACTCGGCGGAACCGTGTTCCGGTACCGCTTCACCTGCACCAGGATCGACCCACCACTCAACGGATCCGGATCCACCGCGGCCACGTCCACACCACCATCGTTCGACCGCCGGGTCGTCACCGCCTGCAACCCACGCGCCCGGAACAGCTCCGCCACCAACCCCTCGAACGCCACCGGATCCATCACCAACAGATCCGGCTCCTCACCGCCACCATGCGACGTCACACCCGAACCCACCTGCTGCGGCGACCGCCCCGGCCGCACCGCCACCCGCTGATCCGGCCGGGCCGACACCTGCCCGCCCAACCCCTCGACCAGACACTCCACCGCCCCCACCAACTCAAGATTCAGCCCCTCGAACACCGCCCGCTCCACCAGCACCGAAGCCAGCACCAATCGCGCCGACCGCCCCGTCGCCGGATCCGGACCGTCGACGAACCCATTGAGCGCCACCGACCCCAGCGCCCCCACCTCGTCCGCCCCGAACAACTCCCGCAGCACCAGAAGCACACACTGCGCCAGCACATCCCGGTACAGCGCACGCCGCTGAGTCACCGGCCGGGCGATCGGCTTCTCCTGATCCGTACCGACCAGGTACCGCACACCCTTCGCCTCCGGCACCACCTCGAACCCCGGCAGCTCCCAGTCCAGCACCAACTGCCGTGCCCCCCGGTCGTACGCGGCCGACACCTGCCGGGGAAAACCCTCCGGCCACGCCGACGACGCGTACAGAGCCGCCGAGAAGAACTCCACCACGGTCTCCGGCTCACCCGCCCTCAACGCCTCCGCCGTACCCGCGAGCCCCGCGTTGTGCTCCCGCACCTCCCGCAACCTGGCCGCCGCCCACTCCTCGTACTGGCGCCGATACGACTCCAACTGCTCCAGCCGTCGCCCCTCGGCCGCCTGCGCCGCGTACCAATCGCGCTCGAAGCGCGCCCGCGCCTCCCGCTCCGCCTGCGCCCGGCCACTCGCCGTCCACCCGCCCTGCGCCTGGTAGAGCGCCGGATCGGGCATAGCCACCGGCCGCCCCAACTGGCCCGGCGAAAAGGGCTCGACCGCCTCATCACGCCTCAACGCGGCAAGCCGGAACACCGGCGCACGGCACCCGGCCGCCAGCAACCCCTCCAGCTCCGCCACCCGCGCGTCGAGCTCCCGCGACCGCTCCAGAACGTCAGCCTCCCGCTGCCGCCGGTACGCCGCCCGCTGCTCCCGATGCATCCGCGCCATGTCCCGCTCGTAGGCCCGCTGCTCACGCTCGGCCCGCAACCGCTGCTCGACCACGACCCTCTGGCGCGCCTCCGCCTGCCGCTGCTGCTGCCGCTGGGCCTCCGCCCACACCCCGATCAGCCCAGCCGAACGCCGAACCATCCGACACACCCCTCCCCAGGCACGTCAGGTACACCCCTCAAAAGCAAAGTGTCCCGGACCTGAGTGGTCCGGGACACGGTTTTGCTGGAGCCGCCTGTCGGAATCGAACCGACGACCTGGAGCTTACAAGGCAACCGCTCTGCCAACTGAGCTAAGGCGGCATCGCCCACGTCGGAGACGTACACGAAGGGCGCTCCCACTCTACACAGCGCTGGATTCCCGCAGCCATGAGGTTCGTGCCCGTGACCTCCCGAGCGGGTGTTCGTTGGAAGCACTGGAGTGCTGTTCCGAAGATCGGATCGAGGGCGGGGGAATGACGGACACGGGCGACGAGCGGCCGGTGCGCGTCACCGGCGTGGAGGCGAAGCGCGTCAAGCGGGAGGCACTGGGCATCGCCGACCGGCACCCCCGTCACGGACGCGCTTCCGGGCCGATGAAGCGGCACACCAAGGAAGCCGGTACCCGGCAGCGCGTCTACCGCTTCCGTTTCTATCCCTCGCGCGAGCAGGCGGAGCAGCTCGAGCGGACCTTCGGAGCCTGCCGGTGGGTCTACAACCGGGGCCTGACGTTGAGGGCGGAGGCGTGGGAGGGGCATCGGGTGTCGGTGGGGTTCGCGGAGACCTGTCGTGCCCTCACCGGATGGCGTCGTGCCGAGGAGACGTCATGGCTGCGGGAGGTCTCCTCGACGGTCCTCCAGCAGGCCCTGCGCCACTTGGACGGGGCGTTCCAGAGGTTCTTCCGGAAGGCCGCGAAGTATCCGCGGTTCAAGCGGAAGCGCACCGCGCGGGACTCGGCCACGTACGTCCGCACGGGCTTCCGCTGGCTGGAGGATCCGGAGCGTCCGGGGACCGGGCTGGTGACGCTGGCCAAGCAGTCGTCCCCGCTGCACGTGCGGTGGTCCCGGGCGCTGCCCGCCGGTGTCGTGCCGGTGAAGCTGACGGTGACCAGGGACCGGGCGGGCAGGTACTTCCTCTCCATGCTCGTGGAGGAGCGGATCGAGCCGTTGCCCGCCGCCTTCCTGCCTGGTTGCGAGGCCCCCAAGGCCATCGGGCTCGATCTGGGGCTGGCCGCTCTGGTGACCCTGGACGACGGCCGCAAGCTGGAGAACCCCCGCCTCCTCAGGAAGTACGCGAAGCGGCTCGCCGGCCTCCAGCGGCAGCTCCACCGGAAGGAGAAGGGTTCCCAGAACCGGGACAAGGTCCGGAAGGAGATCGCCCGGCTGTACGCCCTGATCAGTGACGTGCGGAGGGACATGCTGGACCAGTTCACCACCCGCCTCGTGCGCGAGAACCAAGTGCTCGTGGTGGAAGATCTGCCCGTCGCCAACCTGATGCGCCCAGCGGTCGGCAAGGGGCGGCGACGCAAGACGAAGCTGAACCAGGCCATCCACGACGCGGCGTGGGGTGAGCTGCTGAGGCAGCTCCGCTACAAGTGCGCGTGGTACGGGCGGACGCTGGTGATCGTGGACCGGTTCTTCCCCTCGACGCGGCGCTGCTCCTCCTGCCGCGCGAAAGGGCCTCGTCTTGATGTGTCCGTGCGGGAGTGGACCTGCCAGGAGTGCGGAGTGGTGCACGACCGCGACGTGAACGCGGCGGTGAACCTCCGTGACGAGGGCATGCGACTGTACTGGTCGGCGGCTGTGGCGCTGCCTCCGGGCAGGACGCCGCCGCCGTTGATCAGAGCTGCGGACTCGGAGCAGTACGCAGCGGCCGCGTGAGCCGCAGTGGGATACGGACCGACGGGCCGTCGGCCGTCATGCCTGTGGAGTCCATGTAAGACCGGCCGGGCGTGGTCCGTCACGACCACGGCCGGGCGGCGAGGGGCGAGGAAGCAGGAAGTGCTGCCCGCGAGGGCGGCACGCCCGTGGGGCGACGACGTCGCTCCGCGCGGTCAGGTCAAAAATGCGTTGCTCTGCCACCGCGGCCGACAATTCTGTCCGCCGACTACTGACAGACCGCAGGTCGCCAGGTACCGTCACCCGGAGTCCATGTCGCATGGACCAGACCACTTCCATTCCTTTACTCGGATCGTCCGGCACGTTCCTGCCGGTGAAGGGACTGCATCACCATGGCTTCCGTCACTTTCGACAAAGCGACCCGGATCTACCCGGGTGGCACCAAGCCCGCCGTCGACCAGCTGGACATCGAGATCGCGGACGGCGAGTTCCTCGTCCTCGTCGGTCCGTCCGGCTGCGGCAAGTCGACCTCCCTGCGCATGCTCGCCGGTCTGGAGGACGTCAACGGCGGCGCCATCCGGATCGGTGACCGTGACGTCACGCACCTGCCGCCGAAGGACCGGGACATCGCCATGGTGTTCCAGAACTACGCGCTGTACCCGCACATGACCGTCGCCGACAACATGGGCTTCGCGCTCAAGATCGCCGGCGTGAACAAGGCGGAGATCCGCAAGAAGGTCGAGGAGGCGGCGAAGATCCTCGACCTTTCCGAGTACCTGGACCGCAAGCCGAAGGCGCTCTCCGGCGGTCAGCGCCAGCGCGTGGCGATGGGCCGCGCGATCGTGCGCGAGCCGCAGGTGTTCCTCATGGACGAGCCGCTGTCGAACCTCGACGCCAAGCTCCGCGTGTCGACCCGTACGCAGATCGCGAGCCTCCAGCGGCGGCTCGGCATCACCACGGTGTACGTCACGCACGACCAGGTCGAGGCCCTCACCATGGGCGACCGGGTGGCGGTCCTCAAGGACGGTCTGCTCCAGCAGGTCGACACCCCGCGCAACATGTACGACCGCCCCGCCAACCTCTTCGTCGCCGGTTTCATCGGCTCCCCGGCCATGAACCTGGTCGAGGTCCCGATCACCGACGGCGGCGTCAAGTTCGGCAACAGCGTCGTGCCGGTGTCGCGCGAGGCGCTGTCCGCCGCGGCCGGCAAGGGCGACACCACCGTGACGGTCGGCGTCCGCCCCGAGCACTTCGACGTCGCCGGTGCCGAGAGCGACCAGGGCCTGGCCGTGTCCGTCAACGTCGTCGAGGAGCTCGGCGCCGACGGGTACGTGTACGGCTCCACCCGGGTCGGCGGCGAGGACAAGGACCTGGTGGTCCGCGTCGGCGGCCGCTCCATCCCGGAGAAGGGCTCCGTGCTGCACGTCGTACCGCGTCCGGACGAGATCCACGTGTTCTCGACCTCGACCGGCGAGCGCCTCAGCGGCTGACCGCCGCCGAAACCCGTACACGGCCCCGCACTTCGGTGCGGGGCCGTGCGCGTCCGCCCGCGCGCACACCATCCGGATGTCGACAAATACCCCGGCACACCGGTCAATTCGGACCCCGCGCGTCAACACCTGATTCGAAAAGGAGCATCGAACCATCCCCCGTGGGGGTGACTAAATGTCTCCAAATCATCACTGGCCGCTACGCTCACGTCCGTGACCCACACCGCACGCCGAATCGGCCGCTCTCTCGCCCTCGTCCTGCCCGTCGTCCTGGTGCTCTCCGGAACTCTCGCGGTCACCAGTGTCCCGTGGGCGGGCAACAGCTCGCAGACGCAGATGCTGACCGCGTCCTCGGAGAACGTCTCGGTACGGGCGAAGCCCCGTGCCCCACAGGATATTCTCCGCGACAAGCTCCTCGCAGAGCTTCAGGAGAAGGACCCGGGTGTCGCCCTCACCCACCTCCAGCGCACGGTGGAGGAGCGCCCGTCGCTCGCCAGGCACTGCATGTCGATCGCCCGCGCGCTCGGCCGTGCCGCCGTCCAGCACTACGGTCCCGTCCGCGCCCAGACCTACTCCCGTCCCGTGTGCGACACGTCCTACGCCGCCGGCGTCGCCCACGAGAGCTGAGGCGTATCGCCGGCACCGAGGTGCGCCTATCGTGCGCGGTATGCACACCTCTCCGACGCAGGCCGTGGTCCTGGCGGGCGGCCAGGGTTCCCGACTGCGCCCGTACACCGACGACCGCCCCAAGCCGATGGTCGAGATCCCGGGAACCGGGACCCCGATCATCGGCCATCAGCTTTCCTGGCTGGCCGCCGAGGGCGTGACCGACGCCGTCATCTCCTGCGGCCACCTCGCCGAGGTGCTCGAGCAGTGGCTGGCGACGACCGAACTGCCCTTGCGGGTCACCACCGTCGTGGAATCCGAACCGCTGGGCCGCGGTGGCGGCCTCAAGTACGCGGCCGCGCACCTGCCGCACCCCGACGAGCCCTGGTACGCGACGAACGGTGACATCTGGACCCGTTTCTCGCTGCGCGAGATGGCCGCGTTTCACGCCGAGCGCGACGCCACCGCGACGCTCGCCCTGGCCCGCCCCCGGATCCCCTGGGGAGCCGTGGAGACGGACACCTTCGGGCACATCACCGACTTCATCGAGTCGCCGCCGTCGCCGTATCTCATCAACGCGGGCGTGTACGTGTTCTCCCCGGCCTTCACGGGCGCGCTGCCCGACCGCGGGGACCACGAGCGCACCACGTTCCCGCGTCTGGCCCGTGAGCGGCGTCTGGCGGGCTTCCCGCTGCCCCACGGGGCGTACTGGAGGGCCATCGACACCGCGAAGGACCTCCGCGAGGCCGCCAAGGAACTGGCCGCGGCCACCGGCCCCACCCCCTGACCCCGGGCCGGGGCAGGGGCCCGGGCCCCTGCCCCGGTCCCTGTCTCCGGTCCCTGTCTCCGGGCCCCGGCCCCGAGGCGGCACGGCCCCTTGGGGGTGAGCCGCTCCCGGGTCCCGGCTCCCTGCCCGGGGGCGGGCGCCTGTCCAGGACGCCCTGGGGGGACGGCCGGAGGGCGCCGTGGAGGGCCGCCCCTGAAGGCCCTCCCCGTACGGCCCACCCTCGCCCTCGCGGCTTTCCCGGGGCGGACCCGGGCCTACGGGTCGCCCTGGTGACGCCCGTACGGCCGCCGTCCCAGCCGCTCCCCCGCCCCGCGCCTCGCGCCTCACCGACCCGCATGACGGAGGGGCGGTCACCGTCGTCGCGGTGGCCGCCCCTCCGGGGTGTGGTGGGCGTCAGCCGAGGAGGCCGCCGATCGGGTTGCGGTTGCCGCCGGTGCTGGAGCCGCCGTCGTTGCCGCCCGAGCCGCTGCCGCCGCTCGTACCGCTGTCGTCGCCGCCACCGCCACCGCCGCCGGTGCTGCCGCCGCTGCCGGTGCCGCCCGTGGAGGTGGGGCCGGCGCTGGAGGACGGCGGGGGCACGGGCTCGGACTGCTCCGGGGCCTCCTGGCCGGTGCCCTGCGAGGCGGTCGGCCGCTCCTCCTCGACGCGCTCGTCCTCGCGGGCCGTCTCCTCCTCCGGGGCGGAGGCCTCCTCCTCGGCCGTCGGGCCGGCGGAGGCGGACGCCGAGGGCTCGGGGCGGCGGGAGGACTCGCGGGCGGACGGGGAGTGCTCGCCGGGCTCCTCGGGGAGGGGCCGGCCGGGCAGGTGGTTGGTCGGGTCGTCGTCGGGCCCGGGCACGGTGACCATCTCCGAGGACCGGACGGCGCCGCCGAGCACCGAGCCGACCAGCAGCGTCAGGCCGACCACGACGGCCGCGACGACCACGCCGCGCCGCAGCACCCGGCGCCGCAGGTCCCTCAGGGCGGAGCGGGGGCCGAGGGTGCGCCAGGCCTCGCCGGCGAGGCGTCCGTCGATGGAGTAGACGGGCGCGCCGGCGATGATCAGCGGCGACCAAGCGGCGAGGTAGATGATGTCGGGCGCGTCGTAGACGGGGACGGTCTTCCAGCTGACGGTCAGGATGAGCGCGGCGGAGAGCATCGCGCCGAAGACGGCGGCGACCCGCTGCCAGAGGCCGAGCACGGTGAGGACGCCGACGACGACCTGGGCGAAGGCGACGGTGAGGCCGGCGCCGACGGGGTGGGCGAGGGCGAAGTCGCGCAGCGGTTCGGCCAGCGCCCAGGGGTGGAGGGAGGTGAGCCACTTGACCATGGAGCCGCGCTCGCCGCCGTCGAAGTAGACGGGGTCGCAGAGCTTGCCCATGCCGGCGTAGATGGAGATGAAGCCGAGGAACACGCGCAGCGGCAGCAGGACGACGCCGAGGTTCATCCGCCGGCCGGGGTAGTACGCGTGCCGGTGGGCGGGGCCGGTGTACGAGCCGTCGGCTGCGCGGTCGCCGGTGCGGCCGGCCTCGTGGCCGGGGTGGTCGGTGCCGTGGCCGTCGGGGGTGTCGCCGCCGTACGGGCCGGTGTAGGGGTCGGCGTACGGACCGGGCTGCTCGTCGTAGGCGCCGACGGCGCGCCGCATGGGCGGCAGCAGCGGCGGGGCGTCCGGGCCGCGCTGGGCACCGACGACGGGGGTCGGCATGGTGTCGTCGAGGCGCGGGATGACCTGGGTGGCGCCGGCGTCGAGCGTGCCGACGGCCGTCGATTCCCGCACGGCCTGGAGCAGCCCGGTCGCGCCGGGGTCGCCGGGCGAGGACTTCCCGCTCCACACGACGGGCGCGCGCCGGCGCGCGGCCATGCCGCCGGCGCCGCTCATGGCGGGCACGCGGGCGGGGTCGGCCAGCCGGGGCTTGTTCACCGGGGCGAGCTGCACACGGAAACTGGCGTGGTTCACGATGACCTGCGCGGGATCGCAATCCACCTTGACCATGCTCAGCGCAGGCTGATCGTCGAAACCGGGCCGGGGCGTTCTGGTGTCCACACTCATCTAACCGAGTGACGTGGGGTTAGGACACTGCCTTGACGGGTGGGAAATGTCCGAGACCCGTCAAGATCATGACGGGTCCCGGTACGGCTCCTCCGGCGCCCGGCCGGCCGGGCGGGCGCGGATCGTCAGACGCGGCGGCGCGACGCCTCGTACAGCACCACGCCGGCCGCGACACCGGCGTTGAGCGACTCGGCGCCGCCCGGCATGGGGATGCGCACGAGGTGGTCGCAGGTCTCGCCGACGAGGCGGGACAGGCCCTTGCCCTCGCTGCCGACGACGATGACGACCGGGCCGCCGAGCGCCTCCAGCTCGCCGACCTCCATGTCGCCGTCGGCGGCCAGGCCGACGACGGTGATGCCGGCCTTCTGGTACGCCTCCAGGGCGCGGGTGAGGTTGGTGGCGCGGGCGACCGGGGTGCGGGCGGCGGTGCCGGCGGCGGTCTTCCAGGCACCGGCGGTCATGCCGGCGGCGCGCCGCTCCGGGACGACCACGCCGTGGCCGCCGAAGGCGGAGACGGAGCGGACGACGGCGCCGAGGTTGCGCGGGTCGGTGACGCCGTCGAGGGCGACGATCAGCGGGTCCTCGCCGTTGTCGAAGGCGACCGCGGCCAGGTCCTCGGGGTGCGCGTACTCGTAGGGCGGCACCTGGAGGACGAGGCCCTGGTGGTTGAGGCCGTTGGTCATGCGGTCGAGCTCGGGGCGGGGGGCCTCCATGAGGTTGATGCCGCCGCGGTCGGCCGCGAGCTTGAGCGCGTCGCGCACCCGCTCATCGTTGTCGATGAACTGCTGGACGTACAGCGTCGTCGCCGGTACGCCGTCGCGCAAAGCCTCGAAGACGGGGTTGCGGCCGACGACCATCTCGGAGAGGCCCTTGCCGCCGCGCCGGGCGACCTGGCGGCGGTGCGCCTGCTTGGCCTTGGCGTTGGCGACGCGGTTCTTCACATGGCCCTTGCGGGCGGAGGCGGGCGGCGTGGGGCCCTTGCCTTCCAGGCCCCGGCGCCGCTGGCCACCGCTGCCGACCGTCGCGCCCTTCTTGTTGGACGTGCGGCGGTTCCTGCGCTGGCTGTTCCCGGCCATGACTTACCTGCTTCGTCGATGATGCGTACGTACGTGCGTGTATATGAAGTGTGCCAGCGCGGTGCCTAGCGCGCGCCCAGCGTCCACCTGGGCCCGTCGGGGCCGTCCTCGATGACGAGCCCGGACTGGCCGAGCTGGTCCCGGATGGCGTCGGCCGTGGCCCAGTCCTTGCGGGCCCTGGCCGCCTCGCGCTGGTCGAGGACCATGCGTACGAGGGTGTCGACGACGCCGTGGAGGTCCTCGCCGCGGTCGGCCTCGCCCGCCCAGTGCGGGTCGAGCGGGTCGAGGCCGAGGACGCCGAGCATGGCGCGCACCTCGGCGAGGCGGGCGACGGCGGCTTCCTTGTCGTCGGCGGCCAGCGCGCTGTTGCCCTGCCGGACGGTGGTGTGGATGATCGCGAGCGCCTGCGGGACGCCCAGGTCGTCGTCCATGGCCTCGGCGAAGGCGAGCGGCACCTCGGCGGCGGGTTCGACGGAGCCCGCCTTCTCGACGACCCGCTGGATGAACCCCTCGATGCGGGCGAAGGCCGACTCGGCCTCGCGCAGGGCTTCCTCGCTGTACTCGATCATCGACCGGTAGTGCGGGGTGCCCAGGTAGTAGCGCAGCACGATGGGGCGCCACTGCTTGACCATCTCGGAGACCAGCACCGAGTTGCCCAGCGACTTCGCCATCTTCTCGCCGGCGATGGTCACCCAGGCGTTGTGGACCCAGTAGCGGGCGAACTCGTCGCCGTAGGCCTTGGCCTGGGCGATCTCGTTCTCGTGGTGCGGGAAGATCAGGTCGATGCCGCCGCCGTGGATGTCGAAGGCGGAGCCGAGGTACTTGTGCGCCATGGCCGAGCACTCCAGGTGCCAGCCGGGGCGGCCACGGCCCCACGGGGTCTCCCAGTCGGGCTCGCCCGGCTTGGTGGCCTTCCACATGGCGAAGTCGCGCGGGTCGCGCTTGCCGGTGATGCCCTCTTCGCTGGGCTGCCGCAGGTCGTCGATGTCCTGGTTGGACAGGGAGAGGTACTCGGGGAAGGAGCGCACGTCGAAGTAGACGCTGCCGTCCGCCACATACGCGTGCCCGCGCTCGATGAGGCCGCGCATCATCTCGATCATCTCGGGGACGTGGCCGGTGGCGCGGGGCTCGTAGGTGGGCGGGAGGCAGCCCAGGGCCCGGTAACCGTCGTTGAACGCGCGCTCGTTCTCGTACCCGATCGACCACCAGGGGCGGTCCTGGTCGGCGGACTTGGCGATGATCTTGTCGTCGATGTCGGTGACGTTGCGGACGAACGTGACGTCGTAGCCGCGGTAGGTGAACCAGCGGCGCATGATGTCGAAGTTCAGGCCCGACCGGATGTGTCCGATGTGCGGGGCCGCCTGCACGGTGGCGCCACACAGGTAGATCGAGACGCAGCCCGGCGTGAGCGGGGTGAAGTCGCGGATCTGCCGGGCGCTGGTGTCGTACAGACGAATAGTCACCACTCCAGGGTAGTGGGCCGGTGCCGGTGCCCGGTGCCGCAGGTGCTGGAGCGGGTCCGGTCGGAGGCCCGGCAAGATCGGCGTGGCGCCCCCCTGGCGCGTGCGGGGCGCCGCGGGCCGGGCGGGACCTAGGAAGCGCTGCGCACGAGGAGGGCGGTGGCGATGGCGGCGAGGCCTTCGGCGCGGCCCGTCAGGCCGAGGCCGTCGGTCGTGGTGCCGGACACCGAGACGGGGGCGCCGGCCGCCGCGCCCAGGGCCTTCTGGGCCTCGTCGCGGCGCTTGCCGACCTTGGGGCGGACGCCGATGACCTGGACGGCGATGTTGCCGATCTCGAAGCCCTCGGCGCGGACGATCCGGGCGGCCTCAGCGAGGAGGGTGACGCCGGACGCGCCGGACCACTCGGGGCGCGAGGTGCCGAAGTGGGCGCCGAGGTCGCCGATGCCGGCGGCGGAGAACAGGGCGTCGCAGGCGGCGTGGGCGGCGACGTCACCGTCGGAGTGGCCGGCGAGTCCGTACCCGTCGCTCTCGGAGGCGTCCCAGAGGAGGCCGGCGCACCACAGCTCGCGGCCCTTCTCGAAGGCGTGGACGTCGGTGCCGATGCCGATGCTGGGCAGGCCGGGGACGCGCGGGTCAGAAGCCATCGTTGGCCCTCCTCCGGGCGAGGACCGCCTCGGCGAGTACGAGGTCGAGCGGGCGGGTCACCTTGAACGCCTCCTCGTGGCCGGGGACGACCACGACGGGCTCGCCGAGCCGCTCGACCATGCCGGCGTCGTCGGTGACGGCGTCGGTGACGGTGCGGTGCGCGCGGACGAGCGTGTCGCGGGCGAAGCCCTGCGGGGTCTGGACGGCGCGGAGGGTGGCGCGGTCGGGTGTGGAGAGGACGGGCTCGGGCTCGCCCTTCTCGCGCGGCTCGACCTGCTTGACGGTGTCGGCGAGCGGTACGGCGGGAACGACGGCGACGGCGCCCTCGTGGACGGCCTCGACGACCGCGTCGACGGTGTCGACGGGCACGAGCGGGCGGGCGGCGTCGTGGACGAGGACGGTGGTGATGCCGTCGGGCAGGGCGTCCAGGCCGAGGCGCACGGACTCCTGGCGGGTCTCGCCGCCGGGGACGACGAGGTAGTCGGTCCGCTCGGGCAGCGCGTGTGTGTCGAGGAGGTTCTTGACCTCGGGCGCGCCGTCGGGCGGGGCGACCACCACGACGAGGGAGACCGCCCGGGAGGCGGCCATGGCGCGGACGGCGTGGATGAGCATGGGCGTCCCGTTGAGGGCGCGGAGCGCCTTGGGGGCGCCGGGGCCGAGCCGTACGCCGCGGCCGGCGGCGGGGATCACCGCCGCGGTGCGGGCGGGGTGTGTCGCGTCTGACATCGGGTGCACTCCGGCAGGTTTGTTGACTCGGCCGATCTGGGTATGGCCTCTGCTGGGCGGCGCAACGCCTCGACCGGTCCCTTCCGTGACCTCCGGTCGGGTGGGCCGCGCGTTACGCCCGGCAGGAGCCCGTGCGGGCCAGCGGGCTGTGGGAATCACGGGTACCGAAGAAGACGCGGAGCCGGACATGCCGCAGCGCCCGGCGACGAGCTGTGTGTCACACAGCGTGTCATCGGGCACCGCGGCATCGCTTCGCTTCAGCTACGCGTCTCGCTTCGGCTACGCGTCGCGCCGGCCTGCCGGCTGCGCGGGACGCGTCCGTGTCAGGACGCGAGGACCTCGTCCAGCAGGGCCTCGGCCTTGTCCTCGTTGGTGTTCTCCGCGAGCGCGAGCTCGCTCACCAGGATCTGGCGCGCCTTCGCGAGCATGCGCTTCTCTCCTGCGGAGAGACCGCGCTCCCGCTCCCGGCGCCACAGGTCACGCACCACTTCGGCGACCTTGATGACGTCGCCGGAGGCGAGCTTCTCGAGATTTGCCTTGTAGCGACGGGACCAGTTCGTCGGCTCTTCGGCGTACGGCGCGCGAAGCACCTCGAAGACCCGGTCCAGTCCGTCCTGACCGACCACATCGCGCACGCCGACGAACTCCGCGTTGTCCGCTGGCACACGAACCGTCAAGTCGCCCTGGGCGACCTTGAGCACCAAGTAGGTCTTGTCCACGCCTTTGATCTGGCGAGTTTCGATGGCCTCGATCAGCGCGGCCCCGTGATGGGGATAGACCACGGTGTCGCCAACCTTGAACGTCATGTGACAGGTACCCCTTCCGTGGCTATCCAGGGTAACACGGATACGGCTTCTTCTGAATGGCGTTTTCGCAGGTCAGGGCATATCTCGGGGCTTGACAACAGCAACACGAACGTGCTGCGGAGGGCTTCCGGAAGGGGGTATTCGCAGGTCGGAGCGGCTGCGCGGGGCCCCTGAAACGAGCTCGTCACACCCCTCGGAGGGTGGTCCGAAGGGGCGGATCGTCCCGGTTTGCCGGGTTACCGGAGGTGAACTTCCCGTACTCCGTTCGGCCGCCGCTCACCCGTACGGACGGACGTCCCGCGCGTTTGTCGAAATTGACGCGTGGTGATCGCACGATGACCGCGGAGCTTGACCGAGCAGCGCTTTTCGGAAGGAATGCGGGACGGTCCCGGAATTGATCAAGAGCGGTTTTGTGAACGCCGTGCGAACCACCGGGACCGGCGGGGCGCGGCGGCCGCGGGCCGGCCGCCGCGGGGTGCGGGCGGACCCCGGCACCGCCCAGGGGCGGGTCGGGTGCGGCACGGACGAGGAGGGTCGGTAACCTGAGCGCGCCGACTGATCCTCTGACCCCTTCTCAGGCGGTCCCGGGGTCGGCCGGCGGTCCGTACCACCAGACCGTGCCCCGTCCCTCCGTCCGTACGTCCTAGGAGTTGCCGCCGCCGTGAGCCGCAGCCTTCGACGCGGCGCCCTCGCCGCCACCGCCATCGTGTTCTCGATCGCCTCGCTCTCCGCCTGCGGTGCGGGCAACAACGCGCAGACCCTCGGCGTCAGGCCGGACAACGCCGCCGTCTCGGTCGGCACCGTCAAGATCCAGAACGCCGTGGTGATCACCCAGCCCAAGCTGGACGCGGAGGGCCCCGCCGTCGTCTCGGCGATGCTCTTCAACAACGGCTCCAAGGCGGAGACGCTGGAGGCCGTCGAGCTGCCCGGTTCGAACAGCCCGGTCAAGCTCACCGCCGCGAGCGGCTCCGGTCCGATCACCGTCCCCGCGGGCGGCTCCGTCCTCCTGGGCGGCAAGGGCAACGCCTCGGCCGTGATCGAGAAGGGCCGCGAGGCCGCGAAGGACGGCAACGCGCAGGAGGTCGTCTTCAAGCTCAGCGAGACCGGCGACGTCCGGCTGAAGGCGTACGTCGTCCCGGCAACCAGCTACTTCGCCGGCTTCGGCCCCGCCGAGGTGCCGCAGAAGCCCGCGGAGCAGAAGCCCGCCGAGTCCCTCCCGCCGGCTCCGCCGTCGGGCGCTCCGACCGGCAGCCCCACCGGCTCGCCCACCGCGTCGAACACCCCGGTCGCCCCGGCGGACGGCGGCGAGGGCGTGGCCGAGGGCGAGGGCGCGGCCCCGTCGGACTCCGCCTCGGCCTCGCACGCGGGCCACTGACGCACACGTCGTACGACGAGGGGCGCCCCACCGGTGGTGGGGCGCCCCTCGTCTCGTCCGCACGGCCGGCCGGGCCCGGCGGGCGCCGTGCCCGGCACGATCCGGAAGACAGGCCTACGGCTCGAACTTGTAGCCCAGGCCCCGGACGGTGACCAGGTAGCGCGGGGCGCCCGGGTCGGGCTCGATCTTGGCGCGGAGGCGCTTGACGTGGACGTCGAGCGTCTTGGTGTCGCCGACGTAGTCCGCGCCCCACACCCGGTCGATGAGCTGCATCCGGGTCAGCACCCGGCCCGCGTTGCGCAGCAGCATCTCCAGCAGGTCGAACTCCTTCAGCGGGAGGTCGACCTTGCCGCCCGCCACCGTCACCACATGGCGGTCGACGTCCATCCGGACCGGCCCGGCCTCCAGCGCCGCCGGGGTGATCTCCTCCGGCTCGCCGCGGCGGCGCAGCACCGCGCGGATACGGGCGACCAGCTCGCGGGACGAGAAGGGCTTCGTGACGTAGTCGTCCGCTCCTATCTCCAGTCCGACGACCTTGTCGATCTCGCTGTCCTTGGCGGTCACCATGATCACGGGGACGTTCGACCGGCCGCGAAGCTGGCGGCAGACCTCGGTGCCGGGCAGACCGGGGAGCATGAGGTCCAGCAGGACGAGGTCGGCGCCGTTGCGCTCGAACTCGTCCAGCCCCTCGGGCCCGGTGGACGCGACGGCGACCTCGAAGCCTTCCTTGCGGAGCATGTAGGACAGGGCGTCGCTGAAGGATTCCTCATCCTCGACGACGAGCACTCGGGTCACGGAAGGACCTCCGGGGCGGTGAGCGGTTCGGTGGTGGTGTGGTCGGAGTCGGACCGCGTGGTGCGGTCCCGTACGGCGCCGGACTCGGGGAGCCGGAGGGTGAACGTGGAGCCCTGACCCTCGGTGCTCCACACCGTGACCTCCCCGCCGTGCGAGGCGGCCACGTGCTTGACGATGGCGAGGCCCAGTCCCGTACCGCCGGTGGCGCGGGAGCGGGCGGGGTCGACGCGGTAGAAGCGCTCGAAGATGCGCTCCTTGTCCTTGTCGGGGATGCCGATGCCCTGGTCGGTGACGGCGATCTCTATCTGGTCGCCGCCGGGGGCGGTGACGCGGCGGGCGGCGATGCCGACGCGGGTATGGGCCGGGGAGTAGTTCACGGCGTTCTCGACGAGGTTGCCGAGGGCGGCGGCGAGCTGGCCGCGGTGTCCCCAGACGGACAGGTCGGCGGTGCCGCCGGCGGCCATGGTGATCTGCTTGGTGGAGGCGGCGTGCCGGGAGCGGTCGACGGCCTCGGCGACCAGTTCGGCGACCGGGACGGGCTCGGCGTCCTCCAGGGGGTCGTCGTTCTGCACCCGGGAGAGGTCTATGAGCTCCTGGACGAGGTTGGTGAGCCGGGTGGCCTCGATCTGCATGCGGCCGGCGAAGCGCATCACGGCCTCGGGGTCGTCCGAGGCGTCCATGACGGCCTCGGAGAGCAGGGAGAGGGCCCCGACGGGGGTCTTGAGCTCGTGGCTGACGTTGGCGACGAAGTCTCGGCGCACGGCCTCTATGCGGCGGGCCTCGGTGAGGTCCTCGACCAGGAGGAGGACGAGGCGGGAGCCGAGGGGGGCGACGCGGGCGGACACCGCCAGGGCCTCACCGCGGCCGGTGCCGCGCCGGGGGAGGTCCAGCTCGACCTGGCGTATCTCGCCGTCGCGGCGGGTGTCGCGGGCCATGTGGAGCATCGGCTCGACGGCGAGCTTGCCGCCGCGGACGAGCCCGAGGGCGTACGCCGCCGAGCTGGCCTTGACGACGGAGTCGCTCTCGTCGAGGACGACCGCCGAGGACCGCAGTACGGACAGGACGGTGTCCACACCGGGCGGCAGGACCGCGTCGGTGTGCAGGGAGGTCCTGGTGGGTCTCGCCTGGTCGCGCTCGCTCCAGCGGAACGCCAGCATGGCGATCACGCCGGTGCAGGCTCCGGCGATCGCGGCCAATGCGGCGACCGCCGCGTTCACGTCCATGTGTCCAGGTTATGCGGGGCCGCGGACACTCTCCCAGCCATCCGGGGCCGTGCTCGAACAGTCGTCGCCCAGAGTTCACCGAGGGGACGGTGACGGTTCACTTGGGAGGGAGGCCCCGGACTTTTTGGACTTCGACCGTGGGAACGTGGGGGCCCGAGCCCCACCCGGACCCCTGTAGGTCGCACTGAGAGAGGGACATCCATGCGGGACGCGTACCACGAGGAACTGGACTCGATCGGCGAGAGTCTGGTCGAGATGGCCCGGCTGGTCGGGTCGGCGGTCGGGCGCGCCACGACGGCGATGCTCGACGCGGATCTGAAGCTGGCGGAGGCCGTGATCGCGGCCGACCAGAAGGTCGACGACCTTCAGCACGAACTGGAGGCGCGGGCGATAGCCCTGCTGGCGCGCCAGCAGCCGGTCGCGACGGACCTGCGGATCGTGGTGACCTCGCTGCGGATGAGCGCGGACCTGGAGCGCTCCGGCGACCTGGCCCAGCACGTCGCGAAGCTGGCGCGGCTGCGCTTCCCGGACGCGGCGGTGCCGCGTGACCTGCACGCCACGATCCTGGAGATGGGGCAGCTCGCGCAGCGCCTGATGGCGAAGGCGGCGGAGGTCATCATCACCAAGGACGTCGACCTGGCGCTCCAGCTCGAGCACGACGACGACGAGATGGACCGGCTGCACCGGACGCTGTTCCAGCACCTGATGGACGACCGGTGGAAGCACGGCATCGAGACGGCCGTGGACGTGACGCTGCTGGGCCGCTACTACGAGCGGTTCGCCGACCACGCGGTGTCGGTCGCCAAGCGGGTCGTGTACCTGGTCACGGGCGAGCACGCGGACGAGCTCCAGCAGGCGGAGGCGCCGGTGGAAGGGGCGTAGCGCGGCGGCGGGGGTCGCACCTCCGTGCGCCGTTGGTGCGCCCTGCCGGGCGGGCATGCAAGGGGGGAGGCGACGTACGCCTCGGAAGGTGCGCCTTCGAGGAGGGACCCATGGCAGAAACGCCCATGACCGACCCCGAGCGGGAAGTGCCCGTCGATGTGCTCCGCCTGCCCGTGCTGGGGGCGTGCGGCTGTGGCTCGGGCTGCGGCTGCGGCTGCCAGTCGGGCGCGCCGTGCCAGTGCGGCGGCTGCTGCGGCTGACGCGCCGGGCGGCCGAGGGAAGGGCCCCGTCCATGTCCTGGGCGGGGCCCGCGGCATGGGCGGCGGTGGTGCGCGGCGGGTGCGCCGCGGGTTGGCCGTGGAAAACGCGCCCCGCAACTCCCGTACGACGAACACGACTTCGAATCATCTCGATCTTCGCGTTTCATAGAAATACACAAGGCTCTTGAGTAATCTGAACGTACTACCGAGCCTGTGGGGGGTGGAGGGGTGGCCGGTGATCACGCCTTGTCGGAGCTGTTCCGCTACACCATTACCGACCGCCGGCCCCTCCACTCGGGCGGGTGCGGCGATCTCTGGCGAGCGCACGACCGCCTTTTCGACGAACAGGTCGCGGTCAAGACCATTCGCAGCGATCTGAGTTCCCACGCCCTGGAAAAGGCGCAGGCGTCCTTCGCCACGGAGGCCATCGTGGCCGCCCGGCTGAGCCGCAAATCGCCGAACGTCGTACCGGTGCGCGATCTCGGCCGCCTGGACGACACGCTCTACCTGGTCATGGACTGGGTGGATTCGGGCGACGCCAACAGTGCGGACCTTTCGCACATGATGGGGCGCCTTTCCCTGGGAGCCGCGAAAAAGGTCCTCCTCCAGATGTGCGACGCGGTGGCGATCGCCCATGCCGAGGGGATCGTCCACAGCGACATCGCACCGTGGAACGTGATGTACAGCAAGGCTTCGGACAGTTATCTGCTCGCCGACTTCGGTCTGGTGAAAGTGGTGGAGGCGAATCTCATCTCCCTTCCCTCCAGGAGTCTGCTCCAGGGCGGGCGGCTCGCTTTCCTCCCCGATTACGCCCGCAGGGACATCGGCCGGGTTTCCTACGCGACCGACGTCTTCGCCCTCGCGGTCACCTTCTGGTCCCTCCTGGACGCGCGGGCCCTGCACCACGAGGACCGGACGCCCCCGGTGGTCCGGGTCGCCCGGGACCAGGTCGACGCCCCCTTCCAGGTCCGCGCCCTGCTCGCGCGGTTCATCGAGGGGCACACCCGCGAGGACAGCGTCCAGCAGTTCGTGGACCACCTCTACCGCGTACCCGCCAGGTGAACGAGACGAGCGTGAGGAGCCGGACATCAGCAACCAGAAGGATGGAAAGGCAGCGGCCGACGGCCTCGGACAGGGTGGCGAGGGGGCCGAGGACCGGCTGATCCTCGACATCCCGTCGACGGTCATGCTCCAGGACTCCAGCGTGAGTTACTGGGTCGAGCGATACCGCCAGTACGTGCGCCGGTCCCCGACCGAGATCTGCCTGCCGGCCATCGTGCGCTCGGGGCCGGCGTTCGAGTCCGTGGTGCAGCCCCCGCAGGCGTCCCTCGGGGTGAGCGACCCGCTGGCGCAGTGGATCGCCGAGGCGCGCGAGGCGGTCGGCCCGAACGGGGTGATCTGGGGGCGCGTCCTGCTGCACTTCGGTTTCACCGGCTCGGAATACCTCTTCATCAAGGACCAGTACGACACCCCCGGCGACCAGATCTGCATCACCAACAGGGTCGCCCAGCAAGTGGTCGCGCAAATGGTGTCGGAGGTGCTCGACCGGGGCGTCGACGGAATCGTCCTGGACGCCGTGAACCTCCTGCCGAACGCCGGGTCCAACATCCTGGACAGCAACGAGATCTCGGTCTCCTGTTTCTGCGACCACTGCGTCACCGGACTGCGTGAACGCGGTTTCCAGGTCAGGCACAGCGATTTCATGGGACCGCGCAACAAGATGCGCATCGTCCTGCACAACACGCCCACCGGGACCGACCACATCGACCCGACGCACGACACGCTCCGCACCCGGGACCACGACCGGCTGCTCTCCCACGCCCGGGCCCGCCGGTTCGTTCCGCCGGACGAGGACTGGCGCGAGGAGTCGATCGCGCTGATCAAATACCTGGAGGCCCGGGGCCGCCTGGTGTGGGAGAGCTTCCGGGCGCTCACCGAACCCTGCAAGGGCAGGGTTCGGACGGCGGTCATCCTCGGGTCGGTCGATTACGACCAGTCGCAGCAGGTCACGGCGGAAATGATGATGAATTCCGGCGCCGTGGAAGAGATCTGGGTGCCCGACGCCAAGGTCAACGTGACGCCGCCGTCCACCCTGCTCTGCTACCAGGCCACCCGCTCCTCGTACTACTCGAACTCCCTCTTCGCCACGCTCGAACGGGCCAACGAGATCATCGTGGCGTTCGGCATCGAGAAGTTCCTCGAACTCCTCCTCGCGCATTCGAAGTCGTGGTCGTCGGCGAACAAGCTGTCGCCCGCCTCCGTGTATTCGAGCTCGATCGCCCCGCAGTACTCGGGGAGCGTCGGGATGCCGCTGTTCGAGCACGAGCACCGCAAGCTCGTCGAGGACGCCACGCTGCGGGTGACCGGCGCGGTCCTCCCCGAGGCGCTGCTGGAACAGTTCCGCATCGCCGCCGGGCCCGCCACGCTGGCCTGAGCCGACGGGGCAGTCGCGGCCGGGCCACTCGGACCGGCCGCGGCGGCCACCCGGCGGGATGCGCCGGGACCTGACCCGGCGCGGGAACGACGGAGCCCCCCACGTGACGGCGAAACCGCGGGTGGGGGGCTTGGCGTCGATCGGCGTTACTTCTTGCCCTGGTTCTTGACCGCCTCGATGGCCGCCTTGGCCGCCTCGGGGTCGAGGTAGGTGCCGCCCTTGACGAGCGGCTTGAAGTCGGCGTCCAGCTCGTAGACCAGCGGGATGCCCGTGGGGATGTTCAGGCCCGCGATGTCGGCGTCGGAGATGCCGTCCAGGTGCTTGACCAGGGCGCGCAGGCTGTTGCCGTGCGCGGCGACGAGGACCGTGCGGCCGGCCAGCAGGTCCGGGACGATGCCGTCGTACCAGTACGGCAGCATGCGGACGACGACGTCCTTGAGGCACTCGGTGCGCGGGCGCAGCTCCGGCGGGATCGTCGCGTACCGGGCGTCGCCGGCCTGGGAGAACTCGTTGTCGTCGGCGAGGACCGGCGGCGGGGTGTCGTAGGAGCGGCGCCACAGCATGAACTGCTCCTCGCCGAACTCGGCGAGCGTCTGCGCCTTGTCCTTGCCCTGGAGCGCGCCGTAGTGCCGCTCGTTCAGGCGCCAGGAGCGGTGGACCGGGATCCAGTGGCGGTCCGCGGCCTCCAGCGCGAGCTGCGCGGTGCGGATGGCGCGCTTCTGGAGGGAGGTGTGCAGTACGTCGGGGAGCAGACCGGCGTCCTTGAGCAGCTCACCGCCGCGGACGGCCTCTTTCTCGCCCTTCTCGGTGAGGTTGACGTCCACCCAGCCGGTGAACAGGTTCTTCGCGTTCCATTCGCTCTCGCCGTGGCGGAGGAGGATCAGCTTGTACGGTGCGTCGGCCATGCGTACGAGATTAATGGACGCCGGGACGGTTGACGGCTCCCGTCAATCGAGTGGCCCCCCTGCCCCGGCGCACCGTAATTTGCGGTCACCGGGTCGGGCACTTACGGGGGGAAACGCATGTCGATCACCACGCTCAAACGGGCGGCCAGGGAGAGCGTCTCGGGGTTGCCGCGTGCGTTCTGGTGGCTCTGGGCGAGCACGCTGATCAACCGGCTCGGTGCCTTCGTCGCCACCTTCATGGCGCTGTACCTGACGCTGGACCGGGGCTACTCGGCCTCGTACGCGGGGCTAGTCGCCGCCCTGCACGGGCTCGGCGGCGTGGTGTCGTCGATCGGGGCGGGGGTGATGACCGACCGGCTCGGCCGACGGCCCACGATGCTGGTCGCCCAGGTGTCGACGGCCGTGTCCGTCGCCGTCCTCGGGTTCATGCAGCACCCGGTGGCGATCGCCGCGGTCGCCCTCGTCGTCGGTGCCGCCTCGAACGCCTCACGGCCGGCGGTGCAGGCGATGATGGCGGACATCGTCCGGCCCGAGGACCGGGTGCGGGCGTTCTCGCTGAACTACTGGGCGATCAACCTGGGTTTCGCGGTCTCCTCGGCGGGCGCCGGGTTCATCGCGGAGTACAGCTACCTGGCCGGTTTCCTGGGCGAGGCCGCGCTGACGCTGGTGTGCGCGGTGCTCGTGTTCGCGCGGATCCCCGAGTCCCGCCCCGTCCGGGCGCCGTCCGCTGCCGGGAAGGCCGCGGCACCGGAGGTGGGCATGGGGACGGTGCTGCGCGACGGGCGGTTCATGGGAATGGTGGGGCTGTCCTTCCTGATCTCCCTGATCTTCCAGCAGGGGTACGTGGGCCTGCCGGTCGCCATGGGGACGGACGGGTTCAGCGCGGCGGACTTCGGGCTGGCGATGTCGGTGAACGGTGTCCTCATCGTGGCGCTCCAGATACCGGTCACCCGGTACATCGAGCACCGCGACCCGCGCCGGCTGCTGATCGTCTCGTCGGTGCTGGCCGGGTACGGCTTCGGCCTCACGGCGTTCGCCGGGTCGGTCGCCGGGTACGCGCTGACGGTCTGCGTCTGGACGCTCGCCGAGATCGTCAACGCCCCCACGCAGACGGGACTGGTGGTGGCCCTGTCCCCGGTCCACGGGCGCGGCCGCTACCAGGGTGTGTACACGATGTCGTGGTCGGTCGCCGCGCTGATCGCGCCGCTGGCGTCGGGGTGGACGATCGACCGCTTCGGCGCGGAGTGGCTGTGGGGCGCGTGCGCGGTGCTGGGAACGGTGGCCGGGCTGGGCTACTGGCTGCTGATGCGGGCGCTGCCGGAGGAGCCGGCGGGAGCGGAGCCCGCGCCGGCCGCCCCGGAGCCGGAGAGGACCGCCGCCTGAGGGTTCCGGGGGCGTACGGACACGGGGGTGTCGTACGCCCCCGGTCGGAACGCCGCTCGCCGGGGGGCGGCGGTCACTTCTCCGGGCGGGTCAGGTGGGCGAAGGCGTCCAGGTTGCGCGTGGACTCGCCGCGCGCCACCCGCCAGGCGTACTCCTTGCGGATCGCCGTCGCGAACCCGAGCTCCAGCAGGGTGTTGAACGCCCCGTCCGCCGCTTCCAGGACCGAGCCGAGCACCCGGTCCAGCTCCTCCGGCGTCACCACGGACAGCGGGAGCCGGCCGGTCAGGTAGACGTCGCCGAGGCCGTCGACCGCGTACGCCACCCCGTACAGCCGCAGGTTCCGCTCCAGCAGCCAGCGGTGGACGGCCGCCTCGTTCTCGTCGGGGTGCCGGATCACGAACGCGTTCAGCGACAGCGAGTGCCTGCCCAGGCGCAGCGACAGCGTGGTCGACAGCTTGCGCGTGCCGGGAAGGGTGACGACGTACGAACCGGGCTCCGGGGACTCCCAGGTCAGCTCGGCGTCGGTCAGCGCGGACTCGATGATCTTCCGGGCGTCAGCCATGACGCGAGCGTACGCCACGGCGGTGTTCGTGCATGGCGGCGGTGTACACGTCGGCCGTCCCGGCCGCCGCCGCGTCCCAGCCGAAGGACCCGGCGTGCCGCGCGGCCGCCCCGCCCAGGCGGTCGGCCAGCCCCGGGTCGACGACGAAGCGGCGCAGCGCGGCCGCGTAGTCCGCCGGGTCGTGGCCCCGTACGAGGAAGCCGGTCGAGCCGTCCCGGACGGCCACCGGCAGTCCGCCCACCGAGGCGGCGACGACCGGGGTGCCGGCCGCCTGGGCCTCGATGGCGACGAGCCCGAAGGACTCGCTGTACGAGGGCATGACGAGGACGGACGCGGCCCGGAACCAGTCGGCGAGCCGCTCCTGGTCCACCGGCGGGTGGAAGCGCACGACGTCGGCGATGCCGAGCCGCGCAGCGAGCTTCTGGAGGCCCTCGGGCTTGGCGAGGCCGCTGCCGCTGGGCCCGCCGACGACGGGGACGAGCATCCGGGACCGCAGGGACGGGTCCTGGTCGAGCAGCAGGGCGGCGGCCCGCAGCAGGATGTCGGGGGCTTTCAGGGGCTGGATGCGCCCGGCGAAGACGGGAATGAACGCGTCGGCCGGCAGTCCGAGGCGGGCGCGGGCGGCGGCCCGCCCGTCGGCGGGGCGGAACCGGTCGAGGTTGACGCCCGGGTGGACGACGGCGACCTTGGCGGGCTCGGCCTCGTAGAAGCGGACGAGCTCGTCCGCCTCCCCCGCGGTGTTGGCGATCAGCCGGTCGGCGGCCCGCACGATCTGCGTCTCGCCGATGACCCGGGCCGGCGGCTCGGGGGCGTCGCCCTCCGCGAGCGAGGCGTTCTTGACCTTGGCCATGGTGTGCATGGCGTGCACCAGCGGGACGCCCCACCGCTCGGCGGCGAGCCAGCCGACGTGGCCGGAGAGCCAGTAGTGGGAGTGGACCAGGTCGTAGTGGCCCGGCCGGTGCCCCGCCCAGGCGCGCATCACGCCATGCGTGAAGGCACAGAGCTGGGCGGGCAGCTCCTCCTTGGCGAGCCCTTCGTACGGGCCGGCGTCGACGTGCCGCACGAGCACGCCAGGGGCCAGTTCCACGGCGGCGGGGAGGCCCCCGGCGGTGGCCCGGGTGAATATCTCGACCTCGATGTTGATCGCGGCCAGGCGCTTGGCCAGCTCCACGATGTAGACGTTCATGCCGCCGGCGTCGCCCGTGCCGGGCTGGTGCAACGGGGAGGTGTGGACGCTGAGCATGGCGACCCGGCGCGGCACGCGCGCCCGCCCGGGCAGCCGGAGCCGGTGCGGACCGGCGGTCCGGTGCGGCCCCGCCAGGGCGCCGGCGAACCGGGACACGTACTGGCTCACGTCGGCAGTCCTTCCGCTGTGCGGGCACGGCAAGCGGAGGACACGCGCGCGCCGGTGCGTACGGCCCTCCCGTCAGCGTCAACAGCGGACCCGGGCCCCCGCATTTCCGCTTTGCCAATTCATTACGCGTCCGGTCGGCGGGTGCACGGGGGACGGGGAGGCGCCCGCCCACCGCTTACCCTCGTGCCCATGGCCCCGCGCACCACCCGCCCCGTCGGCACCCCGACCCGCGGGACCACCAACCCCAACCGCCTGCGCCGCATGGACCGCTGGATCGCCGCCGTCCACGGCGCCGCGCTGCGTCGCTGCGAGGGCCCGCCCACGGCGGTGGACCTGGGGTACGGGGCCGCTCCCTGGACCGCCGTCGAGCTGCTCGACCGGCTGCGCGCCGACGCCGACCCGCGCGCCCGGGTCGTCGGCGTCGAGATCGAGCCCGCCCGGGTTGCGGCGGCCCGGCCGTACGAGCGCGACGGGCTGACCTTCGTGCACGGCGGCTTCGAGGTCCCGGTGGACGGCGCCCCGGCGCTGATCCGGGCGGCGAACGTGCTGCGCCAGTACGACGAGGACGAGGTGGCGGAGGTGTGGGCGCGGCTGTGCGCGCGGCTGGCGCCGGGCGGGCTGCTGGTGGAGGGGACCTGCGACGAGATCGGGCGGCGGCACGTGTGGGTGGCGCTGGGGCCGGAGGGGCCGCGGACGGTGACGTTCGCGACGCGGCTCGGTTCGCTGGAGCGGCCCTCGGACCTGGCGGAGCGGCTGCCGAAGGCGCTGATCCACCGGAACGTGCCGGGCGAGCCGGTGCACGCCTTCCTGCGGGACTTCGACCGGGCGTGGGCGGCGGCGGCCCCGTACGCGTCGCTGGGCGCCCGGCAGCGGTGGATCCGCACGGCACGGGACCTGGCGGCCGACTGGCCGCTGGTGGACGGCCGGCGCCGGTGGCGGCAGGGCGAGCTGACGGTGCGGTGGCCGGCGCTCGCGCCGGGCTCGTACTGACCGGAGGGGCGCCCGGCGACGCCCGACGCGGCCCTGCACGGCCCCTCCGCGGGGCCCGGCGGAACGGACCGGGACGATCTTTCGTCCCCTTCGGTGGGTACGGCCCTGTCGTTTTCGCCACCGCCGTGGCACCATCTCGGACGGCACCCAAAGTTACTGACGGTAAATCAGATGGGGAGATGGGGGAGTCCGTGAACCGACGCCGCTGTGCCTCCGCCGCGATCGTCGTGGCCTGCGCTCTGACCGTGCTGGCGTCACCGGTACAGGCCGCGTACGCGGCGCCCGCTCCGCCCACCGTGCCGCCCTCCTCGCCCGGCGCCCCCGCGCTGCCGGGCACCCCGTCCCCCACCGCCTCCGGCAAGAGCCTCGACGAGGTACGCCGGGAGATCGACGCCCTCTACCGGCAGGCCGCCTCCGCCACCGACGCGTACAACCTCGCCGACGAGCGGGCGAAGAAGCAGTCGGCCGAGATCGTGCGGCTGGCACAGGCGATCGTGGACGGCCGGGCCCGCATCGAGGACCTGAGGAACCGGGCCGGGGCCGCCGCCCGCGCCCAGTACCGCAACGGCGGCCTACCGGACGAGGCGCGGTTCGTCCTCACCGACGACCCCCAGCTCTTCCTGAACGGCGTCGGCCGGCTCCAGCAGGGCCAGAAGGCAACCAAGGACCTGCTGGCCGAACTGAAGCAGCGCCAGGCGGAGTTGGAGGCGTACACCAAGGACGCCAGCGCGCACTGGACCGAGCTGGAGGCCAACCGGCTCCAGCAG
Source organism: Streptomyces sp. NPDC039423 (assembly GCF_055598725.1). Lineage (NCBI taxonomy): Bacteria > Bacillati > Actinomycetota > Actinomycetes > Kitasatosporales > Streptomycetaceae > Streptomyces > Streptomyces sp. NPDC039423. Next base: position 468,904 of record NZ_JBVKAH010000006.1, read on the forward strand.
GCCAGGACGAAGAAGCGGATCGAGACCAAGATCGCCGCGGCGAAGGCGCTGGAGTCCCGGCTCCAGGCCGAGGAGCGCGCCCGGCTGGAGCGGCTGGAGCGGGACGAACAGGCGCGGGCCCAGACCGCGTGGCTCGGCTCCGGTGTACTGAAGGGGATCGGCGGCAGCGCCAGCCCGCAGGGCAGGAAGGCGATCGCGTTCGCGTCCGCGCAGCTCGGCAAGCCGTACGTGTGGGGGGCGGAGGGCCCCGGCTCGTACGACTGCTCGGGGCTGACGTCCCAGGCGTGGGCGGCGGCGGGCAAGGGCATCCCGCGCACCTCGCAGGAGCAGTGGCGGCTGCTGCCCCGGATCGACATCAAGGACATGCGGCCCGGCGACCTGATCATCTACCACGCCGACGCCAGCCACGTCGGCATGTACATCGGCGACGGCGCGATCATCCACGCGCCCCGCCCGGGACGGAACGTGACGGTCGCAGGCGCCGGCTCGATGGCGATCCTGGGGGTCGTGCGCCCGGACAGGTGAGGCGCGTCCCGCCTCCATGCCCGCGCCCCCTCCCCGCCCGCGCGCCCCGCCCTACCGCCCGCGAGCCCCTCCCCGGCCCTCTCGTGCACCGCGCTCCGTACGCGCCCCTGCCGGATACGTCCGGGATGTGACCGGGCCAACACACAGCGCGTGACGTTCGTCATGGCCCGGTGCCCAACTACCTCCCGCCGTGCGGCATATGCCGCCGGCTCTTCGCCGATCACCATTCCGTTCGGCCGCCGGGGACCGCTATGGTCCCCGTCTGGTGGTGCGTCGTCCGACGGGCCACCGCCCTCGGGGGGAGGGAAGGAAACCGAACCGATGCCCGTACCCGTACCGCGACAGAGGGTGAGCAGTCCCGGCCAGGCCGTGGTCCCCGAGACCACAGCCGCCGTCACGGACCTCACCCTGCTGGTGATCGAGGACGATCCGACGGGCACGTTCACCGTTCCGGAGCTGACCGACGCGTCCGGCTGCCGGGTCCGCATCCGTACCGCCCGCAACCTCACCGAGGCCGAGCGGCTGCTCACCGACGACGTGCACTGCGTGCTCGTCGACCTCGCGCTGTCCGCCGCCCGCCCGGACGACGACCGGCTGGCGCCGCTGCACCACGTGCTGCGCCTCGCCCCCCGCCACGCCGTGCTGGCCCTGACCCCGTCGGGCGACACCGAGCTGGCGAACGCGGCGGTACGGGCCGGTGCGCAGGACCACCTGTGCCGCGAGGAACTGGACGGGCCGCTGCTCAGCCGGGCCATCCGGTACGCGGTGGAACGCAAGCGGGCCGACTCGGTACAGGTCAAGCTGGCCGAGTCACGGCTGCGCGCCCAGGAGAACGCCCGCCTGGAGCGGGGCCTGCTGCCCACGCCCCTCCTCCAGGGCTCCGACCTGCGCTTCGCCGCCCGCTACCGGCCGGGCCGCTCGCGCGCGCTGCTGGGCGGCGACTTCTACGACACCGTCCGGACGCCGGACGGGACCGTGCACGCCATGATCGGCGACGTGTGCGGGCACGGGCCGGACGAGGCGGCGCTCGGGGTCGAGCTGCGCATCGCCTGGCGGGCGCTGACGCTGGCGGGCCTGTGCGGTGACGAGCTCCTCTCGACGCTCCAGCAGGTGCTGGAGCACGAGCGGGACAACGAGGAGATCTTCGCGACCCTCTGCACGGTCGACATCGCGCCGGACGGGCGCCGCGCCGGGCTGTGCCTGGCGGGCCACCCCTCGCCGCTGATCGCACGGCACGGCCGGGCGGCCCAGCTCCTGCCGTACGAGGACGGCGGCCTCGCCCTGGGGGTGTTGCCGCGCGCCCGCTGGCCGCGCCGCCAGGTGGAGCTGGGCGGCGCGTGGAGCCTGATGATGTACACGGACGGGCTGATCGAGGGCCGCTCGGCCGGCCCGGGCTCGCCCCGGCTGGGCCAGGACGGCATGGTCGAGATGATCAACCGCCAGCTCGCGCAGGGCCTCGGCGGCGAGGAGTTGCTGGAGGCCGCCGTGGCGGAGGTGCGGGAGCTGAACGGCGGGGAGCTGACGGACGACGTGGCGGTGCTGCTGCTCGCCCGCGAGCGGACGTCCGGCGAGGGGCCCGCCGCCCGCAGGTCCCGCCAGGGCCGGGCGGCCGGCCGCCGAGCGCCCGGCAACCGCTGAGGCCGCCCACGCCCGCGCCCCCAGGTGGGTGGTCCCGCCGGGCTAGCGGCCGCCGTTGTACGGGCCGTACGGACCGTCGCTGCTGGAACCGCCGCCGCGCCGGCCGCCGCGCCCGCCACCGGACACCTGCTGGAGGGCCGGCCGTACGTCGACCATGAACACGATCGACGCGACCAGGCCGGCGATCTGGAGGAACAGCATCGGCACCAGCAGGTTCACCGCGACCGTGACGCCCAGGATGACCAGCCAGAACATCTTGGTCTGCTTGTCGGCGGCCCGGTAGGCGTCCTCGCGTGCCGTCACCGCGATGAACAGGGCGACCACGGCGATCAGGAGCATCGCGAGGTTGAGCAGAAAGAGGAACGTGCTGAATCCTGCGAGCAACATACTGAGCACCGCCTAGTCAGTGGGTGGAGCGCCTCGCGGCCAAGGTACCGGTACAACGCCCCGGCCACCCCGAACGTGCCCGGCGGCAGCCGGGCGACACGGGGTGGCCGGTACGTCAGGGCGGCCCCGGGCGGCGGGCCCGGGCGGCCGGTGGGGTCACGCGTCGGGCGCGGTGGTCTTCTTCGCCGCCGGCTTGCGCGGCGTGGGCGCCTTCTTCGCGGGGGCCGGCTTGGCGGCGGCGGGCGCCTCGGCCGGGGCGGGGGCCTCGGTCCTCGGCTCCGGGTCCGGCTCGACGGCGATGGCGATCTCGTTGATCTCCTCGGCCGCCTCGCCGCGCCACTGCTTCACCGCCTGCTCGCCGTGCTCGGCGACCTTCTCGTACGTCTCCCGCGCGCGGACCGCGTACTCGGCCGCCACGCCGACGCTGCGCAGCGCGAGCTGCTGGGCGCTCTCGCCGAGCTTCTTCAGGTCGGTGTCCAGCGAGCCGATCACCTCGGTGACCTTCGCCTGCACGGTGGCCTGGGCCTCCTTGGCCTGGGTGCTCACCTTCTCCTGCACGACCTTCGGGTCGGTGTGGCGCACCGCGTCGATGCGGGCGGGTGCCTCGGCGGCGATCTGCTCGATGAGGCCGGGAACCTTCTTCGCCTGCCGCACGGCGAGGTCGGCGGTACCGGCGGCGAAGTAGAGGGGCGTGCGGAGTTCTTCGATGATGGCCACGGCTGTGGTCCTCCCGGATCGCGGAGTCAGAGTTCGGGTGAGGTGCCGTCCTCGGTGGTGTGCTCGGCACCCTTCGTCTCCGTATCGAGTCCGTTCTCCTTGCGGAACGAGTCGTAGATCTGGAGCAGCACCTGCTTCTGCCGCTCGTTGATCGACGGGTCCGCGAGGATGACGGCACGCGTCTCCAGTTCCTCGCGCTCCCGCTCGTCCAGGATCCCGGCCCGCACGTACAGCGTCTCGGCGGAGATCCGCAGCGCCTTGGCGACCTGCTGGAGCACCTCCGCGCTCGGCTTGCGCAGCCCGCGCTCGATCTGGCTCAGATACGGATTGGACACCCCGGCGGCATCGGCGAGCTGACGCAGGGACAGCTGCGCGCTGCGCCGCTGCTCGCGCAAGTACTCGCCGAGATTGCCGACGTTGAGTGATGCCATGCCTCGATGGTGCACCCCATTGCTAACTTTTGCAAGCAGGCGCTTGCAAAAGTGTGACGCGCTACGACGGTCCCCGCACCATCCACTTTCGGATAATCCGTTACGGATCCACCGCTGGGTACGCTGGGACCATGACCGCCATGTCTCCCGCCCGCACCGAGCCCGACCTCTCCTTCCTCCTCGACCACACCAGCCATGTCCTGCGGACCCGGATGTCGGCCGCCCTCGCGGAGATCGGCCTGACGGCGCGCATGCACTGCGTCCTGGTCCACGCCCTGGAGGAGGAGCGCACCCAGATCCAGCTCGCCGAGATCGGCGACATGGACAAGACCACGATGGTGGTCACCGTCGACGCCCTGGAGAAGGCCGGGCTCGCCGAGCGCCGCCCCTCCAGCACGGACCGGCGCGCACGGATCATCGCGGTCACCGCCGAGGGCGCCCGGGTCGCCCGGCAGAGCCAGGAGATCGTCGACCGCGTCCATCAGGAGGCCCTCGGCTCCCTGCCCGCCGGTGACCGCGAGGTGTTCCTGCGGGCACTGAAGCACCTGACCGAGGGGCACCTCGCCACGCCGGTCGAGGGCCCCCGGCCGGCCCGGCGGGCACGCCAGCGGGAGAGGTGACACCCCGGGCGGCCATTTGATCCGCAGCAGATCGTCTACAACAAAACTATCTGCTACGGTCTCTCCTGTCGGGTCCCATGACAGGAGAGACCGCCATGTCCTTCGCACCACGCACCCCACGCACCTCGCGCGACCCGCGCGCTCTCGCCCTCGCCGTGCTCGCCGGCGGCATGCTGATGACCGTCCTCGACGGCAGCATCGTCACCGTCGCCATGCCGGCCATCCAGAACGACCTGGGCTTCTCCCCCGCCTCGCTGAGCTGGGTCGTGAACGCCTACCTGATCGCCTTCGGCAGCCTGCTGCTGCTGGCCGGACGGCTCGGCGACCTGATCGGGCGCAAGCGGATGTTCCTCGCCGGCACGGCGGTGTTCACCGCCGCCTCGCTGCTGGCCGGGGCGGCGGGCTCGCCCGCCGTACTGATCGCCGCCCGCTTCCTCCAGGGCGCCGGCAGCGCGATGGCCTCCGCCGTCAGCCTCGGCATCCTCGTCACCCTGTTCACCGAGGCCCGCGAACGCGCCCGGGCCATCGCGGTGTTCAGCTTCACCGGAGCGGCGGGCGCCTCCCTCGGCCAGGTGCTCGGGGGCGTCCTCACCGAGGCGCTCGACTGGCACTGGATCTTCTTCATCAACCTGCCGATCGGGCTCGCCACCCTCGCCCTCGCCGTCCCCGCCCTCCCCGGCGACCGCGGTCGCGGCCTCGCCGCCGGGGCCGACGTCATCGGCGCCGCCCTGGTGACGGCCGGTCTGATGCTCGGCATCTACACGGTCGTCGAGGTCGAGGCGTACGGCTGGACCTCCGCGCACACGCTGGGGCTCGGCGCGCTCGGCCTCGCCCTGCTCGCAGCCTTCGCCGTGCGCCAGGCCACCGCCGCCGCACCGCTGATACCGCCGCGCGTCCTCCGCTCCCGCAGCGTCGCCGGGGCCAACCTGGTCCAGATCCTCATGGTGGCCGCGCTGTTCTCGTTCCAGGTGCTCGTGGCGCTCCACCTCCAGAAGGTCCTCGGGTACGGGGCCGCCGCCACCGGCCTCGCCATGCTCCCTGCCGCCGCCGTGATCGGCGCCGTGTCGCTGGGCGTCTCCGCCCGCCTCAACGCCCGCTTCGGCGAGCGCAACGTCCTGCTCGCCGGGCTGGTCCTGCTGATCGGCGTCCTCGGACTGCTCACCCGCGTCCCCGTGCACGCGCACTACGCCGTGGACCTGCTCCCCGTGATGCTGCTCGCCGGCGGGTTCGGGCTCGCCCTCCCCGCGCTCACCACGCTCGGCATGTCGGACGCGGGCGAGGACGACGCGGGGCTGGCGTCCGGGCTGTTCAACACCACCCAGCAGGTCGGCATGGCGCTGGGCGTGGCGGTCCTGTCCACCCTCGCCGCCTCCCGCACGGAGAGCCTGCTGGCCGGCGGCAGCGGACGGGCCGAGGCCCTCACGGGCGGCTACCGGCTGGCCTTCGCCGTCGGTACGGGACTCCTCGTCGCCGCCCTCGTCGTCGCGGCCACCGTCCTGCGCCGCCCCCGCACCCCGGCGCACCCGGCCGCCGGCGACACTCCGGCGGCGGCGCCCGGCGAAGCGCTCAGCCCCGCCGCAACGGCGTGGGCAGCGGCAGGTGGTGCAGCACGTCGAGGCGGGAGACCGCGCGGGTGAGGACCACGTACAGCCGGTTCAGCCCGCGCGGCTCGGCCGCCACGATGGCGGCCGGCTCGGCGACGACGACGTGGTCGTACTCCAGGCCCTTGGCGAGCGTGGCCGGCAGCACCGTCACCCGCGGCCCGGTCAGGCCCGCCTCCTCCAGGGTGGCGCACAGCCCGTCGACCGCCCCCTCCGCGGCGATCACCCCGACCGAACCCTCGCGGTCCAGCGCCGCCCGCACGGCACCCGCCACCGCCGCCGGCACGTCCCGCACCTCGCGCACCGCCACCTCGCCGTCCCGGCGCAGCGACCGGCCGGGCGGCACGTCCACGTCGAGCGCCTCCAGCAGCCGGTTGGCCAGCGCGACGACACCCGCCGGGACGCGGTACCCGGCCGTCAGGGCCACCACGGGCACCGACGTCCGGCCCAGGTGGGCGAGCTGCTCCGCCCAGTCGCGGGCGGCCCACGGGGTGGTGCCCTGCGCCAGGTCGCCGAGGACGGTCAGGGAGCCGAAGTCCGCGCGGCGGGCGACGGCGCGGCACTCCATCGGGGAGAGGTCCTGCGCCTCGTCGATCACGATGTGCCCGTAGCCGGCCGGGCGTTCCACCAGCCCCGCCAGCTCGTCGAGCAGGACCAGGTCGGCCGCGCTCCACTTCGCCGACCGGTACGAGCGCGGCGGCCGCGACCACCGGAGCGCCGCCCGCTCGGCACCGGTGAGCGCCGGGTCGCACGGGTCCGTGAGCAGGCCGGCGAGGACCTCCTCGGGCGTGACCGCCGGCCAGCACGCGTCCACCAGGGCCGACACCGCCCGCGTCCGGCCGATCCGCCGCGTCCACGCCGCGCTCCTGGGACCCGCCCGCCGCTCGGCCTTGAGCTGGATCGCCCGCACCACCCGGCTGCGCACCCGCTCGCGCCCCACCGCGTAGGGCGGCGCCTCCGCCCGCACCTCCGCGACGATCGCCGCCAGCTCCTCCAGCGGGACCCGCCAGCGGTAGGACCCGTCGGGCACGGTCAGCGGCTCGTCGGGGGCGCCGGTCCGCGCGTACAGGGCGCGGTGCAGGACGCCGGCCATCCGGGCGTCGTGCTTGACCAGCGCGGCGGCGGGGGTGTCGTGGGCGCGCACCTCGTGGCCCCGGTCGATCTCGTCCAGGAGCGTCGACTGGCGGACGTCCGACTCCCCGAGGGCGGGCAGGACCCCGGAGACGTACGACAGGAACGTCCGGTTGGGGCCGAGGATCAGCATCCCGCCGCGCCGGACTCGCTGCGGGTGGGTGTAGAGCAGGTACGCCGCCCGGTGCAGACCGACGGCCGTCTTCCCGGTGCCGGGGGCGCCCTGCACGCAGAGGGACTCGGTGAGCCCGGCGCGCACCAGCTCGTCCTGCTCGGGCTGGATGGTGGCGGCGATGTCCCGCATGGGCCCGACGCGGGGGCGCTCGATCTCGCCGGTGAGGATGGCGCCGGTGAGGGCGGGGGTGGGGGCGGGGCCGGTGGGAGCGGGGCCGGGCCCGCCCGTCTTCCCGGCGGCCAGGTGCTCGTCCTCCAGTCCGGTGAGGTCCGCCGAGTCGCCGTCGCCGGCCGGCGCCCAGCCGAACCTGCGCCGCACCAGGACCCCTTGCGGATCGTGGGCGCTCGCCCGGTAGAAGGGGCGGGCGACGGGCGCGCGCCAGTCGACGACCAGCGGCGGGGCGGCCGGGTGCTCGCCGATCCGGCGGCGGCCGATGTGGTGGTGGCTGCCGTCCTCGTTGTCGAGGCGGCCGAAGAAGAGCGGGCCGCGCGGTTCCTCGCGCAGTTCCTTGGCGCGGCTGCGGAGGCGGCGGCCGAGCACTTCGGCGTCGGCGCCGGAAGCGGAGACGTCCTCTCCGGTGACGACGTGGTCGGCGGCACCGGCGACCATGCGATCGAGCGCGGCGCGGCAGCAGTCGTGGTGGGCCCGTTCCTTGCGCAGTTCCTGGTCGAGTGACGTCATGCCGCCCAGAATACCGTTACTGAGTAACGTTTCTTTCCGAGTATGAATATGAACGGAAGATGACACCCTGCGTAAGTCCACGCGTACGCAAGGGTAACGAGTGGGGTTCCGTTGACACTCTCCGTATCCGGAAGCTAACTTCGCGGCGTCGTCGCCACACCAGGAGCACGAGGCTCTTCGGGACTAGCGACGCGAAGGACCTCCCAGTTGACGACTGACACCGTCTTCGAGATTCCGCCCTTCACCGCTCCGGACCCCGCCGCCGGCCTCTTCCGGGTCCAGCCCTACACCGCCCACTGCCGGGTGATCCACGCCGAAGGCGCCCACGCCGTCATCGGCGTCTCGCCCGGCAACAGCTACTTCTCCGCCCGGCGCGTCACCGACCTGGCCCGCTGGGGCACCACCCACTTCGACCGCGTCGACTTCGTCTACACCGACCTCCACGTGGCGGAGATGTACGAGGCCTCGGGCTACACCGCCGAGGACGCCCGCCGCAAAGCCGTGAAGAACCTGCGCGGCGTACGCGCCAAGGTGACCAACGCGGTCGCCGCCGTCGACCCCGACGGGCGGCGCCTGCGGGCCCGGCCCATGTCGGCGTTCCTGGACAACCCGGCGTACCGCGAGATCCACCGGCACCTGATGGACCGGCTGGCGACCGACCAGGACTTCCGCACCACGTGCGACGCCCTGATCGACGCCTTCCTCTCCTCCAAGGTCCTGGACGGGAAGGCCCCCACGGCGCGCCAGCGCGCGGTGTGCGTCGAATACGTCTGCGCCGAGGCGCCCCTGTTCCTGGACACGCCCGCCATCCTGGGCGTCCCCTCCTCCCTCAACTGCTACCACCAGCTCCTGCCGATGGCCGAGCTGCTCTACTCGCGCGGCTCCGGGCTGCGCGCCTCCCGCAACCAGGGCCACGCCGTCGTGACCCCCGCCGCACCGCACCCGGGCCCGCACCCTGACTCGCACCCGGACTCGCACTCGCACCACGCACCGCCGCACGCCGCCGAAGGAGACACCGCCGATGTCCGTTGAGACACTGCCCGACGAGCTCGTCGACTTCCCCTTCTCCTGGCGCGGCGACCGGCTGCCCCCCGAGACCGAGCTGCTGCGCGAGGAGCCGGTCAAGCGCGTGCGGACCATCGCCGGGGACCAGGCCTGGCTGGTGTCCTCGCACGCCCTGTGCAAGCAGGTCCTGGAGGACCCGCGGTTCAGCCTCAAGGACACCTCCGCCCCGGGCGTCCCGCGCCAGTACGCGCTGACGATCCCCCCGGAGGTCGTCAACAACATGGGCAACATCACCGGGGCCGGCCTGCGCAAGGCCGTGCTCAAGGCGCTCAACCCCAAGGCGCCCGGCCTGGTGGAATGGATGCGATCGGCCGCCGCCGACCTGGTCGACCGCATCCTCGCCGACGGGGCGCCCGGTGACCTGCGGGGGCAGTTCGCCGATCCGTACTCCGCCGCCATGCACTGCCACATCCTCGGCATCCCGCCGGCGGACGCGCCCCGGCTGATGCGCAGCCTGGACATCGCGTTCATGAACTCCGCCTGCCCGATCGCCGGTGCCAAGCTCAACTGGGACCGCGACATCGCCTACATGGTGGAGCGCCTGGACGACCCCGCCACCACCGGGCTGATGGCCGAACTGGCGGCGCTGCGCGAGGACCCGGCGTACGACCACCTCACCGACGAGATGCTGGCGACGGTCGGCGTGACCATGTTCGGCGCCGGGGTCATCTCCACCTCCGGGTTCCTGACCATGGCCCTCGTCTCCCTCATCCAGCACCCCGAGCTGAAGGACGAACTGCTCGCCGACCGCGACAAGATCCCGGCCGCCGTCGACGAGCTGCTGCGGATCAACCTCTCCATCGGCGACGGCCTGCCCCGCCTCGCCCTGGAGGACGTGACGCTCGGGGACGTGCGGGTGCGCAAGGGCGAGCTGGTGCTGGTGCTGGTCGAGGGCGCCAACTTCGACCCGGAGGTCTTCACCGACCCGCACACCGTCGACCTCACCCGCGAGAACAGCACGGCCCACCTCTCCTTCGGCGGCGGGCGGCACTACTGCCCCGCGACCGCGCTCGGCAAGAGGCACGCGGAGATCGCCCTGGAGACCCTGCTCGACCGGATGCCCGGCCTCGCGCTGGCCGTCCCCATCGAGCAGTTGGTGTGGCGCACCGGCTTCATGAAGCGCATCCCGGAGCGGCTGCCCGTGATGTGGTGACCCGCCGCGCCGGAAGGGACCCGGGCCGCCGCTCCGAGGAGGGAGCGGCGGCCCGCCGGCCCCCGGCGCCCACCGGGCCCGTGCGGGCTATGCGGGCCGTGGGGGCCGCGGGCCCGCCGGGCCCCATGGGGGCCGTCGTTCAGAGGGGCAGCCCCCGCGCGAGCTGCCGGAAGGCCAGGGCGGCGGCGGCCACCGCGTCGCCTTCGACCGCGTCGGCGGACTCACCGGCGGCGATCCGCCGCCAGTTCTCCTCCGCCAGGATCCGCTGTACGGCGATGACCTGACCCGCCGCCAGCCGGGCCGCCACCCCGTCCCCCAGCACCTCCTCCAGCGCCCGGGCCAACGCCTCCTCGGAGGCGCCCTGGTACGCGTACAACCGCGCGACCAGGCTGGGCGTCCCGTACAGCAGCCGGTGGAAGGCCAGCACGTCCGGGTGGTCGTTCAGCCCGGTCACCGGGTCCCGGCGGGCGAGTCCGTCGGTGACGTGGCGGTGCAGCGCCTCCAGGGGCCCGACACCCGCCGGCCGCCCCCTGACGACCCGCGCCGCCTCCTCGCGGTGATCGGCGAACCGGTGCAGGACCAGGTCCTCCTTGGCCGGGAAGTACCGGAAGAGCGTCGGCTTGGAGACCTCGGCGGCGGCGGCGACCTCGGCGACCGAGACGCGGTCGAAACCCCGCTCCAGGAAGAGGGTGATCGCCGCTTCGGAGATCGTCCGGTACGTCCGCTGCTTCTTGCGCTCGCGCAAGCCCATCTCGCCGCTCATGGCGCCGAGCCTACGCACCCCCCGCCGCTCGCCCGGCCGTGACGTTCCTGGGTCCCCCGCGCCTCAGGCCGGGGAGGCGCGGCGGGCCGCGGCCCGTACGGCGGTGAGCACCGGCTCCAGCGACGTCACCACCCGCTCCGCCCCGGCCCGGCGCAGCAGTTCGGCGCGGTCCTCGTCGGCGCCGTGGCCCAGGAACGGCACGCCCGCCTCCCGGGCGGCGGCCAGGTCGGCGGGCGTGGCGCCGATCAGCAGGGACGCACCGGGCGCGGCGCCCAGCGAGGCGAGGGCCCCGTCGACCCGGCCGTGCACGTGCGCGCCGAAGCACCCGGCCAGGCCCCGCCCGGCGAGGTAGCGCCGCACCGCCGCCGGGGGCGCCTCCGCGACGACGGCGAGGCCCGTGCCGATCGCCGCCAGGGTGCGGACCAGCGGATCGGCGTACGGCGTGGGCCACGCGGCCCCGGGGGGACGGAGCCGGCAGAGCGGCCCGTCGAAGGCGAACAGGACGTGTTCGGTGCCGCCGATGACGTCGATGAGGTCGTCGTACACAGCTTCCGCCCGGAGCTCGGGGTCAGGGGTAGCACGAGGGTGCCAGATCCCGCCGGGCCCGCACAGGCCCCGGACCGGTCCCGGGACGGCCCCGGGCAGTCCCCGGACCGGCCTTGGAACGGGGGACCGCTCTAGAAGATGTCCGGGCACCACGGCCGGCGCGGGGTGCGCAGCAGCGCGTCGGCCGCGGCGGCCGCGCCGGGCACGGTCTCCTCCACCCGGCCGAGGGCCGCGAGCCGTACCGCGGACTCGTCGCCCAGGTACAGCGTCGCCAGCTCCCGCACGTCCATGGTGAGGTCCGCCCGCGCGGTGGTCGGCGCGCAGGACGCGCCCTCCGGCGAGGCGTCCAGCCGGAAGCGGCCGCCGGACAGGCCGGCCGGGTCGCGCAGCTCCAGGACGAGGGAGCCGGAGCCCGTGTACGTCCGCGCCTCCAGGCAGCGCACGACGTCGAGGATCCGCACCCACAGCAGGTCGGCGTGCGTCGTGACGCGCGCCGCCCGGGGGTCGGGCAGCAGCAGCGGCAGCAGGTCGTCGGGGGCGCGGTACCCGGTGGTGAGCGTGGTCATCCAGTCGATCGAGCAGACGAAGTGCCACAGCGCGCGCTCGGCGGCCGGCGTCACGGCCATCAGGTCGCGGACGGTCGCGCCGCACTGCGGCCGCTTGGCCTCCCAGGTGTCGTCGGTGGTGTAGCTGACGTACCCCTCCACCTCGCCGGACGCCCCGCGGTACAGGGCGTGGAACGGCTCGGTCCAGGAGTGGTCCACCAGGCGCACCGCGCCCGTGGCGACGTCCCAGCCGCGCTGGTTCCGGCTGACCATGCCGTGCCGGACGGCCCGGACCCGGTCGTGGAGCCCGGGGCCGGTCTTGCGGATGTCCTCCGCCGTGACCAGGTCGACGCGGCCGCCGTCCTCCGGGCCGGACCAGCGCGGGTCGAGACCGGCGCGCCGCACGTCGACGGTCCATTCGGTGGTCCAGGCGGCCGGGCCGTACCCGTACCGCCCGTAGATCGGGTACTCGGCGGCTATCAGCGTCGAGACCGCGTCACCGCGCTCCCTGGCCGCCGCGAGGTCCGTCGCCATCATGCGGCTCAGCAGCCCGCGCCGCCGGTGCGTCGGCGAAACGGTCACGTTGGTCACCGCGCTCGCCGGGACCCGGGCGCCGCCGGGCACGGTGAGCTCCTGCGCGAACGAGCGGAAGGTTCCCACGCAGCGCCCGTCGTCGAACGCGCCCTGCGTACGGGCGAGGTCGACGTACGGGAGGCGCTGGGCGACCTCCTCGTCCGGCACCACCGGCGGCTGCATGAAGCCGGTGCGCCGGGCGCGCAGCCAGTCGGGGAACTCGGGCTCGGTCACCGTGCGGACGTCGACGCTCATGCGCGCCACGCTAGGCCGCGCCCCGCGGCGGCCGCACCCGGTTTTCCGCCGGGCCCCGCCCACGGCCCGGGCGGCCCCTCCACGAAGGCCCCCGCCCACGGCCGGGCGGCCGTCCACAAGGGCCCCGCCCACGGCCCGGGCGGCCCCGACGTCAGAACGCCGCGCGGATCTCGCCCACCCGCTGCCCGCCGCCCAGCAGCGGGGTGTCGGCGATACGGCCGACCACGGGTGCGTCGACGTCCAGCATCCGCAGCGCCCGCGCGAGGACCGGGCCCAGCGCCCGCCCGGAACCGTCGTCGATCTTGAAGGCGAGCGCCCGGCCGTCCGGCAGGGCGACCGCCTGGACCGCCTCGGCGCCCATCTTGGACAGCGCCCCCGGCAGCTCACGCATCAGCCAGGTGTCCGGGCGCCGGGTCCCCGCCACGTACTCCGGGTGCGCGCGCATCGCGTCGGCGACCCGCCGCTGCGGCGTCCCCGGCTCGGCCAGCACGTAGGAGCGGAAGGCGCGGGCGAGGCCCACCAGGCTGATCGCCATCAGCGGCGCACCGCACCCGTCCGTGCCGACCGCCGTCACCGTCTCGCCGGACGCCGCCCGGACCTCGTCGAGCACCAGCCGCTGGAGCGGGTGCCCCGGGTCCAGGTAGGAGGCCGGGTCCCAGCCGTTCAGCGCGCAGGCGGCCAGCATCGCCGCGTGCTTGCCCGAGCAGTTCATGGTGATCCGCTCCCGGACGTTGCCGGCGGCCAGGTACGCCTCGGCCTCCACCGGGTCCAGCGGGAGGTCGGGCGGCGTCTGGAGGTCGGCCTCGGTGAACCCGTGCTCGGCGAGCAGCTTGCGGGCCAGGTCCAGGTGGAACGGCTCGCCCGAGTGGCTCGCGGCGGCCAGCGCCAGCCGCTCCCCGGACAGGTCGAGACCGGCCCGCAGCAGCGCCGCGGCCTGCATGGGCTTGTTGGAGGAGCGCGGGAAGACCGGCGCCGTCGGGTCGCCGGCCGACGTCTCGACGGTGCCGTCGGCCGCCAGCAGGACCAGCGACCCGCGGTGGTGGCCCTCGACGAAGCCCGAACGGACGACCTCGGCGAGGACCGGGGGTATGACGGCGGTGGCGGAGGAGGTCATGACGGCCGGCCTTCCGGGACGGTGACCCGCCGCCGCGTACTCAGCGGAGCAGGTCGTCTACTTGTGCTTCGCCTTCACGGTACCTGCGGGCGATCTCGGCGCTGCAATCGTCGGCCGTCCGCTGGAGCTGCTGCCGGCGCCGCGAGACCTGCTGTTCGTAGCCGGCCAGCCGCCCCATGGCGGCGTGCAGCTCTTCGTCCGTTCGGGCGGTCAGGTCCGACAGCTCGACCTCGGACAGCATCTCGGCGGCCAGCCGCCGGTACTCCTCGCCGCGCGGGGTGGTGAGCGTCACGTGCCGGGCCGACGACCGGTGCCGCGACGGCGTGTCCGCGAGGATCTCCGAGAGCCGGTCCACCACCGGGACCGCCGTTCCGCCGCGCCGCGCCAGCTCGGCGCGCAGGATGTCGATCCGGCCCTGGAGCAGCCTCCGTACGTAGCTCAGGTCCGCCTCGTCGCCGTGGGAGTCCCGGCGCAGCGCGCGCAGCTCCGGCAGCCGCATGGCCCTCAGGTCGTGCTGCCGCGCCTCGGGCAGGACGGCGTCACCGTTCCGCTGTGCCGGAGGCCGCAGTGCCCCTCTGCCACCGGCGCATGTCATCGGTACGGGATGTGGCGTCTGCCCGGCGCCAGGTGTGCTCATAGGAATCCGTCCCCTCGACCGGTGCATGGGGTCTCCCCGGGCCCGAAGGGCCGAGGGACAGCACCGCCTGAGAGGCATGGTGCCATTTGTGCCGGTGCCGGTGCAGGCGCCTGCACCCGTTCGGACGCGGATAGGTTGGTCCGTATGCGTGCAGTGGTACAGAGGGTCGACGGGGCCGAGGTCGTCGTCGCCGGGGAAACGGTCGGGAACATCGTCGGCGAGGGCCTGTGCGTGCTCGTGGGGGTCACCCACGAGGACACCCCCGAGAAGGCGGCACAGCTCGCCCGGAAGCTGTGGTCGGTACGGATCCTGGAGGGCGAGAAGTCCTGCTCGGACGTGAACGCGCCCCTGCTGGTGATCTCGCAGTTCACCCTCTACGGGGACGCCCGCAAGGGCCGCCGCCCCACCTGGAACGCCGCCGCGCCCGGTGAGGTCGCCGAGCCGCTGATCGACGAGGTCGTGGCGCGGCTGCGTGAGCTGGGCGCGACGGTGGCGACGGGCCGGTTCGGGGCGGACATGCGGGTCTCGCTCACCAACCACGGCCCGTTCACCCTCGTCATCGACGTCTGAGCCCGCGCCCGGCGGGGCCCTGCCCGCCCGGTCCGGGACGGGTCAGGCCTCGACCACGACCTCCTGGGCGGCGGCCGTGCCGCCCGCCAGCAGCTCCGCGTCGACCGGCACGTTGCGCTTCACCAGCGCGAGCGCGATCGGGCCCAGTTCGTGGTGGCGTACGGAGGTGGTGACGAAGCCGAGCTGCCGCCCCTCCTCGCCGTCGGCCTTCAGCCGGATCGGCGTGCCATGCGGCGGCAGGTGCACCTCGCTGCCGTCCAGGTGCAGGAACACCAGCCGGCGCGGCGGCTTCCCCAGGTTGTGGACGCGCGCCACGGTCTCCTGACCCCGGTAGCAGCCCTTCTGGAGGTGGACGGCGCTGCCGATGAGGCCGATCTCGTGCGGGATGGTGCGGTGGTCGGTCTCGAAGCCGAGCCGGGGCCGGTGCTCCTCCACCCGCAGCGCCTCGTACGCCAGGATCCCGGCGAGCGGCCCGTTGTCCCGGGCGTACGCCTCCAGGCCGGTGCGCGGCAGGAACAGGTCCCGGCCGTGGGAGGTCTCCCGTACGACGACACCGTCCGGCACGGCGGCGATGGAACCGGCCGGGAGGTGCACGACGGCGATGTCCCCGGTGCGGTCGGCGACCTCGACCCGGTAGAAGAACTTCATCGACTCCAGGTAGCCGATCAGCGTCTCCTGCGTGCCCGGCTCCACGTGCGCCCACACCGTCTCGCCGTCGTCGACGAGGTACAGGGCGTGCTCGATGTGGCCGTTCGCCGAGAGGATCAGCGCCTCGGTGGCGTGCCCGGCGGGGAGGTCGCTCACGGCCTGCGTGAGCAGCAGGTGCAGCCAGCTCAGCCGGTCCTCGCCGGTGACGGTGACGACACCGCGGTGGCTCAGGTCGACCAGGCCGGTGCCCGCGGCGAGGGCGCGCTGCTCGCGGAACAGGTCGCCGTAGTGCGCGGCGACACCTTCGTCCCGCCCCTCGGCGGGGACGGCGCCGGGCAGGGACAACAGAGGGCTGGTCGGTGATTGTCGCAGCATGTGATCAGCCTACGACTCGCCGCCGGACGAAGCCTCCCCCTCCGGGGCCGCCGCGGCCTCCTCCGCCTTCGCGGTGCAGTCCTCGCACCGGCCGAAGATCGCGAAATGCTTCATGTCGGTGTCGAAGCCGAAGGTACGGCGGAGCTTCGCGGTGAAGTCGGCGGCCACCTCGACGTCCGCCTCGATGACGTTCGTGCAGTCCCGGCACACCAGGTGCAGGTGGTGGTGCCGGTCGGCGAGGTGGTAGGTGGGGGCGCCGTGCCCCAGGTGGGCGTGGCTGACCAGACCGAGCTCCTCCAGCAGCTCCAGCGTCCGGTAGACGGTGGAGATGTTCACGCCGGAGGCCGTCTTGCGCACCTCGCCGAGGATGTCGTCGGGAGTGGCGTGCCCCAGCACGTCCACCGCCTCCAGGACGAGCTGGCGCTGGGGAGTCAGCCGGTAGCCGCGCTGCCGCAGGTCGCTTTTCCAGTCGGTGCTCACCACGCGCTCCAGTGTAGGAGCACCGACCGCGCGACCCGAGGGCCGTGGGAGGCCTACTTGAAGAAAGCGATGCCGTCGTCCGGCAGATCTCCGAGGTCCTTGGCCCACGCCTCGACCTGCTCGGGCGTGACGACCTTCTTCAGGTGGGCCGACATGTAGGGCCGCAGCGGGACGTCGGGCGTCGACTTCTCGCCGACCCACATCAGGTCGCCCTTCACGTAGCCGTACAGCCGCTTGCCGCCGCTGTACGGGCCGGAGGCGGCGGTGCGCGCGACGGCGTCGGTGACCAGGTCGATCTGCGGCTTCTGGTCGGCGAGCTCGCCGTACCAGACCTCGACGATGCCCTGGTCGCGCACCATCACGATCTCGACCTTGCGCTCCTTGTCGATGCGCCAGTAGCCACTCTCCGACTCCAGGGGCTTCACCTTGTTGCCCTCGGCGTCCAGCACCCAGGTGCGGGAGGTGTACTCGATGAAGTCCCGGCCGTCATGGCTGAAGGTCACGGACTGGCCGAAGTTGCACTTCTCGGCGCCGGGGAAGTCGGAGACGCCCGCGCCCTCCCACGTGCCGAGGAGGAACGCGAGGGGGACGAGGTCCGGGTTCAGGTCGGACGGAATCTCGATCATGAGCAGCTCAGTCGATCTGTAGGAGGGGTCAGCGCTGGCCCTGGTACAGCTTCTTCACGGTCAGCGCGGCGAAGCCGAGAACGCCGACGCAGACCAGGACCAGCAGGGCGGAGAAGAAAGCCTCAAGCACAGGGTGCTCCTCGGTGAGCGGTACGGGCGAAGAAAGGGCCGGGTCCCAGCGTAATGGGTGGGACTCCGGCTCTCCGAGTGAGGTTCGGCGTGAGCTTCGGCGCAGGAGGGCGCACTACAGTGCCCCCATGGCGAAGAAGCTCGTGATCAAGGTGACCGCCGGGGCCGACGCCCCCGAGCGCTGCTCGCAGGCCTTCACGGTGGCGGCGGTGGCCGTGGCCAGTGGGGTGGAGGTCTCGCTCTGGCTGACCGGTGAGTCCGCGTGGTTCGCGCTGCCGGGGCGGGCGGCCGAGTTCGAGCTGCCGCACGCGGCGCCGCTGCCGGACCTGATCGACTCGCTGCTGGCGGGCGGGCGGATCACGCTGTGCACCCAGTGCGCGGCACGGCGCGAGATCACCGAGAAGGACGTCCTGGAAGGCGTACGGATCGCGGGGGCGCAGGTCTTCGTGAGCGAGGCGCTGGCCGACGGCACGCAGGCGCTCGTCTACTGACGTCCGCGCGCGGAGGCACGCCGGCCCGCGGTCCGGGGACCGGCCGTCACCGGCGTCTCCGCTTGCCGTCCAGCTCGTCCCACCACTCGTCGGACTTCGGGTCGCCGCTGGGGTCGTCCCACCAGCGGTCCTCCGGCCCCCTCCGGTTGGCGACCATGGCGGCGACCGGCGGGATGACCATGGCGACGAAGCACATGGCGATGGCGGCCGGGGTGGACCACAGCCGTACGACGGCCCAGGCGCCCACGAAGAGCACCAGGCAGGCCGTCATCATCCCGAAGTAGACGTGCCGACGGCGGGCGTACATACCTCCAGCGTAGGGCGGGAACGACCGAAGGGCCGCGCCTCGGTCCCGGTAAGCGTCCAACCCCCAGGAGGCGCGGCCCTTCGGCCGGTACAGCGTCGCCGTCAGACGGCGATGGCGACCTCGGCCAGGCCGCCCTGCTGGGCGACGACCGTGCGGTCGGCGGTGCCGCCCGGGACGAGGGCGCGGACGGTCCACGTGCCCTCGGCCGCGTAGAAGCGGAACTGGCCGGTCGCGGAGGTCGGGACCTCGGCGGTGAACTCGCCGGTCGAGTCGAGCAGGCGCACGTAACCGACGACGGGCTCGCCGTCCTTGGTCACCTGGCCCTGGATCGTGGTCTCACCGGGCTTGATCGTCGAAGCGTCCGGGCCACCGGCCTGTGCTCCACACATGGGTACTCCTGAGGGGTCGAGGGGACGGGAGGTCCGGGATTACTTGTTGGCGCCGAGCTCGATCGGCACGCCGACGAGGGAGCCGTACTCGGTCCAGGAGCCGTCGTAGTTCTTGACGTTCCCCTGGTCGAGCAGCTCGTGCAGGACGAACCAGGTCAGGGCCGAGCGCTCACCGATGCGGCAGTAGGCGATGGTGTCCTTCGACAGGTCGACCTGCTCGTCGGCGTACAGCGCCTTGAGCTCCTCGTCCGACTTGAAGGTGCCGTCGTCGTTGGCGTTCTTCGACCACGGGATGTTGCGGGCGCTCGGCACGTGGCCGGGGCGCTGCGACTGCTCCTGCGGGAGGTGCGCCGGGGCGAGCAGCTTGCCGCTGAACTCGTCGGGGGAGCGCACGTCGACCAGGTTCAGGTTGCCGATCGCGGCCACGACGTCGTCGCGGAAGGCGCGGATGGAGGTGTCCTGGGCCTTGGCCTTGTACTGGGTGGCCGGGCGGCTGGGGACCTCGGAGCCGTCGACCAGGTCGCGGGAGTCCAGCTCCCACTTCTTGCGGCCGCCGTCGAGGAGCTTGACGCTCTCGTGGCCGTACAGCTTGAAGTACCAGTAGGCGTACGAGGCGAACCAGTTGTTGTTGCCGCCGTAGAGGACGACGGTGTCGTCGTTGGCGATGCCCTTCGCGGAGAGGAGCTTCTCGAAGCCCTCCTGGTCGACGAAGTCGCGGCGGACCGGGTCCTGGAGGTCCTGCTTCCAGTCGATCCGGACGGCGTTCTTGATGTGGTTCTTGTCGTACGCCGAGGTGTCCTCGTCGACCTCGACGATGACGACCTTCGGGTCGTCGATGTGGGCCTCGACCCAGTCGGCGTCTACCAGGACGTCGCTGCGGCTCATGCTGTTTCTCCTCCGGGGCAGTGTGCGGCGGGGTGTGGCGGGGTGGTGCCGGCGTGCTCTTCGCGTCTCGCGTCTTCCGTACGGGGGTACGGCTGTACGGGTCCGGGGCGGGTTCGGCACGGGGGTGGGCCTCGATGCGGTCGACGGGCCCGGGGACGCGGGAGGTCGGGCTCCCGCTCAGACGGAGCGACAGAGCATGGCGGCGACGCGGCACAGGTCTACTGCCCGCCGCTTCGTGAGATCCGCCTGTCGCTTCATGACGCCGATCGTAGGGACGGACGGGTGGCCGTGTCACCGGCGTGTCGCATGGTGAGACACGATCGTCCGGAATGCGGGACGAGGGGCGGTGGAGCGGGCGGCCGGGCCGCTCCCGGACACGGCGTTCCCCGCCCCCCATCTGCGGATCGGACGGGTCCGTCTCACCATGTGGCCAGGGCGGGGGATTCAGCGGTTCCGCGAGCGGGTACGGCGGCGGTGCCCCGGGAAGAACGGCGGCCTTCCGGTCGGGCCTTCCGGCGACCCCGCCGGTGACTCAGCCCGTCAGGACGACGTTCGTGCCGGTGACGGTGACCACGACACCCTCGGGCGTCGCCTCGACCTTCTGGAGCTTCAGCCCGGTCGGCAGCCCGCCGACCTGGCGGTCGAAGTCGGTGCGCTCGCGGATGCGCTCCTCCACACCCGGCAGGCCCTCACCGGGCACCTTGTCGGCGTGCACCCGGATGGTGTCGTCGCCGGCCAGGCTGACCGAGGACAGCACGCTGCGCGTGACCTTGCCCAGGACCGGGATCTCGATGCT
The DNA here is from genome assembly GCF_055598725.1 of Streptomyces sp. NPDC039423. Lineage (NCBI taxonomy): Bacteria > Bacillati > Actinomycetota > Actinomycetes > Kitasatosporales > Streptomycetaceae > Streptomyces > Streptomyces sp. NPDC039423. Next base: position 489,157 of record NZ_JBVKAH010000006.1, read on the forward strand.
GCCGGTGACCTTGACCTTGCCGTTGCCGCCGTAGCCGACGGTGACGTCCTCCTCGGAGGCCTTGCCGAGGTCGGCGTAGGAGATACGGGCGGTGCCGGAGGCGGACGCGGCGACGGCGCGGGAGAAGTTGTTCTCCAGCCGCACCCGCTGGAGCGCGGCCTTCATCTCGGTGACCCGGACCTTGCGGCCGCCGGCCGACGCCTCCACGCCCGTGAGGGTGACGTCGACCTGGTCCAGTTCCTTGCCCATGACCTGGGTCAGGAAGGGGAAGCCCTTGATCGACACGTCGGCCGAGCCGGTCAGGCCCTGGTTGGCCCGTATGCGGTCGGCGGCCTCACCCTCGGCGTAGTTCACCGCCAGACGGTCCGCGATGGTGAACAGACCACCGAGGATCACAGCGGTGATCAGCAGTATTCGCAGTGCTCGCATTGCTCGGTGTCCCCCACCCTGTCCGCGACCGGCCCCCCGTCACGTCATGATCGACGTGCGGAGCCGGTCATTGGTTCCTCTTCGGCCACTTCCCCCACGCGCGTCACTCAGGCCAGCGCGCGTCCCAGCACATAGACGGCGGGCGCGGCGAGGGCGAGCGGCAGCGCCACCCCGGCCGTCAAGTGGACGAAGCGCGACGGGTAGTCGTAGGCGGCCACCCGGTGCCCCACCAGGGCGCACACCCCGGCGCCCAGGCCCAGCAGCGCGCCGTTCGCCCCCAGGCCGGTCATCCCGCCGGCGGCCACCCCGGCACCCGCCGCGGCGAGCAGCGCCACCACGAGCGAGGCGGGCTGCGGAAGCGGCAGGGCGCGCGCCACGACCGTGACGGCGACCGCGAGGCCGCCGACGACGACCGCGTCGGACGTCGCGGCCAGGTGCCCGGCCGCGACGACCGCGAGCGCCGACGAGGCGACGGTCGCCATCAGGCCGTACTGGCGCTCGTCGGAGCCCGCGTGGCTGCGGAGCTGGAGGACCAGCACGAGCAGCACCCAGACGCCGAGCGTGCCGAGGATCGCGGCCGGGGCGTGCTCCTTGCCGGTGGCGAGCAGCGCCACGTCCGCGACGAGGCCGCCCGCGAAGGCGAGCGCGATGCCCTGGCGGGCCGGCCACATGCCGTTGAGCCGGAACCAGCCGGCGGCGGTGACGGCCTGGAGCAGGACGAGCGGGACGAGCAGTCCGTACGGCCCGAGGGCGGCGCCCGCCGCGAGGAGGCCGCCGAGGGCGGCGGTCAGCACGGCCGGCTGCATGCCCGGGTCGATGATCGGCGAGCGGCCCTCGGCGCGGGCACGCTGGGCGTCGGTCAGCCGGACGTGCCCGGAGGTGGTGGGCGCGCCGTACCCCGGCCCGGCGCCGGCGGGCGCGGGCGCCGGTTCCGCCACGGGTCCGGCGGGGGCCGGCTCCGGGGCGACCGCCCGCAGGTAGGCGGTCGGGGTGTCCGGGGGTCCCTGCTCGTACGGCACCTCGGGCGGCAGCGGGTACGAGCCCGGTGCGCCCGGCTCCCCCGCCCCCTGCACCGGCAGGTACGCGGTGTCGGCCGCGTACGGCTGCGCCGGCTGCTGGTACGGGTCCGGGTACGGGCTCGTGTGCTCGGCGGGGGACGGCGGGCAGGGCGAGGGCTGGACGGCCGGCTGGTACTGGGTGTCCCAGGTCTGGCCCTCCCACGTCTGCGCGACGTCCGGGTCCTGGTGGCCGTTCCCGTACCCGTAGGGGTACTGCTGATCGCTGCTCATGCTGTGCGGTTCACCCTCCTGCGAACGGCGGGAGCACCTCGACCGTGCCGCCCTCGGCCAGCCGTACGGTCTCATGGTCCCGGGTCCCGACGGGGTCACCGTCGACCAGGAACGAGCACCGCAGGAGCACCCGCGTCAGCTCGCCGGGGTGCCGCTCGCGCACCGCGTCCAGCGCCTCGGCCAGGTTCTCCGCGGCGTACGGCTCCTCGGCGGTCCCGGCGGCGGCCTTGGCCGCGGCCCAGTAGCGGATGGTCCCCGCTGCCATAGCGGCACTCCTTTCGTCGGCCTCGTCGGCATCCATCATGGGCTATGGCGCCGACAGCCAGTCCGCGATGCGGGCGAGCAGGTCGTCGTCCGCCGCGTTCTCGGCGTGCCCCATGCCCTCCTCCAGCCACAGCTCGGCCGGTCCGGCGGCCGCGAGCGACCGCGGGTGGTCCACCGGGAAGTACGGGTCGCTGTCGCCGTGCACGACCAGCAGCGGCACCGGCGCGATCAGCGGCACCGCCTCCACCGGCGACATCGGCACCGGGTCCCAGTCCCGGTGGTGGATGCGGGTGCGCAGCCCGTAGCGGCCCACCAGCCGCCCGGCGGGCCGGGTGATCACCCAGTGGACGCGCCGCATGGGGGCCGTGCCCCGGTAGTACCAGCGCGCGGGTGCGCTCACGGCGGCCACGGCGTCCGTACGCGCCCCGGGCACGTCCCGGTACAGCGCCGCGTGCCGCAGCACCACCGACCCGCCCATCGAGAAGCCGACCGTCACCACGCGCGCGTACCCGAGCCTCCGCGCCCAGCCCACCGCCGCCGCCAGGTCCAGCACCTCGCGGTCACCCACGGTGGAGCGGCCGCCCGACCGGCCGTGGCCGCGGAAGGAGAAGGTCACCACCCCGGCGCGCCGGGCGAACACCTGGGCCGCCCGCCGTACCGCCGGCCGGTCCACCGAGCCCGTGAAACCGTGCGCGACAACGATGGCCGTGTCGGTGACACTGGCTGTGTGCGGTGCCGTGGACGGCGAGTGGACCGCCTCGATCCGGACCCCGTCTGACGTCCGCAATGTTGCGCGGAGGGGTCCGGGCGTGAGCGAGGGAACATCCACCATGTGAAATGCGCCCTCTTCCTCGGAACTCATGTGGGCTATTGTGCTGGGCAGAGGATCCGGGCGACGCAGCCCCCGGATCCTTTTGTGTTTTCCGCCCGTTGTTACAGGCAGGTGAACAAAGGCTCTCAGGGCGCGGGGAGCCACGTACGAAGCAGTGCCACAGGCGTCCTCGCAGGGACCGAGGAGGAACCGACGTTATGGGCCGGCGAACCGTGCACGACGACCACAGGACGACGACCGGGACCACGAGGTCCGGCCCACCGGACCGGGACCGCCGGCCCCTGGGAGGGGACGCCCGATGAGCTCTCTGCTGCTCCTGACCAACGCCCTCCAGCCGTCGACGGAGGTGCTCCCCGCCCTCGGACTGCTGCTGCACAACGTGCGCGTGGCCCCCGCCGAGGGCCCGGCCCTGGTGGACACCCCCGGCGCGGACGTGATCCTCGTCGACGGCCGCCGCGACCTGCCCCAGGTGCGGTCGCTGTGCCAGCTTCTGCGCTCCACCGGGCCGGGCTGCCCGCTGATCCTGGTCGTCACCGAGGGCGGTCTCGCGGCCGTCACCGCCGACTGGGGCATCGACGACGTGCTGCTCGACACCGCCGGTCCGGCCGAGGTCGAGGCGCGGCTGCGGCTGGCCACCGGCCGCCAGCAGATCACCGCCGACGACTCCCCCATGGAGATCCGCAACGGCGACCTGTCGGTCGACGAGGCCACCTACAGCGCCAAGCTCAAGGGCCGGGTCCTGGACCTGACCTTCAAGGAGTTCGAGCTGCTGAAGTACCTGGCGCAGCACCCGGGCCGGGTCTTCACCCGGGCGCAGCTCCTCCAGGAGGTGTGGGGGTACGACTACTTCGGCGGTACGCGGACGGTCGACGTCCACGTACGGCGGCTGCGCGCCAAGCTGGGCCCCGAGCACGAGTCGCTGATCGGCACCGTGCGCAACGTCGGCTACCGCTTCGTGACGCCCGAGAAGGTGGAGCGCGCGGCCGAGGAGGCCCGGACGAAAGAGGCGAAGGCGGCCAAGGCGCCCTCCGTCACCCGTGCGGAGGACACCGATGAGGAGCGGGAAGCCGCCGTACGACCTGCCCAGAGGTAGGTCACCCCGCGTAGACTGCCGCGCGTGGCCAAGGTGACGCGGGACGACGTGGCGCGACTGGCGGGTACTTCCACCGCGGTCGTGAGCTACGTCATCAACAACGGACCCCGGCCGGTCGCCCCGGCCACCCGCGAGCGCGTACTCGCGGCGATCAAGGAGCTGGGCTACCGGCCCGACCGCGTCGCGCAAGCCATGGCCTCGCGGCGCACGGACCTCATAGGCATGATCGTCCCCGACGCCCGGCAGCCGTTCTTCGCCGAGATGGCGCACGCGGTCGAACGGGCCGCCGCCGACCGCGGGAAGATGGTCCTCGTCGGCAACTCCGACTACCGCGACGAGCGCGAGATCCACTATCTGCGGGCCTTCCTCGGCATGCGGGTCGCCGGACTGATCCTGGTCAGCCAGGGCATGAGCGCGCGGGCCGCCCAGGAGATCGAGGCCTGGGACGCCCGGGTGGTGCTGCTCCACGAGCGGCCCGAGGCCCTCGACGACGTCGCCGTGGTCACCGACGACATCGGCGGCGCCCAGCTCGCCACCCGCCACCTCCTGGAGCACGGCCACGAGTACGTCGCCTGTCTCGGCGGCGTCGAGTCCACCCCGGCCGTGGGCGACCCGGTGGCCGACCACGAGGAGGGCTGGCGCCGCGCGATGCTGGAGTCCGGCCGCTCGGTGGAGGGCCGGCTCTTCCAGGCCCCGTACAACCGCTACGACGCCTACCAGGTGGCACTGAAGATCCTGTCCGGCCCCGACCGGCCGCCGGCGATCTTCTGCTCCACTGACGACCAGGCGATCGGCGTGCTCCGCGCGGCGCGCGAACTGCGGCTGGACGTGCCGGGCGACCTGGCCGTGGCGGGCTTCGACGACGTCAAGGAGGCCGCGCTCACGGACCCGCCGCTGACGACGATCTCCTCCGACCGCCCGGCGATGGCCCGCGCGGCGGTGGACCTGGTGCTGGACGACGGGCTGCGGGTGGCCGGGTCGCGCCGGGAGCGGGTCAAGCAGTTCCCCTCGGCGCTGGTGGTACGCCGCTCCTGCGGCTGCGACGGCGAGTAGTCGACGGCCAGTGGTCCCGGCAGCCCGGTGCCCCGGCGGCCCCGGTGCCGCCGCCCCGGGAGCCCCCGGTGTCCCGGGAGCCCCCGCCCCCGAGTGGCGCCCTTACATCGGGCATACGAGACTTTGCCCCTACTCTCAGGACGTCCTCAGACGTTTCTCATGGACGGCTCCGAGAGTCGTCCCCATGACGGACCACTTCTCCGGCGAGCCGCGCCAGGCCCCCGCCGCGTACCCGCCGCCTCCCGCGTACCCGCCCCACACACCCACCGCCCACCGCCGCCCCCGCAAGCCGGTGGCGCTGGTCGCGGCCGTGGCCCTGGTCGCCGCTCTCGTCGGCGGCGGCGCCTCCGCCCTCGTGGCCGAGCTCGGCGACGACGGCCCGGCCCCGTCTGCCGCCGGCGGCGGCGGGGTGACCGGCACCGGCGTGTCCCGGTCCAGCCGGGGCACCGTCGCCGGGGTGGCCCAGGAGGTGTCCCCGAGCATCGTGGAGATCAACGCGACGTCCACCGCGGGCGCCTCCACCGGCTCGGGCGTGATCATCACCGCCGACGGGGAGATCATCACCAACAACCACGTCATCGCCGGCGCCTCGGAGATCAAAGTCCGGCTCGGCGACGGCCGGACGCACACCGCCGCGGTGGTCGGCACCGACCCCGGCAAGGACCTGGCGCTGATCCGGCTGCGGGGCGCGTCCGGACTGAAGGCCGCCACGCTCGGCGACTCCGCCGAGGTCCGGGTCGGCGACCAGGTCGTCGCCATCGGGTCGCCGGAGGGTCTGACCGGCACCGTCACCAGCGGGATCGTCTCCGCGCTGGACCGGGACGTGACGGTGGCCAAGGAGGACGGAGGGCAGGACGGCGGGCAGCGGTCCGGCCCGAGCGGCCAGTGGCCTTTCGAGTTCGGCGGACAGCGGTTCAACGGGGACACGGGCGACTCCAGGACCACCTACAAGGCCCTCCAGACCGACGCCTCGCTCAACCCCGGCAACTCCGGCGGCGCGCTGATCGACATGAACGGCCGGGTCATCGGGATCAACTCCGCCATGTACGCGCCGAGCGCCGCCACCGGCTCCACCGCCGGCAGCGTCGGCCTCGGCTTCGCGATCCCGGTGAACACCGTCAAGGCGGACCTGGACGACCTCCGGTCGGGGTCCGGGGCGGGAACGTGACGCGTGCGACGCTGGCCCCATGAACACTGACGCCGACCGCATCCTGATCGTCGACGACGAGCCGGCCGTCCGCGAGGCGCTCCGGCGCAGTCTCGCCTTCGAGGGGTACGGGACGGACGTCGCCGTCGACGGCGCCGACGCGCTCGCCCGGATCGACGCGTACGCCCCCGACCTCGTCGTCCTGGACGTCCAGATGCCCCGGATGGACGGCCTGACCGCCGCCCGCCGCATCCGCGCCGCCGGCTCGACCGTCCCGATCCTGATGCTCACCGCCCGCGACACGGTCGGCGACCGGGTGACGGGCCTGGACGCGGGCGCGGACGACTACCTGGTCAAGCCGTTCGAGCTGGACGAGCTGTTCGCCCGGATCAGGGCCCTGCTGCGGCGCAGCTCGTACGCGGTGGTGTCCGGCGGTCAGGAACCCGAGGGCGACGTGCTGGCGTTCGCCGACCTGCGGATGGACCTGGCGACGCGCGAGGTGACGCGGGGCGGGCGGCAGGTGGAGCTGACGCGTACGGAGTTCACCCTGCTGGAGATGTTCCTGTCGCACCCCCGGCAGGTGCTGACCCGGGAGCAGATCCTCAAGTCCGTCTGGGGCTTCGACTTCGAGCCGAGCTCCAACTCCCTGGACGTGTACGTGATGTACCTGCGGCGCAAGACCGAGGCGGGCGGCGAGTCCCGCCTGGTGCACACCGTGCGGGGCGTGGGCTACGTACTGCGCGGGGGGAGCGCCGAGTGACCGGACCGGCCGGCCGCTTCCGCGCGCTGCCGCTGCGCTCGCGCCTCGCCCTGCTGACGGCCACGGCGGTCGCGGTGGCGGTCGCGGCGGTGGCGGTGACGTGCTGGTTCATGGTGCGTGACGCGCTGGTGGGGTCGCTGGACGACGCCCTGCGCGAGAACCGGGTGCTGCCCGCGTCGGTGGTCGCGGAGGTGCGGGCGGGCAACTGCCGGGCGCCGGGTTCGGTACCGCCCGAGCGCCCCAACCAGGACCTGTTCGACCAGACCATCCAGGTGGTCGACGCCAAGGGCGTCAGTTGCGTCATCGTCGGCCGGCAGTCGGTCCGGGTGACCGCCGACGACCTGGCGGTCGCCAACGGGCGCGCGGAGGAGACGGCGCACGACGCGCGGGCCTCCGACGGCTCGGACTACCGGGTCCTGACCTATCCCCTGCCGGGCTACTCCGGCGCGGTGTCCGTCGCCCGGCCGCTCAACGAGGTGGACGACGCGCTGAACACCCTCACCCTGGTGCTGGGCCTGGTCGCCGGCGTCGGGGTCGTCGGGGCGGGCGTCGCCGGTCTGTGGGTGGCCAGGACCGGGCTGAAGCCGGTGGACCGGCTGACCGGGGCGGTGGAGCACGTGGCGCGCACGGAGGACCTGACCGTACGCATCCCCGTCGACGGCGAGGACGAGATCGCCCGCCTGTCGCGGTCGTTCAACGCGATGACGGCCGCGCTGGCGTCCTCGCGGGACCGGCAGGCGCGGCTGATCGCCGACGCGGGGCACGAGCTGCGCACCCCGCTCACGTCGCTGCGCACCAACATCGAGCTGCTGGCGCGCAGCGAGGACACCGGGCGGGCGATCCCGCCGGAGGACCGGCGGGCCCTGATGGCGTCGGTGAAGGCCCAGATGACGGAACTGGCGGCGCTGATCGGCGACTTGCAGGAGCTGTCCCGGCCGGACGCGGCCGCCCCCGGGCGACTGGAGGTGGTGGCGCTGCACGAGGTGCTCGGCACGGCGCTGGCGCGGGTCCGGCTGCGGGGCCCGGAGCTGACCGTCTCGGCGGACGACGTGCGGCCCTGGTACGTGCGGGCCGAGCCGGCCGGGCTTGAGCGCGCATTTGTGAACGTGCTGGACAACGCGGTGAAGTTCTCGCCGCCCGGCGGCACGGTGGAGGTGGCCCTGGTGGGCGGCGAGCTGACGGTGCGGGACCACGGTCCGGGCGTCACGCCCGAGGAGTTGCCGCATGTGTTCGAGCGGTTCTGGCGGTCGCCGTCGGCGCGGAGCCTGCCCGGGTCGGGGCTCGGTCTGTCGATCGTGGCGCGGACGGTGCGGCGGGCGGGCGGTGAGGTGGCGCTCACGGCGGCGGAGGGCGGCGGTACGCGGGCGGTGATCCGGCTGCCGGGGGCGCCGACCCCGCCGCCGCCCGCACCGGGCACGTCCTGACAACGCGCCGGACGCGGCCCGACGCGGCCCGACGCGGCCCGGCCTGCCTAAGACGGCCCGGCACGGCCTGACACGGCGTACGGTCCCCGGCCGGGGCCGGTTCCCCCTCGGTCCCGGCCGGGTGTGTGCCTCCATAGCTATCCGGCCACGATCTCGTGGCGCAAACTCAGGGGGCCGGTATCCGCCATGACGTTTTTCACCGCGCTCCGGGGGAACCTCCGGCCGCGAAATCCCCTGCGTTGTGGCGGATCAGCGAGGCGACGAGTCCCGCGCGGGTGGTGGGGAAGTCCATGGGGACGATGCCGAGGCCCTGCCAGCCGCTCGCCTCGGCTCCGTCGAGGAAACCGTGCACGCGCGGGTTGAGGCGGTCGGCGTTCCAGCGGGGCGGCAGCAGCGCGGCGGTGGAGACGTGGTTGACGTACAGCTTCCCCGGCTGCGCGGCGGCCTTGCGGAAGTGCGCCTCGATCTTCGGGTACTTGGCGAAGGGCTCGGCCATGTAGTCGTCCTGGACGTCGAACAGCGCGCCGTCCCCGTACCGCACACCGGGCAGGCCGCCGTTGTCCGCGAGGAGCACGACCTTGCCGCGCGCCTCGCCGAGGGAGGGCAGGCCGTCGCCGATGCGGAAGAGGGGGCGCCAGCCCTTGGCGTCGAGGTAGAGGTCGAAGATCCGCCGGAAGGCGGCGTCGGACTCCTCGGAGTACTCCTGCTTCAGCCGCATCAGAACGGTCTCGGAGGGGTGCGTGGCGAGGAAGTCGCGGCAGGCGATGAGGATGTCGCCGAACATCTGGTTCTGGTAGTACGCCCCGTGGTGGATGGCGAAGGAGTCGCCGGTGACCCGGCACCGGACGTCCAGGTAGCGGATGCCGCTGCCGAGCTGCTGGGCGACGGTGGTGTTCTGGCAGGCGACCCACGGCCCGCCGGCGGGCGCGCCCGAGTTGTGGGTGCCGGGGATGGTCATGGCCCGCAGCGGGGTGGTGCCGGGGAGCGCGGCCATCCAGTCCTGGGTGCCGAGCGCCCGGGTGCGGGCGCGGGCGGGGGTGACCAGCAGGGCGGTCGCGAAGACGGCGGCGGTGCCCCCGAGGAAGCTCCGGCGGCTCAGGTCCGGTTCCATGCGCGGGAGTATGTCGCGTACACGTCAGCCAGGGAAGCGGGAGAACGGAAACGGGGCGACGGGACCGCTCACCGGCCCGCCGCCCCGCCCCCGGACACCCGCTACTTGACGACCGTGATCCGGTCGGCCTTCGGCGGCGCGATCGGCGCGCCCGCCGACGAGTTGGCCGCCAGGTAGGCGTTGAAGACGTCCAGGTCGGACGCGCCGACCAGCTTGTTCTTGCCCTGCGCCAGGGCCGGGAAGCCGTCGCCGCCGCCCGCGAGGAACTCGTTCATCGCGACGCGGTAGGTCTTCGCCGGGTCGAGCGCCTCACCGTTCAGCTTCACCGAGCCGTCCACGACCCGGGCCGCGCCCGTCTTGGTCATGTCCAGGGTGTACGTGAACCCCTTCGAGACCTGGAGGATCTTCGGCGAGGCCTCGTTCGCGCCGCTGACCTGCTGCTGGAGGGCGGCGACGAGCTGGGCGCCGGTGAGGTCGACCACGTTCATCATGTTGGTGAACGGCTGCACGGTGAACGCCTCCCCGTACGTCACCACCCCGTCGCCCTCGGCGCCGGACGCCTTGTACACCAGGTCCGAGCGGATGCCGCCCGGGTTCATCAGGGCGATCTGCGCCCCGCCCTTGTCGGCGGGGGCGAGCCCGGCGAGCTGCGCGTCGGTGATCAGGTCGCCGAGCGGCTTCTCGTAGTCCGTGGAGCCACGGCCGTTGATGTCGGCCGAGATGTAGCCCTGCGGCTTGTTGGCGATCGGCGCGGCCAGCGTGTTCCACCGCTGGATCAGCGAGGTCATGTCGGCGGCCTTCGGCACGTCACGCGAGACCACGCGGTTCGCGGACTTCACCGACGTGCGCACGATGTCCTTGGTGCGGCGGTCGTACGTCAGGGTCGTGTCCGTGTAGAGCTTGCCGTACGAGGCCGCCGAGGTGACCATGCGCGGCTTGCCGGACGGGTCCGGGATGGTGCACACGTACGCCTGGTGCGTGTGGCCGGTGACCAGCGCGTCGACCTGCGGGCTGAGCTTCTTGGCGATGTCGACGACCGGGCCGGAGATGCCGTCGCCGGCGCCCGGGCTGTCGCAGTCGTAGTTGTACGAGCCCGAGGCCGGGGCGCCGCCCTCGTGGATCAGGGCGACGATCGACTTGACGCCCTTGCGCTCCAGGACCTTGGTGTACTTGTTGATCGTCTCGACCTCGTCACCGAACTTCAGGCCCTTGACGCCCTCGGCGGTGACGATGTTCGGCGTGCCCTCCAGGGTCACCCCGATGAAACCGATCTTGACGCCCTTGCGCTCCCAGATGAAGTACGGGTCCAGGATCGGCCGGCCCGTCTTCTCGCTGGTCACGTTCGCCGCGAGGTACGGGAAGTTCGCGCCGGGGAAGGTCTTGCCCTCCTCGTAGCAGCCGCCGGTCGGGTGGCAGCCGCCGTTCTGCATCCGGGCCAGTTCCTTGGCCCCCTCGTCGAACTCGTGGTTGCCCACGGAGGTCACGTCGAGCTTCAGCTTGTTGAGCGCCTCGACGGTCGGCTCGTCGTGGAAGAGGCCCGACATCAGCGGCGAGGCGCCGATCATGTCGCCGGCGGCGGCGGTGATGGAGTACGGGTTGCCCGAGCGCGCGGTACGCAGGTGGGTGGCGAGGTACTCCACGCCGCCCGCGTCCGTCTTCGTGGTCGTGCCGTCCGGGTTCGTGCGGGTGACCTGCCCGGACGAACCGGCCGGCGGCTCCAGGTTGCCGTGCAGGTCGTTGAAGGAGAGCAGCTGCACGTCGACGGTGCGGCCCGGGTGGTGCGCGGTGGTGCGCCCCCGGTCGTCGGCGCCGGCCGGCAGGGCGGCGACCAGGGCGCCGACGGTGGCCAGTCCGGCGGCGCCGGCGAGTATCCGCCGTGCCGCACGATTCTTCTTGGGTGTCGCTGACATCTGTCCCCTCGTGGTCAACAAGTTGTGGGTGGCCCAGCGCAGCCTAGGGTCAACGCGCGTAGCGCAACAGGGGTGGCGGGTCACAAGGTCGTTGCTCCTCGGTGGCGTCACCCGGTCGTAGGCTCGTACGCATGACGACTGACGCCCCCGTACCGGCGCTCGAACCCGGCCGCCGCATCGACACCTTCGACGAGCTCACCCATGAGCAGGCCCAGGACGTCCTCGCCCTCCTCGCCGAAGCCGCCCGCACCGACGGCATGCAGGCCGTCTCCGAACAAGGGCGGCTCCAGCTCCGCGGCGGGCGGCGCGAAGGGGTGTCCCATCTGCTGCTCAGCGTCCGCGGCGACCTCGTCGGCTACGCCCAGCTCGAGGACACCGACCCGGTCGAGGCCCCGGCCGCCGAGCTGGTCGTCCACCCCTCCCACCGCGGCCGCGGCCACGGCCGGGCGCTGGGCTCCGCGCTGCTGGCCGCCTCGGGCAAGCGGCTGCGGGTCTGGGCGCACGGCGGCAAGTCGGCCGCCCGCCACCTCTCCCAGGTGCTCGGGCTGACCCTGTTCCGCGAACTGCGGCAGATGCGCCGGCCGCTCACCGACCTGTCGGACGTCCCCGAGCCGCTGTACCCCCCGGGCATCACCGTCCGCACCTTCGTCCCCGGCCAGGACGACGCCGCCTGGCTCGCCGTCAACGCGGCCGCCTTCGCCCACCACCCCGAGCAGGGCTCACTCACCCAGCGGGACCTCGACGACCGCAAGGCCGAGCCGTGGTTCGACCCGAAGGGCTTTTTCCTCGCCGTACGCGAGGACGACGGCGCCCTCATGGGCTTCCACTGGACGAAGGTGCACGCCGAGGAGCAGCTCGGCGAGGTCTACGTCGTCGGCGTCAGCCCCGAGGCCCAGGGCGGCGGCCTCGGCAAGGCCCTGACCGCCACCGGCCTCCGCCACCTGGCCGCGGAGGGCGTCCCCACGGCGATGCTTTACGTCGACGCCGACAACACGGCAGCGGTCCGCGTCTACGAGGGCATGGGCTTCACGACGCACGAGGTGGACCTGATGTACCGCTCGGAGACGTGACGCGGGCGGCCTGAGCGGGGCGGGGTGTTGACACCTCGCCCTCTCTTGCACCACCCTTTCACTACTTGATTAGTGAAAGGGTGGTGCACGACATGGTCGAGTACCGCATCGACCGGCGCAGTGGCGTCGCCACCTACCTCCAGATCGTCCAGCAGACCAAACAGGCGCTGCGCCTGGGCCTGTTGGAACCCGGCGACAAGCTGCCCACAGCCCGCGAGGTCGTCGAAGCCACCGCCATCAACCCGAACACGGTGCTCAAGGCCTACCGCGAACTGGAACGGGAGGGCTTCGTCGAAGCCCGCCGGGGCCTCGGCACCTTCGTACGGAAGACCCTGGGCAGCGCCCCCGCCGACTCCCCGCTGCGCGGCGAACTCGCCGACTGGGCCGCCCGCGCCCGCGCGGCCGGACTGGAGCGGGACGACCTGACGGCGCTCCTCGCCTCCGTACTGGAACAGCTCTACGAGGGGGACGACACATGACCAGCGCCCTGGAGGCCCACGGCCTCACCAAACGCTTCGGCCGGCGGCGCGACCCCGCCCTGCGCGACTGCGCCTTCCGGCTCCCCGCGGGCCGGATCTGCGCGCTCGTCGGGCCCAACGGCGCGGGCAAGTCCACGCTCCTCGCCCTGGCCGCCGGCCTCACCCGGCCCACCACCGGCACCGTCCGGGTCCTCGGCACCGACCCCGGCTCCGCCCGCCACCGCCTGGCGTACGTCGCCCAGGACAAGCCGCTGTACCCGCACCTCACGGTCGCCGAGACGCTCCGCATGGGCGCCGGGCTCAACCCCGGCCGCTGGGACGCCGAGGCGGCGGACCGCGTCGCCGGCCCGCTCGACCGCGACGCCCGCGTCCGCACCCTCTCCGGCGGCCGGCGCACCCGCCTGGCGCTCGCCCTCGCCCTTGGCAAGCGACCCGAACTGCTCCTGCTCGACGAGCCGATGGCCGACCTCGACCCGCTCGCCCGTCATCAGCTCATGGGCCTGCTCATGGCGGACGCGGCCGAGCGCGGCACGACCGTGGTGATGTCCTCGCACATCCTCGGCGAACTCGAGGACGTCTGCGACCACCTGCTCCTCGTCGACGGCGGCCGGGTCCGCCTCGGCGGCGGCATCGACGACATCCTCGCCGCCCACACCCTGCTCACCGGCCCGGTCGCCGACCTCGCCCCGCACACGGTCGTGGAGTGCCGCGTCACCGGCCGCCAGCTCACCGCGCTCGTCCGCCACGACGGCCCGGTCGACCGCACGTCCTGGCACACCACCGCACCGTCCCTGGAGGACCTGTTGCTCGCCCACCTCCGCGCACCCGAGGCCCCGCCGCTCCTCACCCCCGACGCGACCCCGGTCGCGGACGGGGCGGTGGCGGCATGAGCGCGCTCGCCCCGCGGGGGCTGACCTGGACCGTGCTGCGGGTGCACCGCGCCGGCCTGCTCGCCGGCACGGCCCTCTTCGCCCTGTCCGCCGCCGCACTGGTGTGGCTGTACGGGGCCGGCCAGGAGGCCGCGCGGACCGACACCCCATGCGGCTCGACGGGCCTGCCGTCCTGCTCCCCCTTCCCTCCCGGGCTGTTGGACGACTTCTCCGGAAACATGAGCCGGGCGGCGACCCTCCTCGCCTGGGCCCCGCCCTTGCTGGCCGGCTTCGCGGGCGCGGCGCTGATCTGCGGGGAACTCCGGCGCGGTACCGCCGGCCTGGTCTGGACGCAGTCCGTCACCCCGCGCCGCTGGCTCGCCACCGAACTCCTGGTGCCCGCCGTGGGCATCGCCGCCGGGCTGACCGCGCTCTCCCTGCTCTACCGCCGCGCCCGGGGCACCGACGCCGCCGCGCTGGGCGACCGGTGGTACTACCCGGACGTCTTCGTGGCACTGGGCCCCGCGCTCCCGGCGTACGCGCTGCTCGCCCTCGCCCTCGGAGCGCTCGGAGCCCTGCTGACGCGGCGGGTGCTGCCCGCCGGGGGCATCGCCCTCGCCGTCACCGGACTCGTCATGGTGCTCGGCGAACGGTGGCGTGACCGGCTGTGGCCGCCCGCCGAGGTCGTGTGGAAGAACTCGCGGGGGGAGGTCGGAGGGGGATCCTGGGGGCTCGAACACGGGCTGGTCACGCCGACCGGCCGGCGTATCCCGGAGTGCCTCGAGGCCGGCACCCCGGGGCAGGCGTGGTGCTACGAGGCCCGCTCCGCCCGCCAGTGGTACGAGCTGTACCACCCGGGCTCGCACTTCTGGCCCCTCCAGCTCGTCGAGACCGGCATCGTCCTCGCCCTCGCGGCCCTGGCCACCCTGATCGCCTTCCGCGCGCTGCGCCGTCACCACGCGTGACCTCGCCGGCGGGGGCGGACGGCCAGGGCCCGGGTCCGGGCGGCCGCCCCCAGCACGTCACGTCACCGTTACCGACCATTCAGACACGCTTGCGAAGCTCGCTCAATGAAGCCCGCCGTGTCCGCGGCCCCCTCCGACGCGCTTGACCAGCCCATCGCGCGGAAGAATGGTGCCATGAGCCAGCAGCCCGCCGAGGTCCAGGTCCCGCACTCCCAGCCGTCCGTCGGTTCCATCGCCGCGCACCGGCCGCACACCGTCGCCCACGCGCCCGTGTCCGACCTGGCCCGGGACCTCGACGCCGATCTCGACCCGTACGAGGAGGACGGCGCCGGGGCCGAACTCCCCTCCGGCCGGTTCCTCGACCGCGAGCGGAGCTGGCTGGCGTTCAACGAACGGGTGCTGGAGCTCGCCGAGGACCCGGCGACCCCCCTCCTCGAACGGGCGAACTTCCTCGCGATCTTCGCCTCGAACCTCGACGAGTTCTTCATGGTCCGCGTGGCCGGCCTCAAGCGCCGCATCGCCACCGGCGTCGCCACCCGCTCCGCGTCCGGGCTCCAGCCCCGCGAGGTCCTGGACCTGATCTGGACCCGCTCCCGCGAGCTCATGGCCCGGCACGCCGCCTGCTTCCAGCAGGACATCGCCCCCGCCCTGGCCGACGAGGGCATCCACCTCATCCGCTGGCCCGAGCTGACCGAGAAGGAGCAGGCCCGCCTCTTCACCCTGTTCCGCCAGCAGATCTTCCCGGTCCTCACCCCGCTCGCCGTCGACCCCGCCCACCCCTTCCCGTACATCTCCGGCCTCTCCCTCAACCTGGCCGTCGTCGTCCGCAACCCCGTCAGCGGCCACCGCCACTTCGCCCGCGTCAAGGTCCCGCCGCTGCTCTCCCGCTTCCTGGAGGCCTCCCCGCACCGGTACGTCCCCCTGGAGGACGTCATCGCGGCGCACCTGGAAGAGCTGTTCCCCGGCATGGAGGTGCTCGCGCACCACATGTTCCGGGTGACCCGCAACGAGGACCTGGAGGTCGAGGAGGACGACGCCGAGAACCTCCTCCAGGCCCTGGAGAAGGAGCTCATGCGGCGCCGCTTCGGGCCCCCGGTGCGCCTGGAGGTCGAGGAGTCGATAGACCCGTACGTCCTCGACCTCCTCGTCCGCGAGCTGAAGGTCTCCGACGCCGAGGTCTACCCGCTGCCCGGCCCGCTGGACCTCACCGGCCTGTTCGGGATCTCCGCCCTGGACCGGCCGGAGCTGAAGTACCCCAAGTTCGTCGCCGGCACCCACCGCGACCTGGCGGAGGTCGAATCGGCGTCCGCCCCCGACATCTTCGCCGCCCTGCGCGAACGGGACGTCCTGCTCCACCACCCGTACGACTCCTTCTCCACCTCCGTCCAGGCCTTCCTGGAACAGGCCGCGGGCGACCCCGACGTCCTCGCCATCAAGCAGACGCTCTACCGCACCTCCGGCGACTCCCCGATAGTCGACGCCCTCATCGACGCCGCCGAGTCCGGCAAGCAGGTCCTCGTCCTCGTGGAGATCAAGGCCCGCTTCGACGAACAGGCCAACATCAAGTGGGCCCGCAAGCTGGAGGAGGCGGGCTGCCACGTCGTCTACGGACTCGTCGGCCTCAAGACCCACTGCAAGCTGTCGCTGGTCGTCCGCCAGGAGGGCGAGACGCTCCGCCGCTACAGCCACGTCGGCACCGGCAACTACCACCCCAAGACCGCCCGGCTGTACGAGGACCTCGGCCTGCTGACCGCCGACCCCCAGGTCGGCGCCGACCTGTCCGACCTGTTCAACCGGCTCTCCGGCTACTCGCGCCGCGAGACCTACCGCCGCCTCCTCGTCGCCCCCAAGTCGCTGCGCGACGGCCTGGTCTCCCGCATCAACAAGGAGATCGTCCACCACCGGGCCGGACGGCCCGCCCACGTCCGCATCAAGGTCAACTCGATGGTCGACGAGGCCGTCATCGACGCCTGCTACCGCGCCTCGCAGGCCGGCGTACCGGTGGACATCTGGGTACGCGGCATCTGCGCCGTACGGCCCGGGGTGGCCGGCCTGTCGGAGAACATCCGCGTCCGATCGGTCCTCGGACGCTTCCTGGAACACTCCCGCATCTTCGCCTTCGGCAACGGCGGCGAGCCCGAAGTCTGGTTCGGCAGCGCCGACATGATGCACCGCAACCTCGACCGCCGCATAGAGGCCCTGGTGCGGGTGTCCGACCCGGCCCACCGGGCCGCCCTCAACCACCTGCTGGACACCGGCATGTCCGACACCACCTCGTCCTGGCACCTCGGACCGGACGGGGACTGGACGCGGCACGCGACCGACCACGACGGCCAGCCCCTGCGGCACGTCCAGGAGATGCTGATCGACGCGCGGAGGCGCCGACGTGCTCAACCCTGACCGCATCCCCGCCGGCTCCGCCGCCGAGGTCCTCTCGCCCTACCTCCACGCCCGGGCGGCCGACTTCCTCCGCAGCCTGCGCCACCACACCGAGTGCGGCGCCGACACCGCCGGCGCGGAGGAGGCCGCCCGGGGGCTGCGCGCCGCCGCCCGGCGCATCAGCGGGACGCTGCACACCTTCCGGCCCCTGCTGGACGCCGCCTGGGCGGACCAGCTCCGCACCGAACTCGCCTGGCTCTCCGGCACCCTCGCCGCCGAGCACGCCTGCACGTCACGGCTGGTCCGGCTCGTCGACGCGCTCGCCCGGCTCTCCGGCGGTACGGCGACGGTCCCGTCGCCCCGGACGCCCCGGACGCCCCGCGGCGACGGATCCGGCGCCGAGGCCCTGTCCGTGGGCGCCGCGCGGGCCGGGGCGCTGCTGGAACGGCAGCTCACCCTCGCCCGGACCCGTGCCCACTCCGCCGCGCTCCAGGCGCTGGGCTCGTCCCGGTTCCACGCGGTCGCCGACGCCGTGGCACTGCTCGCCTCCGACGTGCCGCTCGGCCCCGCCGCTGCCGCGCCCGCCACCGAGGTGCTCGGCCCGCCCGCCGAGGCCGTCGAGCGGCGCCTGCTGGACGCGGTGGCCGCCCTGCCCATGGCCCCCGCCGTGGGCGGCGAACAACTCGACGGGCCCTGGCACCACACCCGCCTCCTGCTGCGACTGCACCGGTACGCGGGCGAGGTGCGGGGCGCCGAGCCCCGGCTGTACGAGGCGGGGCGGGCGCTGGACCGCCACCGGGACGCCGCCGAGGCGGCCGCCGCCGCCGCGACCGCCGCGCGCACGCCGCGCATCGCCCCCGCGACCGCGTACGCGCTCGGCGTGCTCCACGCGGACCAGCGGCACGACGTGGAGGCGGCGCGGTACGCCTTCCAGCGCGCCTGGCAGCGCACGGCGGTGACGACGTGATCCGGGCGGCGGGCTGCGTACTGTGGCGCCACGCCCCGTCCGGCGACGGCATCGAACTGGCGGTCATCCACCGCCGGAAGCACAAGGACTGGTCGCTGCCCAAGGGCAAACTGGAGCCCGGCGAGGAATCCCGGCAGGCCGCGATCCGCGAGGTGCTGGAGGAGACCGGCATGACGTGCGCCCCGGGGGCGGAACTGCCCACCGCCCGGTACGAGGTGAACGGCCGCCCCAAGGAGGTCCGCTACTGGGCCGCCGAGGCGACGGGCGGGACGTTCCGCCCCAACCGCGAGGTGGACGAGCTTCTCTGGCTCGCCCCCGACGCCGCCCGGGCCCGCCTCACCTACGCCAAGGACAAGGCCCTGGTCGCCGCCCTCCTGACCCGATAACCCGGACGACCGCCCCGGTCCGGCCCCACCGTGCCCGGTGCGCGGCGCCCCGGCACCCCACCCGTGCCCGGGGCCCGTGCGCGGTGCCTGCCGGTGGGTGGGGGGGTGTGGCCCACCCAGCGCAACCCAACCCGCCGTAAGGCCACACGCCCCACCGGCCACGCCACGCCCCCGCCCGCCGGGGCCACGCGCCCGGGTCACACCCGCGGGTTACGCCCCGTCCACGGGCCCGACCCCCGCCCGGGTGGCGCGGGTACCGAACCGCGCACCGCACGCGCGGGGCGCACGCCCCCGTCGCGGCCGTCCCGCGACGCCCCGCGCGGCCCGCAGCACACGGCCCCGCCCCGCACAAGGGGCACCGCCGGGCGGCCCGGCGCCGCCGGACAATGAGCCGCGCACCCCCTCACCACGGCTTCCGGCACGGTTCACCTGCCGTTCACTCTCCTCCGTCGGCCGCTTCACCTGTTCTGCCTAATTTCAGCCGTGCACGGTGAATGACGCCGCTCCGCTCAGGGCGCCACCCACCACCCACTCCCCGACACACGCCGCCCCGCGACGCCAGACCGGACCGGCGGCTCCTGGAAGGAACACCCGAAAGTGAAGCTTCAGCGCAAGACCGGGCTTCGCGCCACCGCGCTCGGCGCCCTCGCCGTCTCCGGCGCCCTGGTCCTCACGGCGTGTGGTTCGGACGACAACACCGGCACCGCCGACGGCGGCAAGAAGACCGGGGCCGCGTCGAACATCGCGTGCGAGGGCGCCAAGGGCCAGCTCCTGGCCTCCGGTTCCTCCGCGCAGAAGAACGCCATGGACCTGTGGGTCAAGAACTACATGGCCGCCTGCACCGGTGTGGAGATCAACTACAAGTCCTCCTCCTCCGGTGAGGGCATCGTCGCGTTCAACCAGGGCACCGTCGGCTTCGCCGGTTCCGACTCCGCGCTCAAGCCGGAGGAGGTCGCCGAGTCGAAGAAGGTCTGCAAGGGCGGGCAGGGCATCAACCTGCCGATGGTCGGCGGCCCGATCGCGATCGGCTACAACCTGCCCGGCGTGAAGGACCTCGTCCTGGACGCCCCCACCATCGCCAAGATCTTCAACGACAAGATCAAGAAGTGGGACGACGAGGCGATCGCCAAGCTCAACCCGGACGCCAAGCTGCCCAGCACCCCGATCCAGGCCTTCCACCGCTCCGAGGACTCCGGCACCACCCAGAACCTCGGCAAGTACCTCGGCAAGGCCGCCAAGGCCGACTGGGCCTACGAGGCCGAGAAGAAGTGGCCCGCCCCCGGCGGCCAGGCCGCGTCCGGCTCCTCCGGCGTCGCCGCCCAGGTGAAGCAGGCCGAGGGCGCCATCGGCTACTTCGAGCTGAGCTACGCCGCCTCGCAGAACATCCCGACCGTCCAGATCGCCACCGGCGCCTCCGCCCCCGTCGCGGCCACCTCGGAGAACGCCTCCAAGGCCATCGCCGCCGCCAAGGTAAAGGGCACCGGCAAGGACCTGGCGCTCGACCTGGACTACACGACCAAGGCCGAGGGCGCGTACCCGATCGTCCTGGTCACCTACGAGGTCGTCTGCGACACCGGCAACAAGGCCGAGACCCTCTCCACGGTCAAGTCCTTCCTGACGTACACCGCCTCCGAGGAGGGCCAGAAGGTCCTCTCCGAGGCCGGCTACGCCCCGATCCCCGCCGAGATCAACTCCAAGGTCCGCGAGACGGTCAACGGCCTGAAGTAACCGTCCGCACGGGCCGGCCCGGCCGCTCGCCGGGCCGGCCCCCACCCCATCCGGTGCACCGCCGCCAGGGGAGCCGCCACGGCGGACTTCCCCCACACAGACCGGAAAGACCATGGCTATAACGACTGACAACGCACCGGCCCCACCGGTCGCCGGGAAGCCGGGCCCCACCTCCACCGGCCGCGCGGGCGACAAGGTCTTCGTGGGCCTCTCCCGGGGCTCGGGCATCCTCCTCCTGGTGATCATGGCGTCGATCGCCGTGTTCCTCACCTACCGCGCCTCGCTGGCCCTCGCCGA
This sequence comes from Streptomyces sp. NPDC039423, assembly GCF_055598725.1. Classification (NCBI taxonomy): domain Bacteria; kingdom Bacillati; phylum Actinomycetota; class Actinomycetes; order Kitasatosporales; family Streptomycetaceae; genus Streptomyces; species Streptomyces sp. NPDC039423. Next base: position 509,609 of record NZ_JBVKAH010000006.1, read on the forward strand.
GAACGACGGCAACTTCCTCACCACCTTCGACTGGAACCCGGCCGGGCAGCCCCCCGTCTTCGGCATCGCGGTGCTGCTCTTCGGCACGATCGTGAGCTCGGTCGTCGCGATGGTGATCGCGGTCCCGATCGCCGTCGGCATCGCGCTGTTCATCTCGCACTACGCGCCCCGCAAGCTCGCCGCGCCCCTCGCGTACGTGGTCGACCTGCTGGCCGCCGTGCCGTCGATCATCTACGGCATCTGGGGCGCCCTCTTCCTCGTCCCGTACCTGGAGGGCCTGAACCTCTGGCTGGACGACTTCCTGGGCTGGACGTACCTCTTCGAGAAGACCGAGGTCGGCGTCGCCCGGTCGCTGTTCACCGTCGGGATCCTGCTGGCCATCATGATCCTGCCGATCGTGACCAGTGTCAGCCGTGAGGTCTTCCTCCAGGTGCCGCGCATGAACGAGGAGGCCGCGCTGGCCCTCGGCGCCACCCGCTGGGAGGTCATCCGCCTGTCCGTGCTGCCGTTCGGCCGCTCCGGCGTCATCTCCGCCTCGATGCTGGGCCTCGGCCGCGCGCTGGGCGAGACGATGGCCGTCGCGACGGTGCTCTCCCCGAGCTTCGTGATCTCGCTCCACCTGCTCAACCCGGGCGGCGGTACGTTCGCCCAGAACATCGCCGCGAAGTTCGACGAGGCCAACGAGCTGGGGCGGGACGCCCTGATCGCCTCCGGCCTGGTGCTCTTCGTCCTCACCCTGCTGGTCAACGGCGCGGCCCGCCTGATCATCGCGCGCCGCAAGGAGTACTCGGGGGCGAACGCCTGATGAGCGACGTGATCCAGGACGCGGTACCCGCCCAGGCCGCCACGGCCCCGCGCAAGGGCACCCTCAGCCAGCGCCACCTGCCGCGCTGGGCGCCGGCCGGCTTCGCCGCCGTGGCGGTCGCCCTCGGCATCGGCATCGGCGCGGGCGCCGGGCTGCACAGCCGTATCCAGTGGGGCCTGATCGCCGCCGCGCTGTTCGTCGTCGTCTCATACACCGTGACCTCGGCCGTCGAGAACCGGCGCCAGGCCAAGGACCGGCTCGCCACCAGCGTCGTCTGGGTGTGCTTCCTGCTCGCGGTCGTCCCGCTGCTGTCGCTGATCTGGACGACGGTCAGCCGGGGCCTGAAGGTCCTCGACGGGTACTTCCTCAGCCACTCCATGGCCGGCGTCCCCGGCTTCGAGGCCGGCGGCGGTGTGTACCACGCCCTGATCGGCACCCTGGAGCAGGTCGGCCTCGCCACCCTCGTCTCGGCGCCGATCGGCCTGCTGACGGCCGTCTACCTGGTCGAGTACGGCAGGGGCACGCTCGCCAAGGCCGTGACGTTCTTCGTCGACGTCATGACGGGCATCCCGTCGATCGTCGCCGGCCTGTTCATCCTCTCGATCATGCTGATCGCAGGGCTGGCGCCGTCCGGCCTGATGGGCGCGCTGGCGCTGGCGATCCTGATGATCCCGGTCGTGGTCCGCTCCACGGAGGAGATGCTCAAGCTCGTCCCGAACGAGCTGCGGGAGGCGGCGCTGGCGCTCGGCGTACCGAAGTGGCGCGTCATCCTGAAGGTGGTCATCCCCACCGCGATCGGCGGCATCACCACCGGTGTGATGCTCGCGATCGCCCGTATCGCCGGTGAGACCGCCCCGATCATGCTCCTGGTCTTCGGCAGCCAGTTGATCAACACCAACCCCTTCGAAGGCGCTCAGTCCTCGCTCCCCTTCTACATCTGGGAGCAGTACAGGGTCGGCAGTGAGGCGTCGTACGACCGCGCCTGGGCCGCCGCGCTCGTCCTGATCGCCTTCGTCATGATCCTCAACCTGGTCGCCCGCGGCATCGCCCGCTGGAAGGCCCCGAAGACCGGCCGCTGAGGCCACCCGGAAGTGAGTGAAATGGCCAAGCGAATCGACGTCAGCGGCCTCACCGCCTATTACGGCTCCCACAAGGCGATCGACGACATCTCCATGACCGTCGAGCCCCGCTCCGTGACGGCCTTCATCGGCCCCTCGGGCTGCGGCAAGTCCACCTTCCTGCGCACCCTGAACCGGATGCACGAGGTCACCCCCGGCGGCCGCGTCGAGGGCAAGGTGATGCTGGACGACGAGAACCTGTACGGCAGGGACGTCGACCCGGTGGCCGTGCGCCGTACGGTCGGCATGGTGTTCCAGCGCCCCAACCCCTTCCCCACCATGTCGATCTTCGACAACGTGGCGGCGGGGCTGCGGCTCAACGGCTCGTACCGCAAGAACCAGCTCGCGGAGGTCGTCGAGCGGTCCCTCAAGGGGGCGAACCTGTGGAACGAGGTCAAGGACCGCCTCAACAAGCCCGGCTCCGGCCTCTCCGGCGGCCAGCAGCAGCGCCTGTGCATCGCCCGGGCGATCGCGGTGGAGCCGGACGTCCTGCTGATGGACGAGCCGTGCTCGGCGCTGGACCCGATCTCCACGCTCGCCATCGAGGACCTGATCAGCGAGCTGAAGGAGCGGTTCACGATCGTCATCGTGACCCACAACATGCAGCAGGCGGCCCGCGTGTCGGACCGTACCGCCTTCTTCAACCTGGCGGCGGTGGGCCAGCCGGGCAAGCTGGTCGAGATCGACGAGACGGAGCGCATCTTCTCCAACCCGTCGGTCCAGGCCACGGAGGACTACATCTCGGGCCGCTTCGGGTAGGCGCCGCCCCCGGGGTCGTCCCGGACCGGGCGTTGCGGGCCGGGGGCGTCCCGGGCCGTGGCGGGCGGGGGGTGCGCGCGGGTGCGTCCGCCCCACCCGCCCGAAGGCCCCCACACGTCCTGCGGTGCTGCATGGCGGTGCCACCGCACGGCGCAGGGCCCGCCCCCTGTCCCGGGGGCGGGCCCATTGACGTCACGCTCGCGGGAACGTCAGCCGAAGACCAGCTGCACCACGAAGTAGCTCGCCGCCGCGACCAGGGCGGCCGCCGGCATGGTGATGAACCAGCCGAGGATGATGTTCTTGGCGACGCCCCAGCGCACCGCGTTGACCCGCTTCGTCGCCCCCACGCCCATGATCGCGGACGTGATGACGTGCGTCGTCGAGATCGGCGCGTGGAAGAGGAACGCCGAGCCGAACATGATCGACGCGCCCGTGGTCTCCGCGGCGAACCCCTGCGGCGGGTCCAGCTCGATGATCTTGCGGCCCAGGGTGCGCATGATGCGCCAGCCACCCGCGTACGTACCCAGCGACAGCATCACCGCGCAGGCGATCTTGACCCAGATCGGGATCGCGTCGCCCGCGTCCTGCACATCGGCGATGACGAGCGCCATGACGACGATGCCCATCGTCTTCTGGGCGTCCTGGAGGCCGTGGCCCAGGGCCATGCCGGCCGCCGAGACCGTCTGCGCGATACGGAAGCCGCGCTTGGCCTTGTGCGGGTTGGACTTGCGGAAGCACCACAGGATCACGCACATCACCAGGTAGCCGACCACCAGGCCGACCACCGGCGACACGAACATCGGGATGACGACCTTGTCGACGACGCCCGACCAGATCACTTCCGTACCGCCGGCCAGCGCCGCGCCCACCATGCCGCCGAACAGGGCGTGGGAGGACGACGAGGGCAGGCCGAAGTACCAGGTGACCAGGTTCCAGACGATCGCGCCGACCAGCGCCGCGAAGAGGATGCCCATGCCCCGCGAGCCCTCGGGCGTCGCGATCAGGCCCTCGCTCACGGTCTTGGCGACGCCGCTGCCCAGGAAGGCACCGGCGAGGTTCATCACCGCGGCCATGGCGAGCGCCGCGCGGGGGGTGAGGGCCCGGGTGGAGACCGACGTGGCGATGGCGTTCGCCGAGTCGTGGAAGCCGTTCGTATATGTGAAGCCGAGCGCGACACCGATGGTCACGACCAGTGCGAAGGTGTCCACGAAGCTCAGGACTCCTTGACCGCGATGGTCTCCACCGTGTTGGCCACGTGCTCGAACGCGTCGGCGGCCTCTTCCAGCACGTCCACGATCTGCTTCAGCTTGAGCACCTCGATGGCGTCGTACTTGCCGTTGAAGAGGTGGGCGAGCAGCTTGCGGTGGATCTGGTCCGCCTGGTTCTCCAGCCGGTTGACCTCGATCCAGTACTCGGTGAGGTTGGTCATCGTCCGCAGGTGCGGCATGGCCTCGGCGGTCAGCTCGGCCGCCCGCGCCAGGACCTCGATCTGCTGCTCGACGCCCTTGGGCAGTTCCTCGACGTTGTAGAGGACGACCAGGTCGACGGCCTCCTCCATGAAGTCCATGATGTCGTCGAGCGACGAGGCGAGGGAGTAGATGTCCTCGCGGTCGAACGGCGTGATGAAGGAGGAATTGAGCTGGTGGAAGATCGCGTGGGTCGCGTCGTCGCCCGCGTGCTCCGCTGCCCGCATCCGCTCCGCGATCTCGGCCCGGGCGGAATGTTCCGCTCCGAGCAGTTCCATCAGGAGCTTGGAGCCCGTGACGATGTTGTCCGCGGACGCGGAGAACATGTCGTAGAAGCTCGTCTCCCTGGGGGTCAGACGAAAGCGCACGTGGGGTCCTCTAGGTGCATGGGTTTCGGTCAGGCTGATGCTAGGCGCATCATCCGGCCACGGCTAACCGGCGTTCTTCAGTGTCGCCCATCAGGCACAGTGAACAGAACCGGCCCCCGCCACCTTCGGCAAAGGATCGGTACCATATACCCATGAGGGGTATACAAACCCTTACGTACAACGGGAGGACGCGATGACGACCACCGAGGCGGCCGGCCTTCCGGTCACGGAGCCCGGCGCCGCCGGGACGGAGCACGACCACGGCGTGCACGGCTATCACGAGCAGAAGGGCGAGCACCTCAAGCGCCTGCGCCGCATCGAGGGCCAGATCCGGGGCCTCCAGCGCATGGTCGACGAGGACGTCTACTGCATCGACATACTCACCCAGGTCTCCGCGTCCACCAAGGCCCTCCAGTCCTTCGCGCTCCAGCTCCTGGAGGAGCACCTCCGGCACTGCGTCGCCGACGCCGCCGTCAAGGGCGGGGACGAGATCGACGCCAAGGTCGAGGAGGCCACGAAGGCGATCGCGAGGATGCTGCGCACCTGAAGCCGGGCGGGCGGGCCGGACGTCACCGGGGCGCGGCGGACCCGCCGCGCCCCTCGGGTATCACCTTGAGCACCTCGTCGATGAGGTCCGCGCTGAGCCGCTCCCCGTCCGTGGCGGAGGCCGCGATCATCAGCTCACCGCACAGCTCGATCTCGGCGAGGGCCACGTGGTCCTGGACTGTCGTCGGAGTGGGCGGGGCCACGCGCATCACCTCTTCCTGCCGGGTGTCGGCTTCCCAGCGTAGGGAGCGCGACACGGACCGCGCATGGCACGTCCGGACCATTCTTCCGATGGTCAGGCCCTGACGCTCAGGCCTTGATCCGGCCCGCGTAGATGTCCTCGCGGGGCGGCAGCCGTACGGTGACGGGGGCGCCGAACCCGTACAGAAGCGTCGTCGAGGCGACCGCGACCGTCCGCCCCTGGTTGGTGAAACTGAACTGGTGGCGCACCTTGCGCAGCCGCCCCTCGGCGTCCAGGTACGCGTCGAACGGCACCGTGTCCCTGGCGAACCCTTTCGCCGCCGCCGCCAGCGCCCCGCGCACCTGCGGGGAGGCGGCCCGCGCGGCCCGGCCCAGGTCGCTCACGCCCCGGTAGTGCGTGACCGGCACCCCCGCGAGCTCCTCCTCGCCGACGTACGTCACCTCGCGCGCGCCGAGCAGCAGCTCGGCGGCGGCCGCCGGGTCGGTCGCCCCGCCGGTGACGAGGTTGCCGTCCGCCAGGGCGGTGGTGTCGACACGGACCCACTTGTCGGCGGGGACGCCGGCACCCCGGTTCTTCATGTAGAGCGCGCCGGGGACGAGGAGCTCGGTGATCGGACGGTGCCCGTCCGCCCCGGAGGGGTCCTCGGGCAGCACGACCTTGAGCTGCCCGTACCGCCGGACGAAGTCGTAGGCGCCCTCGCCCCGGATGGTGACCCGCGTCCCGCCGGTCGCCATCTCCATGGACGTACGCGCCTGGGACGTGCCCGCCCGCGTCAGCGCCCCGGGGGCCTCGCGCACCGCGTCGCCCGGGTCCGCACCCGGCGAGGCGTCGGCCGCGGCCGAACACCCGGTGACCATCGCGCCCATCACGGCGGCAGCGACGGCGATCGCGCCGCTCCTGCGCCCCTGCTGCACCACCATCGCCTGCCAACCCCCAACACGTGCCGCCGGCTGCCCGGGACCCCCGCCCCTCCCCACGCCCCGAGGGTCGGGGATACCGCACCCGGTTAACGACCGCACGGGCGCCCCGTCACGCCGGTACCGTGGAGCCGTGCACGCGCATGACCAGACGCCCGCCGTCCAGGACGTCCACAACACCACGACCACGGAACGCGGTTCGTTCGCCGTCGCCCGCTGCACCTGCGGCTGGAGCGGGCCGGCGAGGCGGTCGAGGGACCGGGCCCGGCTGGACGCGGCCACGCACGCGGCGACGCCCCCGCCCCCGTCCGGCTGAGCACCGGCGCGTCCGCGCCGCGGGGCGGGCGAGGCGACCGGACCGGGGGCCCGGGGCGGGCCGGGACCGAGCGGGCCCGTGGCTGTGCGCCGGGGGCCCGGGTGGGGGCCGCGTCAGCGCGCGTACAGGGCGCCGCGGGCCAGGCGAGAACCCCCTAGGCCGCCAGGTCGTTCTCGCCGGTGGCCGAGGCGGAGCCGGAGCCGATCCGCGGCTCGGCGATGTCCAGCGTCTCGTGCCGCTCCCGCACGGGCGCCTTCCGCGACCGTACGAGCCGGGCGGCCCGCCCGGAGCGGGCGACGGCCGACACCAGCGGCGTCAGCAGCGCGAGGGAGACGGGCGCCAGCAGCAGCGCCACCGCCGTACCGAGGGCGAAGCCCCCGACGACGTCCGTCGGGTAGTGCACGCCCATGTAGACGCGGCAGAAGCCCTCGAGGAGGGCGAGGCCGATCGCGGCGAAGCCGAAGCGGCGGTCGGCGACGAACACCCCGACACCGATGGCCATCGCCATGGTGGCGTGGTCGCTCACGAACGAGAAGTCGGTCTTCCCGGCCACCAGCACTTCCAGTCCCTGGTGGTCCTTGAACGGCCGCGGACGCTCCACGAACCCGCGGATCGGGATGTTGACGAGCAGGGCGAGACCGGCGGCGAGAGGCGCCCAGACGAGACCCGCGACGGCGGCGACGGAGTCCTCCGCCGTCCCCCGGCGGCGCACGCTCCACCAGCACCAGAGCACGACCAGCACCATCGCCAGCATGATCCCGTACTCGCCGGTGAACTCCATGACGCGGTCGAACCAGGAAGGGGCGTCCTTCGCCAGGCCGTTGATGTCGTAGAGCAGGCCGACATCGGGGTTCGAACCGTCCGATGCGAGTCCAGCCATCTGCCGCGGCCCCTTGCCTTGTGTCACCTGGTCAGTGTCGTCATGGTCAGTCCAGGGAACGACCCGCGGGAGGGGTACGTTCCACTCTCCACGGAACGATCACCATGACGTTATCGAAGAGTGATGCGACGGCGCAGCTCAGGGCCGTGCCGTGGGGAGCGCTTTCGCGCCATCCTCGGTCACCCGGGTGGCCCCGAAGTAGTCGGGTGTGTCGATCTTGTCGAACCGGATGACGGCCCCGGTGTACGGGGCGTTGATCATGTACCCGCCCCCGACGTAGAGCCCGACGTGGCGGATGGCGCGCGAATCGTTCAAGTCATCCGAGAAGAAAACCAGATCGCCCGGCAGCAGCTCCTCCCGCGAGGGGTGCGGACCGGCGTTGTACTGGTCGTTGGCGACGCGCGGCAGGTCGATGCCCACCGTACGGAACGCGGCCTGCGTCAGCCCCGAACAGTCGAACCGCCCCTGCTGCTCGGGCGTTCCGTTGCCGCCCCAGAGGTAGGGCGTGCCGAGCTTCTGCTGGGCGAAGTGGATCGCCCCGGCCGCCTGGCGCGAGGGTTCCACCCGGCCGACGGGCCGCGCGAAGCTGGTCTCCAGGGAGCGGATGATCCGGACGTAGTTCCGCGTCTCGCTGATGCCGGGCACCCCGCCGGCCTTTATCACCCGGTAGGCGCCGGCGTTGTAGGCGGCGAGCATGTTGTTGGTGCGGTCGCCGGGCACGTCCTTCACGTACCCGGCCAACTCGCAGTCGTAGGAGGCGGCGGACGGGATGGCGTCCGCCGGGTCCCACACGTCCCGGTCGCCGTCCTTGTCGCCGTCGATGCCGTGCCCGGCCCAGGTGCCGGGGATGAACTGGGCGATGCCCCGGGCGTCGGCGGGGCTGACCGCCCGGGGGTTCCACCCGCTCTCCTGGTAGAGCTGCGCGGCGAGCAGCGCGGGGTTGATGGCGGGGCACAGGTTGCCCCACTTCTGCACCAGCGGCTGGTACGCGGCGGGCACGGCGCCCTTGGCCAGCCCGACGGCCCCGTTGAGGGCGCCTCCGGCCCCGCCGAGGAGCCCCGCGGCGGCGGAGTACGTCCCGACGACCAGCAGCGCGACGAAGCTCAGGCACGCCCCGACGGACACCCCGGCGATCAGCCACGCCTTACGCACCGTCAACCACCCCTCGCCGTGTGGCAGTCCACCGAGCGACAGTGTAGGTGGCGGGTCCCCCTTTCAGGGGGTGATCCGGGCCGCTACGGCTTGCGCCCGACACCGCCGTACATGGCGACGTCGTCCGCCGGGGTGTCGGGGCGCCAGCGGGAGCAGGGGACGACGCCCGGATCCAGCAGTTCCAGGCCGTCGAAGTAGCGGGTGACGGCCTCCGGGGAGCGCTGGGTGAGCCGGGGGGTGCCGTGCTCGTTCCAGAAGGCGACCGCCGCGTCGACGTCGGGCATCGACGGGTGGACGACCGTGTGGGACAGGACGAGGTGGCTGCCCGGCGCCAGGGCGTCCATGAGGCGGCGGACGACGTCGTACGACTCGGCGTCGTCCTCGATGAAGATGACGACGCCCAGCAGCATGAGGGCGACCGGCCGGTCCAGGTCCAGGGTCCTGGCGGCCGCCTCCAGGATGCCGTCGGCGTCCCGGAGGTCGGCGTCCAGGTAGTCGGTGCGGCCCTCGGGGGTGCCGACGAGGAGGGCGCGCGCGTGGGCGAGGACGAGCGGGTCGTTGTCGACGTAGACGACACGGGCGTCGGGGCTGACGCGCTGGGCGACCTCGTGGGTGTTGTCGGCGCTCGGCAGGCCGGTGCCGATGTCCAGGAACTGGCGGATGCCGGCGTCCCGGGCCAGGTGCCGCACGGCCCGTCCCAGGAAGAGGCGGTCGGCGCGTGCGTAGGCGCCGATCCCGGGGTGGAGCTCGCGGATCCGGTCGCCGGCTTCCCGGTCGACGGGGTAGTTGTCCTTGCCGCCGGTCCAGTAGTTCCAGATGCGGGCGGTGTGGGGGCGGCTGGTGTCGATCCTCGATTCGATGTCGGTCACGGCACCAACGTAGGACCAAAGCGCCTACGCGGCGGGCCGCTTGAGGATCTCCACGAGGCTGGACGCGCTGTCGGCGGCGTGGCCGGCGGCCATCCCGCGTCGGAAGACGCCGAGGACGGCGGCCGGGAGGGAGGTGTCGACGCCCGCGTCCCGGGCGGTGTGCAGGACGTGCTCGGCGCTGGCCGTGCCCATGGCCAGGCGGTCGACGTCGCCGGTGTGGTCGCCGGCGTCGACGCGGGGCGTGTAGAACTCCAGGAACCGCGTGAGGTCCAGGGCGTCGACGGCGAAGGGCAGGACGTCGGCGGCCTTCAGGCCGTGGGCGCCGGCCATGGCGAGGGTTTGCCAATAGCCCGTCAGGGCGGTCCAGAACATGGTCATGTTGAGCTGGTAGAGCAGCGCGGCGAGGCCCGGGTCCTCGCCCCGGTGGTCGGCGGCGGTGAGGACCTCCAGGGTGGCCCGGTGGGCGTCGAAGGCGGCGCGGGGGCCGCTGTAGAAGGTGGCCGAGGCCGGGTCGCCGATGCCGGAGGGCGGGGTGAGCACGCCGCCGGTGAGGTGGGTGGCGCCCCGTTCGGCGGCCCACGCCGCCGCGGTGCGCGCCTCGTCGGGGGTGGCGGAGCTCAGGTTCACCAGGACCCGTCCGGTGAACGCGGCGGGGTCGGCCCCGTCCAGGAGGGCGTGCATCGCCTCGTAGCCGGTCAGGCTCAGCACCACCAGCTCGGCGGCGGCGAGGGCCTCCTCCACGCCGGCGGCGAGGTGCGCGCCGCGTGCGACGAGGTCGTCGGCGCGGGAGGCGGTGCGGTTGTACACGGTGACCCGGTGGCCGCGGTCGAGGTAGGTGCTCGCCATGGCGTGGCCCATGGGGCCGAGGCCGATGACGGTGACGGGTGCGGTGGTGGTGCTGATCGTCCCGGTGGTGCCGGTGGTCATGCCGGTGGTGCCGTTCATGGAAGTCTCCCCGCTGTCTAGAACGAACGCTCTATCCAGAGCACGGCCGACCGTAGCACAGCTCTAGAACGAACGCTCTACTCAGCGGATCGGTAGGATCCCGTCATGCAGACCAGCACCCGCGACCGCATCGTCGTCGCCGCCGCCCGCCTCGTACAGCGGCAGGGATACGTCGGCACGGGCATCAAGCAGATCGCCAAGGAGGCCGACGCCACCCTCGGCTCCGTCTACCACTTCTTCCCCGGCGGCAAGGAAGCCGTGGCCGTCGCCGCCCTCCGGCACAGCGGCGAGGAGTTCGCGGCGATCCTGCGCCAGGCGCTGGACGGCGAGGACGACCCCGCCGCGGCGGTCGACGCCTGCGCCCGCCTCCTCGCCACCGCCCTGCGCGCCTCGGACTGGCTCGACGGCTGCCCGGTCACCGCCACCGCCCTCGAGACGCTCGGCACCGACTCGGAGATCCAGCGGGCGTGCGCCGACGCGCTGCGCGGCTGGCAGGACCTCGTCGCCGACAAGCTGCTCCGCTCCGGCCTCGACCGGACGGCCGCCCGCGAACTGGCCGGCACCGTCATCAGCACCCTGGAGGGCGCCGAGGTGACGGCCCAGGTCACCCGCAGCGAGGAGCCCCTGCTCCAGGCCGGCCGGCAGCTCGCGCGCCTGGTGGCCACGTACCGCTGAGCCGTAGCTCAACCGCCCCAAGAGTGCACAAACGACAGTCATTGCCCGAAGTCACCCCCCGTGATACACAGAGTGACGATACGCGTACCCGCATACATCCGATCCGCCGCCTTCGCAGGTCAGGGCGCCCGGACCGGTCAAAGCTGCGGTGATCGGGTAAAGAGACCCGCCAAGTCTGCGCACATGGGCGGTTTCATCAGCGAAGATAGTGCGGTGACCCGTGCCATGGGGCAGGGGCGTCGAACTACCCAACAGGGGCGGTGAGTTACATGTACCTGGCGGCCGAAAAAGGCGACATCACCACCATCATTGGCGGAATCGCCCCCAACTGGGGGCCCTTCGGGAGCCTGGGGAACGAGGCCCGCGTGATGATCGAGGTGGTGATGGCCGTGGCCATCCTGCTGTGCCTCGGCATCGCGATCTGGGGAGCGGCCAAGCAGCGCATCGGCGCGACCGCCCTCCGGGACACGTTCAGCGCCGAGCAGGGCAAGGGGCTGATCGTGGCCGGCCTGACCGGGGTCTTCATCATCGGATCGCTGGGAACGCTGTTCACCATCGTGTACGGGATGGCCGTCTGACCCCGTCAGCCGCTTCGCCCCGGCCCCGTCCTTGAGGGCGCGTCACCTGATGTCCAGTCACCATACAGATCAGCAACCGGTTGAGGGGGCGTACCCGTCATGAGCCTCGGCGACGAGCACGACGGCGCCAGCAGCACGGGAGGCGGTACGGGCCAGACCCGCACCCGCCTGCCCGACAGCGGCGCCGGCGACGTCCACGGCGGCGTCTACGGCGGTGCCCGCCGCCCGGCCCGCAACTCGCGGTCGCTGATCACGGTGGTGGGCGTGGTGGTGCTGCTGATCGCCGCCATCGCCTTCGCGAACCGCGGCGGTGGCGGCGACGACACCCCCTCGGACGCCTCCGCCCGGCGCGACGCCGCACCCACGGCCGCGACGGGCGTCAAACCGGTGGCCGGCAGGAACGGCACCGTCCCGTCGGGCTACGCCCACGACGAGCAGGGCGCCCAGAGCGCGGCGGCGAACTACGCGGTGGCGCTCGGTTCGGACGGGATGTTCCGGCAGGCGACGCGGCACGAGATCGTGCGTGCCGTGCACGACCCCGCCGTCGTCGACGGTCTGCTGACCAAGCTGGACAGCGCCTACTCCGGTGCGTTCCTCCGGAACGTGGGCCTCAATCAGGACGGCTCCACCCCCGAGGGGCTGACCTTCGTCTCCCGGACCGTCCCGGTCGGCACCAAAGTGGTCGAGCACAGCGCGGACGCGGCCACCGTCGAGGTCTGGTGCACCGGACTGGTCGGGCTCGCCGGGGACGGCTCCACCAAGCCGGTGACGGAGACGTGGTTCACCATCACCGAGAAGCTGAAGTGGACCGGCAACGACTGGAAGATCGACTCATCGAGCCAGAAGGAGGGGCCGACACCGGTCAACGGTGACAACCGCGCCTCCACCGCAGACGAGATCGCCGGTGCCGTCGCCGGATACGGAGGCTTCACCTATGCGCGGTAGCCCTCTCACCCGATACGCCGCCGCGTCGGCGGCCGTACAAGCGGTGCTCCTCGTCTTCGCGACACGCGCCGCGGCGGCGCCGACGCCCCCGGCGCCGACGCCTTCGCCCAGTGGCAGCAACAACCCCTGCGACCTGGTGGTCGGCCTCGCGCGCGACTACTGCGAGGACGGCGAGAAGGCCGCCAACGGCTCCGGCGCCCGCTCCACCCCCACCGACCCCACCACCGCGCTCGACCCCCTCGCCTCCCTGGCCCGGGGCTGCGGCGACGCCGCCGCGTGGATCGTGGGCAAGCTCAGTGAGGCCGTGAAGAACACCGCCGAGGTGGACTTCACCAACCCCAAGTTCCTGCAGCAGTACGCCGTCGTCTTCGCCGCCTCCACCGTCCTGACCCTCGTCCTGTGGCTCCTGGCCGTCGCCAAGCGCGCCATCCGGGGCGTACCGCTGGCGACGGCGATGTCGGAGGCCATCGGGTTCCTGTGGCTCACCGTCCTGGCGTCCGCGTTCACGCCGCTGATCCTCTACACCGTCGTCTCGGCGACCGACGGCGTCACGGAAGTGATCGCCGGCGCCGCGGGCGGGCAGACGGACACGTTCTTCGGGACGTTCGCCGAGGCGCTCAAGAAGGGCGACGGGATCGGCGGCGGGCCGATCATGCTGATCGTGGTCTCCCTGGTGTCGGTCCTCGCGGCCGGCATCCTCTGGCTGGAGCTCGTCATCCGGGCCGCCCTGCTCTACGTCGGCGCCCTGCTCGGCACCGTCGTCTACGCCGGACTGGTCGACAAGAACATGTGGGGGCACGTCCGCCGCTGGGCCGGGATCATGATCGCGGTGATCCTGGTGAAGCCCGTCATCGTCATCGTCCTCGGCCTCGCCGGGGCGCTGTCCGCCGACGACGGCCCCGACGCCTTCTCGGCCGTCGTCTCCGGGCTCGCCATCATCCTCCTGGCCATCTTCGCCTCCGCGATGATCTACCGCTTCGTCCCCGGCTTCGGCGACGAGATCGCCTCCGCCCGGACGAACCGCAAGCAGGCCACCGACGGCTCCCAGGCCGCCGCCGTCATCTCCTCCCCCGCCGCCCTCGTCTCCCAGGGCATCAAGACCCACAGCAGCCGGAGCCACCAGCACGGCGGCACGGGCGGCGGCGGCCGGCCCGCGAACGCGATGTCCGGCGGCGTCGCCGCCCACAGCTCCCGCAACCAGCCGCCCGGCGGCGGGAGCGGCGGCGGAAGCGGCGGCGGTGGCGGCGGATCCGTCCCCTCCGCCGCACCCCCGCCACGGAGCCCCGGCACCACCGGCACCCCGCACAGCCACCGTAAGAGCGGTTCAGGCACAGGCAGCACCGGAAACACAGGAGGTGGAGGGCGTTGACGACCCAGTCCCACCCGATCACGCCCCGCCGTACGTACCTCATCGGCCGGGCCCGGCCGAACGCGATCGTCGGCAAGAACCGTGAGACCGGCGAGATCGCACTGATCATCGTCGGCGCGTTCCTCGGCATGATGAGCGGGCTGCTGGTCCCCGTCCTGTCCCTGCGGATCGTGTCGCTCATGGGCTTCCCCATGCTCGCGCTCGCCGCCGTGTACGTCCCGTACAGGGGGCGCACCTTCTACAAGTGGTTCGAGATCAACCGCAGCTACAAGCGGGTCCTCCGCCAGGGCACCACCTACCGTTCCACCGCCATGGAGGCGGGCACCCGGCTCGACGGCCGCGAGATCGAGGTGGGCCCGCCGCCCGGCATCGGCCGCATCAACTGGCTCGCCGCGCCCTTCGGGCCCGACGAGATCGCCGTCCTCCTGCACGCCGACCGCCGCACCGTCACCGCCGCCATCGAGATCGAGGGCCCCGGCGTCGGCCTGCGCGACAGCGAGGACCAGGAAGCCCTGGTGGACCGTTTCGGCACCCTGCTCAAGCACGTGGCCAACGGCGACGGCTTCGTCACCCGCCTCCAGATGCTGGCCCGCACCCTCCCCGCCGACCCCGACGCCCACGCCAAGGACGTCGCCCAGCGCGGCGACCCGGGCGCCCCCGGCTGGCTCCGCGACTCCTACGAGCAGCTCCAGTCCATGGTGTCCACCTCCAGCGAGCAGCACCGCGCGTACCTGGTCGCCTGCATGCACTACACCCGTGAACTGGCCGCCGAGGCCCACACCATGGCCCGCGCCGCCCGCCAGGCCACCGGCGGCCGCAAGCTCGACAAGGACGCCGGCCTCGCGGTCGTGATGGCCCGTGAGCTCACCGACATCTGCGCCCGCCTCGCCGAGGCCGACATCCGCGTCCGCCAGCCGCTGGGCCAGTCCCGGCTCGCGTCCCTCGTGCACTCCATGTACGACCCGGACCACCCCATCGACCACATCCAGGCGATGACGAAACGAAACGCTTGGCCCGCCGAGCTGGACGCCGTCGAGCCGACGTACCTCCAGGCCAAGACCCGCGAGTCCTCGACCCGCGCCCCCTGGTGCCACGCCACCGCCTGGGTCAAGGAGTGGCCGATGACCCCCGTCGGGGTCAACTTCCTCGCGCCGCTCCTGGTCCACACCCCCGACGTCATCCGCACCGTCGCCGTCTGCATGGACCTGGAGCCCACCGAGGTCGCCATCGAGCGCATGCTGACGGAGAAGACCAACGACGAGGCGGAGGCCAGCCGCGCCGCCAAGATGAACCGCACCGTCGACCCGCGTGACATCGCCGCCCACGGCCGGCTCGACCAGCGGGGTGAAGATCTCGCCAGCGGCGCGGCGGGAGTGAACCTCGTCGGGTACATCACTGTGTCGTCCCGCACGCCCGAGGCCCTGGCCAGGGACAAGCGGACGATCAGGGCATCGGCCGGCAAGTCGTATCTGAAGCTGGAGTGGTGCGACCGCGAGCACCACCGGGCCTTTGTGAACACCTTGCCGTTCGCGACCGGCATCCGCCGTTAGGGGCGCCTGATTCTGATGCGAGATCCGCTGTCGGCCCTCACCGAGGCCTTCACCTCCTTCCTCTTCGGGAAGGTCGAGACGACCCGGCTTCCCGTCCGTACGTCGACCGGGCAGGCCCAGGCCGTCTACCTGCCGACCGCCGCGCCCGGCCTCGGCGACTCCGGCGTGATCATCGGGCGCGAGGTGTACAGCGGCAAGGGGTACATCTACGACCCGTTCCAGCTCTACGGCCAGCAGCTCCCGGCCCCCCACTGGCTGGTGCTCGGCGAGTCCGGCAACGGCAAGTCCGCGCTGGAGAAGACCTACGTACTGCGCCAGCTCCGCTTCCGCGACCGCCAGGTCGTCGTCCTCGACGCGCAGGGCGAGGACGGGGTCGGCGAGTGGAACCTCATCGCCCAGGAGCTGGGGATAACTCCCATCCGCCTGGACCCGATGGCCGCGCTCGACGGCGGCATCCGGCTCAACCCCCTCGACCCGGCGATCACCACCACCGGTCAGCTCGCGCTGCTCCGGACGATCATCGAGGTCGCGATGGGGCACGGCCTGGACGAGCGGTCCGGCTTCGCGCTGAAGGTCGCGCACGCGTACGTGACCGAGACCATCACCGACCGCCAGCCGGTCCTGACCGACATCGTCGAGCAGCTACGCCACCCCGAGCCGGAGTCGGCGGCCGCGATGAACGTCGACATAGACGACGTACGGGCCTGGGGCCTGGACGTGGCGCTCGTCCTCGACCGGCTCGTCGACGGCGACCTGCGGGGCATGTTCGACGGGCCGACGACGGTCGGCATCGACCTGGACGCCCCGCTGATCGTCTTCGACCTCTCCCACATCGACCGCAACTCGATCGCCATGCCGATCCTGATGGCCATCGTCGGCGTGTGGCTGGAGCACACCTGGATCCGGCCGGACCGCAAGAAGCGCATCTTCCTGGTGGAGGAGGCCTGGCACATCATCAACAGCCCGTTCGTGGCCCAGCTCTTCCAGCGGCTGCTGAAGTTCGGCCGGCGGCTCGGGCTGTCCTTCGTGGCGGTGGTGCACCACCTCAGCGACGTCGTGGACGGGGCGGCGGCCCGGGAGGCGGCGGCCATCCTGAAGATGGCGTCCACCCGGACCATCTACGCCCAGAAGGCCGACGAGGCGCGCGCCACCGGGCGGGTGCTCGGCCTGCCCCGGTGGGCGGTCGAGATCATCCCCACGCTGACGCCCGGTATCGCCGTGTGGGACGTCAACGGCAATGTGCAGGTGGTCAAGCACCTGATCACCGAGGCGGAACGGCCGCTGGTGTACACCGACCGGGCGATGACGGAGTCGTCCGTACCCGATGACATCCAGGCCGCGGAATGGGAGGCGGAGCAGCGCGCGGCCCTCATCGAGCAGCAGATGAACGAGTCCTCACAGTCGACGGTGGCATGAGATGGAGCGCGGGCGCGGTCAGGAACGCGGTGCCGAGCGGGGCATCCCGGACGGTCTGCTGGTGGGCCTGCTGGGGTTCCTGCTGGGCGTGACGCTGCTGGTGTGGACGGCGACCGGCCTGGCCGGGCTGTTCGCGCACGGGGCGTGGCCGGACGGGGTGACGTTCTCCCAGGCGCCCGCCGCGATACGGAGCCTGGTGTCCCGACCCCAGGACCTCGCCGGGGCGTGGCCCGCCGCGCCGCCGGGCCAGTTGTCGGGGTACGGGCTGTTCTGGGGCCTGTTCATCGGCGCGCTGCTGGTGCTGGTGGTGCTGGCGGTCTTCGTGATCGGCACGCTGGCCCGCTGGCGCGCGGTCCGGGCGACGTCGAAGGCCACGGCCGTACGGAGGGGCCCGGCGCGCGTCCCGGCCGGGGGCCCGGCCACCGCCGGGGGCCCGGGTCCGGCCACCGCCGGGGGCCCGGGTCCGGCCACCGCCGGTGGCCCGTACGGCGCCCCGTCCGCGGCGGCCCGGGGCGCGGCGCCCGCGGCGGTCCAGCCCGATGGCGTGCGCCCGAACGCGACCGTCACCGTCCCGCCGGCCGCGCACCTGCCGGGCCCCGCGCCCATGCCCCCAGACGCCTCGGCGCCCGCGCCCGCCGTTCCCGCCACGCCGGCCTCCACGGCCGCCGACACCGCCGCGCCGGCCGCCGGGTTGCCCACCGCCCCCGGGGCGCCCACCGCCCCCGTACCCGGCGCCGAGCCCCTACCGCGCCTCCTCCACGGAAACGCGGCCGCCCGCCGCCCCGTGGCCCGCCGGGCGGTCGAGGAGGCCGAGGGGCCCGTCCTGGTCGTCACCTCCGACCCGGACCTGTGGGCCGGCACCAAGGACGCCCGCGCCAAGCTCGGCCCCGTCCTGGTCTACGACCCCGGGCACCTGTGCGACACGCCCGCCCGCCTCCACTGGGCGCCCATCCAGGGCTGCGAGGACACCACCACGGCCGCCGCCCGTGCCGCCGCGCTCCTGGCGCCCGTGCGTACCCGGGCCCGGATGGACGCCGCCGTCGCGGACACCGCCGAAACGCTCCTCCGCTGCTGGCTGCACGCGGCGGCTGTAGACGGGCGGCCCTTCAAGCAGGTCCAGCGCTGGGCGCAGAACAACGGCGCCCACGAACCCGTACGCATCCTCCGCACGCACCCCAAGGCCACCAACAGCCACGCCGGCCTGCTCGAATCGGCCCTCACGGCCTATCCGGAACGCCGGGAGGTCGCCCAGGAGTTGGCGGTACGGGCCCTGGCCTCGCTGTCCTCGGTCCACATCCGCGAGGCCTGCACACCGAATCGAACTGATTCGCTGGCACTGGAATCATTCATCGCCGAAACGGGCACCCTTTATGTGGTGGGTGAACCGATCGAGGACCCGAGGACCCACCCGGGCGCGATGCCCCTGTTGACCGCGCTCGCCTCAGACGTGGTCGAGCACGGCCGCCGCATGGCCGCACGGTCATCCGACGGTCGGCTCGACCCACCACTCACGCTCGTCCTCGACGACGTGGCCGCCGTGGCCCCGCTCCCGGCGCTCCCCGAGTTGCTCGACTCCGGTCAGGAACTGGGCCTGCCGGCCCATGTCCTGCTCCGTTCGGCCGAGCAGGGCCGCGCCCGCTGGCCGGACCGCCCGCTCACGCCGTGACGGGCCGCCGGAACTCGTACTCCACCTCACGCGCCCCGCTGGCATCACCCTTCACGGGCAGGCTCTCCCCGGTCGGCACGAACCCGGCCTTCTGGTAGAAGGACTCCGCCCGCCCGTTCCGCTCGTGCACGTGCAGCCGTACGCGCCGCACGGACCCGTCCCCCAACGACCACGACCAGTCCAGGGCCGCCCGGAACAGCGCGTCCGCCACGCCCTTGCCGCGCGCGCCGGGACGTACGAACACCCCCACCACATGCGTCTGGTCGGCCTCCGGCACCGAACCCAACAGGGTCTCCTCACCGGCCCGTTCCACCAGCACGGTCACCGTGCCGTCCCACGAGCCGTCCGGCGCCTCGGCCACGAACTGACGGGCGTCGGCGCTGCCCTCCGCCGCCCGGCCGGCCCACTGCTCCCAGTGCGCGTCGTCCCGGGCCGCCGCCGCCTCATAGGTGTCCAGGAAGGCCAGGGGCGCGAGGGGGTCCTGGAGGGCGTCGAGCCGGATGTCCCGAGCCTTGCGCCACTCGTCGGCGCGGACGGTTCGTATGCGGTGTTCCATGAGCTGATCCTGACGGGGCCGCCCGCCGTCGGCAACGCAATACACCTCACACCCGGTCCCCGCCCGAGGAGAGCCCGGCCGTCCACAACTCCGCCCGGACGCCGCCCCGCTGGGCCCCGCACGCCCCATCCGCCCTACGCGCCCAGGACCGCCCGGATCACGTGCCGCGCGTTGTCCGCCATCGCCGGGTTTCCGCGCCGGTAGTACGGGAGCGCCAGCAGCGCCTGCGAGAGCGTCCGGCCCCGGCCGCGCACCCAGGTCGCGTCGTCGACCCCCAGGTGCTTTCTGAAGACCTCCCGCGCGTCCGGAGGCAGCAGGTTCCAGGCCGGGAAGAGATCACAGGCCGGGTCCCCCACACCCATGCAGCCGAAATCGATGACCGAGGCCAGCCTGCCGTCCCGCACCAGCAGGTTGCCCGGCATCAGGTCGGCGTGCAGCCACACGGGCGGCCCGTCCCATTCCGGCGCCCGCAGCGTCTCCTCCCAGAGGGCGGTCACCGCGTCGCAGTCGACGCCCTCCTCGGGTATCCCCCGCAGTTCCTCGATCGCCGCCCGCGTCGCCGCGTCCAGCGTCCCGACCGGCCCGCCGCGGTACGCCGCCGGCGCCCCGGACAAGGACACCTCGCGCATTCCGGTGACGAACCGCGCCAGGTCCTCCGCCAGTGGCCCGGGCTCCTCCAGCGCCCCGGCCACGGGGTTCTCCCCCTCCAGCCACCGGTACACCGACCACGCCCACGGGAACCCCTCGGCGGGCTCACCGGCTCCGAGCACCTCGGGGACGGCCGTGGGCAGCAGGGGCGCCAGTCGCGGCAGCCACTCCCGCTCCATCACCACGTCCTGGGCCCCGCCCTCCCGCAACGGCAGCCGTACGACCATGTCCGCCCCCAGCCGGTACACCGCGTTCACGGTGCCTCCGGACGCGAACCGCCGCACCGCCAGTCCCCGCCACTGCGGGAACTGTCCCTCGACCAGCTGGCGGACGAGATCTTCGTCGATCACTTCGAAATCCATGCCCGCCATCCGACCGGCGCCCGCCACCGGCCGTCAAACATTTATTGCACGGAATTCCGACCCCGGAACGCAGAAAAGCCCCGCACCAGAAGGTGCGGGGCTTTCCCACAATGATTGTTCGGCGGCGTCCTACTCTCCCACAGGGTCCCCCCTGCAGTAC